>NZ_QZCX01000002.1:0-1572162 GCF_026127385.1 Verminephrobacter aporrectodeae subsp. tuberculatae
CAGTAGCAGCAAAGCTGGTCGCGTCGTTGCCGGCGGCGTCCTGTATGGCGTTGGCGTCGTTGCCGGTCGTAGGGTCGGCGTAGGCGACGGTGACCGTCTGGTCGCTGGTGACCGCCGTGCTCAGCGTGAGCGTGACGGTCTTGGCCTGGGAATCGACGGTGACGTTGGTGACGGCGTTCGCGATGCCATTGACAAGCACCGTAAAGGCTCCGCTCGCCGGCTTGTGGCTCGCGTCCGCGTCCAGGTTGCCCGTGTCGCTAAAGCTGAGCACCAGCTGGTCGCCAGTGACCTTGGGACGAGAGTCGCCGGTGATGATCAGCGCCGGGGCCGTGGCGTCTGCTGCCGCTGGTGTGTTGTTCGTCACCGCCGTGGCCGCAAAGCTGGTTGCGTCGTTGCCGGCGGCGTCCTGTATGGCGTTGGCGTCGTTGCCGGTCGTGGGGTCGGCGTAGGCGACGGTGACCGTCTGGTCGCTGGTGACCGCTGTGGTCAGCGTGAGCGTGACGGTCTTGGCTTGGGGCTCGACGGTGACGTTGGTGACGGCGTTCGCGACGCCATTGACAAGCACCGTAAAGGCTCCGCTCGCCGGTTTGTGGCTCGCGTCCGCGTCCAGGTTGCCCGTGTCGCTAAAGCTAAGTACCAGCTGGTCGCCAGTGACCTTGGGACGCGAGTCGCCGGTGGTGATCAGCGCCGGGGCCGTGGTGTCTGCTGGCGCTGGTGTGTTGTTCGTCACCGCCGTGGCCGCAAAGCTGGCCGTGTCGTTGCCGGCAGTGTCCTGTATGGCGTTGGCGTCGTTGCCGGTCGTTGGGTCGGCGTAGGCGACGGTGACCGTCTGGTCGCTGGTGACCGCTGTGGTCAGCGTGAGCGTGACGGTCTTGGCCTGGGAATCGAAGGTGACGCTGGTGACGGCATTTGCGACGCCGTTGACAAGCACCGTAAAGGCTCCGCTCGCCGGCTTGTGGCTTGCGTCCGCGTCCAGGTTGCCCGTGTCGCTAAAGCTAAGCACCAGTTGGTCGCCAGTGACCTTGGGACGCGAGTCGCCGGTGATGATCAGTTGCGGGGCAGCGGTGTCTGCTGGCGCTGGTGTGTTGTTGGTCACCGCGGTAGCAGCAAAGCTGGGCGCGTCGTTGCCTGCGGCGTCCTGTATGGCGTTGGCGTCGTTGCCGGTCGTTGGGTCGGCGTAGGCGACGGTGACCGTCTGGTCGCTGGTGACCGCTGTGGTCAGCGTGAGCGTGACGGTCTTGGCCTGGGAATCGACGGTGACGCTGGTGACGGCGTTCGCGACGCCGTTGACCAGCACCGTAAAGGCCCCGGGGGCCGGTGTGTGGGTCGCGTCCGCGTCCAGGTTGCCCGTGTCGCTAAAGCTGAGCACCAGCTGGTTGCCAGTGACCTTGGGACGAGAGTCGCCGGTGATGATCAGCGCCGGGGCCGTGGTGTCTGCTGGCGCTGGTGTGTTGTTCGTCACCGCCGTGGCCGCAAAGCTGGCCGCGTCGTTGCCGGCAGCGTCCTGTATGGCGTTGGCGTCGTTGCCGGTCGTTGGGTCGGCGTAGGCGACGGTGACCGTCTGGTCGCTGGTGACCGCCGTGCTCAGCATGAGCGTGACGGTTTTGGCTTGGGGCTCGACGGTGACGTTGGTGACGGCGTTCGCGACGCCGTTGACAAGCACCGTAAAGGCTCCGTTCGCCGGCTTGTGGCTCGCGTCCGCGTCCAGGTTGCCCGTGTCGCTAAAGCTGAGCACCAGCTGGTCGCCAGTGACCTTGGGACGCGAGTCGCCGGTGATGATCAGCGCCGGGGCCGTGGTGTCTGCTGGCGCTGGTGTGTTGTTGGTCACCGCAGTAGCAGCAAAGCTGGTCGCGTCGTTGCCGGCGGCGTCCTGTATGGCGTTGGCGTCGTTGCCGGTCGTTGGGTCGGCGTAGGCGACGGTGACCGACTGGTCGCTGGTGACCGCCGTGGTCAGCGTGAGCGTGACGGTCTTGGCTTGGGGCTCGACGGTGACGTTGGTGACGGCGTTCGCGATGCCATTGACAAGCACCGTAAAGGCTCCGCTCGCCGGCTTGTGGGCCGCGTCCGCGTCCAGGTTGCCCGTGTCGCTAAAGCTAAGTACCAGCTGGTCGCCAGTGACCTTGGGACGCGAGTCACCGGTGATGATCAGCGCCGGGGCAGCGGTGTCTGCTGGCGCTGGTGTGTTGTTCGTCACCGCAGTGGCCGCAAAGCTGGGCGTGTCGTTGCCGGCAGCGTCCTGTATGGCGTTGGCGTCGTTGCCGGTCGTGGGGTCGGCGTAGGCGACGGTGACCGATTGGCCGCTGGTAACCGCCGTGGTCAGCGTGAGCGTGACGGTTTTGGCTTGCGGCTCGACGGTGACGTTGGTGACGGCGTTCGCGACGCCATTGACCATCACCGTAAAGGCCCCGTTGGCGGGTGTGTGGGTCGTGTCCGCGTCCAGGTTGCCCGTGTCGCTAAAGCTGAGTACCAGTTGGTTGCCGTTGACCTTGGGGCGCGTCGTGTCGCCGGTGATGATCAGCGCCGGGGCCGTGGTGTCTGCTGGCGCTGGCGTGTTGTTCGTCACCGCGGTGGCAGCAAAGCTGGCTGCGTCGTTGCCGGCAGCGTCCTGTATGGCGTTGGCGTCGTTGCCGGTCGTGGGGTCGGCGTAGGCGACGGTGACCGACTGGTCGCTGGTGACCGCCGTGGTCAGCGTGAGCGTGACGGTCTTGGCTTGGGGCTCGACGGTGACGTTGGTGACGGCGTTCGCGACGCCATTGACAAGCACCGTAAAGGCCCCGTTGGCCGGCTTGTGGGCCGCGTCCGCGTCCAGGTTGCCCGTGTCGCTAAAGCTAAGTACCAGCTGGTCGCCAGTGACCTTGGGACGAGAGTCTCCGGTGATGATCAGCGCCGGGGCCGTGGTGTCTGCTGGCGCTGGCGTGTTGTTCGTCACCGCAGTGGCCGCAAAGCTGGCTGCGTCGTTGCCGGCAGCGTCCTGTATGGCGTTGGCGTCGTTGCCGGTCGTGGGGTCGGCGTAGGCGACGGTGACCGTCTGGCCGCTGGTGACCGCCGTGGTCAGCGTGAGCGTGACGGTTTTGGCTTGGGGCTCGACGGTGACGTTGGTGACGGCGTTCGCGACGCCATTCACAAGCACCGTAAAGGCTCCGTTCGCCGGTGTGTGGGTCGGGTCCGCGTCCAGGTCGCTTGTGTCGGTGAAGCTGAGCACCAGTTGGTTGCCGTTGACCTTGGGGCGCGTCGTGTCACCGGTGGTGATCAGCTGCGGGGCAATGGTGTCATTCATCACCACCGTGGTCGGGATGCTGAGCAAGCGATTGCCCGTCGGGTCCTGTATGCCGTTGTTGCCCGGCGTGTTGTCCTGGTAGGCGACGGTCACTCTTTGACCGGATTCCACGGAGGTGCTCAGGGTCAGCAGGACGGCCTTGGACATTCCACCCATGGTGACTTCGGTGACGGTTTTGGCTACGCCGTCCACGAACACCGTGAAGTCCTCCTTGGCGGGTCCGTTGCTGTCGTCCAGGGAGGGGCTCGCGTCGCTGAAATGGAGCACCAGATAGATGCCGTCGGTGATCTTGGGGCGATCGTTTCCGGTAGTAATCAGCTGCGGGGCCGCGGTGTCCCTTGTGTCGTTGACCACGTCCCGGTCGCTGAAGTTCTCCGCGGCGTTGCCGGCGGCGTCCTGAACCCTATTGCCGGTCGCCGGTTTGGCGTAGCTGACGCGCACCAGTTCGCCGTAGACCACGGCGCGGCTGAGCGTGAGCGTGACGGTCTTGGCCGCCCCGTTGACCACGGCGCTGTTGACGGGGATGGTTGTTGCCCCCGTGTCCACCGTGAGGCTTTCGACCGTAAAGCCTGCATTGCCCGTGAGCGCGGCCCCGTTCAGGCTGTTGGCTTCGGTGTACGTGAGCACCAACTGGTCACCGGTGACTGTGGTGGTGCTGATCTCCGGGGCCGTGGTGTCTGCTGGCGTGTTGTTCGTCACGGCCCGGTCGTTGAAGTTCACCGCAGCGTTGCCGGCAGCGTCCTGCACCCCATGGCTGTTCGCGGGCTTGGCGTAGTTGACGGTCACTGTTTCATTGCTGGCCACGGCGCGGCTGAGCGTGAGCGTGACGGTCTTGGCCGCCCCGTTGACCACGGCGCTGCTCACGGTGATGGCTGCGCCAGCGGTGCTGCTGACCGTAAAGCCTGCGTTGCCCGTGAGCGCTGCCTCGTCCAGGGTGTTGGCTTCGGCGTAGGTGAGGACCAGCTGGTTGCCGTTGACCGTGGCGGTGTTCAGCCCCGGGGGCGTGGTGTCGGCTGCGGGTGTGGTGTTCGTCACGGCCCGGTCGATGAAGTCCACCGCGGCGTTGCCGGCCACGTCCCGCACCCCATTGCTGGCCGCGGGCTTGGCGTAGCTGACGCGCACTATCTCACTGCTGGTCACGGCGCGGCTGAGCGTCAGCGTGACGGTCTTGTCGGTTGCGTTGACCACGGCGCTGCTCACGGTGATGGCTGCGCCAGCGGCGCCGCTGACCGTAAAGCCTGCGTTGCCCGTGAGCGCGGCTCCGTCCAGGCTGTTGGCTTCGGTGTACGTGAGCACCAACTGGTTGCCGTTGACCGCGGCGCTGTTGATTGCCGGGGGCGTGATGTCCGGTGTGTCGTTGGTCACGGCCTGATTGCTGAAGTCCACCGCAGCGTTGCCGGCAGCGTCCTGCACGCCATTGCTGGCCGCGGGCTTGGCGTAGCTGACGTGCACCGTTTCGCCGTTGGCCACGGCGCGGCTCAGCGTGAGCGTGACGGTCTTGGCCGTCGCGCTCACCACGGCGCTGCTTACGGTAATGGCCGTGCCCGCGTCGCTGCTGACCGTAAAGCCTGCGCTGCCCGTGAGCGCGGCTCCATTCAGGCTGTTCGCTTCGGTGTAGCTGAGCACCAGTTGGTTGTTGTTGACCTTGGGGCGCGCGTCACCGGTGATGATCAGCGCCGGGGCCGTGGTGTCTGCTGGCGCCGGTGTGTTGTTCGTCACCGCAGTGGCCGCAAAGCTGGTCGCGTCGTTGCCGGCGGCGTCCTGTATGGCGTTGGCGTCGTTGCCGGTCGTGGGGTCGGCGTAGGCGACGGTGACAGACTGGTCGCTGGTGACCGCCGTGGTCAGCGTGAGCGTGACGGTTTTGGCCTGGGAATCGACGGTGACGTTGGTGACGGCGTTCGCGACGCCGTTGACAAGCACCGTAAAGGCCCCGGGGGCCGGTGTGTGGCCCGCGTCCGCGTCCAGGTTGCCCGTGTCGCTAAAGCTGAGCACCAGTTGGTTGCCAGTGACCTTGGGGCGAGAGTCGCCGGTGATGATCAGCTGCGGGGGCGTGGTGTCCGGTGTGTTGTTGGTCACCGCGGTAGCCGCAAAGCTGGTTGCGTCGTTGCCGGTGGCGTCCTGTATGGCGTTGGCGTCGTTGCCGGTCGTTGGGTCGGCGTAGGCGACGGTGACCGACTGGTCGCTGGTGACCGCCGTGGTCAGCGTGAGCGTGACGGTTTTGGCCTGGGAATCGACGGTGACGTTGGTGACGGCGTTCGCGACGCCATTGGCCAGCACCGTAAAGGCCCCGGGGGCCGGCGTGTGGCCCGCGTCCGCGTCCAGGTTGCCCGTGTCGCTAAAGCTGAGCACCAGTTGGTTGCCAGTGACCTTAGGGCGAGAGTCGCCGGTGATGATCAGCTGCGGGGCCGTGGTGTCTGCTGGCGCCGGTGTGTTGTTCGTCACCGCAGTGGCCGCAAAGCTGGTCGCGTCGTTGCCGGCAGCGTCCTGTATGGCGTTGGCGTCGTTGCCGGTCGTGGGGTCGGCATAGGCGACGGTGACCGACTGGCCGTGGGTGACCGCTGTGGCCAGCGTGAGCGTGACGGTCTTGGCTTGGGGCTCGACGGTGACGTTGGTGACGGCGTTCGCGACGCCATCCACGAGGACCGTAAAGGCCCCGTTGGCGGGTGTGTGGGTCGTGTCCGCGTCCAGGTTGCCCGTGTCGCTAAAGCTGAGTACCAGTTGGTTGCCGTTGACCTTGGGGCGCGTCGTGTCACCGGTGATGATCAGTTGTGGGGGCGTGGTGTCTGGTGTGTTGTTCGTCACCGCCGTGGCCGCAAAGCTGGCCGCGTCGTTGCCGGCAGCGTCCTGTATGGCGTTGGCGTCGTTGCCGGTCGTGGGGTCGGCGTAGGCGACGGTGACCGACTGGTCGCTGGTGACCGCCGTGGTCAGTGTGAGCGTGACGGTCTTGGCCTGGGAATCGACGGTGACGTTGGTGACGGCGTTCGCGACGCCATTGACCAGCACCGTAAAGGCCCCGGGGGCCGGTGTGTGGGTCGGGTCCGCGTCCAGGTTGCCCGTGTCGTCGAAGCTGAGCACCAGTTGGTTGCCAGTGACCTTGGGGCGCGTCGTGTCGCCGGTGATGATCAGTTGTGGGGCCATGGTGTCCGGTGTGTTGTTCGTCACCGCCGTGGCCGCAAAGCTGGCCGCGTCGTTGCCTGCGGCGTCCTGTATGGCGTTGGCGTCGTTGCTGGTCGTGGGGTCGGCGTAGGCGACGGTGACCGACTGGTCGCTGGTGACCGCTGTGGTCAGCGTGAGCGTGACGGTCTTGGCTTGGGAATCGACGGTGACGCTGGTGACGGCGTTCGCGACGCCATTGACAAGCACCGTAAAGGCCCCGCTCGCCGGCTTGTGGGCCGCGTCCGCGTCCAGGTTGCCCGTGTCGCTAAAGCTAAGCACCAGCTGGTCGCCAGTGACCTTGGGACGCGAGTCGCCGGTGGTGATCAGCGTCGGGGCCGTGGTGTCTGCTGGCGCTGGTGTGTTGTTCGTCACCGCAGTGGCAGCAAAGCTGGCCGCATCGTTGCCGGCGGCGTCCTGTATGGCGTTGGCGTCGTTGCCGGTCGTGGGGTCGGCGTAGGCGACGGTGACCGACTGGCCGCTGGTGACCGCCGTGGTCAGCGTGAGCGTGACGGTTTTGGCTTCGGCATTGATGGCGACGTTGGTGACGGCATTCGCGACGCTATCCACGAGGACCGTAAAGGCTCCGTTGGCCGGTGTGTGGGTCGTGTCCGCGTCCAGGTTGCCCGTGTCGCTAAAGCTGAGCACCAGCTGGTCGCCAGTGACCTTGGGACGAGAGTCGCCGGTGATGATCAGCGCCGGGGCCGTGGTGTCTGCTGGCGCTGGTGTGTTGTTCGTCACCGCGGTAGCAGCAAAGCTGGCCGCGTCGTTGCCTGCGGCGTCCTGTATGGCGTTGGCGTCGTTGCCGGTCGTTGGGTCGGCGTAGGCGACGGTGACCGACTGGCCGCTGGTGACCGCCGTGGTCAGCGTGAGCGTGACGGTCTTGGCCTGGGAATCGACGGTGACGTTGGTGACGGCGTTCGCGACGCTGTTGACAAGCACCGTAAAGGCCCCGGGGGTCGGTGTGTGGCCCGCGTCCGCGTCCAGGTTGCTTGTGTCGTCGAAGCTGAGCACCAGTTGGTTGCCAGTGACCTTGGGACGCGAGTCGCCGGTGATGATCAGCTGCGGGGGCGTGGTGTCCGCTGGCGCCGGTGTGTTGTTCGTCACCGCAGTAGCAGCAAAGCTGGCCGCGTCGTTGCCTGCGGCGTCCTGCATGGCGTTGGCGTCGTTGTCGGTCGTGGGGTCGGCGTAGGCGACGGTGACCGTCTGGCCGCTGGTGACCGCCGTGCTCAGCGTGAGCGTGACGGTTTTGGCTTGGGGCTCGATGGCGACGTTGGTGACGGCGTTCGCGACGCCGTTGACGAGCACCGTAAAGGCTCCGTTCGCCGGCTTGTGGGCCACGTCCGCGTCCAGGTCGCTTGTGTCGGTGAAGCTGAGCACCAGTTGGTTGCCGTTGACCTTGGGGCGCGCGCCGTCGGTGGTGATCAGCTGCGGGGCAACGGTGTCATTCATCACCACCGTGGTCGGGATGCTGAGCAAGCGATTGCCCGTCGGGTCCTGTATGCCGTTGTCGTTGCCCGGCGTGCTGTCCTGGTAGGAGACGGTCACTCTTTGACCGGATTGCACGGGGGTGCTCAGGGTCAGCAGGACGATCTTGTACATTCCCTCCGTGGTGACTGCGGCGACGGTGTTGGCTACGCCGTCCACGAACACCGTGAAGTCCTCCTTGGCGGGTCCGTTGCTGTCGTCCAGGGAGGAGCTCGCGTCGCTGAAATGAAGCCCCAGATATATGCCGTCGGTGATCGTGGGGCGCTCGTCTCCGGTAGTAATCAGCTGCGGGGCCGCGGTGTCCGGTGTGTCGTTGACCACGTCCCGGTCGCTGAAGCTCGCCGCGGCGTTGCCGGCGGCGTCCTGAACCCCATTGCTGGTCGCCGGTTTGGCGTAGCTGACGCGCACCAGTTCGCCGTAGACCACGGCGCGGCTGAGCGTGAGGGTGACGGTCTTGGCCGCCCCGTTGACCACGGCGCTGTTGACGGGGATGGTTGTTGCCCCCGTGTCCACCGTGAGGCTTGCGACCGTAAAGCCTGCATTGCCCGTGAGCGTGGCCCCGTCCAGGCTGTAGGTTTCGGTGTAGGTGAGCACCAACTGGTCGCCGTTGACCGTGGTGGTGTTGATTACCGGGGGCGTGGTGTCTGCTGGCGTGTTGTTCGTCACGGCCTCGTTGCTGAAGTTCACCGCAGCGTTGCCGGCAGCGTCCTGCACGCCATTGCTGGCCGCGGGCTTGGCGTAGCTGACGTGCACTGTCTCGCCGGGGGCCGCGGCGCGGCCCAGCGTCAGCGTGACGGTCTTGGCCGTCGCGTTCACCATGGCGCCGCTCACGGTGATGGCTGCGCCAGCGGCGTCGCTGACCGTAAAGCCTGCGCTGCCCGTGAGCGCGGCCCCGTCCAGGTTGCTTGTGTCGTTAAAGCTGAGCACCAGCTGGTCGCCAGTGACCTTGGGACGCGAGTCGCCGGTGATGATCAGCTGCGGGGCCGTGGTGTCTGCTGGCGCTGGTGTGTTGTTCGTCACCGCAGTGGCCGCAAAGCTGGCCGCGTCGTTGCCGGCAGCGTCCTGTATGGCGTTGGCGTCGTTGCCGGTCGTGGGGTCGGCGTAGGCGACGGTGACCGTCTGGCCGTGGGTGACCGCAGAGGTCAGCGTGAGCGTAACGGTCTTGGCTTGGGAATCGACGGTGACGTTGGTGACGGCGTTCGCGACGCCATCCACGAGGACCGTAAAGGCCCCGGGGGCCGGTGTGTGGCCCGCGTCCGCGTCCAGGTTGCCCGTGTCGCTAAAGCTGAGCACCAGTTGGTTGCCAGTGACCTTGGGACGCGAGTCACCGGTGATGATCAGCGCCGGGGCCGTGGTGTCTGCTGGCACTGGTGTGTTGTTCGTCACCGCGGTAGCAGCAAAGCTGGCCGCGTCGTTGCCGGCAGTGTCCTGTATGGCGTTGGCGTCGTTGCCGGTCGTGGGGTCGGCGTAGGCGACGGTGACCGACTGGCCGCTGGTGACCGCCGTGCTCAGCGTGAGCGTGACGGTTTTGGCTTGCGGCTCGATGGCGACGTTGGTGACGGCGTTCGCGACGCCATCCACGAGGACCGTAAAGGCCCCGTTGGCGGGTGTGTGGGTCGAGTCCGCGTCCAGGTTGCCCGTGTCGTTAAAGCTGAGTACCAGTTGGGTACCGTTGACCGTGGCGCTGTGGAGCAGCGGGGCCACGGTATCTCGGGTGTCCACGGAGTAGTTGGCGCTGGTGATTTCACTCTCGCCGGCGTTGCCGGCGTTGTCGGTCACCCCGGCGAGGTCTACGTTGAAGACATTCGACGGGGCGTTGATGCTGGCCGTGGGCGTGAAGGTGGCCGTCCAGACCGTGCGCTCGGCGTTGGCCGCGGGCTGGCTCAGCGTGCCGTTGGTGCACGTGATGTCTCTGGTGTCAAAGCCGTTGACGGGCTCGGTGAAGGTGAAGGTGACGGTGGTGGTCTCGCCCGCGGTGAGCGCGCTGTCGGCGATCGCAATCCCGACGGTGAGCTCACTGTTGGACACCCGGGGCGTGGTGTCCGTTGGCGCTGGTGTGTTGTTCGTCACCGCAGTGGCCGCAAAGCTGGGCGCGTCGTTGCCTGAGGCATCCTGTATCGCGTTGGCATCGTTGCTGTCCGGGGAGGGGTCGGCGTAGGCGACGGTTACCGGCTGACCGTGCGTGACCGCCGTGGTCAGCGTGAGCGTGACGGTCTTGGTCTGGGCATTGACGGTGACCTCGGTGACCGCATTCGCGACGCCATTCACGAGCACCGTAAAGGCCTCGTTGGCCGGCTTGTGGGTCGGGTCCGCGTCCAGGTTGTTCGTGTCGCTAAAGCTGAGCACCAGTTGGTTGCCGTTGACCTTGGGGCGCGCGTCACCGACGGTGATCAGCTGCGGAGAAACCATGTCCAACAGGTTATTGACCACCACCGTGGTCGGGATGCTGGCCAAGCTATTACCCTCCGTGTCCCGTATGCCCTTGGTGTCGTCGAGCGTGCTGTCCTGGTAGGCGACGGTCACTCGTTGACCACCAATCACGGGGGTGGTCAGAGTCAGTGTGAGGCTCATTCCATTCACGGCGACGTCGGTGACGGTGTTGGCTACGCCATCCACGAGCACCGTGAAGTCCCGGTTGGCTGGTCTGTTGTTGTGGTTCTCGTCCAAGAGACTCGTGTCGCTGAAACGGAGCGACAGGTGGGTGTCGTCGGTGAGCTCGGGGCGATCGTGGTCGTGGGTGGGAGCAAGCAACTGCGGAGCCGTGGTGTCCCGTGTGTTGTTGGTCACGGCCCGGTCGCTGAAGTTCGCTGCGTCGTTGCCGGCAGCGTCCCGCACCCCATTGCCGGACGTGGGTTTGGCGTAGCTGACGTGCAGCATCTCCCGGTGGACCACGGCGCGGCTGAGCGTGAGCGTGACGGTCTTGGCCGCCCCGTTCACCACGGCGCTGCTCACGGTGATGGCTGCGTCATCGGTGCTGCTGACCGTAAAGCCTGCATTGCCCGTGAGCGCAGCCCCGTTCAGGCTGTTGGCTTCGGTGTACGTGAGCACCAACTGGTCACCGGTGACCGTGGTGGTGTTGATCTCCGGGGGCGTGGTGTCTGCTGGCGTGTTGTTCGTCACGGCATGGTCGTTGAAGTTCAGCGCGCTGTTGCCGGCAGCGTCCTGCACCCCATGGCTGTTCGCGGGCTTGGCGTAGTTGACGGTCACTGTTTCATTGCTGGCCACGGCGCGGCTGAGCGTGAGCGTCACGGTCTTGGCCGCCCCGTTGACCACGGCGCTGCTCACGGTGATGGCTGCGCCCGCGGTGCTGCTGACCGTAAAGCCTGCGTTGCCCGTGAGCGCTGCCTCGTCCAGGGTGTTGGCTTCGGCGTAGGTGAGGACCAGCTGGTTGCCGTTGACCGTGGCGGTGTTCAGCCCCGGGGGCGTGGTGTCGGCTGCGGGTGTGGTGTTCGTCACGGCCCGGTCGATGAAGTCCACCGCGGCGTTGCCGGCCACGTCCCGCACCCCATTGCTGGCCGCGGGCTTGGCGTAGCTGACGCGCACTATCTCACTGCTGGTCACGGCGCGGCTGAGCGTCAGCGTGACGGTCTTGTCGGTTGCGTTGACCACGGCGCTGCTCACGGTGATGGCTGCGCCAGCGGCGCCGCTGACCGTAAAGCCTGCGTTGCCCGTGAGCGCGGCTCCGTCCAGGCTGTTGGCTTCGGTGTACGTGAGCACCAACTGGTTGCCGTTGACCGCGGCGCTGTTGATTGCCGGGGGCGTGGTGTCCGGTGTGTCGTTGGTCACGGCCTGATTGCTGAAGTCCACCGCAGCGTTGCCGGCAGCGTCCTGCACGCCATTGCTGGCCGCGGGCTTGGCGTAGCTGACGTGCACCGTTTCGCCGTTGGCCACGGCGCGGCTGAGCGTGAGCGTGACGGTCTTGGCCGTCGCGCTCACCACGGCGCTGTTCACGATGATGGTCGTGCCCGTGTCGCTGCTGACCGTAAAGCCTGCGCTGCCCGTGAGCGCGGCCCCGTTCAGGTCGCTTGTGTCGGTGTAGCTGAGCACCAGCTGGTTGTCGTTGACCTTGGGGCGTGCGTCACCGGTGGTGATCAGCTGCGGGGGCGTGGTGTCATTCATCACCACCGTGGTCGGGATGCTGAGCAAGCGATTGCTCGCCGTGTCCTGTATGCCGTTGTTGCCCGGCGTGTTGTCCTGGTAGGAGACGGTCACTCTCTGACCGGATTCCACGGAGGTGCTCAGGGTCAGCAGGACGGTCTTGGACATTCCACCCATGGTGACTTCGGCGACGGTCTTGGCTGCGCCGTCCACGAGCACCGTGAAGTCTTCCTTGGCGGGTCCGTTGCGGTCGTCCAGGGAGGGGCTCGCGTCGCTGAAATGAAGCCCCAGATACCTGCCGTCGGTGATCTTGGGGCGATCGTTTCCGGTAGTAATCAACTGCGGGGCCGCGATATCCGGTGTGTCGTTGACCACGTCCCGGTTGCTGAAGTTCGCCGCGACGTTGCCGACAGCGTCCTGAACCCTATTGCCGATCGCCGGTTTGGCGTAGCTGACGCGCACCATTTCGCCGTAGACCACGGGGCGGCTGAGCGTCAGCGTGACGGTCCTGGCCGCTGCGTTCACCACGGCGCTGTTGACGGCAATGGCCGTGCCCGCGTCGCTGCTGACCGTAAAACCTGCGTTGCCCGTGAGCGCGGCCCCGTTCAGATAGCTCTCATCGTCATAGCTGAGCACCAACTGGTCGCCAGTGACCTTGGGGGGCGCGTCGCCGGTGGTGCGCAGCCTCGGGCCATAGACGTCCACGAGGGCGTTTTTCACCACCAGGAGCGGGATGCTGGCCAAGCGATTGCTCGCCGGGGCCCGGTCCTGTATGCCGTTGTTGTCGTTGGGCGTGCTGTCCTGGTAGGAGAGGGTCACTACTTGACCGATTCGCATGGCGGTGGTCAGGGTCAGCAGGATGTAGTTGTCCAATCCATTCACGACGATAGTGGTGACGGCGTTGGCTGCGCCATCCACGAGCACCGTGAAGTCTCTGCTGGCTGGTTTGTGCTCTTCGTCCAATCCGTTCGCGCTGCTGAATTGGAGCTTCAGGTCATTCCTCCCGTAGGTGGAGGGGCCTTCGTCGGCGGTGGTGATCAGCTGTGGGGCGGTGGTGTCGGTCGTCATGGTGCTTCAGTGATGGATGTGCGTTGGCTGGGGTTGGGTCGCGCATCCCTTGTGGACGGGGGATGCTGCGGGGGTGATTCCGGTAATCAGCGCTTGTTTGCGGCCTTGTTTCGAGGGGCGCGTGGCTTTCTGCCGGGGGCGTGCACCAGGCGGCCATCCCCCATGGGCAGGGACCGGCGACGCAGCCCGGACCATGGCTTGCATGCGCAGTCCCTGGGGAGGGCCATGAACGGTTTCTTGAATGCCTTGCATCCCTGCCGATCCGGCGAGGGTGTCGCCACGGAGCGATGCGGGTGGCGCGCAGGCCTGCGGTTGGCGTCAGACGGCAGGTCGCGCCCGGTGTCCTTGTCCGACCCCGGCGCGCGGGCGCCAGTGGGGGCGCGTTGGGCAGCCAGCCATGCAGTGGGGTCAGCAGTTCTTGCAGGGGGGAGGGGACGGTTCGGCCCCTTGCACATCCCCAGGCTTTCATTCACCCCTGGCCCATGCGTGGTCAGGCAATGCTTGCGAAAGAGGGAGCTCAACATGCCGCGCATCATGCGTGATGAATTGCAACTTCATGCCCGCAAGTGTCATGAATATTGCACTTCAATTCACCCCCTTGCGCTATTTCTACCGATCAGGTAGGCAGTGCGCTCCATGGCCGTGCGCACGCGGACTGCTGGTCTAGGTGTTTTCCCTTGGTCAACGGCATTCCAGCGCACGACAGCCTCGGCACGGCCTGCGCCCGATCACCAGGATCGGACGCATTGCCCAGGGCCTCCGCAATCACTGGTGCATGGAAAACGCGCGTGTCATGACCTGAAAATAGCAGCACATGAAGCTGCGCCTTTCTTGCGCTGGATGCGTTGCAAATCCTCCTGATGGAAGAAGTTATGGCGAGGGTTTTCTTCCTGCGATGGCGCGAAATGCAGCCGTTTTACTTTGTGCTGATATTTTCTGGGCAAAATACCCGACGTGCCGTTCGACGAAGGCGCACGGACCACGGCGCCGCCAGCCGGAGCCTGATACGGCGCAGTGCCCTGAACCAGGCTGCTTCAGGCGAGTGACGAAAGCACCGGGCGCAAAGCCATGCGCCGGCGCAAGGGGCGCGTTCATGCTGCCGTCCTGTCGCGAGTGCGCCATCTTCTGGACGGGGGGCATGGACGGCGCGCTGGCCCGGGTGGGTCTATCCATCTGATCGTTGGACACCGCGGGCATCGGTGATTTCTTCAGAGCAAGAACCCGTCCTGCACCCCATCCGGCGCCTGCCCCATGATGGACAGCGGCATATTCCCTGCGGCGCCGGGCGCGGTGATGACGCCGTCGGCCGCGTCATCGGCGTCGAACGGTCCGCCATCCTCGATCTGGAAGTCCAGCCGCAGCCGCCCGCCTTGGTCCACCATCCTGCCGCCGTAAGGGCTGCTGGCCAAGTTCACCCAGGTGTCGGTGTTGTCCTGCAACCAGTAACCGTTGACGTCCATCTGCGGATCCACGTACAGGCTGAAGGTCTCGCTGCTGCCGGCGGTGTCCAGCGCGGCTTGGAAACTGGTCAGCGCGATCGGCATCTCCAGCGCCCGGGGCGTTTGGGTGGGCACCGCCTTTTGCTCCAGGCCGGTGATGCGGGCGTTGCTGTCGGAGGGAACCTTGCCGTCATGGCTGTCGGCCACCAGGGTGAGCGAGGTGCTGGAGCGGCTGGTCGTGGCACTGAATGAGGCGACTGCGGCCTGCGCGCTGTCCGGGATGCCGTCTCCGTTGCCGTCGCCGGTGAGCGCACCCGCGGGGCCGATGGCCTGATCTTCCTCGGTGTCGGACACACCGTCGCTGTCCACACGGTGGTTCGGTGCGGGCGTGAGGTGGTCCACGGTCTGGGGGCCGGAGTTTGCCGCGGGGTTGCCTGCCGCGTCCCGTATCGCGTTGTCGCCGCTCGCCGGCTTGGTGTAGCTGAGCGTGAGTGTCTCGTCGCTGGTCACGGCGCGGCTCAGCGTGAGCGTGACGGTCTTGGCCATCGCATTCACCACGATACCGGTGACGGTGATGGCTGTGCCGGTGGGGCTTCTGACCGTAAAGCCGGCGTTGCCCGCGAGCGAGGTCCCGTCGAGGTTATTGGCTTCGGTATAGGTGAGCACCAGCTGGTCGCCGGTGACCGTGGCGGTGCTGATAACGGGGGGTGTGGTGTCCGCTGCGGCTGGCGTGTTGTTGGTGACGGCCTGGTCGTCGAAGCTTGCCGCGTCGTTGCCGGCCGCGTCCTGCACCACATGGCCGTAGTCGGGCTTGGCGTATTTGACGATCACGATCTCGCCGCGGGCCACGGCACGGCTCAGCGTGAGCGTGACGGTCTTGGCCGTCGCATCCACCACGGCGCCGGTGACGGGGATGGCTGTGCCGGTGGAATTTCTGACCGTAAAGCCGGCGTTGCCCGGGAGCGCGGCCCCGTCGAGGCTATTGGCTTCGGTATAGGTGAGCACCAGTTGGTTGCCGATGACCGTGGTGGTGCTGATAACAGGGGGCGTGTTGTCCGTTGTCTCAGGCGTGTTGTTGGTGACGGCCTGGTCGTCGAAGCTTGCCGCGTCGTTGCCGGCAGCGTCCTGGACCATAGGGCCGGATGCGGGCTTGGCGTATTTGACGACCACGACCTCGCCGTGGGTCACGGTGCGGCTGAGTACGAGCGTGACGGTCTTGATTTTTGCGTTGACTACGGCGCCGGTGACGGTGATGGCTGTGCCGGTGGAGCTCCTGACCGTAAAGCCGGCGTTGCCCGTGAGCGCGGCCCCGTGGAGGCTATTGGCTTCGGTATAGGTGAGCACCAGCTGGCTGCCGGTGACCACGGCGGTGCTGATAACGGGGGGCGTGTTGTCCGCTGCGGCGGGCGTGTTGTTGGTAACGGCCTGGTCATCGAAGCTTGCCGCGTCGTTGCCGGCCGCGTCCTGCACCACATGCTCGGATGCGGGCTTGGCGTATTTGACGACCACGACCTCGCTGGGGGTCACGGCGCGGCTGAGCGTGAGGGTGACGGTCTTGGCGCTTGCGTTGACTACGGCGCCGGTGACGGTGATGGCCGCGCCGTTGGGGCTTCTGACCGTAAAGCCGGCGTTGCCCGCGAGCGCGGCCCCGTCGAGGTTATTGGCTTCGGTATAGGTGAGCACCAGTTGGTCGCCGGTGACCGTGGCGGTGCTGATAACAGGGGGCGTGGCGTCCGTTACGGCGGGCGTGTTGTCCGTTGTCTCAGGCGTGTTGTTGGTGACGGCCTGGTCGTCGAAGTTTGCCGCGTCGTTGCCGGCAGCGTCCTGGACCACAGGGGCGGATACGGGCTTGGCGTATTTGAGGATCACGACCTCGCCGCGGGCCACGGCGCGGCTGAGCGTGAGCGTGACGGTCTTGGCCGTCGCATCCACCACGGCGCGGGTGACGGTGATGTCCGCGCCCCTGGGGCTCCTGACCGTAAAGCCGGCGTCACCCGTGAGCGCGGTCCCGTCGAGGCTATTGGCTTCGGTATAGGTGATCACCATCCGGTTGCCGTTGACCGTGGTGGTGCTGATCACGGGGGGCGTGATGTCCGTTACGGCGGGCGTGTTGTCCGTTGTCGCAGGCGTGTTGTTGGTGACGGCCTGTTCGTCAAAGCTTGCCGCGTCGTTGCCGGTCGCGTCCTGGACCATAGGGTCGGATGCGGGCTTGGCGTATTTGAGGACCACGACCTCGTCGCGGGCCACGGCACGGCTGAGCGTGAGCGTAACGGTCTTGGCCGTCGCATCCACCACGGCGCGGGTGACGGTGATGTCCGCGCCCCTGAGGCTCCTGACCGTAAAGCCGGCGTTGCCCGCGAGCGTGGTCCCGTCGAGGTTATTGGCTTCGGTATAGGTGATCACCAGATGGCTGCCAGTGACCACGGCGGTGCTGATAACGGGGGGCGTGTTGTCCGGTGTGGCGGGCGTGTTGTTGGTGACGGCCCGTTCGTCGAAGCTTGCCGCGTCGTTGCCTGCCACGTCCTGGACCACATGCTCGGATGCGGGCTTGGCGTATTTGACGACCACGACCTCGCTGGGGGTCACGGCGCGGCTGAGCGTGAGGGTGACGGTCTTGGCGCTTGCGTTGACTACGGCGCCGGTGACGGTGATGGCCGCGCCGTTGGGGCTCCTGACCGTAAAGCCGGCGTTGCCCGCGAGCGCGGCCCCGTCGAGGTTATTGGCTTCGGTATAGGTGAGCACCAGTTGGTCGCCGGTGACCGTGGCGGTGCTGATAACGGGGGGCGTGGCGTCCGTTACGGCGGGCGTGTTGTCCGTTGTCTCAGGCGTGTTGTTGGTGACGGCCTGGTCGTCGAAGTTTGCCGCGTCGTTGCCGGCCGCGTCCTGGACCACAGGGGCGGATACGGGCTTGGCGTATTTGAGGATCACGACCTCGCCGTGGGCCACGGCGCGGCTCAGCGTGAGCGTGACGGTCTTGGCGGTGGCATCCACCACGGCGCCGGTGACGGTGATGGCCGCGCCGTTGGGGCTTCTGACCGTAAAGCCGGCGTCACCCGTGAGCGCGGTCCCGTCGAGGTTATTGGCTTCGGTATAGGTGATCACCATCCGGTTGCCGTTGACCGTGGCGGTGCTGATAACGGGGGGCGTGTTGTCCGCTACGGCGGGCGTGTCGTCTGTTGCAGGCGTGTTGTTGGTGACGGCCTGGTCGTCGAAGCTTGCCGCGTCGTTGCCGGCAGCGTCCTGGACCATAGGGTCGGATGCGGGCTTGGCGTATTTGAGGACCACGACCTCGTCGCGGGCCACGGCACGGCTGAGCGTGAGCGTGACGGTCTTGGCCGTCGCATCCACCACGGCGCGGGTGACGGTGATGTCCGCGCCCCTGAGGCTCCTGACCGTAAAGCCGGCGTTGCCCGGGAGCGCGGTCCCGTCGAGGTTATTGGCTTCGGTATAGGTGATCACCAGATGGCTGCCAGTGACCACGGCGGTGCTGATAACGGGGGGCGTGTTGTCCGGTGTGGCGGGCGTGTTGTTGGTGACGGCCCGTTCGTCGAAGCTTGCCGCGTCGTTGCCTGCCACGTCCTGGACCACATGCTCGGATGCGGGCTTGGCGTATTTGACGACCACGACCTCGCTGGGGGTCACGGCGCGGCTGAGCGTGAGGGTGACGGTCTTGGCGCTTGCGTTGACTACGGCGCCGGTGACGGTGATGGCTGCGCCGTTGGGGCTCCTGACCGTAAAGCCGGCGTTGCCCGCGAGCGCGGCCCCGTCGAGGTTATTGGCTTCGGTATAGGTGAGCACCAGTTGGTCGCCGGTGACCGTGGCGGTGCTGATAACGGGGGGCGTGGCGTCCGTTACGGCGGGCGTGTTGTCCGTTGTCTCAGGCGTGTTGTTGGTGACGGCCTGGTCGTCGAAGTTTGCCGCGTCGTTGCCGGCCGCGTCCTGGACCACAGGGGCGGATACGGGCTTGGCGTATTTGAGGATCACGACCTCGCCGTGGGCCACGGCGCGGCTCAGCGTGAGCGTGACGGTCTTGGCGGTGGCATCCACCACGGCGCCGGTGACGGTGATGGCCGCGCCGTTGGGGCTTCTGACCGTAAAGCCGGCGTCACCCGTGAGCGCGGTCCCGTCGAGGTTATTGGCTTCGGTATAGGTGATCACCATCCGGTTGCCGTTGACCGTGGCGGTGCTGATAACGGGGGGCGTGTTGTCCGCTACGGCGGGCGTGTCGTCTGTTGCAGGCGTGTTGTTGGTGACGGCCTGGTCGTCGAAGCTTGCCGCGTCGTTGCCGGCAGCGTCCTGGACCATAGGGTCGGATGCGGGCTTGGCGTATTTGAGGACCACGACCTCGTCGCGGGCCACGGCACGGCTGAGCGTGAGCGTGACGGTCTTGGCCGTCGCATCCACCACGGCGCGGGTGACGGTGATGTCCGCGCCCCTGAGGCTCCTGACCGTAAAGCCGGCGTTGCCCGGGAGCGCGGTCCCGTCGAGGTTATTGGCTTCGGTATAGGTGATCACCAGATGGCTGCCAGTGACCACGGCGGTGCTGATAACGGGGGGCGTGTTGTCCGGTGTGGCGGGCGTGTTGTTGGTGACGGCCCGTTCGTCGAAGCTTGCCGCGTCGTTGCCTGCCACGTCCTGGACCACATGCTCGGATGCGGGCTTGGCGTATTTGACGACCACGACCTCGCTGGGGGTCACGGCGCGGCTGAGCGTGAGGGTGACGGTCTTGGCGCTTGCGTTGACTACGGCGCCGGTGACGGTGATGGCCGCGCCGTTGGGGCTCCTGACCGTAAAGCCGGCGTTGCCCGCGAGCGCGGCCCCGTCGAGGTTATTGGCTTCGGTATAGGTGAGCACCAGTTGGTCGCCGGTGACCGTGGCGGTGCTGATAACGGGGGGCGTGGCGTCCGTTACGGCGGGCGTGTTGTCCGTTGTCTCAGGCGTGTTGTTGGTGACGGCCTGGTCGTCGAAGTTTGCCGCGTCGTTGCCGGCCGCGTCCTGGACCACAGGGGCGGATACGGGCTTGGCGTATTTGAGGATCACGACCTCGCCGTGGGCCACGGCGCGGCTCAGCGTGAGCGTGACGGTCTTGGCCGTCGCATCCACCACGGCGCCGGTGACGGTGATGGCCGCGCCGTTGGGGCTCCTGACCGTAAAGCCGGCGTCGCCCGCGAGCGCGGCCCCGTCGAGGTTATTGGCTTCGGTATAGGTGAGCACCATCCGGTTGCCGTTGACCGTGGCGGTGCTGATAACAGGGGGCGTGGCGTCCGTTACGGCGGGCGTGTTGTTGGTGACGGCCTGGTCGTCGAAGCTTGCCGCGTCGTTGCCGGTCGCGTCCTGCACCATGGGGTCGGATGCGGGCTTGGTGTATTTGACGAGCACGGCCTCGCCGTGGGCCACGGCGCGGCTGAGCGTGAGCGTGACGGTCTTGGCGGTGGCATCCACCACGGCGCCGGTGACGGAGATGGCCGCGCCGCCGGGGCTCCTGACCGTAAAGCCGGCGTCGCCCGGGAGCGCGGTCCCGTCGAGGTTATTGGCTTCGGTATAGGTGATCACCATCCGGTTGCCGGTGACCGTGGCGGTGCTGATAACGGGGGGTGTGTTGTCCGTTGCCGCAGGCGTGTTGTTGGTGACGGCCTGGTCGTCGAAGCTTGCCGCGTCGTTGCCGGCAGCGTCTTGGACCATGGGGTTGGATGCGGGCTTGGTGTATTTGACGAGCACGGCCTCGCCGTGGGCCACGGCACGGCTCAGCGTGAGCGTGACGGTCTTGGCGGTGGCATCCACCACGGCGCCGGTGACGGTGATGGCTGCGCCGCCGGGGCTCCTGACCGTAAAGCCGGCGTCGCCCGCGAGCGCGGTCCCGTCGAGGTGATTGGCTTCCGTATAGGTGAGCACCATCCGGTTGCCGGTGACCGTGGCGGTGCTGATCACAGGGGGCGTGTTGTCCGTTGCGGCGGGCGTGTCGTGGGTATTAATCGTCATGGTGTTTCAGTGGTGGATGTACGTTGGCGCATATTCCCTGTCGGCAGGGGACGCGGCGGGGATGGTTCCGGTAATCAGAACCTGGTCACGGTCTTGTCCGGAGGAGCGCGTTGTTCCCTTCTGGCGGCGTGCGCCAAGGGGTCATTTCCGATGTGCAAGGACCGGCAACGCAACCCCGACCAGGGGCTGCATGCGCAGTCCCCGGGGAGCGTCGTGAACGGTTTCTTGAATGCTCTGAACCCCTGCCGATCCGGCGGGGGTGTCATCACGGGACGCTGCGGGCGCGCATGCGCCAGGCATGCCGGGATGTCAGCCGTTTCTATAGCGGGGAATGGACGGTTCGGCGTTCTACACATCGCCGTCCCCCTGCGTCGTTTGCGACTTGGCGGGGTCCGTTGTGCAGCGGCGTCCGCTGGCCTGGGAAGCATGTCGATGCACAGCGCGTTCAAGCAGCGCCAAGCCCCTGCCAACGGGTGGGGGAGGCGATGCATGCAAGGGAGATGTCATTTGGCATGCCGTGCATCATCCGCGATGAATTGCCGTTTCATGCCGGTAAATGCCAAGGAGATCGCTCTTCAACCCTCCTTCTTGCGCCATCTTTTTTGATCAGGTAAGGAGCGCGTTCCATGGCCATGGGCACGGGGTGAACGGCATTCCAGCGCACGACGTCGGCATGGCCCCGTGCGTCCGTGGCCACGGGTGCATGGAAGATTCAGAACCAGAACCCGCCATGCGCCCCATCGGACGCCAGCCCCATGAGGGACAGCGACCTATTCGCTGCGGCACCGGGCGCGGTGATGACGCCGTCGGCCTTGCCATCGGCGTCGAACGGTCCGCCATCCTGGGTCGAGAAGTCTAGTCGCAGCCGCTCGCCTTCGTTCACCATCTTGCCGCCGGAAGGGCCGCTCGCCAGGCTCGCCCAGGTGCCGGTACCGTCTTGCTGTTGAAGTCCGTCGCGTCGTTGCCTGCCGCATCCTGGATCACATTGTCGGTTGCAGGCTTGGCGTAGCTGATGGTCAGCGCCTCCCCTGGTCACGGCGCGGCTGAGCGTCAGCGTGACGGTCTTGGCCGTCGCGTTCACCACGGCGTCGGTGACGGTGATGGCCGTGCCAGCGGCGCTGCTGACCACAAGGGCCGCGGCGTGGCTTGCGTCCAGGCTGTTCGCTTGTTGTTCGTCACCGCCTGGTTGGTGAGGTTGCCCGCGTCGTTGCCCGCTGCGTCTTGCAGCACGTTGTTGCCGATCATGGGCTTGGTGTAGCTGAGGTTCACCGCTTCGCCACGGTCCACGGAACGGGTCAGGCGCAGGGTCACGGTCTTGGCCGTGGCGTTGACCGTGAGGCTCTCGACGGCTATGGCGACGCCACGGCTGCTACTCACCGCAAAGGCCGCGACTGGCGCCGGATGGGTCGCATCCAGACCCAGGCCACTCGCCTCGGTGTAGCTCAGAACCAGATCGCGCCCGCTGACCGTGGCGGTGCCGAGCACCGGAGCCGTGGTGTCGGCTGCGGAGTTGTTCGTCACCGGCTGGTTCGCAAGATCGCCCGCGTCGTTGCCCGCTGCGTCTTGTAGTGCGTTGTTGCCGGCTGCGGGCTTGGTGTAGCTGAGGGTCACCGCTTCGCCACTGTCCACGGGATGGGTCAGGCGCAGGGTCACGGTCTTGGCCGTGGCGTTGACCGTGACGCTTTCGACGGCTATGGCGACGCCACGGCTGCTACTCACCGCAAAGGCCGTCGCGGGCGCTGGATGGGTCGCATCCAGACCCAGGCCACTCGCCTCGGTGTAGCTCAGCACCAGATCGCGCCCGCTGACCGTGGCGGTGCTGAGCACCGGAGCCGTGGTGTCGGCTGCGGAATTGTTCGTCACCGGCTGGTTCGCAAGATTGCCCGCGTCGTTGCCCGCTGCGTCTTGCAGTGCGTTGTTGCCGGCTGCGGGTTTTGTGTCTGCTCCACCATGGGCCGCAGCGCGGTTTCGCGTCAGCGTGACGGTCTTGGCCGTCGCGTCCATCACGGCGCGGCGCATGGTGATGGCCGCGCCCGCGGCGCTGCTGACCGTCAAGCTGGCGTTGCCCGCGAGCGCGGTCCCGTCCAGGCTGTTGGTTTGCGGTGTAGGGGTGAGCATCAGGGGATCGTCATTGACCGGGGCGGTGTCGAGTACCGGGGCGTGGTGTCTGCTGCGTCTTGCAGCGCGTCGTCGGTCGCGGGCTTGGTGTAGCTGATACGACACCACGGCGTGCCACGTGCGGATTGCCGCGTGCGATGCGACGCCCTGGATTCCCCCGTGCGCAGGGGCCATTGCCTGGCCGCAAGTCACGCGGGACGCAAGGACACTGCGCAGCCATCTCCCGTGGGCCCGCGCGCTGGACGCGCAGGCCGCCGAGGCCGCCATCCGTGCGGATGGACTCAATCGCATGGCGGTTCTGATTGGTCCGCAGGCCGTGCGCATCCGCTGAGTGGGGGTTCCTGGGGAGGCGCATCTTCAAAGGTCGATGGATGCGACAACGCGATGCACAAGAGAGGTCGTTCGGCATGCCGTGCATCATCCGTGATGAACTGCAACTGCATGTTGGTAAATGTCATTGCTATCGCGCTTCAAACTGCCCCCTTGCGTTATTTTTGCTGATCGGGTAGGGGCTGCGCTCCCTGGGGCTGGACGTGCAGTTCGCTGAAGATGCGCGCGCGGCACGCGCAGGGAGCACGGCGCATCGCCCTGAACTGGCGCCGGGTGCAGGGCCATGCGCCGGCGCAAGATGCGCGCACGGATGCTGCCGCCCTGTTCGCGAACGCGCCATCACCCGGTGGATGGCCCTGGCGCTGCGCAGGAGGCAGCCCATGGCCGCAGAGATCGGAGCCGATCCGGGGAGGGCCGGCTTCAGAGCCAGAACCCGCCAGGCGCCCCATCCGGCGCCTGGCCCACGATGGACAGCGGCATATACCCTGCGGCGCCGGGCGCGGTGATCACGCCGTCGACCTTGCCGTCGGCGTCGAACGGGCCGCCATCGGTGATCGAGAAGTCCAGCCGCAACAGCCAGGCTTCGTCCACCATCTTGCCGCCGTAAGGGCTGCTCGCCAGGTTCACCCAGGTGCCGCCGTGGTCTTGCAGCCAGTAGCCGTTGACGCCCAGCCCCCAGTCCACGAACAGGCTGAAGGTCTTGCTGCTGCCGGCGGTCTCCAGCGTGGCCTTGAAACTCGTCAGCGCGATCGGTGTCTCCAGCGCCTTGGTCGTCTGGGCGGGGACCGCCTTTTGCTCCAGGCTGGTGATGCGGGTGTTGCTGCCGGGGGAGACCATGCCGTTGCGGCTGTCTGCTACCAGGGTCACCGAGGTGCCGCTGGAACGGCTGCTGGTCTCGGCGTGGAAGGAGGCGACTGCGACCTGTGCGCTGTCCTGAATGTCGTCGCCGTTGCCGTCGCCGCGGGCGGAGCCCCTGGGGCCGATGGCCTGATCTTCCTGCTCGTCGGGCATGCCGTCGTGGTCCGCATCGGGCGCGCCGAGGTCGTGTTCCGGTATGGGCGCGGTGGGGTCGTGTTCCGGTGTGGGCGTGGGTGCGGGCGTGAGGTTTTCCACGGCCTGGTTGCCGAAGCTTGCCGCGTCGTTGCCGGCAGCGTCCTGTATCACGTTGTCGCCGGTCGCCGGCTTGGTGTAGCTGAGCGTGAGCTTCTCGTCGCTGGCCACGGCGCGGCTCAGCGTCAGCGTGACGGTCTTGGCCGTGACGGCAACGCTGCTGACGTGGATGGCCGTATCGCTGGAACTGCTGAGCGCAAACGCCGATGCGGGCGCGGTGTGGTTGGCGTCGAGCTTGTTTGCATCGGTGTAGCTGAGCTCCAGCAGGTTGCCGTTGACCGTGACGTCGCCAAGCACCGGGGGCGTGGTCTCTGGTATGGGCGTGTCGTTGCTCACGGCCTCGTTGCCGAAGTTTGCCGCGGCGTTGCCGGCAGCGTCCTGCACCGCGTTCTCGGCCCCGGGCTGGGTGTAGCTGACGGTCAGCAGCTCAGCGCGGGTCACGGCGCGGCTCAGTTTCAGCGTGACGGTGTTGGTCGTCGCGTTCACCACGATACCGGTGACGGTGATGGCCGCGCCCGCGGCGCTGCTGACCGCAAAGCCTGCGCTGCCCTCGCGCGCTGCCCCTTCCAAGTTGTTTGCTTCGGTGTAGCGGAGCACCAACTGGTCGCCATTGACCGTGGCGCTACGGAACACCGGGGGCGTGGTGTCTGCTGCCGCTGACGTGTTGTTGGTCACGGCCTGGTCGCGCAAGTTCGCCGCTTCGTTGCCGGCAGCGTCCTGCACCACATGGCCGGTCGTCGGCTGGGTGTAGCTGACGCTCACCCGCTGACCGTGCCCCACGGGGCTTCTCAGTGTCAGCGTGACGGTCTTGGCCACCGCATTCACCACAGCGCTGAAGACTCCGCAGGGAATGGGGGAGGTGCCGTCCGTGCCGTAGCCGGTTACCGTAAAGCCTGCCGCGCCCGTCAGCACGGCCGCGTCCAGACTGGTGGTCTCGGTGTACGTGAGCACCAACTGGTTGCCGTTGACCGTGGCGCTGCTGAGCACCGGGGGCGTGGTGTCTGCTGGCACCGGCGTGTTGTTGCGCACATGCCAGAGGCTGAAGTCCGCTGCAGAGTTGCCGGCAGCGTCCTGCACCCCATGGCCGGTCGGGGGTTTGGTGTAGCTGACCTCCACCGTCTCCCTGTAGGTCACGGCGCGGCTCAATGTCAGCGTGACGGTCTTGGTCGTCGCGTCCACCACGGCGCCGGTGACGGTGATGGCCCGCGTGTTGCTGCTGCCGACCGTAAAGCCTGCATTGCCCGCGAGCGCGGCCACGTCCAGGGTGCCCGCTTCGGTGTACGTGAGCACCAGCTGGTTGCCGTTGACCGTGGCGCTGTCCAGCGACGGGGGTGTGGTGTCCGTTGGCGTCGGCGTCGGCGTGCCGTGGGCCACGACCTTTTCGCTGAAGCTTGCTGCGTCGTTGCCGGCGGTATCCCGTATCCCATTGCCGCTCGCGGGTTTGGTGTAGCTGACGTTCACCGTCTCGCTATTGGCCACGGCGCGGTTCAGCGTCAGGGTGACGGTCTTGGCCGTTGTGTTCACGCGGGCGCTGCTCACGGTAATGGCCGTGCCCGCGGTGCTGCTCACCGTAAAGCCCGCGTTTCCCGTGAGTGCTGCCGCGTCCAGGTGGTTGGCTTCGGTGTAGCTGATCACCAGCAGGTTGTCGGTGACCGTGGCGCTGCTGAACACCGGGGGCGTGGTGTCCTGTGTGTTGTTGATCGCGGCCTGGCTGCTGAAGTTGGCTGCGGCGTTGCCGGCAGCGTCCTGCACCACGGCGCCGGTCGTGGGTTTGGTGTAGCTGACGTTCACCGTCTCGCTGTAGGCCACGGCGCGGCTGAGCGTGAGCGTGACGGTCTTGGCCGTTGCGTCCACGCTGGCACTGCTGACGGCAATGGCGGTGCCCGTTGTGCCGCTGACCGTAAAGCCCGCGTTGCCCGTGAGTGCGGCTGCGTTCAGGCTATTGGCTTCGGTGTAGCTGATCACCAGCTGGTTGTCGGTGACCGTGGCGCTGCTGAACTCCGGGGGCGTGGTGTCTGCTGGTGCTGCGGGTGTCGCCGGCGTGGTGTTGGTCACCGCTTGACTGCTGAGGTTTGCTGCGGTGTTGCCCGCAGCGTCCCGCACCACGGCGCCGGATTCGGGTTTGGTGTAGCTGACGGTCACCGTCTCCGCGTTGGTCACGGCGCGGCTCAGCGTGAGCGTGACGGTCTTGTTCGCCGCATGCGCCACGGCGTCGCTCACGGTAATGGCCGTGCCCGTGGTGCTGCTCACCGTAAAGCCTGCGTTGCCCGTGAGCGGTGCCCCGTCCAGGCGGTTGGCTTCGGTGTACGTGAGCACCAATTGGTTGCCGTTGACCGTGGCGGTGTTGATCACCGGGGGTGTGTTGTCTGTTTTGTTGTTCACCTCCGTGGTCGGGATGCTGGTCAGGCGGTTGCCTGCTGTGTCCTGTATGCCTCTGTCGTCGCTGGGTGTGCTGTCCTGGTAGGAGATGGTCACGGTTTGACCCTGTCGCACGGGAGTGGTCAACACTATGGCGATGGTCTTGGCGTGTGTATAGAAAACCTCGGTGACGGTGTTGGCTACACCATTGACGAGCACCGTGAAGTCTCCGCTGACTGGCCATCGGCTCGGAACCTGGGATATCGAGGCGCTTGTGTCGGTGAAGTCGATCAGCAGCATGTTGCCGGTGACCCTGGGGCGAGAGTCACCGGTGGTGATCAGTTGGGGGGGCGTGGTGTCGGGTGCTGTATTGACCTCCGTGGCCGCAAAGCGGGACAGACTGTTGCCTTTTGTGTCCTGTATGCCGCTGGTGTCGTTGGGTGTGCTGTCGGTGTAGGCGACGGTCGTTGTCTGGCCAGGTGTCACGGCGGTGGTCAGTATGAGCGTGATGGTCTTGGTCGTGTCGTCTACGGCGACTGCAGTGACGGCATTCGCGAGGCCCGCGACGAGCACCGTAAAGTCCCCGGTGGCCGGCTTGTAGGCCAGGTCCGCGAGCAGGTTGCTCGTGTCGCTAAAGCCAAGCACCAACTGGTTGCCGTTGACGGAGGGGCGCATGGCGCCGGTGGTGATCAGCTGCGGGCTCTCGCGGTCCAGCGCGCGGTTGTCCACCGCCGTGGAAGGGAAACTGGTCAGGCGATTGCCGGCAGTGTCCTGTATGGCGCTGGTGTCGTCGGGCGTGCTGTCGTTGTAGGCGACGCTCACGCTTTGACCATGTCGCACGGGGGTGGTCAGCGCCAGGGAGATGAGATTGATGTTTGCATTCACGGTGACCGAGGTGACAGCATTGGCTGTGCCATCCACAAGCACCGTGAAGTCCCTGCTGAGCGGCTTGCGGACCTCTGTTGCGTCCAAGTTGCCCATGTCGCTGAATTCGAGCATCAGCGCGCTGCCAAGGGCCCTGGGGGCTGAGGTGCCGGTGGTAATCAGCTGCGGGGGCGTTCTGTCCGGTGTGTTGTTGGTCACCGCCCGGCTGCTGAAGTCCGCCGCGTCGTTGCCGGCCGCGTCCTGCACCACGGCGCCGGTCGTGGGCTTGGTGTAGCTGAGGCTCACCGCTTCTCCCTGGGCCACGGCGCGGCTGAGCGTTAGCGTGACGGTCTTGGCCGTTGCGTTTACCGCGGCGCTGTTTACGGTAATGGCGGTGCCCGCAGCGCCGCTGACCGCAAAGCCTGCGTTGCCCGTGAGCGCGGTCGCGTCCAGGGTGTTGGCTTCGGTGTAGCTGATTACCAGCTGGTTGTCGGTGACCGTGGCGCTGCTGAATACCGGGGGCGTGGTGTCTGGCGTGGTGTTGGTTACGGCCCGGCTGCTGAAGTCCGCCGCGTTGTTGTGGGCAGCGTCCTGCACCCCATTGCTGGTCGCGGGCTTGGCGTAGCTGACGGTCACCGTCTCCCCGTTGGCCACGGTGCGACTGAGCGTCAGCGTGACGGTCTTGGCCGTTGCGTTCACGCGGGCGCTGCTCACGGTAATGGCCGTGCCTGCGGTGCTGCTGACCGTAAAGCCTGCGTTGCCCGTGAGCGCGGTTGCGTCCAGGGCGTTGGCTTCGGTGTAGCTGATCACCAGTTGGTTGTCGCGGACCGTGGCGCTGCTGAACTCCGGGGGCGTGGTGTCTGCTGGTGTTGCCGGTGTGTTGTTCGTCACGGCCCGGCTGCTGAAGTCCGCGGCGTTGTTGTGGGCCGCGTCCTGCACCCCATTGCCGGTCGCGGGTTTGGCGTAGCTGATGGTCACCGTCTCCCCGTTGGCCACGGTGCGGCTGAGCGTGAGCGTGACGGTCTTGTTCGTCGCATGCACCACGGCGCTGCTCACGGCAATGGCGGTGCCTGCGGTGTTGCTCACGGTAAAACCTGCGTTGCCCGTGAGTGCGGCCGCGTTCAGGCTGTTGGCTTCGGTGTAGCTGATCACCAGTTGGTCGCCGATGACCGTGGCGCTGTTGAACTCCGGGGGCGTGGTGTCTGCTGGCGCTGCGGGTGTCGCTGGCGTGTTGTTCGTCACGGCCCGGCTGCTGAAGTCCGCGGCGTTGTTGTGGGCCGCGTCCTGCACCCCATTGCTGGTCGCGGGTTTGGCGTAGCTGACGGTCACTGTTTCTCCGTTGGTCACGGCGCGGCTGAGCGTCAGCGTGACGGTCTTGGCTGTTGCGTTCACGCTGGCGCTGCTCACGGCAATGGCGGTGCCTGCGGTGTTGCTCACGGTAAAGCCTGCGTTGCCCGTGAGTGCGGCCGCGTTCAGGCTGTTGGCTTCGGTGTAGCTGATCACCAGTTGGTCGCCGATGACCGTGGCGCTGTTGAACTCCGGGGGCGTGGTGTCTGCTGGCGCTGCGGGTGTCGCTGGCGTGTTGTTCGTCACGGCCCGGCTGCTGAAGTCCGCGGCGTTGTTGTGGGCCGCATCCTGCACCCCATTGCTGGTCGCGGGTTTGGCGTAGCTGACGGTCACTGTTTCTCCGTTGGTCACGGCGCGGCTGAGCGTCAGCGTGACGGTCTTGGCTGTTGCGTTCACGCTGGCGCTGCTCACGGCAATGGCGGTGCCTGCGGTGTTGCTCACGGTAAAGCCTGCGTTGCCCGTGAGTGCGGCCGCGTTCAGGCTGTTGGCTTCGGTGTAGCTGATCACCAGTTGGTCGCCGGTGACCGTGGCGCTGTTGAACTCCGGGGGCGTGGTGTCTGCTGGCGCTGCGGGTGTCGCTGGCGTGTTGTTCGTCACGGCCCGGCTGCTGAAGTCCGCGGCGTTGTTGTGGGCCGCATCCTGCACCCCATTGCTGGTCGCGGGTTTGGCGTAGCTGACGGTCACTGTTTCTCCGTTGGCCACGGAGCGGCTGAGCGTCAGCGTGACGGTCTTGGTCGTTGCGTTCACGCTGGCGCTGCTCACGGTAATGGCCGTACCTGCGGTGCTGCTGACCGTAAAGCCTGCGTCGCCCGCGAGCACGGTCGCATCCAGGGTATTGGCTTCGGTGTAGCTGATTACCAGCTGGTTGTCGGTGACCGTGGCGCTGCTGAATACCGGGGGCGTGGTGTCTGGCGTGGTGTTGGTTACGGCCCGGCTGCTGAAGTCCGCCGCGTTGTTGTGGGCGGCATCCTGCACCCCATTGCTGGTCGCGGGCTTGGCGTAGCTGACGGTCACCGTCTCCCCGTTGGCCACGGTGCGACTGAGCGTCAGCGTGACGGTCTTGGCCGTTGCGTTCACGCGGGCGCTGCTCACGGTAATGGCCGTACCTGCGGTGCTGTTGACGGTAAAGCCTGCGTTGCCCGCGAGCACGGTCGCATCCAGGGTATTGGCTTCGGTGTAGCTGATCACCAGTTGGTTGTCGCGGACCGTGGCGCTGCTGAACTCCGGGGGCGTGGTGTCTGCTGGCGCTGCTGGTGTTGCCGGCGTGTTGTTGGTCACGGTCCGGCTGCTGAAGTCCGCGGCGTTGTTGTGGGCCGCGTCCTGTACCCCATTGCCGGTCGCGGGCTTGGTGTAGCTGACGCTTACCACCTCACCTTGGACCACGGCGCGGCTGAGCGTCAGGGTGACGGTCTTGTCCGTTGCGCTCACCACGGCGCTGTTCACGGCAATGGCGGTGCCCGCGGTGCTGCTGACCGCAAAGCCTGCATTGCCCGCGAGAGCGGCTCCGTCCAGGGTATTGGCTTCGGTGTAGCTGATCACCAACTGGTTGTCGCGGACCGTGGCGCTGCTGAACTCCGGGGGTGTGGTGTCCGGTGTGGTGTTGATAACAGCCCGGCTGCTGAAGTCCACCGCGTTGTTGTGGGCCGTGTCCTGCACCCCATTGCCGGTCGCGGGTTTGGTGTAGCTGACGCTCACCACCTCCCCCTGAGCCACGGAGCGGCTGAGCGTGAGCGTGACGGTCTTGTTCGTCGCATGCACCACGGCGCTGTCCACGGCAATGGCCGCGCCCGTGGCGCTGCTGACGGTAAAGCCGGCATTGCCTGCGAGCGTGGCTCCGTTCAGGCTGCTTGTATCGGTGTAGGTGAGGACCAACTGGTTGCCGTTGACCGTGGCGGTGCTGAGCGCCGGGGCGGTGGTGTCTGGCAGGGTGTTGAGCACCGCCGTGGTCGGGAAGCTGGTCAGGAGATTGCCGGCAGTGTCCTGGATGCCGTTGGTGTCGGTGGGCGTGCTGTCCTGGTAGGCGACGGTCACGCGCTGACCATGGGTCACGGGGGTGGCCAAGGACAATGTGATGAGATTGGCTATTGCACTCACGGAGACATCGGTGACCGTCCTGGCGACGCCATCCACGAGCACTGTGAAATCCCCGGCGGCAGGCTTGCGGGCCGGGTCCTCGTTCAGGTTGCTCGCGTCGTTGAATCGGAGCACCACATCACCGGTATAGCCGCTGATCGCGGGGGCCTGGTATCCGCCGCCGGTGGTAATCAGCTGCGGGGGCGTGCGGTCCGGCGTGTTGTTCGTCACGGCCCGGCTGCTGAAGTCCGCGGCGTTGTTGTGGGCCGCGTCCTGTACCCCATTGCCGGTCGCGGGCTTGGTGTAGCTGACGCTTACCACCTCACCTTGGACCACGGCGCGGCTGAGCGTCAGGGTGACGGTCTTGTCCGTTGCGCTGACCACGGCGCTGTTCACGGTAATGGCGGTGCCCGCAGCGCCGCTGACCGCAAAGCCTGCGTTGCCTGCGAGCGCGGTCGCGTCCAGGGTGTTGGCTTCGGTGTAGCTGATCACCAGTTGGTTGCCGCGGACCGTGGCGCTGCTGAACTCCGGGGGTGTGGTATCTGGTGTGGTGTTGATAACAGTCCGGCTGCTGAAGTCCGCCGCGTTGTTGTGGGCCGTGTCCTGCACCCCATTGCCGGTCGCGGGCTTGGCGTAGCTGATGGTCACCGTCTCCCCGTTGGCCACGGTGCGGCTGAGTGTGAGCGTGACGGTCTTGTTCGTCGCATGCACCACGGCGCTGTCCACGGCAATGGCCGCGCCCGTGGCGCTGCTGACGGTAAAGCCGGCATTGCCTGCGAGCGTGGCTCCGTTCAGGCTGCTTGTATCGGTGTAGGTGAGGACCAACTGGTTGCCGTTGACCGTGGCGGTGCTGAGCGCCGGGGCGGTGGTGTCTGGCAGGGCGTTGAGCACCGCCGTGGTCGGGATGCTGGTCAGGAGATTGCCGGCAGTGTCCTGGATGCCGTTGGTGTCGTTGGGTGTGCTGTCCTGGTAGGCGACGGTCACGCGCTGACCATGGGTCACGGGGGTGGCCAAGGACAATGTGATGAGATTGGCTATTGCACTCACGGAGACATCGGTGACCGTCCTGGCGACGCCATCCACGAGCACTGTGAAATCCCCGGCGGCCGGCTTGCGGGCCGGGTCCTCGTTCAGGTTGCTCGCGTCGTTGAATCGGAGCACCAAATCACCGGTATAGCCGCTGATCGCGGGGGCCTGGTATCCGCCGCCGGTGGTAATCAGCTGCGGGGGCGTGGTGTCCGGTGTGTTGTTGGTAACAGCCCGGCTGCTGAAGTCCGCCGCATCGTTGCCGGCAGCGTCCTGCACCACGGCGCCGGTCGCGGGCTTGGTGTAGCTGAGGCTTACCGCTTCCCCCTGGGCCACGGCGCGGCTGAGCGTGAGCGTGACGGTCTTGTTCGTCGCATGCACCTCGGCGCTGTTCACGGCAATGGCCGTGCCCGTGGTGCTGCTGACGGTAAAGCCTGCATTGCCCGCGAGCGCTGTCCCGTCCAGGCTGTTGGCTTCGGTGTACGTGAGCACCAACTGGTTGCCGTTGACCGTGGTGGTGTTGATCACCGGGGGTGTGCTGTCCACGATGAAGTTGTCGCTGCTGGCGGTGCCGGTGCCCGCGGTGCCTGCGGCGGTGTTCACGCCCGCGAGGTTGACGCGGATGGTGTTGGTCGCGGTGTTGGCGTTGGCCGTGGGCGTGAAGGTGGCTGTCCAGGTTGTGCCGTTGTCGCTGGTCGTGGGTTCGCCGAGCGTGCCGGTGGTGGCGTCGAACACGATGTCTTCGCGCGTAAAGCCGGTGACGGTCTCGCTGAAGGTAAAGGTGACGGTCGTTGTTTCGCCCGCAGCGAGGGCGGTATCGGCCAGCGTGATGGTGGCGGTGAGCCCCTGTGTCTTGACGGCGTAGTTGCCACTGCGGACGCTGCCCTGGCCGGCGTTGCCAGCGATATCGCGCACGCCGGCGAGGTTGATCGCTATGGTGTTGGTCAGGCTGGTCGTGTTGGCCGTGGGGGTGAACAGTGCCGTCCAGGTGTCGCCGCTGCTGCCGTCGCCGGAGGTCGAGCGCAATCCGCTGAGCGTGCCATGGGCCTGGCTGAGGTCGATGTCATCCAGTGTGAAGCCGGAGATGGCCTCGCTGAAGCGGAAGGTGACGGTGGTGGTTTCGCCGAGCCCGAGGTCGGTGTCGGCGAGTGTGATGGGGTTGGTGCTGGCGGCGGTGGGGCGCACCAAGTCGACGATGACTCGACTGTCGTTGGTGACGGTCTTTCCCAAGCCGGCGTTGCCCGCGAGATCGGTGACGGTCCGCATGTCTACGCCGATGTTGCAATCCCCGTTGGCGAGGGGTGTCGCCGTGGCGGTCCAGATGGTGCGACTGGTACCGCTGGGACGCGGGTCGCTGCAAGAGAGCATTCGCCAATTTGCGTAGAGGTAATAGAGGTCATTCAGCACAAGGTCCGTGACGGCTTCGCTGAAGGTAAAAGTGATGGTGGTGGTTTCGCCGATGCCGAGGTGCATGTCGGCGACCGTGATGGCGACCACCGTGGGCCTGCGGGTATCGATGCCGTAGTTGGTGCTGCTGGCCTGGCCCGATCCGGCGGTGCCTGCGGTGTTGGTCACGCCCGCGAGGTTCACGCGGATGGTGTTGCTGCTGTCCTCGACGTTGGCCGTGGGTGTGAAGGTGGCTGTCCAGGTTGTGCCGTTGTCGCTGGTCGTGGGTTCGCCGAGCGTTCCGTTGGCGTCGCTGAGCACGACGTCGTCGCGCGTGAAGCCGGTGACGGCCTCGCTGAAGGTAAAGGTGACGGCGGTGGTTTCGCCTGCCTTGATGCGGGAGTTGGCCAGCGTGATGGTGGCGGTGGGCGGCTGTGTCTTGACGGTGTAGTTGTCACTGCGGACACTGCCCTGGCCGGCGTTGCCCGCGATATCGCGCACGCCGGAGAGGTTGATCGCGAGGGTGTTGGTCAGACTGGTCGTGTTGGCCGTGGGGGTGAACAGTGCCGTCCAGGTGTCGCCGCTGCTGCCGTCGCCGGAGGTCGAACGCAATCCGCTGAGCGTGCCATGGGCCTGGCTGAGGTCGATGTCATCCAGTGTGAAGCCGGAGATGGCCTCGCTGAAGCGGAAGGTGACGGTGGTGGTTTCGCCGAGCCCGAGGTCGGTGTCGGCGAATGTGATGGGGTTGGTGCTGGCGGCGGTGGGGCGTACCAAGTCGACGATGACTCGACTGTCGTTGGTGACGGTCCGTTCCAAGCCGGCGTTGCCCGCGAGATCGGTGACGGTCCGCATGTCTACGCCGATGTTGCAATCCCCGTTGGCGAGGGGTGTCGCCGTGGCGGTCCAGATGGTGCGACTGGTACCGCTGGGACGCGGGTCGCTGCAAGAGAGCATTCGCCAATTTGCGTAGAGGTAATAGAGGTCATTCAGCACAAGGTCCGTGACGGCTTCGCTGAAGGTAAAGGTGACGGTGGTGGTTTCGCCGATGCCGAGGTGCATGTCGGCGACCGTGATGGCGACCACCGTGGGCCTGCGGGTATCGATGCCGTAGTTGGTGCTGCTGGCCTGGCCCGATCCGGCGGTGCCTGCGGTGTTGGTCACGCCCGCGAGGTTCACGCTGATGGTGTTGCTGCTGTCCTCGACGTTGGCCGTGGGCGTGAAGGTGGCTGTCCAGGTCCTGCCGTTGTCGCTGGTCGTGGGTTCGCCGAGCGTGCCGTTGGCGTCGCTGAGCACGACGTCGTCGCGCGTGAAGCCGGTGACGGCCTCGTTGAAGGCGAAAGTGACGGTGGTGGTTTCTCCTGCCTTGAGGCGGGAGTTGGCCAGCGTGATGTTCAATTGGGTGCTCATGGTGCTTTGGTGGTGGATGGGGTGTGGGCACGCATCCCTGCGGACATGCGCCGCTGATGGGCGCTACTTCGTGGGGACTGGTGTGGTGGTGGGCCGCCAGGGGCCGGCGCCCCCAGGTTCAAGCGGCGCAGAAAGAGGCAGCGCAATCCCGTCCGCGGGCTGCATGCGCAACCCCGGAGAAAAGCCGGTGACGGGCCTGGCTTTATGGAGAGGGGTGCGGGCAGGCCGCCATGTGTCGGCGTCCCCAGGTTCAAGGGGCGCAGAAAGAGGCAGTGCAATCGCGTCCGCGGGCTGCGTGTGCGGCCCCGGAGAAAAGCCGATGACGGGCCTGGCTTGATGGAGAGGGGTGCGGGCAGGCCGCCATGTGCCGGCACCCCCAGGTTCAAGGGGCGCAGAAAGAGGCAGCGCAATCGCGTCCGTAGGCTGCATGCGCGGCCCCGGAGGAAAGCCGATGACGGGCCTGTCTTTATGGAGAGGGGTGCGGGCAGGCCGCCATGGGCCGGCACCCCCTGGTTCAAGGGGTGCAGAAAGAGGCAGCGCAATCCCTTTCGCGGGCTGCGTGTGCAACCCCGGAGAAAAGCCGATGACGGGCCTGTCTTTATGGAGAGGGGTGCGGGCAGGCCGCCATGGTGGCGGGAGTACCCCCGTTGTGCTCCCCCCCCCCGATATCAGGCAGGGGCTTGGCCGCGTGGCGCAATGGCCCGCTCAGGGGGGCGGCCTTCACCATGTGCAGACCCCGCCCCCCGTTTGGTTGGCAGGCGCATGCAAGGGCAGACCGGTTCCACATGCCACGTATCATAACGTGACAAACGGTGAGCTTTATGCCGATCGGGTAAGCCGCTCCGGCTGCAAGCGCCCCGCAGTGGAATCAACGGGAAGGGTCCCGGCAGGCTGGCCCCAACGCCGTCAGATCCCGCTGTGCGCCCCATCCGGCGCTTGTCCGGTGATGCTGCCCTTGGCCTGGCCATCGGTGATCGAGAAGTCCAGCCGCAGCCGTCCGCCTTCGTTCACCATCGTGCCGTCGCAAGGCGCACTGCTCTCAGAACCAGAACCCGCCAGGCGTCCCATCCGACGCCTGACCCACGATGGACAGCGGCATCTGCGCTGCGGCGCCGGGTGCGGTGATCACGCCGTTGGCCTGGCCGTCGGCGTCGAACGCTCCGCCGTCGGTGATCGTGAAGTCCAGCCGCAGCCGCCCGCCTTCGTCCACCATCTTGCCGCCGTAAGGGCTGCTCGCCAGGTTCACCCAGGTGCCGCCGTGGTCTTGCAGCCAGTAGCCGTTGGCGCCGATCTCCGGGTCCACGTACAGGCTGAAGGTCTCGGTGCTGCCGGCGGTCTTCAGCGTGGCTTTGAAGCTTGTCAGCGCGATGGGCGTCTCCAGCGCCTTGGGCGTCTGGGCGGGGACCGCCTTTTGCTCCAGGCTGGTGATGCAGGTGTTGCTGCTGGAGGGGACTTTGCCGTTCCGGCTGTCTGCTACCAGGGTCACCGAGGTGCTGGAACTGCTGCTGGTCTCGGCGCTGAAGGAGGTGACTGCGGCCTGTGCGCTGTCCTGAATACCGTCCCCATTGCCGTCGCCGCGGGCGGAACCCCTGGGGCCGATGGCCTGATTTTCCTGCGCGTCGGGCACGCCGTCGTGGTCCGCATTGGACGCGCCGGAGTCGTGTTCCGGTGTGGGCGCGGGTCCGGGTTTTGGTGTGGGCGCGCCGGGGTCGTGTTCCGGTGTGGGCACGAGTGCGGGTTTTGGTGTGGGCGTGGGCGTGAGGTTCCCCACGGCCTGGTTGCCGAAGCTTGCCGCGTCGTTGCCGGCAGCGTCCTGTATCACGTTGTCGCCGGTCGCCGGCTTGGTGTAGCTGAGCGTGAGCTTCTCGTCGCTGGCCACGGCGCGGCTCAGCGTCAGCGTGACGGTCTTGGCCGTTGCGTTCACGCTGGCGCTGTTGACGGCAATGGCGGTTCCTGCGGTGTTGCTGACGGTAAAGCCTGCGTTGCCCGTGAGCGCGGTTGCGTCCAGGGTGTTGGCTTCGGTGTAGCTGATCACCAGCTGGTTGTCGCGGACCGTGGCGCTGCTGAACTCCGGGGGCGTGGTGTCCGGTGTGGTGTTGGTTACGGCCCGGCCGCTGAAGTCCGCCGCGTTGTTGTGGGCAGCGTCCTGCACCCCATTGCCGGTCGTGGGTTTGGCGTAGCTGATGGTCACCGTCTCCCCGTTGGCCACGGCGCGACTGAGCGTCAGCGTCACGGTCTTGGCCGTTGCGTTCACGCTGGCGCTGCTGACGGTAATGGCGGTGCCCGTGGTGCTGTTGACCGTAAAGCCTGCGTTGCCCGCGAGCGCGGTTGCGTCCAGGGTATTGGCTTCGGTGTAGCTGATCACCAACTGGTTGTCGCGGACCGTGGCGCTGCTGAACTCCGGGGGGGTGGTGTCTGTTGGCGTTGCTGGTGTTGCCGGCGTGTTGTTCGTCACAGCCCGGCCGCTGAAGTCCACCGCGTTGTTGTGGGCCGCGTCCTGCACCCCATTGCCGGCTGCGGGTTTGGCGTAGCTGACGGTCACCGTCTCGCCGTTGGCCACGGCGCGGCTGAGCGTTAGCGTGACGGTCTTGGCCGTTGCGTCCACGCTGGCGCTGCTCACGGTAATGGCCGTGCCTGCGGTGCTGCTGACCGTAAAGCCTGCGTTGCCCGTGAGCGCGGTTGCGTCCAGGGCGTTGGCTTCGGTGTAGCTGATCACCAGCTGGTTGTCGCGGACCGTGGCGCTGCTGAACTCCGGGGGCGTGGTGTCTGTTGGCGCTGTTGGTGTTGCCGGCGTGTTGTTCGTCACAGCCCGGCCGCTGAAGTCCACCGCGTTGTTGTGGGCAGCGTCCTGCACCCCATTGCCGGCTGCGGGTTTGGCGTAGCTGACGGTCACCGTCTCCCCGTTGGCCACGGCGCGGCTGAGCGTGAGCGTGACGGTCTTGGCCGTTGCGCTCACCACGGCGCTGCTCACGGTAATGGCGGTTCCTGCGGTGCTGCTGACCGTAAAGCCTGCGGTGCCCGTGAGTGCGGTTGCGTCCAGGGCGTTGGCTTCGGTGTAGCTGATCACCAGTTGGTTGTCGCGGACCGTGGCGCTGCTGAACTCCGGGGGTGTGGTGTCTGTTGGCGCTGTTGGTGTTGCCGGCGTGTTGTTCGTCACAGCCCGGCCGCTGAAGTCCACCGCGTTGTTGTGGGCAGCGTCCTGCACCCCATTGCCGGCTGCGGGTTTGGCGTAGCTGACGGTCACCGTCTCCCCGTTGGCCACGGCGCGGCTTAGCGTGAGCGTGACGGTCTTGGTGGTTGCGTCCACGCTGGCACTGCTCACGGTAATGGCGGTGCCCGCGGTGCTGTTGACCGTAAAGCCTGCGTTGCCCGTGAGCGCGGTCGCGTCCAGGGTATTGGCTTCGGTGTAGCTGATCACCAGCTGGTTGTTGGTGACTGTGGCGCTGCTGAACTCCGGGGGTGTGGTGTCCGGCGTGGTGTTGGTTACGGCCCGGCTGCTGAAGTCCGCTGCGTTGTTGTGGGCCGCGTCCTGCACCCCATTGCCGGCTGCGGGTTTGGCGTAGCTGATGGTCACCGTCTCGCCGTTGGCCACGGCGCGGCTGAGCGTGAGCGTGACGGTCTTGGCCGTTGCGTCCACGCTGGCGCTGCTGACGGTAATGGCGGTGCCCGTGGTGCTGTTGACCGTAAAGCCTGCGTTGCCCGCGAGCGCGGTTGCGTCCAGGGTATTGGCTTCGGTGTAGCTGATCACCAGCAGGTTGTCGCGGACCGTGGCGCTGCTGAACACCGGGGGTGTGGTGTCCGGTGTGGTGTTGGTTACGGCCCGGCTGCTGAAGTCCGCTGCGTTGTTGTGGGCAACGTCCTGCACCCCATTGCCGGCTGCGGGTTTGGCGTAGCTGATGGTCACCGTCTCTCCGTTGGACACGGCGCGGCTGAGCGTGAGCGTGACGGTCTTGGCCGTTGCGCTCACCACGGCGCTGGTGACGGTGATGGCGGTGTCCGCGGTGCTGTTGACCGTAAAGCCTGCGTTGCCCGTGAGCGCGGTTGCGTCCAGGGCGTTGGCTTCGGTGTAGCTGATCACCAACTGGTTGTCGGTGACCGTGGCGCTGCTGAACACCGGGGGTGTGGTGTCCGGTGTGGTGTTGGTTACGGCCCGGCCGCTGAAGTCCGCCGCGTTGTTGTGGGCCGCGTCCTGCACCCCATTGCCGGTCGTGGGTTTGGCGTAGCTGATGGTCACCGTCTCGCCGTTGGCCACGGCGCGGCTGAGCGTTAGCGTGACGGTCTTGGCCGTTGCGTTCACGCGGGCGCTGCTCACGGTAATGGCCGTGCCTGCGGTGCTGCTGACGGTAAAGCCTGCGTTGCCCGTGAGCGCGGTTGCGTCCAGGGCGTTGGCTTCGGTGTAGCTGATCACCAGCTGGTTGTCGCGGACCGTGGCGCTGCTGAACTCTGGGGGCGTGGTGTCTGTTGGTGCTGTTGGTGTTGCCGGCGTGTTGTTCGTCACAGCCCGGCCGCTGAAGTCCGCCGCGTTGTTGTGGGCAGCGTCCTGCACTCCATTGCCGGCTGCGGGTTTGGCGTAGCTGACGGTCACCGTCTCAGCCTGGGTCACGGCGCGACTGAGCGTCAGCGTCACGGTCTTGGCCGTTGCGTTCACGCTGGCGCTGCTGACGGTGATGGCGGTGTCCGCGGTGCTGTTGACCGTAAAGCCTGCGGTGCCCGTGAGTGCGGTTGCGTCCAGGGCGTTGGCTTCGGTGTAGCTGATCACCAACTGGTTGTCGCGGACCGTGGCGCTGCTGAACTCCGGGGGCGTGGTGTCCGGTGTGGTGTTGGTTACGGCCCGGCCGCTGAAGTCCGCCGCGTTGTTGTGGGCCGCGTCCTGCACCCCATTGCCGGCTGCGGGTTTGGCGTAGCTGACGGTCACCGTCTCAGCCTGGGTCACGGCGCGGCTGAGCGTTAGCGTCACGGTCTTGGCCGTTGCGTCCACGCTGGCGCTGCTCACGGTAATGGCGGTGCCCGTGGTGCTGTTGACCGTAAAGCCTGCGGTGCCCGTAAGTGCGGTTGCGTCCAGGGCGTTGGCTTCGGTGTAGCTGATCACCAGCAGGTTGTCGCGGACCGTGGCGCTGCTGAACTCCGGGGGCGTGGTGTCTGTTGGCGCTGCGGGTGTTGCCGGCGTGTTGTTGGTCACTGTCCGGTTGGTGAAGTTTGCTGCGTCGTTGCCCGCAGCGTCCTGCACCACGGCGCTGGATTCTGGTTTGGCGTAGCTGACGGTCACCGTCTCAGCTTGGGTCACGGCGCGGCTCAGCGTGAGCGTGACGGTCTTGGCCGTTGCGTTTACGCGGACGTTGCTCACGGTAATGGCCGTGCCCGCAGCACCGCTGACCGTAAAGCCTGCGGTGCCAGCGAGCGCGGTCGCGTCCAGGGTATTGGCTTCGGTGTAGCTGATCACCAGCTGGTTGCCGGTGACCGTGGCGCTGCTGAACTCCGGGGGCGTGGTGTCTGCTGCTGGCGTGGTGTTGGTCACCGCCCGGCTGCTGAAGTCCGCCGCATCGTTGCCGGCAGCGTCCTGCACCACGGCGCCGGTCGCGGGCTTGGTGTAGCTGACGCTTACCACCTCACCTTGGACCACGGCGCGGCTGAGCGTCAGGGTGACGGTCTTGGCTGTTGCGCTGACCTCGGCGCTGTTCACGGTGATGGCCGTGCCCGCGGTGCTGCTGACGGTAAAGCCTGCATTGCCCGCGAGCGCGGCTCCGTCCAGGGTGTTGGCTTCGGTGTAGCTGATCACCAGTTGGTTGCCGTTGACCGTGGCGCTGCTGAACGCCGGGGGTGTGGTGTCCAGCGTGGTGTTGATAACAGTCCGGCTGCTGAAGTCCGCCGCGTTGTTGTGGGCCGTGTCCTGCACCCCATTGCCGGTCGCGGGCTTGGCGTAGCTGATGGTCACCGTCTCCCCGTTGGCCACGGCGCGGCTGAGCGTGAGCGTGACGGTCTTGTTCGTCGCATGCACCACGGCGCTGTCCACGGTAATGGCCGTGCCCGTGGCGCTGCTGACGGTAAAGCCGGCATTGCCCGCGAGTGCGGCCCCGTTCAGGCTGCTTGTATCGGTGTAGGTGAGGACCAACTGGTTGCCGTTGACCGTGGCGGTGCTGAGCGCCGGGGCGGTGGTGTCTGGCAGGGCGGTGAGCACCGCCGTGGTCGGGAAGCTGGTCAGGAGATTGCCGGCAGTGTCCTGGATGCCGTTGGTGTCGTTGGGCGTGCTGTCCTGGTAGGCGACGGTCACGTGCTGACCATCGGTCACGGGGGGGGTGGCCAAGGACAATTTAATGAGCTTGGCCACTGCGTCCACGGTGACACCGGTGACCGCCCTGGGGACACCATCCACGAGCACCGTGAAGTCCCCGGCGGCCGGCTTGCGGTCCTGGTCCGCGTTCAGATTGCTTGCGTCGTTGAATCGGAGCACCAGATTACCGGTATAGACGCTGATCGTGGGGATCTGGTATCCGTCGTCGCCGGTGGTAATCAGCTGCGGGGGCGTGCGGTCCGGCGTGTTGTTGGTCACCGCCCGGCTGCTGAAGTCCGCCGCATCGTTGCCGGCCGCGTCCTGCACCACGGCGCTGGTTGCGGGTTTGGTGTAGCTGACGCTTACCGCCTCACCTTGGACCACGGCGCGGCTGAGCGTCAGGGTGACGGTCTTGTCCGTTGCGCTGACCACGGCGCTGTTCACGGTAATGGCCGTGCCCGCGGCGCTGCTGACCGCAAAGCCTGCATTGCCCGTGAGCGCGGCTCCGTCCAGGGTATTGGCTTCGGTGTAGCTGATCACCAGTTGGTTGTCGCGGACCGTGGCGCTGCTGAACTCCGGGGGCGTGGTGTCCGGCGTGGTGTTGGTCACGGCCCGGCTGCTGAAGTTCACTGCGTTGTTGTGGGCCGTGTCCTGCACCCCATTGCCGGTCGCGGGCTTGGCGTAGCTGATGGTCACCGTCTCCCCGTTGGCCACGGCGCGGCTGAGCGTGAGCGTGACGGTCTTGTTCGTCGCATGCACCACGGCGCTGTCCACGGTAATGGCCGTGCCCGTGGCGCTGCTGACGGTAAAGCCGGCATTGCCCGCGAGTGCGGCCCCGTTCAGGCTGCTTGTATCGGTGTAGGTGAGGACCAACTGGTTGCCGTTGACCGTGGCGGTGCTGAGCGCCGGGGCGGTGGTGTCTGGCAGGGCGGTGAGCACCGCCGTGGTCGGGAAGCTGGTCAGGAGATTGCCGGCAGTGTCCTGGATGCCGTTGGTGTCGTTGGGTGTGCTGTCCTGGTAGGCGACGGTCACGTGCTGACCATGGGTCACGGGGGGGGTGGCCAAGGACAATTTAATGAGCTTGGCCACTGCGTCCACGGTGACACCGGTGACCGCCCTGGGGACACCATCCACGAGCACCGTGAAGTCCCCGGCGGCCGGCTTGCGGTCCTGGTCCGCGTTCAGATTGCTTGCGTCGTTGAATCGGAGCACCAGATTACCGGTATAGACGCTGATCGTGGGGATCTGGTATCCGTCGTCGCCGGTGGTAATCAGCTGCGGGGGCGTGCGGTCCGGCGTGTTGTTCGTCACGGCCCGATTGCTGAAGTCCGCCGCATCGTTGCCGGCAGCGTCCTGCACCACGGCGCCGGTCGCGGGCTTGGTGTAGCTGAGGCTTACCGCTTCTCCCTGGGCCACGGCGCGGCTGAGCGTTAGCGTGACGGTCTTGGCCGTTGCGTTCACGCTGGCACCGCTGACGGTAATGGCCGTGCCCGCGGCGTTGCTGACCGTAAAGCCTGCATTGCCCGTGAGCGCGGCTCCGTCCAGGGTGTTGGCTTCGGTGTACGTGAGTACCAGTTGATCGCCATTGACCGTGGCGGTGTTGATTACCGGGGGCGTGGTGTCCACGATGAAGTTGTCGCTGCTGGCGGTGCCGGTACCCGCAGTACCCGCGGCGGTGTTTACGCCCGCGAGGTTGACGCGGATGGTGTTGGTCGCGCCGTTGGCGTTGGCCGTGGGCGTGAAGGTGGCGGTCCAGGTTGTGCCGTTGTCGCTGGTCGTGGGTTCGCCGAGCGTTCCGTTGGCGTCGCTGAGCACGATGTCGTCGCGCGTGAAGCCGGTGACGGTCTCGCTGAAGGTAAAGGTGACGGTGGTGGTTTCGCCCGCAGCGAGGGCGGTATCGGCCAGCGTGATGGTGGCGCTGAGCCCCTGTGTCTTGACGATGTAGTTGCCACTGCGGACGCTGCCCTGGCCGGCGTTGCCAGCGATATCGCGCACGCCGGCGAGGTTGATCGCTATGGTGTTGGTCAGGCTGGTCGTGTTGGCCGTGGGGGTGAACAGTGCCGTCCAGGTATCGCCGCTGCTGCCGTCGCCGGAGGTCGAGCGCAATCCGCTGAGCGTGCCATGGGCCTGGCTGAGGTCGATGTCATCCAGCGCAAAGCCGGTGATGGCCTCGCTGAAGCGGAAGGTGACGGTGGTGGTTTCGCCGATCCCGAGGTCGGTGTCGGCGAGTGTGATGGGGTTGGTGCTGGCGGCGGTGGGGCGCACCAAATCGACGATGACGTTGTTACCGTTACCCGTGAGGTAGGTGGTTTCTCGCCAGTCTCGCAAGCTGACGTTGCCCGCGCGATCGGATACGTACCACATATCTACGCCGATGTTGTAATCCCCGTCGGCGAAGGGCGTGACCGTGGCGGTCCAGACGGTGCCGCTGGTGCCGCTGGGACGCAGATCACTGATAGTGACTACGGGCCTACTACCACCGGAGAGGACACGGAGGGCACCGAGCGTAAAGCCCGTGACGGCTTCGCTGAAGGTAAAAGTGATGGTGGTGGTTTCGCCGATGCCGAGGTGCTCGTCGGCGACCGTGATGGTGACCGTGGGCCTGCGGGTGTCGATGCTGTAGTTGGCGCTGCTGGCTTGGCCCGATCCGGCGGTGCCTGCGGTGTTGGTTACGCCCGCGAGGTTCACGCTGATGGTGTTGCTGCTGTCCTCGACGTTGGCCGTGGGCGTGAAGGTGGCTGTCCAGGTTGTGCCGTTGTCGCTGGTCGTGGGTTCGCCGAGCGTGCCGGTGGTGGCGTCGAACACGATGTCGTCGCGCGTAAAGCCGGTGACGGTTTCGCTGAAGGTAAAGGTGACGGTGGTGGTTTCGCCCACAGCGAGGGCGGTATCGGCCAGCGTGATGGTGGCGGTGAGCCCCTGTGTCTTGACGGCGTAGTTGCCACTGCGGACGCTGCCCTGGCCGGCGTTGCCAGCGATATCGGTCACGCCGGCGAGGTTGATCCCGAGGGTGTTGGTCAGGCTGGTCGTGTTGGCCGTGGGGGTGAACAGCGCCGTCCAGGTATCGCCGCTGCTGCCGTCGCCGGAGGTTGAGCGCAATCCGCTGAGCGTGCCATGGGCCTGGCTGAGGTCAATGTCATCCAGCGCAAAGCCGGTAATGGCCTCGCTGAAGCGGAAGGTGACGGTGGTGGTTTCGCCGAGCCCGAGGTCGGTGTCGGCGAAAGTGATGGGGTTGGTGCTGGCGGCGGTGGGGCGCACCAAATCGACGATGACGTTGTTACCGTTACCCGTGAGGTAGGTGGTTTCTCGCCAGTCTCGCAAGCTGACGTTGCCCGCGCGATCGGATACGTACCACATATCTACGCCGATGTTGTAATCCCCGTCGGCGAAGGGCGTGACCGTGGCGGTCCAGACGGTGCCGCTGGTGCCGCTGGGACGCAGATCACTGATAGTGACTACGGGCCTACTACCACCGGAGAGGACACGGAGGGCACCGATCGTAAAGCCCGTGACGGCTTCGCTGAAGGTAAAGGTGACGGTGGTGGTTTCGCCGATGCCGAGGTCCGGGTCGGCGACCGTGATGGCGACCGTGGGCCTGCGGGTGTCGATGCTGTAGTTGGTGCTGCTGGCTTGGCCCGATCCGGCGGTGCCTGCGGTGTTGGTCACGCCCGCGAGGTTGACGCTGATGGTGTTGCTGCTGTCCTCGACGTTGGCCGTGGGCGTGAAGGTGGCGGTCCAGGTTGTGCCGTTGTCGCTGGTCGTGGGTTCGCCGAGCGTGCCGTTGGCGTCGCTGAGCACGACGTCGTCGCGCGTAAAGCCGGTGACGGTTTCGCTGAAGGTAAAGGTGACGGTGGTGGTTTCGCCCACAGCGAGGGCGGTATCGGCCAGCGTGATGGTGGCGGTGAGCCCCTGTGTCTTGACGGCGTAGTTGCCACTGCGGACGCTGCCCTGGCCGGCGTTGCCAGCGATATCGGTCACGCCGGCGAGGTTGATCCCGAGGGTGTTGGTCAGGCTGGTCGTGTTGGCCGTGGGGGTGAACAGTGCCGTCCAGGTGTCGCCGCTGCTACCGTCGCCGGAGGTCGAGCGCAATCCGCTGAGCGTGCCATGGGCCTGGCTGAGGTCGATGTCATCCAGCGCAAAGCCGGTGATGGCCTCGCTGAAGCGGAAGGTGACGGTGGTGGTTTCGCCGATCCCGAGGTCGGTGTCGGCGAGTGTGATGGGGTTGGTGCTGGCGGCGGTGGGGCGCACCAAATCGACGATGACGCTATTCGCGGAGTAGGTGACTTCTCGCAAGCCGGCGTTGCCCGCGAGATCGGTGACGGTCCACATATCTATGCCGATCTCGCAATGCCCGTTGGAGACAGGCGTGACCGTGGCGGTCCAGACGGTGCTGCTGGTGCCGCTGGGATGCGGATCACTGATAGAGACCTTGAGACCACCGTAGATACCGAGTGCTTGGCCGGTAAAGCCCGTGACGGCTTCGCTGAAGGTAAAGGTGGCGGTGGTGGTTTCGCCGATGCCGAGGTACTCGTCGGCGACCGTGATGGTGAGCGTGGGCCTGCGGGTGTCGATGCTGTAGTTGGTGCTGCTGGCTTGGCCCGATCCGGCGGTGCCTGCGGTGTTGGTCACGCCCGCGAGGTTGACGCTGATGGTGTTGCTGCTGTCCTCGACGTTGGCCGTGGGCGTGAAGGTGGCGGTCCAGGTCCTGCCGTTGTCGCTGGTCGTGGGTTCGCCGAGCGTGCCGTTGGCGTCGCTGAGCACGACGTCGTCGCGCGTAAAGCCGGTGACGGTTTCGCTGAAGGTAAAGGTGACGGTGGTGGTTTCGCCCACAGCGAGGGCGGTATCGGCCAGTGTGATGGTGGCGGTGAGCCCCTGTGTCTTGACGGCGTAGTTGCCACTGCGGACGCTGCCCTGGCCGGCGTTGCCAGCGATATCGCGCACGCCAGAGAGGTTGATCCCGAGGGTGTTGGTCAGGCTGGTCGTGTTGGCCGTGGGGGTGAACAGTGCCGTCCAGGTGTCGCCGCTGCTACCGTCGCCGGAGGTCGAGCGCAATCCGCTGAGCGTGCCATGGGCCTGGCTGAGGTCGATGTCATCCAGCGTGAAGCCGGTGACGGCCTCGCTGAAGCGGAAGGTGACGGTGGTGGTTTCGCCGAGCCCGAGGTCGGTGTCGGCGAGTGTGATGGGGTTGGTGCTGGCGGCGGTGGGGCGCACCAAATCGACGATGACGCTATTCGCGGAGTAGGTGACTTCTCGCAAGCCGGCGTTGCCCGCGAGATCGGTGACGGTCCACATATCTATGCCGATCTCGCAATGCCCGTTGGAGACAGGCGTGACCGTGGCGGTCCAGACGGTGCTGCTGGTGCCGCTGGGATGCGGATCACTGATAGAGACCTTGAGACCACCGTAGATACCGAGTGCTTGGCCGGTAAAGCCCGTGACGGCTTCGCTGAAGGTAAAGGTGGCGGTGGTGGTTTCGCCGATGCCGAGGTACTCGTCGGCGACCGTGATGGTGAGCGTGGGCCTGCGGGTGTCGATGCTGTAGTTGGTGCTGCTGGCTTGGCCCGATCCGGCGGTGCCTGCGGTGTTGGTCACGCCCGCGAGGTTGACGCTGATGGTGTTGCTGTCGTCCTCGACGTTGGCCGTGGGCGTGAAGGTGGCGGTCCAGGTCCTGCCGTTGTCGCTGGTCGTGGGTTCGCCGAGCGTGCCGTTGGCGTCGCTGAGCACGACGTCGTCGCGCGTGAAGTTGGTGACGGCCTCGTTGAAGGCGAAGGTGACGGTGGTGGTGTCGCCCGCCTTGAGGCGGGAGTTGGCCAGCGTGATGTTCAATTGGGTGCTCATGGTGCTTTGGTGGTGGATGGGGTGCGGGTACGTATCCCTGCGGACATGCGCCGGTGATGGGCGCTACTTCGTGGGGACTGGTGTTGTGGTGGGCCGCCATGTGCCGGCGCCCCCAGGTTCAAGGGGCGCAGAAAAAGGCAGCGCAATCGCGTCCGTAGGCTGCGTGCGCAACCCCGGAGAAAAGCCGATGACGGGCCTGACTTTACGGAGAGGGGTGCGGGCAGGCCGCCATGTGTCGGCGCCCCCCGCTTCAAGGGGCGCAGAAAGAGGCAGCGCAATCCCTTCCGCGGGCTGCATGCGCAACCCCGGAGGAAAGCCGATGACGGGCCTGGCTTTATGGAGAGGGGTGCGGGCAGGCCGCCATGGTGGCGGGAGTACCCCCCCCCCCCCCCCCCCCCCCCCCGATATCAGGCAGGGGGTTGGCCGCGTGGCGCAATGGCCCGCTCAGGAGGGCGGCCTTCACCATGTGCAGACCCCGCCCCCCGTTTGGTTGGCAGGCGCATGCAAGGGCAGACCGGTTCCACATGCCACGTATCATAACGTGACAAACGGTGAGCTTTATGCCGATCGGGTAAGCCGCTTCGGCGGCAAGCGTTCCCGCAGTGGAATCAACGGGAAGGGTCCCGGCAGGCGGGTCCCAACGCCGTCAGATCCCGCCGTGCGCCCCATCCGGCGCTTGTCCGGTGATGGGGCCGTTGGCATTGCCATCGGCGATCGGGAAGTCCAGCCGCAGGCCCGCCTTCGTTCACCATCTCTTTCAGAACCAGAACCCGTCATGCGCCATGTCCGACGCCTGGCCCACGATGGACAGCGGCATCTGCGCTGCGGCGCCGGGCGCGCTGATGCTGCCGTTGGCCTGGCCGTCGGCGTCGAACGCTCCGCCGTCGGTGATCGTGAAGTCCAGCCGCAGCCGCCCGCCCTCGTCCACCATCTTGCCGCCGTAAGGGCTGCTCGCCAGGTTCACCCAGGTGCCGCCGTGGTCTTGCAGCCAGTAGCCGTTGACGCCCAGCGCCGGGTCCACGTACAGGCTAAAGGTCTCGCTGCTGCCGGCGGTCTCCAGCGTGGCTTTGAAGCTTGTCAGCGCGATGGGCGTCTCCAGTGCCTGGGGCGTCTGGGCGGGCGCGGCCTTTTGCTCCAGGCTGGTGATGCGGGTGTTGCTGCCCAAGGGGAGCTTGCCGTCCTGGCTGTCGGCGACCAGGGTCACCGAGGTGCCGGAACCGCTGCTGGTCTTGGCGCTGAAGGAGGCGACTGCGGCCTGTGCGCTGTCCTGGATGCCGTCGCCGTTGCCGTCGCCGGTGGAGCCCCTGGGGCCGATGGCCTGATCTTCCTGCGCGTCGGGTACGCCGTCGTTGTCCGCATTGAGCACGTCGGGTTTGGGTTCGGGCGTGCGGTTGTCCACGGTCTGGTTGTGCAAGTCCGCCGCGTCGTTGCCCGCCTCGTCCTGTATCTCGCCGGTCGCCGGCTTGGTGTAGCTGAGCGTGAGCGCCTCGTCGCTGGTCACGGCGCGGCTCAGCGTCAGCGTGACGGTCTTGCCCGCGACGGCAACGCTGCTCACGCTGATGGCTGCAGCGCTGGAACTGCTTAGCGCAAAGGCCGATGCGGCTGCGGTGTGGCTTGCGTCCAGCATGTTTGCATCGGTGTAGCTGAGCACCAACTGGTTGTCGTTGACCGTGGCGCTGTGGAGCAGCGGAGCCACGGTATCCCGGGTGTCCACGGAGTAGTTGGCGCTGGTGGCTTCACCCTCGCCGGGGTTGCCAGCGTTGTCGGTCACCCCGGCGAGGTCTACGTTGAGGACATTCGACGGGGCGTTGATGTTGGTCGTGGGCGTGAAGGTGGCCGTCCAGATCGTGTGCTCGGCGTTGGCCGTGGGCCGGCTCAGCGTGCCGTTGGTGTACGAGATGTCTCCGGTGTCCAAGCCGTTGACGGGTTCGCTGAAGGTGAAGGTGAAGGTGGTGGTCTCGCCCGCGGTGAGCGCGCTGTCGGCGATCGTGATGGTGGCGTCGAGCTCCCTGTTGGGCTCTCGGGGCGTGGTGTCGGATGGGGTGGTATCGGCCATGGTGTCTCCGTGCTGGGCGTGCGTGGGACGGGGGGGCCAATTCGTTATACACAGATCTTTCTCAACGGATGTCTCCGGAAGTGAAGTGTCGTAAGTACCGCGCGCATGGCAAGCAACATCTGTAAGTTGGGGCCGCGTTGCATTGCAGCCCTCTGGCGGCGCGCGCCAAGCGGCCGGCTCCGACGTGCCGGGCCGGCAATGCGGCCCGGACCCTGGGCGGCGTGCGCAGTCCCCGGGGAAGGCCGTGAATGGTTTCTTGAATGGTCTGAACCCCTGCCAATTTGGCGGGGCTCAGCGCGGGGCGGACCCGACTCGGGGGATGGCTTGCCTCAGAGCCAGAACCCGTCCTGCGCCCCGTTCGGCGCCTGGCCCACGATGGACAGCGGCATCTGCGCTGCGGCGCCGGACGCGGTGATGCTGCCGTTGGCCTCGCCGTCGGCGTCGAACGGGCCGCCGTCGGTGATCGAGAAGTCGAGCCGCAGCCGCCCGCCTTCGTTCACCATCTTGCCGCCATAAGGGCTGCTCGCCAGGTTCACCCAGGTGGTGCCGCCGTGGTCTTGCAGCCAGTAGCCGTTGGTGCCGATTTTCGGGTCCACGTACAGGCTGAAGGTCTCGGTGCTGCCGGTGGTCTCCAGCGTGGCCTGGAAACTGGTTAGCGCGATGGGTGTCTCCAGCGCCTGGGGTGTCTCGGCGGGTGCCGTCTTTTGCTCCAGGCTGGTGATGCGGGCGTGGCTGCCGGAGGTGACCTTGCCGCCCTGGCTGTCTGCGACCAGGGTCACCGAGGTGCCGGGACTGCCGCTGATCTTGGCGCTGAAGGAGGCGACTGCGGCCTGCGCGCTGTCCGCAATGCCGTCGTCGTTGCCGTCGCCGCGGGCGGAGCCCCAGGGGCCGATGGCCTGCCTTTCCTGTGTGTCGGACACGCCGTCGCTGTCCGCATTGAGTGCGACGGGGTTTGGTTTGGCTGCGCTGGGGTCTGGTTTGGGCGTGGGCGCTGACACGGGTGTGGGCTCGGGCGTGAGGTTCTCCACGGCCTGGTTGCCGAAGCTTGGCGCGTCGTTGCTGGCCGCGTCCTGTATTACGTTGTCGCCCGCCGGCTTGGTGTAGCTGAGCGTGAGCACCTCGTCGCTGGCCACGGCGCGGCTCAGCGTGAGCGTGACGGTCTTGCCCGTGACGGCAACGCTGCGCACGCGGATGGCCACGTCATCGCTGGAACTGCTGAGCGCAAACGCCGATGCGGGCGCGGTGTGGTGGGCGTCGAGCTTGTTTTCATCGGCGTAGATGAGCTCCAACTGGTCGCCGTTGACCGTGACGTCGCCAAGCTCCGGGGGCACGGTCTCCGGTATGGGCGTGTCGTTGCTCACGGCCTCGTTGCTGAGGTTTGCCGCGTCGTTGCCGGTGGCGTCCTGCACCACGTCGTTGCCCCCGGGCTTGGTGTAGCTGACGGTCAGCCGCTCCGCGTGGGTCACGGCGCGGCTCAGTGTCAGTGTGACGGTGTTGGCCGTTGCGTTCACCACGATGCCGGTGACGGGGATGGCCGCGCCCTCGGCGCTGTTCACCGCAAAGCCCGCGCTGCCCGTGCGCGCTGCCCCTTCCAGGTTGTTTGCCTCGGTGTAGGTCAGCACCAACTGGTTGCCGTTGACCGTGGCGCTACGGAACACCGGCGGCGTGGTGTCTGCTTCCGCGGACGTGTTGTTGGCCACGGCCTGGTCGATCAAGTTCGCGGCTTCGTTGCCGGTAGTGTCTTGCACCCCAGGGCCGGTCGTCGGCTTGGTGTAGCTGACGGTCACCTTCTGACCGTGTAGCACGGGGGCTTTCAGCGTCAGCGTGACGGTCTTGGCCGTTGCATTCACCACGGCGCTGAAGACTCCGTAGGCAATGGGGGCGGTGCCGTCCGCGCCGTGGCCGGCTACCGCAAAGCCTGCGTTGCCCGTGAGCGCGGCCGCGTCCAGGCTGCTGGCTTCGGTGTACGTGAGCACCAATTGATTGCCGTTGACCGCGGCGCTGCTGAACACCGGGGGCGTGGTGTCGGGTGTCGTATTCACCTCCGTGGCTGCAAAGTCGGGCAGGCGGTTGCCGATTGCGTCCTGTATGCCGCTGGTGTCGCTGGGTGTGCCGTCGGTGTAGGCGACGGTCGCGGTCTGGCCAACTGTCACGGCGGTAGTCAGCGTGAGCGTGATGGTTTTGGCCGCCCCGTCCACGGCGACTGCGGTGACGGCATTCGGGGTGCCAGCGACGAGCACCGCAAAGTCCCCGGGGGCCGGTTTGCGGGCCGGGTCCGCGTGCAGGTTGCTCGCGTCGCTAAAGCGGAGCACCAATTGGTTGCCGCTGGCCGTGGGGCGCGTGGCGCCGGTGGTGATCAGCTGCGGGGCCGTGGTGTCTGGTGTCGTGGTATCGGTCGTCATGGTGTTTCAGGGATGGGTGCGGGGGACGGGGGTTGGGTGCATGGCCCTTGTGAACAGCGGGGGCTCCGGTGGGCAGAGTCTGTTTGCGGGTCTGGTTCCGGAGGCGTTGTGCTCCTGTGGCGGCGCACGCCAAGCGGCGATTTCCGATCTCCAGGCTCCCGAGGGGGTCATTACCCCGCCGGCCCCCGGAGGCACGGCGTTCAAGCCGTGCCAAGCCCCGACCAACGCTTGGGTTGAGACGATGCATGCGAAGGAGGGGTAGCCCGACATGCCGCGCATCATACGTGTTAAGTTGAAATTTTCTATCTGAAAATGTACGTTATGCGTCCATCCATCCATTCGATCGCCGGGCAGCCGCTGGAAACCCCGGCGCTGCGCAAGAGGCAGGCCATGGCCGCAGAGATCGGATCCGACTCGGGGGAGGTTGGCCTCAGGGCCAGAACCCGCTATGCGCCCCGTCCGGTGCCGGACCCACGGTGGACAGTGGCATCTGCGCTGCGGCGCCGGGCGCGGTGATGACGCCGTCCAGCGCTGCCCCGTCCGGGCTATTGGCTTCGGTGTAGCTGAGCACCAACGGGTTGCTGCTGACTCCCGCCCGGGAGGGCAGGGCGGGTCGGATGGGTTCGATCGGCTAGCGTGTTGGGATGTAATACGTATTCAGTGTAGAGGAGGTGGGTATGCGCCGGAAAATGACGATCACGCTTGATGAGGCGGTTTATGAGGGGCTTTACCGGACGGTAGGGCGGCGGAAGATGAGCCAGTTCATTGAGGACTTGCTGAGGCCGCACGTGGTGGATACGTCACTTGATGACGGCTACCGGGCGATGGCTGCCGACATGGTGCGCGAGGCCGAAGCGATGGAATGGTGCAACGCCCTTGCCGGAGATATGGCCGATGCAGCGCGGTGAAGTATGGTGGGTCGAGTTCGACCCGGCAGTTGGCAGCGAAATCCGCAAGACGCGCCCGGCGGTGATCGTGAGCAACGATGCAGCCAATCGAAATCTGGCGCGGGTGGTGGTCGTGCCGCTGACCAGCAACACGGGGCAGCAGTACCCAGGCGAAGCGGTGGTTACTGCTGGCGGCCAAAGTAGCAAGGCGATGGCTGATCAGCTCATGGCTGCCGATAAGTCGCGGCTCAAAAGCCAGATGGGTACGTTATCCAAAGCGGATAGGTTGGCCATCGAGGATGCAATCAAGGTTCACTTGGCGCTACCACGGTAGTTCCGGCGTTCCAGCCAGTGCGTGCGCATCACCTGAATGGGTGTTCTTGGGGAGGGGCATCTTCGAAGGTCGATTTATGCAACAACGCCACACACTGGGTGACCTGTGCAATGTACATACATTAAAATGGAGGCCGGCTTATACGCCAAATTGCCATTTTTTTAAAAGAGGTACACAACATGTCCAAAGAAGTTCAAATGACGTTCCGGATTGAACCGGAATTGCGTGCCGAGTTTTCCAATGCCGCTTTGATGGAAGACCGCCCGGCCGCCCAGGTGCTGCGCGAACTCATGCGGGCCTATGTGATCGAAGCGCGCGCGCGTGCCAACAGACCGGTTAACGATGCCATTTCCCCGGCCGAAAGCCGGCGCCGCGAACAGGCCGTGAACTTCGCCCGTGCGTCCGTTGGCTTGGAAGGCTTCAAGCCTTCCGCCGAGGCAGAAGCCGGTGCGCGACAATTCATCAAGGGTGAAATCCAACTCGCCGACCTTTTCGTCAAAGTGAAGCCCGATGCAGAACAAGCCCACAGCCGCTAAAGCGTTGACGGCCGAACTGCGGCAGCAGCTCGAAGCCGATAACACGTTCAGGCGGGTTTTTCAGCTTGAGCTGGAGCCGGTGCGCGGCAACTTCGATGCCGCGCATTTGAAGGAGGTCAACCGACGCATCTTTCAGGACTTGCCGGGCGCTGGCTTTGGTGACGTGACGCCGGGCGAATTCCGCAAGCCGGTGCCCGATGGCGTGGACTGGATGAAGCAGCGCGGCCTATCAACCGTGGGAGGTTCGTTTTACGTCGCTTACTCGCGCATGGGCGATGCCGCCACGGACCGGCTGGACAAGGTGCTTGAATTGGCCAAGCCCGACGCACTGCGCGGGTTGAAGACGTCCGAATTCACGGCACGGTTCGCCAAGATTTATGCAGAGCTGGATTATGTTCACCCGTTTAGCGACGGCAACAGCCGCACGCTTCGCACCTTCACCAAGCAGCTTGCCAAGGAAGCTGGCTATGAAGTCGATTGGGAGCGGTTCGGTCGTAGTGATGTCGGGCGCGATCTTTTGTACATCGCCCGCGACCTCATCGTGAACGAGCTGGCGAAGCCGTACGTTCAGAATGAAAGCGCCATGCGAAAAATCCTGAGCACACAGGACAGACTGGAAGGTAATCGGGCCTTGCCCGATCTACTGCGCGATGCAGTACGGCCAAGCCGTGCTGTGGCCTTCGAGCAGATGACCGAGCGGGAAGCCTTGAAAGAATATCCAGAGCTGAAAGATGCATACGAGACGATGCACACAGCAGCGGCTTATTTTGAATCGAAGATGCCGGGCAAGCCCGAGGCGCAAGAGGCCGGCATTCAGTCGGTCATGGACCACGTTCAGAGCCGCTTGAACGCCGGGGAGACGGCCGATTTCAGCCGTGGCCGAGAGCAGGAAAAGCAGGAACTCCAGACCTCACGGCAACGGCCTGAGCCAGGGCCGGAGCATGATCGATGACGCAGAAAAGAAAAAGCCAGCAGATGGGCGAATCTGCTGGCTTTCATCACCAAACCACTTGCGCATATCCCGGTGACCTGGCGCCGAACGCTATAACTCTTTTATTTTTAAGGAAAATGTCGCTTTTCCAGGTGCTAAAACTGCAATGACTGTTGCGGGTTGCGCATGAAAGTGAATCGGACAGCCTTCACTTTTCGGCCTGCCTTGGCCGCTCCCCACTGGATCAAACGGACGGTCGCATAGGCACCCTTTCTTACCGAAACGCATTGCAATGCATGGCCGCGGGCATGCCGTGGCAGTGAATCAGGCCAGAACCGCGCAGGCGCAAGCGCGGTTCTTTTCCGGATGCATGCCGATTCGGGGGCCGGCCTCAGAGCCAGAACCCGCCATGCGTCCCATCCGGCGCCTGGCCCACGATGGACAGCGGCATCTTCGCTGCGGCGCCGGGCGCGGTGATGCTGCCGTTGGCTTGGCCGTCGGCGTCGAACGCTCCGCCGTCGGTGATCGTGAAGTCCAGCCGCAGCCGCCCGCCTTCGTCCACCATCTTGCCGCCGTAAGGGCTACTCGCCAGGTTCACCCAGGTGCCGCTGTGGTCTTGCAGCCAGTAGCCGTTGGCGCCGATCTTCGGGTCCACGTACAGGCTGAAGGTCTCGGTGCTGCCGGCGGTCTCCAGCGTGGCTTTGAAACTGGTCAGCGCGATCGGCGTCTCCAGCGCCTTGGGTGTTTGGGCGGGCGCTGCCTTTTGCTCCAGGCTGGTGATGCGGGTGGTGCTGCCCAAGGGGACCTTGCCGCCCTGGCTGTCTGCGACCAGGGTCACCGAGGTGCCGGAACCGCTGCTGGTCTTGGCGCTGAAGGAGGCGACTGCGGCCTGCGTGCTGTCCTGGATGCCGTCGTTGTTGCCGTCGCCGGGGGCGGAGCCCTTGGGGCCGATGGCCTGATTTTCTTGCGCGTCGGGCACGCCGTCGTGGTCCGCATTGGGCGCGCCGGGGTCGTGTTCCGGTGTGGGCGCGGGTCCGGGCGCGGGTCCAGGTCCGGGCGCGGGGGCCGGTGCGGGCGTGAAGTTTTCCACGGTCTGGTTGTGCAAGTCCACCGCGGCGTTGCCTGCCGCGTCCTGTATCGCGTTGTCGCCGGTCGCGGGCTTGGTGTAGCTGAGCGTGAGCTTTTCGCCGTTGGCCACGGCGCGGCTCAGCGTCAGCGTGACGGTCTTGCCCGTGATGGCAACGTCGCTCACGTTGATGGCCGCAGCGCCGGGACTGTTCAGTGCAAACGCCGATGCGGGCGCGCTGTGGTTTGCGTTCAGGTGGTTTGCATCGGCGTAGTGGAGCTCCAGCTGGTTGCCGTTGACCGAGGCGTCGATGAACTCCGGGGGCCTGGTGTCTGCTTGCGCGGGCGTGTTGTTCGTCACCGCCTGGTTGTTGAAGTCCACTGCGTCGTTGCCCGCAGCATCCTGCACCACGGCGCCGGATGCTGGTTTGGTGTAGTTGACTTTCACCGTCTCAGCCTGGGTCACGGCGCGGCTCAGCGTCAGGGTGACGGTCTTGTTCGTCGCATGCACCACGGCGCTGCTGACGGTGATGGCCGTGCCCGTGCTGCTGCTCACCGTAAAGCCTGCGTTGCCCGCGAGTGCGGCCGCGTCCAGGGTGTTGGCTTCGGTGTAGCTGATCACCAGCTGGTCGCCGTTGACCGCGGCGCTGTTGAACACCGGGGCCGTGTTGTCTGTTGGCGCTGCGGGTGCCGCCGGCGTGTTGTTCGTCACCGCCTGCTCGCTGAAGCTCACTGCGTCGTTGCCCGCAGCATCCTGCACCACGGCGCCGGATGCTGGTTTGGTGTAGTTGACTTTCACCGTCTCAGCCGGGGTCACGGCGCGGCTCAGCGTCAGGGTGACGGTCTTGGCCGTCGCATGCACCACGGCGCCGCTCACGGTGATGGCCGTGCCCGTGGTGCTGCTCACCGTAAAGCCGGCGTTGCCCGCGAGTGCGGCCGGGTCCAGGGTGTTGGCTTCGGTGTATGTGATCACCAGTTGGGTGCCGTTGACCGCGGCGCTGTTGAACACCGGGGCCGTGGTGTCTTCTGGCGCTGCGGGTGCCGCCGGCGTGTTGTTCGTCACCGCCTGCTCGCTGAAGCTCACTGCGTCGTTGCCCGCAGCGTCCTGCACCACGGCGCCGGATGCTGGTTTGGTGTAGTTGACTTTCACCGTCTCAGCCTGGGTCACGGCGCGGCTCAGTGTGAGCGTGACGGTCTTGGCCGTCGCATCTACCACGGCGCTGCTCACGGTAATGGCCGTGCCCGTGCTGCTGCTCACCGTAAAGCCGGCGCTGCCCGCGAGTGCGGCCGCGTCCAGGGTGTTGGCTTCGGTGTATGTGATCACCAGCTGGTCGCCGTTGACCGCGGCGCTGCTGAACACCGGGGGCGTGGTGTCTGTTGCTGCTGGCGTGTTGTTGACCACCCCGGTGGCGGCAAAGCTGGCCACGTCGTGGCCTGCGGCGTTCTGTATCGCGTTGGTGTCGTTGCCGGTCGTGGGGTCGGTGTAGGCGACGGTGACCGACTGGCCGTGGGTGACTGCCGTGGTCAGCGTGAGCGTGACGGTCTTGGCTTGGGCCTGGACGGTGACGTGGGTGACGGTGTTCGCGACGCCATTCACAAGCACCGTAAAGGCCCCGTTGGCCGGTTTGTGGTCCGGGTCCGCGTCCAGGTTGCTGGTGTCGTTGAAGCTGAGTACCAGTTGGTCGCCGGTGACCTTGGGGGACGTGGCGCCGGTGGTGATCAGCTGCGGGGCCGTGGTGTCCGGCACCCGGGTGTCCACGGTGTAGTTGGCGCTGCTGGCGGTGCCGGTACTGGAGCGGCCTGCCACGTTGGCTACGCCGGTCAGGTTGACGCGGATGGTGTTGGTCGCGTCGCTGACGTTGGCATCGGGTGTGAAGGTGGCGGTCCAGGTTTTGTTGGCGGCGTATGTGAGTGCGCTCAATGTGCCGTTGGCCTGCGTCAGATCGATGTCATCGATCGTGAAGCCAATGACCACTTGGTTGAAGGTGAAGGTGACGGTCGTTGTTTCGCCCGCGGTGAGCGCGGTATCGGTCAGCGTGATCGTGGCGGCAGGGAGCGCGGTGTTCACGATGAAGTTGGCGCTGGTGGCGCTGCCGGTTGCGGCAGTGCCTGCGGCGTCGGTCACGCCCGCGAGGTTCACGCTGATGGTGTTGCTTTCGGCGATGACGCCCGCCGTGGGCGTGAAGGTGGCCGTCCAGGTTCGGCCGTCGGCGCTGAGTATGAGGTCGCTGAGCGTGCCGTTGGCCCGGGTCGCGTCCACGTCATCGAGCGTGAAGCCGTTGACGGGCTTGTTGAAGGCGATGATGACGATCGCCTTTTCTCCCGTCATGAGGCGGTCATCGGTCAGCGTGACGCGTGCGCTCAGGCCGGATGTCTGGCCCGTGGTGCCGGGCCGGGTGTCAATGGTGTAGTTGCTGCTGACGGAGGTACTCGTACCATTGCCCGCCAAGTCCGCCACGCCGTCCGATCTGACGCGGATTTTGTTCTCGGCATCGTTGACATTCGCTGCGGGCGTGAAGGTGGCGGTCCAAGTCCTCCTGTCATCTCCGATGGCGGTCAGCGGACCCAGCGTGCCGTTGGCCCGTGTCAGGTCGATGTCGTCGGCGTCAAAGCCGGTGACGGGCTCGTTGAAGCTGAAGGTGACGGTAGTGGTTTCGCCCGGGGTGAGGACGGTGTCGCCCAGCCTGATGGTGACGCCGGGCGCCATGATGTCGATGTCGTAGGTGACCGTGGAGACGGCCTGGCCCACACCGGCGGTGCCTGCGGAGTTGGTCACGCCGGCGAGGTTGACGCGGATCTGGTTGCCCGTTGAGTTGTACTTGCCGGATCCGAAGCCTTCGGGCGCAAACAGATCCTGCATGGTCGGAGCCGTCAGCGTGACCGTCCAGGTGATGCCGCCGTCGGTGCTCCTCAGGTCGTTGGCCAGCGTCGCGTAACCGCCCACGGTCAGGTCGGCGATGGTGAAGCTGTCGGTCGCGATGGCTTCGGCGAAGCGGATGGTGACGGTGGTGCTCTCGCCAATGCTCAGCTTGTCGTCGGCGATCGTGATCGGGTTGGTCGCTGCGAGCGTGGGGCGCTGGGTGCCTCCCCCTGCTGGCGGGCTGGTGTTCGTCACCGCCTGCTCGCTGAAGCTCACTGCGTCATTGCCCGCCGCATCCTGCACCACGGCGCCGGATGCTGGTTTGGTGTAGCTGACTTTCACCGTCTCAGCCGGGGTCACGGCGCGGCTCAGCGTGAGCGTGACGGTCTTGTCCGTCGCGTGCACCACGGCGCCGCTCACGGTGATGGCTGTGCCCGTGGTGCTGCTCACCGTAAAGCCGGCGTTGCCCGCGAGTGCGGCTGGGTCCAGGGTATTGGCTTCGGTGTACGTGAGCACCAGTTGGGTGCCGTTGACCGCGGCGCTGTTGAACACCGGGGCCGTGGTGTCTTCTGGCGCTGCGGGTGCCGCCGGCGTGTTGTTCGTCACCGCCTGCTCGCTGAAGCTCACTGCGTCATTGCCCGCAGCGTCCTGCACCACGGCGCCGGATGCTGGTTTGGTGTAGTTGACTTTCACCGTCTCAGTCGGGGTCACGGCGCGGCTCAGCGTGAGCGTGACGGTCTTGTCCGTCGCGTGCACCACGGCGCCGCTCACGGTGATGGCTGTGCCCGTGGTGCTGCTCACCGTAAAGCCGGCGTTGCCCGCGAGTGCGGCTGGGTCCAGGGTATTGGCTTCGGTGTACGTGAGCACCAGTTGGGTGCCGTTGACCGCGGCGCTGCTGAACGCCGGGGGCGTGGTGTCTTCTGGCGCTGCGGGTGCCGCCGGCGTGTTGTTCGTCACCGCCTGGTCGCTGAAGCTCACTGCGTCATTGCCCGCTGCATCCTGCACCACGGCGCCGGATGCTGGTTTGGTGTAGTTGACTTTCACCGTCTCAGCCTGGGTCACGGCGCGGCTCAGCGTGAGCGTGACGGTCTTGTCCGTCGCGTGCACCACGGCGCTGCTCACGGTAATGGCCGTGCCCGTGCTGCTGCTCACCGTAAAGCCGGCGTTGCCCGGGAGTGCGGCCGCGTCCAGGGTATTGGCTTCGGTGTATGTGATCACCAGTTGGCTGCCGTTGACCGCGGCGCTGCTGAACGCCGGGGGCGTGGTGTCTGTTGCTGCTGGCGTGTTGTTCGTCACCGCCTGCTCGCTGAAGCTCACTGCGTCGTTGCCCGCAGCGTCCTGCACCACGGCGCCGGATGCGGGTTTGGTGTAGTTGACTTTCACCGTCTCAGTCGGGGTCACGGCGCGGCTCAGCGTGAGCGTGACGGTCTTGTTCGTCGCATGCACCACGGCGCCGCTCACGGTAATGGCCGTGCCCGTGGTGCTGCTCACCGTAAAGCCGGCATTGCCCGCGAGTGCGGCCGGGTCCAGGGTATTGGCTTCGGTGTATGTGATCACCAGTTGGCTGCCGTTGACCGCGGCGCTGTTGAACACCGGGGGCGTGGTGTCTTCTGGCGCTGCGGGTGCCGCCGGCGTGTTGTTCGTCACCGCCTGGTCGCTGAAGCTCACTGCGTCATTGCCCGCTGCATCCTGCACCACGGCGCCGGATGCTGGTTTGGTGTAGTTGACTTTCACCGTCTCAGTCGGGGTCACGGCGCGGCTCAGCGTGAGCGTGACGGTCTTGTTCGTCGCATGCACCACGGCGCCGCTCACGGTAATGGCCGTGCCCGTGGTGCTGCTCACCGTAAAGCCGGCGTTGCCCGCGAGTGCGGCTGGGTCCAGGGTATTGGCTTCGGTGTATGTGATCACCAGCTGGTCGCCGTTGACCGCGGCGCTGTTGAACACCGGGGCCGTGTTGTCTGTTGGCGCTGCGGGTGTCGCCGGTGTGTTGTTCGTCACCGCCTGGTCGCTGAAGCTCACTGCGTCATTGCCCGCTGCATCCTGCACCACGGCGCCGGATGCTGGTTTGGTGTAGTTGACTTTCACCGTCTCAGTCGGGGTCACGGCGCGGCTCAGCGTGAGCGTGACGGTCTTGTTCGTCGCATGCACCACGGCGCCGCTCACGGTAATGGCCGTGCCCGTGGTGCTGCTCACCGTAAAGCCGGCGTTGCCCGCGAGTGCGGCTGGGTCCAGGGTATTGGCTTCGGTGTATGTGATCACCAGCTGGTCGCCGTTGACCGCGGCGCTGTTGAACACCGGGGCCGTGTTGTCTGTTGGCGCTGCGGGTGTCGCCGGTGTGTTGTTCGTCACCGCCTGCTCGCTGAAGCTCACTGCGTCGTTGCCCGCTGCATCCTGCACCACGGCGCCGGATGCTGGTTTGGTGTAGTTGACTTTCACCGTCTCAGCCGGGGTCACGGCGCGGCTCAGCGTGAGCGTGACGGTCTTGTTCGTCGCGTGCACCACGGCGCCGCTCACGGTGATGGCCGTGCCCGTGCTGCTGCTCACGGTAAAGCCGGCGCTGCCCGCCAGGGCTGCCGCGTCCAGGCTGTTGGCTTCGGTGTACGTGATCACCAGTTGGGTGCCGTTGACCGCGGCGCTGCTGAACACCGGGGGGGTGGTGTCGGGTGTCGTATTCACCTCCGTGGCCGCAAAGCCGGTCAGGCGGTTGCCTTGTGCGTCCTGTATGGCGCTGATGTCGTTGGGTGTGCTGTCGGCGTAGGCGACGGTCGTTGTCTGGCCAGGTGTCACGGCGGTGGTCAGCGTGAGTGTGATGGTCTTGGCGGCCCCGTCCACGGCGACTGCGGTGACGGCATTCGCGACGCCAGCGACGCGCACCGTAAAGTCCCCGGTGACCGGCTTACGGGTCGGGTCCACGCTCAGGTTGTTCGCGTCGCTAAAGCTGAGCACCAGTTGGTTGCCGCTGGCCGTGGGGCGCTTGGCGCCGGTGGTGATCAGCTGCGGGCCATAGATGTCTGTTGTGTTGTCGAACACCTCGGCGGCCAAAAAGCTGTCCAAACGGTTGCCGTGTATGTCCTGTATGCCTTTGCCGCCGGTGGGCGTGCTGTCCTGGTAGGCAATGGTCAAGCTCTTGCCACGTGGTGTTATGGGAGTGTCCAATACCAACTGGATGTACTTGTACCTTCCATCCACCGTCACGCTGCGGACGGCGATGCGGGCGCCATCGAGGAGCACCGTGAAGTCCCCGCTGGCCGGTGCGTGGTCCAGGTCCTCGTCCAGATCGCTCGTGTCGCTGAATCTGATTACCAATGCAACGTCGCCGGTGAGCGTGGGGAGCCCGGTGCCCGTGGTGATGAGTCGTGGGGGCGTGGTGTCCGTGGACGTGTTGTTCGTCACCGCCTGGTCGCTGAAGCTCACTGCGTCATTGCCCGCAGCGTCCTGCACCACGGCGCCGGATGCTGGTTTGGTGTAGTTGACTTTCACCGTCTCAGTCGGGGTCACGGCGCGGCTCAGCGTGAGCGTGACGGTCTTGTTCGTCGCATGCACCACGGCGCTGCTTACGGTGATGGCCGTGCCCGTGGTGCTGCTCACGGTAAAGCCGGCGCTGCCCGCGAGTGCGGCCGGGTCCAGGGTGTTGGCTTCGGTGTACGTGAGCACCAGTTGGCTGCCGTTGACCGCGGCGCTGCTGAACGCCGGGGGCGTGGTGTCCGTCCGGGTGTCCACGGTGTAGTTCTCGCTGATGGCGGTGCCGGTACCGGAGCGGCCTGCCATGTTGGTTACGCCAGCCAGGTTGACGCTGATGGTGTTGCTCGCGTTGCTGAAGTTGGCCTTGGGCGTGAAGGTGGCGGTCCAGGTTTTGTTGCCGGTGTCGGGTATGTATACGAGTGCGCTCAATGTGCCGTTGGCCTGAGTCAGATCGATGTCATTCAGCGTGAAGTCGGTGACATCTTGGTTGAAGGTGAAGGTGACGGTCGTCGTTTCGCCCGTGGTGAGCGCGGTATCGGCCAGCGTGATCGTGGCGGCAGGGAGCGCGGTGTGCACGATGAAGTTGTCGCTGGTGACGCTGCCGGTGCCGGCGGTGCCTGCGGCGTCGGTCACGCCCGCGAGGTTCACGCTGATGGTGTTGGTCTCGTCGATGACGTTGGCCGTGGGCGTGAAGGTGGCCGTCCAGGTTCTGCCGTCGGCGCTGCATGCGAGGTCGCTGAGCGTGCCGCTGGCCCGGGTCCCGTCCACGTCATCGATCGTGAAGCTGTTGACGGGTTTGTTGAAGGCGATGATGACGGCCGCCTTTTCTCCCGTCATGAGGGGGCTATTGGTCAGCGTGACGCGTGCGCTCAGGTCGGATGGCTGGTTCGTGCTGCCGGGCCGGGTGTCAATGCTGTAGTTGTCGCTGGGGGAGGTGCCGTTCGACGTATTGCCCGCCAAGTCCGTCACGCCGCGGTAGTTGACGCGGATGCTGTTGGTGGCAGTGTTGGTATCCGCTGTGGGCGTGAAGGTGGCGGTCCAACTCCTGCCATCTCCGAGGGCGGTCAGCGGACCCAGCGCGCCGTGGGCCTGTGACAGGTCGATGTTGGCGGCGGTAAAGCCATTGACGGGCTCGCTGAAGCTGAAGGTGACGGTGGTGGTTTCACCCGCGGTGAGGGCGTTGTCGCCCAGCGTGATGCTGACGCCGGGCGAGAAGACGTCGATGTCGTAGGTGACCATGGAGATGGCCTGGCCCACACCGGCGTTGCCTGCGAGGTTGGTCACGCCGGTGAGGTTGACGCGGATCTGGTTGCCCGTTGAGTTGTACCGGCTGCTGTCGTAGTTCGGGGTGTTTCGGAAATCCTCCTGCCCCGGGGCCGTCAGCGTGACCGTCCAGGTGGTGCCGCCGTCGGTGCTTTGCAGGTTGGACAGCTTCGCGTAACCGCCCACGGTGAGGTCGGCGATAGTAAAGCTGTCGGTCGCGATGGCTTCGGCGAAGCGGATGGTGACGGTGGTGCTCTCGCCAACGCTCAGCTTGTCGTCGGCGATCGTGATCGGGTTGGTCGCTGCGAGCGTGGGGAGCCGGGTGCCTCCCGCTGCTGGCGGGCTGTTGTTCGTCACCGCCTGGTCGCTGAAGCTCACTGCGTCGTTGCCCGCAGCGTCCTGCACCACGGCGCCGGATGCTGGTTTGGTATAGCTGACTTTCACCGTCTCAGCCTGGGTCACGGCGCGGCTCAGCGTGAGCGTGACGGTCTTGTTCGTCGCATGCACCACGGCGCCGCTTACGGTGATGGCCGTGCCCGTGGTGCTGCTCACGGTAAAGCCGGCGCTGCCCGCGAGGGCTGCCGCGTCCAGGGTGCCCGCTTCGGTGTACGTGATCACCAGTTGGCTGCCGTTGACCGCGGCGCTGCTGAACGCCGGGGGCGTGGTGTCCGGCAGCCGGGTGTCCACGGTGTAGTTCGCGCTGTCGGCGGTGCCGGTACTGGAGCGGCCTGCCACGTTGGCTACGCCGGTCAGGTTGACGCGGATGGTGTTGGTTGCGCCGCTGACGTCGGCCTTGGGTGTGAGGGTGGCGGTCCAGGTTTGGTTGTCGGTGGTCGTGAGCGCGCCGAGCGTGCCGGTGGCGGTGTCGAGCACGATGTCATCCATCGTGAAGCCGAAGACCACTTGGTTGAAGCGGAAGGTGACGGTCGTTGTTTCGCCCGCGGTGAGCGCGGTATCGGCCAGCGTGATCGTGGCGGCAGGGAGCGCGGTGTGCACGATGAAGTTGTCGCTGGTGGTGCGGCCGGTACCGGCGGTACCGGCGGTACCGGCGGCGTAGGTCACGCCCGCGAGGTTCACGCTGATGGTGTTGGTCTCGGCGATGACGTTGGCCGTGGGCGTGAAGGTGGCCGTCCAGGTTCTGCCGTCGGCGCTGCGTGTGAGGTCGCTGAGCGTGCCGTGGGCCCGGGTCCCGTCCACGTCATCGAGCGTGAAGTCGTTGACGGGTTTGTTGAAGGCAATGATGACGGTCGCCTTTTCTCCCGTCGTGAGGCGCTCATCGGTCAGCGTGACGCTTGCGCTCAGGCCGGTTGTCTGGTCCGTGCTGCCGGGCTGGGTGTTAATGCTGTAGTTGCTGCTGGTGGAGATGACGTTGGCACTCGCCTTGTTGCCCGCCAAGTCCGTCACGCCGTCCAATTTGACGATGATTTTGTTCTCGGCAACGTTGGTATTCGCTGTGGGCGTGAAGGTGGCGGTCCAGGTCCTGCCATCGGTGAGGGCGGTCAGCGGACCCAGCGTGCCGTGGGCCTGTGTCAGGTCGATGTCGTCGGCGTCAAAGCCGGTGACGGGCTCGTTGAAGCTGATGGTGACGGTGGTGGTTTCGCCCGTGGTGAGGGCGCTGTCGCCCAGCGTGATGGCGACGGTGGGCGCTATGGCGTCGATGTCGTAGGTGACCGTGGAGACGGCCTGGCCCACACCGGCGTTGCCTGCGGGGTTGGTCACGCCGGTGAGGTTGACGCTGATCTGGTTGCCCGTTGAGCTGTACTTGCCGGGGTTGTAGTATCCGGTCTCCCATATATCCCGCGCGGTTGGAGCCGTCAGCGTGACCGTCCAGGTGGTGCCGCCGTCGGTGCTGCGCAGGTTGGACAGCGTCGCGTAACCGCCCACGGTCAGGTCGGCGATGGTGAAGCTGTCGGTCGCGATGGCTTCGGCGAAGCGGATGGTGACGGTGGTGCTCTCGCCAATGCTCAGCTTGTCGTCGGCGATCGTGATCGGGTTGGTCGCTGCGAGCGTGGGGAGCCGGGTGCCTCCCGCTACTGGCGGGCTGTTGTTCGTCACCGCCTGCTCGCTGAAGCTCACTGCGTCGTTGCCCGCAGCGTCCTGCACCACGGCGCCGGATGCTGGCTTGGTGTAGCTGACCTTCACCGTCTCAGCCGGGGTCACGGCGCGGCTCAGCGTGAGCGTGACGGTCTTGTTCGTCGCATGCACCACGGCGCCGCTCACGGTAATGGCCGTGCCCGTGGTGCTGCTCACCGTAAAGCCGGCGCTGCCCGCGAGGGCTGCCGCGTCCAGGCTGTTGGCTTCGGTGTACGTGAGCACCAGTTGGCTGCCGTTGACCGCGGCGCTGCTGAACGCCGGGGGCGTGGTGTCTGCTGCCGCTGCCGTGTTGTTGGTCACGGGCTGGCCCCCGAAGGGGGCAGCGTCATTGCCGGCGACGTCCTGTATGACGCCCCATGGTTCGTTCCTGCCGCCGTGGGGGGCCTCGTAGCCGATTCTCACCACTTGGCTGGGCGTCACGGCTTTTGCCAGTGTCAGCGTGATGGTCCCTGCGGGTCCATTCACGGCCACTGCTGAAACCCAGTAGCTGTTGCGGAATTCGTCGCCTACGACGCTCACCACGAAAGCCGACAAGACCGGTGGTCTGCTGCTGCCGTCCAGCGGCTCGCTGAACGTGAGCAGCAACTGGTCGCCGTTGACCGCGGCGCTGCGCAGCACCGGGGGCGTGGTGTCTGCTGGCGGGCTGTTGTTGGTCACGGCCTGGGCGCTGAAGCTCACTGCGTCGTTGCCCGCAGCGTCCTGCACCACGGCGCCGGATTCGGGTTTGGTGTAGCTGACGGTCACCGTCTCCGTTGCGGCCACGGCGCGGCTCAGCGTGAGCGTGACGGTCTTGTTCGTCGCATGCACCACGGCGCCGCTTACGGTGATGGCCGTGCCCGTGGTGCTGCTCACGGTAAAGCCGGCGCTGCCCGCGAGTGCTGCCGGGTCCAGGGTGTTCGCTTCGGTGTACGTGAGCACCAGTTGGCTGCCGTTGACCGCGGCGCTGCTGAACGCCGGGGGCGTGGTGTCCGTCCGGGTGTCCACGGTGTAGTTCTCGCTGCTGGCGCTGCCGGTCCCGGAGCGGCCTGCCACGTTGGCTACGCCGGTCAGGTTGACGCTGATGGTGTTGCTCGCGTTGCTGAAGTTGGCCTTGGGTGTGAAGGTGGCGGTCCAGGTTTTGTTGCCGGTGTCGGGTATGTATACGAGTTCGCTCAATGTGCCGTTGGCCTGCGTGAGATCGATGTCATCCAGCATGAAGCCGCGGACCACTTGGTTGAAGCTGAAGGTGACGGTCGTCGTTTCGCCCGCGGTGAGCGCGGTATCGGTCAGCGTGATCGTGGCGGCAGGGAGCGCGGTGGTCACGATGAAGTTGCTGCTGGTGACGCGGCCGGTACCGGCAGTGCCTGCGGCGTCGGTCACGCCCGCGAGGTTCACGCTGATGGTGTTGGTCTCGTCGATGACGCCCGCCGTGGGCGTGAAGGTGGCCGTCCAGGTTCGGCCGTCGGCGCTGAGTGTGAGGTCGCTGAGCGTGCCGTTGGCATGGGTCCCGTCCACGTCATCGAGCGTGAAGCCGGTGACGGGTTTGTTGAAGGCGATGATGACGGTCGCCTTTTCTCCCGTCGTGAGGCGACTATCGGTCAGCGTGACGCTTGCGCTCAGGCCGGATGTCTGGCCCGTGCTGCCGGGCCGGGTGTCAATGCTGTAGTTGTCGCTGAAGGAGGCGCCCGACGTATTGCCTGCCAAGTCCGTCAGGCTTCTGACGCCGATGCTGTTGCCGGTGGTGTTGATATTCGCTGTGGGCGTGAAGGTGGCGGTCCAGGTCCTGCCGTCTCCGAGGGCGGTTAGCGGACCCAGCGTGCCGTTGGTCCGTGTCAGGTCGATGTTGGCGGCGGTAAAGCTGGTGACGGGCTCGCTGAGGCTGAAGGTGACGGTGGTGGTTTCGCCCACGGTGAGGGCGCTGTCGCCCAGCGTGATGATGGTGCCGGGCCCGATGGTGTCGATGTCGTAGGTGACCGTGGAGACGGCCTGGCCCACACCGGCGTTGCCTGCGAGGTTGGTCACGCCGGTGAGGTCGACGCGGATCTGGTTGCCCGTTGAGTTGTAGTTGGTGATGCTACCGAAGGGGACATCATCCACCCCAGGAACCTTCAGCGTGACCGTCCAGGTGGTGCCGCCGTCGGTGCTGCGCAGGTTGGACAGCGTCGCGCCTCCGCCCACGCGCAGGTCGGCGGTGGTAAAGCTGTCGATCGCGATGGCTTCGGCGAAGCGGATGGTGACGGTGGTGCTCTCGCCAATGCTCAGTTTGGCGTCGCCAAGATTGGCGCCGCCGATCGTGATCGGGTTGGTCGCTGCGAGCGTGGGGAGCTGGGTGCCCCCGGTGTTCGTGGTCTCGCCCGAGCGGAGGCTGGGGCTGGTGTGCGAATCGGTGTTCATGGTGCTTTGGTCGTGGATGGGGGGTGAAAGAGGGGTTTGGGGGCATGGCCCTGTGGACAGGGGATGCACCCGGGGCGATTCCGGAGCTCAGCGTCTGTTCGCGGTCTTGTCCGAAGGGATGTGTTGCGCGCCTCTGGCGGCGTGCGCCAGGAGGCCATCCCCGCTGTGCGGGGACCGATAACGCAGCCTGAACCGTGGGGGGCATGCGCAGTCCTCGGGGAGGGACGTGAACGGTTTCTTGAATGTTTTGAATCCCTGCCGATCCGGCAGGGGGGGCATCGCGGGACGGTGCGCGCGTGCGTGACTGCTTTGGGTAGCAGGTGGCAGCTTGCGTCCGGGGGCTCTGTCCGACACCCGCGTTTGGGCGCCAGTGGGGGTGAGATCAGCAGCCCGCCGTGCAGCTTGGGCAGCGGTTCTTGCAGCGTGCGGGGATGCGCAGCGTTCAGGTAGCGCCATGGTCCTGCCCCTATTTGAGGAGGCGCTGCATGGGGAGGAGGAAGGGCCCGACATGTCGCGAATTGTACGTGACGGATTGCAATTTCATGGCTGAGAAAGGTAAGTGTGCGCCCGTTCGTCGGACGGTCGGACAGGCGGGCATGGTTCTCGGACAGACGGACATGGATGATGGCAACACCCGGGTGGAAGCCCTGGCGTTGCACGGGATCGGGCGCTGCGAGAGCGGCACCGCGCGGGTCTTCCTGTAGGTCGGGCGCGCGCAGCCTGATGCCGCGCGCGGGTCTCGGGGATCAGGAGTTTCCGACCCAAGCAGGCAGGGTGCTGCTTGGGCCTTGGTGTCCCCTGCCGCAAGGGGCGCTGCGGCGCTGCTGCGGGTGCAGATTGGTTACATGGCCGCGGGCATGCCGTGGCAGGGAATCAGGCCAGAACCGCGCAGGCGCAATGGCGGTTCTTTTCCGGATGCGTGCGCGATTCGGGGGCCGGCCTCAGAGCCAGAAGCCGCCATGCGCCACGTCCGGCGCCTGGCCCACGATGGACAGCGGCATCTGCGCGGCGGTGCCGGACGCGGTGATGCTGCCGTTGGCCTCGCCGTCGGCGTCGAACGCTCCGCCGTCGGTGATCGTGAAGTCCAGCCGCAGCCGCCCGCCCTCGTCCACCATCTTGCCGCCGTAAGGGCTGCTTGCCAGGTTCACCCAGGTGCCGCCGTGGTCTTGCAGCCAGTAGCCGTTGGCGCCGATCTTCGGGTCCACGTAGAGGCTGAAGGTCTCGCTGCTGCCGGCGGTCTCCAGCGTGGCCTTGAAGCTTGTCAGCGCGATCGGCGTCTCCAGCGCCTGGGGCGTCTGGGCGGGCGCTGCCTTTTGCTCCAGGCTGGTGATGCGGGTGGTGCTGCCCAAGGGGACCTTGCCGTCCTGGCTGTCTGCGACCAGGGTCACCGAGGTGCCGGAACCGCTGCTGGTCTTGGCGCTGAAGGAGGCGACTGCGGCCTGCGTGCTGTCCTGGATGCCGTCGTTGTTGCCGTCGCCGGGGGCGGAGCCCTTGGGGCCGATGGCCTGATTTTCCTGCGCGTCGGGCACGCCGTCGTGGTCCGCATTGGACGTGCCGGGGTCGTGTTCCGGCGCGGGCGCGGGTCCGGGTCCGGGCGCGGGGGCCGGTGCGGGCGTGAAGTTGTACACGGTCTGGTTGTGCAAGTCCACCGCGGCGTTGCCTGCCGCGTCCTGTATCGCGTTGTCGCCGGTCGCCGGCTTGGTGTAGCTGAGCGTGAGCTTCTCGCCATTGGCCACGGCGCGGCTGAGCGTCAGCGTGATGGTCTTGCCCGTGATGGCAACGTCGCTCACGCTGATGGCCGCAGCGCCGGGACTGCTCAGCGCAAACGCCGATGCGGGCGTGGTGTGGTTTGCGTTCAGGTGGTTGGCATCGGCGTAGTGGAGCTCCAGCTGGTTGCCGTTGACCGAGGCGTCGATGAACAGCGGGGCCGCGGTGTCTGCTTGCGCGGGCGTGTCGTTCTTTACCTCCTGGTCGCTGAAGTTCACTGCGTCGTTGCTGGCAGCGTCCTGCACCACGGCGCCGGATGCCGGCTTGGTGTAGCTGAGCTTCACCGTCTCCACGCTGGTCACGGCGCGGCTCAGCGTCAGGGTGACGGTCTTGGCCACCCCGTTCACCACGGCGCTGCTGACGGTAATGGCCGTGCCCGTGCTGCTGCTCACCGTGAAGCCCGCGTTGCCCGCGAGCGCTGCCGCGTCCAGGATGTTGGTTTCGGTGTAGCTGATCACCAGCTGGTCGTCGGTGACCGTGGCGCTGTGGAACAGCGGGGGCGTGGTATCCCGGGTGTCCACGGCGTAGTTGGCGCTCGTGGCCTCACCCACGCCGGGGTTGCCAGCGTTGTCGCTCACCTTGGCGAGGTCTACGTTGATGACATTCACCGGGGCGTTGACGTTGGCCGTGGGCGTGAAGGTGGCTGTCCAGACCGTGCGCGCGGCGTTGGCCGTGGGCGTGCTCAGTGTGCCGTTGGTGCACGTGATGTCGCTGGCGTCAAAGCCGTTGACGGGCTCGGTGAAGGTGAAGCTGACTGTTGTGCTCTCGCCCGCGGTGAGCGCGCGGTCGGTGATCCTGATGGTGGCGTTGAGCCCCTCGTTGGGCACCCGGGGTGTGTTGTTCGCCACCGCCTGGCTGTTGAAGTCCGCCGCGTCGTTGCCCGCAGCGTCCTGCACCACGGCGCCGGATGCGGGTTTGGTGTAGCTGACCTTTACCGTCTCAGCCGGGGTCACGGCGCGGTTCAGCGTGAGCGTGACGGTCTTGGCCGCCCCGTTCACCACGGCGCTGCTCACGGGAATGGCCGTGCCCGTGGCGTTGCTCACGGTAAAGCCGGCGTTGCCCGGGAGTGCTGCCGGGTCCAGGGTATTGGCTTCGGTGTAGCTGATCACCAGCTGGTTGCCGGTGACCGCGGCGCTGTTGAACGCCGGGGGCGTGGTGTCGGGCGGTGTAGTCACCTCCGTGGCCGCAAAGCTGGCCAGCCGGTTGTCTTTTGTGTCCTGTATGCCGCTGGTGTCGTTGGGTGTGCTGTCCTGGTAGGCGACGGTCGCCGTCTGGCCAGCTATCACGGCGGTGCTCAGCGTGAGCGTGATGGTCTTGTCCGCCCCGTTCACGGCGACTGCGGTGACGGCATTCGCGGCGCCATTCACAAGCACCGTAAAGTCCCCGGTGGCCGGCTTGCGGGTCAGGTCCTCGCTCAGGTTGTTCGCGTCGCTAAAGCGGAGCACCAGCTGGTCGCCGCTGGCCGAGGGGCGCGTGGCGCCGGTGGTGATCAGCTGCGGGGCCGCCTTGTCCGATGCCTTATTGATTACCGCCGTGGTCGGAAAGCTGTCCAGGCGATTGCCTGTCGTGTCCTTGATGGCTCTGTCGTCATTGGGTGTGCTGTCCTGGTAGGCGACGGTCACGCTCTGACCAGCGGTCACGGGGGTAGCCAGCGTCAGCAACATGACCTTGGTATTTTCCGGCACGGTGACACTGCTGACAGCCCTGGTGGCACCAGCCACGAACACCGTGAAGTCCGTGGCGGCCGGCGCGTGGTCCGGCTTCGCGTCCAGACGGCTCGTGTCGTCGAATGTGAGCACCAGTTCGTCGCCCTTGTCGTTGACGTAGGGGGCCAAGTACTCCTTGCCGGGGCCTGCGTTGCTGGTGGTAATCAGCTGCGGGGCCGTGGTGTCTGCTGGCGTGTTGTTCGTCACGGCCTTGTTGCTGAAGTTTGCCGCGTCATTGCCCGCAGCGTCCTGCACCACGGCGCCGGATGCGGGTTTGGTGTAGCTGACGCGCACCGTCTCCACGCGGGCCACGTCGTGGTTCAGCGTGAGCGTGACGGTCTTGGCCGTCGCGTTCACCACGGCGTCCGTCACGGTAAGGTCCGTGCTCAGGTCGCTGCTCACCGTAAAGCTTGTGCGCGCCAGCGCGGCCGGGTCCAGGGTGTTGGCTTCGGTGTAGCTGATCACCAGCTGGTTGCCGTTGACCGTGGCGCTGCTGAACTCCGGGGGCGTGGTGTCTGCCGCTGCGGGCGTGTTATTGACTACATCGGTGGCAGCAAAGCTGGCCGCGTCCTGGCCCAAAGTATCCTGTATCGCGTCGGTGTCGTTGCGGCCCGTGGGGTCGGTGTAGGCGACGGTGACCGATTGGCCGTGGGTGACCGCCGTGGTCAGCGTCAGCGTCACGGTCTTGGCCTGGCCATCAACGGTGACGTTGGTGACGGCGTTCGCGACGCCATTGACAAGCACCGCAAAAGCCCCGTTGGCTGGCTTGTTGTTCGCTTCCAGCGACCGTGCGTCGATGAAGCTGAGCACCAGCTGATTGCCGTTGACCTTGGGGGACGCGGTGCCGGTGGTGATCAGTTCCGGGCCCTCGGTGTCTGCTGTGGCGCCGATCACCACCTCCGTGGCCGAAAAGCTGGTCAAGCGGTTGCCGTGAATGTCCTGTATGCCCTTGTTGTCGGTGGACGTGCTGTCCTGGTAGGCGACGGTCACGCTCTGACCAGCGACCACGGGGGGGTTGGCCAGTTCCAGCAGGATGTACTTTCCCGGTCCATCCACAGCCACACCGCTGACGGTGCGGAGGGCACCATTGACGCGCACCGTAAAGTCCCCGATGGCCGGCGCGTGGTCCCGGTCCGCGTCCAGATTGCTCGTGTCGCTGAATCTGATCGTCAACATGGTGCCGCCGAGGAGCTCGGGGCGATGGATGCCTGTGGTCAAGAGCTCCGGGGCCGTGGTGTCCGCCGTGCCGCTGGGTGTGTTGTTGGTCACCGCCTGCTCGCTGAGGTTCGCCGCGTCGTTGCCCGCAGCGTCCTGCACCACGGCGCCGGATGCTGGTTTGGTGTAGCTGACTTTCACCGTCTCCGCCGGGGTCACGGCGCGGCTCAGCGTGAGCGTGACGGTCTTGTTCGTCGCATGCACCACGGCGCTGCTCACGGTGATGTCCGTGCCCGTGGGGCTGGTCACCGTAAAGCCTGCGTTGCCCGGGAGTGCGGTCGCGTCCAGGGTGCCCGCTTCGGCGTAGCTGATCACCAGCTGGTTGCCGCGGACCGTGGCGCTGCTGAACACCGGGGGCGTGGTGTCGGGTGTCGTATTCACCTCCGTGGCCGCAAAGCCGGTCAGGCGGTTGCCTCTTTCGTCCTGTATGGCGCTGATGTCGTTGGGTGTGCTGTCGGCGTAGGCGACGGTCGTTGTCTGACCAGGGGTCACGGCGGTGGTCAGCGTGAGCGTGACGGTCTTGGCGGCCCCGTCCACGGTGACTGCGGTGACGGCATTCGCGACGCCAGCGACGCGCACCGCAAAGTCCCCGGTGACCGGCTTGCGGGTCGGGTCCACGCTCAGGTTGTTCGCGTCGCTAAAGCTGAGCACCAGTTGGTTGCCGCTGGCCGTGGGGCGCATGGCACCGGTGGTGATCAGCTGCGGGGCACCCGTGTCCAATACGCTATTGACTGCCTCCGTGGCCGGGAAGCTGTCCAGGCGATTGCCTGCCGTGTCCTGTATGCCGTTGCCCTCGGTGTCGGTGGGTGTGCTGTCCTGGTAGGCGACGGTCACTCGCTGACCAGCGGCCACGGGGGTAGCCAGCACCAGGAAGATGACCTTGTTCTCTGCATCCATGGTCACACTGTTGACAGTCCGGAGGACATCATCCACGCGCACCGTGAAGTCCCCGGCGGCCGGCATGTGGTCCTTGTCCAGATGGTTCGTGTCGCTGAATGTGAGCAACAGTTGTCCACCGTTTCTGTTGACGGTGGGGAACTGGTACTCGTTGCCGGTGGTGATCAGCTGCGGGGCCGTGTTGTCTGTGTTGTTGGTCACCGCCCGGTCGCTGAAGTTCGCCGCGTTGTTGCCCGCAGCGTCCTGCACCCCGGCGCCGGATGCGGGTTTGGTGTAGCTGACTTGCACCGTCTCAGTCTGGGTCACGGCGCGGCTCAGCGTGAGCGTGACGGTCTTGGCCGCTGCGTTCACCACGGCGCTGCTCACGGTAATGGCCGTGTCCGTGCTGCTGCTCACCGCATAGCCGGCGTTGCCCGTGAGCGCGGCCGCGTTCAGGGTGTTGACTTCGGCGTAGGTGAGCACCAGCTGGTTGCCGTTGACCGTGGCGGTATCGATCGCCGGGGGCGTGGTGTCCGTCCGGGTGTCCACGGTGTAGTTGGCGCTGGCGGCGGTGACGGTACCGGCGCGGTCAGCGTTGTTGGTCACGCCGGAGAGGTTCACCCGGATGGTGTTCGCTGCGGCATTGACGTTGGCCGTGGGTGTGAAGGTGGCCGTCCAGATTTTGTTGTCGGTGTCGGGCGTGAGCGTGAGCGCGCCCAGCGTGCCGTTGGCGTTGGTGAGCACGACGTCGCTGGCGTCAAAGCCTTTGACGGACTCGCTGAAGGTGAAGGTGACGGTGGTGGTTTTGCCCGCGGTGAGCGCGCTGTCCGCCAGGGTGATCGTGGCAGTGGGCGGACCGAAGTCAAGGACGTAGGGGCTTTGATTCAAATACCCCGAGATCCCCGTGTTGCCCGCGACGTCGGTGACGTTGCTCAGCTGGATGCCGAGGATGCCGGGCCCTGATCTGCCGGAAGCCGGGGCAGTGAGCGTGAACGTCCAGGTAATACCGTCGGTGGTGTGCAGGTTGGACAAGGTGCCTGTATCGGGCTGAGGGTTAAGTTTTGCCAGGGTGAAACTGTCCCGATTGAGTGCTTCGGAAAAGATGAGGGTGGCGGTGGTCGATTCGCCGGCGCTGAGCTTGGACTTGGTGAAGGTGAGGGAGACCACGTCGGGCCGCTTGGTATCCACGGAGTAGTTGGTGCTGGCGGCGCTGCCAGTCCCGGCCCTGCCTGCGGCGTTGGTCACGCCAGCCAGGTTCACGCTGATGGTGTTGCTGCTGTCCTCGACCTTGTCCGTGGGCGTGAAGGTGGCCGTCCAGGTTTTGCCGTCGGCGTTGGCCGTGAGCGCGCCCAGCGTGCCGTTGGCGTCGGTGAGCACGACGTCGCTGGCGTCAAAGCCGGAGACGGACTCGCTGAAGCTGAAGGTGACGGTGGTGGTCTCGCCCGCGGTGAGCGCGGTGTCCGCCAGCGTGATCGTGGCGGTCGGGCCGGCGGTGTTCGTGGTCTCGCCCGAGCGGGGGCTGGGGGTGGTGTGCGAATCGGTGTTCATGGTGCTTTGGGAGTGGATGGGGGGTGGACGGGGTTTGGGGGCATGGCCCTGGGGACAGGGGGTGCGCCCGGGGCGATTCCGGGGGCAGCGCCTGTTCGTGGTCTTGTTTGAAGGGGTGTGTTGCGCGCCTCTGGCGGCGGCGTGCGCCAGGATGCCATCGCCTCTGTGCGGGGACCGACAACGCAGCCTGAACCATGGGTGGCATGCGCAGTCCCCGGGGAGGGTCGTGAACGGTTTCTTGAATGTTCTGAACCCTTGCCGATCCGGCAGGGGGGTCATCGCGAGGCGGTGCGGGCGTGCGGGACTCCTTTGGGTGGCCGGAGGCAGCTTGCGTCCGATGTTCCTTTCCGATACCCGCGTTTTGGCGCCAGTGGGGGCGAAATCAGCAGCCCGCCGTGCTGCCTGAGCAGCGGTTCTTGCAGCGTGCGGGGATGCGCAGCGTGCAGGCCGCGCCATGGTCCTGCCCCTGTTTGGGGAGGCGCTGCATGGGGAGGAGGAAGGGCCCGACATGTCGCGAATTGTACGTGACGGATTGAAATTTCATGGATGAAAACGGTAACTTGCGCGCCCGTCCATCGGACTGTTGGACAGGCGGGCATGGTTCTCGGACAGGCGGACAGGGGTGATCGCAACACCCGGGTGGAAGCCCTGGCATTGCGCGGGATCGGGCGCTGCGCAAGCGGGACCGCGCCGGTCTTCCTGTGGGTCGGGCGCGCGCGGCCCGACGCCGTGGGCGGGTCGGGGATTGTCGGCCAGAAAGTCGTCTTTGGCCAACCCTTCCACGAAGCTGCGCGCATTGGCTGCGGCCTGCTGTATGTGATCGAGGTAATCGGGTAATCGGTTCCCGCTCATAGCGGTTGTGCCTCCGCGAGTATCTTGGCCCGGAACTTCGGCGGCAGATCGCCGGGTGTCAGCAAATCGACATCAACGCCGAGCAGCAATTTCAGTTCGTCTTCCAAATCACCCAAGTCCAATAACGTCGCACCGGGTAGCGCATCGACCAGCAGATCGAGGTCGCTCCCGTCCCGGTCGGTCCCATGCAGCACCGAACCGAAGACGCGCGGGTTCGCCGTGCGAAAACGGCTCACCGCTTCGCGCACTGCACTTCGCTTTATGTCGAGCACAACGGACGGTCGCATAGGCACCCTTTCTTATCGAAACTCATCGCAATGGTAAGGGATCGAGGATGACATCCCAAGAGTCGAAAACGCCTGACGGCCTGCTGTACGTCCACGAGCACTGCGTGAAGTCTTCGGTGGCCGGCAATCGATCGTCGGGAACCCGCGGGCATCGGTGATTTCGACAACCCGCAGGAAGCCTTGGCGCTGCGCAAGAGGCAAGCCATGGCTGCAGAGATCGGATCCGACTCGGGGGAGGGCGGACCTCAGAACCAGAAGCCGTCGTGCGTCCCATCCGGCGCCTGACCCACGATGGACAGCGGCATCTGCGCTGCGGCGCCGGGTGCGGTGATCACGCCATCGGCCTTGCCGTCGGCGTCGAATTGGCCGCCGTCGGTGATCGTGAAGTCCAGCCGCAGCCGCCCGCCTTCGTCCACCATCTTGCCGCCGTAAGGGCTGCTCGCCAGGTTTACCCAGGTGTCGCTGTGGTCTTGCAGCCAGTAGCCGTTGGCGCCCAGCGCCGAGTCCACGTACAGGCTAAAGGTCTCGGTGCTGCCGGCGGTCTCCAGCGTGGCCTTGAAGCTTGTCAGCGCGATGGGCGTCTCCAGCGCCTTGGGTGTTTGGGCGGGCGCGGCCTTTTGTTCCAGGCTGGTGATGCGGGTGCTGCTGCTGGAGGGGAGTTTGCCGTTCTGGCTGTCTGCGACCAGGGTCACCGAGGTGCCGGAACCGCTGCTGGTCTTGGCGCTGAAGGAGGCGACTGCGGCCTGCGCGCTGTCCTGGATGCCGTCGTTGTTGCCGTCGCCGGGGGCGGAGCCCTTGGGGCCGATGGCCTGATTTTCCTGCGCGTCGGGCACGTCGTCGTGGTCCGCATTGGGCGCGCCGGGGTTTTTTTCCGGTGCGGGTGCGGGGGCAGGTCCAGGTCCAGGCGCGGGTGCAGGTGCGGGCGTGAGGTTCTCCACGGCCTGGTCGCCGAAGCTTGCTGCGTCGTTGCCTATCGCGTCCTGTATCGCGTTGTCGCCGGTCGCCGGTTTGGTGTAGCTGAGCGTGAGCGTCTCATTGCTGGCCACGGCGCGGCTCAGCGTCAGTGTGACGGTCTTGCCCGTGACGGCAACGCTGCTGACGCGGATGGCCGCAGCGCCGGAACTGCTCAGCGCAAACGCTGATGCGAGCGCGATGTGGCTTGCGTCCAGTTGGTTTGCATCGGTGTAGCGGAGCTCCAACTGGTTGCCGTTGACCGTGACGTCGCCAAGCAGCGGGGGCGTGGTGTCTGCTGGCGTTGGCATGTTGTTCGTCACGGCCCGGCTGCCGAAGTCCGCCGCGTCGTTGCCCGCAGCGTCCTGCACCACGGCGCCGGTCGCGGGCTTGGTGTAGCTGACGTTCACGGTCTCGCCGTTGGCCACGGCGCGGCTCAGCGTCAGGGTGACGGTCTTGTCCGTTGCGCTCACCGTGGCGCTGCGCACGGTAATGGCGGTGCCCGTGCTGCTGCTCACGGTAAAGCCTGCATTGCCCGCGAGAGCGGCCGGGTCCAGGCTGTTGGTTTCGGTGTACGTGAGCACCAGCTGGTCGCCGGTGACCGTGGCGCTGTGGATCGCCGGGGGTGTGGTGTCGGGTGTGTTGTTGCTTACTGCCCGGTTGCCGAAGTCCGCCGCGTCGTTGCCCGCAGCGTCCTGCACCACGGCGCCGGTCGCGGGCTTGGTGTAGCTGACGTTCACGGTCTCGCCGTTGGCCACGGCGCGGCTCAGCGTGAGCGTCACGGTCTTGTCCGTTGCGCTCACCGTGGCGCTGCGCACGGTGATGGCGGTGCCCGTGCTGCTGCTCACGGTAAAGCCGGCGTTGCCTGCGAGCGCGGCCGGGTCCAGGCTGTTGGATTCGGTGTACGTGAGCACCAGCTGGTCGCCGGTGACTGTGGCGCTGTGGAGCAGCGGGGGTGTGGTGTCGCGTGTGTTGTTGACTACCGCGGTGGCTGCAAAGCTGGCCGCGTCGTTGCCTGTGGCGTCCTGTATCGCGTTGGCGTCGTCGCCGCTCGTGGGGTCGGTGTAGGCGACGGTGACCGACTGGCCGTTGCTGACCGCCGTGGTGAGCGTGAGCGTGACGGTCTTGGTTTGGGCATCGATGGTGACGTGGGTGACGGCATTTGCGACGCCATCCACGAGTACCGTAAAGGCCCCGTTCGCCGGCTTGCGCGTCGGGTCCGCGTTCAGGTGGCTCGTGTCGCCAAAGCTGAGCACCAGTTGGTTGCCCGTGACTTGGGGGCGATGGTCGCCGGTGGTGATCAGCTGCGGGCTCTCGCGGTCCTGCGCGCGGTTGTCCACCGCCGTGGACGAGAAGCTGGTCAGGCGATTGCCGGCAGTGTCCTGTATGGCGCTGGCATCGGTGGGCGTGCTGTCGTTGTAGGCGATGCTCACGCTCTGACCATGTCGCACGGAGGTGCTCAGCGTCAGGTAGACGAGCTTGCCGTTTGCACCCACGGTGACCGAGGCGACGGTATTGGCTGCGCCATCCACAAGCACCGTGAAGTCCCCGCGGAGCGGCTTGTGGGCCTCGGCGGCGTCCAGGTTGCTCGCGGCGCTGAATTCGAGCACCAGGTCGCTGCCAAGGACCCTGGGGCCTGCGGTGCCGGTGGTGATCAGATGCGGGGCCGTGGGGTCTGCTGGTGTCGCCGGCGTGTTGTTGCTCACCGCCTGGCTGCTGAAGTCCGCAGCGTCGTTGCCCGCAGCGTCCTGCACCACGGCGCCGGATTCGGGTTTGGTGTAGCTGACTTTCACCGTCTCAGCCTGGGTCACGGCGCGGCTCAGCGTGAGCGTGACGGTCTTGGCCGCCCCGTTCACCACGGCGCTGTTCACGGTAATGGCTGTGCCCGTGGTGCTGCTGACGGTAAAGCCGGCGTTGCCCGTGAGTGCTGCCGCGTCCAGGGTGTTGGCTTCGGTGTAGCTGATCACCAGCTGGTTGCCATTGACCGCGGCGCTGCTGAACTCCGGGGGCGTGGTGTCGGGTGTATTCACCTGCGTGGCTGCAAAGCGGGTCAGGCTGTTGCCTTTTGCGTCCTGTATGGCGCTGGTGTCGTTGGGTGTGCTGTCGGTGTAGGCGACGGTCGTTGTCTGGCCAGGTGTCACGGCGGTGCTCAGCGTGAGCGTGATGGTCTTGTCCGCCCCGTTCACGGCGACTGCGGTGACGGCATTCGCGACGCCAGCGACGAGCACCGAAAAGTCCCCGGCGGCCGGCTTGCGGGCCAGGTCCGCGCTCAGGTTGTTCACGTCGCTAAAGCGGAGCACCAGTTGGTTGCCGCTGGCCGTGGGGCGCGCGGCACCGGTGGTGATCAGTTGCGGGGCATCCATGTCCAATACGTTATTGACCGCCTCCGTGGTCTGGAAGCTGGCCAGGCGGTTGTTCGCTGTGTCCTGTATGCCCTTGCCGTCGTCGGGCGTGCTGTCCTGGTAGGCGACGGTCACGTGCTGGCCAGCGGCCACGGGGGTAGCCAGCGCCAGCAAGATGATCTTGCCTGTTGCATTCACGGTCACACTGTTGACAGTCCTGGCGGCACCATCCACGGACACCGTGAAGTCCCCGGCGGCCGGCTTGCGGTCTGCGTCCCCGTTCAAATTGCTCGTGTCGCTGAATGTGAGCACCAGGTTGCTGCCGCCGCCGCTGACGGTGGGGAGCTGGTGCTCGTTGCCGGTGGCAACGTTGCTGGTAGTGATCAGCTGCGGAGCCGTGTTGTCCGGCGTGTTGTTCGTCACCGCCCGGCTGCTGAAGTCCGCCGCGTCGTTGCCGGCGGCGTCCTGCACCACGGCGCCGGATGTGGGTTTGGTGTAGCTGACGTTCACCGTCTCGCCGTGGGCCACGGAGCGGCTCAGCGTGAGTGTCACGGTCTTGGCCGCCCCGTTGACCGCGGCGCTATTCACGGTAATGGCCGTGCCCGTGGTGCTGCTGACCGCATAGCCTGCGTTGTCCGTGAGCGCTGCCGGGTCCAGGGTGTTGGCTTCGGTGTACGTGAGCACCAGCTGATCGCCGTTGACCGTGGCGGTGTGGATCGCCGGGGGCGTGGTGTCGGGTGTGTTGTTCGTCACCGCCCGGTTGCTGAAGTCCGCCGCGTCGTTGCCGGCGGTGTCCTGCACCACGGCGCCGGATGTGGGTTTGGTGTAGCTGACGTTCACGGTCTCGCCGTTGGCCACGGAGCGGCTCAGCGTGAGGGTGACGGTCTTGTCCCCTGCGCTCACCGTGGCGCTGCGCACGGTAATGGCGATGCCCGTGCTGCTGCTGGCGGTAAAGCCTGCGTTGCCCGCGAGCGTGACTGGGTCCAGGGTATTGGCTTCGGCGTAGCTGATCACCAGCTGGTCGCCGTTGACCGTGGCGCTGTAGATCGCCGGGGGCGTGGTGTCCGGCGTGTTGTTCGTCACGGCCCGGTTGCTGAAGTCCGCCGCGTCGTTGCCGGCGGCGTCCTGCACCACGGCGCCGGATGTGGGTTGGGTGTAGCTGACGTTCACTGTCTCGCCGTTGGCCACGGAGCGGCTCAGCGTGAGCGTGACGGTCTTGTCCGTTGCGTTCACCGCGGCGCTGCGCACGGTAATGGCGATGCCCGTGGTGCTGCTGACGGTAAAGCCTGCGTTGTCCGCGAGCGTGGCTCCATCCAGGGTGTTGGCTTCGGTGTAGCGGATCACCAGCTGGTCGCCGTTGACTGCGGCGCTGTGGAACGCCGGGGGCATGGTGTCCAGTGTGTTGTTCGTCACGGCCTGGTCGCTGAAGTTCGCTGCGCCGTGGCCGACAGCGTCCTGTACCGCATGGCCGGTCGCCGGTTTGGTGTAGCTGACGCTCAGCGCCTCCCCCTGGGCCACGGCGCGGCTCAGCGTGAGCGTGACGGTCTTGGCCGTCGCATCCACCACGGCGCCGGTGACGGCAATGGAGGGGCCTGTGGCGCTGCTGACCGTAAAGCCTGCGTTGTCCGCGAACGTGCGCCCTTGCAGCTTGCTCGAATCCTCGTAGCTAAGCACCAGCTGGTCACCAGTGACCTTGGGGCCCCGTGTGTCGTCGGTGGTGATCAGTTCCGGGGCAAGCATGTCCGGCCGGGTATTCACCGCCTCCGTGGTCGGGATGCTGGCCAGGCGATTGCCCGCTGTGTCCTGTATGCCGTTGCCGTCAAGGGGCGTGCTGTCCTGGTAGGAGACGGTCACTTTCTGGCCATGTCGCAGGGGGTTTTTCAGAACCAGTGTGAGGAGCGTGGCATTGGACGTGCCGAATAGGACGATCTCGTTGACGGCGTTGGGTACGCCATCCACGAGCACCGTGAAGTCCCCTTTGGCTGGTCCGTGGCTCTCGTCGAAGGCGTTCCCTTGGTTGCTGTGGCTGAATCGGAGCTGCACATCCTCCCAGCCAACGACCGAGGGGCGATCGTCGCCGGTGGTGATCAGCTGCGGGGCGTCGGGGTTCGGTGTGTTGTTCATCACCGCCCGATCGCTGAGGTTCGCCGCGTCGTTGCCCGCAGCGTCCTGCACCACGGCGCCGGATTCGGGTTTGGTGTAGCTGACTTGCACCGTCTCCGTGTGGGTCACGGCGCGACTCAGCGTGAGCGTGACGGTCTTGGCCGTCCCGTTCACCACGGCGCTGCGCACGGTAATGGCCGTGCCCGTGCTGCTGCTCACCGCATAGCCTGCGCTGCCCGTGAGTGCTGCCGGGTCCAGGGTGTTCGCTTCGGTGTACGTGAGCACCAGCTGGTTGCCGTTGACCGTGGCGGTATCGATCACCGGGGGCGTGGTGTCCGGCCGGGTGTCCACGGTGTAGGTGGCGCTGGTGGCGGTGCTGGTGCCGGCGTTGCCAGCGTCGTCGCGCACACCGGAGAGGTTCACCCGGATGGTGTTCGCCGCGGCGTTGACGTTGGCCGTGGGCGTGAAGGTGGCCGTCCAGACCGTGCGGGTGGCGTTGGGCGTGAGCGCGCCCAGCGTGCCGTTGGCGTCGGTGAGCACGACGTCGCTGGCGTTAAAGCCGTTGACGGGCTCGCTGAAGGTGAAGGTGACGGTGGTGGTCTCGCCCGCGGTGAGCGCGTTGTCCGCCAGGGTGATCGTGGCAGTGGGCGGATCGAAGTCAAGGACGTAGGGGCTTTGATCCAAATACCGCGTGATCCCCGTGTTGCCCGCGACGTCGGTGACGTTGCTCAGCTGGATGCCGAGGACGCCGGTCCCTGATCTGCCGGAAGCCGGGGCAGTGAGCGTGAACGTCCAGGTAATACCGTCGGTGGTGTGCAGGTTGGACAAGGTGCCTGTATCGGGCGGAGGGTTAAGTTTTGCCAGGGTGAAACTGTCCCGATTGAGCGCTTCGGAAAAGGTGATGGTGGCGGTGGTCGATTCGCCGGCGCGGAGCTTGGGCTTATCGAAGGTGAGGGAGACCACGTCGGGCCGCTTGGTATCCATGGCGTAGCTGGTGCTGGCGACGCTGCCGGTCCCGGCCCTGCCTGCGGCGTTGGTTACGCCAGCCAGGTTCACGCGGATGGTGTTGCTGCTGTCCTCAATGTCGTTCGTGGGCGTGAAGGTGGCCGTCCAGGTTTTGCCGTCGGCGTTGGCCGTGAGCGCACCCAGCGTGCCGTTGGCGTCGGTGAGCACGACGTCGCTGGCGTCAAAGCCGGTGACGGGCTCGCTGAAGGTGAAGGTGACGGTGGTGGTCTCGCCCGCGGTGAGCGCGGTGTCCGCCAGCGTGATCGTGGCGGTCGGGCCGGTGGTGTTCGTGGTCTCGCCCGAGCGGAGGCTGGGGGTGGTGTGCGAATCGGTGTTCATGGTGCTTTGGTCGTGGGATGGGGGGTGGACGGGGTTTGGGGGCATGGCCCTGGGGACAGGGGATGCTTCCGGGGCGATTCCGGGGTCAGTGCCTGTTCGCGGTCTTGCCCGAAGGGGTGCGTTGCGCGCCGCTGTGCGGGGACCGACAACGCAACCCGGGCCATGGGCTGCATGCGCAGTCCCTGAGGAAATCCGGGAACGGTTTCTTGAATGTTTTGAACCGTTTCCGATTCGGCAGAGAGGTCATCGTGGGACGGTTCTGGCGTGCGTGACTGCTTTGGGCAGCAGGTGGCAGGTCGCGTCCGGTGGCCCTGTCCGACATCCGCGTTTTGGCGCCAGTGGGGGCGGAATCAGCAGCCCGCCGTGCAGCCTGACCAGTGGTTCTTGCTGCGTGCGGCGATGCGCGGAATTCAGGCAGCGTGCCCATGTTTGAGGAGGCGCTGCATGGAAGGGAGAAAGTGTCAAACATGTCGCGAATTGTACGTGACTGATTGAAATTTCATGGCTGAAAACGGTAACTTCACAGCCCATTCATCGGGCCGCCGGACAGGCGGGCATGTTTCTCGGACAGACGGACAGGGGCGATCGCAACACCCGGGTGAAAGCCCTGGTGCTGCGCGGGATCGGGCGCTGCGAAATTGGCACCGCGCCGGTCTCCTTGGTGTCCCCTGCTGCAAGGGGCGCTGCGGCGCTGCTGCGGGTGCAGATCGCTTACATGGCCGCGGGCATGCCGTGGCGGTGAATCAGGTCAGAACCGCGCAGGCGCCATGGCGGTTTTTTCCCGGATGCATGCCCGATTCGGGGGCTGGCCTCAGATCCAGAACTCGCCATGCGCCACGTCGGACGCCTGACCCGCGATGGACAATTGCATCTGCGCTGCGGCGCCGAACGTGGTGATGACGCCGTTGGCCTGGCCGTCGGCGTCGAACGGTCCGCCGTCCTGGATCGAGAAGTCGAGCCGCAGCCGCCCGCCTTCCATCACCATCTTGCCGCCGTAAGGGCTGCTCGCCAGGTTCACCCAGGTGCCGCCGTGGTCTTGCAGCCAGTAGCCGTTGACGCCGATCTTCGGGTCCACGTACAGGCTGAAGGCCTTGGTGCTGCCGGCGGTCTCCAGCGTGGCCTTGAAGCTTGTCAGCGCGATGGGCGTCTCCAGCGCCCGGGGCGTTTGGCTGGGCGCTGCCCTTTGCTCCAGGCTGGTGATGCGGGTGTTGCTGCCGGAGGCGGTCATGCCGTCCTGGCTGTCTGCTACCAGGGTGACCGAGGTGTCGGAACCGCTGCTGGTCTTGGCGCTGAAGGAGGCGACTGCGGCCTGCGTGCTGTCCTGGATTCTGTCGCCGTTGCCGTCGCCGATGGCGGAACCCTTGGGGCCGATGGCCTGATTTTCCTGCGCGTCGGGTACGCCGTCGTGGTCCGCATTGGGCGCGTCGGGGTTTGTTTTTGGTGCGGGCTCTGGTGCGGGCGCGGGCGCGGGCGCGGGCGCTGCGGGTGCGGGTGCGGGTGCTGGCGCGGGCGTGACGTTGCCCACGGGCTGGTTGTGCAAGTCCGCCGCGGCGTTGCCGGCAGCGTCCTGTATCGCGTTGCCGCCGGTTGCCGGCTTGGTGTAGCTGAGCGTGAGCTTCTCGCCGTTCGCCGCGGCGCGGCTGAGCGTGAGGGTGACGGTCTTGTCCGCCCCGTTCACGCGGGCGCTGTTTACGGCAATGGCGGTGCCCGTGCTGCTGCTGACCGTAAAGCCTGCGTTGCCTGTCAGTGCGGCCCCGTTCAGGGTGTTGGCTTCCGTGTACGTGAGCACCAGTTGGTCGCCGTTGACCGTGGCGGTGCGGATCACCGGGGGTGTGGTGTCCGGTGTGTTGTTGGTAATAGCCTGGTTGCTGAAGTCCACCGCGTTGTTGCCTGCGGCGTCCTGGACCCCATTGCCGGTCGCGGGCTTGGCGTAGCTGACGCTCAGCGTCTCCCCGTTGGCCGCGGCGCGGCTGAGTGTGAGGGTGATGGTCTTCGCCCCGTTTACGCGGGCGCTGTTTACGGTAATGGCGGTGCCCGTGCTGCTGCTGACCGTAAAGCCTGCGTTGCCCGTGAGCGCGGCCGCGTTCAGGGTGCCCGCTTCGGTGTACGTGAGCACCAGCTGGTCGCCGGTGACCGTGGCGGTGCTGATCACCGGGGCCACGGTATCTCGGGTGTCCACGGAGTAGTTGGCGCTGCTGACGCTGCCCACGCCGGCGTTGCCAGCGGTGTCGGTCACCCCGGCGAGGTCTACGCGGATGGCATTCGCCTCGGCACTGACGTTGGCCGTGGGCGTGAAGGTGGCCGTCCAGATCGTGCGCTCGGCGTTGGCCGTGGGCGTGCTCAGCGTGCCGTTGGGGGACAGGATGTCGCTGGTGTCAAAGCCGTTGACGGGCTTGGTGAAGAAGAAGGTAACGGTAGTGGTTTCGTCCGCGGTGAGCGCGCGGTCGGCGATCGTGATGCGGACGCTGAGTGGATCCCGGGGCGTGTTGTTCGTCACCTCCCGGCTGCTGAAGTCCACTGCGTCGTTGCCGGCTGCGTCCTGCACCACGGCGCCGGATGTGGGTTTGGTGTAGCTGACGGTCACTGTTTCAGCGCTGGTCACGGCGCGGCTGAGCGTGAGCGTCACGGTCTTGGCCGCTGCGTTGACCACGGCGCTGTTCACGGTGATGGCCACCGCGCCAGCGGCGGTGTTCACCGTAAAGCCTGCGTTGCCCGTGAGGACTGCCGGGTCCAGGGTGTTGGCTTCCGTGTACGTGAGTACCAGTTGGCTGCCGTTGACCGCGGCGCTGCTGAACTCCGGGGCCGTGGTGTCCGATGGTGACGGCGTGTTGTTCGCCACGGGCTTTGCGCTGAAGTCCGCCGCGTCGTTGCCTGTCGCGTCCTGCACCACGGCGCCGGATGTGGGTTTGGTGTAGCTCACGGTCACCGTCTCGCCGTTGGCCACGGCGCGGCTCAGTGTCAGCGTCACGGTCTTGGCCGTTGCGCTGACCACGGCGCTGCGCACGGTGATGGCGGTGCCCGTGCTGCTGCTGACCGCAAAGCCGGCGTTGCCCGTGAGCGCTGCCGGGTCCAGGGTGTTGGCTTCCGTGTACGTGAGCACCAGTTGGCTGCCGTTGACCGCGGCGCTGCTGAACTCCGGGGCCGTGGTGTCCGATGGTGACGGCGTGTTGTTCGCCACGGGCTTTGCGCTGAAGTCCGCCGCGTCGTTGCCGGCAGCGTCCTGCACCACGGCGCCGGATGTGGGTTTGGTGTAGCTCACGGTCACCGTCTCGCCGTTGGCCACGGCGCGGCTCAGCGTCAGCGTGACGGTCTTGTCCACTGCGTTGACCACGGCGCTGCGCACGGTAATGGCCGTGCCCGTGCTGCTGCTGACCGCAAAGCCTGCGTTGCCCGCCAGCGCTGCCGGGTCCAGGGTGTTGGCTTCCGTGTACGTGAGTACCAGTTGGCTGCCGTTGACCGCGGCGCTGCTGAACTCCGGGGCCGTGGTGTCCGATGGCCCCGGCGTGTTGTTCGCCACGGGCTTTGCACTGAAGTCCACTGCGTCGTTGCCGGCAGCGTCCTGCACCACGGCGCCGGTCGCGGGCTTGGTGTAGCTCACGGTCACTGTCTCCGCGCTGGTCACGGCGCGGCTGAGCGTGAGCGTGACGGTCTTGTCCGTTGCGTTGACCACGGCGCTGCGCACGGTAATGGCGGTGCCCGTGCTGCTGCTGACCGCAAAGCCTGCGTTGCCCGCCAGGGCTGCCGGGTCCAGGGTGTTGGTTTCCGTGTACGTGAGCACCAGTTGGCTGCCGTTGACCGCGGCGCTGCTGAACTCCGGGGCCGTGGTGTCCGATGGCGCCGGCGTGTTGTTCGCCACGGGCTTTGCGCTGAAGTCCGCTGCGTCGTTGCCGGCAGCGTCCTGCACCACGGCGCCGGATGTGGGTTTGGTGTAGCTCACGGTCACTGTCTCCGCGCTGGTCACGGCGCGGCTGAGCGTGAGCGTGACGGTCTTGTCCGTTGCGTTGACCACGGCGCTGCGCACGGTGATGGCCGTGCCCGTGCTGCTGCTGACCGTAAAGCCTGCGTTGCCCGCCAGGGCTGCCGGGTCCAGGGTGTTGGCTTCTGTGTACGCGAGCACCAGCCGGTCGCCGGTGACCGCGGCGCTGTGGAACGCCGGGGGCGTGGTGTCCGTTGGTGCGGGCGTGGTGTTCGTCACCGCCCGGCTGCTGAAGTCCACTGCGTCGTTGCCGGCAGCGTCCTGCACCACGGCGCCGGTCGCGGGCTTGGTGTAGCTGACGCTCACCGTCTCCACGCTGGTGACGGCGCGGCTGAGCGTGAGCGTGACGGTCTTGTCCACTGCGCTGACCACGGCGCTGTGCACGGTAATGGCGGCGCCCGTGCTGCTGCTGACCGCAAAGCCGGCGTTGCCCGTGAGCGCTGCCGGGTCCAGGGTGTTGGCTTCCGTGTACGTGAGCACCAGCTGGTCGCCGGTGACCGTGGCGGTGTTGATCACCGGGGCCACGGTATCTCGGGTGTCCACGGAGTAGTTGGCGCTGCTGACGCCGCCCACGCCGGCGTTGCCAGCGTTGTCGGTCACCCCGGCGAGGTCTACGCGGATGGCATTCGCCTCGGCACTGACGTTGGCCGTGGGCGTGAAGGTGGCCGTCCAGGCCGTGCGCTCGGCGTTGGCCGTGGGCGTGCTCAGCGTGCCGTTGGGGGACAGGATGTCGCTGGTGTCAAAGCCGTTGACGGGCTTGGTGAAGAAGAAGGTAACGGTGGTGGTCTCGCCCGCGGTGAGCGCGCGGTCGGCGATCGTGATGCGGACGCCGAGCGGCTCCCGGGGCGTGTTGTTCGTCACCTCCCGGCTGCTGAAGTTTGCTGCGTCGTTGCCCGCAGCGTCCTGCACCACGGCGCCGGATGTGGGCTTGGAGTAGCTGAGGTTCACCGTCTCAGCCTGGGTCACGGCGCGGCTCAGCGTGAGCGTGACGGTCTTGGCCGCCCCGTTGACCACGGCGCTGCTGACGGTAATGGCCGTGCCCGTGCTGCTGCTCACCGTAAAGCCTGCGTTGCCCGTGAGCGCAGCCGCGTCCAGGGTGTTCGCTTCCGTGTACGTGAGCACCAGTTCGTCGCCGGTGACCGTGGCGGTGTGGATCACCGGGGCCGTGGTGTCCGGTGTGTTGTTGCTAATCGCCTGGTCGCTGAAGTTTTCTGCGGCGTTGCCGGCGGCATCCTGGACCCCATTGCCGGTCGCGGGTTTGGCGTAGCTGACGCTCAGCACCTCTGCGTTGGCCACGGCGCGGCTGAGCGTGAGCGTGACGGTCTTGAGCGTTGCGTTCACCACGGCGCTGCGCACGGTGATGGCCGTGCCCGTGGTGCTGCTGACCGTAAAGCCTGCATTGCCTGTGAGCGTGGCCCCGTTCAGGCTGTTCGCTTCGATGTACGTGAGCACCAGCTGGTCGTCGATGACTGTGGCGGTGCTGATCACCGGGGGTGTGGTGTCCGCTGGCGCAGGCGTGTTGTTCGTCACGGCCTGGTCGATGAGGTTTGCTGCGGCGTTGCCGGCAGCATCCTGGACCCCGCCGGTTGCGGGCTTGGCGTAGTTGACGGTCACCGTCTCCACGCTGGTGACGGCGCGGCTCAGTGTCAGGGTGACGGTCTTGGCCGCCCCGTTGACCACGGCGCTGCTCACGGTGATGGCCGTGCCCGTGGTGCTGCTCACCGTAAAGCCGGCATTGCCCGTGAGCGTGGCCCCGTTCAGGGTGTTCGCTTCGATGTACGTGAGCACCAGCTGGTCGCCGATGACTGTGGCGGTGCTGATCACCGGGGGCGTGGTGTCTGCTGGCGCAGGCGTGTTGTTCGTCACGGCCTGGTCGATGAGGTTTGCTGCGGCGTTGCCGGCAGCATCCTGGACCCCGCCGGCCGCTGGCTTGGCGTAGTTGACGGTCACTGTTTCAGCGCGGGTCACGGCGCGGCTGAGCGTGAGCGTGACGGTCTTGGCCGCCCCGTTGACCACGGCGCTGCTCACGGTAATGGTCGTGCCCGTGGTGCTGCTGACCGTAAAGCCGGCGTTGCCCGTGAGCACGGCCGCGTTCAGGGTGCCCGCTTCGGTGTAAGTGAGCACCAGCTGGTCGCCGATGACTGTGGCGGTGCTGATCACCGGGGGCGTGGTGTCCGCTGGCGCAGGCGTGTTGTTCGTCACGGCCTGGTCGATGAGGTTTGCTGCGGCGTTGCCGGCAACATCCTGGACCCCGCCGGTTGCGGGCTTGGCGTAGTTGACGGTCACCGTCTCCACGCTGGTGACGGCGCGGCTCAGTGTCAGGGTGACGGTCTTGGCCGCCCCGTTGACCACGGCGCTGCTCACGGCAATGGCCGTGCCCGTGGTGCTGCTGACCGTAAAGCCGGCGTTGCCTGCGAGCGTGGCCCCGTTCAGGGTGCCCGCTTCGATGTACGTGAGCACCAGCTGGTCGCCGATGACTGTGGCGGTGCTGATCACCGGGGGCGTGGTGTCCGCTGGCGCAGGCGTGTTGTTCGTCACGGCCTGGTCGATGAGGTTTGCTGCGGCGTTGCCGGCAACATCCTGGACCCCGCCGGTTGCGGGCTTGGCGTAGTTGACGGTCACCGTCTCCACGCTGGTGACGGCGCGGCTCAGTGTCAGGGTGACGGTCTTGGCCGTCGCATCCACAACGGCGCTGCGCACGGTAATGGCGGTGCCAGCGGTACTGCTGACGGTAAAGCCGGCGTTGCCCGTGAGCGCTGCCGGGTCCAGGGTGTTCGCTTCGATGTAAGTGAGCACCAGCTGGTCGCCGGTGACCGCGGCGCTGCTGATCACCGGGGCCACGGTATCCCGGGTGGCCACGGAGTAGTTGGCGCTGCTGACGCTGCCCACGCCGGGGTTGCCAGCGTTGTCGCTCACCTTGGCGAGGTCTACGTTGATGACATTCACCGGGGCGTTGACGTTGGCCGTGGGCGTGAAGGTGGCTGTCCAGACCGTGCGCGCGGCGTTGGCCGTGGGCGTGCTCAGTGTGCCGTTGGTGCACGTGATGTCGCTGGCGTCAAAGCCGTTGACGGGCTCGGTGAAGGTGAAGCTGACTGTTGTGCTCTCGCCCGCGGTGAGCGCGCGGTCGGTGATCCTGATGGTGGCGTTGAGCCCCCTGTTGGGCTCCCGGGGCGTGTTGTTCGTCACCTCCCGGCTGCTGAAGTTTGCTGCGTCGTTGCCCTCAGCGTCCTGCACCACGGCGCCGGATTCGGGTTTGGTGTAGCTGACGCTCACCGTCTCCACGCGGGTCACGGCGCGGCTCAGCGTGAGCGTGACGGTCTTGGCCGTCCCGTTGACCACGGCGCTGCTGACGGTAATGGCCGTGCCCGTGCTGCTGCTCACCGCATAGCCGGCGTTGCCCGTGAGCGCGGACGCGTCCAGGGTGCCCGCTTCGGTGTACGTGAGCACCAGTTCGTCGCCGTTGACCGTGGCGCTGTGGATCACCGGGGGCGTGGTGTCGGTATTCACCTGCGTGGCTGCAAAGCTGGCCAGCCGGTTGTCTCTTGCGTCCTGTATGCCGCTGGTGTCGTTGGGTGTGCTGTCGGCGTAGGCGACGGTCGTTGTCTGGCCCGGTGTCACGGCGGTGCTCAGCGTCAGCGTGATGGTCTTGTCCGCCCCGTTCACGGTGACTGCGGTGACGGCATTCGCGACGCCAGCGACGCGCACCGCAAAGTCCCCGGCGGCCGGCTTGCGGGCCGGGTCCGCGTTCAGCTCGCTGGTGTCGCTAAAGCGGAGCACCAGTTGCTTGTCGTTGACCGTGGGGCGCGTGGCGCCGGTGGTGATCAGCTGCGGGGCAGTCTTGTCCAATGCGGTATTCACTACCCCCGTGGTCTGAAAGCTGTCCAGGCGATTGCCTGCCGCGTCCTGTATGGCTCTGGCGTCGTTGGGTGTGCTGTCCTGGTAGGCGATGCTCACGTGCTGACGATGGGTCACGGGGGTGGCCAGCGTCAGCCGGATGGTCTTGGTATTTTCCGGCACGGTGACACGGCTGACAGCTCTGGCGACACCATCCACGAGCACCGTGAAGTCCGTGGCGGCCGGCGTGCGGTCCAGTCTTGCGTCCAGACGGCTCGCGTCGTCGAATACGAGCTCCAGTTCGTCGCCCTGGTCGTTGACGGTGGGGGCCAGGTAGTCGCCGGGGCCTGCGTTGCCGATGGTAATCAGCTGCGGGGCCGTGGTGTCTGCTGGCGTGTCGTTCGTCACGAACCGGTCGCCGAAGCTTGCTGCGGCGTTGCCGGCAGCGTCCTGCACCACGGCGCCGGATGCGGGTTTGGTGTAGCGGACGTTCACTATGTCCATGCGGGTCACCAAGATGCTCAGCGTGAGTGTGACGGTCTTGGCCGTCGCGTTCACCACGGCGCTTTGCACGGTAATGGCCGTGCCTATGGAACTGGTCACCGTAAAGCCGGCGTTGCCCGAGAGTGCGGCCGGGTCCAGGGTGCCCGCTTCGGTGTACGTGAGCACCAGCTGGTTGCCGTTGATCGTGGCGCTGCTGAACACCGGGGGCGTGGTGTCTGCTGCTGGCGCGGGCGTGTTGTTCGTCACGGTCTGGCGCACGAAGGTGGCAGCGTCATTGCCGGCGACGTCCTGTATGACGCCCCATGGTTGGTTTGGGGGGCCGCCGGGGGCCTGGTAGCCGATTCTCACCACTTGGCCGGGCGTCACGGCTTTTGTCAGTGTCAGCGTGATGGTCCCTGCGGGTCCATTCACGGCCACTGCGCGAACCCAGTAGCTGTTGAGTTGGTCGCCTTCGACGCTCACTGGAAAAGACCCCGTGGCCGGTGGTGCGCTGCTGCCGTCCAGCGGCTCGCTGAACGTGAGCACCAACCGGTCGCCGTTGACCGTGGCGCTGCTGAACACCGGGGGCGTGGTGTCCGGCGGCCAGCCCACGGTGTAGTTGGCGCTGCTGGCGGTGCCGGTACCGGAGCGGCCTGCCAGGTTGGCTACGCCGGCCAGGTTGACGCGGATGGTGTTGGTCGCGACATTGACGTTGGTATTGGGGGTGAAGGTGGCGGTCCAGATTTTGCTGTCGGATTCGGGGGTGTATTCGAGTGCGCTCAATGTGCCGTTGGCCTGAGTCAGATCGACGTCATCGATCGTGAAGCCCATGACCGTTTGGTTGAAGCGGAAGGTGACGGTCGTCGTTTCGCCCGTGGTGAGCGCGGTATCGCTCAGCGTGATCGTGGCGTTGGGTAGCGCGGTGTCCACGCGGAAGTTGGCGCTGGTGACGCTGCCGGTACCGGGGGTGCCTGCGGCGTCGGTCACGCCCGCGAGGTTTACGCTGATGGTGTTGGTCGCGGCGTTGACGTTGGCCGTGGGCGTGAAGGTGGCCGTCCAGGTTCGGCCGTCGGCGCTGAGTATGGGTTCGCTGAGCGTGCCGCTGGCCCGGGTCGCGTCCATGTCATCGATCGTGAAGCTGAAGCGGGTGACGGGTTTGTTGAAGGCGATGATGACGGTCGCCTTTTCTCCCGTCGTAAGGCGGTCATCGGTCAGCGTGACGCGTGCGCTCAGGTCGGCTGTCTGGCCTGTGGTGCCGGGTCGGGTGTCAATGCTGTAGTTGCTGCTGCCGGGGGAAGCGGTGTTCGGCCTGTTGCCCGCCAAGTCCGTCACGCCGCCCAAGTTGACGCGGATGCGGTTGCTGGCAGCGTTGATGTTCGCTGTGGGCGTGAAGGTGGCGGTCCAGGTCCTGCCATCGGTGAGGGCGGTCAGCGGACCCAGCGTGCCGTGGGCCTGTGTCAGGTCGATGTCGCTGGCGTCAAAGCCGGTGACGGGCTCGCTGAAGCTGATGGTGACGGTGGTGGTTTCGCCCGCGGTGAGGGCGCTGTCGCCCAGCGTGATGGTGGCGCTGGGCGCGAAGGTGTCGATGTCGTAGGTGACCGTGGAGACGGCCTGGCCCACACCGGCGGTGCCTGCGGGGTTGGTCACGCCGGCGAGGTTGACGCGGATCTGGTTGCCCGTTGAGTTGTACTTGCCGATGTCGTAGTTTCCGTTCGCATATATCTCCTGCTCGGTCGGGGCCGTCAGCGTGACCGTCCAGGTGGTGCCGCCGTCGGTGCTGCGCAGGTTGGACAGCGTCGCGTAACCGCTCACGCTCAGGTCGGCGATGCGGAAGCTGTCGGTCGCGATGGCTTCGGCGAAGCGGATGGTGACGGTGGTGCTCTCGCCCATGATCAGTTTGTCGTCGCCGATCGTGATCGGGTTGGTCGCTGCGAGCGTGGGGCGGTTGGTGGCGGTGGACTGCCCGGTGTTGACCGTGTAGTTGGCGCTGCTGGCGGTGCCGGTACTGGAGCGGCCTGCCAGGTTGGCTACGCCGGTCAGGTTGACGTGGATGGTGTTGGTCGCGACATTGACGTTGGTATTGGGGGTGAAGGTGGCGGTCCAGATTTTGCTGTCGGAGTCGGGTGTGTATACGAGTGCGCTCAATGTGCCGTTGGCCTGAGTCAGATCGACGTCATCGATCGTGAAGCCCATGACCGTTTGGTTGAAGCGGAAGGTGACGGTCGTCGTTTCGCCCGTGGTGAGCGCGGTATCGCTCAGCGTGATCGTGGCGTTGGGTAGCGCGGTGTCCACGCGGAAGTTGGCGCTGGTGACGCTGCCGGTACCGGGGGTGCCTGCGGCGTCGGTCACGCCCGCGAGGTTTACGCTGATGGTGTTGGTCGCGGCGTTGACGTTGGCCGTGGGCGTGAAGGTGGCCGTCCAGGTTCGGCCGTCGGCGCTGAGTATGGGTTCGCTGAGCGTGCCGCTGGCCCGGGTCGCGTCCATGTCATCGATCGTGAAGCTGAAGCGGGTGACGGGTTTGTTGAAGGCGATGATGACGGTCGCCTTTTCTCCCGTCGTAAGGCGGTCATCGGTCAGCGTGACGCGTGCGCTCAGGTCGGATGTCTGGCCTGTGGTGCCGGGCCGGGTGTCAATGCTGTAGTTGCTGCTGCCGGGGGAAGCGGTGTTCGGCCTGTTGCCCGCCAAGTCCGTCACGCCGTCCAAGTTGACGCGGATGCTGTTGCTGGCAGCGTTGATATTCGCTGTGGGCGTGAAGGTGGCGGTCCAGGTCCTGCCATCGGTGAGGGCGGTCAGCGGACCCAGCGTGCCGTGGGCCTGTGTCAGGTCGATGTCGCTGGCGTCAAAGCCGGTGACGGGCTCGCTGAAGCTGATGGTGACGGTGGTGGTTTCGCCCGCGGTGAGGGCGCTGTCGCCCAGCGTGATGGTGGCGCTGGGCGCGAAGGTGTCGATGTCGTAGGTGACCGTGGAGACGGCCTGGCCCACACCGGCGGTGCCTGCGGGGTTGGTCACGCCGGCGAGGTTGACGCGGATCTGGTTGCCCGTTGAGTTGTACTTGCCGATGTCGTAGTTTCCGTTCGCATATATCTCCTGCTCGGTCGGGGCCGTCAGCGTGACCGTCCAGGTGGTGCCGCCGTCGGTGCTGCGCAGGTTGGACAGCGTCGCGTAACCGCTCACGCTCAGGTCGGCGATGCGGAAGCTGTCGGTCGCGATGGCTTCGGCGAAGCGGATGGTGACGGTGGTGCTCTCGCCCATGATCAGTTTGTCGTCGCCGATCGTGATCGGGTTGGTCGCTGCGAGCGTGGGGCGGTTGGTGGTGGTGGGCTGTCCCTCGGTGTTGACCGTGTAGTTGGCGCTGATGGCGGTGCCGGTACCGGAGCGGCCTGCCATGTTGGCTACGCCGGCCAAGTTGACGCTGATGGTGTTGGTCGCGTCGCTGACGTTGGCCTTGGGTGTGAAGGTGGCGATCCAGATTTGGTTGCCGGTGGTCCTGAGCGCGCCGAGCGTGCCGGTGTTGGTGTCGAGCACGACGTCATCCATCGTGAAGCCGAGGACCACTTGGTTGAAAGTGAAGGTGACGGTCGTCGTTTCGCCCGTGGTGAGCGCGGTATCGGTCAGTGTGATCGTTGCGGCAATTGGCGCGGTGTTCACGATGAAGCTGTCGCTGGTGGCGCTGCCGGTGCCGGCGGTGCCTGCGGCGTCGGTCACGCCCGCGAGGTTCACGCGGATGGTGTTGCTCTCGGCGATGACGCCCGCCGTGGGCGTGAAGGTGGCCGTCCAGGTTCGGCCGTCGGCGCTGCATACGAGGTCGCTGAGCGTGCCGTTGGCATGGGTCGCGTCCACGTCATCGAGCGTGAAGCCGTTGACGGGTTTGTTGAAGGCGATGATGACGGTCGCCTTTTCTCCCGTCGTGAGGCGGTCATCGGTCAGTGTGACGCGTGCGCTCAGGCCGGATGTCTGGCCCGTGCTGCCGGGCCGGGTGTCAATGCTGTAGTTGCTGTTGAAGGAGGTGCCCGACGTATTCCCCGCCAAGTCCGTCACGCCGTTGAAGTTGACGCCGATGCTGTTGGTGGCAGCGTTGATATTCACTGTGGGCGTGAAGGTGGCGGTCCAAGTCCTGCCGTCTCCGAGGGCGGTTAGCGGACCCAGCGTGCCCTGGGTCCTTGACAGGTCGATGTTGTTGGCGGTGAAGCCGGTGACGGGCTCGCTGAAGCTGATGGTGACGGTGGTGGTTTCGCCCGCGGTGAGGGCGCTGTCGCCCAGCGTGACGACGGCGCTGGGCTCGAGGGTGTCGATGTCGTAGGTGACCGTGGAGACGACCTGGCCCACACCGGCGTTGCCTGTGGGGTTGGTCACGCCGGCGAGGTTGACGCGGATCTGGTTGCCCGTTGAGTTGTGGTTGAGGGAGTAGCCGAAGGGGAAATCAGCCCACCCCGGAGCCGTCAGCGTGACCGTCCAGGTGGTGCCGCCGTCGGTGCTTTGCAGGTTGGTCAGCTTCGCGTAACCGCCCACGCTCAGGTCGGAGGTGCTGAAGCTGTTGGTCGCGATGGCTTCGGCAAAGCGGATGGTGACGGTGGTGCTCGCGCCAATGCCCAGTTTGTTGTTGCCGATCGTGATCGGGTTGGTCGCTGCGAGCGTGGGGCGCTGGGTGCCCCCGGTGTTCGTGGTCTCGCCCGCGCGGAGGCCGGGGGTGGCGTGCGAATCGATGCTCATGGTGTTTTGGGAGTGGGATGGGGGGTGGCCGGGGTTGGGCAGTGCCTGGCCCTGTGGACAGGGGATGCACCCGGGGCGATTCCGGGGGGCAGCGCCTGTTCGTGGTCTTGTCCGAATGTCGCTTGGGCCCTGGTGTCCCCTGCCGCAAGGGGCGCTGCGGCGCAGCCAAGGGAGCGGCCTTGGCGCTGCTGCGGGTGCAGATCGCCTACATGACTGCGGGCATGCTGTGGTGGCGAATCAGGCCAGAACCGTGCAGGCGCCATGGTGGTTCTTTTCCGGATGCAGGCCCGATTCGGGGGCGGGCCTCAGAGCCAGAACTCGCCATGCGCCACGTTGGAGGCCTGCCCCACGATGGACAGCGGCATTTGCGCTGCGGCGCCGGGCGCGGTGATGGCGCCGTTGGCCTGGCCGTCGGCGTCGAACGGTCCGCCATCGGTGATTGCAAAGTCCAGCCGCAGTCGCCCGCCTTCGCTCACCATCTTGCCGCCGTGGGGCGCGCTGCTCAGGTTGGTCCAGGTGCCGGTGCCGTCTTTCACCCAGTAGCCGTTGACGCCCAGCGCGGGGTCCAGATACAGGCTGAACTTTTCGCTGCTGTGGCCTGGGGCCAGCCTCGCCTCGAAGCGGAGCAGCCCGAGGGGCATTTCCATTCCCGGGGGTAATTGGGCGGGGACGTCCTTTTGCTCCAGGCGGGTGATGCGGGCACCGCTGTGCGGGTCCAGCTTGCCGTTCTGGCTGCCTGCTACCAGGGTCACGGAGGTGCTGGTTGCGCTTTCTCCGGTGGAGCGGACTTTGAAACTGGTCGATCCCACTGCCGCTTGCGTGCTGTCCTGGACGCCGTCTCCGTTGCCGTCGCCGGGGGCTGCGCCAGAGGGGCCGGAGAGGAAGGGGGGCGGGTTTTCGAGGCTGTCGGGAATGCTGTCGCCGTCCGTGTCCTTGGTGTCCTTGTACGTCGGGCCTTCCGGGGCCGATGGGCTCGGGCTTGAAGCTGGACTTGGGCTCGGACTTGGAGCCGGGCTCGGTGGCGCGGGTGTGCGGTTGTCCACCGGCATGGCCGCGAAACTGGCCGCGTCGTTGCCGGCTATGTCCTGTATGGCGTCGGCATCGTTGCCGGTCGTCGGGTCGGTGTAGGCGACGCTCACTGCCTGGCCGTTGGTGACCGTGGTGGCCAGCGTCAGGCTGACGGTCTTTTCCTGCGCATTTACCGCGATGGCGGTGACGGCGGTGAGTACGTTATCGGCGCGCACCGTGAAGGCCGTGATGGGCGGGATATGCGTTGCGTCCAGGCTGCTTCCTTCGGTGTAGCGCAGCACCAGCTGGATGGCGTTCACCGTGGCGCTGGCGAGCACCGGGGCCCGGGTGTCGATCTGGTAGCTGGGGCCATGGGCGTGGCCGGTGCCGGTGCGGCCTGCGGTGTTGCGCACGCCCGCCAAGTTCACGCCGATGGTGTTGTTGCTGTTCTCGACGCCTGCCGTGGGCGTGAAGGTCGCTGTCCAGGTTCTTCTGGCCTGGTCATTCGTCGTGGGGTCGGTCAAGGTGCCGTTGGCATCGCTGAGCACGACGTCGTCGCGCGTGAAGCCGGTGACGGGCTCGTTGAAGACAAAGGTGACTGTTGTGGTTTCGTCCACGGTCAGGTGGGTGTCGGCCAGCGTGATCGTGGCGGTCGGGCCGGTGGTGTCCGTCCGGGTGTCCACGGAGTAGTTGGCGCTGACCATGCTGCCGGTCCTGGCGATGCCCGCGTCGTTGGTCACCCCGGCGAGGTTCAGGCGGATGGTATTCGTCGGAGCGCTGACGTTGGCCGTGGGCGTGAAGGTCGCTGTCCAGACCGTGCGCTCGGCGCTGGCCGTGGGCCAACTCAGCGTACCGTTGGGGCACACGATGTCGCTGGCGTCAAAGCCGTTGACGGGCTCGTTGAAGCGGAAGGTGACGGTCGTGGTCTCGCCCGCGGTGAGCGCACTGTCGGCCAACGTGATGCTCGCCGTGGGGCGCGTGGTATCGACGGAGTAGTTGTCGCTGCTGGCGCTGCCGGTGCCGGCGTTGCCCGCGTCGTCGCGCACGCCGCTGAGGTTGACGCGGATGGTGTTCGTCCGGGCGTTGACGTTGGCCGTGGGTGTGAAGGTGGCTGTCCAGACCGTGCGCTCGGTGTTCGCCGTGGGCGTTGTCAGCGTGCCGTTGGCGTCCGTGAGCACGATGTCGCTGGTGTCCAAGCCGTTGACGGGCTCGTTGAAGGTGATGGTGACGGTTGTGCTCTCGCCCGTGGTGAGCGCGCTGTCGGCCAGTGCGATGGTGGCTGTGGGGCCGGTGGTGTCTGCGGGCCGGGTGTCCACGGAGTAGTTGTCGCTGCTGGCGCTGCCGGTCCCGGCGTTGTCTGCGTCGTCGCGCACGCCGGCGAGGTTTACGCGGATGGTATTGGTCCGGGCGTTGACGTTGGCCGTGGGTGTGAAGGTGGCTGTCCAGACCGTGCGCTCGGTGTTCGCCGTAGGCGTCGTCAGCGTGCCGTTGGCGTCCGTGAGCACGATGTCGCTGGCGTCAAAGCCGTTGACGGGCTCGCTGAAGGTGATGGTGACGGTTGTGCTCTCGCCCGCGGTGAGCGCGCTGTCGGCCAGTGCGATGGTGGCCGTGGGCCGCGTGGTTTTCACGCTGTAGTTGGCGCTGATGGCGCTGCCGGTGCCGGCGTTGCCCGCGTCGTTGCTTACGCCGCTGAGGTTCACACGGATGGTATTCACCCGGGTGTTGACGTTGTCCGTGGGCGTGAAGGTGGCTGTCCAGACCGTGCGCCCGGTGTTGGCTGTGGGGGGACTCAGCGTGCCGTTGGCGTCCGTGAGCACGATGTCGCTGGTGTCCAAGCCGTTGACGGGCTCGCTGAAGGTGATGGTGACGGTTGTGCTCTCGCCCGCGGTGAGTGCGCTGTCGGCCAGCGCGATGCTCGCCGTGGGGCGCGTGGTATTGACGGAGTAGGTGGTGCTGATGGCGCTGCCGGTCCCGGCGTTGCCCGCGTCGTTGCGCACACCGCTGAGGTCCACGCGGATGGTGTTCGTCCGGGCACTGATGCTGGCCGTGGGTGTGAAGGTCGCTGTCCAGACCGTGCGCCCGGTGTTGGCCGTGGGCGTTGTCAGCGTGCCGTTGGCGTCCGTGAGCACGATGTCGCTGGCGTCAAAGTCTTTGACGGGTTCGCTGAAGCGGAAGGTGACGGTTGTGCTCTCGCCCGCGGTGAGCACGCTGTCGGCCAGTGCGATGGTCGCCGTGGGGCGCGTGGTATTGACGGAGTAGTTGGCGCTGATGGCGCTGCCGGTCCCGGCGTTGTCCGCGTCGTCGCACACACCGCTGAGGTTGACGCGGATGGTATTCGCCAGGGTGTTGACGTTGGCCGTGGGCGTGAAGGTGGCTGTCCAGACCGTGCGCTCGGTGTTCGCCGTGGGCGTGCTCAGCGTGCCGTTGGCGTCCGTGAGCACGATGTCGCTGGCGTCAAAGTCTTTGACGGGCTCGTTGAAGCGGAAGGTGACGGTTGTGCTCTCACCCGCGGTGAGCGCGCTGTCGGCCAGCGCGATGGTGGCCATGGGGCCGGTGGTGTCTGCCGGCCGGGTGTCCACGGAGTAGTTGTCGCTGCTGGCGCTGCCGGTCCCGGCGTTGTTCGCGTCGTCGCGCACGCCGGCGAGGTTTACTCGGATGGTATTGGTCCGGGCGTTGACGTTGGCCGTGGGTGTGAAGGTCGCTGTCCAGACCGTGCGCTCGGTGTTCGCCGTGGGCGTGCTCAGCGTGCCGTTGGCGTCCGTGAGCACGATGTCGCTGGCGTCAAAGTTGTTGACGGGCTCGTTGAAGGTGATGGTGACGGTTGTGCTTTCGCCCGCGGTGAGCGCGTTGTCGGCCAGCGCGATGGTTGCCGTGGGGCCGGTGGTGTCTGCGGGCCGGGTGTCCACGGAGTAGTTGTCGCTGCTGGCGCTGCCGGTCCCGGCGTTGTTCGCGTCGTCGCGCACGCCGGCGAGGTTTACTCGGATGGTATTGGTCCGGGCGTTGACGTTGGCCGTGGGCGTGAAGGTCGCTGTCCAGACCGTGCGCTCGGTGTTGGCCGTGGGCGTGCTCAGCGTGCCGTTGGCGTCCGTGAGCACGATGTTGCTGGCGTCCAAGCCGTTGACGGGCTCGTTGAAGCGGAAGGTGACGGTTGTGGTCTCGCCCGCGGTGAGCGCGTTGTCGGCCAGCGCGATGGTTGCCGTGGGGCCGGTGGTGTCTGCGGGCCGGGTGTCCACGGAGTAGTTGTCGCTGCTGGCGCTGCCGGTTCCGGCGTTGCCCGCGTCGTCGTGCACACCGCTGAGGTTTACGCGGATGGTATTGGTCCGGGCGTTGACGTTGGCCGTGGGTGTGAAGGTCGCTGTCCAGACCGTGCGCTCGGTGTTGGCCGTGGGCAAGCTCAGCGTGCCGCTCGTGCACACGATGTCGCTGGCGTCCAAGCCGTTGACGGGCTCGTTGAAGCGGAAGGTGACTGTTGTGCTCTCGCCCGCGGTGAGCGCGTTGTCGGCGAGCGCGATGGTGGCCGTGGGGCCGGCGGTGTCTGCTGCCGGCCGGGTGTCCACGGAGTAGTTGGCGCTGCTGGCGTTGCCGGTCCCGGCGTTGCCCGCGTCGTTGCGCACACCGCTGAGGTTTACGCGGATGGTATTGGTCGGGGTGTTGACGTTGGCCGTGGGTGTGAAGGTCGCTGTCCAGACCGTGCGGTCGGTGTTGGCCGTGGGCGTTGTCAGCGTGCCGTTGGCGTCCGTGAGCACGATGTCGCTGGTGTCCAAGCCGTTGACGGGCTCGCTGAAGGTGATGGTGACGGTTGTGCTCTCGCCCACGGTGAGCGCGCGGTCGGCCAGCGTGATGGTCGCCGTGGGTCGCTCGGTATTCACGGAGTAGTTGGTGCTGATGGCGCTGCCGGTCCCGGCGTTGCCTGCGTCGTCGCGCACATTGGTGAGGTTCACACGGATGGTATTCGCCAGGGTGTTGACGTTGGCCATGGGCGTGAAGGTGGCTGTCCAGACCGTGCGCTCGGCGTTCGCCGTGGGCGCCCTCAGCGTGCCGCTCGTGCACACGATGTCGCTGGCGTCCAAGCCGGTGACGGGCTCGCTGAAGGTGATGGTGACGGTTGTGCTCTCGCCCGCGGTGAGCGTGCTGTCGGCCAGCGTGATGGTCGCCGTGGGGCGCACGGTATCGACGCAGTAGTTGGTGCTGCTGGCGCTGCCGGTCCCGGTGTTGCCTGCGTCGTTGGTCACGCCGGCGAGGTCCACGCGGATGGTATTCGTCCGGGCATTGGCGTTCGCGTTGGGCGTGAAGGTCGCTGTCCAGACCGTGCGCTCGGCGTTCGCCGTGGGCGTGCTCAGCGTGCCGTTGGGGCACACGATGTCGCTGGCGTCCAAGCCGGTGACGGGCTCGTTGAAGATGAAGCGGACGGTTGTGCTCTCGCCCACGGTGAGCGTGCTGTCGGCCAACGTAATGGTGGCCGTGGGGCGCGTGGTGTGCACGCTGTAGTTGGCGCTGCTGGCGCTGCCGGTCCCGGTGTTGCCCGCGTCGTCGGTCACGCCGGCGAGGTTGACGCGGATGGTGTTCGTCCAGGCGTTGGCGTTCGCATTGGGCGTGAAGGTCGCTGTCCAGACCGTGCGCTCGGCGTTGGCCGTGGGCGTGCTCAGCGTGCCGCTCGTGCACACGATGTCGCTGGCGTCAAAGCCGTTGACGGGCTCGTTGAAGCGGAAGCTGACGGTCGTGCTCTCGCCCGCGGTGAGCGCCCTGTCGGCCAGCGTGATGCTCGTCGCGGTGGGGCGCGTGTTGTCCACGGAGTAGTTGGCGCTGGAGGCGCTGCCGGTCCCGGCGTTGCCCGCGTCGTCGGTCACGCCAGCGAGGTTCACGCGGATGGTGTTCGCCCGGGCGCTGATGTCCTCCGTAGGCGTATAGGTGGCCGTCCAGACCGTGCGCTCGGCGTTGGCCGTGGGCGTTGTCAGCGTGCCGTTGGTGTACACGATGTCGTCGGTGTCAAAGCCGTTCACGGGCTTGCTGAAGCGGAAGCTGACGGTCGTGGTCTCGCCCACGGTGAGCGCGCTGTCGGCCAGCGTGATGGTCGCCGTGGGGCGCACGGTGTCCACGGAGTAGTTGTCGCTGCTGGCGCTGCCGGTGCCGGCGTTGCCCGCGTCGTCGGCGACGCCGCTGAGGTTTACGCTGATCGTATTCGCCCTGTCGTTGACGTTGGCCGTGGGTGTGAAGGTCGCCGTCCAGACCGTGCGCTCGGCGCCCGCCGTGAGCGGGCCCAGCGTGCCGTTGGCGTCGGTGAGCACGATGTCGCTGGCGTCAAAGCCGGTGACGGGCTTGCTGAAGCGGAAGCTGACGGTCGTGCTCTCGCCCGCGGTGAGCGCGGTGTCGGCCAGCGTGATGGTCGCCGTGGGGCGCACGGTGTCCACGGAGTAGTTGGCGCTGCTGGCGCTGCCGGTGCCGGCATTGCCCGCGTCGTCGGCGACGCCGCTGAGGTTCACACGGATGGTATTGGCCAGGGCGCTGACGTTGGCCGTGGGCGTGAAGGTCGCCGTCCAGACCGTGCGCTCGGCGCCCGCCGTGAGCGGGCCCAGCGTGCCGTTGGCGTCGGTGAGCACGATGTCTTCGGCGTCAAAGCCGGTGACGGGCTCGCTGAAGCGGAAGCTGACGGCGGTGCTCTCGCCCACGGTGAGCGCGCTGTCGGCCAGTGTGATCGTGGCGGTCGGGCCGGTGGTGTCTGTTGCCGGGGTGTTGTTCGTCACCGCGGTGGCCGCAAAGCTGGCTGCGTCATGGCCGTGAACGTCCTGTATTGCGTAGGCGTCGTCGGCGGCCGGGGTGGGGTCGTCGTAGGCAACGGTCACCGACTGACCCCGGGTGACGGCAGTGGCCAGCGTCAGCGTCACCGTCTTGGCCTCGGCATGCACGGCGACGTCGCTGACGACCCGGGCGTTGCCATTCACGCGCACCGTAAAAGTCTCCTTGGCCGGCTTGTCGGTCGACAGGTTGCTGGCGTCCTGGAAGCTGAGCACCAGCTGGTCGCCGTTGACCCAGGGGCTCCTGGTACCGGTGGTGATCAGCACCGGGGGCGAGTTGTCCAGCGTCATGTTGCGCACCGCCGTGGTCGGAAAGCTGGTCAGGCAGTTGCCTGCCGTGTCCTGTATGCCCTTGTTGTCCGCGGGCGTGCTGTCGTTGTAGGCAACGGTCACGCCGCCCTGACCAGGCTCCAGGGGGGTGGCCAGCGTCAGGACCACCACCTTGGAGCGAGGGTCCGTGCCGACACGGACGTTCGTGACGAGATTCGGTACGCCGTTGACGCGCACGGTGAAATCCCCGGTCGTCGGCAGGCGGTCCGAGGCTGTGGGTATGTCGCTCTGGTCGCTGAAGTTGAGCAGCAACTCGTTGTTCAAGGCCCTGGGGCTATAGTTGCCGGTGGTGATCAGCTGCGGGGCCGTGGTGTCTGACAACTGGGTGTTGACGCTGTAGCTGGCGCTGCTGGCACTGCCCACCCCGGCGTTGCCCGCGTCGTCGCGCACGCCGCTGAGGTTCAGGCTGATCGTATTCGCCGCGTCATTGACCCTGTCCGTGGGCGTGAATGTCGCCGTCCAGACCGTGCGCTCGGCGTTCGGCGTGAGCGGGCCCAGCGTGCCGTTGGCGTCGGTGAGCACGACGTCGCTGGCGTCAAAGCCGGTGACGGGCTCGGTGAAGGTGATGGTGACGGTGGTGGTTTCGCCTGCGGTGAGGGCGTTGTCGGCCAGGGTGATGGCGGCGCCGGGCGCCGAGACGTCGATGTCATAGGTGACCGTGGAGACGGCCTGGCCCACACCGGCGTTGCCTGCGGGGTTGGTCACGCCGGCGAGGTTGACGCTGATCCGGTTGCCCGTTGAGTTGTACCGGGCGAAGTCGCCGCCGAGGATGTCACTGCGCTCCGGAGCCTTCAGCGTGACCGTCCAGGTGGTGCCACCGTCGGTGCTTTGCAGGTTGCTCAGCGTCGCGGAACCGCCCACGGTCAGGTCGGTGATGCTGAAGCTGTCGGTCTCGATGGCTTCGGCGAAGCGGATGGTGACGGTGGTGCTCTCGCCCATGCTCAGTTTGTCGTCGCCGATCGTGATCGGGTTGGTCGCTGCGAGCGTGGGGCGGTTGGCGGCGCTGAGCAGCCCGGTGTTGACCGTGTAGTTGGCACTGCGGGCGGTGCCGGTACCGGACTTGCCTGCCGGGGTGATGACGCCGGCCAGGTTGACGCTGATGGTGTTGGTCTGGTCGTTGACGTTGGACTTGGGTGTGAGGGTGGCGGTCCAGATTTTGAATCTGTCTTGGGGCGTGGACCCGTTGATCGCGCTGAGCTCGCTGAGCTCGCTGGTGGTGCCGTCGAACACGACGTCATCCCTCATGAAGTCGAAGACCGGTTGGTTGAAGGTGAAGGTGACGAGCGTTGTTTCGTGCGTGGTGAGCGCGCTGTCGGCCAGCGTGATCGTGGCGTTAGGTAGCGCGGTGGTCACGCGGAAGTTGTCGCTGGTGGCGCGGCCGGTTGCGGCGGTGCCTGCGGCGTCGGTCACGCCCGCGAGGTTCACGCTGATGGTGTTGGTCTCGTCGATGACGTTGTCCGTGGGCGTGAAGGTGGCCGTCCAGGTTCGGCCGTCGGCGCTGCGTATGGGGTTGCTGATCGTGCCGTTGGCCTGTGTCAGGTCCACGTCATCGCGCGTGAAGGTGTTGGCGTTGACGGGCTTGTTGAAGGCGATGACGACGGTCGTCTTTTCTCCCGTCGTAAGGGGCTCATCGGTCAGCGTGACGCGTGCGCTCAGGCGGGTTGTCTGGTCTGTGGTGCCGGTGTTGATGGTGTAGCGGTCGCTGATGGCGGAGGCGGAGGGGATGTCCGTCGTATTGCCCACCAAGTCCGCCACGCCGAACAATTTGACGCGGATTTCGTTGTTCTCACTGATACCCGCTGTGGGCGTGAAGGTGGCGATCCAGGTCCTGCCATCTTCGAGGAGGGTCAGCGGACCCAGCGTGCCGTTGGCCCTTGTCATGTCGATGTTGTTGAAACCAAAGCCGTCGATGGGCTCGTTGAAGCTGAAGATGACGGTGGTGGTTTCGCCCGCGGTGAGGGTGTCGTCGCTCAGCCTGATGCCGACGTCGGGCCTCCGGACGTCGATGTCGTAGGTGACTGCGGAGACGGCCTGGCCCACACCGGCGTTGCCTGCGGGGTTGGTCACGTCGGTGAGTTTGACGCGGATATGGTTGCCCGTTGAGTTGTGCCCGTGGAGGAGGGCGTATTCGGCGTTGTTGAGAACCGTCTGCGTCGGAGCCTGCAGCGTGACCGTCCAGGTGATGCCGCCGTCGGTGCTCCTCAGGTCGTTGGACAGCGTCACGCCTCTGCCCTCCACGATCAGGTCGGCGGTGGTGAAGCTGTCGATCGCGATGGCTTCGGCGAAGCGGATGGTGACGGTGGTGCTCGCGCCAATGCCCAGTTTGTCCTTGCCGATGGTGATCGGGTTGATCGCTGCGAGCATGGGGCGCCGGGTGCCCCCGGTGTTCGTGGTCTCGCCCGAGCGGAGGCCGGGGGGGGTGTGCGCATCGATGCTCATGGTGCTTTGGGAGTGGGATGGGGGGTGGCCGGGGTTTGGGCGCATGGCCCTGTGGACAGGGAAGGCACCCGGGGCGATTCCGGGGGGCAGCGCCTGTTCGCGGTCTTGTCCGAAGGGGTGCGTTGCGTCTCTCTGGCGGCGGCGGCGCGTGCCAGGAGGCCATCCCTTCTGTGCGGGAATCGACAACGCTGCCCGAACCATGGACTGCATGCGCAGTCCCCGGCGAGGGCCGTGAACGGTTTCTTGAATGCGTTGGACCCTTGCCGATCCGGCAGGGGTGTCATTGCGGGGTGGTGCAGGCGTGCGTGACTGATTTGGTCAGCAGGGGGCAGGTGGCGTCCTGTGGTCCCGTCCGACCCCCGCGGTTGGGCGCCCGTGGGGGCGAAATCAGCAGCCCGCCGTGCAGCCTGAGCAGCGGTTCTTACCGCGTGCGGGGATGCACGGCGTTCAGGCAGTGCCATGGTCCTGCCCATGTTTCAGGAGGGGCTGCATGGGGAGAAGGGACGGCCCAACATGTCGCGAATTGTATGTGAATAATTGCAATTTAATTTTAGAAAATAGTAAGTGTTAGCTTGTCCATCGGACGCTCGGAGAGGCGGGCATGGATGCTTGCAACACCCCGGTGGAAGCCTTGGCGTTGCGCGGGATCGGGCGCTACGAAAGCGGCATCGCGCCGGTCTTTCGGCTGGTCGGGCGCGCACAGCCCGACGCCGTTGGCGGGTCGGGGATCTGGAGGTTCACCCAAGCAGGCAGGATGCCGCTTGGGCCCTGGTGTCCTCTGCCGCAAGGGACGCTGCGGCGCTGCCAAGGGAGCGTGCCTTGGCGCTGCTGCGGGAGCAGATTGGTTACATGGCCGCGGGCATGCCGTGGTAGTGAATCAGGCCAGGGTCGTGCAGGCGCAATAGCGGTTTTTTTTCCGGACGAATGCCCGATTCGGGGCGGCCCTCAGAACCAGAACCCGCCATGCGCCACGTCCGACGCCTGCCCCACGATGGACAGCGGCATCTGCGCTGCGGCGCCGGGCGCGGTGATGCTGCCGTCGGCCTGGCCGTCGGCGTCGAACGCTCCGCCGTCGGTGATCGTGAAGTCCAGCCGCAGCCGCCCGCCCTCGTCCACCATCTTGCCGCCGTAAGGGCTGCTCGCCAGGTTCACCCAGGTGCCGCCGTGGTCTTGCAGCCAGTAGCCGTTGGCGCCGATCTTCGGGTCCACGTACAGGCTGAAGGTCTCGGTGCTGCCGGCGGTCTCCAGCGTGGCCTTGAAGCTCGTCAGCGCGATGGGCGTCTCCAGCGCCTTGGGTGTCTGGGTGGGCGCTGCCTTTTGCTCCAGGCTGGTGATGCGGGTGGTGCTGTCCAAGGGGACCTTGCCGCCCTGGCTGTCTGCGACCAGGGTCACCGAGGTGTCGGAACCGCTGCTGGTCTTGGCGCTGAAGGAAGTGACTGCGGCCTGCGTGCTGTCCTGGATGCCGTCGTTGTTGCCGTCGCCGGTGGCGGAACCCTTGGGGCCGATGGCCTGATTTTCCTGCGCGTCGGGCACGCCGTCGTGGTCCGCATTGGGTGCGCCGGGGTCGTGTTCCGGTGTGGGTGCGGGCGCGGGCGCGGGTCCGGGCGCGGGTCCGGGCGCCGGTGCGGGCGCGGGTCCGGGCGTGAAGTTGTTCACGGCCTCGTTGCGCAAGTCCGCCGCGGCGTTGCCGGAAACGTCCTGTATCGCGTCGTCGCCGGTCGCCGGCTTGGTGTAGCTGAGCGTGAGCTTCTCGCCGTTGGCCACGGCGCGGCTGAGCGTCAGCGTGACGGTCTTGCCCATGATGGCAACGTCGCTCACGCTGATGGCCGCAGCGCCGGGACTGCTCAGCGCAAACGCCGATGCGGGCGCGGTGTAGTTTGCGTTCAGGTGGTTTGCATCGGCGTAGTGGAGCTCCAGCTGGTTGCCGTTGACCGAGGCGTCGATGAACAGCGGGGCCGCGGTGTCTGCTTTTTGCGCGGGCGTGTTGTTCGTCACCTCCTGGTCGCTGAAGTTCACTGCGTCGTTGCCCGCAGCGTCCTGCACCACGGCGCCGGATGCGGGCTTGGTGTAGCTGAGCTTCACCGTCTCCACGCTGGTTACGGCGCGGCTCAGCGTCAGGGTGACGGTCTTGGCCGCCCCGTTCACCACGGCGCTGCGCACGGGAATGGCCGTGCCCGGGGTGCTGCTGACCGCAAAGCCTGCGCTGCCCGCGAGCGCTGCCGGGTCCAGGGTGCCCGCTTCGGTGTACGTGAGCACCAGCTGGTCGCCGGTGACCGTGGCGCTGTGGAACACCGGGGGTGTGGTGTCGGGTGGTGTGTTGTTGATGACAGTCCGGCTGCTGAAGTCCACAGCGTCGTTGCCGACAGCGTCCTGCACCACGGCGCCGGATGTGGGTTTGGTGTAGCTGACGCTCACCGTCTCCACGCTGGTGACGGCGCGGCTGAGCGTGAGGGTGACGGTCTTGTCCGTTGCGTTCACCACGGCGCTGCGTACGGTAATGGCGGTGCCTGTGGTGCTGCTGACCGTAAAGCCTGCGTTGTCCGCGAGCGCTGCCGGGTCCAGGGTGCCCGCTTCGGTGTAAGTGAGCACCAGCTGGTCGTCGGTGACCGTGGCGCTGTGGATCGCCGGGGGTGTGGTGTCGGGTGGTGTGTTGTTGATGACAGTCCGGCTGCTGAAGTCCACTGCGTCGTTGCCGGCAGCGTCCTGCACCACGGCGCCGGATTCGGGTTTGGTGTAGCTGACGCTCACCGTCTCCACGCTGGTGACGGCGCGGCTGAGCGTGAGGGTGACGGTCTTGTCCGCTGCGCTCACCACGGCGCTGCGCACGGTAATGGCGGTGCCCGGGGTGGTGCTGACCGCAAAGCCCGCGTTGCCCGCGAGCGCTGCCGGGTCCAGGGTGTTGGTTTCGGTGTACGTGAGCACCAGCTGGTCGCCGTTGACCGTGGCGGTGTTGATCACCGGGGGCGTGGTGTCTGCTGGCGCGGGCGTGTTGTTCGTCACCGCCCGGTCGCTGAAGCTCACTGCGTCGTGGCCGGCTGCGTCCTGTATCACGGCGCCGGATGTGGGTTTGGTGTAGCTGACTTTCACCGTCTCAGCCTGGGTCACGGCGCGGCTCAGCGTGAGCGTGACGGTCTTGGCCGTTGCGTTCACCACGGCGCTGCGCACGGTAATGGCCGTGCCTGCGGTGTTGCTGACCGTAAAGCCTGCGTTGTCCGTCAGTGCGGCCCCGTCCAGGGTGGTTCCTTCGATGTACGTGAGCACCAACTGGTCGCCGTTGACCGTGGCGCTGCCGAGCGTGGGCGCGCTGAGCGTGGGCGGGACGGTGTCGATGGTAAACACCCCTTCGGAATGGAAGGTCCCTGAGCCCCGATTGCCGGCGGCATCTGTCACCTTGGCAAGGTCCAGGGAGACGTATTCACCGGTGCTCTCCACGTTCTTGTTCGCTATCAGGAAGGCGTAGTAGTGCTTGGGATTGTCGGGGTCCTGCGTCAATCCTTCATCGGACTCGGTGGACCAGTAGGTATTCTTCGGAATGGTGCAGTCGGAGAGGCTGAAACTCGACGCCAGGGGCGCTTCGTTGAACTCGAAATGCACCCTGGTCGCCAGGAAATTCTCGACCGTATCGCCGGCCACAATGCGCAGAACGTATCCATTGCGGTCGGACGTGTGTCCCTGGGCCCAAATTTTGACGGAATTAACAGCCATGATGTTTCCTTTCAAGAAGGGGGTGATGTACGGATACGTATTTGGCGTGCTCACTGCGTGGAATTGACTCCACAGGACACCCGCCTAACAAAATGGCGCATATTTAAACACGGTCCGACGATGCATCTGTTGCCCCGGTGCCCTTCGCGCTCGGCCGCCTCGCGTAGGCGACCATGTGCCCACACCATGCCGGCGAATGCGGCGCCAACCCGGGAGCCCCTTCGGGTTCAAGCCGTCCGCCGGGGCGGACAGGCTTGGGCCGCCGCTGTCCAGGCCCCGCGCGGCACCGTCAGAACCAGAGGCCGCCCGCCGCGTCCGGCGCCTGCCCCATGAGGGACAAGGCCATCTGCGCTGCGGCGCCGGGCGCGGTGATGCTGCCGTTGGCCTGGCCGTCGGCGTCGAACGCTCCGCCGTCGGTGATCGTGAAGTCCAGCCGCAGCCGCCCGCCTTCGTCCACCATCTTGCCGCCGTAAGGGCTGCTCGCCAGGTTCACCCAGGTGCCGCTGTGGTCTTGCAGCCAGTAGCCGTTGGCGCCGATCTTCGGGTCCACGTACAGGCTGAAGGTCTCGGTGCTGCCGGCGGTCTCCAGCGTGGCCTTGAAGCTCGTCAGCGCGATGGGCGTCTCCAGCGCCTTGGGTGTCTGGGCGGGCGCTGCCTTTTGCTCCAGGCTGGTGATGCGGGTGTGGCTGCCGGAGGCGACCTTGCCGCCCTGGCTGACCCCAAGGTCCTCAGAACCAGAACCCACCATGCGCCAGATCCGTCGCCTGCCCCACGATGGACAGCGGCATCTGCGCCGCGGCGCCGGGCGCGGTGATGACGCCGTTGGCCTTGCCGTCGGCGTCGAACTGCCCGCCATCGCTGATCTCAAAGTCCAGCCGCAGCTGCCCGCCTTCCAGCGCCATCTTGCCGCCGTAAGGGCTGCTCGCCAAGTTGACCCAGGTGCCGGTGCTGTCCCGCAGCCAGTAGCCGTTGACGCCCAGCGCCGGGTCCACGTACAGGCTGAATTTTTCGCTGCTGTGGCCCGTGGCCTGCGCTGCCTCGAAGCGGAGCAGACCGAGGGGCATTTCCATTCCCTTGGGCAATTCGGCGGGTGCGTTCTTTTGCTCCAGGTGGGTGATGCGTGCGCTGCTGCCCGGGTTGGGCTTGCCGTCCAGGCTGTCGGCCACCAGGGTCACATGGGTGCTGGCTGCGCCTGCCGGCCTGCTTTCTCCGGTGGGGCTGCGCACGAGGCTGACCGAACTCACTGCTGCCTGCATGCTGTCCTTGACGCCGTCTCCGTTGCCGTCGCCGGCGATCGGGGCAGCGCCAGCGGGGCCGGGGATGCCGGGGGCCAGGTCTTCGACGCTGCTCGGAACGCCGTCGCTGTCGCCGTCCGTGTCCTTGTCGTCCTTGATGTCCTTGTCCGTCGTGTCCTTGTCCGCCGGAGCCGGACTCTGTGCCTTGTCCGCCGGGGCCGGACTCTGTGGCGCGGGGGTGCGGTTGTTCACCGGCATGGCCGGGAAACTGGCCGCGTCGTTGCCGGCCGCGTCCTGTATGGCGTTGGCATCGTCGCCGGTCGTGGGGTCGTTGTAGGCGACGGTCACCGCTTGGTCCCTGGAGACAGCGGTGGCCAGCGTCAGGCTGACGGTCTTGTCCTGCGCGTTCACCGTGATGGCGGTGACGGCAGTGAGCACGTTATCGACGCGCACCTCAAGGGCCGTGGTGGGCGGGATATGGGTCGCGTCCAGGCGGTTGGCTTCGGTGTACGTGAGCACCAACTGGTTGTCGCTGACCGTGGCGGTTTTGATCACCGGGGGCGTCGTGTCCGGCCGGGTGTCCACGGTGTAGTTGGCGCTGGTGGCGATGCTGACACCGGCGTTGCCCGCGTCGTCGGTCAGGCCGGTGAGATGGACGCTGATGGTGTTGGTCGTGTCGTTGACGTTGGCCGTGGGGGTGAATGTCGCTGTCCAGACCGTGCGGTCGGCGTTGGGGGTGAGCGTGCTGAGCGTGCCGTTGGCATCGGTGAGCACGATGTCATCGTTTGCGAAGCCAGTGACGGGCTCGTTGAAGCGGATGGTCACGGCGGTGGTTTCGCCCACGGTAAGCGCGCTATCGGCCAGCGTGACGGTGGCCGTGGGTCCGGTGGTGTCTGCGGGCCGGGTGTCCACGGTGTAGTTGGCGCTGGTGGCGGTGCTGACACCGGCATTGCCTGCGGTGTCGGTCAGGCCGGCCAAGTTGACGCTGATGGTGTTGGTCGTGTCGTTGACGTTGGCCGTGGGTGTGAAGGTCGCTGTCCAGGTTTTGCCGTCGGCATTGGCCGTGAGCGTGCCCAGCGTGCCGTTGGCGTCGGTGAGCACGATGTCGCTGGCGTCAAAGTTGGTGACGGGTTCGTTGAAGCGGATGGTGACGGTGGTCGTTTCGCCCACGGTAAGCGCGCTATCGGCCAGGGTGATGGTGGCCGTGGGTCCGGTGGTGTCTGCGGGCCGGGTGTCCACGGTGTAGTTGGCGCTGCTGGCGTTGCCGACACCGGCGTTGCCTGCGTCATCGGTCACGCCGGTGAGGTTGACGCTGATGGTATTGGTCGTGTCGTTGACGTTGGCCGTGGGGGTGAAGGTGGCTGTCCAGACCGTGCGGTCGGCGGTGGGGGTGAGCGTACCCAGCGTGCCGTTGGCGTTGGTGAGGACGACGTCGCTGGCGTCAAAGCCGGTGACGGGTTCGCTGAAGCGGATGGTCACGGTGGTGGTCTCGCCCACGGTGAGCGCGCTGTCGGCCAGGATGATGGTGGCCGTGGGGCCGGTGGTGTCTGCGGGCCGGGTGGCCACGGTGTAGTTGGCGCTGCTGGCGGTGCCGACACCGGCGTTGCCTGCGTCATCGGTCACCCCGGTGAGGTTGACGCTGATGGTATTGGCCGCGTCGTTGACGTTGGCCGTGGGGGTGAAGGTGGCTGTCCAGACTGTGCGGTCGGCGTTAGGGGTGAGCGTGCCCAGCGTGCCGTTGGCGTCGATGAGCACGATGTCGCTGGCGTCAAAGTTGGTGACGGGTTCGTTGAAGCGGAAGGTGACGGCGGTCGTTTCGCCCACGGTAAGCGCGCTATCGGCCAGCGTGATGGTTGCCGTGGGACCGGTGGTGTCTGCGGGCCGGGTGTTCACGGTGTAGTTGGCGCTGCTGGCAGTGCTGACACCGGCGTTGCCTGCGTCATCGGTTACCCCGGTGAGGTTGACGCTGATGGTATTGGTCGGGTCGCTGACGTTGGCTGTGGGTGTGAAGATGGCTGTCCAGACCGTGCGGTCGGCATTGGCCGTGAGCGCGCCCAGCGTGCCGTTGGCGTTGGTGAGGACGATGTCGCTGGCGTCAAAGTTGGTGACGGGTTCGTTGAAGCGGAAGGTGACGGCGGTCGTTTCGCCCACGGTAAGCGCGCTATCGGCCAGCGTGATGGTTGCCGTGGGACCGGTGGTGTCTGCGGGCCGGGTGTCCACGGTGTAGTTGGCGCTGCTGGCGTTGCCGACACCGGCGTTGCCTGCGTCATCGGTCACGCCGGTGAGGTTGACGCTGATGGTATTGGTCGTGTCGTTGACGTTGGCCGTGGGGGTGAAGGTGGCTGTCCAGACCGTGCGGTCGGCGGTGGGGGTGAGCGTACCCAGCGTGCCGTTGGCGTTGGTGAGGACGACGTCGCTGGCGTCAAAGCCGGTGACGGGTTCGCTGAAGCGGATGGTCACGGTGGTGGTCTCGCCCACGGTGAGCGCGCTGTCGGCCAGGATGATGGTGGCCGTGGGGCCGGTGGTGTCTGCGGGCCGGGTGGCCACGGTGTAGTTGGCGCTGCTGGCGGTGCCGACACCGGCGTTGCCTGCGTCATCGGTCACCCCGGTGAGGTTGACGCTGATGGTATTGGCCGCGTCGTTGACGTTGGCCGTGGGGGTGAAGGTGGCTGTCCAGACTGTGCGGTCGGCGTTAGGGGTGAGCGTGCCCAGCGTGCCGTTGGCGTCGATGAGCACGATGTCGCTGGCGTCAAAGTTGGTGACGGGTTCGTTGAAGCGGAAGGTGACGGCGGTCGTTTCGCCCACGGTAAGCGCGCTATCGGCCAGCGTGATGGTTGCCGTGGGACCGGTGGTGTCTGCGGGCCGGGTGTTCACGGTGTAGTTGGCGCTGCTGGCAGTGCTGACACCGGCGTTGCCTGCGTCATCGGTTACCCCGGTGAGGTTGACGCTGATGGTGTTGGTTGTGTCGTTGACGTTGGCCGTGGGGGTGAAGATGGCTGTCCAGACTGTGCGGTTGGCGTTGGGGGTGAGCGTGCTCAGTGTGCCGTTGGCGTTGGTGAGGACGATGTCGTTGGCGTCAAAGTTGGTGACGGGTTCGTTGAAGTTGATGGTGACAGTCGTTGTTTCACCCACGGTGAGTGCGCTATCGGCCAGCGTGATGGTTGCCGTGGGACCGGTGGTGTCTGCGGGCCGGGTGTTCACGGTGTAGTTGGCGCTGCTGGCAGTGCTGACACCGGCGTTGCCTGCGTCATCGGTTACCCCGGTGAGGTTGACGCTGATGGTGTTGGTTGTGTCGTTGACGTTGGCCGTGGGGGTGAAGATGGCTGTCCAGACTGTGCGGTTGGCGTTGGGGGTGAGCGTGCTCAGTGTGCCGTTGGCGTTGGTGAGGACGATGTCGTTGGCGTCAAAGTTGGTGACGGGTTCGTTGAAGTTGATGGTGACAGTCGTTGTTTCACCCACGGTGAGTGCGCTATCGGCCAGCGTGATGGTTGCCGTGGGACCGGTGGTGTCTGCGGGCCGGGTGTTCACGGTGTAGTTGGCGCTGCTGGCAGTGCTGACACCGGCGTTGCCTGCGTCATCGGTTACCCCGGTGAGGTTGACGCTGATGGTGTTGGTTGTGTCGTTGACGTTGGCCGTGGGGGTGAAGATGGCTGTCCAGACTGTGCGGTTGGCGTTGGGGGTGAGCGTGCTCAGTGTGCCGTTGGCGTTGGTGAGGACGATGTCGTTGGCGTCAAAGTTGGTGACGGGTTCGTTGAAGTTGATGGTGACAGTCGTTGTTTCACCCACGGTGAGTGCGCTATCGGCCAGCGTGATGGTTGCCGTGGGACCGGTGGTGTCTGCGGGCCGGGTGTCCACGGTGTAGTTGGCGCTGCTGGCGGTGCCGACGCCGGCGTTGCGAGCGTCGTCGGTCAGGCCGGTGAGGTTGACGCTGATGGTATTCGTCGTGTCGCTGACGTTGGCCGTGGGGGTGAATGTCGCTGTCCAGACCGTGCGATCGGCGTTGGGGGTGAGTGGGCTGAGCGTGCCGTTGGCGTTGGTGAGCACGACGTCGTCGTTTGCGAAGCCGTTGACGGGCTCGTTAAAGCGGAAGGTGACGGTGGTCGTTTCACCCACGGTCAGCGCGCTATCGGCCAGCGCGATGGTGGCCGTGGGTCCTGTTGTGTCTGCGGGCCGGGTGTTTACGGTGTAGTTGTCGCTGCTGGCGGTGCCGACACCGGCATTGCGAGCGTCGTCGGTCACGCCGGTGAGGTTGACGCTAATGGTGTTGGTCGTGTCGTTGACGTTGGCCGTGGGGGTGAAGGTGGCTGTCCAGACCGTGCGGTCGGCGTTGGGGGTGAGGGGGCCCAGCGTGCCGTTGGCGTTGGTGAGCACGACGTCGTCGTTTGCGAAGCCGGTGACGGGCTCGCTGAAGCGGAAGGTGACGGTGGTCGTTTCACCCACGGTCAGCGCGCTATCGGCCAGCGTGATGGTGGCCGTGGGACCGGTGGTGTCTGCGGACCGGGTGTCCACGGTGTAGTTGGCGCTGCTGGCGGTGCTGACACCGGCGTTGCCTGCGGTGTCGGTCACGCCCGCGAGGTTGACGCTGATGGTGTTGGCCGCGTCGTTGACGTTGGCTGTGGGCGTGAAGGTGGCGGTCCAGGTTTTGCCGTCGGCATTGGCCGTGAGCGTGCCCAGCGTGCCGTTGGCGTCGGTGAGCAAGATGTCATCGATCGTGAAGCCGGTGACGGGCTCACTAAAGGCGAAGGTGACGGTGGTTGTTTCGCCAACGGTGAGCGCGTTGTCAGCCAGGGTGATCGTGGCGGTGGGGCGAACGAGGTCAAAGTCGAAGGGAGCGTCAGAGAAATACACCAACACGCGCTGACCCTCGTTGCCCGCGACATCGGTGATGCCGCGCAGGTTAAGGAGGATGGCATGGCCGGTCGATGAATCGCCGGAAGTCGGGGCAGTGAGCGTGAATTTCCAGGTGATGTCGTCGGTGCTGCGCAGGTTGGACAGTGTGCCGATATTGGTGCTGGCATTGCGCATGAAGCCCAGGTCACGCAGGGTGAAGTTGTCCCGATTAAGCGCTTCGGAGAAGGTGAGGGTGACGGTGGTTGATTCGCCGGAGCAGAGTTTGGTGTCAGCGATGGCGATGGTGATGTCGGTCGGTGTGATCTGCTTGGTATCGATGGAGTAGCTGGTGCTGGTGGCGAGGCCGGCACCGGCGGTGTTTGCGGCGTTGGTCACGCCAGCCAAGTTCACGCCGATGGTGTTGCTGCTGTCCTCAATGTTGGCCGTGGGCGTGAAGGTGGCGGTCCAGGTTTTGCCATTGTCATGGGTCGTGAGGTCGCCCAATGTGCCGTTGGCATCGGTGAGCACGATGTCCTCGCGCGTGAAGCCGGTGACGGTCTCGTTGAAGACGATGGTGACGGTCGTTGTTTCGCCGGCGATGAGGCTGGTGTCGGCCAGCGTGATGGTGGCGGTTGGGCCTGCGGTGTTCGCTGGCCGGGTATCCACGGTGTAGTTGGCGCTGGTGGCGGTGGCGGTACCGATGTTGCCAGCGATGTCGGTGACACCGATGAGGTTCACGCGGATGGTGTTCGCCCCGGCGTAGACGTTGGCCGTGGGCGTCAAGGTGGCCGTCCAGGTTCTGCCGTTGTCCTGGGTCGTGAGGTCACCCAATGTGCCGTTTGCGAGCGCGATGTCATCGCGCGTGAAACTGGTGACGGGCTCGCTGAAGGCGAAGGTGACGGTGGTGGTTTCGCCGACGGTGAGCGCGCTGTCGGCCAAGGTGATCGTGGCGGTGGGTCGAACGAGGTCAATGTCGTAGCGGATGTCAACGAAAGACGTCACTCCGCCCCAACCACTGTTGCCTGCGACATCGGTCACGGTACTCAAATGCACGCGGAGGTAATTGCCGGTCGATGAGGCGCCGGAAGTCGGGGCCGTCAGCGTGAACTGCCAAGTAATGCCGTTGGTGGTACGCAGGTCGGACAATGTGCCGGGATTGGCGGAGGCATTGGAGCTAATGTGCGCCAGAGTGAAACTGTCCCGATTGAGCGCTTCGGAGAAGGTGATGGTGACGGTGGTTGATTCGCCGGCGCAGAGCTTGGTGTCATCGATGGTGATGTCGGTCGGAGTGGGCCGCTTGGTATCAATGGAGTAGTTGGCGCTGCTGGCGGAGCCGGTACCGACGTTGCCTGCGGCGTCGCGTACACCGGCCAAGTTGACGCCGATGGTGTTGCTGCTGTCCTCAATGTTGACCGTGGGCGTGAAGGTGGCGGTCCAGGTTTTGCCGTCTGCATTGGCCGTGAGCGTGCCCAGCGTGCCGTTGGCATCGGTGAGCACGATGTCCTCGCGTGTGAAGTTGGTGACGGCCTCGCTGAAGGCAAAGGTGACGGTGGTGGTTTCGTCTGCCTTGATGCGGGTGTTGGCCAGGGTGATGTTCAAATCGATGCTCATGGTGCTTGTCGTGGTGGGTGGGGGTTGGATGGGGTCTGGGCGCACTCCCTCTGCGGGCATGGCCGGTGATGGGCGTTACTTCATGGGGACTGGTTTCGTCCGGTCGCGATGGGCGGGCGTCCCCGCTTCCAAGGTGCGCAGAAAAAGGCAGCGCAACCGGGTCCGTGGGTTGCATGTGCAAGCCCGGAGAAAAGCCGGTGCTTTGCTTTGTGGGAATTGGTGCGGGCAGGCCGCGATGGGCGGGGGGCTCCCGCTTCAAGGTGCGCAGAAGAAGGTAGCGCAATCTGGTCCGTGGACTGCATGCGCAGACGCAGACTCGGAGAAAGGCCGGTAATTGGCCTTGCTATGTGGAGATTGGTGGCGGCAAGCCGCCATGGGCGGGGGCTTCCCGTTTCAAAGCGCGCAGAAAAAGGCAGCGCAACCCGGACCGGGGGCCGCATCATGCGCGGCCCCGGAGCAGAGCCGGTGGTTAGCCTTGCTTTATGGGGATTAGGTGCGGGCAGTCCGCCATGGTGGGCCCCCCCCCCCCCCCCCCCGATATCAGGCAGGGGGGCGGCCGCGGCGTACGGCGGCCACTTCAGGAGGGCGGCTCTCAGCATATGCAAACCCCGCCTTCCGCTTGGTTGGCAGGCGTGTGCAAGGGCAGGCAGGTTCCGCATGCCGCGTATCATAACGTGACAAACGGTGAGCTTTATGCCGATCGGGCAACCGAACCCGGCTTTATGGCGAAGGTCTTCAATGAGCGGGCGGCTACGGAATCATCGAGCACCCGCTGGCGCGAGTCCGGCAAGCGGGGCTCGATATCAAGGGGTGGGTCTCAACCCGGGACTGCCGGGCAGGCTGGTCCCCAAGGTCCTCAGAACCAGTAGCTGCCATGCGCCAGATCCGTCGCCTGCCCCACGATGGACAGCGGCATCTGCGCCGCGGCGCCGGGCGCGGTGATGACGCCGTTGGCCTTGCCGTCGGCGTCGAACTGCCCGCCATCGCTGATCTCAAAGTCCAGCCGCAGCTGCCCGCCTTCCAGCGCCATCTTGCCGCCGTAAGGGCTGCTCGCCAAGTTGACCCAGGTGCCGGTGCTGTCCCGCAGCCAGTAGCCGTTGACGCCCAGCGCCGGGTCCACGTACAGGCTGAATTTTTCGCTGCTGTGGCCCGTGGCCTGCGCTGCCTCGAAGCGGAGCAGACCGAGGGGCATTTCCATTCCCTTGGGCAATTCGGCGGGTGCGTTCTTTTGCTCCAGGTGGGTGATGCGTGCGCTGCTGCCCGGGTTGGGCTTGCCGTCCAGGCTGTCGGCCACCAGGGTCACATGGGTGCTGGCTGCGCCTGCCGGCCTGCTTTCTCCGGTGGGGCTGCGCACGAGGCTGACCGAACTCACTGCTGCCTGCATGCTGTCCTTGACGCCGTCGTCTCGTTGCCGTCGCCGGCGATCGGGGCAGCGCCAGCGGGCCGGGGATGCCGGGGGCCAGGTCTTCGACGCTGCTCGGAACGCCGTCGCTGTCGCCGTCCGTGTCCTTGTCGTCCTTGATGTCCTTGTCCGTCGTGTCCTTGTCCGCGGAGCCGGACTCTGTGCCTTGTCCGCCGGGGCCGGACTCTGTGATGGCGCGGGGTGCGGTTGTTCACCGGCATGGCCGGGAAACTGGCCGCGTCGTTGCCGTGTGCCGCGTCCTGTATGGCGTTGGCATCGTCGCCGGTCGTGGGGTCGTTGTAGGCGACGGTCACCGCTTGGTCCCTGGAGACAGCGCGGTGGCCAGCGTCAGGCTGACGGTCTTGTCCTGCGCGTTCACCGTGATGGCGGTGACGGCAGTGAGCACGTTATCGACGCGCACCTCAAGGGCCGTGGTGGGCGGGATATGGGTCGCGGCCAGGCGGTGGCTTCGGTGTACGTGAGGCACCAACTGGTTGTCGCTGACCGTGGCGGTTTTGATCACCGGGGGCGTCGTGTCCGGCCGGGTGTCCACGGTGTAGTTGGCGCTGGTGGCGATGCTGACACCGGCGTTGCCCGCGTCGTCGGTCAGGCCGGTGAGATGACGCTGATGGTGTTCTTGGTCGTGTCGTTGACGTTGGCCGTGGGGGTGAATGTCGCTGTCCAGACGTGCGGTCGGCGTTGGCCGTGAGCGTGCTGAGCGTGCCGTTGGCATCGGTGAGCACGATGTCATCGTTTGCGAAGCCAGTGACGGGCTCTTGAAGCGGATGGTGACGGCTGGTGGTTTCGCCCACGGTAAGCGCGCTAGTCGGCCAGCGTGATGGTTTGCCGTGGGTGTTCACGGTGGTGTCTGTCGATACCGGGCCGGGTGTTTGTCGTGGTATGGTGTTGGTCGCTCGGTGGCGTTGTCGCACCGGCGTTGCCTGCGATGGTCGGTGCAGGGGCGTCAAGTTGACGCTGATGGCGTGTTCGTCGGGTCGCGTGTCGTTGACGGCCAAGGTGCGTTGTGAGGTCGCTGCAACCGGTCGTGCGGTCGGTGCAAGCCCGGCCAGCGTGAGCGGTTGGCCGGTGAGGTCCGCGTGCCGTTTGCTCCTCGCGTCAGCCAGTCTCGCGTAAGAGGTGAAGGTGACGGGGTGGTCTCGCCGAGCGGTAAGACGCGGTCTCGGGCACGGTGGCGGTGTATGTGGCTGTTCTGGCGGCAAGCCGTCGGTGTTGGGCTCAGTGCTGACTATGCAGCCCTGTCGTTACCCGCAACCGGCTTGCTGATGCCCGCTGCGACGTTGGCGAGGTGCGGCGTTGATCCGGCCGTGCGGTCGCCGCGTGCGTATGTCGGTCGACGCCGGTGTCGACTGGGGAAGTTTCTACAGTGTTTCACCACGGCGACTACCCCGCTGGATCGTTCGAGTCGTAGTCGGTGCTGCAGGTGCCTGCGTCACGGATCGGGAGGTGTTGCCGTCTGCGTTGTCCCAGTCGTGACGTGCCAAGAGGAAATCGCGTCTGTCACCGATTGACAGCGGTCATTGGCCGTCGAGGTTGACGCTGATTGGTCCGACTGAGGGGCCGACAGAAACCTCGCTGTGACCGGGTGTCGCGTTGGCTGTGAGCGTGAGCACGTGCAGACCGTTGCTGTCGGTTGACGCGCGATCTGTCGCGTCGGTGGAGTCAAGTCGTGGGTGACTGGTGACGGTTGAATTGGGGACAGTCGTTGTTTACCCTGAGGTGCGCTATCGGCCAACGTGATAGCTGCGGCATTCGCCAGTCACACGTCGCCTGTGTTCACGCGCGCTGGGCATCTGACACCGCTCGCCGGGGCGCCGTAGATGACGCTGTTGGTATTGGTCGGGTCGTCGAACGTGCCCGCCATGTCGCTTTGATTCAAAGGTGGCCGCAGCTGGCCCGTGCCGTCAGCGCCGTTGCGCCCGGCTGCGTCCAGGGACCAGTTCGTGCCGGTGCGCGGTCCCGTGAGGAAGCCGTTCGCAGCGCGTGGGTCCACGTGCGGGCGGCGTGTTCAGGTGAGCGGCGCGTTGCGTTCGCTTGCTGTGTCATCGGTGGCCGGTGAGCTTCGACGCGATGCGAGCAGATCCGAGTGAAGTCGGCTTCCAGACCGTGCAATGGCGGCGTTGCGTTCACGGTGCGTGCCGTTGGCATCGGGCGCTTCATCCGCGCGCTGCGGCACGGTTGGCTAAGTGAAGGTGACGTCCGTGCGCTCTGACGGGCAGTGCAGGGTTCACGTGCGGTGCTGCGTGCGCCTGCTATTCGCTGTGCTTTCCGGCCCGGTGGCCCGCGATACTCGACCGCTGATGCCGAGCCATTGCTGCGTGCATACCGGGTTGGGCAGGATTGCCGTCTCCGTTGCCGTGCGCTACGGAGCCGGACTCTGTGGCAGCGGAAATCGCCGGGTTGTTCACCGGTGGAAGTGGCTCCCGATCGTGCGTCGGCCGCGAGGTGACGCCGGCGTGTTCGCCGGCCGTTGGCGTCAGCGATGGCGATGAGTTCCCAAGGGCCGCCGTATCGATGAGTAGTCTGCTGGCGGAGCCGTAACGGCGGTCTGCTGGCGTCGTCACACCAGCCCAGTTTCACGCCGGGTGTCCTGCTGTCTCGACGTGGCCGTGGGGTGAAGGTGGCGGTCCGCGTCGCGTTGGCCGGAGCTGCCCAGCGTGCCATTGCGCTCGTGAGGATCCGTCCTGGCCGTCAGCGGGACGGTGTGTAAGCGTGGTGGTCGCCCACAGCGCTGTCGGCCGGGTTGGCTGTCGGTGGGTGTCCTGTCACGGATTCACCGTGCTGCAGGTGACGCGTTGGTCCTGATCGGTTACGGTATTGACGCTCCGTCGTCGTTGACGTTGGCCGTGGGGTGAATGTCGCTGTCCAGCGTGCGGTCGGCGGTGGGTGAGCGTACCCAGCGTGCCGTTGGCGTCGGTGAGCATGTCCGCTGGCGTCAAAGTTGGTGACGGGCTCGTTGCGGCTATCCGGTGGTCTCTCGCCCCGGTGAGCGCGCTGATCATGGTGGCGTCGGTGGTGTGCCTGCGGCCGGGTGTCCACGGTGTAGTGGTGGCTGCAGTGCTGACACCGGCGTTGCCTGCGGTCCTCGGTCACGCCCGTGAGATGGACGCTGATGGTATTGGCGTGTGTCGTTGACGCCGGCGGGTCGCTGTCCAGACGTGCGTCGGCCACGTGAGCGTGCTGAGCGTGCCGTTGGCATTCCCACGGCACGATGTCTCTGGCGCAACAGTTGACGGAGTCGTGAAGCGGATGTGAAGGTGACGGTGGTGTTCGCCCACGGTAGTGTAGCTGTCGGCCAGGTGACGGGTGGCCGTGACCGGTGGTGTCTGATGGGCCGGGTGTTCACGATGTAGTTGCGCTGCTGGCGTGCTCGATACACGGCTTGCCTGCGTTCATCGGTCACGTCCGGTGAGGTTCACGCCGATGGTGTTGCTGCTGTCCTCGACGTTGGCCGTGGGGGTGAAGGTGGCGGTCCAGGTTTTGCCGTCGGCGTTGGCCGTGAGCGTGCCCAGCGTGCCGTTGGCGTCGGTGAGGACGATGTCGCTGGCGTCAAAGTTGGTGACGGGCTCGTTGAAGCGGATGGTGACGGTGGTCGTTTCACCCACGGTAAGCGCGCTGATCGGCCAGGGTGATGGTGGCCGTGGGACCGGTGGTGTCTGCTGACCGTGTGTCCACGGTGTAGTTGCTGCTGCTGGCGGTGCCGACACCGGCGTTGCCAGCGTCGTCGGTCACGCCGGTGAGGTTGACGCTGATGGTATTGGTCGGGTCGTTGACGTTGGCCGTGGGGGTGAATGTCGCTGTCCAGACCGTGCGGTCGGCGTTGGGGGTGAGCGTGCCCAGCGTGCCGTTGGCGTTGGTGAGGACGATGTCATCGTTTGCGAAGCCGGTGACGGGCTCGTTGAAGCGGATGGTGACAGTCGTTGTTTCACCCACGGTAAGCGCGATGTCGGCCAGGGTGATGGTGGCCGTGGGACCGGTGGTGTCTGCTGGCCGGGTATCCACGGTGTAGTTGCTGCTGCTGGTGTTGCCGACACCGGCGTTGCCTGCGTCATCGGTCAGGCCGGTGAGGTTGACGCTGATGGTATTGGTTGTGTCGTTGACGTTGGCCGTGGGGGTGAAGGTGGCTGTCCAGACCGTGCGGTTGGCGTTGGGGGTGAGCGTGCTGAGCGTGCCGTTGGCATCGGTGAGCACGATGTCCTCGCGCGTGAAGCCGGTGACGGGTTCGCTAAAGGTGAAGGTGACGGTGGTGGTCTCGCCGACGGTAAGCGCGCTGTCGGCCAGGGTGATCGTGGCGGTGGGGCGAACGAGGTCAAAGTCGAAGGGGGCATCATCGAAAACTATCAACCCCCTTACACCACCCGCATTGCCCGCGATATCGGTCATGGAATCTCCAGACATGCCGAGGTTATTGCCAGTCGATGAGGTACCGGAAGTTGGGGCAGTGAGCGTGAACTGCCAGGTAATGCCGTCGGTGGTGCGCAGGTTGGAGAATGTGCCGGGATTGGTGAGATTGGTGAGCAAGAGGAAATCGCGCGTAATACAAAGGTTATTCAGGGTGAAACTGTCCCGATTCAGTGCTTCGGAGAAGGTGAGGGTGACGGTGGTTGATTCGCCGGCGCAGAGTTTGGTGTCAGCGATGGTGATGGAGTTCACCAAGGGCCGCTTGGTATCGATGGAGTAGTTGGCGCTGCTGGCGGAGCCGGTACCGGCGGTGCCTGCGGCGTCGGTCACACCAGCCAGGTTCACGCCGATGGTGTTGCTGCTGTCCTCGACGTTGGCCGTGGGGGTGAAGGTGGCGGTCCAGGTTTTGCCGTCGGCATTGGCCGTGAGCGTGCCCAGCGTGCCATTGGCATCGGTGAGCACGACGTCGTCGTTGGTGAATCCGCGGACGGCCTCGCTGAAGGCAAAGGTGGCGGCGGTGGTTTCGCCCACGGTCAGGCTGGTGTCGGCCAGCGTGATGGTGACGGTGGGGTCTGCGGTGTTCGCTGACCGGGTGCTCACGGTGTAGTTGCTGCTGCTGGCGGTGCCGACACCGGCGTTGCCCGCGATATCGTTCACGCCCGTGAGGTTGACGCGGATGGTATTCGTCGTGTCGTTGACGTTGGCCGTGGGCGTGAAAGTCGCTGTCCAGGTTTTGCCGTCGGCGTTGGCCGTGAGCGGACCCAGCGTGCCGTTGGCGTCGGTGAGCACGATGTCATCGTGCGTGAAGCCGGTGACGGGTTCGCTAAAGGCGAAGGTGACGGTGGTGGTTTCGCCAACGGTGAGCGCGTTGTCGGCCAGGGTGATCGTGGCGGTGGGGCGAACGAGGTCAATGTCGTAGAGAACGTCACGGAAAGTCACTACCCCGGCCTGACCCCTGTTGCCCGCGGCATCGGTCACGGCCGTCGTAAGCACGCTGAGGTAATTGCCGGTCGATGAGGCGCCGGAAGTCGGGGCCGTCAGCGTGTACTGCCAAGTAATGCCGTCGGTGGTACGCAGGTCGGACAATGTGCCGGGATTGACGGGGACCTCGCGGGTAAAGCCAAGGCGCGCCAGAGTGAGACTGTCCCGATTGAGCGCTTCGGAGAAGGTGAGGGTGACGGTGGTTGATTCGCCGGCGCAGAGCTTGGGGTCCTCGATGGTGAGGTTGGTCGGAAAGGGCCGCTTGGTATCAATGGAGTAGTTGGCGCTGCTGGCGGAGCCGGTACCGGCGGTGCCTGCGGCGTTGGTCACGCCAGCCAGGTTTACGCCGATGGTGTTGCTGTTGTCCTCGACGTTGGCCGTGGGCGTGAAGGTGGCGATCCAGGTTTTTCCGTTGTCAGGGGTCGTGGGGTTGCTCAATGTGCCGTTGGCATCGGTGAGCACGATGTCCTCGCGCGTGAAGCCGGTGACGGTCTCGTTGAAGACGATGGTGACGGTCGTTGTTTCGCCGGCGATGAGGCTGGTGTCGGCCAGCGTGATGGTGGCCGTGAGCCGCTGTGTTTGGACGGTGTAGTTGCCACTGCTGGCGCTGCCCTGGCCGGCGTTGCCCGCGATATCGTTCACGCCTGTGAGGTTGACGCGGATGGTATTCGTCGCGTCGTTGACGTTGGCCGTGGGCGTGAAAGTCGCTGTCCAGGTTTTGCCGTCGGCGTTGGCCGTGAGCGGGCCCAGCGTGCCGTTGGCGTCGGTGAGCACGATGTCCTCGCGCGTGAAGCCGGTGACGGGTTCGCTAAAGGTGAAGGTGACGGTGGTGGTGGTGGTGGTTTCACCGACGGTAAGCGCGCTGTCGGCCAGCGTGATCGTGGCGGTGGGTCGAACGAGGTCAATGTCGTAGAGGACGTCATCGAAATACGTCACTGCGGACCGACCCCTGTTGCCTGCGACATCGGTCACGACACTCGTAAGCACGCTGAGGAAATTGCCGGTCGATGAGGCGCCGGAAGTCGGGGCAGTGAGCGTGTACTGCCAAGTAATGCCGTCGGTGGTACGCAGGTTGGACAATGTGCCGGGATTGGCGGTGACATTGCGGGTAAAGCCAAGCTGTTCCAGAGTGAGACTGTCCCGATTGAGCGCTTCGGAGAAGGTGAGGGTGACGGTGGTTGATTCGCCGGCGCAGAGCTTGGGGTCCTCGATGCTGAGGTTGGTCGGATAGGGGCGCTTGGTATCGATGGAGTAGTTGGCGCTGCTGGCGGAGCCGGTACCGGCGGTGCCTGCGGCGTTGCGCACACCGGCCAGGTTCACGCCGATGGTGTTGCTGGCGTCCTCGACGTCGGCTGTGGGCGTGAAGGGGGCGGTCCAGGTTTTGCCGTCTGCATTGGCCGTGAGCGGGCCCAGCGTGCCGTTGGCATCGGTGAGCACGATGTCATCGCGCGTGAAGTCGGTGACGGTCTCGCTGAAGGCAAAGGTGACGGCGGTGGTTTCGCCCACGATCAGGCTGGTGTCGGCCAGCGTGATGGTGGCGGTCGGGCCTGCGGTGTTCGCTGGCCGGGTGTCCACGGTGTAGTTGGCGCTGCTGGCGGTGGCGGTACCGGTGTTGCCAGCGACGTCGGTGACACCGGTGAGGTTCACGCGGATGGTATTCGCCCCGGCGTAGACGTTGGCCGTGGGGGTCAAGGTGGCCGTCCAGGTTCTGCCGTTGTCATGGGTCGTGGGGTCGCCCAATGTGCCGTTTGCGAGCACGACGTCATCGCGCGTGAAGCCGGTGACGGGTTCGCTAAAGGCGAAGGTGACGGTGGTGGTTTCGCCGACGGTGAGCGCGTTGTCGGTCAGGGTGATCGTGGCGGTGGGGCGAACGAGGTCAATGTCGTAGGGGACGTTATCGAAATACGTCGCTCCGGCCTGACCCGTGTTGCCTGCGACATCGGTCACGGCACTTGTAAGCACGCTGAGGAAATTGCCGGTCGATGATGCGCCGGTAGTCGGGGCAGTGAGCGTGTACTGCCAAGTAATGTCGTCGGTGGTACGCAGATTGGACACTGTGCCGGAACTGGCGGTGAGATCGGGGGTAAAGCCAAGAAGGCGCGCCAGAGTGAGACTGTTCCGATTGATCGCTTCGGAGAAGGTGAGGGTGACGGTGGTTGATTCGCCGGCGCAGAGCTTGGGGTCATCAATGGTGATGGAGGTCGGTGTTGGCCGCTTGGTATCAATGGAGTAGTTGGCGCTGCTGGCGGGGCCGGTACCGGCGGTGCCTGCGGCGTTGGTCACGCCAGCGAGGTTGACGCCGATGGTGTTGCTGCTGTCCTCGATGTTGTTCGTGGGCGTGAAGGTGGCGGTCCAGGTTTTGCCGTCTGCATTGGCCGTGAGCGGGCCCAGCGTGCCGTTGGCATCGGTGAGCACGACGTCGTCGTTGGTGAATCCGCGGACGGCCTCGCTGAAGGCAAAGGTGACGGTGGTGGTGTCGCCCACGGTCAGGCTGGTGTCGGCCAGCGTGATGGTGACGGTGGGGTCTGCGGTGTTCGCTGACCGGGTGCTCACGGTGTAGTTGCTGCTGCTGGCGGTGCCGACACCGGCGTTGCCCGCGATATCGTTCACGCCCGTGAGGTTGACGCGGATGGTATTCGTCGTGTCGTTGACGTTGGCCGTGGGCGTGAAAGTCGCTGTCCAGGTTTTGCCGTCGGCGGCCGTGAGCATGCCCAGCGTGCCGTTGGCATCGGTGAGCACGATGTCACCGATCGTGAAGCCGGTGACGGGTTCGCTAAAGGCAAAGGTGACGGTGGTGGTCTCGCCGATGGTGAGCGCGCTGTCGGCCAAGGTGATCGTGGCGGTGGGCCGAACGAGGTCAATGTCGAAGGTGGCATCATCGAAAACTATCATCGTGTAACGACCCGCATTGCCCGCGACATCGGTCATGTAACCTCCATGCGTGCTGATGTAATTGCCGGTTGATGAGGTACCGGAAGTCGGGGCAGTGAGCGTGAACTGCCAGGTAATGCCGTCGGTGGTGCGCAGGTCGGAGAATGTGCCGGGATTGGTGACCACGAGGAAATTGCGGCTAACAAGAAGGCTATCCAGGGTGAAACGGTCCTGATTCAGTGCTTCGGAGAAGGTGACGGTGACGGTGGTTGATTCGCCGGCGCAGAGCTTGGTGTCAGCGATGGTGATGTCGGTTGCAAAGGGCCGCTTGGTATCGATGGAGTAGCTGGCGCTGCTGGCGGAGCCGGTACCGGCGTTGCCTGCGGCGTTGGTCACGCCAGCCAAGTTGACGCTGATGGTGTTGCTGCTGTCCTCAATGTTGACCGTGGGCGTGAAGGTGGCGGTCCAGGTTTTGCCGTCGGCGTTGGGGGTGAGCGTGCCCAGCGTGCCGTTGGCATCGGTGAGCACGACGTCGTCGTTGGTGAATCCGCGGACGGTCTCGCTGAAGGTAAAGGTGACGGCGGTGGTTTCGCCCACGATCAGGCTGGTGTCGGCCAGCGTGATGGTGGCGGTCGGGCCTGCGGTGTTCGCTGGCCGGGTGTCCACGGTGTAGTTGGCGCTGCTGGCGGTGGCGGTACCGGTGTTGCCAGCGACGTCGGTGACACCGGTGAGGTTCACGCGGATGGTATTCGCCCCGGCGTAGACGTTGGCCGTGGGGGTCAAGGTGGCCGTCCAGGTTCTGCCGTTGTCATGGGTCGTGGGGTCGCCCAATGTGCCGTTTGCGAGCACGACGTCATCGCGTGTGAAGCCGGTGACGGGCTCGCTAAAGGCGAAGGTGACGGTGGTGGTTTCGCCCACGGTGAGCACGCTGTCGGCGAGGGTGATCGTGGCGGTGGGCCGCAGGGTGTCCACGGTGTAGTTGGCGCTGCTGGCGGTGCTGACACCGGCGTTGCCAGCGGTGTCGGTTACGCCCGCGAGGTTGACGCTGATGGTGTTGGTCGTGTCGTTGACGTTGGCCGTGGGCGTGAAGGTCGCTGTCCAGGTTTTGCCGTCGGCGTTGGCCGTGAGCGGACCCAGCGTGCCGTTGGCGTCGGTGAGCACGATGTCATCGTGCGTGAAGCCGGTGACGGGTTCGCTAAAGGCGAAGGTGACGGTGGTGGTTTCGCCAACGGTGAGCGCGTTGTCGGCCAGGGTGATCGTGGCGGTGGGGCGAACGAGGTCAATGTCGTAGAGAACGTCACGGAAAGTCACTACCCCGGCCTGACCCCTGTTGCCAGCGACATCGGTCATGAAAACCATATCCATGCGGAGGAAATTTCCGGTCGATGAGGCGCCGGAAGTCGGGGCCGTCAGCGTGTACTGCCAAGTAATGCCGTCGGTGGTACGCAGGTTGGACAATGTGCCGGGATTGGCGGTGAGATCGGGGGTAAGACCAAGGTGCGCCAGAGCGAGACTGTCCCGATTGAGCGCTTCGGAGAAGGTGAGGGTGACGGTGGTTGATTCGCCGGCGCAGAGTTTGGTGTCCGCGATGCTGAGGTTGGTCGGATAGGGGCGCTTGGTATCGATGGAGTAGTTGGCGCTGCTGGCGGAGCCGGTACCGGCGGTGCCTGCGGCGTTGCGCACACCGGCCAGGTTGACGCCGATGGTGTTGCTGGCGTCCTCAATGTCGTCCGTGGGCGTGAAGGTGGCGGTCCAGGTTTTGCCGTCGGCGTTGGCCGTGAGCGTGCCCAGCATGCCGTTGGCATTGGTGAGCACGATGTCCTCGCGCGTGAAGTCGGTGACGGTCTCGCTGAAGGCAAAGGTGACGGTGGTGGTTTCGCCCACGGTCAGGCTGGTGTCGGCCAGCGTGATGGTGGCGGTCGGGCCTGCGGTGTTCGCTGGCCGGGTGTCCACGGTGTAGTTGGCGCTGCTGGCGGTGGCGGTACCGGCGTTGCCAGCGACGTCGGTGACACCGGTGAGGTTCACGCGGATGGTATTCGCCTCGGCGTAGACGTTGGCCGTGGGCGTCAAGGTGGCCGTCCAGGTTCTGCCGTTGTCATGGGTCGTGGGGGCGCCCAATGTGCCGTTTGCGAGCACGACATCGCGCGTGAAGCCGGTGACGGGCTCGCTAAAGGCGAAGGTCACGGTGGTGGTTTCACCGACGGTGAGCGCGCTGTCGGCCAGGGTGATCGTGGCGGTGGGCCGCAGGGTGTCCACGGTGTAGTTGGCGCTGCTGGCGGTGCTGACACCGGCGTTGCCAGCGTCGTCGGTCACCCCGGTGAGGTTGACGCTGATGGTGTTGGTCGGGTCGTTGACGTTGACGTTGACGTTGGCCGTGGGCGTGAAGGTCGCTGTCCAGGTTTTGCCGTCGGCATTGGCCGTGAGCGGGCCCAGCGTGCCGTTGGCGTCGGTGAGCACGATGTCATCGCGCGTGAAGCCGGTGACGGGCTCGCTGAAGGCGAAGGTGACGGTGGTGGTTTCGCCTATCTTGAGGCGGGTGTTGGCCAGCGTGATGTTCAGATGGATGCTCATGGTGCTTTTCGTGGTGGGTGGGTGTTGGATGGGGTTTGGGCGCATGCCCTCCGTGGGCATGCGCCGGTGATGGGCGTTACTTCATGGGGGCTGGTTTTGGCAAGCCGCGATGGATGGGCACCCCGCTCCCAAGGTGCGCAGAAAAAGGCAGCGCACCATGGGTCCGTGGGCTGCATGTGCAAGCCCGGAGAAAAGCCGGTGCTTGGCCTTGCTTCAATGGGAATGGGTGCGGGCAGGCCGCCATGGTGGCCCGTGACCCCCCGCCCCCCCGATATCATGTCGCAGCGTCGGCCGCAGCGCACGGCGATGCCCTTCAGGAGGTCGGCCCTCAGCATATGCAAACCCCGCCTTCCGCTTGGTTGGCAGGCATGTGCAAGGGTAGGCAGGTTCCTCATGCCACGTATCATATCGTGACAAACAGTGAGTTTTATGCCGATCGGGCAACCGGACCCGGCTTGATGGCCAAGGCCCTCAATGAACGGGCGGCTACGGAATCATCCAGCACCCGCTGGCGCGATCCCATGGTTTGCGTCATGGTCCCGCAGCGGAATCATGGGGTGGGTCTCAATCCCTGAGGGGCAGGACACTGATCCCAAGGCCCTCAGATCCAGAACCCGCCATGCGCCAGATCCGTCGCCTGCCCCACGATGGACAGCGGCATCTTCGCTGCGGCGCCGGGCGCGGTGATGACGCCGTTGGTCTTGCCGTCGGCGTCGAACTGCCCGCCGTCGCTGATCTCGAAGTCCAGCCGCAGCTGCCCGCCTTCCATTGCCATCTTGCCGCCGTAAGGGCTGCTCGCCAAGTTGACCCAGGTGCCGGTGCTGTCCGGGAGCCAGTAGCCGTTGACGCCCAGCACCGGGTCCACGTACAGGCTGAACTTCTCGCTGCCGTGGCCCGTGGCCTGTGTCGCCTCGAAGCGGAGCAGACCGAGGGGCATTTCCATCCCCTTGGGCAATTCGGTGGGTGCGTTCTTTTGTTCCAGGTGGGTGATGCGTGCGCTGCTGCCCGGGTTGGGCTTGCCGTCCAGGCTGTCGGCCACCAGGGTCACATGGGTGCTGGCCGCGCCTGCCGGCCTGCTTTCTCCGGTGGGGCTGCGCACGAGGCTGGTCGAACTCACTGCTGCCTGCATGCTGTCCTTGACGCCGTCTCCGTTGCCGTCGCCGGCTACCGGGGCAGCGCCAGCGGGGCCGGGGATGCCGGGGGTCAGGTCTTCGACGCTGTTGGGAATGCCGTCGCCGTCCGTGTCCTTGGTGTCCTTGCTGTCCTTGTCCGACGGGGCCGAACTCGGGGCCGGGGCCGAGGCCGAGCTCGGGGCCGGATTCGGACTCGAGGCAGGAGCCGGACTCTGTGGCGCGGGTGTGCGGTTGTTCACCGGCGTGGCCGGGACACTGGCCGCGTCGTTGCCGGCCGCGTCCTGTATGGCGTTGGCATCGTCGCCGGTCGTGGGGTCGTTGTAGGCGACGGTCACCGTCTGGCCCGTGGAAACAGCGGTGGCCAGCGTCAGGCTGACGGTCTTGTCCTGCGCGTTCACCGTGATGGCGGTGACGGCAGTGAGCACGTTATCGACGCGCACCTCAAGGGCCGTGGTGGGCGGGATATGGGTTGCGTCCAGGCTGTTGGCTTCGGTGTACGTGAGCACCAGCTGGTTGTTGCTGACCATGGCGGTGCTGAGCACCGGGGGCGTCGTGTCCGGCCGGGTGTCCACGGTGTAGTTGGCGCTGCTGACGCCGGCGTTGCCCGCGTCGTCGGTCAGGCCGGTGAGGTTGACGCTGATGGTGTTGGTCGTGTCGTTGACGTTGGCCGTGGGGGTGAAGGTGGCTGTCCAGACCGTGCGGTTGGCGTTCGGGGTGAGCGGGCTGAGCGTGCCGTTGGCATCGGTGAGCACGATGTCATTGTTTGCGAAGCTGGTGACGGGCTTGTTGAAGCGGATGGTCACGGTGGTGGTCTTGCCCACGGTAAGCGCGCTATCGGCCAGCGTGATGGTGGCCGTGAGGCCGGTGGTGTCTGCGGGTCGGGTGTCCACGGTGTAGTTGGCGCTGCTGGCGGTGGCGGTACCGGCGTTGCCAGCGTCGTCGGTCAGGCCGGCGAGGTTGACGCTGATGGTATTGGTCGTGTCGTTGACGTTGGCCGTGGGCGTGAAGGTCGCTGTCCAGACCGTGCGGTTGGCGGTGGGGGTGAGCGGGCTGAGCGTGCCGTTGGCGTTGGTGAGGACGACGTCGCTGGCGTCAAAGCCGGTGACGGGTTCGCTGAAGCGGATGGTCACGGGGGTGGTCTCGCCCACGGTGAGCGCGCTGTCGGCCAGGGTGATGGTGGCCGTGGGGCCAGTGGTGTCTGCGGGTCGGGTGTCCACGGTGTAGTTGGCGCTGCTGGCGCTGCCGGTACCGGCGTTGCCTGCGGTGTCGGTCACACCCGTGAGGTTGACGCTGATGGTGTTGGTTGTGTCGTTGACGTTGGCCGTGGGCGTGAAGGTCGTTGTCCAGGTTTTGCCGTCTGCATTCACCGTGAGCGGGCCCAGCGTGCCGTTGGCGTCGCTGAGCACGATGTCGTCGTTTGTGAATCCGGTGACGGTCTCGTTGAAGACGATGGTGACGGTCGTTGTTTCGCCGGCGATGAGACGGGTGTCGGCCAGCGTGATCGTGGCGCTGGGCCGCAGGGTGTCCACGGTGTAGTTGGCGCTGCTGGCGCTGCCGGTACCGGCGTTGCCTGCGGTGTCGGTCACGCCCGTGAGGTTGACGCTGATGGTGTTCGTCGTGTCGTTGACGTTGGCCGTGGGCGTGAAGGTCGCTGTCCAGGTTTTGCCGTCGGCATGGGCCGTGAGCGTGCCCAGCGTGCCGTTGGCGTCGCTGAGCACGATGTCGTCGCGCGTGAATCCGGTGACGGGCTCGCTGAAGACGATGGTGACGGTCGTTGTTTCGCCGGCGATGAGGCTGGTGTCGGCCAGCGTGATCGTGGCGGTGGGCCGCAGGGTGTCCACGGTGTAGTTGGCGCTGCTGGCGCTGCCGACACCGGCGTTGCCTGCGGTGTCGGTCACGCCGCTGAGGTTGACGCTGAGGGTGTTGGTCGCGTCGTTGACGTTGGCCGTGGGCGTGAAGGTGGCGGTCCAGGTTTTGCCGTCTGCATTCGCCGTGAGCGGGCTCAGCGTGCCGTTGGCGTCGCTGAGCACGACGTCGTCGTTTGTGAATCCGGTGACGGTCTCGTTGAAGACGATGGTGACGGTGGTGGTCTCGCCGATGGTGAGCGCGCTGTCGGCCAGCGTGATCGTGGCGCTGGGCCGCAGGGTGTCCACGGTGTAGTTGGCGCTGCTGGCGGTGCCGGCACCGGCGTTGCCTGCGGTGTCGGTCACGCCGCTGAGGTTGACGCTGATGGTGTTGGTCGCGTCGTTGACGTTGGCCGTAGGCGTGAAGGTGGCGGTCCAGGTTTTGCCATGGTCATTGGTCGTGAGATCGCCCAATGTGCCGTTGGCATCGGTGAGCACGATGTCAGCGCGCGTGAAGTCGGTGACGGGCTCGTTGAAGACGATGGTGACGGTCGTTGTTTCGCCGGCGATGAGGCGGGTGTCGGCCAGCGTGATCGTGGCGCTGGGCCGCAGGGTGTCCACGGTGTAGTTGGCGCTGCTGGCGGTGCTGACACCGGCGTTGCCTGCGGTGTCGGTCACGCCGCCGAGGTTGACGCTGATGGTGTTGGTCGCGTCGTTGACGTCGGCCGCAGGCGTGAAGGTGGCGGTCCAGGTTTTGCCGTCTGCATTCGCCGTGAGCGGGCCCAGCGTGCCGTTGGCATCGGTGAGCACGATGTCCTCGCGTGTGAAGTCGGTGACGGGCTCGCTGAAGGCGAAGGTGACGGTGGTGGTCTCGCCGATGGTGAGCGCGCTGTCGGCCAGGGTGATCGTGGCGGTGGGGCGCACGAGGTCAAAGTCGAAGAGGACGTCACGGAAATACATCTCCACGTGCTGACCCGTGTTGCCCGCGACATCGGTGATGCCGCGCAGGTTAAGGCTGATGGCATGGCCGGTCGATGAATCGCCGGAAGTCGGGGCAGTGAGCGTGAATTTCCAGGTAATGCCGTCGGTGGTGCGCAGGTCGGACAGTGTGCCGACACTGGCATTGGACATGAAGCCCAGGTCATTCAGGGTGAAGTCGTCCCGATTGAGCGCTTCGGAGAAGGTGAGGGTGACGGTGGTTGATTCGCCGGCGCAGAGCTTGGGGTCCTCGATGGTGAGGTTGGTCGGAGTGGGCCGCTTGGTATCGATGGAGTAGTTGGCGCTGGTGGCGGTGGCGGTGCCGGTGTTGCCAGCGACGTCGGTGACACCGCTGAGGTTCACGCGGATGGTGTTCGCCGCGGCGTGGACGTTGGCCGTGGGCGTCAAGGTGGCCGTCCAGGTTCTGCCGTTGTCATGGGTCGTGAGGTCACTCAATGTGCCGTTTGCGAGCACGATGTCATCGCGCGTGAAGCCGGTGACGGTCTCGCTGAAGGCGAAGGTCACGGTGGTGGTTTCGTCCGCGGTGAGCGCGCTGTCGGCCAGGGTGATCGTGACGGTGGGCCGAACGAGGTCAATGTCGTAGAGGACGTTATCGAAATACGTCGATCCGGACTGACCCGTGTTGCCCGCGGCATCGGTCACGGCCGTCGTAAGCACGCTGAGGTAATTGCCGGTCGATGAGGCGCCGGTAGTCGGGGCGGTGAGCGTGTACTGCCAAGTCATGCCGTCGGTGGGACGCAGGTCGGACAATGTGCCTGCGCCGGAATTGGCGGTGAGATCGCGGGTAAAGCCAAGCTGTTCCAGAGTGAGACTGTCCCGATTGAGCGCTTCGGAGAAGGTGAGGGTGACGGTGGTTGATTCGCCGGCGCAGAGCTTGGGGTCAGCGATGGTGATGGAGGTCGGAAAGGGCCGCTTGGTATCGATGGAGTAGTTGGCGCTGGTGGCGAAGCCGGTACCGGCGTTGCCTGCGGCGTCGGTCACGCCAGCCAAGTTCACGCCGATGGTGTTGCTGCTGTCCTCGACGTCGGCCGTGGGCGTGAAGGTGGCGGTCCAGGTTTTGCCGTTGTCATGGGTCGTGGGGTCGCCCAATGTGCCGTTGGCATCGGTGAGCACGATGTCAGCGCGCGTGAAGCCGGCGACGGTCTCGTTGAAGACGATGCTCACGGTCGTTGTTTCGCCGGCGATGAGGCGGGTGTCGGCGAGTGTGATCGTGGCGCTGGGCCGCAGGGTGTCCACGGTGTAGTTGGCGCTGCTGGCGGTGCCGACACCGGCGTTGCCTGCGGTGTCGGCCACGTCCGCGAGGTTGACGCTGATGGTGTTGGTCGTATCGCTGAGGCTGACCGTGGGCGTGAAGATGGCGGTCCAGGTTTTGCCGTCGGCATGGGCCGTGAGCGGGCCCAATGTGCCGTTGGCATTGGTGAGCACGATGTCCTCGCGCGTGAAGTCGGTGACGGGCTCGCTGAAGACGAAGGTGACGGTGGTGGTTTCGCCGACGGTGAGCGCGGTGTCGGCCAGGGTGATCGTGGCGGTGGGCCGAACGAGGTCAATGTCGTAGAGGGGGACATCGAAATACGTCGTTTCGGTCCGACTCCCGTTGCCTGCGACATCGGTCACGGTACTCGTCATATTCACGCAGAGGTAATTGCCGGTCGATGAGGCGCCGGTAGTCGGGGCCGTCAGCGTGAACTGCCAAGTCATGCCGTTGGTGGTACGCAGGTCGGACAATGTGCCGGGATTGGCGGTGGCGGTGGCGGCAGAGCGAATGCGCGCCAGAGTGAAACTGTCCTGATTGAGCGCTTCGGAGAAGGTGAGGGTGACGGTGGTTGATTCGCCGGCGCAGAGCTTGGGGTCCTCGATGGTGAGGTTGGTCGGAGTGGGCCGCTTGGTATCGATGGAGTAGTTGGCGCTGCTGGCGGAGCCGGTACCGGCGGTGCCTGCGGCGTCGGTCACGCCAGCCAGGTTCACGCCGATGGTGTTGCTGTTGTCCTCGACGTTGGCCGTGGGCGTGAAGGTGGCGATCCAGGTTTTTCCGTTGTCAGGGGTCGTGGGGTTGCTCAATGTGCCGTTGGCATCGGTGAGCACGATGTCCTCGCGCGTGAAGCCGGTGACGGTCTCGTTGAAGACGATGGTGACGGTCGTTGTTTCGCCGGCGATGAGGCTGGTGTCGGCCAGCGTGATCGTGGCCGTGAGCCGCTGTGTTTGGACGGTGTAGTTGCCACTGCTGGCGCTGCCCTGGCCGGCGTTGCCCGCGATATCGTTCACGCCCGTGAGGTTGACGCGGATGGTATTCGTCGTGTCGTTGACGTTGGCCGCGGGCGTGAAGGTCGCTGTCCAGGTTTTGCCGTCGGCGTTGGCCGTGAGCGGGCCCAGCGTGCCGTTGGCGTCGGTGAGCACGATGTCCTCGCGCGTGAAGCCGGTGACGGGTTCGCTAAAGGCAAAGGTGACGGTGGTGGTTTCGCCGACGGTGAGCGCGTTGTCGGTCAGGGTGATCGTGGCGGTGGGGCGAACGAGGTCAATGTCGTAGGGGGTGCCAAAGAAAGACGTCACTCCCCAACCTATGTTGCCTGCGACATCGGTCACGGTATTCCCCAAATGCACGCGGATGTAATTGCCGGTCGATGAGGCGCCGGTAGTCGGGGCCGTCAGCGTGAACTGCCAAGTAATGCCGTCGGTGGTACGCAGGTCGGACAATGTGGCGGGATTGGCGGCGGCATCGGAGGTAGATCGAATGCGCGCCAGAGTGAAACTGGCCCGATTCAGTGCTTCGGAGAAGGTGAGGGTGACGGTGGTTGATTCGCCGGCGCAGAGTTTGGTGTTCTCGATGGTGATGGAGTCCGCAAAGGGCTCCTTGGTATCAATGGAGTAGTTGGTGCTGCTGGCACTGCCAACTCCGGCGTTGCCTGCGGCGTCGGTCACACCAGCCAGGTTTACGCCGATGGTGTTGCTGTTGTCCTCGACGTTGGCCGTGGGCGTGAAGGTGGCGGTCCAGGTTTTGCCGTCGGCGTTGGCCGTGAGCGGGCCCAGCGTGCCGTTGGCATCGGTGAGCACGACGTCGTCGTTGGTGAATCCGCGGACGGCCTCGCTGAAGGCAAAGGTGACGGCGGTGGTTTCGCCCACGGTCAGGCTGGTGTCGGCCAGCGTGATGGTGACGGTGGGGTCTGCGGTGTTCGCTGACCGGGTGCTCACGGTGTAGTTGCTGCTGCTGGCGGTGCCGACACCGGCGTTGCCCGCGATATCGTTCACGCCCGTGAGGTTGACGCGGATGGTATTCGTCGTGTCGTTGACGTTGGCCGTGGGCGTGAAAGTCGCTGTCCAGGTTTTGCCGTCGGCGTTGGCCGTGAGCGGACCCAGCGTGCCGTTGGCGTCGGTGAGCACGATGTCATCGTGCGTGAAGCCGGTGACGGGTTCGCTAAAGGCGAAGGTGACGGTGGTGGTTTCGCCAACGGTGAGCGCGTTGTCGGCCAGGGTGATCGTGGCGGTGGGGCGAACGAGGTCAAAGTCGAAGGGGGCATCATCGAAAACTACCAACCCCCTTACACCACCCGCATTGCCCGCGATATCGGTCATGGAATCTCCAGACATGCCGAGGTTATTGCCAGTCGATGAGGTACCGGAAGTTGGGGCAGTGAGCGTGAACTGCCAGGTAATGCCGTCGGTGGTGCGCAGGTTGGACAGTGTGCCGACATTGGTGCTGGCATTGGGCATGAAGCCCAGGTCATTCAGGGTGAAACTGTCCCGATCGATTGCTTCGGAGAAGGTGAGGGTGACGGTGGTTGATTCGCCGGCGCAGAGTTTGGTGTCAGCGATGGTGATGGAGTTCACCAAGGGCCGCTTGGTATCGATGGAGTAGTTGGCGCTGCTGGCGGTGCCGGTGCCGGCGGTGCCTGCGGCGTCGATCACACCAGCCAGGTTCACGCTGATGGTGTTGCTGGCGTCCTCGACGTTGGCCGTGGGCGTGAAGGTGGCGGTCCAGACCGTGCGGTTGGCGTTGGGGGTGAGCGTGCCCAGCGTGCCGTTGGCATCGGTGAGCACGACGTCGTCGTTGGCGAATCCGCTGACGGCCTCGTTGAAGGCAAAGGTGACGGTGGTGGCGTCGCCTGCCTTGAGGCGGGTGTTGGCCAGCGTGATGTTCAGATGGATGCTCATGGTGCTTTTCGTGGTGGGTGGGTGGGTGTTGGATGGGGTTTGGGCGCATTCCCTTTGTGGGCATGCGTCGGTGATGGGCGTTACTTCATGGGGGGCTGGTTTCGGCTGGCTGCCATGGGCGGGGTCCCCGCTTCCAAGGTGCGCAGAAAAAGGCAGCGCAACCGGGTGTCCGTGGGCTGCATGTGCAAGCCCGGAGAAAAGCCGGTGCTTGGCCTTGCTTTATGGGAATGGGTGCGGGCAGGCCGCCATGGGCGGGGGTCTTCCGCCTCAAGGTGTGCAGAAGAAGGCAGCGCAATCTGGTCCGTGGACTGCATGCGCAGACTCGGAGAAAGGCCGGTAATGGGCCTTGCTTTATGGGAATGGGTGCGGGCAGGCCGCCATGGGCGGGGGTCTTCCGCCTCAAGGTGTGCAGAAGAAGGCAGCGCAATCTGGTCCGTGGACTGCATGCGCAGACTCGGAGAAAGGCCGGTAATGGGCCTTGCTTTGTGGGGATTGGTGCGGGCAAGCCGCGATGGGCGGGTGCTTCCCGTTTCCCAAGGTACGCAGAAAAAGGCAGCGCAACCCGGTCCAGGGGCGGCATCAGGCGCAGCCCCGGAGCAAAGCCGGTGGTTAGCCTTGCTTTATGGGGATTGGTGCGGGCAGGCCGCCGCGGTGGGGCCTCCCGGTATCAGGCAGGGGGGCGGCTGCGGCGCACAACGGCCCCTTCAGGAGGTCGGCCCTCAGCATGTGCCAACCCGACCTTCTGCTTGGTTGGCAGGCATGTGCAAGGGCAGGCAGGTTCCACATGCCACGTATCATAGGGTAATAAATCGTGAATTTTTTGCTAATCAGGTAAGCGCTCAATTTTTGGCCATGGTGTTTGGGGGCCAAGGGGGCGCGCGCCACGGCGATGGCGGCCGTTTGGGCGTTAGCGCAGGGCTGCGCGCGACGGGCTTTACCGGCCCGGCGTGCGCGCGTGTTCCGGGGGCGGGTCGCGGTTGCATCGGGCTGCGGCGTCGGCCCGGTTACCCTTGGGCTTTATTCCATGGAAGGCCGCATGGCGCTTTACTGTATTGGCGATATTCAGGGTTGCGCCGACGCGCTGGCGCGTTTGCTGGACAGGATCGGTTTCTCTGCGAGCCGCGACACCGTTTATCTGCTGGGCGATCTCGTTAACCGGGGCCCGGACTCTGCTGCCGTGCTGCGCCGCTGCATGGGCAGCGGCGACGCCATCCGCTGCCTGCTGGGCAACCACGATCTGCATCTGCTGGCCGTCGCGCACGGCGCCCGCAAGCCGTCGCGCCGCGATACCTTGGGTACGGTGCTGGACGCCCCGGATCGCGACGCATTGCTTGACTGGGTGCGGCAGCAGCCCCTGGCCCGTGCGCACGAGCACGCCGGGCAGAGCCTGCTCATGGTGCACGCGGGCGTGCTGCCCGCCTGGTCGGCTGCGGATACTTTGGCGCTTGCGCAAGAAGTCCACGCGGTGCTGCGCAGCGCCGAACTGCCGGCATTTGTGCACGCCATGTACGGGAATGCGCCCGAGCGCTGGAGCGACGGTCTGGCCGGCACCGAGCGCCTGCGGGTGATCGTGAATGCACTCACCCGGCTGCGGTTTTGTTCCGCCGGCGGGGCAATGGACTTTGACTGCTCGGAGAGCGCGAGCGCGGCGCCGCCGGGCCTGATGCCCTGGTTCGACGTTCCGGGGCGGCGCACGGCGGGCACGCTCACGGCCTTCGGGCATTGGTCCACGCTGGGCTGGATCGAGCGCAGCGATCTGCTGGGGCTGGACACCGGCTGCGTGTGGGGCGGCTGCCTGAGCGCCGTGCGCTTTGGCGCGACGCTCGCGCAGCGCGAACGCTTGCAGGTGCGGTGTGTGCAGGCGCTGGCGCCTGGATAGTTGCAGAGTCAGCGCATCCCGTTTGGCCGACCGTTGACCTTGCCGCCTGCCCCGTCCGCCTGCGATAGACTGCGCAGCCAAAGCAGGAGCACCCGTTCATGAACCTGAGCTACCTTGATCCCAAGATCGACTTGGTCTTCAAGCGCGTCTTCTCGCGCGCGAATCTGCTCTTGGACTTTCTGAACGCCGTCCTGCCCTTGGACGCGCCCATCGAGTCCCTGACCTATCTGCCCACCGAGCAGGCGCCGCAAGTCCCGGGCATGCGGTTTTCCATCGTCGACGTCAAATGCTGCGACCAGAGCGGTCAGGTGTTCATCGTCGAAATGCAGATGCTGTGGACCGACGCTTACTTCTCGCGCATCCTGTTCAGTGGTGCCCAGGCCATCATCAACCAACTCTCCTCGGGCGCGGCCTACCAGTCGCTGTGCCGGGTCTACTCGGTCACGGTGCTCAACGATGTTTTCGAGAAAGCCCCCAGCGAGAAAGACCGCTGGCTGCACCACTACAAGATCACCAGACTCGCCGAGCACGACAAGGTTTTGCAAGGCTTGCAGTTCGTCATTTTGGAGTTGCCCAAATTCACGCCCCAAACGCGGGTCGAAAAGCAAGTGACTGCGCTGTGGTTGCGCTTTCTGTGCGAGACCGGCAAGTCTGGTTTCGTACCCGATGAAGCCTTTCTGTCTTATCCGCCGGTGGCCAACGCGGTCAAGCTCACCGAGTTCAAGGGCTATAGCGCGGTCGAAATCGAGAGCTATCAGAAGTATCTCGATGCGCTGAGCAACGAGAAAAGCTTTCTGCTCGATGCCGAGACCAAGGGACGGGCGCAGGGGATGGAGGAGGGGCGGGTTGAGGGGATGGAGGAGGGCATTGAGAAGGGGCGGGTTGCGGGGTTGCAGGAGGGCATCGAGAAGGGAAGACTGGCGGTTGCGCGCAATCTTTTGGCCTTGCTCGATGATGATGAGGCCATCGCGCAGGCCAGCGGTTTGGCCCTTGCAGCCATCAAAAAGCTGCGCCAAGGGGCTTGAGTCAGGGGCGCTCACTCCTCGATCGAAGCGCTCCAGCGGTCGTCCCAGCCGTGCGCGCCCATGCGCTCCATGGCGCGCCGGTCGCGCTTGGTGGGGCGGCCTTCTTGCAGGCTGGCTGCGGGTTCGGGGGCCAGGCGCCGTTGCTGCGCGGCCTGCGCGCGTGCGGCCAGGCTGTCTGCGGTTTCCTCGTATAGCTGCTGGGCCACGGGCGCGGGGCCGCGGGTGGCGGACAGGCCGCGCACGATCACGGTGCGCGCAACGGGCCCCTGGCGCAGGGCCACGGTGTCGCCGCAGCGCAGTTCCCGCGCGGGTTTGGCCAACTGGCCGTTGACCGTGACGCGGCCCTTGCCGATTTCTTCGGTGGCCAGTCCGCGGGTCTTGTAGAAGCGGGCGCACCAGAGCCATTTGTCCAGGCGCATCGTCGTGTCGTTCATGGGGCGATTGTGCCGTGTGCGCGCGGCAACAGATGGTCCCGCCCCATGCCGGTCGCTGCGCCTGCTGCGTAGGTGTTTTCCCTGGGGGCCGAGGGGGTCGTTTGCCATGCGGGATCGCGCATCATTGGATGGTTTGCAAATCTTGCTCTGGAGGCTCCATGCGTCGCGATGGTTTTTTGAAGTCACTGGCCGCCCTGGCTGCCGCGGGCGCGTTGCCCGCGCCGGCCCAGACGGCGTTGGCCCTGAAGATGATGATTCCTGCCAACCCGGCCGGTGGCTGGGATGCCACCGGCCGCGCCCTGGGCAAGGCGATGCAGGACGCGGGTGCGGCAACGTCGGTGTCGTATGACAACAAGGGCGGCGCTGCCGGGGCGATTGGCCTGGCGCAGTTCGTCAACGCGAGCAAGGGCGACCCGAACGCCCTGATGGTGATGGGCGCCGTGATGCTCGGCGGGCTCATCACGGGCAAGCCCCCTGTGGGTCTGGACAAGGTCACGCCGCTGGCGCGCCTGACGAGCGAATACAACGTGTTCGTGCTGCCCGTCGATTCGCCGCTGAAGACCATGCAGGACGTGGTCGGACAGCTCAAAAAGGACCCGGGCAGCGTGAAATGGGGCGGCGGCTCGCGCGGCTCCACCGAGCACATTGCCGCGGCCATGATCGCCCGCGCGGTGGGGGTGGACCCGGCGAAGATCAACTACGTGGCGTTCCGTGGGGGCGGGGAGGCGACGGCCGCGGTCCTGGGCGGCAACGTCACCGTGGGCGGCAGCGGCTACAGCGAGTTTGCCGAGTACATCGCGACCGGCAAGATGCGCGCCGTGGGCGTGACCTCGGACGTCCGCCTCAAGGGGGTGAACGTGCCCACGCTCAAGGAGCAGGGCATCGACGTGGAAATCGGCAACTGGCGCGGCGTGTACGGTGCCCCGGGAATCACGGCCGCGCAGCGCAAGGCGCTGATCGACGCCCTGTCCAGGACCGTCAAGCACAAGTCCTGGCAGGACGCCATGGACAGGAACGGCTGGACGCCCGCATGGCTCGCGGGCGACGAGTTTGCCCACTTCGTGGACGCGCAGTTCGCCAGCCTGCGCGCCACGATGGCCAAATCCGGGATGATCTGAGTGGCAGGCGGGGAGACATATGACACAACGACATTCATCGCACTCCAGGCCCTTGCAGACCCTGGTGGGGGCGGGGCTGGTGGCGCTTGCGCTGTTTCTGGCCTGGGGCGCGAGTTCGGTCAGCGCCGAGGCGGGTTATGGCGGCGTGGGGCCGAACTTCCTCCCCTGGGTGGTCAGCGTGGCGCTGCTGGTCTGCGGCGCGCTCTGCGTGGTGCAGGCGCTCACGGGGGGCTTTCGTGATCTGGAGGAAAGCTCCGGCGAAGCGCGTGCGCACTGGCCGGGCTTTGTCTGGGTGTCGGCCGGCTTGCTGCTGAATGCCCTGCTGATCACCCGGATCGGTTTCATCCTGAGCTGCGCGCTGTGCTTCGTGCTGTCGGTGCGGGGTTTCAAGAGTTCCGAAGGCCGGCTGGACCTGCGCCTGCGCGCCTGGGTCGTGGACTTCCTCATCGGCGTGGCCCTGGCTGCCCCGGTGTTCTGGATGTTTGCGCAGTTGCTCGCCATCAACCTGCCCGGCCTGACCAGCACAGGGTGGCTGTAGGGTCTGCACGCCATGGAAACGCTGAATCTCCTGATGCAGGGTTTTGCCACTGCGGCAACGCCCATGAACCTGCTGTGGGCCTTTTTGGGCTGCATGATCGGCACGGCAGTGGGCGTGCTGCCGGGCATTGGCCCGGCCGTGGCCGTGGCCATGCTGCTGCCCATTACGGTGAAGGTCGAGGCCACGGCCTCGATGATCTTTTTTGCCGGCATCTACTACGGCGCCATGTACGGGGGGTCGACCACGTCGATCCTGCTGAACACGCCGGGCGAGGCGGGCTCCATGGTCACGGCCATGGAGGGCAACAAGATGGCGCGCAACGGGCGCGCCGGCGCGGCGCTGGCCACGGCGGCGATCGGCTCGTTCGTTGCGGGCAGCATTGCCACCGTGCTGGTCACGTTCTGTGCGCCGCTGGTGGCGCGGTACGCGGTGCGGCTGGGGCCGCCCGAATACTTCATGCTGATGGTGCTGGCCTTTACCACCGTGAGCGCGGTGCTCGGCAGGAGCACGCTGCGCGGCATGGTGGCGCTGTTCGTCGGTCTGGCCATGGGGCTTGTCGGAATCGACCAGATTACCGGGCAGGCGCGCTACACGGGCGGCGTTCCCGAGTTGATGGACGGCATCGAGGTGGTGTTGATCGCCGTGGGGCTGTTTGCCGTGGGCGAGGCTCTGTACAACGTGATGTACGAGGGCCGGACGCAGGAAACCCGCAACCGCCTGAGCGGCACGCACATGACCCGGCAGGAGTGGCGCCGCTCCTGGCCCGCTTGGTTGCGCGCCACGGCCATCGGTTTTCCGTTCGGCACCGTGCCCGCGGGCGGCAGCGAGATTCCCACCTTTCTGAGCTACGCGGCGGAAAAGAAGCTGAGCCGCTACCCGCAGGAGTTCGGCACCACCGGCGCCATCGAGGGCGTTGCCGGCCCCGAGGCGGCGAACAACGCGGCCATTACGGCGACGCTGATTCCGCTGCTCACGTTGGGGATTCCCACGTCCAATACCACGGCCATCCTGCTCGGCGCGTTCCAGAACTACGGCATACAGCCCGGCCCGCAGCTGTTCGACACCAACGCGGGGCTGGTCTGGGCGCTGATCGCTTCGATGTACATCGGCAATGTGATGCTGCTCATCCTGAACCTGCCCCTGGTGGGCCTGTGGGTGAAGCTGCTGAATATTCCCAAGCCCTATCTGTACGCGGGCATTTTGGTGTTCTCCACGCTGGGCGTGTACGGCATGCGCCAGAGCGCGTTCGACCTGGTGCTGCTGTACGCGATGGGCCTCTTGGGGGTGTTGATGCGCCGCTTCGATTTTCCGGCCGCGCCGGTGGTGGTGGGCATGATCCTCGGGCCCTTGGCCGAGGCGCAGCTGCGCAACGCCGTGTCGATTGGCGAAGGCCGGTGGTCGATCTTTCTGGAGCGCCCGGGTTCGCTGGCGCTGATCGTCGTCGTGCTCGCGCTGCTCATCCTGCCGCGCCTGCTGCGCCGCTGGGCGGCGCGCAAACTGGCTGCGCCGCCGCCGCCGGCCTGAGCTGCGCGCCGTCGCCCGCCCCCGTCCATGCAAGGGCACGGAATCTTGTCCTGGATCAAGGCTTTGGCGCGCTGCCGCGCGCGCATGGCTTGATCCCGCGGGCCGATGCCGCGACACTCCACCCGTCGCGCGCCGACCCGCCAAGCCATGCCCCGCCATCCCTGCGCCCTGCCCGCCATCCGCACGATCGGCCTGATGCAGCCCCTGGCGTGGCTGGCCCTGGCCTGGCGCGACATGGCCCGCGCGGGCTGGATCAGCTTTGCGCATGGCCTGGCGCTTGCGCTGTTTGGTGCGCTCATCCTTGCGGTAGCGCACAACCGGTTCTGGCTGCTGGCGGGCGCGTTGTCGGGTTTTCTGGTGGTCGCTCCCGCGTTGGCCGCGAGCCTGTACGCGCTGAGCCGCGCGCTCGAGCGCGGGGAACCGGCGAACACGGGCGTGGTGCTCAGGACGTGGCTCAACTGGCAGGACGGCCATGTCGACAAATGGGGCCGCGACTACTGGTGCATGGCGCAGTTCGGCGCCTTGCTGGCGCTCGCAGCGACGGGCTGGGTCGTGACCTCCGCCGCGCTCATCACACTGCTTGCGCCCGTTCCCGTCCTGACGCCGCTGGATTTTCTGCGCCACGTGGTGTTGGCCGGGGACGGCTGGTTGTTTGAACTCTGGCTGGCGCTGGGCAGCCTCATGGCCGCACCGATCTTTGCGTCCAGCGTGGTCGCCATGCCCCTGCTGCTGGACCGCCGCGCGAGCCTGCTCCAGGCCGTGCTCACGAGCTGGCAGGCGGTGCTCGGCAATCCGCTGCCGATGGCGTTCTGGGCCGCGCTGATCCTGGGGTTCACGCTGCTCGGCCTGGGGTCGCTGCTGCTCGGCTTGATCGCCGTCATGCCCCTGCTGGGCCACGCCAGCTGGCATGCCTACCGCGACCTGGTCGATGCAGCGCATCTGCCGCTGCGCGACGCGCCTGCGCCCGCACGCGGCGGCGGGACGGGTGGTGGTGATGGAGGGGCAGCGTGATCTTCGGCTTTACCGAGGCGCAGATCGCGGGCTTTTTCCTCACCTACGGCGTGGGGGCGTTCATCCTGTACATGCTGTTCATCATCGGCCAGCTGGCGTGGGAGTCCAAGGCGGGGCGCTTTGGCACCTTTGTGCTGTTCCTGGGCCTGGGTGTGGGCTTTCTGGGGTTCTTGGCCAAGGTGGTGATTCAGTGGTGGCTGGAGCGGTGACGCAGAGCACTCCCGAGTCACCCCTTTGAGGGGGCCGACACCAGCCGTTGATTACAGCGTCCAGCGGGCGCGCAGCGACGGCCGCTGGGAAAACTCCGCGTACCACTGCGCCACCGCCGCGTGGCGGCTGCGCCAGTCGAATTCGGCAAAGCGCACGTCGAGGTAGCCGAGCGCGCAGGCGACGGTCAGCGTGCCGATGTCGACGCGGCCGGGTGCGAGCAGCGCGGGGTGCGCGCCGAGGTGCGCCAGCGCGGTCTCGGCCTTGTCCAACTGCCCGGCGCGCCACGCGGCCCAGCGCAGCGCCTCGGGCCGGGCCGCATCCTCGTAGCGCGCGAGCAGCGCCGCGTCGAGGACGCCGTCGCCCAGCGCCGCAAGCGTCAGCGTATCCCAGCGCGCCGCGCCGCTGCGCGGGAACAGCGTGCCGCCGCCGAGCGCGTCGAGGTACTCGCAGATCACGCGGCTGTCGTACAGCACGCTGCCCTCGTCGGTGAGAAAGGTCGGGATCTGTCCCAGCGGGTTCTGCGCGATGAGTTCCTGGTCGCGCTGCACCGGATTCGCGTTCGCGGGCAGCAACTGCACACGCTCGCTCAAACCGAGCTCGTGCGCCGTCACCAGGCATTTGCGCACATAGGGCGAGAAGGGGGCGAAGTAGATTTTCATGGGGCACGCCTGCGGTGGTTGGGGGTGTTGGGGGGCTTGCGCCCGCGATGGTAACTGCGCGGCCTGCCGCCGGGCAATCGGGTGGCAGCAGGTGCGGGCCGTGGAGCGGTGGCCCGGCTTATGGCGTTTTCTTTGTCGTGGGCACGGTCGCGCTGCGGCTGCGACGCGAAAGCTTGGCGGTGTAGACGATGGCGTAGGCCACGATGGCAATCATCGGAAGCGCCATCGTTGCCGCGATCTCCGGCGTACCGATCACACGATGCACGGCATAGAGAACGCCGGCCATGAGCAGGATCGGGCCCAGGGCGCTTGCGATCGGGCGCAACGGCGATGGCGACAGCGTGCGGTAGATCCACTCCATGATCAGCGTCATCACGCTCGCGCTGACACCGCTGAGTAGCCCCTGCATCGCGGCCGAAATTGCGGATCGGCCCAGTCCATGGGGAAGGTTGACCCAGAGTGTCCACCCGCCCTGGACCAGAAAGGCGAGGATGCCAATGACGAGCCAATTCCTGTTGGGTCGCGCAGGTGCTGCGTAAGTCATGGGGGGTGCTCCTGAAACATGTGTCCGGCCTATCGGTGGTGCAGTGGCGGCGCCGTTTTTCGAGAAAGGGAGGATGCGAAAAATTATAAATACAAACGAGAAAGATTTGCATTCAAATTTTGACGCACATGATCATGCATTCCTGCCGCGCCCCGCTCGGCCTCAGAGCGGCACGCCGCGAAAGCGCCGCGCGGCCTGGCGGCTGACTTCGGCGAGCAGTTGCTGCGTGCGCTGGCATTCGCGCAGCCAGCGTGCGTCGTTCTGGCCCGCCTCGACTTCGGTGCGCAGCATGTGCAGGGCGTTCGACGCGCCGCGCGCTGCGGCGTGCTCGGCTATCTGGTCCATGGTTCTGAGGATGTGTTCGCGCAGCGGCATGTGCTTGCCCGTGGCCGGCTCGACGTACACCGCGTCCATGCCGAAGCGGCAGGCCTGAAAGCGGTTGTAGGTGTAGACGAGGTAGTCGTCCTCTTCGGGCATGAAGGGCTGGCTGGCCAAGAACCAGGCGCCCAGCGACTGCACGTAGCCGGCGAGCGCGGCGGCGCGTTCGATGGTCAGCGGCGTGTCGAACACGCGGATCTCGACGGTGCCGAACTCGGGCTTGGGGCGGATGTCCCAGTAAAAATCCTTCATGCTCTTGACCACACCGGTGCGCGCCATTTTCTCGAAGTACGCGTTGAAGTCCTCCCAGGTCAGCGCGAGCGGCGCGCGGCCCGACAGCGGGAAGGCAAACACCGAGTTCAGTCGCGCGGAGTCGAACGCCGTGTCCTGCCCCTGCACGTACGGGCTGGACGCCGACAGCGCGATGAAATGCGGGATGTAGCGCGACATGCGGTGCAGCATGAGCAGCGCGGCGTTCGCGTCGGGGCAGCCGATGTGCACGTGCTGGCCAAAGATGGTGAATTGCTTGGACAGGTAGCCGTACAGATCGGACAGCTCACGAAAGCGCGGCTTGTCGTAGATGCGCCGCTCGTGCCATTGCTGAAAGGGGTGCGTGCCGCCGCCGAGCACGGCGATGTTGAGCTTGTCCGCGCTCTTCACCAGCGCGTTGCGGATCAGCGTGAGCTGGCCCAGGACCTCGCTGCACGAGTGGCAGACGCCGGTGGAGATTTCGATCATGCTGTTCGTCATCTCGGGCACCACGCTGCCGGGCAGCGGGGTCTTCTTCATGAGGCGCAGCATGTCCTCGGCGTACGGCGCCAAGTCGTAGTCGTTGGTATTCACCAGTTGCAGTTCGAGCTCGACGCCCAGCGTCAGCGGCTCCGAGTGGCTGAAGGCTTCAAGACCCATGACCGTCTCCGTCGGGGCCGCGGGGCGCCCAGGGTTTGGCGCTTTCGCCCGCGCGGTAGATGGCGAAGCTGGCGATGATCGCGCCGAGCATCTCCATGAGCAGGATCGCGGGCAGCGTCACGCCGGCGATTGCCTGGCCGGTGGCGGGCGCGGCCTGCACGAAGCGCGACGCGATGAGCAGCGCAATCGCCGACATCGGCGTCATCGCGCAGCCCACCCACAGCGCCTGCTTCCAGCTCGCGCCGCTGCCCACGTTGCCCAGCGCCACGCCGGTGACCTTGGCCAGCAGGCGCACGGCGATCAGCGCGAGCACCACGCCGGCCACCGGCGCGTTCCAGGCGGCCTGCGCGGCCACGGTGGAGACCAGCACGAACATCAGCATGGTGAGCAGCGACGAGGCGTTGCCCAGCTGGTGCGGCCAGGCCCAGGGGCGCGGGTTGAGCTGCTTGAGCAGCATGCCGCCGAGCAGCGCCGCGAGCGGGGCCGAGCCGCCCATGTGCGCGGCCACGGCCGTTCCCGCGGCGACCAGCGCCAGGAACAGCATGGAGGTGTTTTCGCTCGCCGGGCTCATCAGGCGCAGCGCCGTGCGCAGCGCCAGGGCCAGCACCGTCGCCACGACGATGGACACGCCGAGCACCACCACCACGGGGTAGATGCTCTCCAGCAGCGTCAGGCCCTTGCGGTCGATGACCTCCGCGCGGGCGCTGCCCAGCGTCAGCGCGTACAGCGTGGACAGCGTGGTCAGGACGATGGCGCGTTCGGTCACGGGGCCGGCGGCGCGGGTGTCTGCGACCACGCGGGTGAGCACCGTGGGCGACGCGGCCAGCGCCACCAGCGCCAGCGGGCCCGCGACCTGCACGGGCAGGTCGAGCCAGATCAGCGTCCAGTACACGGCAAAGTAGGTCAGCACCGATTCGGCAATGCTCTGCACGAGCACCATCGGGTTGTGCCGGAACCAGCGCAGCGGGATGCGCCCGCCGCATTCGAACAGCACGATGGCCACGGCCAGCTCCAGCAGGAACAGGCTGATTCCCTGCAACGGCCAGACGGCGCCGCTGAAACCCGCCAGGCCCGCGACGGTGCCCACCAGGGAGTAGCCGACCATCTTCGGCAGCCCCGTGTGGCGCTGCACGAGGTAGCCGACCATGGCCGCCACCGCGAGCAGCAGCGACCACTGCACGGTGGGCAGGCCGGCCGAGGGGCGCAGCCATTGCGCCCAGAAGCTCAGGATTTCATTCATGTCATGCCCGGTTTGCGCCGGCCGGGGAGCGGCCGACGCGGTGAAGGAGCGGGCGCAGAGCGCCTGGGCCCGAATTTACAGGGTTTTCCCGTACGAGGCAGGAACGGCGCCTGCCCCTGCTCGCGGTGCGGATTTTTAAGGGCGTGCACGGCGGGCGGGAAGGAAGAAGCCCCAGGGCGCGCGGAGCATGCGCGCGCGCATGGCCGCGTAGATGCGCGCGCGGTCCACGCCGCTGACGTTCTGCGCGCGCATCGCCAGGCGAAAGGCCAGGTAGAAGCTCACCGACACATTCAGCGCGCCGAACAGGGGCAGCGCCGCCACGGCCCACCAGAAGGCCGGCAGATGCAGCACCTGCGGGCCGAGCACGGCGCTGGCGGCGGCGACTTGGCCCGTGGACAGGGTGACGTGGCGCACGTCCAGGCCGATTCCGAAAAACTTGGCGAACACCGGCACCAGGCCGAGCATGAAGCCCAGCGAGATGCTGGCTGCAAAGCCCGAGATGTTCTCGCGCAGAAAGCACGCCCAGCGGGCGGCCCGCTGCGTGCCGAGCCGCCGGGTGATGCGCGGGTTGTAGTGCAGGGCCGAGTGCAGGCGGTTGAGCACGAACCAGTTCTCCGCCCAGCCCGCGACGATGCTCGAGGCAAAGAGCAGCACGCCGGTGAACGCGGCAAACCCCAGCGAGGGACCGAGCAGGTGCAGGGAGGCGAGCGCCTGCTCGGCCTGCTGCCGGTTCATGATGGGGCTGCCGCTGGCCCAGGCGATGAGCGCGGCCAGCCCGAGCACCGCGGGCAGCACCGCGAGCATGTTCCCCAAAATGGCCGCCACCTGCGAGCGCACCAAGTGCGCGATCTCGTCGACGAAGGACTCGATGGCGTCGCTCGCGCCCAGCTCCTTGAGCTTCACGGCCATGGCCGGCGCCGTCATCGCCGGCTGCTTCGTGGCCACCGTGAAATGCAGCAGCTGGATCAGCACGAAGCTGAGCGTGAAATTCACCCCGGACAGGAAGCCGCCCCAGAACGCGGACAGCGCCAGCGCATGGAGCCAGAGCTTGATCAGCGTGGTGCCGGCCATCAGGGCCCCGCCCCCCGCGGCCTTGCGCAGCATGGTGCGGTACTCGGCGCCGGTGCGGGCGATGTAGTGTTCGCCCCTTTCGGCGCTGCGCTCGGCCACCTTCGCGGCGAGCAGCGAGGAGTTCGCGGCGAGCAGCGCGCGCAGGCTGCGCCGCTCCTGCCCCACCACGACCAGGCGCACCATGAGGCGTGCGGCCGCCGCCGCGGGCCGGGGCGAGAGCAGGCAGTCGAGCAGTTCGCGCACGCGCAGGATGCGCACGCGCAATTGCCGCAGGCGAAACACCAGGCCCACGGAAACGCCGTTCTCCTCGAAATGCGCGTACACGGTGGCTGCGGCCGCGCGGCAGGCCTCCAGGCGTTCGCGCAGGCGCTGCGCGGCCGCTTCGATGTGCTCGGGGTTGCGCTGCGCATGCAGCAGCTGCACGCGCAGGTCTTCCACGTCGTGGATGAGCATGTGGAAGGGCTGCGCCGCGCGCGCGGATGCGCTCATGCGCAGGCGCATCTCCGGAACAAAGCCGGTGGCCAGAATCTGCCCCGCGCAGTAGGTGATGGCGTCGAGCAGCGCCTGCTGCCAGCGCGTCGCCCGCGCAGTGTCTGCTGCGGCCCCTGCCGCGGGCGTGAGCAACTCGGCAAGCCGCTGCAGCGGGGCCTCTCCGAGCGCCGCGAGCCATTGCGCGTCGAACCCGCAGGGCAGGGCCAGCATGAAGAGTTCCGACGCGTCGAGGGTCTCGGGGCTGGCCGGCAGCAGCCGGGTGCGCAGGCGCTCGGCCATTTCGCTGAGCAGCCCGGTGCGCGGGGCGAATCCGAAATCGGCGAGCAAGGTCGTGATGTCCACCCGGTCGAGCAAGGCAGCCCACCAGGCCTGCCAGCGCAGCCGGATGTCGGGTCGGGCCTGGACGGCGTCCAGAAATTCCTGCACCCGGGCCACGGTGGCGGGGACGCTGTCGCGCGCGCCGCGCACCCAGTCCAGCAGTTCGATGAGCCACAGGTGGCGTTGCGCCAGGTCGGCCTCGGGGTCCAGCGCGGCCAGCAGGGTGGCCAGGTCGGTCGTCGCCCGGTGCTTCAATGCAGTACCCGTCCATTCGGGAGCGCGTCCGGCGCGCGGGGGTCCGGCGCATCCGAGGCATCGAGCACGAACAGCGGCACCGGGGTGTCGAAGGGCGCGCCGTCTTCGGCCACGCAATGGAACGTGCCCTGCATGGTGCCGCTGGCCGTGCGCAGCCGGCAACCGCTGGTGTACTGAAAGGCTTCGCCGGGCTTGAGCAGGGGCTGCTGCCCGACCACGCCCAGGCCCTTGACCTCCTCGGTATGGCCGTGCGCGTCGCGGATGATCCAGTGCCGCGCAATCAGCTGCGCCGGGCCTTGGCCCGAGTTGGTGATGGTGATGGTGTAGGCAAAGCCGAACACCCCGGAGTCCGGCGCAGACTGCTCGGGCAGGTATTCGGGCAGCACTTGCACGTCAAACTGATACTTTGGCATGGGGCGCATGGTAACCGTGGACGCGGCTGCTGGGAAACACCCCCGAGTCGCCTGCGGCGCATCTCCCTCACAGGTCAAGGGGGGGCGATACCCGGAGTCCCTGGCCTGCGGGGTCCTTGGGCTTCTTTACTTGCCCCGGCATTTCGTGACAATCGGGCATGAGCCGCTTTCGCATCGCCCCCTCCATCCTCTCCGCCGACTTCGCCCGCCTGGGCGAAGAACTGCGCCAGGTCATCGCCGCCGGCGCCGACTGGATCCACGTTGACGTCATGGACAACCACTACGTGCCCAACCTCACCCTGGGCCCCATGGTGTGCCAGGCGCTCAGGCCGCATGCCCGAACGGCGAGCGGCGTGGCCACTCCCGTGGACGTGCACCTGATGGTCGAGCCGGTGGACGCGCTCGCGCAGGCCTTCGCCGACGCCGGCGCCGACTACATCAGCTTCCACCCCGACGCCTCGGTGCACGTGCACCGCAGCGTCCAGGCGATCCGCGCCCGGGGCGCGAAGCCGGGCCTGGCATTCAACCCGACCGAGTCGCTGGACGTGCTCGACTGGGTGATCGACGACATCGACCTGGTCCTCATCCTGAGCGTGAACCCCGGTTTTGGCGGGCAGGAGTTCATCGACTCGGCGTTGCGCAAGATCGAAGCGGCGCGCAAGCGCATCGACGCATCCGGCAAGGACATCCGCCTGGAGGTCGATGGCGGAATCAAGACCGGCAACATCCGCCGCGTCGCGGATGCGGGCGCCGACACCTTTGTCGCAGGCAGTGCGATCTTTGGCCAGCCCGACTACCGGGCGGTGATCGACGCCATGCGCGCGCGGCTCGGCGAATGAGGTAATTTCCCTGCTGTCACTCCTTGCTTGACTGGTTGCGGAACAATCGGGCTTTCCAGGCGATCGGAGTGGGTACGAAGGGCACGCCCGCTGCGCTGGTCCGCAGCGGGCGTGCCTGCGCGTACCCGCCGCGCGCGCATCCATTGCCCCTGCCATCGCAGCCCCTCAAGGAGTTTTGGCCTTGTTCCATTTTTTCGAGCGTCGCCTGCCCCCCTATCCTGCCGCCGACCCCGCGCTGCCGCCCAAGGGCTTCCTGGCCTTCGTGTGGGATGGCACCCGGGGCCTGCGCGGCTACATCGCCGCGATGGCGGGCCTGTCGGCGGCCGTCGTGGTGTACGAGGCCCTGCTGTTTGCGGTGCTGGGCCACGTGGTTGACTGGCTCTCGACCCCGACCCCGGGCCGGCTCTGGGCCGAGCGCCAGGGCGCGTTGATCGGCATCAGCGCGCTGATGCTGGGCTCGGTGCTGCTCGTGGCGCTGCACACCGGCATCAAGCACCAGCTGCTGGCGATCAACTTCCCGCTGCGGCTGCGCTGGAATTTTCACCGCCTGATGCTGGGCCAGAGCATGGCCTTCTACGCCGACGAGTTTGCCGGCCGCATCACCTCCCGGATCATGCAGACCGCGCTGGCGCTGCGCGACATGGTCTTCATCGGCGTCGATGTGCTCGTGGGAACGGGTATTTACCTGGTCACCATCCTGGCGCTGCTGGCCGGCTTCGACGCGCGCCTGCTCGTGCCGTTCGTGCTCTGGGTGCTGGCCTATGGCCTGGCCTGCGCGTACTTCGTTCCGCGCCTGGGCCGGATGGGCAAGCAGCAGGCCGACGCGCGTGCGGCGATGACCGGGCGCATTACCGACGCGTATACCAATATCGCCACCGTGAAGCTGTTCTCGCACACCCGGCGCGAATCCGAATTTGCCCGCGCCGCGATGGACGCCTTCAGACGCACCGGCTACGCGCAGATGCGCCTGGTGAGTCAGTTTGAAATCACGAACCACTTCCTGGTGACGCTGATGATCCTGGGCGCCTGCGGCACCGCGCTGTGGCTGTGGTCGCACGGCCAAGTCGGCGTCGGGGCCGTGGCCGCCGTCACGGCGATGACGCTGCGCCTGTCCAACCTCGCGCACTGGGCGATGTGGGAGATGACCATGCTGTTTGAAAACATCGGCACCATACAGGACGGCATCAACACCCTGACCCACCCGCGCACGGTGGTCGATGCACCCGATGCCCGGTCGTTGGAGGTGACGCGCGGCGAGGTGCGCTTTGAGAACCTGGACTTTGCCTACGGCGCCGGCCACCCGGTCATCGAGCGCCTGAACCTGGACATCCGCCCGGGCGAAAAAATCGGGCTCATCGGCCGCTCGGGCGCGGGAAAATCCACGCTGGTCCACCTGCTGCTGCGCTTTCACGACCTGCGCGCAGGCCGCATCCTGATCGACGGGCAGGACATCGCCCTGGTCACGCAGGACAGCCTGCGCCGCGCGATCGGCATGGTGACGCAGGACACCTCGCTGCTGCACCGCTCGATCCGCGAGAACATCCTGTACGGCCGCCCCGACGCCAGCGAAGCCGAACTGCACGCCGCCGCGCGCCGCGCCGAGGCCACCGACTTCATCGCCGGCCTGGCCGACCTGCAAGGCCGCAGCGGCTACGAGGCCCATGTGGGCGAGCGCGGCGTGAAACTCTCCGGGGGCCAGCGCCAGCGCGTGGCGATAGCCCGGGTCATGCTCAAGGACGCCCCCATCCTGCTGCTCGACGAGGCCACCAGCGCGCTTGACTCCGAGGTCGAAGCAGCCATCCAGCAAAGCCTGGACGGCCTGATGCAAGGCAAAACCGTAATCGCCATCGCCCACCGCCTGTCAACCATTGCGGCAATGGACCGCCTGATCGTCCTGGACGCGGGCCGTATTGTTGAAGAAGGGACGCATGCCCAACTGCTGACGCAGGGTGGGGTGTATGCGCGGCTATGGGGGCATCAGAGCGGGGGGTTTTTGGGGGAGGGGGAGGAGGGGTGAGGGGGGCACAAGCAATAGGAACCGGAACCCGGTTAATTCAAGGAGAGTAGCTGCTGTTGAATGCCGGGGAAGGATAGGACGGGAAAAATATCAAGACAGAAGGGAAAAGGGCTGATAGGGGCTACTCAGAGGGGACCAGTTGATGTTGGATTGCATATGCCCTTCCTTTCCTAGTGAGATAGAGTGATTCGCTTTTGTTCAAACTATAAGATCGTCCTATAAGTTCCTGCTCTTCTGCTTGATCCAAGAGTGTCTCAAACAAGGTTCGTGAAATGTTCATTCTTGCGCGTAAGGTTGAGGGCACAATTCCACCGCTGGAATAGGATTGCAATTCAAATTGCTCAACGATGATCTTCATGAGCTTCAGAAGCCCGTCGCCTGTCTTTTCTACCGGTGTATTTGATACAGGGGAGAATGGATTGTTTGAGATGGCTGGCTTCTTGTATAGCGGGGCACCAAGAATCGAACGGATTAGCTCATCGAACGAGAATTCAAATTGACTGTCTGAAAAATCCAGGCGTATTTTGGATTGCAAGAACGATGGTACGGTGGAAGTGCCGATTTGTCGGATTAACGGGATGAACTTGTTGGAGTCAGTGTTATTGAACAGCTGACCGGTGATGATCATATTTTCATATCCCACCCCGCCAGTGCCATCATTGGCCTTTTTAACGTAGTTTTCAGTGCATATCATCAGAATCCGATTGGCTGCACGCAAGTGCTTGTTCATGAATTGCAGCAAGTCTTGTCCGGGACCAAGTTCCCATTGATCAAGAATCGCATCAATACCGTTATTGCAAAGACGGGTGGCCAAGTCAAGAACCCACTTTTTATGGTCTTGAGAATCATGCGAATAGGAAATGAATACCTTGGGAACATTGTTTTTTGGCACAACAGATTCCTGTTTTGATTGCTCGACTGTAACAGATAGAATGGCGCGGATCTTCCCACTACTTGGCACAGCAGATGTAGTGCGGATGTTGAGGGTGCCAAGTCATTCTGGCACCAATGCGGAGATGCCTTGCTTGGCGAGCAGGCGCACGGCTTGGCGGTCAAACGAGATAAATACGGATGGGCCATGCGCCATGATCTCACCGCTATACGCATTCACCCCGTCCGCAAAGTCACCGCCTTTTTCCATCATCTGCAAACCGGCTTCTATTTCATCATTTCTGACTACAACTTTCCGGCTTTTTATGATTCCGCAAATCTTTGCGTGCACTTCCTCTGGTCTGGATTTGTAAACAGACAGCAAAACCCATACGAGTTCGCAAAAAACATGCGTTGGAATGATTATTTCTTCGACGGTCTCGAAAAGTCTTTCCGCGATTTTGTTTTGCTGCTTGTCATCGCCTACAAGAAAACGAACGAGCACATTCGTATCAACGATGATGCTGTTCATGATCTTCCACGTTGGATATAGGACTGCCGGATCGAATCTTGCAATTCGGCATCCGTCGCTTGAATGTCGCTTTGCATGGACCTGGACAGGGAAAGAATGTCGATCTGATTCTTTTCAGCTTCTATTTTTAAACTACCGTCAGGAAGTTTTTTTACAAGGACCTTTTCGCCGGCTTTGACGCCCAGATGATCCAGCAATTGCTGGTTGAAGGTGAACTGGCCTTTGGTCGTAAGTGTTATTTCTGTCATGTGGCACCTCCATCGGATGGGTGTCCATCGTAAATCAAAATCGCTGGAAAGCAAGAGACTCACGGTCCTTCGAGAGCGGCCCCTGTAGCCCGCAACCCCTGCGCAACGCATCCCAAGCCCTCTGGCGCAGCCAGCAGCCCCCCCCATCGCGCCGTGGTGGGGAGTCACCACCAAGGCTTATAGTGTCCTGCCCCACCAATTTGCCAACCCACCAACCCGCCATGACCGATACCCCCCCGGCACCGTTTATCTTCCACCAAGGCACGCAGCCGCTGCTGCTCTCCATGCCGCACACCGGCACCCATGTACCGCCCGCACTGGCTGCCCGCTTTGGTCCGCAGGCGCGGCAGGTGCCTGATACCGACTGGCATATGGAGCGCCTTTATGCTTTTGCGCGCGACATGGGGGTGTCCACGCTTGCGGCCACGCATTCGCGCTATGTGATTGACCTGAACCGCCCGCCCGACGACAGCAGCCTGTACCCGGGGCAGAGCGTGACCGGGCTGTGCCCGGTGGACAGTTTTGACGAGCAGCCCCTCTATGCCCACGGCGATACGCCCGACGCTGCCGAAATCGCCGCGCGCCGCGACGCCATCTGGGTTCCGTACCACGCGCAGCTGCGCGCCGAGCTCGAGCGCATCCGCGCCCGGCATGGCGTGGCGATGCTCTGGGACGCGCATTCGATCCGCTCGGTGCTGCCGCGCTTTTTTGTCGGCCGGCTGCCCGATCTGAACCTGGGAACGGCCGACGGCAAGAGCTGCGACCCCGCGCTGGAGCAGGAACTGCTGGCGATTGCCCGCTCTGCCCCGGGCCATACGGCGGTGCTCAATGGCCGCTTCAAGGGTGGGTACATCACGCGCCACTACGGCCAGCCGGCGCAGCGCGTGCACGCGGTCCAACTGGAGATGACGCAGTGCAGCTACATGCAGGAGGCCCTGCCTTTCGACTACCTGCCCGCCGTCGCTGCGGGCGTGCAGCCGCTGCTGCGGCGCATGTTCGAGGCCATGCTGGCGTTTGCCTCTGCGGCGGCGCGCGCGGTCCCTTGAATGGAAGGGGGTCAGTGCGCAGAGCGCTGCGCCATGGCTTCGCCGAGCCGGATCGGCCGCGCCGGCGCCCAGTGCGGGTCAAAGCGCAGGGGGCCCGGGGGGAGCAGCAGCAGCACCGTCGAGCCGAGCAGGAAACGCCCCATTTCCTCGCCCTGGCGCAGGCTCACCTGGCCCCGGGCGTAGTCCCATTGCCGGAGCCGGCCGGTGCGCGGCGGGTTCACCTGGCCGTGCCATACGGTGGCCATGCTGCCGACGATGGCCGCGCCGACGAGCACCAGCAGCCACGGCCCGTGGGCGGATTCAAAGCAGCACACCACCCGCTCGTTGCGCGCAAACAGCCCCGGGACGGTGCGCGTCGTCGCGGGGTTGACCGAGAACAGCGTGCCCGGCACGTGCAGCATGTGCAGCAGTTCTCCCGCGCAGGGCATGTGCACGCGGTGGTAGTCGCGCGGGCTCAGGTACAGCGTGGCGTAGTGCCCGTTTGCAAAATGCGCTGCGAGCGCCGCGTCGCCGCCCACGAGCGCGGTGACGGAGTAGGCGTGGCCCTTGGCTTGCAGGATTTGGTCTTGCTCGATCGGGCCGAAGCGGCTGATCGCGCCGTCCACGGGGCAGATCAGGTCCGCCGGGGCCAGCGGGCGCGCGCCGGGCCGCAGGGCGCGCGTGAAGAAGTCATTGAACGACGCGTAGCCCGCCACGTCGGGCTGCGCCGCCTCGGCCATGTCCACGCCGTAGTGCGCGACGAAGCCGCGGATCGCCGCGCGCGTCAGTCCACCGAGCCGGGCCGACGCGAATTTTCCGGCCAGGGTGCTGAGCGCGCACTTGGGCAGAAGGTACTGGGGCAGTACGGCGAGGCGGTCGGACAAGGGGGCTTCTTTCCGGAGTCTGTCGGGCGGCGGATTCTACCGGGCGCGTGCGCCGCTACCTGCCGCAGCAGCCGGCCCGGGGGGCTCATCGCAGCTACTGTTCCAACTGGTAGCAAACGGCGGCACGTCGGCGTAGGCCTTGCGCTCGCCGTGCAGGGCCCGGGGGCCGGCCACGCTCACGCAGCAGGCCATGGCGCAACTCATCCGCAGTACCTTGCAGGCCTTGTACCGGGTTTCCTAGAGCGGACACCCGTCAGCGCGTCACGACGTATTCCAGAACCTGGCGCACGTAGCGCGTGTACGGGATGCCCTGCGCTTGCGCCTTGGCCTTCAAGGCACCCAGCAGTTCCTTGGGCAGCCGCATGTTCAGCGTCGCCGACTTGGCCTCGAATTCGAAGTACGTCGGCCGGAAGCCCTCCGTCAGGTCGGGGCCGAACAGCTTGGCCGCTGCAACGAAACGCTCAGTGTGCGCATCGCTGCCGAGCGCTGGCACGGAGGAGGGTTTTCTGGATTCAGATTCCGATTTGGCTTTCATGGTGCTCAATCTCCTTTGGGTGCATGGGGTGGGCACTGATGGGACACGGCGGCGCTCGACATCCATCCTTGGCGCAGCATGGGGACCGGAACATGGGCACCCCGTGAGCTGCGCCGGTACTTGGGTACGCTGCTTCGCAAATACTTGCACATACCGTGCCTTCGCACCCAGGGGGGTATTACCGATCCTCACGCGGGCTCCGACCCGTGTTGCGGTGTGCGCCTTGCCCTGGGTGCGCATGCAGCGATTTCATTTCGTGCAAGCATGTGCGGGGCAACGCCCCCGCGTCGTATGCCAGACGCGCAGGCCAAGACCGATATTCCGGGTTTACGCGACACCAGCTACCCCACGCGAGAACAATAAAAAAATGGCGAAAAACTGATCAATCGCTGATCAATCGGTGGGTATTACAGAGGCAAATGAGTTACATCTGTGATGCGCGGGAGTGTATAGCAAATTGCTGCTTGGCACGGTGGTGACAGCGGCGAATTTCTTCGGAATCGACGAATTACCCGGCTGGCCCGCGACGTGCGTCTCCGCTGCGAAATTCCCTTGCGCAGGAAGTTGCCCGCAGGGAGCCGATGGGCGTTCAGCGCGCGGCCGGGATGCGCGTCGATCGGGCGGGATCTGCCGATCCCGATGGCATGCGCGGCGGATCCCGGGCCAGCGCCCTCTTGCGCGACCCCGCCAGGGCAGAGCCCCGCCCGATGCAAGCGCCATGGGCACGGCAGAAAAGCCAAAAATATGGGCATGCGAGTTACGGCATGACTGGCTATTTGATGTACGGAATCTGCGGATCGACAGGGTCCTGTCTGGCCAGGCCCAGCAGGCGGTCGAGCAGCGCGGGCTGCGCGCGCAGTTGCGCGGCCGCGCCGGTGTGCACGATGCGGCCCCGGTCGAGCACGGCGACGTGCTCGGAAATCGCCAGGATCGCCTGCGGGTGCTGTTCGACGATGATCGCCGACAGGCCCTCCTCGCGCGTGATGCGCCGGATGGCGTGCAGCAGTTCCTGCACGACGATGGGCGCCAGGCCCTCGAGCGGTTCGTCGAGCAGCAGCAGGCGCGGGTTGAGCACCAGCGCGCGGCCCACGGCCAGCATCTGCTGCTCGCCGCCCGAGAGCTGCCCTCCGAGGTGGGTCTTGCGCTCGGCCAGGCGCGGGAACATCTCGTACACGCGCTTGGGCGTCCAGGGCCGGGCGCCCGACCCCGGACGACCGGGCCGCGCCACGGCCGTGAGGTTCTCGTGCACGCTCAGCGACTGGAAGATGCTGCGCTCCTGCGGCACCCAGCCGATGCCCGCGGCGGCGCGCGCGTGCGCGGGCAGCCGGTGCAGCGCCACGCCGCCCAGCGTGATCGACCCCGCATGCTGGCGCGTGGCGCCGGCCAGGGTGTCGATGAGCGTGCTCTTGCCGGTGCCGTTGCGCCCGAGCAGCGCCAGCGTGTCCCCCTCGGGCAGCGCCAGCGAGACGCCCTGCAGCACCACCGCCGCGCCGTAGCCCGCGCTCAGCCCGTCGATGCGCAAAAGCGCCTCAGCCATGGCGATCCCCTGCCTGCGCGCTGCTGCCTTCCCCGTGGTCGCCCAGGTAGACCGCCCTGACCTGCGGGTCGCGGGCGATGGCGTCGGGCGTGCCCTCGGTGAGCACCGCGCCGTTGACCAGCACCGTCATGCGCCGGGCAAAGCGGAACACCAGGTCCATGTCGTGTTCGATCAGCAGCACCGACACGTCGGCGGGCAGCGCCGAAACGGTCTGCAAAAGCTCCTCGCGCTCGCCCGCGGGCACGCCGGCCACGGGCTCGTCGAGCAGCAGCACGCGCGGCGCGCAGGCCAGTGCAATGGCGATTTCGAGCAGGCGGCGCTTGCCGTAGGCGAGCGCGCGCGTGGGCTCGGCCATGACGGAGTCCAGGTGGAACTGCTCGAGCAGTTGCGCGCAGCGCTCCATGACCGCGCGGCGCGCGCCCAGGGGCTGCCACCATGCGCCGCCCAGGCCCTGCTGCTGCGAGACGGTGAGCGCCAGGGTCTCCAGCGGCGTGAGGCGGTCGAACAGCTGGTTGATCTGAAAGGTGCGCACCAGGCCGCGGCGCACGCGCTGGTGCGGCGCCAGCCGCGTGATGTCCTGGCCGTCGAGCGCGATGCTCCCCCCGGTGGGCGCAAGCACCCCCGTGAGCAGGTTGATGAGCGTGGTCTTGCCCGCGCCGTTGGGGCCGATGAGCGCATGGCGTGCGCCCTTCCGCAGGTCGAGCGTGACGCCGTTGGTGGCGCTGATTCCGCCAAAGCGCTTCACCAGACCCTGCGCCAGCAGCACGGTCTGGCCGTTCTCCGCCGGCGTGGCGGGCGCTGGCACGCCGCCCGCGCTCATGCCCGGCGCCCCCGGAACCAGGCAAACAGGCGCTCGCGCTGGACCAGCAGCACGAGCAGCAGACCGATCCAGAACATCCAGTACTGCGGCGTGTACGCGGCGATCAGGTTTTGCAGCAGCTTCAGGCCCACGGCCCCGACGATGCCGCCGTAGAGCCAGCCCGTGGCGCCGATCACCAGGGTCAGCAGCGCGTCCGCCGAGCGGTGGAAATCGAACAGGTCCAGCGACGCAAATCCCGTGGTCTGCGTGAGCAGCGCGCCGGCGGCGCCGGCCAGCGCTGCGGCCAGGGTGTAGACCTGCGCCAGCCGGGTGTTCACCGCAATGCCGATGGCCAGGGCGCGCAGCCGGTTCTCGCGGATCGCCACGAGCGTGGCGCCAAACGGCGACTGCACGACGCGCCGCGCGAGCGCAAAGCACGCGAGCAGCACGCTGAGCGCGTACCAGGCCGCCGTGCGCCCCTGCAAGTCGAACGCGAACCGGCCGAGCACCGGGCCCGGCACCACGCCTTGCAGGCCGTCGGCGCCGCCGGTCAGCCAGTCGAGCTTGTTCGCCAGTTCCAGCAGCACCAGGCTCATGCCCAGCGTGACCATCAGGCGCGTGAGGTCGCTGCCGCGCAGGATGGTGAGCGAGGCCACGGCGCCCAGCAGCGCCGCAGCGCCCATGCCCAGCGCCAGCCCCGCGAGCGGGTCGGGATGGACGTGCTTGGCAAACAGCGCCGCAGCGTATCCGCCCAGGCCAAGAAAGGCCGCGTGGCCGAGCGAGACGATTCCGGCGTAGCCCAGAATCAGATCCAGCGACAGGGCGAACAGCGCGGCGATGGCGATTTCGCAGGTGATCAGCGCTTGGCCGGGAAAAACCAGGGGCGTGGCAAACGCCAGCAGCCAGAACACCGGCTCCCACCAGCGCAGGCGGCGGGCCTGCAATAGCAAGGTTCGGGGGGGCTTCACGTCAGCCGCCCTTGCGCACAAAAAGCCCCTGCGGGCGCCACAGCAGGATCAGGATCATGAGGCTGTAGACGATGAACGCGCCCAGCTTGGGGATGTAGTACTTTCCCGCCACGTCGGCAATTCCCAGCAGCAGCGCGGCCAGCAGCGGTCCGGTGATGGACGTGGTGCCGCCGACCGCGACGACGATCAGGAAATGGACCATGAACTTGAGCGGGAATCCCGGGTCCAGACCCAGCATCTCGGCCCCGAGCGCGCCGCCGAGGCCGGCCAGACCCGAGCCGCAGGCAAAGGTCACGAGGAACACGCGGTTCACGTCGATTCCCAGTCCCGCGGCGACGCGCTGGTCGTCCACCGCGGCGCGCAGGCGGCTGCCGAAACGGGTCTTCACCAGCACGTACTGCAGGCCCGCAGTGAGCACCGCGCACACGGCGATGACGAACAAACGGTAATGCCCCATGCCCAGCGTGAGCGCGCCGCTGCCCCATTCCGTGCGGCCCTTGAGCCATTCGGGCAGTTGCATGATCTGCTGCGTCGGGCCCACGCAATAGTCCACGCCGGCCACGGCCATGAACACCAGGCCGATGGACAGCAGCACCTGGTCCAGATGGCTTCTGCGGTAGAGCGGGCGGTACAGCGTGCACTCGAGCGCCGCGCCCAGCAGCGCCGTCCCCGCAAAGGCGATCGGCAGACAGAAGAGAAAGGGCACGTCGAGCCGCTGCATGAGCAGCACCGCGGCGTAGCCGCCAGCCATGGCAAAGGCGCCGTGCGCCAAGTTGACGAAGTTCATCAGGCCCATGGTCACGGCCAGGCCCAGCGCCAGAATGAACAGCAGCATGCCGTAGGCCAGGCCGTCGAAAAGAAGGGTCAGCATGGAGTCGGGGTCGGTGCCGGTTCGGTGCATGCGGCAGGGCGCCTGCGGCGGCCTGGGTCAGCGGCTCTTGCCGGGGTCCTTGACGCCCTCGATGGTGTCGAATTCCACGTTGTAGAGTTGGCCGTTGACGCGCTCGACGCGGCGCAGGTAGACGTTTTGCACGATGTCGCGCGTCTGCGCGTCGATGTGCACGGGGCCGCGCGGGCTTTCGAACACCTGGCCCTTCAGCGCGGCCAGCAGCGCGTCGCCGCCGCCCGCGCCCCGGGTGCTCTTGAGGGCCTCATAGATCATGCGCATGCCGTCGTAGCCGCCCACGGCCATGAAGTTCGGGCGCAGACCCGGGTTCGCCTTCTCGAAGGCCAAGACGAATTTCTTGTTCAGCGGCGAGGGGTGCGCGGCCGAGTAGTGGTGCGACGAGATCACGCCCAGCGCGCCGTCGCCCATGCCGTTGAGCTGGTCGTCGTCGGTCACGTCGCCCGTGGCGATGAGGCGGATCCCCGCCTTGTCCAGGCCGCGTTCGAGGAACTGCTTCATCACCGCTGCGCCGGCGCCGGAGGGAACGAAGACGAACAGCGCGTCGGGCCGGGCGTCGCGCACCTTTTGCAGAAAGGGGGCGAAGTCCGGGCCGCGCAGCGGCACGCGCAGGGCCTCGGTGACCTGGCCGCCGTTGAACAGCAGGCGCTGGCTGAAGAACTTCTCGGCGTCGATTCCGGGGGCGTAGTCGCTCACCAGCGTGACCACTTTTCTGATGCCGTTCCTGGGCGCCCAATCGGCCAGCGCCACCGACACCTGGGGCAGGGTGAAACTGCTGCGCACCACGTAGGGCGAGGCCTCGGTGATTCCCGAGGTGGCCGCGGCCATGACCACCAGCGGGGTTTTCGACTGCGTCGCCAGAGGCGCCGTGACCATCGCCGAAGGCGTGATGCCCATTCCCGCGAGCACGTCCACCTTCTCGTTCACCACCAGCTCCTGCGCCAGGCGGCGCGTCACGTCGGGCAGGCTGGTGTCGTCCCGGACGATGAGCCGGACCTTTCTGCCGGCCACGGTGTCGCCGTTTTGCGCCATCCAGAGCCGGGCTGCGGCCTCGATCTGGCGGCCGGTGCTGGCCTGCTGGCCGGTCATGGGCAGGATCAGGCCGATCTTGAACGCATCGTCCCGGGCCGCTGCGGGCAGCGCGGCAAGCCCCGGGAACAAGGCGAAGGCGGCAGCAGCCCAGGCGCGGAGAAAGGGGCGGTGTGGCATCGGCGTCTCCTGTGGCAATCGCGTTGTCTGCAAGAAAGCGGGTCAGAGTGTGGATCGGGCTGCGCCCATGCACAAGCGGGATTTTGAACTTTGAGCTATCGCCAAATGCTATGGCATGGCGTGCGCTGCGCGCGCTCAGATTTGTTCGCAAATGCGCTGCGCGCCCGGCAGCCCCTGGCGGTGCGGTGATGCGGTGGCCTGCGGGTTGCGCCGGGTGGTGCGTGCATGGCTCGCGCACCATGGCCGCGGCGCACGCGCCCCCGCGCGCTGCTACGCGATGCAGTGCGACCGGGCCGCGCTGGCGCTGGCCCGGCCCATTGCACGCGCACTCACTTCTTTTCCTTGGCCAGCGAGTCGAGCAAGTCCTTCAACGGGTCGCTTGCGGGGGCGGCGCCGTCCATGTCCGCGCCGGGGTCGTCGGTGGCGGCTCCTGCGGGGTCGGGCATGGCGGCTTCCATCTCCAGGCGGATTTTGTCCAGGTCGTAGGCCTCGTCCTTGTCCAGGCCGTTGGAGACGATTCCGGGGAAGGCAATCACCAGGCCGACCATGAGGATCTGTATCGCCACGAAGGGAACGGCGCCCCAATAGATCTGCATCGTCGTCACGGGCGGGATCATTTTTTTGCTCACCTTGTCCAGGTATTCCCCGGCGGGTGCCACGCTGCGCAGGTAGAACAGCGCAAAGCCGAACGGCGGGTGCATGAACGAGGTCTGCATGTTGATTCCCAGCAGCACGCCGAACCAGATCAGGTCGATTCCCAGCTTGTGGGCCACGGGCGCGAGCAGAGGAACGACGATGAACGACAGCTCGAAGAAGTCCAGGAAGAACGCCAGGAAGAAGATCATGATGTTCACCACGATCAGAAAGCCCAGCGGACCGCCGGGCAGGCCGCTGAGCAGATGCTCCACCCACACCGGGCCGTCCACTCCCTGGAAGGTCAGGCTGAAGATCGTCGCGCCGACCAGGATGAACACCACGAAGCACGACAGCTTGGTCGTCGTGTTCACCGCCTGCCTGAGCAGGCTCAGGCTCAGGCGGCCGCGCGCCATGGCCATGATGAATGCGCCCAGCGCGCCCATGGCGCCGCCTTCGGTGGGCGTGGCCACGCCCAGGAAGATGGTTCCGAGCACCAGGAAGATCAGCAGCAGCGGGGGGATGAGGACGAAGGTCACGCGCTCGGCCATGCGCGAGAGCAGGCCCAGGCGGGCGATCCGGTTCACGCTGGCGGCGACGAAGGCCAGCGCCACGCCAAAGCACAGCGAAACGACGATGGTCTCGTCCAGCGCCACGTGCTCGATCGGCACCTGCGACCACCAACTGCGCAGCGCGGGCATGTTCCGGCCCATGGTGATCGACGCGGCCGTGCAGATGGCCGTCAGCACCAGCAGCGAGGGCAGGCCGCTCTGGCCGCTGTCTTCGCGCAGGGTGCGGGCCTCGGCGGGCAGGGCGGGGACCCAGTGCGGTTTGACGATCGCCAGCAGGATCACGTAGGTGGCGTAGAAGCCCGTGAGCATCAGGCCCGGCAGGAAAGCGCCCTTGTACATGTCGCCCACCGAGCGGCCGAGCTGGTCGGCCAGGATGATCAGCACCAGCGAGGGCGGAATGATCTGCGCGAGCGTTCCCGACGCGGCGATCACGCCGGACGCCAGGCGCCGGTCGTAGCCGTAGCGCAGCATGATGGGCAGCGAGATCAGGCCCATGGAGATCACCGACGCTGCGACCACGCCCGTGGTCGCGGCGAGCAGCGCGCCGACGAAGATCACGGCCAGCGCCAGGCCGCCGCGGATCGGGCCGAACAGCTGGCCGATGGTCTCGAGCAGGTCCTCGGCCATTCCGCTGCGCTCCAGGATCAGCCCCATGAGCGTGAAGAACGGAATCGCCAGCAGGGTGTCGTTCTGCATGATGCCGAAGATGCGCAGCGGCACGGCCTGCAGCAGGGCCTCGGGCAGAACGCCGAACTCCACGCCGATGAAGGCAAAGAACAGGCCGCAGGCGCCCAGGCTGAAGGCCACGGGAAAGCCCATGAGCAGAAAGACGATCAGCCCCGCGAACATGATCGGGGCCAGGTTGTGCAGGAGGAATTCCATGGTTCTGGGGTTCCCCGCTCAAACGCTCTTGCCGGCCTTGCCGCCGCTGCCCTGGGCGGCTTCGGCCAGGCGGCGGATGGATTCGGCGAGTTCCTCCTCGGCGCTCTTTTCCGCTTTCTTCGCCGTCGGGTCCCCGATCAGGCCGCGCAGGAAGGCAACGCGCTTGATCAGCTCGGAACTGCCCTGCAGCAGCAACAGCCCGAAGCCCAGGGGCATCATCAGGTACACGGGCCAGCGGATCAGGCCGCCGGCGTTGTTCGACATTTCGCCCGAGTGGTAGGCGCGCAGGAAGTAGGGTACGCCGTACCAGAGAATGGCCAGGCACATGGGGGCGAGAAAGCAGCTGAAGCCGAAGATGTCGATCCAGATTTGCTGGCGCTTGGGCAGGCGGCTGGAGAGAACGTCCACGCGCACGTGCTCGCCCTGGAGCAGCGTGTAGCCCGCGGCGATCAGGAACGACGCGGAGAACAGGTACCACTGCACCTCCAGAAACGCGTTCGAACTCGTGTTCAACGCCTTGCGCACGACGGCGTTCATGCCGCTGATCACGGTCGAGGCCAGGATCAGCCAGATCACGTATTTGCCGATTTGGGTGCTGAGCCAGTCGACCCCGCGCGAGAATTTGAGCAAAGCCTGCATGCTGTCTCCAAGGGATAAAAGCGGTGTGCATTACCCCGGCCCGGGCGCACACCAGGAAAGCGCGCCCGATTCTACGAGCCGCCGCAGGCCAAGCATGACTGGATCATGACGGGGGTATCCCCGGAAAAACACGGATTCTTCAGCGATGAAAAAAGGACTGCCGAAATCCCCGGCCTTTGGGGCGCAGGGGGCGGCTATGCGGATTCTTCCCCAGGCTCCGCGCGGCGTTTCTCGTGCGCGAAGCGCCACCAGGGCAGAACCTGCTTCATGGCCAGCACCGCGCCGCAGTGCCAGGGCTGGTAGCCCGGCAGCGCCGCCATTTGCGCCTGCCACCGGGGCGTTTGCAGGAGGCTGCGCAGGGCCCGCGTGGCGTCTTGCTCGAGGCTGGATTTCAGGCAGGCCAGGTGGTAGCGCTCGTGCACCAGGGCCACGAAGTCCAGCCCGTGGGCCCGGGCCGCAACCTCGATTCCCAGGCCCACGTCGGCCGCACCGGCGGCCACGGCCTGCGCGATCGCCGTGTGCGAGGGCTCGCTCAGCGCGTAGCCCGCGATGGCCTGCGCGTCCAGTCCCGCCTGCGCGAGCAGTTCGTCGAGCAGCACGCGCGTTCCGGTGCCCAGCGGCCGGTTCACGAAGCGCGCGCCGCTGCGCGCCACGTCCGCCAGGCTGCGCAGGGCCAGCGGATTTCCCGGCGCCACGATCAGGCCCTGCGTGCGTTGGGCAAAGCCGATGATCTTGTGCAGCCCCGGTTGCAGCAGCGGCCGGTAGATGCGCGCGCTCAGCGAGTCGGCCGCCGGCTGCTCCAGCGTGTGAAAGCCCGCCAGCGTGCAGCGCCCCTCGTTCAGCGCACGGATCGCGTCCACGCTGCCGCAAAAGCGGATGTCCAGATGCAGCGCGCCCGCGTCGGCCTGCGCGGCCGCATGCGCGCGCAGCGCCGCCAGGGCATCGTCGTGGCTGGCGTACAGGGTGAGCACGTGCGCCCGGTCGTCGAAGGCCACGGCAAACGCGCGCTCCAGGTCGGCGTGCAGCGCGGCAATCTGCGGCGCGAGCCGCGCCTGCGCCTGGCGCTCGGCCCAGAGCAGCTTGCTGCCGAATTCGCTGAGCCGCGCCGGCTGGCCCTTGTTCCAGGTGATCAGCGCGCCACCGAGTTGCTCCTCCCAGCGCTTGAGCGCCCCCCAGACATGGCGGTACGACAGGTCCAGACTGCGCGCGGCGCCCGAAATCGAGCCCTGCCCGGCGACGGCTTGGAGCAGTTCGGGCAGCGGATTGCGGATGCGTGCATCGCCGGCGTCCCGGCTGAGCGTGTAGTGCAGTTGGACCCTATGCACGGATTTTCCTATCGCTGGATATGGTGGGGGCGCATACGTACAGGGTGAGCACGTGCGCCCGGGCGTCGAAGGCCACGGCAAACGTGCGCTCCAGGTCGGCGTGCAGCGCGGCAATCTGCGGCGCGAGCCGCGCCTGCGCCTGCGCTTGGCGCTTGGCGCTTGGCCCAAAGCAGCTTGCTGCCGAATTCGCTGAGCCGCGCCGGCTGGCCCTTGCTCCAGGTGATCAGCGCGCCACCGAGTTGCTCCTCCCAGCGCTTGAGCGCGCCCCAGACATGGCGGTACGACAGGTCCAGACGGCGAGCGGCGCCCGAAATCGAGCCCTGCCCGGCGACGGCTTGGAGCAGTTCGGGCAGCGGATTGCGGATGCGTGCATCGCCGGCGTCCCGGCTGAGCGTGTAGTGCAGTTGAACCCTATGCACGGATTTTCCTATCGCTGGATATGGTGCGGGCACATACGATAGCCCAAGCCATGTCCACATTCACCGAAAGCGCGCGCACCGCGCTGCAACTTGCCCTGTCCCTGGATCCCGTGCTGTGGAGCATCGTGCGCCGCTCGCTCTCGGTCAGCGCCAGCGCCTGCCTGCTGGCCTGCGGCCTGGGTCTGGCGCTGGGCGCCTGGCTCGGCGTGGCGCGCTTTGCCGGGCGTGGCGCGGCGCTGGCGCTGCTCAACACCTTGCTCGCCGTGCCCTCGGTGGTGGTCGGGCTGGTGGTCTACCTGCTGCTCTCGCGCAGCGGGCCGCTGGGCGCGCTGGGCTGGCTCTTCAGCTTCCAGGCCATGGTGCTGGCGCAGACCATCCTGGTGCTGCCGGTGGTCACGGCGCTCACGCGCCAGGTGGTCGAAGACGCCGAGCGCGCGCACGGCGAGCAGCTGCGCTCCATGGGCGCGGGCGCCGCGCTGCGCAGTCTGCTGCTCGCCTGGGACGAGCGCTACGCCCTGCTCACCGTGCTGCTCGCGGCGTTTGGCCGCGCCATCTCCGAGGTCGGCGCGGTGATGATCGTGGGCGGGAACATCGACGGCTTCACGCGCGTGATGACCACGGCCATCGCGCTCGAGACGAGCAAGGGCGACCTGCCCCTGGCGCTGGCGCTGGGCCTGATCCTGCTGGCCGTGGTGCTCGCGCTGAACGTGCTCATCGCCGCGCTGCGCCGTTGGCGCGAGCGCGTTGACGGCGCCGTCGTGCACAGCGTCCCCGCAGGGGCTGCGGCATGAGCGGCGGCGCCACCAGACCCTGGGTCGAACTGCGCCAGGTGACGCTGCGCTACGGCCACGTGCAGGCGCTCGCCGGGGTCACGCTGCGCATCGCGCCCGGCGAGCGCGTGGCGCTGGTGGGCGCGAACGGCAGCGGCAAGAGCACGCTGCTGCGCCTGCTGCACGGTCTGGTCGGTGCCCACGCCGGCGGCCTGCAGTGCGACGCCGCACTGCGCCAGGCCATGCTGTTCCAGCGCCCGCACATGCTGCGCACCAGCGCGCAGAACAACGTGGCGCTGGCGCTGTGGCTGCGCGGCACGCGCTGGCGCGACGCGCGCCTGCAGGCGCTGGCGGCGTTGCAGCGCGTGGAACTGCAGGAGGTTGCCGCGCGGAACGCGCGCACCCTGTCGGCGGGCCAGCAGCAGCGCCTGGCGCTTGCGCGCGCCTGGGCCCTGAGGCCGGACGTGCTGCTGCTCGACGAGCCCACCGCCAGCCTGGACCCGCACGCCAAGCGCGAGGTCGAGGCGCTGCTCGCCGACTTCGCTGCTGCTGCCGCCGGCGCCGCGCAGCCCGTGACCATGGTGTTCAGCAGCCACAATCTGGGCCAAGTCAAGCGCCTGGCCCGGCGCGTGATCTATATGGAGCATGGCCGCCTGGTCGCCGACCTGCCGGTGCACGATTTCTTCAACGGCCCGCTGCCCGAGGCCGCCCGTTTGTTCGTCAAAGGAGAACTGGTATGACGCATTGCAGGTTTTTTCGCGCCCCGGCGCGGGTCCGTCTTTTTCTTCTGGCCGGCGTTCTGCTGGCCTGCGGGGCCGCTGCGTCCGCGCAGAGCATCACGCTCGCATCGACCACCTCCACCGAGCAATCGGGACTGTTTGGCCAGCTGCTTCCCGCGTTCAAAAAGGCCAGCGGACTGGACGTCAAGGTGGTCGCGCTGGGAACCGGCCAGGCGCTCGACATGGGGCGCCGGGGCGACGCCGACCTGCTGTTCGTGCACGACCAGGTGGCCGAAGAGAAGTTCGTCGCCGACGGCTGGGGCGTGAAGCGCTACCCCGTGATGTACAACGACTTCATCCTGGTGGGCCCGAAGGACGACCCCGCAGGCACGCGCGGCAAGGACATCGTGCAGGCGCTGCAGAAGCTGGCTGCGGCGAACGGCAGCTTCGTCTCGCGCGGCGACAAGAGCGGCACCCACGCGGCCGAACTGCGCTACTGGAAGCTCGCCGGCGCCGACGCTGACGCGGGCAAGGGCAGCGGCTACAGGGAGTGCGGTTGTGGCATGGGCCCTGCGCTGAACATCGCGGCGTCCAGCGGTGCCTACGCGCTGACCGACCGCGGCACCTGGCTGAACTTCAGGAACCGCGCCGACCTGGCGATCCTGGTCGAGGGCGACACCAGGCTCTTCAACCAGTACGGCGTGATCGCCGTCAACCCCGCCCGGCACGCGCACGTGAAGGCGCAGGACGCGCAAAAGTTCATCGACTGGGTGCTCTCGCCCGCCGGGCAGGCGGCCATCGCCGACTACCGGATCGGCGGCGAGCAGCTGTTCTTCCCGAACGCCCCCAAATAGCGCCATGGCCTGCCGTTCCCGGGCAACTGCGGCGATTGCCGCGTGCGCCATGCTGCTTGGCGCCTGCTCCACGCCGACCGCGCCCGGGGCCGACGTTGATGCTGACGCCGACGCCGTGCAGGTCTACGCCGCCGGAAGCCTGCGCGCAGCCCTGACCGAAATCGCGCGCGAGCACCAGGCGCGCACGGGGCAGAAGGTGGCGCTGACCTTTGGCGCGTCGGGCCTGCTGCGCGAGCGCATCGAAAAGGGCGCGCCCGCGCAGCTGTTTGCCTCGGCAAATACCGCGCATCCCGAGCGCCTGGCGGCAGGCGCCGGCTGGCAGGCACCGGTGGTGTTTGCGCGCAATACCCTGTGCGCGCTCGGCAGCGAGAAGATCGACGCCACACCCGACACCCTGCTCGCGACCCTGCTGCGCAGCGACGTGCGGGTGGGCACCTCCACGCCCCGGGCCGACCCCTCGGGGGATTACGCCTGGGAGTTCTTTCGCCGGGCCGACGCGCTGCGACCCGGGGCCTACGCGCTGCTCGACGCCAAGGCCCTGAAGCTCACGGGCGGCGCCGACTCGCCCACGCCGCCCGCGGGCCGCAACGCCTACCTGTGGCTGATGGAGCAAGACCGGGCCGACGTGTTGCTGACCTATTGCACGAACGCGGTCGCAGCGCGGGCCGAACGGCCGCGCCTGCGGGTGCTGCCACTCCCCCCGGCGCTGCAGGTCGGGGCGGCTTACGCGATGACGCTGCGCCAGGGCGCAGCCCCCGCAGCGCAGGCATTTGCCCGGGCGCTGCGGCAACCGGCGGCGCAGGCGGCGCTGCAGCGGCTGGGGTTTGAGTTGCCCTGAGCCGGGCGCTTATGCGTCGCGGCCCAGCAGAAGGTATTCCATGAGCGCCTTCTGCGCGTGCATGCGGTTCTCTGCCTCGTCCCAGACGACGGACTGGGGGCCGTCGAGCACGTCGGCCTGCACCTCCTCGCCGCGGTGCGCGGGCAGGCAGTGCATGAACAGCGCGTCGGGCCGGGCCGCGGCCATCATCTCGGCGTCCACGCACCAGTCGGCGAAGGCCCTCTTGCGCGCCTCGTTCTCGGCCTCGTAGCCCATGCTGGTCCAGACGTCGGTGGTGACCAGGTCGGCGCCCGCGCAGGCGGCCAGCGGGTCGGCAAAGAACCGGTAGCTTTCGGTGCCGACGTCCCGCGCGCCTGCGGTCCATTTTTCATCGATTTCGTAGCCGCACGGCGTGCTCACGTGCACCTTGAAGCCGAGCAGCGCGGCGGCTTGCAGCCACGTGTTGGCCATGTTGTTGCCGTCGCCCACCCAGGCCACCGTGCGGCTCTGGATGGGGCCGCGGTGTTCGATGAAGGTGAAGATGTCCGCCAGGATCTGGCAGGGGTGGAACTCATTCGTCAGGCCGTTGATCACGGGAACGCGCGAGTGCGCGGCGAAGCGCTCGATGCGCGCCTGCTCGTAGGTGCGGATCATCACCAGATCGACCATGCGGCTGATGACCCGGGCGCTGTCCTCGATGGGCTCGGCGCGGCCCAGCTGGCTGTCCCCCGTGGTCAGATGCACCACGCTGCCGCCGAGCTGGTACATGCCCGCTTCGAAGCTCACGCGCGTGCGCGTGCTCGCCTTCTCGAAGATCATGGCCAGCGTGCGGTCCACCAGCGGGTGGTGCTTTTCGTAGGCTTTGAACTTCCTCTTGATGTGCGCCGCGCGCTCGAACAGGTGGGCGTATTCGTCGGCGTCCAGGTCGTTGAATTGCAGGTAATGCTTCATGGGGTTTCCTGCTGCGCCTCACTCGGCCAGAATCGCCCGCACCAGCGGGACCAGTTTCGCGACGATCTCGTCGGCCTCGGCGCTGCACAGGATCAGCGGGGGCAGGAGGCGGATCACGCGGTCTGCGGTCACGTTCAGCAGCAGCCCGGCTTCGGCCGCGCGCGCGATCAGCGCGCCGCAGGGCCGGTCCAGCTCAATACCCAGCATCAGGCCCTGGCCCCGGATGTCGTTGACTCCGGCCAAGCCGCCGAGTTTGCGCTCGAGCGCCGCCCGCAGCTGCGCGCCCACGGTGGCGGCGTTGTGCAGCAGGCCGTCTTCTTCGATGATGCGCAGCGTCTCGACGCCCGCGCGCATGGCCAGCGGATTGCCGCCAAAGGTGCTGCCATGGTTGCCCGGTTGCAGCACGTTCGCGGCCCTGGGGCCGGCCACGACGGCGCCGATCGGAACACCCGACCCCAGGCCCTTGGCCAGGGGCATCACGTCGGGGACGATGCCCGCCCATTGGTGGGCAAACCATTTGCCGGTGCGCGCCGTTCCGCACTGCACTTCGTCGGCCATCATGAGCCAGCCGCGCGCGTCGCAGAGCCTGCGCAGCTGCTGCAGATACTCGGTGTGCAGGGGGTTGACTCCGCCCTCGCCCTGTATGCTCTCGAAGAACACGGCGACCACGTCGGGCCGGTTCGCGGTGGCCTGTTCGATGGCCCGGATGTCGTTCAGCGGCACGCGCACGAAGCCCTCGACCAGCGGGCCAAAGCCGCTGCGGACCTTGGGGTTGTCCGTGGCCGCCATGGAGGCGAAGGAGCGGCCATGAAAGGCCTTCTCGTAGACCACGATCTCGGGCCGGGCGATGCCCTGGTCCACGCCGTACTTGCGCGCGATCTTGAGCGCCGCCTCGTTCGCCTCCAGCCCCGAGTTGCAGAAGAACACATTGCGCATTCCCGACAGTTCCACCAGCTTCGCGGCCAGCGCCTCCTGCAGGGGCACGTGGTAGTAGTTGGAGGAATGGATGATCTGCGTGAGCTGCTGCTGCAAGGCCGCAACCAGCTTGGCGTGGTTATGGCCCAGCGTGTTCACGCCGACTCCGCTCAGGCCGTCGAGGTATTCCTTGCCGTTCACGTCCCAGACTCGGCAGCCCTGCCCGCGCACCAGCGCGATCGGTGCGCGGCCATAGGTGTTCATCAAATGGGGCGAGGCGGCCTCGATGCGAGCGGTCATGCACAAATCTCCAGAAGGGTGCGGTGGCGGGGCGGCCGGCGGCCACCCCCATATCGCCGAAAAGGCGAAGCGCAATTCTAGTGTTGATGCGCGGCTTATGAAATACACTTTCGCGTCGGGAGCCGTTGGCGCAGCGTGCATCCTCGTTCATGAATCCGGGCGACCTTGATCCCCGGATCGATCTGGTATTCAAGCGCATTCTCTCGTGCGCGGATTGGCTCTGAGGATTTTTTGGATGTTGTTTCACTTCAGGTGCCAGTCATCTAACTGTCATTCGATCATGCTACCCTTGATGGATAAAGGAAAAGAGGCATGCGATGAAAGTGATGAAAGTGGGCATCAACGGGATGGGCCGCATCGGTCGTTTGGCCCTTCGTGCGGCGCTAGGCGCCGCAGAGCGCCAGCCCGATGACCCCCGCGCCGGCAATCGCCTGGAAGTCGTTCATCTGAACGAAATCAAGGGCGAAGCAAACGCAACCGCGCATTTGCTCGCGTTCGATACGGTGCAAGGCAGGTGGCGCGAGAATATCCGCGCCGAGGGTGACAAGGCCATTGTCATTGGCAGCAAGCGGCTCTCGTTCAGCGCGCATCCCGCTGCGGCAGAGATCCCATGGGGCGAACTGGGGGTGGACACCGTCTTGGAATGCACAGGGAAATTCCTGAATCCCGAGTCCCTCCAGGGGCACCTTGACCGAGGTGCGAAAAGGATCATCGTGGCGGCTCCTGTGAAAGTTGGGGACGTTCTGAACGTCGTGGTCGGCGTCAATCATGAACTCTACGACCCCGCCAGGAACCGCATCGTCACGGCCGCTTCCTGCACTACGAACTGCCTGGCACCGGTGGTGAAGGTGGTACACGAAAATATCGGCATCAAGCATGGGCAGATTACGACCCTGCACAGCCCGACCAACACCAATGTGGTCGTGGACGCTACGCACAAGGACCTGCGCCGCGCCCGCAGTGCCATGCAGAGTCTGGCGCCGACGACGACGGGTAGCGCCAGCGCCATTGCACTGATTTATCCCGAACTTAAGGGCCGGCTCAATGGTCATGCGGTGCGTGTTCCGGTGCTGAATGCTTCGTTGACGGACTGCGTTTTTGAGCTTGAGCGCAAGACCACGGCGGAGGAAGTAAACGCGCTCTTCAAACAAGCCGCCGAGTCCTGCCTGGCAGGCATTCTCGGTTACGAGGAACGACCCTTGGTGAGTGCGGACTACGCAGGTGACACCCGCAGTTCTGTCGTCGATGCCTTGTCGACCATGGTGACCGACGACTCGCTCCTGAAGGTCTACGCTTGGTACGACAACGAAATGGGCTACGCCTGCCGCATGGTTGATTTGGCCTGTCACATGCGTGAAGTCGGTGTTTGAGATGCAGGGTCACGCCACGCGCAACTACGCCATCGTCACCGCGGCCTACTGGGGATTCACCCTGACGGACGGTGCGTTGCGCATGCTGGTGCTGCTGCACTTCTATCGCTTGGGGTACTCGCCATTCGCTCTGGCCTTTCTCTTCCTGCTCTACGAAGCTGCCGGCGTGCTGGCCAATCTTATCGGCGGATGGCTTGCGACACGCCATGGCATCACACGCATGCTGACGGTGGGACTACTGACCCAAATCATCGGGTTCACTTTATTGTCCCGGCTCGATTCCGCATGGTCGGACGCAATGTCGGTCGTATGGGTCGTTCTGGCCCAGGGCATATGCGGGGTCGCCAAGGACCTGACCAAGACGGCCAGCAAATCTGCCATCAAGCTCACTTCGGCAGAGGCAAAGCAACAAGTTGCGGGCCAACTCTTCAAGTGGGTTGCCTGGTTCACGGGCAGCAAGAATGCGATGAAGGGCGTAGGCTTCTTCCTGGGTGGACTGCTTCTGCAAGCGCTTGGCTTCAGGTTGGCACTCTGGGCGCTGATCGCGTTGCTCGCGCTGGTGCTGCTCGGTGTCGTCACGTCGCTACCCAGGATGATGGGCAAGAGCAAGGCCTCCCGATCCGCCAAAGAATTGTTCGCAAAAAACGCTGGCATCAACGCGCTGGCAGCTGCTCGCGTGGTGCTTTTCGGAGCGCGCGATGTCTGGTTCGTCGTCGGCGTGCCGGTTTTTTTGTATTCGCAAGGCTGGACGTTCACGATGGTGGGCGGGTTTCTCGCCGCTTGGACCATTGGCTATGGTCTGGTGCAGGCGCTGGCGCCGAAGATTGTCAAACGGAGCCCGGACGGTCTGAGCGAAGAGGTTCCAGCGGCCCGTCTGTGGTCAGCAATCCTGGCGCTTGTTCCGATCGCGATTGCCGTGGCGCTTGTATTGCAGGCGCCCTATCTGGAATGGGTTGTGGTGGGAGGGCTGGGTCTCTTCGGCTTTGCTTTTGCCGTCAACTCCTCCGTTCACTCGTACTTGGTTCTGGCCTACGCCGGCTCGCAGAAGACCGCCGAGGACGTTGGCTTCTACTATGCAGCCAACGCGCTTGGACGCTTTTTTGGAACGCTGATGTCCGGATTATTATACCAATGGGGCGGACTGATATATGCTCTCGGCGGGTCGGCCGTAATGCTGCTCATCTGTTGGCTGATCACACTCGCTTTGCCGGTGAGCGTGGACAAAAAAATCCCCGCAGTTGTTTGAAGGATACCCATGAATCAAACGGAAGGGATCAAGGTCCTGGGAGCGTTGGCACCAGAAAATCGCCTTCGGTGGTTCAGGCTCTTGGTGATTATTGGTAAAGAGGGACTGGCGCCCGGGTATGGTCGCATATCCAAACTGTGTCGATTGAACCGGCGAATTTCAGGTTCAGGATGGACTGATACGACTTCTGTGCGACGAATTTCACTTCGATCCCAATGCGGGCACTCAGGTGACGCTCCCGGCACCAGAAGGAAAATATCAAAACGGAGAATAACATGAACGACGTCAGGATCGCGCGCCGCTTCTTTCTGAAGTCGGGTGGAGTTGCTGTGGTGGCAGGATCCACGGTCATCCCGATCCATAGTGTGAACGCTACCCCGGTGCCAGCAGACGCAATGGGAACTACGCTTTTGTATCCCCGCAAGGCCATCGGCAAGGTCAAGGGAATGCCTGTGAACCAAGCGATACCGTTCTCGTACCCCGATACCAGTTCACCGTGCTATGCCATCCGCATGGGCAATGCCGTCCCTGGTGGTGACATCGTTGCCTTCAGCTCAATGTGCACGCACATGGGCTGCCCAGTGACATATGACGGAGGGACACGCACGTTCAAGTGTGGATGCCACTACTCCATCTTTGACCCCGAAAACAGCGGGCAGATGGTCTGCGGTCAGGCGACCGAAGATCTCCCCAAGATTCAGTTGGAGTATAACTCAAAAATCGACTCTATCACAGCAGTTGGTGTTGATGGTCTGATTTATGGCCGCCAATTCAACATTCTCTGAGCGCATGTGAATTTTTCAATTTCAGCAACGAATTCGACGAGGCAAAGCACTCTGGCTCTGGAAGATGGCGCGATTGGAGCCGAAGTGCTTCTTAAAGGGCGAGTTTGCTTTGATGTAGCGCATCTTGGCGCGCCATGGTCGCCTGCAATGGCTTGTTCTGCACGTTTCAGGCTGCGAAGGCCAAGCTCAGAACCACCATGCGATTGAATTTGTGGTGACACTAATCGCGTAAAAACAAGTAATATTCGCACCGTCATTTATTTACAGACTCTGAGAAGCGCATCATGCCCACCAACATCAATGACCGCATTGCACTACCTCCGAAGGATGCGCAGAAGTCAAATATGACGTGCCACTTCTGCATCGTTGGATGTGGGTACCACGTTTACAAGTGGGACTCGAACAAGGAAGGTGGCCGCCCTGCAAGTCAAAACGCCTTGGGAGTGGACTTTACAAAACAGGTCCCGCCTCTGTCCATCACCATGACCAAGGCGATGACGAACACCATCACCGATAAGTCGGGAAAGCGTTGGAACATCATGGTTGTTCCTGATAAGGAATGCGTGGTGAACAGCGGTCTGTCATCAACGCGCGGTGGCAAGATGGCTTTGTACATGTACGCCCACGATGGCATCACCAAGGAACGGCTGAAGAATCCTCGTATCTTCCGTGGTGACCTATGGCTTGATACTGATTGGGACAACGCGATAGCGCTGTACGCAGGCCTGACAAAGAAAATTCTCGACAACGATGGTCCGAATGGATTATTTTTTGACTGCTTCGACCACGGTGGAGCAGGTGGCGGATTTGAAAACACGTGGGGTACCGGCAAGCTCATGTTCAGTGCGCTGCAAACCCAGATGGCCCGCATTCACAACCGCCCCGCCTATAACTCTGAATGCCATGCCACTCGAGAGATGGGCGTGGGAGAGTTGAACAACAGCTATGAAGATGCGCAACTGGCCGACACCATCTTCTGCACAGGTGCCAATCCGTATGAAACTCAGTCAAACTACTTTCTCAATCACTGGATGCCAAATCTGAGTGGCGCTACGGTGGATAAGAAAAAGAAGTGGTTCCCGGGAGAAACCGCTGCAGCTGCCAAGGTCATCATCGTTGATCCCCGCCGCACGGCAACCATTGCCATTTGCGAGCAAGTCGCGGGCAAGGAAAACGTACTGCACCTGGACATTGAGCCGGGCTCGGATACTGCATTGTTCAACACGCTCTTCAGCTATGTGGTCGACCAGAGCTGGCATGACAAGGACTTCATAGCCAAGCATACCAAGGGCTTCGAAGATGCTGTGAAGACCAATCGTATGAGCTTGGAAGATGGATCCAAGGCGACGGGCATCTCGGTGGACAGGCTCAAGCAAGCAGCAGACTGGGCTTACAAGCCGAAGGCATCAGGCCACCGCCCCCGCACGTTCCATCCCTACGAGAAAGGCATTATTTGGGGCAACGACAACTACGTCATTCAGAGCGCATTGGTGAGCTTGGTGCTGGCAACCCAGAATGTGGGGCGACGTGGCACCGGGGTGTGCCGTCTCGGTGGACACCAAGAGGGCTACGTGCGCCCTCCATACCCGGGCGACAAGAAGATTTATATCGACCAAGAAGTCATCAACGGAAAGGGATTGATGTATACCCTGTGGGGCACAAATCCATTCCAGACGACTCTCAACGCAGAGCAGCACCGCCGGGCTCTTAGCCGTCGCGCCAAGATAGTCAATGAGGCCATTGCAAAGGCTCAAGGAGCGAGCACCGAGCAACTCATTGATGTCATCTATGGCGCGTGCAAGAACAAGGGCGGGATGTTCATTGCAGCGATGAATCTGTACCCTACGACCATTTCCGAGGAGGCCCATTTGCTATTGCCAGCTACACACCCGGGAGAAATGAATGTGACCTCCATGAACGGTGAACGCCGGCTGCGACTCTCCGAGAAGTTCATGGATCCCCCGGGCACTGCGAAGCCTGACTGCCTGATTGCCGCAGACATTGCCAACTCTCTGAAGACCCTCTATCTGCGGGACAACAAAGCAGACATGGCCAAGCGATTCAATGACTTTGACTGGAAGAGTGAAGAGGACGCGTTTAATGACGGCTTCCGTCGAGCGGGTCGCCCGGGTGTGGGGCCCATCGATAGCCAGGGTGGTGACACAGGTTACATGGCCACGTATGCGTTGCTTCGCAAGGCCGGCAACAATGGTGTCCAACTCCCCATCAAGCGCATTGATGGCGACAAGCTCATCGGGACTGAAATCCACTACGACGACAGCAAATTCGATACGAAGGATGGCAAGGCCGAATTCAAGCCTGCCCCTTGGAATGGCCTGCCTCAGACGGTGGCAGCGCAGAAGGCGAAGCACAAGTACTGGATAAATGGGGGCCGTGCCAACGAAGTCTGGCAGACGGCATATCACGACCAGTACAACCCGTTTGTGCGCGACCGCATTCCGATGGCATTCATCGAGATGAACATGGAAGATGCTCGACAGTTGGGAGTCAACCCAGGTGATATCGTGGAGATATTCAACGACTACGGTAGCACCTATGCGATGGCCTACCCACTGAAATCAGTCAAACCCGGCCATACCTTCATGCTCTTCGGCTACATCAAGGGAGTGCATGGTGATGTAGTTACCAACTGGGTGGACCGCAACCTCATCCCCTACTACAAGGGCACATGGGGCAGTATTCGCCGAGTTGGCAGTGTGAATGATTATAAACAGACGATTTCCTTCAAGGACCGTCGATATGCGTAACGCATGCAATAACGCCTATTGGGCCATCAGGACTGGAAAAAAGAATGGATCAGAACCCCGAAAAAAAGCCGAGCATGGCGTATGGCACCCTTCCTGATAACTCGATGATTCGGGAGGAGGGGCGTGATTTTTCCTATGTCGATACCTGTACCGTGCTGATCAACCGGCAGGATATTTCCAACTGGGAGTTGCTTGCGGGATTCTTCCATTCGACACCCAAATGGTTTGACTTTCTGGCGAAGCTGCGGGACCGGGTGGTTTGGTTTTTTCGTCTCAAGACGGCATCCGGAGATCCCAAACGGATCTTGCCGCCCTATTTGCCGGGTCAGCAGATCGGGTTTTTTCAGGTCATCAAATTGTCTGACCGGGGAGTTCTGCTTGGGCAGGATGACAAACACCTCGACTTTCGGACCTCGCTCATGATGATGCCGCACCCTACGGGGACGGTGCTTGCCGTTTCAACCGCCGTCGAAACCAAGAACCTCCTCGGGCGGGTTTATTTCGCCATCGTCGGTCCGATTCACCGGTGGATGGTTCCCGTGTTGCTCAAAGGCATGGTGCGGGTCATCGAGGAACGCGCCCTGCCGCCCGATTTCTACGCAAATACCAAATAATGTCTGCCCCCAAGGGCGCGGGGGCATCCATTTTCGGATGGACCGCATGGCGAACGCAGTGGCTGAGCGCCAGCAAGCTCTTGCCGACGCGCTCGGCAAAGTCTTCTGCAATGTGGTGCAATGCGCTCCCGCCCGCGCCCGTTTGACATGGGGCATGGCGGCGCAGCCCCCTCCCCACACCGTTTTCAGGACATTTTCTCCATGACCTCTCCCATGTACGACGCCAGCGTCCCCGTCTTTCGCCAGATGCTGGGTTCCCTGAAGGACCTGCTCGCCAAGACCGAGGCCTACGCCACGGCACGCAAGATCGAGCCGGATGCGCTGCTGCAGGCGCGGCTGTTCCCCGACATGTTTCCGCTGGCGCGGCAGGTGCTGGTTGCCTGCGACTTTGCCAAGGGCGTCGCGGCACGGCTGGCGGGGGTGGAGCCGCCCTCGCTCCCCGATGCGCAGTGCCCCGGCTTTGCCGAGTTGAACGAGCGCATCGACGCGGTGCTGGCGTTTGTCGAGGGCCTGCCGGTCGCGCAGTTTGCCGACGCCGCGATGCGGCAAATCACCATACAGCCGGGTACGCCGCGCGAGAAGAAGTTCGTGGGCGCGCATTACCTGCTGCACTACGGCCTGCCGCAGTTCTTCTTCCATGTGACCACGACCTACGCGATTGCGCGCCACAACGGCGTGGAACTGGCCAAGCGCGATTACATGGGAAAGTACTGAGCATGCGCCTTGCAGAGCGATGACCGCGCAGCGCCGGGTCGTTGCGTTCGTCGGACTTTTTACCGGAAGGACAACGGAAGATGCCGCACAGCAACCGCAACAGGCGCTGGAAACACCGGCCCGAGGGCTCGAACTGGGGTGAATTCGGGGAAGACGATCAGATCGGGCGCATGCATCTGGTCACCGCCGGGAAAGTCCTGGAAGGCGTGCGCCAGGTACAGGCAGGGCGCAATTTCGTGCTTAGCCTGCCGCTCGACATTCCGGGGCGCTCGGTGCTCAACCCGAGCCGGCATCCGCCCGTGCTGCGCCCGACCCTGCGCAAGGGGCAGGTGAATTTCAAATGCCTGCTCGATCCCCGGCGCCCGGACGTTCTGTCCGACGACCTGGCCGTTTTGCACCTGCAGTACTCGACCCAGTGGGACAGCCTGGCGCACGCCGGCACCCGATTCGACGCGGATGGCGACGGCCTGCCGGAAACCCGCTACTACAACGGCTACGGGGCCGAGGACATGCAGGGCCCCGCGGGCGTTGAAGGTTGCGGCCTGGACAGCGGGCCGCCCTATGCGGGAACGAGCCGCGCCCGGGCGCTCGGCATCGAGCAACTGGCCCGGACGGGTGTGCAAGGGGTGGGCGTGATGATCGATCTGGAGGCCCATTTCGGACCCGGCCGAACCTTGGTCGGCTACGACAAGCTGCGCCAGGTGCTCGATGCGGAAGCGATCGAGGTCGGTCCGGGGGATCTGGTGTGCGTGCACACGGGCTACGCCGAGGCCCTGCTCGGCATGCAGGGCAACCCGGACAGCGCTGTGCTGGCCGAAACCGGCGCCGTCCTGGACGGCTACGATGCGCGCTTGCTGCGCTGGATCGACGAATCCGGGCTGGCCGCGATCGCCTCGGACAACCTCGCCGTGGAGGACTATCCCTCGCGCAGCGACGACCCCTGCTGCAGCGCACTGCCACTGCACACGCACTGCCTCGTGAAGCTGGGAATCCACCTGGGCGAGCTGTGGCGCCTGACGCCGCTGGCGCATTGGCTCCGGGCGCATCGGCGCCACCGCTTCCTGCTCACGGCACCGCCGCTGGATCTGCCGGGGGCCGTCGGCTCGCCGGTCTCGCCCGTGGCCACCGTCTGAGTCCGTCCTGCCGGCGCCCGGGTCGCCGCGCACGGAATGTCAGATGGCCTGGCCCAGCCGGGCCACGCCGGCGCGGATCTGCTCCCCATCGGCCGTGGCGAACGACAGGCGCAGCGTGGCCTTGTCCGGTTGGGCGCAGAAGAACGGCGCGCCCGGAACAAGGGCCACGCCCTCTTCCAGCGCACGCTGGGCCAGCAGGCTGCCGTCGGCCACCTTGCCGCCCGCCCCCGTGAGGCGCAGCCACATGAACAGGCCGCCCCGGGGCGGGGTGAACGCGATCGCGTCGCCCAGTTCCCGGCGCAGGGCCTCGCCCATGGTCCGGGCGCGCTCCGCGTACACCGCGCGCACGCGCGCCAGCGTGGCGGGCATGCGGCCGGACCCGAGGTACTGGGCCGCCGTGGCCTGCGCATAGGTGCTGGTGTGCGCGTCGCTGAACTGCTTGCACATGCTGGCCTTGTCCAGCAGTTCGGCCGGGGCGACCATCCAGCCCACGCGCAGGCCGGGTGCGAGCACCTTGCTCAGCGAGCCGCAGTGCGCGAGCAACGCGCGGCTTGCGGGCACGCCGGCCGACAGGTTCAGCAGGCTCGGCGGCGGCGGGTCCGCGCCGAAGTACAGATCGCCGTAAGGGTCGTCCTCGACGATGAGGGTCTCGTGCCGGACGGCCATCTCCAGCACCTGCCTGCGGCGCTCCAGGCTCAGCAGGGCGCCGCTGGGGTTGCCGAAGGTCGGAATCAGGTACACGAATTTGGGCCGGTGCTCGGCGATGAGCCGCTCCAGCGCGTCGGTCCTGACGCCGTCGCCGTCGATGGGGGCGCTGATCAGCTCGGCGCCGTACAGGCGAAAGCACTGGATGCTGGCCAGAAACGTGGGGCCTTCCACGATGACCTTGTCACCCGGGCTGATGAGCGTCTTGCCCAGCAGATCCAGCGCCTGCTGGCTGCCGGTGGTGACGATGAGGTCCCCGGCGGCGAGGTCCCGGGCGCCCTTGCCGGTCATGAACGCGGCAAGCTGCTCGCGCAGGGGCTGGTAGCCCTCGGTGGCGCCGTACTGCAGGGCCGCACCGGGCGTTTCGCTGAGCGCCCGGAGGCTGGCCGCGCGCACGCCCTCCACGTCGAACAGGGCGCTGTCCGGAAAACCGCCGGCAAAGCTGATGATCCCGGGCTTGCCCAGCAGCTTGAAAAGCTCCCGGATGGCGGAGGTTTCTATGTTGTTCAGGCGGTCGGCAAATTGCATGGTGTGGGCGGCGGGTGGTGGGCGGGGCAGCATAAGCAGTTGGCGGTTTTTCGACAAGCGACGAAATCCCGTTGCGCTCCCCCGGTGAATGGGTTCAGGGCAGGTTCTCCCGGACGATCAAAGCGATCCGAAGGGGTTCGATTCCTTCCTGCGGTTTCTTGCCCTCGCGCAGATTCGCAAGGGTCCGCACGCAGTTCATCACTTCCAATTGCGGGTTCTGGTGAATCACGCCCGCCATGGTTGCGTCAATCAGAAAGCCCCGGGTCTCGGGGGTGAGTTCGTGCCCGACGAAGCTGACTTTTCCGGCAAGCCCCGCTTTCTTCAGCGCCCGCCCGACACCCTCCGCGCCCCCGCCAACGTTGTAGATGCCGACCAATCTCTTGTGCTGGGCGATCAGCTCATTCGTTTGCTGGTACGTGCGCTCGGGGTCATCGTGTCCCTCCCGAACACCCGTGATCTCGAGTTCGGGAAAGCTCTCTTGCAGGAGATGCTGAAATCCCAGTTCCCGCTCGCCATGCCCCCGGTAGCTCAGGCTGCCACAAATCATCACGACCTGCCCGGCCTGGCCGCCGCTCCACTTGCCCAGTACCAAGCCGGCGGTCCTGCCGGCTGCATAGTTGTCCAGACCGATATAGGCGGTCCTGCGGGTATTCGACAGATCGGACGCGACCGTCATGACGGGGACTCCGGAGTCGACCAGGTGGTTGGTCGCATCCCGGACCAGAGGATGCTCCAGCGGGATGAAGGCAATCCCGTCAGATTTCCTGCCCTGCGCCAGCAACTCCTTGGACAGCGCCTCGGCGTTGAACGATTCAACCCAGCGAACCTTGCACTGCACGTTGTACGCAGCCAATTGCTCCTGCGCCCGCAAGGCAGATTCAGCCAGCAGGGAGATGAATCGATTATTCCCTTCGGGAAGAATGAAGCTCAGCCGCGTGCAAGCCGGGTGCAGCATCTTGGCCAGCGTTCCTTCCGGGATGTAATCCAGGCGCGCAGCGGCCTCCAATACCCGCTTGCGCGTCGATTCGCGCACCCCTGTCCTGTCGTGCAGCACCCGGTCGGCAGTGGCCACCGAGACGGCTGCACGGTGGGCGACGTCGGCGAGCCTTGCGCGGGCCCGAGGCGGCTGTTGCATATTCTTCGCAGCCGGTGCTTCAGTGTTCCCAATCTCCCGTCGGCACGGGAAACTCCTCCTGCGCGGGTGCGCCGGCTTTGGCGATGAGGCGCTCGTAGCGTGCAATTTCCGCAGCGCCATCGAGGATGTCGTAGGTCACGCCATACGCACGCTCTGCGCCTGCCGACAACCAGATCAACTCGCCCCGATCGCTGGCAAATTTCTTGCCGAGCACATGGTGTGTGCTCGGCTCGATGCCCATGACGTACATTCCGCTGCGGTAGTTCTGCCATTGGAGGTGGTGCGGGAATTGATTCGCATCCACTTGAATGCCAAGCCCCAGACCCCGCCCGGCGTCAAAACGGTCGTTCACCAAGGCCATGCGCACGACGCCTTCCGGGTCTGGCTGCATGGCATGCTCATAGACCTGCTCTTCAAAACAATCTTGGGGAGCACCCTGGGTGACGCTGCCGACGGCTTGCCATTGCAGATTGTCCGCATGCGATGCCCAGCGGGTATGCCGCACGGGGGCCAGGAATCGGCTGCCCTCGGACAGGACCGGATGGCCAATATTGATGTGGTACATCATCATGTGCGGTGTTTTCGAGAACCCCTCGTTCGTGACTCTGTCCCGGATCCTGACCTGGTTGCTGCCGACGCGTGCCTCTATCCGGCGCCGCAGGGACAGATTCTCACCAAATACCGCGGCTTGTTTTACGAGACCCTCGGCCCACAGGGTGCATTCGTCGCCTTCCCAGGATTCCCCGTATCCGATCAACCGGCCCGGCGTGTGCGCGATGCGCCCATGCAGTGGGGAGAATACGCGCTTGCGCAAGCGGTATTGGTAGTGTTCGGCGGCTTCCTCTTCTGCACCCAGAATATGATCAAGACCGCATGTGACGTGCAGGCCGCTGAACGAGCGCAACCAGCCCAGACCGTCCTCGTCCGTGCTCTCGTGCAGACCCGGGTGGCGAAATCCGGTGGGCGAGTGCCATCCGATGGGCGCGGCCTTGTACTCGCACATGCCGATGTCCAAGGCCCGGTCCACCATCACCCGGAATCTGAGGCCGGTGCCGGTACGAAATTCCAGGCAACGCACCCCGCGCTCCACGCCGTCCCCCAGGGTCAGGAGTTCCACGCCGGCAAACTGGGAGAACTGCCCGGAATACGCCGCAATCCCGCGCCGGGTCCATGTTTTGTCAAAAAGCTTTGTCATGGCTGCCCTTCGGGGCCGATTCGGCGCATGCAGTACCTGAAAAGACGCTGCTGGCTGCCGGAGCGGAAAGCACCAGAGTGCAGAAGATACGAGGGTTCATTTTTGTCTCCAATCATTATTCATGCATCACGGTGTCGCAAATGTTCTGCTCCCGGCTCTACCTGCTTGCGGCCCCCGGGGCATTGAGGTGTTTTGGGGGGGATGCAAGCGCATTTCAGGCAGTCTGGCCAATGGCAAGCCGGGCAAATCATGTGCTTTGAATCCACTCTTTGCGAGTCAGATTCATGATGTGTTTTGAGGTGTTTTCATTGCGCATGATAGCGCCCCGGTATGTAAGCTCAGTGTTTGAGTGGCACTTTATGATGCCGCGTCCTGCACCGCCCGGTCCGCTTGCTCTCGCCCCATCGACCCATGAAAAAAGAATCCATCGTGCCCTTTTTCGCGGCGCTCGAGGCGGCCAACCCCACGCCCCGCACCGAGCTGGAATACACCAGCGTGTTCGAGTTGCTCGCCGCCGTGCTGCTCTCGGCGCAGGCCACCGACGTGGGCGTGAACAAGGCCACACGCAAGCTGTTTGCGCTGGCGGGCTCGCCGCAGGCCATCCTCGACCTGGGCCTGGAGGGACTGGAGGGCCATATCAGGACCATTGGCCTGTACAAGGACAAGGCGCGCCACCTGCTGCAGACCTGTCGCATTCTGGTGGAGCAGCATGCGGGCGTGGTGCCGCGCACGCGCGAGGCGCTGCAGGCCCTGCCCGGTGTGGGGCGCAAGACGGCGAACGTGGTGCTCAACGTGGCCTTTGGTCAGCCCACCATGGCGGTGGACACCCATATCTTTCGCGTGAGCAACCGCACGGGTCTGGCCCCCGGAAAGAACCCGCTGGCGGTGGAAATACAACTCCTGGAGCGGGTTCCGCCGGCCTACGCCGTGGACGCGCACCACTGGCTCATCCTGCTGGGCCGCTACGTGTGCCAGGCGCGCAAGCCCCGCTGCTGGAAATGCGTGGTCGCGCCCTGGTGCGATTTCGGGTCCAAGACGCCGGCGCCATGACCTTTGTCCATTGACCCCCGCCCCGTGGACATTCTCAGCCTGCCCCGAGTGCGCTGATCTCCGGCGACACGCCCTGCCAGGCGACGTCGAAACCCGCGGCCGCGCGCTGCGCCGGCGCCGGGTGCGCGTGCAGCGCCCAGTGCGCGCCGGCCACCACGCTGTCGATGACCGGAACGTCCAGCTGCGGCTGCACCGCGGCGGCCATGCCGGCCAGACCGGCCCCGCCGAGGATGAGCGCCTGCACCCCCAACTGCCGCACGGCGTCGCTGCAGGCCCGGGCGAGCAGCGCGCGCGCGGCCTCGGGGTCGGCCGCCAGTTGCGCGCCCGTGGGGGCCACGGTGTGGATTCCGGCCAGCGCCTGCGCCTGGCCCAGCGCCTGCGCCAGGCGGTGCAGCATGGGGGCCCAGCGCGCGCCGCCGGTGACGATGGCGTAGCGGCCATGGCGCGCGGCCTCGATGAAGGAGGCTTCGGCGAGCCCGGTCACGGGAGCGGGGCTGCTCTCGCGCAGCGCCATCAGGCCGGGGTCGCCAAAGCAGCCGATGAGCACGGCGTCGGGCTGCTGCCGGGGCTGCGCCAGCGCGTGCGCCCAGGCGTCCAGCGCCGCGTGCGCGGCCACGGCGTAGCTAGCTTCGCAGGCGATGTAGGGCGCGCCAAAGCGCGCGGTCGCCGTGCGCACTGCTACATGCGGTCCGGCGGCGGCCTGCACGTGCTGCTGCAGCAGCGCGCTGACGCGGGCCGAGGTGTTGGGGTTGATGACCAGCAGCTGGCGCATGGTGTCTGCTTGTGTCCGGCTCAGGCCGCCTGGCCGAGCAAAGCGACGAGGTCCGGAGCCCCGCCGGGTGCAGGCACGGCGTCGGGCTGCGCCAGCGCGTGCGCCCAGGCGTCCAGCGCCGTGTGCGCGGCCACGGCGTAGATCGCCTCGCAGGCGATGCAGGGCGCGCCAAAGCGCGCGGTCGCCGTGCGCACTGCCACATGCGGTCCGGCGGCGGCCTGCACGTGCTGCTGCAGCAGCGCGCTGACGCGGGCCGAGGTGTTGGGGTTGATGACCAGCAACTGGCGCATGGTGTCTGCTTGTGTCCGGCTCAGGCCGCCTGGCCGAGCAAAGCGACGAGGTCCGGAGCCCCGCCGGGTGCAGGCACGGCGTCGGGCTGCGCCAGCGCGTGCGTCCAGGCGTCCAGTGCCGCGTGCGCGGCCACGGCGTAGATCGCCTCGCAGGCGACGGAGGGCGCGCCAAAGCGCGCGGTCGCCGTGCGCACTGCTACATGCGGTCCGGCGGCGGCCTGCACGTGCTGCTGCAGCAGCGCGCTGACGCGGGCCGAGGTGTTGGGGTTGATGACCAGCAACTGGCGCATGGTGTTTGCTTGCGTCCGGCTCAGGCTGCCTGGCCGAGCAAAGCGACGAGGTCCGGAGCGCCGCCGGGTGCAGGCGTGAAATCCAGCCGGGTTTCGATGCGCAGCAGATGCGCCCGCATGAGGCGGCCCGCTTCCCGCGGGTCGCGCAGGCGGATCGCGTCGATGAGCGCCCGGTGCTCCCGGCAGCCGCAGACCGTGGCCTCTTCGCGTGCGTGCGCGTGGCTGGGGCTGTAGCTCATCAGGATGAGCGAAGTGCGCGACACCAGTTCGCGCAGGATGCGCTCGAGCGTCCGCTGGCCGGCCGCCTGCGCAATGCGCAGGTGAAAGTCGCCCGAGAGGCGGATCGCGCGGCGCATGTCGCCGCGGGTGCGCGCGGACTCCTCGTCGTCGGTGCAGGCGCGCAGCGCGGCGATGTCCGCGTCCGTGGCGTGGGCGATGAATAGCTCCACCAGGCGCGGCTCGAGCAGGCGGCGGGTCTCGAAGACCTCCTGTGCCTCCTGCGGCGTGGGCTGTGCGATACAAGCGCCCCGATGGGGCGTGAGCCGCACGACCTGCTCGTTCGCGAGCCGCACCAGCACCGGCCGCACGCGCGTGCGCGACACGCCAAAGGCCGCAGCCAGCCGGTCCTCCACCAGCTTGGTGCCGGGCGGCAGGCGGTGATCGAGCATGGCCGAGACCATGCGCTGGTACATCTCGTCGTCGCTCAGCGCGGCGCGGCGCGTGCGCGGGCTTGTCTTGTTCGCGGTCATGGCGCCGTTTTTACCCGGTTCTTGCGGCGCTCCAGGGCCCATGCGAGTGCCAGCGTGATTCCCAGCACCGCGAACGACACCCCGGTGATGAGCGTTCCCAGCGCGTAGATGCTGGGCGTGGTCACCGTGCTCGTCAGGCCCTGGAGTTCCAGCGGCAGCGTGTTCACGTCGCCGATGGCCTGCGAGGTGCGGGCGATCTCGTCCCAGCTGAGCGTGAAGCCGAACATGGCGATGCCCACCACCGAAGGCGCAATCAGCGGCAGCACCACGTGCGCCACGCTCTGCCAGGGCGTGGCGCCCAGGTCGCGCGCGGCCTCCTCGTAAGCCGGGTCGAAGCGGTTGAATACGGCGAACATGATGAGCAGGCCGAACGGCAGTGTCCACGTCAGATGCGCGCCCAGCGCCGAAGTAAACAGCCCGAGCGAACTGCCATAGTCTTGCAGCGCGCCGTCCATGCCCAGCCATTGCAGGGCGGATTTGATGGCACTGTCGATCAGCCGGAACTCCAGCCCGATGCCCAGCGAAACGATGATCGAGGGCATGATGAGGCTGGCCACCACGATGAAGAACAGCGCGTCGCCGCCCGCGAGCCGCTTGCGGAACGCCAGGCCCGCGGGCACCGAGAGCGCCACGGTGCACAGCATCACGGCCGCGCCCAGGCCCAGCGAGCGCCCCAGCGCCGCGCCGATGTCCACCACGCCCAGCCCCTCGGCCAGCTTGCGGAACCAGTGCAGCGACACGCCGCGCAGCGGGAAGCTGAGCCCGCCCTCGGGTCCCTGGAAGCTCAGGACGAAGATGACCAGCATGGGCCCGTACAGGAACAGCACGAACAGGCCAAAGAAGAGGGCCAGCGGCCAGAAGCTGGCGGGACGGGCGGGGTTCGTCGTCATAGTTCCTTGCGGATGTCCACGAGGCGCGTGAGGCCCCGGATGATCATGAGCACCACGGCCAGCAGGATCACCGCATTCGCCGCCGCCAGCGGAAACTGCAGGTACGAGGTCTGCACCTGGATGATCTTGCCGATGGAGGCGATCTGCTGGCCGCCCATCACGCCGATGGTGACGAAGTCGCCCATGACGATGGTGAGGATGAAGATCGAGCCGATGACGATTCCCGTGCGCGAGAGCGGGACGATGACGTTCCACACGGTCTGCCAGCCGCTCGCGCCGCTGTCGCTGGCGGCCTCGAGGAGGCTGCGGTCGATGCGCATCATGCTGTTGAAGATGGGCACGATCATGAACATGGTGTACAGGTGCACGAAGGCCAGCACCACGGAGAAGTCGGAGAACAGCAGCCACTCGATGGGCGCCTCGATGGCGTTCAGCCCCATGAGCGTCTGGTTCACCAGGCCGTTGCGCCCGAGCAGTGGCACCCACGAGATCATGCGGATCACGTTCGAGGTCCAAAACGGGATGGTGCACAGCACGAAGAGCAGCGTCTGCGTTCCCGGGGAGCGCACGTGAAAGGCCAGGAAATAGGCCACGGCAAAGCCGACCAGCAGCGTGATGAGCCACACCAGAACACTGAACTTGAGCGTGCTGTAGTAGGTCTTGAACGCCACGCACTGGCTGGGCGCCGTGCCGCAGCCCTCGAAGATCGACAGGTAGTTCCTGAAAGTGAAGCCGGGCAGCAACTCGTATTCGTTGAAATCCCAGAAGCTGACCATGGCGATCAGCAGCAGCGGGATCAGGAAGAACAGCGCGAACACCAGCGCGAACGGCGCCGCCTGCCACCAGGCGGCGATGCCGCGCCCGGGGGCGGGGGGCGAAGCGGTCGGCTTGCTCATGCGGCGGGACCGAATGGCCTGCGGGGGGGCATCAAGCGGCGACGAATTCATGCCACTTCTGAACCATGTACGTGTTCTCGTCCATGAGCGCGTTCCAGCAGGCGATGGCGCCCATGCGGGCCTCGTAGCTGCCGCCGTCGCGCACCGTGCCGGCCTTGGCCTGCACGTCGCCATGGGCGTTGCGGATGTCCTGCGCGGCGGGTTTGCCCTCCATCCAGTAAGCCCATTCGTGGGCCTCCATCTTCGCCTTCGCGGTCTCCAGCACGGCGCTGTAGTAGCCCTGGCGGTTCAGGTAGGCGCCGACCCAGCCGTCGAGGAACCAGTTGACGAACTCGTAGGCGCCATCGAGCTTGCGGCCCGCGAGCGTGGCCGGCAGGCCAAAGCCGGCGGCCCAGGCGCGGTAGCCCTCCTTGAGCGGCTGGAAGTTGCAGGCAATGCCCTTGGTGCGCACGGCGGTCACGGCCGGGCTCCACATCGACTGGATCACCACCTCGCCCGCAGCCATCAGATTCACCGACTCGTTGAAATCCTTCCAGAGCGCGCGAAACTGCCCCTGCTTCTTGGCCTCGATCAGGGTCTTGACCGTCAGATCGATCTCCTTCCTGGTCATATTGCCCTTGTCGGGGTACTTGTACAGGCCCATGGCCTCGACCACCATGGCCGCGTCCATGATGCCGATCGAGGGAATGTTCAACAGGGCCGCCCGGCCCTTGAACTCGGGGTTGAGCAACTCGGCCCAGGATTCGATGGGGCGCCGGATCAGGTCGGGGCGGATGCCCAGCGTGTCGGCGTTGTACACGGTGGGGATGAGCGACATGAACTGCGTGGGCGCCGGGGCGAACTTCCGGGAGTTCTCGCCCTCGAGATAAATCACCTTCTTCGGCGCCGTGCCCTGCTCGCCCACGGCCTTGCCCGCCACCTTGCCGGTGGTGAGCAGCGGGGTGATCTTGTCGGCGTTTTTGATGCGGCGGGTGTCGATGCCCCGCAGGTTGCCGGTGGGAACGATCTTCTTGAGCGAGAAATACTCGGTGTCGATCAGATCGAAGCTGTTCGGCATGGTCACGGCGCGCTTGGTCACGTCGTCGGTGGTCACGGCCACGTACTGGATCGCGATGCCGGTGTCGGCCTTGAACCGCTCGGCGATCGCCTTGTCCTGGTTCACCGCCGTGCCCAGGTAGCGCAGCACGATCGCTTCCTGCGCATGGATCGCCGGAAACACGCCAGCGGCCAGAATGCCCGCCGTGCCCTGGAGCAGCGCGCGGCGCTGTACGCCGGCGGCGCCGGAAACGGGGGCGGGGGAGGGGGCGCAGGGGTCGGACATGGGGATGGGCTCCTTGGTTTGCGAGAGGGAATGGGTGAGAGAAAGCTTGGCGCGGCCGCCTACGGTGCGGCCTGCGCCGTGGCCGGGGCGCTTGGCCCGAGCGCATGCGCCTGCGCCGGCGTCCAGTGCAATTGCACCGCCTGCCCCGCCTGGTAGGGGCGCGCGAGAAACGCGGCCTCGGGCAGCAGGACCGAGTACGCCGCCGCGGCGTTCGCGCAGCGGGCGGCACCCTGTTCTTGCAGGCCCAGCAGCACGTAGGCGCCCTGGTACTCCACGTCGCTCACCACGGCGTGCAAGCGGGGCAGGTCTCCGGGCAGATCGGCCTCGGCGGGCGCCACCTGCAGATGGTCGGTGCGCACCGCCACCTTGCCTGCGGGGGTATGGATCACGTTGTGCCCGCCCATGAAGCGCGCCACGAACTCGCTTGCGGGCCGGTTGTAGACCGCGTGCGGCGAGCCCACCTGCTCGATCACGCCATGGCTCATCACCACCATGGTGTCGGCCAGGGCCATCGCCTCCTCCTGCGAGTGGGTCACGTGGATGAACGTCAGGCCCAGCTCCTTTTGCCAGCGGCGCAGTTCGGCGCGCATTTGCAGGCGCAGGAACGGGTCCAGCGCCGACAGCGGCTCGTCCAGCAGCAGCACGCGCGGCCCGGTGATCAGGGCGCGCGCCAGCGCCACGCGCTGCTGCTGCCCGCCCGAGAGCTCCGCCGGCTTGCGCTCGGCCAGGTGCCCCATGGCCACGCGGTCGAGCAGATCGCGCGCCCGGGCCTGGCGCTCGGCCCGGCCAAGCCCCTTCATCTTCAGGCTGAAAGCCACGTTGTCCAGCGCCGAAAGGTGCGGGAACAGTGCAAAGTTCTGGAACATCATGGCCGTTCCGCGCGCGGCCGCGGGCAGTCCGGTGATCTCGCGGTTTTCCAGCACGATGGCGCCGCTGCTCACCGCCTCGTGCCCCGCAATCATGCGCAGCGTGCTGCTCTTGCCGCAGCCCGAAGGGCCCAGCAGGCAGCAGTAGCTGCCGCTGGCGACGCGCAGGTCGATGGCGTCGACCGCCGGCCGGCCCTCGGCGTAGCGCTTGGTGAGCGCGATGAGTTCGATGGCCGCAGGGGCTTGCACGGGCAATGGCATGGAAAAAGTGCACGCAAGCTCTGTGCCAATTTGTACGCAATTTCACCTTGTCCCGAGGTCGCGGCGCGGGAGGCCCTGAACGGGTGAGCCCGGCCCCGTCCCGTGATAATCGGCGCCCATGCGCATCCGTCTCGTGGACACCGCCGTCGGGTCTTGGCCGCCGTCTGCGGGGGCGGGGAGGCGCTGGGCGTGACGCAGGCATTCGACGCCGCGATGCGCGCCTTTGCGCCGGCCCTTCCCCTGGCCGTGGGTCTGAGCGGCGGCGCGGATTCGACCGCTCTGCTGCTGGCCTGCGCGCGGCGCTGGCCAGGGCGGGTGCGGGCCGTCCACGTGCACCATGGCCTGCAGGCAGCGGCAGAGGGCTTCGAGCGGCATTGCATCGCCCTGTGTCAGGACTTGGACGTGCCCCTGACGGTGCAGCGGCTCGACGCCCGCCCGGCCCCGGGGCAGAGCCCCGAAGACGCTGCGCGCCAGGCCAGATACCGGGCCTTCGAGGCGCTGGCGCTGGACCGCCGTGCACAACGGGACGCCATGCAGTCCATGGCCCTCGCGCAGCACGCGGACGACCAGGCCGAAACCCTGCTCCTGGCCCTGTTGCGCGGCGCCGGGGTCGCGGGGCTGGCGGCCATGCCCGCGCGCTGGGAACGCGCCGGGGTGGTGTGGCACCGTCCCTTGCTGCAAGTGGCTGGCGCCGACGTGCGCCAGTGGCTGCGCGCGCAGGGGCAGGACTGGGTGGAAGACCCGAGCAACGCCGACGAGCGCTTCACCCGCAACCGCATCCGCGCGCGGCTCTCGCCCGCGCTGGCGGCCGCTTTCCCGGCATTCCGTGACACGTTTGCGCGCTCCGCGGCGCATGCGGCGCAGGCGGCGGAACTGCTGCTGGAGCTTGCGCAGCAGGACCTGGAGCGGGTGGGCACGCCGCCGCAGATCAGCTTGTTGCAGGAATTGAGCCGCGCGCGGCAGGCGAACGTGCTGCGCCACTGGCTGCGCACGGCGCACGGCACCACGCCCGCCGCCGCGCAACTCGGTGCATTGCTCAACCAGGTGCAGGCCTGCACCACCCGGGGGCACGGCATCCACATCAAGGTGGGGCGCGGCTTCGTCGTGCGCTGCGGGGCAGGACTCGATTGGTACAATCCGCAGGCTTTGCTCTCTCCTGGCTAGCGTGCGCGCGAAAACGGTGACCAACCTGCGCTGCGGCTGCGTCACCCCAAGAAATTCCCATGGCATTCATCGTTCACAAATACGGCGGCACCTCGATGGGCTCGCCCGAGCGCATCCGCTGCGTCGCCAAGCGCGTCGCCAAATGGGCGCGTGCAGGCCACCAGATGGTGGTGGTACCCAGCGCCATGGGCGGCGAAACCAACCGCCTGCTGGCGCTGGCCAAGGAACTCGCCCCGGCACGCGCCACCGATGCCTACCACCGCGAACTCGACATGCTCGCCGCCACCGGCGAGCAGACCTCGTCGGCGCTGCTCGCCATTGCGCTGCAGGCCGAGGGCATGGGCGCGGTCAGCTACGCCGGCTGGCAGGTGCCGATCCGCACCGACAACAGCTACACCAAGGCGCGCATCGAATCGATCGACGGCCAGCGCGTGCGTGCCGATCTGGCCAACGGCAAGGTGGTCATCGTCACGGGCTTTCAGGGAATCGACGACGAGGGCAACATCACCACGCTGGGCCGTGGCGGCTCCGACACCTCGGCCGTGGCCGTGGCGGCGGCCATGGGGGCGCAGGAGTGCCTGATCTACACCGACGTGGACGGCGTCTACACCACCGACCCGCGCGTGGTGCCCGAGGCCCGCCGCCTGCAGACGGTGAGCTTCGAGGAAATGCTCGAAATGGCCAGCCTGGGCAGCAAGGTGCTGCAGATTCGCTCGGTCGAATTCGCGGGCAAGTACAAGGTGCCCATGCGCGTGCTGTCGAGCTTCACGCCGTGGGACATCGACATCGACGCAGAAGCCAAGTCCGGCACGTTGATCACTTTTGAGGAAGACGAAAAAATGGAACAAGCCGTCGTATCCGGGATCGCCTTCAACCGCGACGAGGCCAAGCTCTGCGTGCTGGGCGTGCCGGACAAGCCGGGCATCGCGTACCAGATCCTGGGCGCCGTGGCGGACGCGAACATCGAAGTTGACATGATCATCCAGAACGCCAGCAAGGACGGCAGGACCGACTTCAGCTTCACCGTGCACCGCAACGACTACGCGCGCGCCGTGGACCTGCTCAAGGAAAAAGTGGTCCCCGCGCTCGGCGCACAGGAGGTGGTGGGCGACGCCAAGATATGCAAGGTCAGCATCGTCGGCATCGGCATGCGCAGCCACGTGGGCGTGGCGAGCAAGATGTTCCGCACGCTGAGCGAGGAAGGCATCAACATCCAGATGATCTCCACCTCCGAAATCAAGACCTCGGTCGTGATCGATGAGAAATACCTGGAACTCGCCGTGCGCAGCCTGCACAAGGCATTTGAACTGGACCAGCAGGCCGCCTGAGCGCAAAGGAATGCACCGGAAATTCCTTTGAAATAAGGCATAATCCCCCGACTGGAAACGTGACCGAGTGGCCGAAGGTGCTCCCCTGCTAAGGGAGTATGGGGTGTAGAGCCTCATCGAGGGTTCGAATCCCTCCGTTTCCGCCAAAACCGATCCATGACGATCCCCCAAAGCCCCGCACAGTCCCCGTGTCGGGGCTTCTTTTTTGGGACATCGTCCATGAATCGCCAGGGACTTTTCTCCGTTGTCGCGCGCGCGACGCCGCCGGCCTTGGCGCTGCTGCTCGCGGCTTGTGCGCAGGGTCCGTGGACGGCGGACCCGCCTGCCGCGGCGCCGGCGTCCGCGCCCGCTGTGCAGCCGGGCCCGCCGGGCTGCTCCCCGGCCGCGCGCGCCACCTTGCAGGGCATTGCCGACGAATTGCAGACCCAGGGCATGGCGCTGCACGCCACATGCACGGCCGCGGGCGACGGCTGGGTGGTGCAGCTGCGCGTGCTCGATGGCACGCAGGCCGGCCGGGTCGTGCGCGGGCCGCTGGCCGACGGCTACGCGCTGGACATGGGGACCCCGGCCGGGGCGCCAGCGGCGGGCGCGCCGACGGGCGCCAGCGGTTTCTCCCCCGACGTCCAGCACAATCGCCAGTGGCTGCGCGCGCTGATGGCACGCCACCAGTTCTGCAACCTGCCTGACGCTTGGTGGCATTTCGCGCCGCAGGACGGAGCGGCTTCGGCGGGAGGCGCGGGATGTTCCGAACGGTAATTCCGCTCTGCGAGACAAGGGGTTCGCTGATTTTTTGGGCAGAAATATAATCCCGCCGTCTCGTTCATATATGCGCTGCCGCCCTGCCCCCTCTTCCATGCACATCGGTCACATTCCTTTGGCGAACCGCTTGTTCGTTGCCCCGATGGCGGGAGTCACCGACCGGCCGTTTCGCCAGTTGTGCAAGACCTTGGGCGCGGGGTACGCGGTGAGCGAGATGGTGACGGCGCGCAAGGATCTGTGGAGCAGCCTGAAGACCTCGCGCCGCGCGAACCATGAGGGGGAGCCGGGGCCGATTGCCGTGCAGATCGCCGGCACCGACGCGGCCATGATGGCCGAGGCTGCGGTCTACAACGTGGAGCGCGGCGCGCAGATCATCGACATCAACATGGGCTGCCCGGCGAAGAAGGTATGCAACAAGTGGGCGGGCTCGGCGCTGATGCGCGACGAGGCGTTGGCCGTCTCGATTGCCCAGGCGGTGGTGGCGGCCTGCGCGCCCTACAGGGTGCCCGTGACGCTGAAGATGCGCACCGGCTGGTGCCAGCAGCAGCGCAATGCCGTGCGGCTCGCGCGGCAGTTCGAGTCGGTGGGCGTCCAGATGCTGACCGTGCACGGCCGCACCCGCGAGCAGGGCTACCAGGGCCAGGCGGAGTACGAAACCATTGCCGCCGTGAAGGCCGCCGTGCAGGTGCCCGTGGTGGCCAACGGCGACATCACCACGCCCGAGAAGGCGCGCGACGTGTTCGCCGCGACCGGCGCGGACGCGATCATGATCGGCCGCGCCGCGCAGGGCCGGCCCTGGATTTTCCGCGAGGTCGGCCATTTCCTGGCCACGGGCGAACACCTCGCGCCCCCGCTGGTCGCTGAACTGCGGCGCGTGCTGCTGGAGCACTTGCAGGACCACTACCGCCTGTACGGCGAGCAGACCGGGGTGCGCAGTGCGCGCAAGCACATTGCTTGGTATTTGCGTGCGCTGCCGGGCGGCGCGGCGTTTCGGCAGCGCGTCATTGCGCTGGACGATTGCGCCGCGCAGTGGCAGGCCGTGGACGGCTACCTGGACGTTCTGGGGCAACGTATGGACCGGCTGCCCGCTGTCGTTGATGCGGGTGCAGACATACAACAATGGGAGAGAGTGATCGCATGAGCAAGAGACACATAGAAGAATGCGTGCGCGATAGCCTGCAAGGCTACTTTCGCGATTTGGGCAGCGAGACACCCGATGACATGTACGACATGCTGGTGCGCGTGGTGGAAAAACCGCTGCTCGAGGTGGTGATGACGCATGCCAACTACAACCAGTCGCGCGCTGCGGAATGGCTGGGCCTGAATCGCAACACCCTGCGCAAGAAGCTCGTCGAGCACAAGATGATCTGACGGGAGCACCTCTCCCCCGAGGGGGGCTACCCGGGGCTTGGAAAAATCGGTTTGGCGGCGTCCCTGGCTTGGGGACTGCGCCTGTTTTCCTTCAAACCTTTCGCACCGCGCCATGAATGCACTCCTTTCCGTCTCGGACAAAACCGGCATCGTCGAATTCGCGCGGGCCCTGCACGCGCGGGGCATCAGGCTCCTGTCCACGGGCGGAACCGCCAAGCTGCTCGCCGACCAGGGCCTGCCCGTGACCGAGGTGGCCGAAGTCACGCGCTTTCCCGAAATGCTCGACGGCCGCGTGAAGACGCTGCACCCCGGGGTGCACGCCGGCCTGCTGGCGCGGCGCGAATTGCCCGGGCATATGGCGGCGCTCGCGGAGCATGGCATCGCCACCATCGACCTGCTGGTGGTCAACCTCTACCCCTTCGAGTCCACCGTGGCGCAGGCCGACTGCACGCTGGCGCAGGCCATCGAGAACATCGACATCGGCGGCCCGGCGATGGTGCGCAGCGCGGCGAAGAACTGGCGGGACGTGGGCGTGCTCACCGATTCCTCGCAGTACCCCGCCGTGCTCGCGGAACTCGAGGCCGGCGGCGGCTTGAGCGACGGGCTGCGCTTTGCGCTGGCGGTGGCGGCGTTCAACCGCATTGCGCAGTACGACGCGGCGATCAGCGACTACCTCTCGGCGGTGGTCTTCGACGCCGCCAAGCCCTTTGACAGCCATGTGCCGGTCCGCGTGCAGTTCCCCGGCCAGAGCAACGCCATCTTCACCAAGTTGCAGGACCTGCGCTATGGCGAGAACGCGCACCAGCAGGCTGCGCTGTACAGCGACCTGCACCCCGCACCCGGCGCGCTGGTCACGGCCGAGCAGTTGCAGGGCAAGGAACTGTCGTACAACAACCTCGCCGACGCCGATGCGGCCTGGGAATGCGCGAAGAGCTTTGACGCTGCGGCCTGCGTGATCGTCAAGCACGCCAACCCCTGCGGTGTGGCGCTGGGGAGCGACGCGCTGAGCGCCTATCGCAAGGCGTTCCAGACCGACCCGACCAGCGCCTTTGGCGGCATCATCGCGTTCAACTGCCGGGTCGATGGCGCGGCCGCCCGGCAGCTGAGACAGCAGTTCGTCGAAGTGCTGCTGGCCCCTGATTTCACCGAAGAAGCGCTCCAGGTCTTGCGCTCCAAGGCGAATTTGCGCCTGCTGCGGATCGTGCTGCCCGCCGCGGGAGCCGGGTGCAACGCGATCGACGCCAAGCGCATCGGCTCCGGCCTGCTGCTGCAAACGGCCGACAACCATCGGCTATTGCCCGGCGACCTGAGGGTCGTGACGCACAAGCAGCCCGGCCCCGAAGCGCTGCAAGACCTGCTGTTCGCCTGGCAGGTCGCGAAGTACGTCAAGAGCAACGCCATCGTGTTCTGCAAGGACGCAATGACCGTGGGCGTGGGCGCGGGCCAGATGAGCCGCCTGGATTCGGCACGCATTGCCAGAGTCAAGGCGCAGCACGCCGGGCTGACGCTGCAGGGAACGGTGGTGGCGAGCGACGCCTTCTTCCCTTTTCGCGACGGCCTCGACGTGCTCGCCGACGCGGGCGCGGTCTGCGTGATCCAGCCCGGTGGTTCGGTGCGCGACCAGGAGGTGATCGACGCGGCGAACGAGCGCGGCCTGGCCATGGTGTTCACGGGCGTGCGCCACTTTCGCCATTGACGGTGGCTGCTGCGCCGCAGCCCCGGTTTGCGTGCAATCCAGCGCCGGGCACTGGGCTGGCCCTGCTTTCTCGGCTACTGCCTGGATAGCTCCCGGAACACCTCGTGCGCCGCAGCCACGGTCTGTGCGATGTCCTCCGCGCTGTGCGCGGCGCTCACGAAACCGGCCTCGTACAGCGCCGGTGCAATACAGACGCCGCGCGCGAGCAGGCCGTGGAACAAGCGGTTGAAGCGCGCGCCGTCGCTCCTGAGCACCTGCGCGTAGTTGCGCGGCAGTTCGGGCAGCAGGAAGAAGCCGAACATGCCGCCCTCGCTGTCCGCGCACAGGGCCACGCCCTCGGCCGCCGCGGCGCCCTCGAGGCCCTCGACCAGCGCGCGGGTGCGCGCCGCGAGTGCGGCAAAGAAACCGGGTTCCTTGATCTGGCGCAGCGTGGCCAGGCCGCAGGCCGTGGCGACCGGGTTGCCCGACAAGGTCCCGGCCTGGTAGACCGCGCCCGAAGGAGCGAGGTTCTCCATGATCGCGCGCGGGCCGCCGAAGGCCGCCAGGGGCATGCCGCCGCCGATCACCTTGCCCAGCACCGTCAGATCCGGTTTGAAGCCCGGGATCTCCCGGGCGTACAGGCTCTGCGCGCCGCCCAGGGCCACGCGAAAACCGGTCATCACCTCGTCGAAAACGAGCAGTGCGCCATGCTGCGTGCACAGCTCGCGGCAGCGGCGCATGAAGGGCACGCTGGCACGCACCAGGTTCATATTGCCGGCGATCGGCTCGATCACCAGGCAGGCCAGCTCGCTGCCGTGCAGGGCGAAGGCCTGCTCAAGCTGCTCGATGGCGTTGTATTCCAGAACCAGGGTGTGTTGCAGCACTTCGGGTGGAACGCCGGCGCTGGTGGCGGTGCCCAAGGTCGCCAGGCCCGATCCGGCCCGGACCAGCAGCGCGTCGGCGTGGCCGTGGTAGCAGCCTTCGAACTTGATGAATTTGCTGCGTCCCGTGGCGCCGCGCGCCAGGCGGATGGCGCTCATTGCGGCCTCGGTTCCCGAGCTCACGAGGCGGATCATCTCCATCGACGGCAGCAGGCCGAGGATTTCCTCGGCGAGTTCCAACTCGCGTTCGGTGGGGGCGCCAAAGCTCAGGCCATCGCGCGCGGCCTGGTGCACGGCCTCGAGCACGGCCGGGTGCGCGTGCCCCAGGATCATCGGCCCCCAGGAGCCGATGTAGTCGATGAAGCGCTGGCCGTTGGCGTCCCAGAGCCAGGCGCCCTGCGCGCGCCGGATGAAGCGCGGCGTCCCGCCCACGGCCCGGAAGGCCCGGACCGGTGAGTTCACGCCACCGGGAATGAGCGCTTGGGCGCGCTCGAACAGCGCAATGTTCAGATCAGTGTTTGGTGTCATGGGGGGGCATCACGAAGCCTTCGATGGTCTGCGCTTCGTCGATGGTAGCGGCTTCCTCCTCGTCGCCGTCGTCAGACTGGGCCCAGAACATGCGGTCCGGAACGATATGCCCCATTCCGGGGCGGAAACCGGCGCTCAGGCAGCGGTCGAGGTAGCTCAGCGCTTCGCCGGTGGCTTCGCCCAGGCCGTTGCCGCTGGCCACCAGGGCCGTGAGCGCGGCCGACAGCGTGTCGCCCGCGCCGCAGAAGGTGGCGTCGAAGAGCTCGTACTTGCCGCTGCCCAGCACCTCGTGGGGCGATGCGAGCACGTTTTCGACGAACTGCTCGGGCAGGGGAATGCCGGTGACCAGCGTGTAGGGCACGCCCAGTGCGGATGCGGCCCGGGCGATGTCGCGCGCGCAGGGGCTGCTGCTGCCGGTCCAGTCCGGCAGCAGCCAGCGCCACAGGGTGCTGTGGTTCCCAACCAACACCGAGGTTTGCGGCAGTAATAAATTCTCAAAGGCATCCATGTACGCGTCGATCAACTCATCGTGCCACCAGGACAGGTTGGGCATGTAGGCAATCACCGGGACCTCGTCGTAGTCGGTCGTGATCCTGGCGATGGCGCTGATGTTCTCCGGGCTGCCCACGAAGCCGATCTTGATGGCCTGCACGGGAAGGTCTTCGAGAACGGCCTGCGCCTGGTCCGTCACCGCCTCGTCGTCGAAGCTGAAGTGATCGAAAATCCCGGTGGTGTCGCGCTCATAGGCGCCGGTGACCACCGCCATCGGGTGCCCGCCGACCGATGCAATGGCCGTGATGTCCGCGGTCAGCCCCCCCGCGCCGCTGGGGTCGCTGGCGTTGAACGTGAGCACACAAGCCGGACTCGTTTCCTGCGCGGCGCCATCTTCAGGGACTATGATTCCAGAAGGAGGGGAGGGGGCTTGGGTGGCCATGGACCGGGTCCTGTGCTGAGGGTTCGAAGGGGTTGCGGAAGTTGCTGGCTGCGGAGATAACTGAATACAATCGTTAATCCGCAGATTCTATGTGAAGGCCCTTCAAGCTGTGATCGCCCCTAAAACCTGGATGTGCTTGATTTGTGGTTGGATTTATGATGAGGCAGCCGGTTCGCCTGGGCATGGCCTGGCACCGAACACGCCATGGGAGCAGGTTTCGATGAATTGGACCTGCCCGGAATGCGGTGCCCGCAAGGAAGATTTCGAGATGATTCAGATTTGAAGAGCGGTTCCTTATCGTGTTGTTTATTTTCCACGAGGGAGTGGTAACAATTGACTACAACAAACGCATCTTCCAATGTGTTCAAGGTACTTGTGGTGGACGACAGCAATACCATCCGCCGAAGTGCCGAGATTTTCCTCAAGCAGGGAGGGCACGAAGTCCTGCTCGCCGCTGACGGTTTCGACGCCTTGGCCAAGGTCAACGATTACCAGCCCCAGCTGATATTCTGCGACATCCTCATGCCCAAGCTCGACGGCTATCAGACCTGCGCCATCATCAAGCGCAATGCCCGTTTCTCGCATACACCGGTGGTGATGCTTTCGTCCAAGGACGGGGTGTTCGACAAGGCGCGCGGGCGCATGGTCGGCTGCCAGGAGTATCTCACCAAGCCATTTACCAAAGACCAGCTGTTGCAAGCAGTTCAGCAATTCGGAAATTCCCAATAAGGAGCAATTCAATGCCTATCCATAAAATACTGATCGTCGACGATTCAAAGACGGAATTAATGTTCCTGACGGACATCCTGCAGAAAAAAGGCATGTTGGTACGCACTGCGGAAAATGCCGAAGAGGCTTTTCGCCGGCTTGCCGAAGACAAGCCCGATCTGATCCTGATGGACGTGGTAATGCCCGGACAAAACGGTTTTCAGCTCACGCGGGCCATTTCCCGCGATCCGTTGTACGCCGACGTACCCATTATCATGTGCACGAGCAAGAACCAGGAAACGGATCGTGTCTGGGGCATGCGGCAGGGCGCGCGCGGCTATATCACCAAGCCGGTGGATCCCGCCGAATTGCAGGCCAAGATCGACTCTCTGAACTGAATTGCAGCGCGCTCATGGCCAACCGCGAAGTCCTGCGAGAGTTCCAAGCCCGGCTTGCCGAGCGCCTGCAGGCGGCAAGGGGCGCGGGTGCGTCCGTTTCATCCTGGCTGGCCGTGGAGTCCGCCGGGAATTTCTATTTGCTGCCGCTGGGACATTCGGGGGAAATTTTCCCTTGGGTTTCGATCCAGGCCGTTCCCTATACCCAGCGCTGGTTTCTCGGCGTTGCCAATTTGCGTGGCGGTCTGGTCGGCATCGTGGATCTTGCGGGTCTGATGGGTTTTGCGCCGCACCGCACCGAGCAGTCGCTGGCGGATGCCAGTCTGCTGTCCTTCAACGCCGCGCTGGAGGTGAACGCGGCGTTATTGGTGGATCGCCTGACGGGTTTGCGCGGAACCGATGCCTTCGTTTCATCCGAACCCCCCGCAGAAAATTCGCCCGCGTTCTTTGGCAACACCTATATCGATTCCAACGGCGCCCGCTGGCAGGAGCTGAATTTGCAGATTCTGGCCCAACACCCCGTTTTCCTGAATATCAGTGCTTGAGTATTTCTCTGTAAGGCCGCACCATGTCCGTCGTCAAATTTGGAAAACTGTTCAATCAGAAACCCGCCTTGCCGGACACTGGCGCCGCGGATACCGGAATTGGGCACAAGCCACATCCCCCCGGGGCCATGCGCAGTGCGCAGGACGGCGCGGATTCGCGTCCCCCGGAAGCGGCCGCGCCGCAGGTGGATCTCGTCTCCCTGCCCCTGTTCGGGCGCTCGACCGTCACCGCGCACCAGCGCCGCTTGCTGGCGCTGCTGACGCTGGCGGTGGTGGCGCTGGTGTTGATTTCCGGCTGGGTGCTGCGGCAGACCGACCGCGTCGCCCAGCAACTGACGGCGACCGGGCAGTCGCTGATGCAGTCGCAGCGTCTGGCCAAATCGGCGTCTCTGGCGATGCAGGGCAGCCCGCAGGCCTTCACCGATGTGCAGGACAGCGCGGGCGTGCTGGCGCGCAATGTGCGCGCTCTTGGCGCGGGCGATGAGAAATTGGGCGTGCAGTCCCTGGGCGATCCGTTCAAGCCGGAACTGGGCACGGTGAATCCGCTCGTGGAGCGGGCCGAGCGCAACGCCGGCGTCGTGCTGGGCCAGCAGAAAGTTCTGGTGCAGGTCAGCGATGCGCTGCGCAGCATCAACCGCCAGTCGTCCGACCTGCTCGAAATCGCGGAAACGGTCTCGTCGCTGAAACTGCAGCAGAACGCGCCCGCCGGTGAAATCTCTGCCGTGGGTCAGATGGTGATGCTGACCCAGCGCATCGGCAAGTCGGCGAATGAATTGAACAACGTGGAAGGCGTGGGTACCGAGGCCGTGTTCCTGCTGGGCAAGGACCTGAACACGTTCCGGGAAATCATCCAGGGTCTGCTCGATGGCAGCCCCGAACTGCATCTGATGGCCACCCGCGACGAGCAGACGCGCGAGCAGTTGCAGGCGCTGCTCAAGTTCTACGAACAGATACGTTCCGAGGCAGGCCCCGTTCTGAGCAACCTCCAGGGGCTGGTGTCCGCGCGCGAGGCGCAGACGGCGATCAACGTCGAGAGCGAGCCCCTGCGCCGCGGGCTCGAAACCCTGCAGGACAAGCTGTCCGCGCAAGCCGGTTTGGGCGTTGCCGAACTCGTGGCGCTCGCGCTCGCAGCGCTGGTCGCGCTGCTTTGCGGTATCGGGATTGCGCGCGTCCAGTTGCTCGACAGCCGGGCACGCCAGGCGGTTGCCGAAGTCCAGCAAAAGGACGCGCGGCGCCAGGAGCAGGACGCGCGGCGCCAGGAGCAGGAGGCCAAGCGCATCAACGACGCCAACCAGGCCGCCATTTTGCGTTTGATGAACGAGCTGCAGGTGGTTGCCGAAGGCGACCTGACGCAGGAGGCCACGGTGACCGAAGACATCACCGGCGCCATTGCCGACTCGGTGAACTACACGGTGGAAGAGCTGCGCCAACTCGTGGGCAGCGTGCAGAGCACGGCGACCCGGGTGGCGCAAACCACGGCGCTGGTGGACAACACGTCGACCGAGCTGCTGGCCGCGTCCACCGAGCAACTGCACGAAATTGGTGAAACCGGCCGCTCCGTCCTGGACATGGCGACGCGCATCAACGAGGTCTCGACGCAGGCGCAGGAGTCGGCCACCGTCGCCCGCCAGTCGCTGCAGGCGGCGGACTCGGGTCTGCACGCCGTGCAGAACGCCATCGGCGGCATGAACTCGATCCGCGACCAGATCCAGGACACCTCCAAGCGCATCAAGCGCCTGGGCGAATCGTCGCAGGAGATTGGCGAAATCACGGAGCTGATTTCCGACATTACCGAGCAGACGAACGTGCTCGCGCTCAACGCCGCGATCCAGGCCGCGTCCGCCGGCGAAGCCGGGCGCGGCTTCTCGGTGGTGGCGGAGGAAGTGCAGCGGCTGGCAGAACGCTCGGCCGATGCAACGCGCCAGATTTCGGCGCTGGTGAAGGCGATTCAGACCGATACCCAGGACGCCGTGGCCGCCATGGAGCGTTCCACGCAGGGTGTGGTCGAAGGGGCCCGTCTGTCCGACAGCGCGGGCACTGCGCTGACCGAGATCGACCGCGTGTCGCGCCGTCTTGCGCAGCTGATCGAACAGATTTCTTCGGCTACCTCCCGCGAAGCCGTCCTGGCCAACGAGGTCGCGGGTAACATCCAGCACATTTTTGCGGTCACCGAGCAAACGGGTGAAGGCACCCGCAGCACCGCGCAGCAGGTGCGCGAACTCTCGCACATGGCCGAGGAACTGCGCCAATCGGTGGCGCGTTTCAAAATCGCCTGACGCAGTAGTCATCAAGCAGCTTGGTTCTCAGCAGCCGGGAACGAATCCATGTCATTCATCGACAGCCATGCACCCGCCACGGATGGGGCCCAGGGAGATCTGGACCTGGGCCCGCTGGCCTGGGTGCTTGACGAATTGCGCAAGTCGCTGCACAGCGCGGTCCACGCCGTGCGGCGCTTCGTGCGCACCGCCGAAATCGCGCAGGAATCCGATCTTGAGGCGCTGGACGTTGGTCCCTTGCGCACCGCGCGTCAGCAACTGCACCAGGGCTTCGGCGTCTTGGAAATGGTCGGCATGGCCGCTCCTGCCCTGCTCTTGCAGGCCATGGAATCTGCCGTGCAGAAGTTTGTCCGGCGCCCCGAGACCTGCAGGGACGACGCCGCAGCGACGGTCGAGCGCGCGAGTTTTGCGCTCGTCGAGTATCTGGAGACCGTTCTCGCGGGCAAGGAGGCGTCGCCGGTGGCGCTATTCCCGCAGTACCGGGAGGTCCAGGCGCTGGCCGAGGTGGAGCACGTCCATCCTGCGGACCTGTGGCCGGTCGAGCGGCGCTTTCGCGAGCCCGAGGGTGCGCTTCCCCTGCCCCCGCTGGTCTATGGTCCGCAGGCGCGTGCGCAGCTCGATTCCATGGTGCTGCGCACCGTCAAGTCGGGGGATTCGACGGCGGCGCTGGGCCTGCGCGATATCTGCCTGGGCTTTGCTGCGGCGCAGACGGATCGCCAGGTGCGCGCTTTTTGGAGAATCTGCGCGGGCTTCTTCGATGCCTTTGGCTCCGGATTGCTGGCGCAGGACATCTACGTCAAGCGCGTCGCCTCGCGCGTGCTGATGCAGTACGCCACCCTCGCCAAGGGGAATCCGGAGATCACCAACCGCCTGATTCAGGACCTGCTGTTCTTCTGCGCGCAGGCCCGGACCGCCGATCTGCCGGCCGACGCCGTGCCCTGGTTGCGGGCCGTGCGCCGGGCGTTCTCATTGGAGCGCTTTGCGCCCGTGGACTACGAGAGCGTCCGCTTCGGGCGCTTCGACCCTGCCGTGCTGGTCCAGGCGCGCAAGCGCATCGCGTCGGCCGCAGAGACCTGGTCTGCGCTCGCCGGTGGCGATCTGAACAAACGCAAGCCGGTGGCAGACCAGTTCAGTCTGGTGTGCGATTTGCTGCGCAAGCTGCACCCTGGCAGTGAGGACTTGGCGCAGGCGCTCACGCGTGCGGTGAACTCCATCGCCGAATCGGCAGAGCCCCCTTCGGCCGTCTTGGCGATGGAGGTGGCGACCTCCGTGCTGTACCTGCAGGCGGCGTTCGAGGAACTGGACGCCACGCAGGAGCAGATGGAGGCCCGGGCGACCCGCCTGGCGCAGCGTCTGGACGCGAGCAGCTCCGGCGCGGACCCCGGGCCGCTCGAGCAGTGGATGGAAGACCTGTACCGCAGGGTCAGCGGCAACCAGACCATGGGCAGCATCGTCGACGAGTTGCGCGCCACCCTGGGCGAGACGGAGAAGGCGCTGGATCAGTTCTTCCGCAACCCCGGGGACACGGTGGTCCTGGCCACCGTTCCCGGGCATCTCTCGCAGATGCGCGGCGTGCTCTCGGTCATCGGGCTGGACGAGGCCGCACGCGCCATGGCGCGCATGAGCGAGACGGTCGAGCGCCTGCTCGTCGAACCCCTGCCCGAGGAGGACATGCAGGGCGTTTTCGGGAAGTTTGCGAACAGCCTCGGCGCCCTGGGATTCCTGATCGACATGCTGGGCTACCAGCGTGCCATGGCGCGCAAGCTCTTCGTGTACGACGAGGACCTGGGCGAGTTGCGCATCCTCATGGGCCAGTCGCGCTCGCGCGCGTCCGACCCGGACGAAGGGACGTCCGACACGCCGGAGGAACGCGCTGCGATGCCGCAGCCCGATACGCTGCCAAGTCCGCCCGCACCCGCGCCCGCCGTGCCGGCAACCCCGGCCCCCGGCATCTTCCCGGACGCGCCGGCGCCCGCCAAGGCGGCGTTCGTGCCGACCGTGCCCGCGAACGTGTTCGTGTTCACCGCCACCGCGCCGGCCGCGCCCGTGCCGCCTGCGCCCGTGCCCGTGCCCGCAGCGCCCACGCCTGCGCCCGTGCACTTGCCCGCAGCCCCGCCTGTGACCACCACAGCGCCCGCCGCCAAGGCGCCCGCGCCCGCACCGGGTGTGGACGACGAACTGCTGGACATATTCCTCGAAGAGGCGCGCGAAGTGGTGCTCAATGGCTTGGCCGCCGTCGCCGAGTTGCGGGGCGAACCGGGGGATCTCAGCGAGCAGACGACGCTGCGCCGGGCGTTCCATACGCTCAAGGGCAGCTCCCGCATGGTGGGCCTGAAGGACTTCGGCGAGGCCGCGTGGTCGATGGAGCAGGTCCTCAACGTCTGGCTGGCCGAACAAAAGCCCGTGCGCCCCGAATTGCTGGAATTGTCCTCGCAGGCCCTGAACGCCTTCGGCCGCTGGGTCGATGACATTGCCGCGCACCGCGCGCCGGACTGGGACCCCGAGGACTTCCGCAAATCGGCGGACGCGATGCGCCTCGATGGCAGCCTGCTGCCCATTGCGGCAACTGCCGCAGCACGCGCGCCCGCCGCCGTGGCGCCGGAGCCGAAGCCAGAGCCGGTCGGCGCGCCGCTCCCCGGTGTGCCGCAGCCCAAGACGCCCGAGACCCTGGACGCCGTTCCCGAACCGGCGCTTGACGCTGCCGACACCACGGAAATGGCCGAGGAGATCGATTTCTCGATCTTCGCCGCAGCATTGGACGAGGCACCCCCTGCACCGCCTGCCGGGCCGCCTGCGCCGGGTAAGGATTTTGTCTTCGAGCTGGACCTGCGCGATCAGGTGCCGCCGGTCGCCGATTCCCCGGTGGTCGCGGGTTTGCCTGCAACGCCGCCGCCCGCCGCCGCCGATCCTGCGCCGGCCCCGCCGCCGCAAGACGGCGCCAGCGACGAGGCCGTGAAGGTGATCGGCAGCCTGCGCATCGGCATACCGCTCTACAGCGTCTATCTGAACGAAGCCGACGAGTGGTCGCGCCGTCTGCTGACCTGCCTCCAGGAATGGTCGCACGAGCTGTACGAGCCCGTTCCGGATACCGCGGTGGCGCTCGCGCACTCGCTCGCGGGCAGTTCCGCCACCGTGGGGTTCAATGCCCTGTCGGAAATGGCCAGGGTGCTCGAACACACACTCCAGCATGTGCAACTCCAGTCCGGCGGCGGCACCACGGGGCAGGCGCAGGCCTTCGTGGCCGCGGCGGAGGATATCCGTCGGCTGCTGCACCAGTTCGCGGCAGGCTTCCTCAAGGAGCCGAACCAGGAAGTGCTCGAGCAGTTGCGCCGGATCCTGCAAACCGAGACGCTCAATAGCGGGTCCCTGCCGGAGGATGATTTGGACGAATTCCCGGCGCAGCCGGCGCCGGTGCAGCAGGCTATTCCCGAGGCGCCGCCACCGGCTCCGGTGGTTTGGGTGGTCTCGGTGACTCCGACGGCTCCAATAGCCCCGGCGGCTCCGGTCGTGACGACGGTGATTACGGTGACCCCAACCCCGACCCCGCTGGCGCCTGCCATCGCGCCGCCCCCGGTCGCTGCGGACCCGGTCGCCCCGGCGCTGCACGACGACCCCGAGCAGCATATCGACGACGCGATTGCGCACGCCATTGCAATGGGAACGGACGCGGACAACGACATCGATGCGATCGACGTCATCGACCCCGACCTGTTCACGATCTTCGAGGAAGAGGCGGCAGAACTCTTGCCGCAGCTCGGGGGGGCCTTGCGCCAGTGGGCCTCGCGGCCGGACAACCTCGGTGCGCGCAACGAGGTGCTGCGCGCGCTGCACACCCTCAAGGGCAGCGCGCGCTTGGCCGGCGCCATGCGCCTGGGGGAGATGGCGCACCGGCTGGAATCCGCGATCGAGCAACTCGACACCGAGGCGGTGGACACGGAGCAGATCGAACCCCTGCAAGCGAGCTTCGACGGCCTGCTGGCAAATTTCGAGGCGCTGCGCGCGATCGGTCAGAGCCCCGCGGATACGGTGGTGTCTCTGCCCGTGGAGGCGCTGCAGCCGCGCCGCGAAGCGGCCGAGACCGCAGCACCGGTGAGCGCGCCGGTGGATACGGCCGCAGTCGCTTTCGCGCCGCCGCGCCTGCCACCGGTTTTTGTCCAGCGGGTCCCGCTGGCGCCGCAGCGTGTCGTTGCCAGCCAGTCGGTGCGGGTGCGCGCGCAGTTGCTCGACCGGCTGGTGAACCAGGCGGGCGAAGTCATGATCAGCCGCTCGCGGCTGGACGTGCATCTGGGACAGTTTCGCAGTTCGTTGACGGATCTTTCGAGCAACCTGGACCGTCTGCGCCAGCAGCTGCGCGACATCGAAGTGCAGGCCGAGTCGCAAATGCAGTCGCGCCTGGCGCTGTCCAAGGACAGCGCGGCCGGCTTCGACCCGCTGGAGTTCGACCGCTTCACGCGCGTGCAGGAACTCACCCGCATGATGGCCGAGTCCGTGAACGACGTGGCCACCGTGCAGCGCAATCTGCAGCGGGCCATGGAAAGCGCCGAGGACGACCTGATCGCCCAGGGCCGTCAGGCGCGCGAACTGCAGCGCGATCTGCTGCGCACGCGCATGGTGGAATTCGAAGGCATTGCCGAGCGGCTGTACGCCGTCGTGCGCCAGGCATCCAAGGAGACCGGCAAGCAGATCAAGCTGGACATCGTCGGCGGTTCCATCGAAATGGACCGCGGCGTGCTCGACCGCATGACCCCGGCGTTCGAGCACTTGCTGCGCAACTGCGTGGCGCATGGAATCGAAGGCCCGCAGCAGCGGGCCGCCGTGGGCAAGCCCGCGTCCGGAACGATCACGGTGAATTTGCGCCACGAGGGCAACGACGTATCCGTCGAGTTCCGCGACGACGGCGCCGGCCTGGACCTGCCGCGCATCCGCGCAAAGGCCGTGGCGCAGGGCCTCGTCGCCGCGGATGCGCAGTTCGGCGACGCCGACGCGGCGCAGCTGATCTTCATGCCCGGTTTCTCCACCGCGTCCGAAGTCACCGGCCTGGCCGGGCGGGGCATCGGCATGGACGTGGTGCGCACCGAGATCAACGCGCTGGGCGGGCGCATCGAAACCTCGACCGAAGCCGGCAAGGGGACCGCGTTCCGCATGGTTCTGCCGTTGACCACGGCGGTGACGCAGGTGGTGATGCTGCGCACCGGTGAGCTGGTCATCGGCGTTCCCGCGAACGTGGCCGAGACCGTGCGCCGCACCTCGATCGCCGACCTGGCCGAGGCCTACCGCAGCGGCAGCTTTGACGACGGCGCGGAAAAGCTGCCGTTCTTCTGGTCCGGCGCCTTGCTGCAGGCCTCGGCGCGCAGCAGCGAGCCCGCAGGCAGGAACCGCCCGGTCGTGATCCTGCGCAGCGCAGCGCAGCGCATCGCCATGCACGTGGACGAAGTCCTGGGCAACCAGGAAGTCGTGGTGAAGAACCTCGGGCCCCAGCTGTCGCGCCTGCCCGGCCTGGCGGGCATGTCGGTGCTGGCCTCGGGCGCGGTGGTGCTGATCTACAACCCCGTGGCCCTGGCCACGGTGTACGGGGAGCAGGTGCGCGCGGCCAGCGCCGGCCTGCCGTCCGCGCCCCAGGACCAGAGCGCAGCCGCCGCCGCTGCCGGCAAACCGGTTGTTGCGTCGCCGCTCGCCGGCCCGAGCCAGGTTCCCCTGGTGCTGGTGGTCGACGATTCGATCACCGTGCGCCGCGTCACGCAGCGCCTGCTGCAGCGCGAGGGCTACCGGGTGGCGCTCGCCGCCGACGGCTTGCAGGCGTTGGAACGCCTGCAGGAGGAGCGGCCGACCGTCGTGCTCTCGGACATCGAAATGCCGCGCATGGACGGCTTTGACCTGGCGCGCAACATCCGGGCGGACGGCGCGCTGCGCGACCTGCCGATCATCATGATCACCTCGCGCATCGCCGAGAAACACCGCGAGCATGCGATCGAGCTGGGTGTGAACCACTACCTGGGCAAGCCCTACTCGGACGAGGAATTGCTGAACCTGATCCAGCACTACGTCCGCAACGCGGCTCTGGCCGAGGTCTAGCCGGCAAAGTCGGCAAAAAACCGGCTGCGTGTCGCGGACCGGACAGGAGCCGCCGGCGCGAAGTTCGCCGCTAGAATCAGCGCATGTCCTCCGCCAGCGCGCCCACCACCAACCTGACGCACCATTTCCTGATCGCGATGCCCGGTCTGGAAGACGAGTCCTTCGCGCGCAGTGTCGTCTACCTGTGCGAGCACAGCGAGCGGGGTGCGCTCGGGCTGATCATCAACAAACCCACCGACATCACCCTCAAGGGGCTCTTCGACCGCGTCGATCTGTCGCTGCGGCGCGAAGACCTGGGCCGCGAGCCCGTGTTTCAGGGCGGTCCGGTGCAGACCGAGCGCGGTTTCGTGCTGCACGAACCCCTGCTCATGGACCGTGCGGGCACCGACGGCCCGGTCTACGCCTGCACCATGGCGATTGCCGGCGCGCTGGAGATGACCACCTCCAAGGACGTGCTCGAAGCCCTGTCCACCGGTGCCGGCCCGCGCCGGGTGCTGATCACGCTCGGGTACTCGTCCTGGGGCGGGGGGCAGCTGGAGTCGGAACTCGCGGCAAACGCCTGGCTCACGGTGGCGGCCGATTTGTCGGTGATTTTCGAGACCCCCTCTCCCGAGCGCTACGACCGGGCCCTGGCGCTGCTTGGCGTGCAGACCTGGATGCTGTCGCCCGAGGCGGGGCATGCATGACCGGCCCGTGTGCTGTCCCCGCGCATTTCCAGACCTTTCTTGCGCTTGACTTCGGCCTCGTGCGCACCGGCGTGGCCACGGGAAATCGCCTGCTGCGCAGCGCCACGCCGCAGCCCACCATCGCCGCTCGGGGCGACGCCCGCTTCGTGCACTTGGCGCAGCGCATCGCGCACTGGCAACCCGACGCGCTGGTGATCGGCGTGCCCTACCACCCCGACGGCGCGAGCCACGAGAACACCGGGCGCGCGCTCCGATTCGGCCGCCGCCTGCGCGGGCGCTTTGGCCTGCAGGTGTTCGAGGTGGACGAGCGCTACAGCACCACCGAGGCGCTCGCCGGCGGCGCCCGGGACGCCGACGCCGCGTCCGCCTGCATCATCCTGGAGCAGTTTTTGCGGGGTCTGGCATGAGCGCCCCCGGCGCTGCCACGCCCCCGGTTCCCGACGCCGAGGAACTGTACCGCGAGCTCCTGCGCGGCGTGCGCGGCCTGTGCTGCGGCGCCACGCGGCTCGCGGGAATTGCCTCGGGCGGTGCCTGGCTGGCCGAGCGCCTGCAAAAGGACCTGCGCCTCGCGGACGCCCCCGGCGTGCTGTCCTCGGTGCTGCACCGCGACGACCATTCCCGGCGCGGCCTGTCGGCCGCGGCGCAAACCTGGCTGCCGTTCGACGTGAACGGGGCGGACGTGCTGCTGCTCGACGACGTGCTCTACACCGGCCGCACCCTGCGCGCCGTGCTCAACGAGTTGTTCGACTACGGGCGTCCCGCGCGCGTGCAACTGGCCGTGCTGGTCGATCGCGGCGGCCGCGAACTGCCGGTGCAGGCCGACTTTGCCGCCGCGCGCCTGGCGCTGCCCGCAACGCAGTCGCTGGCCCTGGCGCGCGCCGGCGGTGTCTTGCGCTTGCAGATCGAGGGCGTCTGAGCATGCCGCACGCGCGCAACCCCCAACTCAACGGCAACGGCGAACTCATCCACCTGCTGTCCGTCGAAGGCCTGCCGCGCGCCATCGTCACGCAGATCCTCGACACCGCAGCCAACTTCGCGAGCGTGAACGACCGCGAAGTCAAGAAACTGCCGCTGCTGCGCGGCAAGAGCGTGTTCAACCTGTTCTTCGAGAACAGCACGCGCACGCGCACGACCTTCGAGATCGCGGCCAAGCGCCTGTCGGCCGACGTGCTCAACCTGGACATCGCGCGCAGTTCCGCGAGCAAGGGCGAATCGCTGCTCGACACCATCGCCAACCTGTCGGCCATGGCCGCCGACCTGTTCGTCGTGCGCCACGGCGAGTCAGGCGCGCCGCACCTGATCGCCCGGCACGTCGCGCCGCACGTGCACGTCATCAACGCCGGAGACGGGCGCCACGCGCACCCCACGCAGGGGCTGCTGGACATGTACACCATCCGGCACTACAAGCAGGATTTCAGCCGCCTCGTCGTGGCCATCGTCGGCGACGTGCTGCACTCGCGCGTGGCGCGCTCCGACATCCACGGCCTGATGACGCTGGGCTGCGCCGAGGTGCGCGTGGTCGGCCCGCGCACCCTGGTGCCGTGCGACCTGGCGCAGATGGGCGTGCGCGTGTGCCACACGCTGCAAGAGGGCCTCGCGGACGCCGACGTGGTCATCATGCTGCGCCTGCAAAACGAGCGCATGAGCGGCGCGCTACTGCCCTCGAGCCAAGAGTATTTCAAATGCTTCGGCCTGACGCCCGAAAAGCTGCAACGGGCCAGGCCCGACGCCATCGTGATGCACCCCGGCCCGATCAACCGCGGAGTCGAGATCGACTCGGCCGTGGTCGATGGCCGGCAGAGCGTGATCCTGCCGCAGGTCGGCTTCGGCATCGCGGTGCGCATGGCCGTGATGTCCATCGTCGCCGGCAACGACGCATGATGCACTGGATGCAATGGACCTCCCCCGGGCCTGCCTGCGAGGGGGCAAGCCCCGGCGACCCGGCAGGGCCGGCTCCGCGCTGTCCCCGGCTGGGGCGGCGCGCGTTGCATGGGGCGGCGCCTGAGCGGCATTGGGGGATTCGGGAATCATGAAGCTGCTGATCCGCAACGGCCGGGTGATCGACCCCTACTCGGGATTCGATCAGTGCTGTGACATTGCCCTGGCTGCCGGCCGCATCGCGGGGCTGAACCGCGTTGCGCCGGACTTTGCCGCCCAGCGGGTGATCGACGCGGCGGGCTGCATCGTGCTGCCCGGTCTCGTGGACTTGGCCGCGCGCCTGCGCGAACCCGGGCACGAGCATGCGGGAATGCTCGCGTCCGAGATGGCCGCCGCCGTCGCGGGGGGCGTGACCAGCCTGGTCTGCCCGCCCGACACCGACCCCGTGCTCGACGAGCCGGGCCTGGTCGAGATGCTCAGGTTCCGCGCCCAGAGGCTGCACCAGGCGCGCCTGTTCCCCCTGGGCGCGCTCACGCGCAAGCTCGCGGGTGGGGCGCTCACCGAGATGGTCGCGCTCACCGAATCGGGCTGCGTGGGCTTTGGCCAGGCCGAGCGGCCGCTCGCCAGCACCCTGGTGTTGCAGCGCGCGCTGCAATACGCAGCGAGCTTTGGCTACACCCTGTGGCTGCGCCCGCAGGACCTGCACCTGGGCCAGGGCGTTGCCGCCAGCGGCCCGCTGGCCACGCGCCTGGGTCTGTCGGGCGTTCCCGTGGCGGCCGAGACGATCGCGCTGCACACCATCTTCGAACTGCTCGCGGGCAGCGGCGCGCGCGTGCACCTGTGCCGCATCAGCAGCGCCGCCGGCGTGGAACTGCTGCGCCGCGCCAAGGACCGGGGCCTTGCGGTCACGGCCGACGTGAGCATCAACTCACTGCACCTGACCGACGCGGCCATCGGCTTTTTCGACAGCCGCGCCCGCCTGTCGCCCCCGCTGCGCCAGCAGTGCGACCGCGACGCGCTCGCCGCGGCGCTGGCCGACGGCAGCATCGACGCGCTGGTGTCCGACCACACCCCGGTCGCCGAAGACGCCAAGGCCCTGCCCTTCGCCGAGGCCGAGCCGGGAGCCACCGGGCTGGAACTGCTGGCAAGCCTGGTCCTCAAGTGGTCGCAGGACAGCGCCGTGCCGCTGCCGCGCGCGTTGGCCGCCGTGACCTCCGGCCCCGCGCGCGTGCTCGGCAGCGCACTGGGCGCGTTGCAGAGCAGCGTGGGACGGATCGCGGAAGGCGCGGCGGGCGATCTGTGCATCCTCGATCCAGAGGCCGTCTGGACGGTGCGCGACGACGCCCTGCGCAGCCAGGGCAAGCACACCCCGTTCTCCGGCTGCGCGCTGCCCGGGCGCGTGCGCATGACGCTGGTCGGCGGGCAGGTGGTCTTTGACGCCACCTCCGAGCGCGCTTGATCCATGGCGCGCGCAGACTCCGAGGAACGCGCGGTGCCGGGATATCCGGCAACGGCGCTGGCCTGGTCCATGAAGCATCCGCGCGCCTGTTGGCGGGTGCTGCGCCTGTTCGGTCACGTGCTCAAGGGGCTGTGCATCGTGACGCTGCGTTTTCCCGCGCTGGCGCCCGAGCAGCGCAATGCGCAGGTGCAGCGCTGGGCCATGGAACTGCTCGCGCACGCGGGAGTGCGCCTGCGCATCGAGGGGCAGCCCCCGGTCAGCGGGCCGGTGCTGCTCGTGGCGAACCACCTCTCGTGGCTCGACATCCCGGTGATGCACGCGGCGCGCCACTGCCGCTTCGTCGCCAAATCCAACGTCCGGGGCTGGCCGCTGATCGGCGCGCTGGCCACCGCGGCCGGCACCCTGTACATCGAGCGCCGCGCGCGCCGCGACGCGCTGCGCATGGTGCACAGCATGCACGAGGCGCTGACGCGGCACGAGGTGCTGGCCGTGTTCCCCGAAGGCACCACCGGCGACGGGCGCGAACTGCTGCCGTTCCACGCGAATCTGCTGCAGGCCGCGGTCACGGCCCAGGCCCCGGTCCAGCCCGTGGGCCTGCGCTTTGCCGACCGGAACACGGGAGCCGAGAGCTTTGCGCCCAGCTACATCGGCGACGAAACCCTGGTGGGATCGATCTGGCGCACGCTGTGCGCGCCGCCCATCGAAGCCGTTGTGCGCTACGGCCAGCCCGAGCACGCGGGCGCGCGCGACCGGCACGCCTGGGCCAGGCAGTTGCACGCCGCCGTCGATCAACTGCGCCGCGGCTGAGGCGCCCTTCGCCGCTCTGAATCCGGCGCGCTGGCGATCGCGATCCGCTGCAGCGCGCCATGCGTCCTCATCCATTTCGTCCACAAGGGCGAGTACAGCCAATCACTCCTGGAACTCTGACATGAAGCAATTCGACAAGCACGCCGACGCCTACCATGCCGTTCGAGGCAAGGTCGCTTACCCCGACATCGTCTATGAGACCCTCGTCCGCCGCGCCCCCGGCCGCGAGGCCGCGCTCGACATCGGCTGCGGCAACGGGGTCTCCACCTATCGCCTGCGGCCGCTGTTCGACTACGTCGAGGGTTCCGACCTCGGCGCTTCGCTAATCGACAAGGCGCGCCAGACCTATCCCGGCATCACCTTCGGCGTCTCCCCGGCCGAGGACTACACGTCCACGCGCCAGTTCGATGCGGTGACGAGCGCCACATCCTTCTACTGGATGGACCGCGACGCCGTGCTGCGCAAGATGGAAACGCTGCTCAAGCCCGGCGGCGTGTTCTGCGCCTACAAGTACGACTTCCCCATCGCCTACGGCCCGCTGCGCGACTTCTGCGCGCGCGAACTCTCCCTCAAGTGGGCCGCCTACCGCGACGCGCGCCTCACGCGCTACGACGACACCCTGGAGCGCATCAAGGCCAGCAAGGTCTTCCGCGAGGCTGAGCGCGTCGTGCTGTCGAACATCATCGAGCTGACGCCGCGCGAGGTCGCCACGTTCTTCCTGTCCACGAGCTACGTCACGAAGTACATGGACCAGGCCGGCGACGCCGAATACGCCGACGAGCTGCTGCGCAAGGTCGCCGAGATCGAGACCGCGCCCAGCGTGAAGGTGAACTTCGACATCCACTCCTTCTTCGCGAAGCGCTGAGCAGGAAAGGCCCACGCAGATGCAGATGGGCGAGGCCGAGCGTGCAACAATCTACGGCGCGATTCGCATGCGGCAGGTCCGGTGACTGACCCTTCGGCCCCCCCCCGGCGCATTTTCATCAATGTTCAAGAAGAGGAACGATTCATGCTGAAGAAACTGTGGAGCAACATGATGGTTGCGGATGTCAACAAGGCCATCGACTTCTACGCCGATGTACTGGGGTTCCAGCATGTGATGAGCGTCCCGATGGGGTCCGAGGAAGTCCTCTTCCAGTACGACTGCAACAAGGATCTGGTCTATGCGCTGATCAAGAACGGCGACATCGAGCTGATGCTGCAGGAGCAAAAGAGCCTGCGCGAGAACGTCCCGGCGTTCGCGGACGCCGCCGACATCCGCAGCAGTGCCGTGCTCTATTTCGAGGTCGACGATCTGGCGACGCTGGCAACCCGCCTGAAGAAGCATTGCGAGGTCGTGCGCGACCTGCACGACACCTTCTACGGCATGAAGGAAATCTACGTGAAGGACCTCAACGGCTACGTGCTCGGCTTCGCCCAGCCCGTGGCGCGCTGACGCTTTCGCCGAATCTGCGCCGTGTCGAGATCCATGGTCTTGCGGCGCCTCAGCTATTCACCAGTTTGATGGCCTGCTCGATGTAGGCCGCCGCGTGCTTGTCGCGGATGTCGGGCACCTGCTTGAACTTGATATGACGCCGGTACTTCCCGGCGCCTTCGAGCACGCCGGCCTTGTCATCGAACCGGTAACCTTCGCTGAACTCGAGGGTGACGTGCGTCTTGTACGAGAAGATTCCGCAGAAGGATTCTTCGAGGTAGTACAGCACGCCGCCGTACATCATTCGTTCTTCCGCCGCCTTGGCCTGTCGCTTGATTTCCTTGCGCAGGGCGACCGCGACCTGATGCTTCTCGGGGGCGGTCAGACCGAGGTCATTGAAGAAGTCATCGACCTTTGACTTGCTGGCTGCCATCTGTTTGCTCCTTGCTGTTTCAATCTGTCCGGATTTACGCCCGCGAGCACAGCGCCTTCAGGCTATGCGACGCCTGCGTGCCGCCCGAATCCATGACCATGATCTACCATCACGGGAACCAGCGCATAGCTGACCGATGCGCCCGAGTCGGCGCGCACACCATGGATCGAGATTCAACCATGAGCTTGGAACGCAGAGCCTATATTGCCGCGGTGGTCGCTGCCCTGTTGTGGGGCGGCAATTTCGTCGTGCTGCAGTTCGCGCTGAAGCATTTCGATCCCTACCTGCTTGCCGCATTGCGCTTCGCCTTCGTGGCGCTACTGGTTCCATTCGTCGGCTGGCCCGGGGTGCCGTGGCCTGCGCTGCTGTGCTACGCCGCCTGCTCGGGAATCGGCCAGTACCTGCTGTCAACGATGGCAATCCAACTGGGCCTCTCACCCGGACTCGCGGCACTGCTGATGCAATTCCAGGTGTTCATCTCGCTGGCGCTCGGCTGGCTCATGTTGGGCGAGTCCATTCGTGCTACGACGGTCGTGGGCTGCGTCTTGGGCTTGGCGGGCCTCGCCGGCGTGCTGGTGATGGGCGGCAGCAAGGCACCACTGCTCGCTTGCGCGGTGTGCCTGATTTCTGCAGCCGGATGGGCCGTCGCCAGCGTCACCATGAAGCGCTACCCGGAAGGCATGCTCCGCTTGCAGTGCGCGACCGGCTTGATTTGCTTGCCGGTCGTGTCCGTTGTCCGTGAGGTGATGCTGCCTGCGGCGCCATCCGCAATCCAGACGCTCGTGCAGGCGCCGTTGCATGCCTGGCTGCCAGTGGCCTACTTGGTGCTTGCATCCTTCGTCGTGGCGCAGGTGCTGTGGGGGCAAGCCATTGGTGCCATCGGCATAGCCGCCACAGCGCCTTTCGCGCTGCTGATCCCGGTGTTTGGCGTGACGCTCGCGTGGTTGTTCGCAGGAGAGAATCTGAGCCTGCGCTTGCTGATGTCGGTCGCAGCGGTCTTGCTGGGTTTGGGCGTGCACGTGGTGCCGCTGGCACTGAGGTCGGCGTCCGGATTGCGCGAGCGCGCGACATGAGCGTGGCGGGGAGGCGGATACGCATCTTCTGCGGATAACCCCCCTTTTTACGCGCCGGCGAGTTGCTGGTGGACCGCTACCAATTGCCCGAGGTCCAAGCAAGAAATCTCGGGCACCTTCCGCAGCTTTGCCGGAGCGCAGAGCTTCTGCACGACCCGCTCCTGTCGGGACACTGCTTGCCCAAGCATGGGGTTGGCATGCTTTATGCGTTACGGATTGCGTTCCATGCTGCCCCGGTGCTTGATTCCATGGAGGCGACAACGACTCTGACGCAGGGGCGGGCGATGTGTACGGGTTTTCCCTTGGATTCCTTCAATCAATTTGTGTATCAGAAAATTACTGCCTACACTTTCCACCGTGGCGCCTTTCCTGAATCGCCTGTTGCCGTTGCGCACGCTTGCCGCCTGAGCCGCGCAGACCCACCCACTACGAGAACCCGCCATGCGTGTCTTCAGTGCCTCCTTGGCCACCGAAACGAATACCTTTGCCCCGATGCCGACCGGCCTGTCCGCGTTCAAGGACCGTGGCTACTTTGCCGCGGGCAAGCACCCCGATGCGATGACGCTGTTCTCGGGCCCGCTGTGGGCCGCGCGCCTGCGCGGCGCCGACAAGGGCTGGACGCTGTGCGAAGGCATGGTCGCCAGCGCGCAGCCCAGCGGAACGACCACGCGCCACGCGTATGAAACGCTGCGCGACGAACTGCTCGCCGATCTGCGCGCGGCGCTGCCGGTCGATATGGTGCTGCTGGGCCTGCACGGCGCGATGGTTGCCGAAGGGTACGACGACTGCGAGGGCGACCTGCTGGCGCGCGTGCGGCAGATCGTCGGGCCCGGCGTGGTCGTCGGCGCCGAGCTCGACCCGCACAACCACCTCACGCGCGCGATGGTGGAGCACGCCGACCTGCTGATCGCGTTCAAGGAGTACCCGCACACCGACGTACTGGAGCGTGCGCTGGAACTGGTGGACCTGTGCGCCGCCATGGTTCAGGGCCGGGTGCGGCCGGTGGCCGCGGTGGTCGATTGCGAGATGGTCGCCACGGTGCATACCTCGCGTGCGCCGGCGCGCGCCTTCGTCGAGCGCATGCAGTCGCTCGAGGGGCGCGACGGCGTGCTCTCGATCTCGCTCACGCACGGCTTTCCGTGGGGTGACGTTCCCGAGATGGGAACCAAGCTGCTGGTTTATACCGATGGCGACAAGGCCCGGGCCGAGGCGCTGGCGCGCGAACTCGCCGACGAAGTCATCGCCATGCGCGACGGCCTGGTGGTGCACTACTCCGGAATCGACGCCGCGCTCGACGAGGCGCTGGCCTGCGCTGCCGGGCCCGTGGTGCTGGCCGATGGCGCGGACAACCCCGGCGGCGGCGCGGTGGGCGATTCCACCTTCATCCTGCGCCGCATGCGCGAGCGCGCAATCAGCAACGCGGCGCTGGGCCCGCTGTGGGACCCGATCGCGGTGCGCATCGCCTTCGACGCGGGGGTGGGCGCGAGGCTGGCCATGCGCATTGGCGGCAAGATCGGCCCGCTCTCGGGCGACCCGCTGGATCTGGAATGCACGGTGAAGGCGCTGCGCAAGGACCTGGTGATGACCGGCCTGGCCGCAACGCGTGCGCTCATGGGCGACTGCGCGCTGGTCGAGGCCGAAGGAATCGAGATCGTGCTGAACACGCTGCGCAACCAGGCGATCGACATCGATTTGTTCACGCAGCTCGGCTGCGTGCTCGCGGCCAAGAAAATCATCGTCGTGAAGTCGGCGCAGCATTTCCACGCGTCCTACTCCCGGCTCGCCAAGCACGTGATCTACGTCGGCGCGCCGGGCACGGTGGCGTTCGACCTGAGCACGCTCGCGTACCGCAAGGCGCGCCTGCCGAAATGGCCGATCGCGGCATGAGCGCCCGCTCTTGCGCCAGTTCGGGGGACAACGGCCACGGCGCCCCCCGGATGCATTCCCCCGATTCCTTGCAGCCTCCCGTTGGAGAACCGAAGATGAAACGACGCATGCTCGCCGCCCTGGCGCTCTCCTGTGCCTGCCTCCCGGCGCTCGCCCAGACGCCGCCCAAAACGCTGAAGATGGTGGCCCACGCCGACCTGAAGATCCTCGACCCGACCTTCACCACCGCCTACATCTCGCGCAACTTCGGCCACATGGTCTACGAAAGCCTGTTTGCGCAGGACGCGGGCGGCAAGCCCCAGCCGCAGATGGTCGAGAAGTACGCGGCTTCGGAGGACGGCAAGCTGTGGCGCTTTACGCTGCGCCCCGGGCTCAAGTTTTCCGACGGCAGCGCCGTGACCTCGGCCGACGCCATCGCCTCGCTGCAGCGCTGGGCCGCGCGCGACAGCATGGGCCGCGCCATGCTGGCCAGCGGCGCCGCGTGGAAGGCCAGCGACGCGCGCAGCTTCACGCTCACGCTCGACGAGCCCTTTGGCCTGGTGCTCGACGCGCTGGCCAAGCCCTCGGGCTTCCCGCCGCTGATCCTGCCCGAGCGCTTGGCAAGAATGCCGGCCAGCGCGCCGCTGACCGAGGTGCTGGGCTCCGGCCCCTATGTCTTCAAGCGCGACGAATGGGTTCCGGGCAACAAGGTGGTGTTCGTGCGCAACCCGCACTACGTGCCGCGCAGCGAGTCGCCAAACGGCTTGGCGGGTGGCAAGAGGAGCCCCTTCGAGCGTGTCGAATGGCTCTACCTGCCCGACGCGAACAGCGCCATCGCGGCGCTCAAGCGGGGCGAGGTTGACCTCATCGAACAGTTGCCACCGGACTACATCGCTGCGCTGCGCAGCGACAAGAGCGTGAAGATCGGCTCGGGCGGTGCCTACCAGGGCTTGCTGGTGTTCAACCACCTGCACCCGCCGTTCAACAACCCGAAGGTGCGCCAGGCGCTGCTGCAGGCGGTGAGCCAGGAGCGCTTCACCACGGCCATGGGCTACCCGCTGGACATGCGCGTGACGCACTGCCCCAGCTACTTCATCTGCGGCGGGAGCAACGAGACGGCGGCCGGCGCCGAGCCCTACCGCAGGGCCGACCTCGCGCGGGCCCGGCAGATGCTCGCAGCCTCGGGCTACAAGGGCGAGAAGGTGGCGCTGCTGGTGCCCAGCGACATCACCTACCTCAACGCCGAGGCGCTGATGGCCGCGCAGACCATGCGCAGCATCGGCATGAACGTGGACATGCAGACCATGGACTGGTCCTCCATCAGCGCGCGCCGCACCAGGCGCGACGCGCCCGAGGCCGGCGGCTGGAACGTCTACGCGACGGCGGCTTGCCAGCTCGACATCGACTCGCCCATCACCAACCTCTACCTGGGCGCAGCCTGCGGCAACACGCTGCCCGGCTGGCCCTGCGACAAGCCGCTCGACGAGCTGCGCAGCGTCTGGCTCAAGGAGCGCGCACCCGCCAAGCGCAAGGAACTGCTCGACGCATTCCAGCGCCGCGCCTACGAGACCGTTCCCTACGTGAGCACGGGCCAGTACTCGATCGCCTTCGCCGCGCGCACCAGCCTCAAGGGAGCGGAAGGGATCTGGGCCGGCATACCCATGCCCTGGATGTTCGACAAGTAGGTCGCAGACCCGATGGGCTACGTTTTGCGCCGCCTGCTCGCCACCCTGCCCGTGATGGCGGTGGTGGCCGTCATCGTGTTCCTGCTGATGCACCTGGCGCCGGGCGACCCGGCGGCGCTGATCGCGGGCGACCTCGCGAGCACCGAGGACATCGAGAGGCTGCGCGCCACGCTGGGCCTGAATCTGCCGCTGTGGCAGCAGTTCGCGCTGTGGGTCGGCAAGCTGGCCCGTGGCGACCTGGGCACCTCGATCTTCACGCAGGTTCCGGTGGCGCAGTTGCTCGGCCAGCGGCTCGAGCCCACACTCTGCATCGCGCTGTTCACGATGGCGCTCACGCTGCTGCTTTCGGTGCCGCTGGGAACGCTCGCGGCGTACCGCGCGGGCAGCTGGATCGACCGGCTGGTGATGCTGCTCGCGGTGCTCGCCTTCTCGGTGCCGGTGTTCCTCGTGGGCTACCTGCTGATCTACAGCTTCGCCGTGCGGCTGCCGTGGTTTCCGGTGCAGGGCTACGTGCGCCTGGCCGAAGACCCGGCTGGCTGGCTGCGCTCGCTGGTCCTGCCCTGCGTCAACCTGGCGCTGGTCTACAGCGCGCTGGTCACGCGCATGACGCGCGCCACCGTGCTCGAGGTGCTGCACGAGGACTACATCCGCACCGCGCGCGCCAAGGGCCTGGGCGTTCTGCCGGTGCTGGGCCACGCGCTGCGCAACGCCGCGATCCCGATCGCCACCACGGTGGGCGTGGGCATCGCGCTGCTCATCGGCGGCGTGGTCGTGACCGAGACGGTGTTTGCGATTCCCGGCGTGGGGCGGCTGGTCATCGACTCGGTGCTGCGCCACGACTACCCGGTGATCCAGAGCGTGCTGCTGATTTCGGCCGGGGTCTACGTGCTGATCAACCTGCTGATCGACCTGAGCTACCGCTTCTTCGACCCGCGCATACGGTACTGACCATGTCCACGCCCCTTCTCCTGGCCGACGCGTCCGCGGCGCACGAGGCCCCCTTCGTGGTGCCGCGCTGGCGCTGGCTGCGCAAGCACCCGACGCTGATTCTCGGCGCGCTGCTCCTGATCGCGGTGGCCGCGCTCTCGCTTGCCGCGCCCTGGGTCGCGACGCACGACCCGCAGGACATCGATCCGCTGGCGCGCATGCAGTCCGTGTCGGCCGAGCACTGGTTCGGCACCGACGCGCTGGGGCGCGATGTCTTCAGCCGCGCGGTCTGGGGCGGGCGCGTGTCGCTCATCGTGGGCCTTGCGGTGGCCTGCATGGCGACGGCCCTGGGCGCGCTGCTCGGGCTGCTCGCGGGCTTCGTGCGCTGGGCCGACGCGTGGATCATGCGCACCATGGACGGGTTCATGGCCATCCCCGGAATCCTGCTCGCGATCGCGCTCATGGCGCTCACCCGGGCCAGCCTGGCGACCGTGATCGTCGCCATCACCATCCCCGAGGTCCCCCGGGTGGCGCGGCTGGTGCGCTCGCTGGCGCTCACGCTGCGCGAGCAGTTGTTCGTCGAGGCGGCGCACGCGGTCGGCACCCGGCTGCCGTGGATCCTGCTGCGCCACGTGCTGCCGAACATCGTGGCGCCGCTGACCGTGCAGGCCACCTTCGTCGCGGCCGCTGCGGTGCTCTCGGAGGCGGTGCTGTCCTTCCTCGGCGTCGGCGTTCCGGCGCAGACGCCGAGCTGGGGCAACATGATGGCCGAAGGCCGCAACTTCGTTGCCGTGGCGTTCCACATCATCCTGTACCCGGGCCTGCTGCTGGCCACGACGGTGCTGGCGATCAACCTGCTCGGCGACGGCCTGCGCGACGCGCTCGACCCGCGCCTGGCGCGGCAGCTGTGAGCGCGGGTCGCACGATGCACATGCCCCGCCTGCCCGTTGGAGAGCCCTTGCTCGAAGTCGAGGACCTGCGCACGCATTTCGACACCCTGGCCGGGCGGGTGCGCTCGGTCGACGGCGTCTCGTTCACGGTGCGCGCCGGCCAGACCCTGGGCGTGGTCGGCGAGTCGGGCTGTGGCAAGAGTGTGAGCGCGCTGTCGATCCTGCGGCTGCTGCCGACACCGCCGGCGTGCATCGGCGGCGCGGTGCGCCTGCGCGGAACCGATCTGCTGCGCCTGAGCGAGCGCGCGATGCGGCAGGTGCGCGGCAACCGCATCTCGATGATCTTCCAGGAGCCCATGACCTCGCTGAACCCGGTGCTCACCGTGGGCCGGCAGATCGCCGAGACGGTGCGGCTGCACCAGAGGCTCGGTCGCGCCGACGCGCTCGCGCGCGCGGTGGAGATGCTGCGTCAGGTAGCGATCCCCGAACCCGGTCGGCGCGTGCACGCGTACCCGCACGAGCTCTCCGGCGGAATGCGCCAGCGCGTGATGATCGCGCTCGCGCTGGTCTGCCACCCCGAGGTGCTCATCGCCGACGAGCCGACCACGGCGCTCGACGTGACCATACAGGCGCAGATCCTCGACCTGATCGGGCGCCTGCAGCAGGAACTGGGAATGGGCGTGGTGCTGATCACGCATGACCTGGGCGTGGTCGCCGAGAGCTGCACGCGGGTCATCGTGATGTACGCCGGGCGCAAGGTGGAAGAGGCCGACGTGCTGGACCTCTTCGACCGGCCGCTGCACCCCTATACGCGCGCGCTGATGGCCTCGATGCCCTCGATGAACAGCAGCGGGGCGCGCTTGGCGGAGATCCCGGGCATGGTTCCGGCGCCGCACGAGTTGGGCCGCGGCTGCGCTTTTGCGGCGCGCTGCGCGCACGCCGGCGCGCGCTGCGCGAGCGAGACGCCGCGGCTCGCAACGCAGGCAGCAGGGCACACGGTGGCCTGCTTTGCCGTCGAGGAAGGCCGCGTCCGGGCCGCGCAGGAGGCGCGCGCATGAACACCCCCGCGCCCCTGCTCCAGGTCGAGCGGCTCAGCAAGCACTACGCGCTCCCCCGGCGCTGGCTGGAGAAAGCGCGGCGGCCGGTGCAGGCGGTGGACTGCGTCTCCTTTTCCGTGGCGCGCGGCGAGACGCTGGCGCTGGTGGGCGAGTCGGGCTGCGGCAAGACCACCACGGCGAAGTCGGTGCTGCGCCTCGTCGAACCCAGCTGCGGCTCGGTGCGGCTCGAAGGCGAGGAGCTCACGCAACTGTCGCCCGGGCAGATGCGGCTGCGCCGGCGCGAACTGCAAATCATCTTCCAGGACCCCTACGCGTCGCTCAACCCGCGGCTTTCGGCGGGCGAGATCGTCGCCGAGCCCCTGAGGAATTTCGGCATGGCCTCGGCCGCCGAGCGGCGCGCGCGCGTGCAATGGCTGTTCGCCCGGGTCGGCCTGCGGCCGGAGGCGGCAAGCAAGTACCCGCACGAATTCTCCGGCGGCCAGCGCCAGCGCCTGGGCATCGCGCGGGCGCTGGCGCTCGGGCCCAAGTTGATCGTCTGCGACGAGCCGGTCTCGGCGCTCGACGTGTCGGTGCAGGCGCAGGTGGTGAACCTGCTGATGGACCTGCAGGCGGAGCTGGGAATCGCCTACCTCTTCGTCGCGCACGACCTGGCGGTGGTGCGCCACATCAGCCGGCGCGTGGCCGTGATGTACCTGGGGCGCATCGTCGAAGTCGCCGACCGCGACGCGCTGTTCTCCGCGCCGCGCCATCCCTACACCGAGATCCTGCTGTCCTCGGTTCCGGTTCCCGACCCGCGCACGCGGGCGAAACGCCTGCTGCTGCAGGGCGACCCGCCGAGCCCGGCGAACCCGCCCCCGGGCTGCCACTTCCATACGCGCTGCCCCCTGGCGCGGCCCGTGTGCCAGGAGCAGGCGCCCGAACTCGGCGCACGGCCCCCGGCAGACGGGCATTTCGTAGCCTGCCATTTTCGCTAAGGAGCCCCCCGTGCCGCACGACCCATCTGCCTTCGACCTGCTGATCCGCGGCGGCGACGTGATCGACGGCACCCGGGCGCCGCGGTTCGCGGCCGACGTCGGAATCCGCGCCGGCCGCATCGCCGAGATCGGCGACCTGAGCGCTCGCGCGGCGCACCAGGTCCTCGACGCCAGCGGCCGCATCGTCGCGCCCGGCTTCATCGACGCGCACACGCACGACGACCAGGCGCTGCTGTCGCAGGCGCAGATGCCGTTCAAGGTCTCGCAGGGCGTGACCACCGTGGTCACGGGAAACTGCGGGATCAGCGCCGCGCCGCTGCGCGCCGGAATGGACCTGCCGATGCCGCTCAGCCTGCTCGATACGCCGGCCGAGGGACGCCATACCCGCTTCGCCGCGTACCTCGACGCGCTGCGCGCTGCGCCCGCGTCGGTGAACGTCGCGGCGCTGGTCGGGCATTCGACCCTGCGCGCCGTGACCATGGCCGACCTGGACCGCCCGGCGAACGCGGCCGAGATCGGCGCCATGCAGGAACTGGTCGAGGAGGCGCTGCAGGCCGGCGCCATCGGCCTGTCGAGCGGCACCTTCTACCCGCCCGCAGCGCAGGCCACGACCGAGGAGATCATCGCGGTCGGCCGCCCGCTCACGGCGCGCAAGGCGCTCTACGCGACGCATATGCGCGACGAGGCGGACCAGGTGATGGAAGCGCTGCAAGAGAGTTTTGCCATCGGCCGCGCGCTCGACGTTGCGGTGGTGATCTCGCACCACAAGGTGCAGAACGCGCGGAACTTTGGCAAGACGCGGCTCACGCTGCCCTTCATCCAGGAGGCCATGCGCCACCAGTGCATTGCGCTCGACTGCTATCCCTACACCGCGGGATCGACCATGATCCGCACCGACCGCGGGATGCTGGACTGCCGCGTGCTCATCGCGTCGAGCCTTGCGCACCCCGAATGCGCGGGCCGCGACCTGAAGGACATCGCGGCCGAATGGGGCGTCTCGGGAACCGAGGCGGCGCGGCGCTTGCAGCCCGGCAGCGCGATCTATTTCATGATGCACGAGGACGACGTGCAGCGCATCCTCGCGTTCGACGAGACCATGATCGGCTCGGACGGCATTCCGCTCGGCGAGAAGCCGCACCCGCGCCTGTGGGGCAGCTTCCCGCGCGTGCTCGGCCATTACAGCCGCGACCTCGGCCTGTTCCCGCTGGAGACCGCGGTGTGGAAGATGAGCGGACTCACGGCGCGCAACTTCGGACTCCAAGGGCGCGGCACGCTCGCGCCCGGGCAGCACGCGGACGTGGTGATCTTCGACGCCGCAACGGTGCGCGACAGGGCCAGCTACGAGAACCCGACGCAGGCGGCCGAGGGCATCGACACGGTGATCGTCAACGGCGCCGTGACTTGGCAGGACGGCGCGCACAGCGGCGCGCGCAACGGGCAGGTCATCGTGCGCAAGACGGGAAAATAGCGGGGTTCAGCCGACTTCGGCGGCGGAATTCCTCCTGCATGAAGGCAGGGGTCGGGTCGCTGCTGCATCAAGTTGCAGACCACGGCAGGAAATCGAATGCTTATCATTCGTGATCCATGGGATACACTGACGTTACCAGTGCATGCTGGCCGGGACTCGGCGTAACTGCCTTCCCTGTAGTCGGCCACTGTACAGAGGGAACTCCGTATCGGGTTCCCGCCCCATTTTGGGTCATTGCCAAGCCAGAAAACCTTGTCGATCCAATTCATCATGCGGCAACACAGCACACCACGATCGGCTGCGCCACGCGCTGACGACCCGGGCACCGGCGGGGGAGACACGGGCTGTGTCGGTGCGAATTGCCCATCCTGTGGAGCCACCAAATGATGCACCCGAAGCAACTGCTGCACGCAGCCTGCCTTGTATGCGCGGTAGTGCTCGGCCAAAGCGCATCGGCCGGTCCGCTCGACGGTCTGCCCGGGGGCAAGACGCCGGGGACCTGCGACCCGAAACGCCAAAGCTGCATGCCCGGCACAGAAAAGCCCGATACCGCCGGACCGGGCGGCGGGGTCTGCAGCCCCACGCCAGGCGGTGCAACCTGCGGCAGCCCGGGCCCCGCGAGCCAGGGCAACACCAGCGGCACGAACCAGGGCGCGGGCAACCCGATCCACGTCATCAGCGGCAACAAATACCAGCGCGAGGAAGACATGCCCGCGCTGCCCGGCTGGGTATTTCGGCGAGCGTGACCGCCCATTTCGGCATCGTGACCGATTTGAGCGCTGGGTCTGGGGTTACGCGGTTGAGATTGTAGAGAGGGGTATGGATTGACTGGTTGAGGCCTCCTTGTCGGGTGTTGCAGGCCACGATACCTGAGTATCGTTCGAGTTTTTTCTTGTGTTTTTCTATTTTTTGTGCTTGGACTCTGACTCATCCACAGGTCAACAACGCCCTTGTAGGCGTTCAGTCGCGCGGCCCGCGTGGCCCTGTGCACGAATGCACAGGGCTGGTGCTGCTCAGCGCACCGTCTCGGGAGAGTCAGTGGTGTTGCCCGCGCCGGGCGGTTGCGTGCGCAGCGATTGGCCCTTCAATGCCAGGCGGTGGCTGCGCGCGAGCAGTCGGTCGAGGATGGCGTCTGCGATGCTTGCGTCACCGATCCAGGCGTGCCAGTGCTCCAGCGGCAACTGGCTGGTGATGATCGTGGCGCGGGTGCCTGCCCGGTCGTCTATGACCTCCATCAGGTCCGCCCGCGTGGGGCCGTCCAGGGCTGCCAGCGCCCAGTCGTCGAGCAGCAGTACGTCGGTGCGCGCCAGCGTCGCCAGCCAGCGCGTGAAGCCGCCGTTGCCGTGCAGGATGCGCAGTTCCTCGGCCAGTCGCGGCACGCGCAGATACAGCGCCGATTGCCCGCGCCTGCACGCGTACTGCGCCAGCGCACAGGCCAGCCACGACTTGCCCGAGCCGGTAGGGCCGGTGATGAGCAGCGCGCTGCCTTCCTCGACCCAGCGCGACAGCGCCAGACTCATCAGCGTCGGTCGCTCAAAGCCGCGCCCGGCACGGCCGTCCACGTCTTCGATGCAGGCCTGCGGGTACTTCAGCCGTGCCCGTTTGAGCAGGGCCGCATGGCGCTTGTCGCTGCGCTGGTGCACCTCCCGATCGACCATCAGCGCCAGCCGCTCCTCAAAGCTCAGCGTGGTGCTCGCGCTGCTGCTCAGTTGCTCTTCGATGGCGCTGACCATGCCTACGAGTTTGAGCTCGCGCAGCTGCGCCAGGGTGTTGTTCATCATCATGTTCGGGTTCTCTGGTTTGGTGGATTCGGTGCCGTCGGCAGTACGCGTGACGACACGCATCATTGGTAGTTGGCCGCGCCGCGCAGGTTCTCGTGCGCGGGTGCCACCCACTCGGGCGCGCTGTGGTTGCGCGCGATCAGGTCGCGTCCGTTGAACAGAATCTCGCGCACATGGCGGTAGTGCCCGGCGTGCAACTCCAGAGCCAGCGTGCAGGCCGCTTCCAGGCGTTGCGGGCCGTAGTGCTTGGCCAAACTCAGAAGGCCCAGACAGCTGCGATACCCGTGCTCGGGATGACGGAATCTGTGCAGCAACTGCACGACGAATTGGCCCGTGTTCGCACCGATGCCCTGACCCCAGTGGATCAGCCGCTCGGGCGTCCACTGCTTGTGCGCCCGGTGGGCTGCGGGCATGTGCTCATCGTGCGTGGTCAAGCCGCCGCGCTGGTTGCTGCGCACGTGGCAGGCCACACGCTGACCGCGATGCAGCACCTCCACCAGCGCGTCGGTGATGCGCACCTGCAGTTCCAAACCCACCAGCGCATGCGGCACGCTGTAGCGATGGCGCTCGACCTCGACGTGGTAGTCGATGTGGGCCTTGACGGTCCTGAAGATGGCCCACTGCCAGGGTTGCGCCGGCAGGCTCGTCAGCGCCGGACTGTCGAGCGCGGCGAACAGGCTGGCGCGACTGCCATCGAGCTTTTGGAAGGGCCGCTCGTTGAGTGAAGGCAGCAGTGCCCAGAGCGCTGCGTCGGCAGCGTGTACGTCGGCCAGCACCTGGTGGCGCAGCCGGGCCACAATCCAGCGGGTGACGACTTGCACGGCCGATTCGGCGCTGGCTTTGTCCTGGGGCGAATACGGGCGTGCCGGCAGGATCGAGACGCCGTAGTGGCGGGCGAAGTCGTGCACGGTCTCGTTGATTTGGGGCTCGTAGCGGCAGGCATTGGAGACGAGTGCACGCGGGTTGTCGGGCACAATTAATTGCGGCACGCCACCGTAGAAAGCCAGCGCACGGGCCATGGCAGCGAGCCACGAGCGCATGCTCTGATCGGTGGTAGCGCAGGCAAAGGTGTAGCTCGATGCTCCCATCGCAGCCACGAACACCTGCGCGCGTGAGCCGTCGGCCAACGCCAGCGTGGAGCCGGCGTAATCGATGAACAGCTTCTCGCCAGCGCGTCGGTGCTGGCGCATCGAGCGTTTGAGTCTCTTGGTGAAGGTCTTGTAGTGCTCGCAGAACTGGGTGTAGGCCCAGGTGCGTCGGCCCTCGTGGGCAGCGCGGTACTCCTGCCACAAGAGCATCAGCGTGACGCCCTTGCGGCGCAGTTCGATGTGGACATGGGCGAAGTCGGGTTGGATCACCGCCGTCTCGGCCGAACTGCGCCCGAGCAGCCGGCGTTCGAGTCCGGCCTCGTCGAGTTCGGCCACTGCGGCCCAATCGAGCCGGGCAGCACCGGCCATGCCGAGGTACTTGGCCACGACCCCCTTGGAGATACCGAGGCTGCGCGCGATGGCTTCATGCGACAGCTTGGCGCTGTACTTGAGTCTGAGGATGTCTTTGATCATGCGTATGTTGATTCGTTGCTGTGGCATATGCGCTGCGGCCAAAAGACCGCGACGCTATGCCCAAACCCGTGGTTCATACGCAACACCAGCACCAGCGCCCTTGACAGGCTGACACCAGCGCCCTTGACAGGCTGACGAGCACCTTCAAACGGTGATCAGTCGTCCCTCGGTCACGTCACCGAAATGGGCGGTCACGGTTCCGAAATCGGCGGTCACGATGCCGAAATGGATGGTCACGCTCGCCGAAATACCCACCGGCCTGCTCGGACTGGAAATCGTGCGCCACTACAACAGCCAGTACGGCCGCAGCAACGTGCCCCCGGGAATCCTGGGGCGCGGCTGGAAGCTCAGCTACGAAACCGATCTGTACGACATCGGGAACACCGTGCAAATCGTGCAGGCCGACGGCACACGCATCATCTTCAAAAAGACCGCGCAAGACCCCAGCCAGTGCGCGAGCGAGCAGCCGGACAACGGCGTGGTGAGCATCCGCAACGCGGGCAGAACGCCGCGGACCCAGCAATACCTGTGGCGCTGGACCGATGGGCGCGAACTGCTCTTCAACCACCGGGGCCGGCTCATGCGCATCAGCCTGCCCAGTGGCGAAAGCGTGCAACTGCAATACGGCGCCCAAGGCCGCTTGCAACAAGTCACCGACCCGCAAGGGCGCAAACTGCGGCTGAACTACCGGGAGGCCCGCCTGGAGCGCTACGAGGAATCGTCCCGGGCAATCGCCAAACCGCCGCGCTACGACGGCGTGCAAAGCATGGACAGCCCCGCAGGACGCTTCGAATACAGCTATGGCAGCGCCTTGCCGCAAGGCAGTGAACAGGCCAAGGTCCAGGAACCCCGAGAGCAGCAGGAACTCCAGGTGAGCGCGAACTTGGTGCAGGTGCGCCACCCCGCAGAACAGGGCAAGGGAATCACCCGGCACTACCACTACGAAGACGCGCGCTTCCCGACCCTGCTCACGGGCATTAGCGTCAGCGGCCAAGGCAGCGACGGCCGGCCGATGAACGAACGCATCGCCAGCTATGGCTACGACGCCAACGCGCTGGCGATCAGCAGCGTGCGCGGCGCACCCGACAGCGACACCGAGAAGGTCACGCTCGACACCCGCACACCCAGACAAACCGTGCTGACGAATAGCCAGGGACAAAAAACCACCTACCGGCACGGAATCATTGCCATGCAATGGCGCCTGCTGGAGGTGCGCGGTGCAGGCTGCGCCAGCTGCGGACCGAGCAACGAGCGCTACCAATACGACGCCATGGGCCGGATAACCGAAGTGACCCAGCTGGACCCGCAAGGCCAACCGGTCAGCGGCAAGCGCACCGAGCTCGACGTCTACGGCCGCCCGGTAAAAATCAGCACCGTGGCCTACGCGAAGGGGCGCGCGCAGCCCGCGCAATGGCAGCTGCGCTACGGCTACGCAAGCGCGCAATACGCGCCCGAACTGATCGCACGGCCCAGCGTGGTGCCCGGAAGGGAACAGCAAACGCGCATCCGCTACAACGCCGCAGGCCAGCCGACCGAGGTGACCGAAAGCGGATTCAGCCCGCTCGACACCCAGGGGCGACCCATTGCCAACGCGGAGCAGGCCACGCCGATCAACCGCACGACGCACTACCGCTACGCCATGGTCGGCGGCAAGAGCGTGCTGGTAGAAATAGACGGCCCCCCGAAAACCCCGCAGGACAGCGACGTCACGCGCCTGGAATGGGACCGGGGTGGCAGCTTCATCACCCGCATCGAGCAGCCCGGCGGACGGCGCAGCCAGATCGAACACGACCCGCGCACGGGCCTGATCACCCAGGTGAGCAACGAACAAAACCAGCAAACCCGATTCCGCTACAACAGCGCCACCCAACTCATCAGCACCCGCAGCACGGGCCCGGGCAGAAGCCGACCCCAGGAACAAAGCTACCGCTACGACGCACTGGGCCAGCTCAGCGAAACCGGGCAAGGCAGCCTGGACGCAGACAAGGACAGGGCCGAAGAAGCCTACCGCCCCCAGACCCGCCTGAGCGTGGACGCGCAGGGGCGTTTGCAATGGCAGGCCAACGCCCACGGCGTGATCGTGCACAACCGCTACGACAGCGAAAGCCGGCTGCTCGAAACCGGCCGCTACAGCGCGGGCATGGCGCAACAACAGCACTACCGCTACGACGCACAAGGCCAACTGCTGGCGACCTGGGACAACACCGGAGCAGTGCTGCACATTGGCTACGACGCCCGGGGACAGATACAGGACCTGACCGACGGCGCAGGCCGCAGCCGGCTGTTGCCGCCCCAACTTGGCACAGCGGGCGCACAGCCCATGCGCGACGATTTTGGCCGCATTGTGCGCACCAGCAACCCCGACGCAGGAGCCAGCATCCGGGAATACGACGCAGCAGACCGCCTGATAACCAACCGCGACGCCGCCGGCAACCAGGCGCACTACGCGTACGACCCAGCAGGACGCATCCTGCGCCAAGACATCAGCGACACAGCCGACCCGAAAAAAACCACCACCACAACCACCTGGCACTACACAGGCAACCAACTCACTGCCCTCGAACACCCCACGCAAAGCGAGCACTACCAGCACGACCCGCAGGGCCTGCGAACCGAGCGGCGCACCATCCGGCACCAGGCCGACGGCAGCACCCGAAACAGCCTCACGCGCTACACCTACGACGAACAAGGCAACGTGCTCAGCACCAGCCTGCCCGACGGCAGCCGCCTGATCTATCAGCGCGACCCGCAGGGCCAAATCGTCGCCCTGCAGCGCAGCCGCATCCAGACCCGCTGGCTGCAATGGCTCAGCCCGCCGCAAACCATCGTGCAAGACCTCAAACGCGATCTGGTGGGATTGAGCCAGCTGCGCACGGGCAACGGAATCGAGGCGCACTACCAGCGCAGCCAGGAAGGCGTACTGGCGCGCGTCGTGTACCGGCGGACGCAGCCAATGCAAACGGCGCGGCGCGCGGCCGCGGCAGAACTGCTGGGCCAGACCAGCCAACTGCTGCTGGGAGTCCGCAGCGCACACGCCCAGTCCGCGCCGACCAAGCCCACGGACCACGAGACCGACACCGAAGCCCTGCCCGGCGCGCTGGGCTTGGCAGCGGACCCGCAGGCGCTCATGGACCAACGCTACCTGTGGGATACGCGCGGCAACCTGCTGCACCGCGAGGACCGCGCGGGAGAATCCGCGCGCAGCAGCTACGCCTACGACGCGCGCAACCGCTTGGTCGCCGGAGTGCAGGCACAAGGGCAGAAAAACCAAGTCAACCGCTACCACTACGACCCCGACGAGCGGCGCGTGCTGAGCCAGCAGGGCGTAGAAACACAGGACGAACTGAAGAAAGCCACGCAGCAAACCCGCTACCCCGCGCAAAACCACCGCTGGAGCGAAGAACAACAACAAGGAGCGACCGCCGTGCTCGCACGCTACGACGCCAACGGCCAGCCCACACAGATCGGGCAACGCGAATACCAATGGGACGCACTGGGCAAACTGACCGAAGTGCGCGAACAAGGCACAAGCCTGGCCCGCTACCACTACAACCACCGGGGCGAGCGCATCAGAAAAACCACGGCCAGCAGCAACACAGCCTACCTGTACGAGGACCACCAACTCAGCGCCGAACTCGACGCACAGGGCCGGATCACGCGCCAATACATCTACTTGGCCAACAGACCCATTGCAGTCATCGACACCCCCGCAGGCCGCCCACTGGCCGACGCCCCCCGCAGTGTGCTGGCCGACCTGAAAATCATTGTGCAAGGCTGGTTTGAGCAAGCAGAAAAAATCGTATGGCTGCACGCCAACCACCTCGGGGCCATTGAAGCGGCGACCGACGCACAAGGGCAATTGGTATGGCAGGTCAGCTACGCGCCCTTTGGGCAGGCAAATATCCGCACGGTGCGGCTGGATGCGCAAGCAGCGCGAACGGACTTCAGGCTCAACCTGCGCCTGCCAGGCCAATACGCCGACAGCGAAACCGGGCTGTACTACAACGGCCAGCGCTACTACGACCCCGAACGCGGTCAATACCTGACCCCCGACCCCCTGGGCACGCCCGACGGACCCAATCCCTATAGCTATGTGCGCTACAACCCGCTCAAATACATTGATCCGGATGGGTTGGTGCTGTTTGCGTTTGATGGGACGGGGAATAGCAAGGATAAGTCTGAACTTAGCAAGTCAGGGGATAGCATGACCAATGTGGTTTCTTTCCAAAATTACTACGAAAAATCAAATGGAAGAAAACACTATATCAGTGGAGTCGGAACGACAGACATGAGCGATCCCACGCGTCCCATCGAGCCAAAAACATGCCTTGTTCCTTTAATTCTTCCTACCACCCAAGACAAAGGGTTAAATTGTACGGGGCCAGAGAGAATTGAACGTATGATTGAATATTTCAATGCAGAAGCAAGTAAAAAGAAAGAAGATGAGACCATGCAGGTAGATATCATCGGATTTAGTCGAGGTGCTGCACAGGCACGTGATTTTGCCAACAGAATTGCGGCAAAAACGGATTCGAAAGGCTGGTGTAGCTATAAAGACCAGGAGACGAAAAATCAAGTCTGCAGAAAGGTCAACTTCCGTTTTATGGGTTTGTGGGATACGGTGTTGAGTACCAATTTTTCGTCACATCAAAACTATGAATTAACCATCCCTGCACAATTTTCCTATGTTGTCCACGCGGTGGCATTGAATGAGCACCGTGGTAATGCCGATTCACCAAATCGGCCGATAGTGAATGGGAAAGAGGCATGGGGTGAATTTCCATTGGAATCCATCATGGGCACCGAGATGCCAAAAGATAAAACCCGAATTGAACGGGGATTTATTGGTTCACACGCAGACATTGGTGGTGGTTACAAGGATAACTCCTTATCCAAAGTGGCATTGGCATGGATGGTTGAGCAAGCCAGAAGCGCCGGAGTCGAGATGAGCAAAAAATCGATCGATATGCCACCCAATCCCGTATTGCATGACAAAAGTACCAATATAGCCTTGGGTGAAGCCACTGGCCGCCTTGAGGATCGGGATGTACGCTATGCCGATGGTCGCAAGGTGAAACAGCTTAAGATGACTGGTACAGGACTGACTTATGCAGAAATAAAAAAGCACAATTTCATAAGCTACACACCTCGCGACTTGGTTCCTCGTATAGATATGGATCCATCTCTCCCTTTGCCTCCGGAAACAAAGTATCTGTATACAGCTGATGAGACGGGTACTGTAAATATGGAAAGCTACCGGGATTGGTTGTCAAAAAATGGGTACAATCTTGGAAATCTGGTGATCAAATAATTATGAAGAGTACCAATATCTTGAGCAGACTCACCACGCTAGTATATTATCGGCGGCAATTTCTGCCGATTCTGTTGTTGATTTTTTTGGTGAGTGGAGTCTATATTTTTCTGAATCCGGAAGCGCGCCCATGGAACGTGTCCAATTTGACGCCTGAAGAAAAAATGCTGATCCATAAATATCGAGGAATTCGTGGGGGGTCTTGTACATCAGTACGGTAGGTGAAGATAAAAATAATGTCACGATGCTTGATCAAAATGGTGAAGTATGGGAAGCTGCATTATCTCTTGGTGAAGGAGGTGATCGCCATTCAACCTATCCCGACGCCATGTCCATTCCCAGAACACTGCATGTGACATGGAGAACGGATGATGCAGAACCTCGAAAAAATCGCAATGGACTGCGTGAAGTTACTGCTGGCTATGAAGGGGGAACCATCCTTGGAGACTACACCGTCCAAGTTGCATCAAGGATTCCCGATGAAGTCTTGGACTTTATCCGTAAAAATGGCAGCTCGTTGTTGCGTCTCAAGATCCGCTTGGCGAATCATGGTGTATTGGTTGGCTGGGATGTGGAAGAGTGGTACAACGCCATAGGTGGACGAACTTTTCGCTATGTAATGCCCGGCGGGGATTTCAGGGAACCGAAAATAAAGTATGGAGAAATCATTGAGCGTGGTTGGATGATCATGCCCGATGGAAAGAAGGTTGAGATGGATTGGACGAACTAAATAAACCATGAAAAATATCCCTCAAATCCAGCCCGACGTACTCCCCCCACCATTTGCCAGCGGCCAACCTGCCTGGACACCCGTACGCCCAGAGGAACCGCAAACGCGCATTCGCTACAACAGCTGCGGGCCCACGACCGACGGTGCGTGACAGGGCCAGCTACGAGAACCCGACGCAGGCGGCCGAGGGCATCGACACGGTGATCGTCAACGGCGCCGTGACCTGGCAGACCGGCGCGCACAGCGGCGCGCGCAACGGGCAGGTCATCGTGCGCAAGAAGGGAAAATAGCGGGGGGCTGCTGGCGTTCAGTCGACTTCGGCGGCTGAAACTTGCACCGCGGCTTGCCATTTCCGGGATTCCTCCTGCATGAAGGCATGGAATTGCGCCGGTTCGCTGGCGACCACCTCGGCTCCCATAGCAACCCATTTTTGCCGCATTTCCGGCATCAGCACGGCCGATCGGATGTCCTGGCCGATGCGCTCACGCAGCTTGTTCCTCATCGAGGCCGGAGCCAGCACACCAAACCACGTGGAATACTCGAAGTGCTTCAGACCCGCTTGTGCGAAGGTTGGTATTTGCGGGATCTTCTCGACACGGTGGCCATGCGCAATGGCGACGGCCTGCAACTTGCCGGATGCAATATGCGCAAGCACCACGGTCAGCGTGGCAAACATCGCGTCCACCGACCCGCCCAGCAAATCGGTGAGTGCCGGAGCGTCGCCCTTGTAGGGAACATGCACCATTTTGGTCTGCTGCGCCATGTTGAACATTGCACCGGCGAGGTGTTGCGCCGTACCGTTTCCCGGGGATGCGTAGGCCGTCTTGCCCGGATGGGCCTGCGCATGGCGGACGAAATCGTCCAAGGTCCGGATGTTCAGGCCCGGGCGCACGACCAGCACCAAGGGGACTTTGGCGATCAGCGTCAGCGGGGCAAAGTCATCGATCGGGTGGTAATCGAGTTTTTTGTAAATGCTGGCGCTGATGGTGTGCGCCGAGGTGGTCATGTAGAGCGTGAGCCCATCGCCCTGCGCACGCGCCACCTGGGCGGCTGCCAGCGTTGTTCCCGCACCGGGCTTGTTCTCGACGAGCACCGCGTGGCCCCAGAGCACGGTCATTCTCTCGGCGAGCGCGCGCGCCACCATGTCGGTCGCTCCCCCTGCGGCGTAGGGGACGAGCATTTTGACCGTGCCTGCCGGCCAAGCGCCAAGTCCCTGCGCAAACGCAGTGCTTGGCACTATGCTGGCCGTTGCCATGGTTTGCAAAAATGTCCGGCGGCGATGGAATGTCATTTTCTGCTCCGGTCGGCTCTCAAAGGCTTTTCCGATATTTGCATGGTCCCGGTCCTGCTCCGGCTCATTACGGGGCGCCCCATCTGCCAGGCTGGCGCTGCTCGACGCAGTGGCGCAATAGGGCCGCGCTGCGGAAAATGCCGTGCGCGAATTTTCCGTAGGGCAGGGTGGCGAACAGGGCCATGACAGCGGCCAGGTGCAGGCACAGCACCAGGGGCATGGCCGGGGTTCCCCGGCACAGCCAGAGCGCCAAACCGCTGGCGCTGGTGAAGAACAGCAATGCCATAAACCCCCGGTCCATCGGCTTTTGCGCCGCGTCACCGTGCAGGGGGTGGCGCCTGAGGTTCAGCCACCCCAGGCCCGCCGTGCCAACGAGCAGGCTCACGCCCCCTGCGACCCCGAGAACTTTGGGCAGGCTGGGCCAGTCGTAGGGCGCGGCCAAACCCAGGACATAGTGATACAGCGTTGCCACGCTGGTGGCTGCAAAGCACAGCAGGAATCCGTAGAAGGTGCAGTGGTGCAAGCGCCGCCGCGAGAGCGTGTGCGCGTCGTCCTCGTTGTGGCAGCCCGCACCATGTCCGCCGTCCAGGTACTTCAGGCGCAAAACGGCGTCTGCGGCCTGCACTGCTGCGGAACGCGTCAGCGGTGCGCCGCTGGTGGCAGGAGTCAGGTCGCGCCAGAATCGACGAACGCCCATGCCCAAGGCCAAGGTGGAGAACAAGAATACGGGGGCAAACAGCAGCACCAGGACCGTGTGCGGAAAAATGCCGTAGAACCCCGCGCCCGCCGGCACATTCCATGGCGCGCCCTGGGAGAGCATGGCCAGGAACAGGAACAAGGCCAGCCCAAGCAGCAGCGCCAAGGAAACGGTCAGGCCATTGCGCTGGTAGAGTTTTCCGAACGGTGGGGGCCAGGCATAGTCGGTATAGGTCTGGACGCGCACGCGCGCCATGGCCTGCGGGACGTTCACGGCAAACGCATGCGGTGGTGCGTACTGGCAGGCATGCAGGCAGGCACCGCAGTCATGGCACAGGTTCGCCAGAAAGTGGATATCGGCTTTTCCGAATTCCAGCCGGCGCGTCATCGCCGGAAATACCGCGCAAAAACCTTCGCAATACCGGCAGGCGTTGCAAATCTGCATTTGCCGCGCCGCTTCGGTTTGCGCCGGGCCAGACACGCGCGCCCCGTCCGCCAAGGCGCGTGCAGCGCGGGTCAAGGCATCAAGCGCTTGCACGCTGTGGCTCCTTCCGGATGGCCGCGCGTGCCGCGTTGCTGCCGGCGATGCGGCCAAGGGCCGTGCCAATGGACATGCCAACGCCCGCCGCATAGCCTTTGCCGAGCACGTTTCCCGCCATCATTTCGCCCGCCACGAACAGGTTCTGGCTGGGCGCGTCGGAGAAGCGCACGGCGGCGGTTTCGTCCGTGCGCAGGCCCAGGTAGGTAAAGGTCACGCCCGGTTTGAGCGCGTAGGCGCAGAAAGGCGCGGTGTCGATGGGGCGCGCCCAATGCGTCTTGGCGGGGCGCAGGCCCTCGGTATGGCAGTCGTCGAGCGCGGTGTGGTCAAAGTGCCCCACGCGGCAGGCCGCGTTGTAGTCATTCAGGGTGCGCATGAGGGCGGCGGCGTCGAGCCCGAGCTTTTGTGCCAATTCCTCCAATGTGTGCGCCAGCACGCCAGGAAAAACGGGGGGCATGAAACGCCCGAGCGCCTTGGCGTCAATGATCGAGTAGCCCATTTGCCCCGGCTGTTGGGCGACCAAGCGTCCCCAGATGGCGTAGCGCTTGGGCCAGAAGTCCTCGCCCTCGTCATAAAACCGCTGGGCATTGCGGTTCACCACGACGCCGAGCGACACGCAGTCGATGCGGGTGCATATTCCGCCGCCGTACAAGGGCGCGCGCGCGTCGATCGCCACCATATGCGCCTGCGTCGCGTCCCCGATGCGGTCGGCACCGTGCTCCTCAAGCAGATGCCGGAGCAGCACCCCTTGGTTGTATTCGGTGCCGCGGATCAGAAAGTTGTCCGTCGGCCATTCCCCGCGTTCATTTTGTCCCCAGGCCTGGCGCAGCCATTGCCGGTTCGATTCGAATCCGCCCGCGGCAAGAACACAGGCTTTGGCGCGGATGCGTTCGCCGTTGGCATGGGCGGCAACGAACCGGCCTTGCCCGATTTCGAGCCGATCGACCGGCGACCCGTAGCGCAGGGCAACGCCCAGGCGCTGCGCACTGCGGTAGTAGGCATTCACCAGGGCCTTGCCCCCGCCCATGAAGAAGGCGTTCGTGCGGGCCACCTGCAGGGTGCCCGAGAGCGCGGGCTGGAAATGCACGCCATGCCGGCGCATCCAGTCCCGGCAGGTCGAGGAGGCGCGGATGATCAGCCGCGCCAAATGCTCGTTCGTTTGCCCTTCGGTGACCTTGAGCAGGTCCTGCCAGTATTCCTGTTCCGGGTAGGCGCCGACCAGGACATCCTGCGGCGCGTCGTGCATGCAGCGCAGGTTGCGCGTGTGCGCTGAATTTCCCCCACGCCATTCCTTGGGCGCGGCCTCGAGCAGCAAAACGCCAGCCCCCGCTTCGCGCGCCATCAGGGCGGCGCACAGCGCAGCGTTTCCGCCGCCAATGACCAGTACGTCATGGTCCAAAACAACCATTCCTTTGCTGCGTTCAAGCCCCGATTCGCAGCAATGTAGTCAAGGAAATGGTTCTCGCCCAGCGCAGTGATCGCATGGGGGCATCATGAATCGTGATACCGGGACGTCACCCCGGACCAACTGCCGTTTTCGACCAAGGTCTGCACGCAATCGCGGATCACCATTTTGGTTGCGATCGCCGCCGAAGAAAGCTCCTCCTCGGAAAGACTGCACAGGATATTGCTGCGGCGTACTTCACTGTCGTCGATCCGGGCCCACTGAAAGCGCTGCCCGGCGTCGGGAAAACGACCGACTGCTGCGCGCGGTTGCAGCGTGGAGCCGATTCCGGCGTCTACGGCGGCCATGAGCATGGAGAGCGAATCGACCTCGAGAACCACGTTCGGGCAGACCCCGGCGCGGGCCAGGGCTGCGTCCAGGGTATGGCGTAAACCGTGCGTACCGGTCGGCAGTATCAAGGGCTCGTGCGCCACGTCGGCCAGGGTCAGCGTGGCGGGGATTTTCTCCGGGCGCGCGCGGGTGCAGATCAGGAAAATGTCCTCGTCCATCAGCGGCCGTTCCTGCGCGAGCCGGCTGCCCGGTCCGGGGGGGCGCCGGTCAAACAAAATGGCCATGTCCAGCGTCCTGGCGCTGAGCATGGTCGTCAGATGACCCGACAGGCCTTCGACCAGATGCAGTCGGACGTCGGGATAGCGCTCGCGCATGGCGCGCATCAGCGGCAGATCCAGCATGGCGGCCGTCGTGGGGGCCAGGCCCACGCTGACGGTCCCCGAGAGCCTGGCCTGCCGGGTCACCCGAACCGCTTGATCCGCGTGCCGCAAAGTCAGCTGGGCCTCGTGAAGGAAGGCCATCCCGGCCTCGGTCGCGACAACGCCCCGGGAACTGCGCTGCAACAGGCGCGCGCTCAGTTCCCCCTCCAATCGGCTGATTTGCTGGCTCAGCGCCGACTGGACCAGGTCCAGATCGAGCGCTGCACGGCTCATCGAGCCCAACTCCACAATGCGCACGAAGTAGCGTAGCTGACGCAATTCCATATTCTTCGATGGGTAGTTGACATTTGACGCAGCCGCCACGGCATCCGGCGGCAGTTGTTTGAGCGCCGGGACATGTTGCTGCCGGGCCCGGCCAGTCTCCGCGCTGGCACAGTTTTTCTCCTTATATCATTTGCGGGGCAGGACAATAGCGCCTTGCGAGGCGCTGCACTGCAACCGCGCTGCGTTACCGAAAATGCATTTCCATGGAGAGAAACGTATGAAGAGCATGATGGGTTTTCTCGAGAAGGCCGGGCTTGTCCGCGCCATCGACGGAGGGGGTGGTGCGGATGGGGCGCCCGCCGAGACCACCGACTTCCAGGTCGATCCCGCGCCGGAAGTTTTGCCGGTATCGAAGGAACCCATGGCTCCGGTGGAGGAGCAGATCGCGCTGAGCCTGCCCGACGTTTACGCTGCCGCCGGCGTTCCGGTTTCGGTCTATCCGGCGGAAAAGCTGCTGCGCCTGGTCAACGGTCTGAAGGAACTGCCCCAGGCCACGGTGCGCGCCGCGGTCGCTGCGGTGGATGAATCGGACGACACCTGGAGCATCGAAGACCCGATCCGCGACGCGCACTTCAAGATCCAGGCGCTGGCGGCGCACGCCAACGCGCTGCGCGCCGGCATCGAGCAGGCCGACGCCGAGACCCTGGACCGGATCACGGCGGTCAAGGCGCGCGAAGAGGCGACCGTCGCGGACATCCGCGCGCAGATCACCCGCCTCGAAGAATTGATGGGCCGGGAAATCGCCCGCTCGATCCAGGAGCAGGCCGACCTCGGCGCCGCCCTGAGCAGCAAGCGCGAAGCCGCAAACCGGCTGATCGAGCAAACGGTCGTGACGGGCAACGAATTCAAGCTGCTGGTGGCCCCGTTCCAGCGCTCCGCGGCGTCAGCTGCCGCAGAAGATCCGGCACCCCCGAAGCCAAGCGCTGCTGCCTGAGCGCGGGCAACCCCGAACACCACACCTGGAGAAATCAATGAGCAAATACCAAGCGGGCCCGGCTGCCAAAGGCATCTTCGTCGTGATCATCATCGCGGCGCTGGCTGCCGTCGGCTGGAACTTCTTCCTCAAGGAACGGTTCGCCAAAAAGGACGCCGAACAAGCGCAGATGGCCAACGCCGTCAGTGGCACCTCGAATGCGGGCGCGTACAGCGGCCGCGCGGCCGCCGTCCCGTCGGTGCCGGCGAACCCCAACGCCGCCCTGGGCACGCCAGGCAACCCGCTGAAGGTCAGCCTCGTGAGCTTCCACGGCTACGCTCCCGGCCTGTTGGCCAACGGCAACAGCCTGAAGACGGCGGCGGGATCGATCTACGCGCGCCTGGGTCTGAGCGTCGAATTCGTCATCAACGACGACATGCCGGCGATGACGACCCTGTTCGAGTCGAAGGCGGCGCAGTGCGTGTGGCGCACGTCCGACTTCTGGGCGCAGGAACAGCCGAACCTGCGCAACTCGGGTCACGACGCCAAGGCCGTGATGCTCGTGGACAACACGCGCGGCGGGGACGCCATCATCACGCGGGACCCGTCGATCAAGCGCGTGGAAGACTTGGCCGGCAAGTCCGTCGCCCTGGTGCAGTTCACGCCGTCGCACGGCATGCTGATCGACGCCATCGAGAATTCCTCGATGACCGCGCGCGCCAAGCAGCAGGTGAAGATGGTCTTCATCAAGCCGGAAGAGGGGACCCCTGGCGTGCGCTCGGCCATCGTCGGCGGTCAGGTGGACGCCGCGGTGCTGTGGGACCCGGACCTGTCGCTGGCGATCCGCGATGCCAAGGCGAACGTCATCTACTCGACCAAGGCCGCGAGCAACCTGATCTTCGACCTGATGGCCTGCGATCAGCGCGAATTGAACAAGCCCCAAAACACCGACGTGTTCCAGAAGTTCGTGGACGGCTGGATGGAGGGCGTCGAAGAAGCCAAGGCCAACCCCGACCGCGCTGTCGATGCGCTGGTGAATACGGAAGAGTTTTTCCGCGTGCTCGCCTCGAAGGAGGGCAAGCCCTTCGTCAAGGGCCTGTTCAACAACCTGCTGTGGACCGGCCTGTCGGACAACGCCCGCATCCTGGGTCTGGCGGGCGACACCAACCATTACGAGCGTGTCTACACCCGCTTCGACCAGATCTATCGCGCTGCGGGCGCTCTGGCGAACCCGAAGTCCCCGGTGATCTCGGCCCAGGAGAGTTTCGACTACCGCTTCATCAAGGCCGCCCTGGCGCGTGACACCAGGGCCAAGGAAGCCGCTGCCCGCCCGGCGCAGACCTACACCGAGCAAGGCCGCACCGAAGCCATGGCGGCGCCTGCGCAGGTGACCAAGCCGGTGGCGGTGAGCTTTCCTTCGGGCGCGCATGAGCTGTCGAAGAAGGCCCAGCAGGTCATCGACAAGGAAATGGTGCCGTTCATCGAGAACAACGGTTCCGCCTACTTCGAGCTGAGCGGCAATAGCGATTCGGTCGGCTCGGACGCTGCCAACTTGGTGCTGTCGAACCAGCGCGCCAAGGCGGTCGCCGAGTACCTCGAGAAGCAGTGGGAAATTCCCCGCGCCCGCCTGAAGGTGGTGGGCTACGGCTCCAGCCGCCCGCTGTGTGACGAGGGCAACCCCGCTGGCGCCGGCATGTCGCTCGACGAGTGCCGTTCGCTGAACCGCTCGACCCGCCTGGCCGTGTTCGGCCGCTGACCCCGGTCCGGTCCGCCTGCGGAACGGGGTGGGCGGACCACCGAATCCTCATCGAATCCGCAGCCCACGGACCCGGGGAGCGGCGCTGATGAATCTTCACCCGGCACCGACGAACGGCGCCAAAATCCGGGAGATGCGGGCCGCAATCCGGCGCGACGGGACATTCGAAGACAGCGCAGTAACAGCAGTCAGCAAGGAAAACAAGTGACCAACTTCTGGAACCCCTATGCCGAGATTTCGCCCGGCAAGCGGCGCACGATCAGCGTCAGTGCGATGCTCGCCGTGCTGATCGTCTGGACCGCGCTGTCGGCGTCCGGCCTCATGACGAGGAATCAACTGCCTTCGCCGCTGTCCGTGGCGCAGGCCATGAGCTACCTGGCCTGGTACGAGGGCAGGAGCCAGCTGCTGGTGCACACGATGTGGTCGGTGGGCCGCGTGGCCACCGCCTCGGTGCTGGTGATTGCCGTCGGCATCCCGCTGGGCGTGCTGATGGGCTCCTCGCAGCGCATCAACGCGTTCTTCTCGCCGCTCATCGACCCGTTCCGCTCCGCGCCGGTCGCGGCGCTGCTCCCGATCATGGCCATGTGGTTCGGCATCGGCGAGCTCATGAAGATCGCCTTCCTGTTCGTCGGCTCCATCGTCTACCTGACGCCGCTGGTGCGCGACGCGATCCGCTCCGTGCCGGAGCAATACCTGGTGGGCGCCAAGGACATCGGCGCCACGCAGTGGGAGTGCATTACCAAGGTCCTGGTGCCGCTGGCAATGCCGCGCATCATGGACGCCGTGATCGTGGGCGTCTCGGTCAGCTGGACCTACATCACCGTCGCCGAATACGTGAACGCACAGGAGGGCCTGGGCCAAATGATCGCCAACGCCAAGCGGCTCATCGCGATGGATCAGGTGTTCGCCGGAATCATCGTGATCATCGCCGTGGCCCTGCTCACCTACCAATCCCTGATGTGGCTCAAGGGCCGCTTCTTCCAGTGGGAAACCAAAGCATGACGACCGCGATCCAGCCCCCTGCGGCGCCCATCGTCGAAGCACGGAACGTCGTTCAGGAGTACGCGCAGCCCGACGGCCAGATCCTGCGCGTGCTGGACGACATCAGCCTGTGCTTCGCGCACCCGGGAATCAACATGCTCCTGGGCCCCTCGGGCTGCGGCAAATCAACCTTCATGAAGATGCTCGGTGGCGTGCGCCCCTGGAACGTCAAGGCGCCGACGACGGGCCAAGTGTTCATCGAAGGCAAGCCCTGCGAAGGCCAGCACGAGAACACCATCATGGTGTTCCAGCAGTACAACAACCGCCCCGACATGACGGTGCGCGAGAACGTCGCGTACCCGTTCACGTTCAATGAATGGGCGCGGCGCGTCAGCAGGCAGGAAGCGAACAAGCGCGTCGACGAGGTGCTCCAGGAGGTTGGCCTGGCCGACAAGTGCGAGCAGTACCCGGCGCAGCTCTCTGGCGGCCAGAACCAGCGCGTGGCACTGGCTCGCGCCCTGGTGACGCAGCCGAAGATCCTGCTCATGGACGAGCCGTTCGGCGCGCTCGACGCGCAGACGCGCACCGACATGCAGAGCCTGCTGATCCGTCTGCACCGGGATCACCCCAGCGTCATCGTCTTCGTGACCCACGACGTCAGCGAAGCCCTGGTTCTCGGCGACCGGGTGATCGTGCTGTCCACGCAGCCGGCCAAGGTCATCGACGACTTCGGCATCAGCGAACCCCATCCGCGCAACCTGCCGTGGCTGGAGCGCCCCGAGGTCCGTGCGCTCAGCGAGCGTGTCATCGGTCACCTGCGCCAATCGGGTGCGCGCGGCCAAGTCCGGGTCAGCGTGTGAGCAAGAAAACCCCTTACTGGCTGGACTACCTCCAGCATCCTGCGCACCTGATGGCGGTAGGGGTTGGCTGCGTCGCGGCCCTGGTGGCTTCACTGCCATGGGGAGGTGACGGTTTCGGCCTGACCCTGCTCGCCATGGCGGCGCTGGAAACCGTTGCGATCGCCGTGATTCCCGGACTGCCGCGGTTCAGGCAATGGGCCGGCGAGCAGGAGCGCAACCGGACGCTGAACCAGATGTACGCGCGGTTGCAGGCGGAGATCGAGGCCCACGGCGGCTCGGATCATTTGCAGAACTTCTTGCGCATGACGGACCGGGTCGCGTCCCTCTACCGGATGGCCGAAGACGCCCATTCGACCCTGACGCGGTTCGACGTGCAGCAGCTGGAAGACACCACGATCGACTTCCTGCGGCTTTGCCTGAGCGACGCCGCCATGAAGGAGGCGCGGCACAAGGGCAGCGACAGCGAATCCACGATCCGCAACAAGCTGCACGAAGTCCAGCAGGCCATGCAAAGGCCCGACCTGAGCCAGCACGAGATGGTGCAGCTGCGCCGCGCGGAATCCGACTTCACCGAGGCACTGCGCCGGCACAGCCGCATGGCAAGCCGGCGCGCGATGCTCGACGCCGCGCTGCTGTCCATGCCCATCCGCATGGATGAGGTGTACCAGATGGTGATGACCGCTCCGCGCAGCGGGAACATGGGTTCGCTGCTCGAGGAGTCCCTGGCCAAGCTGCGCATCAGCGAGGAGGTGTCGATGGACCTCGATCAAGAGCTCGGCCTGCCGATCCCGCCCTACCGCTCTGCCGCACCCGTCGCAGCGCCGCAGGCACCGGCCGCGACAGCGCCCCGCAAGCGGGCCACGATCCAGACCCGCAACTGACCCCCAGCGCCTTTATCGGCATCCGTAAAACCGACCCCTACCATCGAAGGAAAGCACCATGGCCAACCACAACGTCACTGCCCGTCTCCGCAACCTCTGGAATGGCTTCCTGGGTCTGTGGATCCAGCGGATCGAAAACGAACACCCCGAGATCGCGTACCAGAACTCGATCCAGTCGATGACGCAAAAGTACACCACGCTCAAGTCCGCTGCCGGTCGCGTGATCTCGCGCCGCGATGGCCTGCGCGAGCAGGTCAGCAACGCGGAGCGCGAACTGAGGACGGTCACCCAGCAGCTGCAGGCCGCCGTTGCCACGGCGCAGGACGACCTGGCCGTGGTGCTGATCCAGAAGAAGAATCAGCTCGCCGAGGGCCTGGATCAGCTGCGCCCGGAACTGGCCACGGCGGAGGCCGACGCCGACACCATGAAGAACAACCTGATCGAGGTCCAGGGCGACATCAAGAACCTGAAGGCCGAGAAGGACCGCATGGTCGGCCTGCTCCAGAGCGCCGAAGCCCGGATCCAGATCCAGAGCTCGCTGGAGGGGCTGTCGCTGGACGCCGAGGTGCAGGCCCTCAGCGGCGTGCGCGAGCACATCAAGGGGCGCATCGCCGAAGCCAACCTGGGCGCCGAACTGCGCTCCACCGACCTGGACGTCCGCCTGAAGGAGCTGAACCGCAGCAGCGCCGCGGTCACCGCCCGCGCCGAACTGGCCGCCATGAAGGCCGCGGCCGCCGGCCAGACCGCCCAGGCCGCCGGTGGCGACCGCACCCTGTGAGCGCGCCATGAGCAGAGTCAGCCAAATGCCCGCATGGGCGAACACCATCCGCGAGAAGTACCTCGCGGGGGAAGCGGCGACATTCGTGCTGTACCGGAACGTCTTCGACGTCTTCCTGGTGGACGGGGAGTTTCACGACCTGAAGAACTTCCTGACGCACAAGTTCGCGCCGGAGACCAAGCCCACCGTCATCGAAGTGTCGCCAGAATTCGGTGTCAACGCCCTGAAGAACGGCGGCGAAATCGACCTCGGCAAGGGCGACGAGCTGCTGCAGAAGCTGCACATCCTCGAGCCGAGCCTTCGGACCAAGAAGGGCATCATGGTCTACGTGCCGTACGCCGACGCGATCATGCCCGGCGACGACGCGGGCTTCGTTTCGGCCGAGGAGCGCAAAGTCGCCACGCTGTTCCACCGCTGGTCGCTGGACCGCCAGATGAACGCCCAGGACAACATCACGTTCATCGTGGTCGAGGCGCTCGGATCGCTCAACCAGGGCCTGCTGGGCAACCCCAAGGTGGCTGCCATCGAGATCCCGATGCCGGATCAGGAAACCCGCCTGGCCGTCGTGAACAAGCTGGCGCCGGCGCTGCCTGCGCACCTCGCAAGCATGTACGCCACGCGCATGGCCGGCCTGCGCGCGGTGCAGATCGAAAGCCTGATGAAGACCTCTGACGGCAACGGCATGGGCGAGCAGGAGCGCGAGAAGCTCATCCTGAAGCTGCTCGAAGGTGCGCAGGATGCGCCAGCGCGCGCCAAGCGCTTTGCCGGAATCACTGCGGGAATGACGGCGACCGAGATCGTCAAGCTGGTGGAGCCCACGAGGGCACTGCCGGAGCAGACGCCCGACCAGGTCGTGCTGCGCCTGATCCAGGCGCGCAAGCGCGAGCTGATCGAGAAGGAATGCGCCGGCCTGATCGAGTTCGTCGAGCCCAAGCACGGCTTGTCTGCGGTGGGCGGCATCCACCACATCAAGGACGAGCTCAACGAGATCGCGAAGAACCTGCGCGAAGGCGACACCCGCATGACCCCCATGGGCCTGCTGGCCGTCGGACCGATGGGCGCCGGCAAGACCTTCGTGCTCAAGGCCTTCCTCAAGGAAGCCGGCCTGTCGGCCGTCGCGCTGAAGAACTTCCGCTCCAAGTGGGTCGGTTCGACCGAGCGCAACCTCGAGCGCGTGCTGGCCACCGTGAAGGCCATGGGCCCGATCGCGGTGCTGATCGACGAAGGCGACCGCAGCTTCGGCAGCCGGGAAGGCGAGGGCGGGGACGACGGCACCAGCTCCCGCGTGATCGCGCGGCTGAAGGAGTTCATGTCGGACACCGACAACCGCGGCAACGTGCTGTTCATCCTGCTGACGAACCGCCCGGACAAGCTGGACACCGACATCAAGCGTCCGGGTCGCCTGGACCGCAAGGTGCCGTTCTTCTACGCCGAGACCGGCTTCGACCGCGGCGAGATCGTCCAGGCACTGATCACGCGCTACGGCTTCGCCGGCGCGATCGATGAGCCGGCGTTGATCGCCCTGTGCGAGAACCTCAAGGGCTACTCCAACGCCGACCTCGAGGCGCTGGTGCTGCTGGCCATCGAATTCCACGACCGCGAGCAGTCGTTGAGCGTGATCGATGCGCTCACCAAGGCCGCAGAAGACTTCATGCCGCCCCAGGAGCGGGACATGATCGACTTCATGGAACTGCTGGCCGTCTCCGAAACCTCGCGCCGCTCGCTGCTGCCCGAGCGCTTCCGCACGCTCGAACTGGCAGACATCCAGCAGCAGCTGCGGGCCGCGCGACGGCTCGCCCTCGGCCACTGAACGAACCCCCAAGCACGGAGATCCCCATGAATCTGAACATTCGTCTGTCCCCCGCCCAAACCACCGCACTCACCGCAGCCATGCTGGCCGTCGCACACGTGGACGGTGTGCACCCGGCCGAAATCCAGCTGATCAGGCAGTTCTACGAAGGCGGCCGCGAGGGCGACATGCCGGCCTTCGCCGACGTCCAGGACGCGCACCTGCGGGCCGTGCCGCTGCTGCAGCAACTGTCGTTCGACCCCGAATTCGCCGAGGCCCTGGTCGGCCTGTGCCTCATGGTCGGCTACTCCGACGGCAGCCTGACCGACCCCGAAAAAGACACCGCGCTCGGTCTGGCCCGCTCGTACGGCGTCAGCACCGCGCAGTTCGATGAGCAACTGCAGATCGTGCGCGACTCGCTGCTGTGCTCGCTCGCTTCGCTGCCGGACACCGCGTCGGTGGCCGCGTTGGCGAAGGAGCTCTGAACCACCACGGGGCCGCGCGCGCCAACGGGACCGAGCAGCGCGCGCATTTCAGAGCCAAAACCCGTCATGCCCCGGGTCCGGCGCCTGCCCCACGATGGACAGCGGCATATGCCCTGCGGCGCCCGGGGCGGTGATGACGCCGTCGGCCTTGCCATCGGCGTCGAACTGCCCGCCATCGGTGATCTGGAAGTCCAAGCGCAGCCGCTCGCCCTCGGTCGCCATCTTGCCGCCGTAAGGCGCGCTGGTCAGGTTCACCCAGGTGCCGGTGCGGTCCTCTACCCAGTAGCCGTTGCTCTGCGTCGCCGGGTCCACGAACAGGCTGAAGGTCTCGCTGCTGCCCGCGGTCTCCAGCGTGGCCCGGAAACTCGTCAGCTCGATCGGCGTCTCCAGCGCCCGGGGCAGGTCGGCGGGGGGCGCCTTTTGCTCCAGGCTGGTGATGCAGGCCGCGCTGTCGGCGCTGACGTCGCCGTCCTGGCTGTCGGCCACCAGGGTGATCGAGGTGCTGGAACTGCTGCTTGTTGCGACGCTGATCGAGCCAACGGCGGACTGCGTGCTGTCCGCAATGCCGTCTGCGTTGCCGTCGCCATTCACGGCACCCGCGGGGTCGATGGCCTGGTTTTCCTCGGCGCCGGGAACACTGTCGTTGTCCGTATCCGGGAGCCTGGGGCTTGGTGCGGCGGGAGCCGAAGCGGGCGTGAGGTTGTCCACGGTCCGGTTGCTCAAGTTCGCCGCGTCGTTGCCTGCTGCGTCCTCCAGCACGTCGTTGCCCGCGGGCTTGGTGTAGCTGACGTTCACCACCTCGCCGCTGTTCACGTCACGGCTCAGGTGCAGGGTGACGGTCTTGGCCGTGGTGTCCACCGCGACGCTATCGACGCCTATGGCGGGGCCATGGGTGCTGCGCACCGCAAAGGCCGCGGCGCCCGGCGCATGGGCTTGGCTCAGGCCCAGACTGCTCGCCTCGGTGTAGCTCAGCACCAGATCGTGCCCGTTGACCGTGGCGGTGCCAAGGACCGGGGCTGTGTGGTCGGCTGCGGAGTTGTTTGTCACCAATTGCTTTGTGAGATTGCCCGCGTCATTGCCTGCTGCGTCCTGGAGCACGTTGTCGCCGGCAGGTTTGGTGTAGCTGACGTTCACCGCCTCGCCGCTGTCCACGTCACGGTCCAAGTGCAGGGTGACGGTCTTGGTCGTGGCGTCCACCGTGAGGCTATTGACGCGGATGGCGAGGCCGCTGGCACTATTCACCGCAAAGTCCGTCGCGCTAGCGGTATGGATCGCGTCCAGACCCAGGCTGCTGGCCTCGGTGTAGATCAGCACCAGATCGTGCCCGCTGACCGTGGCGGTGCCAAGGACCGGGGCCGTGTGGTCGGCTGCGGAGTTGTTCGTCACCACTTGCTTTGTGAGATTGGCCGCGTCATTGCCTGCTGCGTCCTGGAGCACGTTGTCGCCGGCAGGTTTGGTGTAGCTGACGCTCACCGCCTCGCCGCTGTCCACGTCACGGTCCAAGTGCAGGGTGACGGTCTTGGTCGTGGCGTCCACCGTGAGGCTATTGACGCGGATGGCGAGGCCGCTGGCACTATTCACCGCAAAGTCCGTCGCGCCAGCGGTATGGATCGCGTCCAGGCCCAGGCTGCTGGCCTCGGTGTAGATCAGCACCAGATCGTGCCCGCTGACCGTGGCGGTGCCAAGGACCGGGGCCGTGTGGTCGGCTGCGGAGTTGTTCGTCACCACTTGCTTTGTGAGATTGGCCGCGTCATTGCCTGCTGCGTCCTGGAGCACGTTGTCGCCGGCAGGTTTGGTGTAGCTGACGCTCACCGCCTCGCCGCTGTCCACGTCACGGTCCAAGTGCAGGGTGACGGTCTTGGTCGTGGCGTCCACCGTGAGGCTATTGACGCGGATGGCGAGGCCGCTGGCACTATTCACCGCAAAGTCCGTCGCGCCAGCGGTATGGATCGCGTCCAGGCCCAGGCTGCTGGCCTCGGTGTAGATCAGCACCAGATCGTGCCCGCTGACCGTGGCGGTGCCAAGGACCGGGGCCGTGTGGTCGGCTGCGGAGTTGTTCGTCACCACTTGCTTTGTGAGATTGGCCGCGTCATTGCCTGCTGCGTCCTGGAGCACGTTGTCGCCGGCAGGTTTGGTGTAGCTGACGCTCACCGCCTCGCCGCTGTCCACGTCACGGTCCAAGTGCAGGGTGACGGTCTTGGTCGTGGCGTCCACCGTGAGGCTATTGACGCGGATGGCGAGGCCGCTGGCACTATTCACCGCAAAGTCCGTCGCGCCAGCGGTATGGATCGCGTCCAGGCCCAGGCTGCTGGCCTCGGTGTAGATCAGCACCAGATCGTGCCCGCTGACCGTGGCGGTGCCAAGGACCGGGGCCGTGTGGTCGGCTGCGGAGTTGTTCGTCACCACTTGCTTTGTGAGATTGGCCGCGTCATTGCCTGCTGCGTCCTGGAGCACGTTGTCGCCGGCAGGTTTGGTGTAGCTGACGCTCACCGCCTCGCCGCTGTCCACGTCACGGTCCAAGTGCAGGGTGACGGTCTTGGTCGTGGCGTCCACCGTGAGGCTATTGACGCGGATGGCGAGGCCGCTGGCACTATTCACCGCAAAGTCCGTCGCGCCAGCGGTATGGATCGCGTCCAGGCCCAGGCTGCTGGCCTCGGTGTAGATCAGCACCAGATCGTGCCCGCTGACCGTGGCGGTGCCAAGGACCGGGGCCGTGTGGTCGGCTGCGGAGTTGTTCGTCACCACTTGCTTTGTGAGATTGGCCGCGTCATTGCCTGCTGCGTCCTGGAGCACGTTGTCGCCGGCAGGTTTGGTGTAGCTGACGCTCACCGCCTCGCCGCTGTCCACGTCACGGTCCAAGTGCAGGGTGACGGTCTTGGTCGTGGCGTCCACCGTGAGGCTATTGACGCGGATGGCGAGGCCGCTGGCACTATTCACCGCAAAGTCCGTCGCGCCAGCGGTATGGATCGCGTCCAGGCCCAGGCTGCTGGCCTCGGTGTAGATCAGCACCAGATCGTGCCCGCTGACCGTGGCGGTGCCAAGGACCGGGGCCGTGTGGTCGGCTGCGGAGTTGTTCGTCACCACTTGCTTTGTGAGATTGGCCGCGTCATTGCCTGCTGCGTCCTGGAGCACGTTGTCGCCGGCAGGTTTGGTGTAGCTGACGCTCACCGCCTCGCCGCTGTCCACGTCACGGTCCAAGTGCAGGGTGACGGTCTTGGTCGTGGCGTCCACCGTGAGGCTATTGACGCGGATGGCGAGGCCGCTGGCACTATTCACCGCAAAGTCCGTCGCGCCAGCGGTATGGATCGCGTCCAGACCCAGGCTGCTGGCCTCGGTGTAGATCAGCACCAGATCGTGCCCGCTGACCGTGGCGGTGCCAAGGACCGGGGCCGTGTGGTCGGCTGCGGAGTTGTTCGTCACCACTTGCTTTGTGAGATTGGCCGCGTCATTGCCTGCTGCGTCCTGGAGCACGTTGTCGCCGGCAGGTTTGGTGTAGCTGACGGTCACCGCCTCGCCGCGGTCCACGTCACGGTTCAGGTGCAGGGTGACGGTCTTGGTCGTGGCGTCCACCACAACGCTGTCGACGCCTATGGCGACGCCACTGCTGCTGCTCACCGCAAAGGCCGCGGCGCCCGGCGCATGGGTTTGGTCCAGGCTGCCCGCGTCGGTGTAGGTCAGCACCAGATCGCGCCCGCTGACCGTGGCGGCGTCGAACACCGGGGCCGTGCGGTCCAAGGCCTGATTGATCACAGCCCGGTCCTGGAAGCCATCTACTTGGTTGCCAGCCATATCCCGAAGCATGTCACCGCTCTCGGGTTTGTTGTAGGTCAGCCTGAATGTCTCGCCGCCAGCCACGTTGCGCGGGCGGCTAAGCGTCAGGGTGACGGTCTTGCCCGATACGTCGACGTGCTCGACGCTGATGGCCGGCCCGGTGGCGCTGAACACCTTAAAGGCCGTTTCGGGCGCGGTCTGTTTTTCGGCCAAGCTGCTTGCATCGTTGAAGTTGATCTTCAGCTGGTTGCTGCTGACCATGGTGGCGCTTTCGAACGTCGGGGGGATGTTGTCCGGGGTCGGGTTGCTCACGGTCTGGTCGGTGAAGCCCTGTGCGGCGTGGCCAGCGGCGTCCTGTATCACGTTGTTGCCGGAATCGGGCTTGTTGTAGCTGAGCCTGAGCATCTCGCCGCCGAGCACGAGGCGGCTAAGCGTCAGGGTGACCTTCTTGTCCAATACGGTGACGTGCTGGACGCGGATGTCCGCATTGCCGGCGCTGCGCACCGAAAAGGCCGATGCGGGCGCGGTGTGGTCTGCGCTCAGCTTGTCGTCCGCATCGGTGTAGATCAACTCCAACTGGCTGTTGATGACTGTGACGCTGTGGAGCACCGGTGTGGGGTCCGGCGTGGGGCTCGGTGTGTTGTTGGTCACCGCCATGTTCGTGAAGCTGGTGAGATCGCCCGCGCGGCTTCTCAGGTTTTCGGTGAGGGTGCCGGGGGCGCTGAAGGGCGTTGGTTTGGCGTAGCTGACTTGCACCACCTGTCCGTAGGGCACCGGAATGCTCAGCATCAGCCTGATGGTTTTTTCATCCAGGCCCACACCCTGAATTTCCCAAGCGCGGCCGCCGACGTGCACCGTAAAAACCGTGTTGGGCGGCATCCTCGTGGGTTGCAGCGTCTCGCTGCAGATGATCTTCAATTTGGTGCCTGTCACCTCGGCACTGATCGCCGTGGGCACTGGGATGTCGGACATGGTGTTCCTTCAGATCGTGGGGGCGCTGGCCGGGATTTGGGCGCTTATCCCCCTGTGGACCCAGTGGTTTGCGGTGTTGCAGGCGGGGATGTGTTGTGCAAACGCCAGGCCCGGCATGAGCGCATCATGGGCACGCCATGGGCGGCGAATTGCATCAACCTGCGACAAATTGGCGCCAAGCAACGAGCAGGCCCCGGGAGCAGACTCCCGGGCTCAAGAACAGGCGTTGGGAAATGGCGCGCTCGGGTTCAGGCCCGCAGCGGCGCGCGAAGCCGGAATTTCCTGCCCGAGCGCAGCGCGCGGTGAGCCAGATCAGTCCTGCTGCCTGGCGAGCACATAGCCCACGCCGCGCACCGTGAGGATGCGGCGCGGTTTTTTGGCGTCGGCTTCGATGGCCGCGCGGATGCGGCCCATGTGTACGTCGATGGAGCGGTCAAAGGCTTCGAGCCCGCGGCCGCGCACGGCTTCCATGATTTGCTCGCGTGTGAGCACGCGGCCGGCCCGCTCGGCCAGGGCCACGAGCAGGTCGAACTGGTACGAGGTGAGCTCCACCTGCTGCCCGGCAACCGTCACGCTGCGCGCGTTGCGGTCGATCTCCAGCGTGCCAAAGCGCAGGGCCTGCGCGGCTGGCGTTGCGCCACTGGTGCGCCGGCGCAGGATGGCGCGGATGCGCGCCAGCAGTTCGCGGGGCTCGAAGGGTTTGGGCAGGTAGTCGTCGGCGCCCAATTCCAGGCCGATGACGCGGTCCATGGGGTCGCCCTTGGCCGTGAGCATGAGCACGGGCAGCTGCGCCGCGCTGCCCGGCAGCGCGCGGATGCGGCGGCACAGTTCCAGGCCATCCATGTCGGGCAGCATCAGGTCCAGGATCACGAGGTCGGGAAGCGCGCCCGATCCGGCCCCCTGCAACTGGGCCAGGCCGCTTGTGCCGTCGGCGCGGTGCATGACCCGCAGGCCCGACAGACCCAGATACTCGCCCACCATCTGCGCGAGGCGGGCGTCGTCTTCGATCATCAACAGTTGCGCGTGCATGCGCGCAGTGTAGTGGGCTGCAATGTCGTGCAACAGCTCCGAGCCGTTGTCCAACGGGGCATGCGTTTGAATTCGCATCAGCATGTCGTTGAACGCGACCGCTTCAGCGTTACGTTTATCCGGATCGTCTCAGCGCATAATCCATGCGCCAGAGGAGCCACTCCACTCCAAACGATTCGAGGAATCGCGCAAGCTTTGAACAACCCCGTTGTTTACCCATGACAAAAAATCAAAAAAAGAACGCGGCCACCCTGATGGGAGCAATGGTCCTCATGGCCTGGCTCACGGCTTGCGGTGGAGGGGCTGGCTCGAATCTCGAGAGTGGCAAGACGATCGGCAATGTCGCAACCCCGGATCGTGGCGTGGAGATCAATTCCGGAGAGAGTTTGGCCATTTCTGCCACGGCCGATACGCGCGGCCCGGGAATTTCCAGTCACCGCTGGAGCATCGCAGCCAAATCCGACGCGGCATTGCGTGCCAAAGCACCCACCATCCAGAATGCCGATTGCGCAAATGCAACAACTTCCAAGAAGCCGATTGCGGGCGGAGCGATCACCATTGCGCAATCGCGCTGCGCTGGGTGGATCGTGGTGCCGATCACGGCGGTGGATGCCATCTGGACCGTCACCTCAACGGCAACCGGCACGGACGGAACGATCAGTTCAGACTCGTTCGACCTTGTGGTCAAAGCCTTGCCGCTTCCACTGTTCGTGGTTCATGCCAGCGCAAGCGCAAATCCGACGCTCGACAAGCCTGTGTATCTGACGGGTCTTGCCAAGACCGATGCACAGGATCAGGGAAAAATCAAGTATGCGTGGACCCAAATGGCCGGGCCAACGGTTTCTCTCGGTGGTTCTGATACATCGGCTGCCACATTCATTCCCACCGTTACCGGAGAATATGTCTTTCGTCTGACGGGCACCTGGGAGATGGATGATCTCGTGCGTATCAAAACGGATATCGTACAGTTGCGCATCACCGGGCCGCAGGCCAGCGATTTTGCCTTCAGCGTGAAAGCCAGCGCCACTCCGACAACAGTGCAAAGTTCCAGTCCCGTGACACTCTCGGCAGAGGTATCCACCCGGGAAGGCGCGAAATTCGACAGCATCACATACAAGTGGACCAGCTTGGTTGGTCCGGACATTCCCAGCACGTCGACGAACCTGGCCACCATCGTTCTTGCACCCGAGTTGCCAGGAACATATGTCTGGTCCGTTGAAGCCACGTTGAAGTCTGGCTCCCACACGGAAGCCCAGGTCAGCCATGCAAAGTTCGAGGTGCAGTGAGGGTATCGCTGCGGTTTGCGCCTTGCCATGACGCGACTAGAGCGTCGCCTTCAGGTCACCGCTGATCCTGAAGCGATGCGCCAGCCCCACGGGGTTGCTTGCCACATCGCGGTAGATACGAAACACAACGTAATGTGCTGACGCCCCGAGCCAATCGCCCTTTTGTGCATCGACGACCTGCCATTGGCCGTCCCAGAAGACTTCGGCCCAATTGTGATAGTCCTGCGGGAGAACAACGGCATCGCCATCGACCACGTATCCTCCGACCATGCGCGCGGGAATCCCGAGGGCACGGCATAGAGCGACCACGAGATCGGCGTATTCCGTGCAGTCACCTTGGCTTGTGAGCAAAGCCTGCAACGCGCCCCTGTCTTCCGCGAGATAGCCTGCGTAGCGGATATTTCCCTGCACCCACTCAAAAATTGCCCGGGCACTCAGTGCCGGCGTGCTGCGTCCGAGTTGCCGGGCCAATAGCCCTATCTGCGGGTGATCGGACTCTATGAAGCGCTCGGCAGCCAACCACTCCCGGGGTGCTGCGAGTTCTTGTCGGCGCTCGCTCCCGTTCAAGGCCAGCGTTGCGTCGATGGTCACGATCTTGTGCGCAAAAGGAGGAAACCGGTCGAAGGACAGTTCCAAAATGAGATGCCCCAGTGCGTCCGGGTAAATCTGGTGGGGTACGGAAACATGCGTCTGCACAACGCGCTGTCCAGCCAGGTTCGCAGGCAGATAACACCACAGACGTTGTTCAAGCAGGGCACGATCGAGTGGGTTGCTTGTTTTGAGAAAAAACCGCAAGTGACGCAGCACGCAACGCCGTGCATCGCATTCGGCATGGGCAACGCCGGGGACAGGCGCCAACAACCCGGCAAGCGGCAACGCCAGAATGCTTCTGCGCGCCAACCCTGCTGGCATCGAACCTTGTTGGCGGGTACTCACAGACCACAACCTGGCAGTTTGGGGCCCCGGGCTTGGGCGACCCACATGGCTTTGTAGGTGGCCATTTGCCTTGCAAAAGCCTCCCGGGAGTCACCATAGACCAGCAAGGGGATGGGCATGAGCGTCCGCTGGATTGACTCGACCCCGGAATCGGGCAAGTCAGCGATCAGCAAGATGGAAATCAAGCTTCCCTTGGGCAGGGTCTTGCGGTGCTTGTCTACCAGCATGCGAATCGCATCCGGGCTCGTCCGCTCCAAAACATGCGCAGCGCCAAAATCGGATTGCATCGCAGCGTGCGACCTGTCGAGCAGGATCAAATGGTCTGCATTCTGACTCTCCAACCAAAGCTCTGCGGGGGACAGACGTGTCAGCTGTGCCCGTTGGGTAGCCGAAGGCGTGCGCCCCATGATGGACTGGCCCTGGTGGAGCCACATCGCCATTCCTCCATGCAGGACATGCACCTGCTCGTACCCGGCCTGCTTGAGACGGGCGCATTCGCGGTACAACGCATGCTCTGCCTTGCCGCTGTCCACCAGCACCACCTTTTTCCTGCGCCAGTAGGGCTTGGCGTAAAGATCGGAAGAGCCCAGATTCAAAGCCCCCTCGATATGAAACCCGTGGTAGTCAGCGGCCGGCCGCAAATCGATGAATGCCGCATCTCCATTGGCCACCTTGGCCAGCAAGGGTAAAGCTTCCCGCACGGTGATGGCACAAGCTTCGCCATGGGGCGCGACCGGGGCGGGAAGCGCTTGATCGGGTCCCGGGACGCTTTCATCGCGGCGACATATGCCGCTGGCCGGCTCGATGCCTTCCAAGGCTTGTGGCAATTCATTCCCCGCAGGGGCAGGCTGCGCCCATGCAAGGTTTCCCGACGGCCCGAAGGCCATGGCAAGAATGAGGGCGCGGGTCAGCGCCGCGGCGTGGTTTTTCATGGTTTGTCCTCCGCCTGGATTTTCTCTGCTCTCTGGCCTGGTTCTGCGGGGGCCATCATGCCCGATGCATCGGGCGGAGCGCCGGATTCCATCCGCACCGCCAAGTCGGCGGGATAGGTGAATATCCACTCCGAGTATTTTTCCTTGCCTTTGAACGCCATTTCCTCAACCTCGAAACCATCTCTTTTGATGCTTGTCTGATCCGACAACGAATACACACCGACAATGCGTCCGCCGATTCTCACCGTACCCCACTGCGCCTTCCCGGTCATGGGGTCTGCGAAGATTCGTCGCAGGTGCCGCCGGATTCCGGGAAAGCGTTTGTCCTGCAACAAATCCTCCAACGAGTCAGGGTACTCCTTCCGGTCGGCCGCTTGCCGGGCCTCATGGTAGCTGCCGATGGCCGATCGGAACTGTCGTCCTATCGCCAGCAATTCCCTTTCCCGCTCCCTTTGAACGGCTGTTGCGTCCAACTCGACTGCAACGGTCATGCCCACGGCCATCAAGGCGACCAGCAACAGGGTCCAGAGATAGCTGAATCCGGACTGCCCACGGGCTGCGCCCACGGCCTTACAGTGATCCATAGGAGATGCCGTCCTTGCCCGATCCGGGTGCACCGCTCTTTACGTCCACGATACCGCTCGCCTCTTGTTCCCGCGCAGGCACCAGGATCCAGGTGTGTGTTGACTCCGTGACGGGGTCCATGGGAACCGCGCGCAGGTACTTCGCATCGACCAACTCTTCGAGGGTAGCCGGGAATCTGCCTTTGTCGGCGTGGAATCTGTCGATCGTGACACGCAGTACCCGCAGGTTTTCCTGAAGCGCCACCTCCCTGGATTTGTCCAGGGAGCCAAAATAGCGCGGCAGGGCAATCGTCAACAGCAAGGCCAGAATGGCCATGACGATCAGCATTTCGATCAGCGTAAAACCCCTGGATTTGCTGCCCATGGTAGAGCCCTCACCACTGACGGTACGGTACGCCGTTGAGCCCCACCTTGTCCGAACGGCTGTAGACGTCGAATACGTCGTCGCCTTCGCTCGGGTCATCGGGAGGGGACGCGTAGCTGCGCAGGCCCCAGCTATCCGCGGGCTTGACCGCAGGGTCAGCCGCCATGGGGTCTGCGGGCAGGCGTCTGAGGAAATAGATCTTTTGCCGCGCCGGGCTGCGCTGGTCTTCAACACCTTCGACCAGTGCGTCCAAGGTCTTGGGATACCCGGACTCTCCCAGCATGACCGCGATCCTGCCCAGTTCTGCGGCACGCTTGTAGGCATCGAGCGCCTGGCGGATCTCTGCCAACGCAGCACGCAAGCTGTGCTCCCTGTGTCTTTGCACGGTCAGTTGTGCCATGGGGGTCGCCACCATCACCAAGACGGCCATGATGGCAAGGGTGACCATCAGTTCAATGAAAGTAAAGCCCTTGCAGGGGATACGCCGATGCATCATCAGGGAAGCACCCGCAAAGCATGCTCCAGCGGCATCCGCAGGGGCGCCGCGCCCGCCGGTTCGGGCGTTGCCGACAACAGCTGCAATTTGACGTTTCCGGGTTTGACCGCCTTCAAATTCAGGGTTATCAATGCCCCGCTGCCATTGATGCCTGCCTGATCGCCTGCGGTATTTTGGCGCACGAGGGCGACGAATACCTTGCCCTGTGCAGGATCGACGCGCTGGCTGAAACTGGTCTGCGCATTGCCCTGCATGAAAAAATCCCCTTCCTGAACACTCGCCACCTGCAAGGCCTGCGGGTCAAACGCCACCAGCAATGGCATGCCGCGCAATGCCTGCTGGCTGTTGACGCGCAGCACGGCGCTGAACTGTTCGCCGACCTTCACTTGCGTGGGCGCTTGCCAGGCCAGAACCACCGCGCCCGTTCCGGCGCCGGCCGGCGCGCCGTTCCCCGCCGTTTGCGCAGCGTCTGGCCCCGCAGGCGGGGACGCGCTGGCGGCCGGGGGCAGGCCCGTCGGTGCGGGCGCGGGGGCTGGCTCGGCGGCGCCCGCGGGGGGCTCTTCGGGTGTCGAGAGCCTGAGCGTTGGCGCGCCAACACTGCTTTCGGTTCCCGATTCAAATTCAGCGGACAACATGTCGGGACGCTGAATGGAGCGCACCATCCTGGGCGTAATCGACAGCAGGATTTCGCTGCGCTGGGTATCGTCTTTCTGGCTGCCAAACAGCCGTCCGGCAATGGGCAGTTCGCCCAGTCCAGGCACCTTGTTGGCCGTCGTGCGGTCCTCGTCGTTGATCAATCCGGCAAGGATTTGCGTCTCCCCGTCCCTGAGCCGCAGCACCGTGCTCGCGCCGCGCGTTCCGATCTGGTAGGAGAGCGTTCCGGACTTGCTCACGATTTCGCGCACGAGATTCGACACTTCCAGGCTGACCTTGATCGCAACCTCCTCGTCCAGGTAAATGCTCGGCTCGACCTCCAGCTTCAAACCCACGTCGACGTAGCTCACGGACTCCGAGACAAAACCCGTGGACGTCGACGTCGTGGTGATGACCGGCACCCGATCGCCGATCTGCACCTTGGCCTTTTCCTTGTTGCGCACGCGAATGCGCGGATTTGCGAGGATGTTTGCGTTCTGGTCTTCCTTGCGGGCATTGATGAGTATGTTCCCGGTGCCGACCGTAGTGGACTCCCGCCAGGTGAGGTACCTCAGGTCATCGAGCGTCAGCTTGGCCGTTCCCATTTGCAATGGTGACAGCGTGGCCTGGCCTGGCCACTGCACACCCAACTCCATCAGGCGCGAGCGCTTGATCTCCAGGATCTCCACTTCCAGCATCACCTCGGGATCGCTCAGATCCTGCAAGGCAACGATCCGCTCGGCCATGCGGATGGCTTCCGGGGTATCGCGCATGATGATCACGCCCAGGCGTTCGTCGATCACCACGTCCTTCGTTTTGAGGATGGTCTTGATGGTGTTGGAGACCGCCTTCACATCGGCATTCGCGAGGTAAAAACTGCGCACCGCCAGGGTTTGGTACTCCTTGAGCTTCTGCGGTGTTCCCGGATAAATCAGCAGAGAGTTGTCATTCAGCACTTTTTGCTCGAGCTGATTCGTCACCAGAAGCACGCGCATGGCGTCTTCGATGGTGGTGTTCTTCGCAAAAATCGTCGCCTTGAGGTCCGGACGAATTTCTTTGTCATAAAAGAAGTTCAACCCGGACACTTTGGCAACGACCTCGAGGATGGATTTCAACGGGGCATCACGAAACTCCAGGGAAATGGGCTTCCTGAACGTGGCCGCCAGTTTCGCCTCGGGGCGCAGCTGCTTTGCCAGCGCATCCTGTACCTGCGCCCTGAGGCTCAGAGCATCCTTCTGGCCGGGGTTCTCGGAAAGGATGGAACGCAGTTTCTCCAGCGCCGCATGCAGATCGGCGACCTTGCCCTTTTTGAAAAACTCCTGCGCTTCGGCAACGCTCAGGCGATGCCGGCGTTCGAGCGCCAATGCCTGAAGCCCTTGGCGCGCCATCGCGTGTTCGGGCTCCATGTCCTGCACTTGCCGATAGAGTTTTTCCGCGTCCGTCAAGCGACCCTCGCGGCGTGCCGCTTCGCCCGCGGCAATCAGGCGATTGATCACCGAGGTCCTGCGCGTGGCCAGCGCAATCCGGTACTCCGCGTTCTTTGGCGCCAGCTTGACGGCCTCTTCCAGTTTCGCCAGACCCTGGTCTGTCTTGCCCTCGAGCAGCAACTGGTTGCCCTCTTGAAATGCCTGCATACCGGCGCATGCCGTGAGCAGCACGAGCAGAGTCAGCGCTGCGACCTCTTGCACAAAGCGGGCGCAGCGTTGGCCGCAAGGCAACGCAGGCACCGGGTTTTTCAAACGGGGCAGCAACCCGCAGAGGCGTTGGAATTGCACGGAAGCGTCAGTCATTTTGAATTTCCTGCCATTACTGGCTGGCGCCCAACGCCAGATGCTGAACCTGATCGAGCGGGAGATAGCGCAAAGTGAGTGTGCTCTCGCTAAGACCCTCCACCTTGTAATGCTCGGCAATGGTGTCACCCACACGGACAACGAGGCTTCTGTCCATGTACTGCAGGAAAACGGCCGCCCTGCCGTCTTCCTCGTACCGCCCCAGAACCTGGAACGGGAGCGGCGGAACCTGTGGAGCGACAGAGGAAGCCTCCGCGCGCACGGGTTGTGCCGCCGGCTCCAGCGCAGCGGGCGCCGTTGCCCACTGCGCCGGGTCGAACAAACGCGCCTTCAGCCCATCGTCCTGCTCGGCGGAACCCCGGTCGAGAATACGCAGCACCTCGGTGCTTTGGGAGGCGAGCCGCCCCGCCGGGCGCGATCTGGACGCATCCCGGGACTCGGTCGGCGCCGCGCCCCGGTTTGCCGCGCCCGCCGTGACGCGCGGTGCGAGCAGCGCATCCTGCTCACCCCCGGCAGGGGCGAACCACGCTGCCACCAAGGTCGCGACCAGGACGGCAAAGAGTGCCGCACGCTTTGCGTTCCGTGTCATCGCACGCGCTCCGTGGAACCTTCTTCGGTCCTCGAGCCTGACTTCGAACGGGATCCCTGTGGCAACTGCGTGAGCGCGACCCACTGAATGCGGGCCTCGATGGTTTCTGAAATCACGCGCTCACGTTTGAATTGCAGGCTCTCGATGGTGAGGTGTTTCTGCTCCAGCATGGCCTTATGAATGAGTCTGTGAACGGCCATGGACTTCCCGCGCACGGGAAGGCTCATGCGGTAGCGCATGAATCCGCCCTCCTGATCGGCAACTGCCTGGTAGTCACCGCGCTCGATCGACAGGCCCTCGTCCTGCGCCCATTGCAGCAGGTCCTGAACCATTTGCGGGATGTCGTCGTGGGGCAAAAGAACGCTCTCGAACAGGCGCAGCCTGTCCTGCGCATCGAATGCCGCTTCCGGGTCGGATGCAGATACGAAGGAGCGGGCCGGGGAATGGGCCGGCGCATCCGCCACCAGCAAGGCCCGCACCCGGGCCAGCGATTGCGCCTGCTGCACCTGGCCATACGCCAGCCAGCCCAGCACACCGATGGCCAGGGACAGCGCTGCGGCACACCATCCCCAGAGGCCAAAACGCCGGTTCAAGGAGGCCGCCGTGCAATGCACGCGCCAAGCGAGTTCCTGCATGCGCCAGGCCATCGACTTCCTGGGTGGTCGGCCCATCCCGCGGCTCATGATCTGGCCTCCACGGTGAATCGGTAAGGGCAGTTTTCCCCCGGGTCCAAGATCTCGTGGCGCATCAGGTAGGCCCCGCCAAAGGGCTTGCGTCCCGCGACAAAGGCAACGTAGCGCGCCATGTCCGCGCCGCTGCAGGCCTGCGCCAGAATCTTGATGCCCACGGTCTGTGATGGTGCGTTCGTTGTCCGGCCCATGGTCTCCATGCTCAGGACCGCCACCCGGATGTCTTGGGGAGGAACCAGGGCATCGAGCAGTGCATCGATGGGCAGGTTCAACTCCCGAATCGCCCGGTTGACTGCCTGAACGCGTGCGGCTTCTTCGCGCGACCAAGTCTTTCCCGTCGCAGCGGGTTGCCGGGCGCGCTCCGTTTGTGCAATCCTTGCTTGCAGCGCAGAAGCGCTGGAAAACCCGCGGATGAGTTGCACCGCCAAAACGGCACAGGCCATCACCAGGGTCGCCAAAACGATCCATTGCCAGCGCGTGCAGGGCAAGGGGACCCCCTGGAAACAAAGCGCGTGCGCACCCGCCCGGGTCTCCAGCGAGCCCATCAGCGCCGCATGGACCTGCACTTGGGGACCGATCGGCGTGAAGGGCGCGCCAAGTTCTCCGGGCTCTGCATTGCCGTCAGAGAGATCGAGGAGCGCAACGTGGGCGACGGAGGGCAATCCCGGCTCACGCAGACACAGTCTTTGCCATGTGTCCGCCAAGGTTCGGGCTGTCACGCCGTCGGCATGTGCCTGGCGCTGGCTCAGACCACTGATCCAGGAGACGCCGCGCCAATTGCGCACCAGGGAGTGCGCGATCGTGACGCGGTTCCCCTCGATCACCGCCAGCGCTTGCGCACCGGTTCCTGAAGCGCCTGGCCCTGAAGGCATTCCCGATCGCCCTGGGCGCTGCATCAGCAGCCAGGCCGCGACACTCAGCGGATGCACGGACGCCAGCCGTCCATCGACGCGGTGCGCCCACTCCCGAAGACATGACAGGAGCGCCCGGGGGTAGGCCACGGCGAGCCGGGGAGCCTCGAAGGGTGCGTCGTCCATCCGGATCACATCCTCTGCAAGCACCTCGAATCCGGCAACCAGAAACTGGCTGTGTGCATAGGCTTGGGCCGACCCATGGCGCGTGAGCGCGGGGCTCCAGGCAAGCACCACGGCGGCAAGCCAGGCGTCGGCGACGAGTACCCGAATAGGCCGCTGCGGCCGCGGCGAATGCTGCGGCGACGACATTCCAGCGAGCGCATGCAGTGCTTCTTGCAGCGCCGTGAAAGACGGCATGGGACCCGCCGGACCGGCCCCCGGCAGTTCAACGCTGGCTTGCGGGCACCATTGGCGGTCTGCGCCGATCCGCTGCACGGCACCGTATTCGACGCGCTCCGAACGGACGAACAGGTACAGCGTACCGGGTCCGCACGGCCGGTTCGGTCCGGGGCGTTCAGCCGGTGACACGCACGACCTCTTCCAAGGTGGTCTCGCCACGCTCGACCCATTGCAGGGCCGTTGCCTGGAGCGCTTTCAGGCCCGTTTGCGCAGCCCGCTGCTTGAGCACCGAAATCGGGGCGCGCTCGGCAATCAGTTCACGCAGGCTGTCGTCGAGCGGCAGCACCTCGGCCACCGCCTTGCGGCCCTTGTAGCCAACGCCACGGCAATGCCCGCAGCCCTTGCCCGCCTTGAACGCCCAGCCCTGCACTTGCGCACGCACCAGGCCCGAAACCGCCAGTTCGTCATCGCCAGGCACAACCGGCGCGGCGCAATGCGGGCAGTTGATGCGCAACAGCCTCTGGGCCACGATGCCATTGAGGGCCGCGGCAAAGCTGTAGGCGTCCACCCCCATGTGCAGAAAGCGCCCCAACACGTCAAACACGCTGTTGGCGTGCACCGTGGTGAACACCAGATGGCCCGTGAGCGCTGCCTGCACGGCGATCTGCGCGGTTTCGTCGTCGCGGATTTCGCCGACCATGATCTTGTCAGGGTCGTGGCGCAGGATGGAGCGCAGGCCCCGCGCGAACGTCAAGCCCTTTTTTTCGTTGACGGGAATTTGCAGGACACGGGGCAAGCGGTATTCCACCGGATCCTCGATGGTCACGATCTTGGCGTGGCCCGTATGGATTTCGGTGATCGCAGCGTACAGCGTGGTCGTCTTGCCCGACCCCGTGGGGCCGGTCACCAAAAGCATGCCGTGGGACTTGCTTGCAAGTTTGCGGATGGCGGCCATCGAGCCGGTGTCCAGCCCCAGGTGATCCAGGCGCAGCGAGCGCGCCTGCTCGGTCAAGGACTGGCGATCGAGCAGCCGCAGCACGGCGTCTTCCCCGAAGATGTTGGGCATCACCGAGACCCGGAAATCTATCTCCCGACCGTTGACGCGCACCTTGAAGCGACCGTCTTGCGGAACCCGCCGCTCGGCAATGTCCAATTCGGCCATCACTTTGATGCGCGAGATCACCTGCTCGGTTCTCTCCTGCCCCTGGACCTGTGTAATGGGCACCAGCACGCCGTCGATGCGGTACAACACATGCAGGCAGCCGGCGTCGCATTCCAGATGGATGTCGCTGGCCTGCAGTTTCAGGGCGTCGTAAATGGTCGAATTCACCAGTTTGACCACGGGGCTCGCGTCGTCGCTGATCGAGGTCAGGGTGATGACCGCGGCAACTTCTTCGTCGTCCCGGACATGGGTATCCGCGGCAAAACCGTCCATGGCCCTGACTTGGCGTTCGTGCTGCGCCAGGAATGCCTGCAGGTCGTCCGGATGCGCCAGCACAATCTGCGCAACGACTCCCGCGCTGGCGCAGCGGTGCAGCGCCCATTCCTCGGTGGCCACGTCGAATGGGTCGGCCAGAATCAGGCTGGCACGTGCGGCGCCGTCACGGCCGAGCACCACGCCTTGTCCCAGGCACTGCGTATAGGCAATGGGCTCGAAATCGGGCGCCAACTCCTGCAGGGCGGCCATGTCCAACACCGGGTACGCAAAGCTCTTTCCCAGTGCGGCCATCAGCGCCTCTGCGGACCAGCCAGCGATCTGCTGCAACGCGGCGGGCAGGCTCAGATCCTGCTGCCCGCAAAGCGCACGCGCCTTCTCCATCAGGGCCGGCGTAATCTGCGCGGGCGGATCGTCGGGCATCATTGCAAACTCCCCGCCAACTCAAAGATCGGCAGGTACATCAGGACCACCACCGTACCGATGACGAGCCCGATCGCCAGCATCAAAACAGGCTCGAGCAGGCGCGAGGCCCAATCGAGCCAGCGGGCAAAGTCATCGTCCGCAAAGCGCGCCGTCCGCTCCAGCATCTCGGCCATCTGGCCGGAGCGCTCGCCCACCTTGATCAGCGACTCGGCCACCGGGCTGGCCAACGCTGTGTGCACCAATGCGGACGACAGACTGTGCCCCTGCTCCACGGCCAGACGGCACTGTTCCAACTGCCGCTGCTGCGCCGCGCTGAGCAGTCCCGCGACCATGCCCATGGCCCGCGGCAGGGCAATGCCTGCGGCCAGCAGCAGGCTCAGCGCCCGGTAAAACCGCGCAAGGCGGAACCCGTGCACCTTGTGCGCCAGACCGGGAAACTTCAGCAATTGCGCAAAAAGCCAGGCACGTCCCCGGGGCCGGCTCACGCCCCAGGCTCCCGGAACGAACACGCCCGACAACCCGGCCAAAACAATCTGCCAGTGCTGGTGGATGAACTTGCCAAAAGACAGCAACACCGTGGACAGCCAGGGCATGTCCCGACCCGAGGAGGCATACACCATCGCAAAACGCGGCACCACGTAGCCCAGCAGGAAGAGCGTGACGAATCCCCCCACCAGCAGCAGCATGGCCGGATAGATGGCGGCCGAGACCAGTTTCTTGCGCAGCGTATCGAACTGGATCTGGTAGGCGATATACCTTGCCAGCGATTGCGGCATGTCGCCCGTGCGCTCGGACGCGCGCACCGTGGCCACGTACACCGGCGAGAAATGCTCGGGTCTGGCGGCCAACACGTCCGAGAAGTTTCTGCCTTCCCGCAGGGCTTGCAAAACCTCGGTCAGGATGGCGCGCACGCCCGGGTTCCGCTCCTTGGCCAGCAAGGTGCCAATGGCTTCCGTCAGATTCAGCCCGGCATCGAGCAACGCCAGCAGTTCCTGGCTAAACAAAAGCAAAGGAAAGCTGCCCGCCACCCCATGCGTCGCATCGATGCCCGTGACCCCGGACTCGATCGCCAGCACGCGCATGCCACGCGCCGTGACACGGCGCAGCGCCTGCGCCTGGGTCGTGTCCGCGAACTCCAGCACCTGCGTGCTCCCGTCCACGCCCTGAACCTTGAGACGCCAACGGACAACAGACGCCGTGGCCCCCATATCAGCGGTATCAGCGGTACGTAATGTCTTCGCCATCGCCATCGCCCCCCACCTGCCCATCCTTGCCCAGAGAAGACAGATCGAAATCCCAAGCCTGTCCGGGAGCGCGGTAGACATAGGGCTTGCCCCAGGGGTCCATCGGCACCGCTTTCTGCAAATAAGGCCCACGCCACTTGGGCTCGTCCGGGGGCTGCACCACCAGGGCGGTGAGCCCCTGCTCCGTGGTCGGGTAGTGACCCGTGTCGAGCCGGTATGTGTCCAGCGCCTTGCCCAGGCCCTCGATCTGTGCCTTGGCGGTGTTGCGCTCCGACTTGCCGAGCTGCGAGAAATAGCGCGGCCCCACGTAGGCCGCGAGCAGACCGATGATGACGATTACCACCAGCAGTTCGAGCAGCGTGAAGCCCCTGCGGCAGCGAGGCGCGGGATCTGCCGTTTTTTTCACGGCTGCGTCACCACGTTCCATCTGAACCATGCTCCAAAGCCGAGACCAATTCCAAACTTGAATACCGTTGGAGGAATGGGGAACCGCGACCGGAGCACGACGGTGTCACGGGTCTTGACCGTCTCGCCCTCGCCCACCGCACCAAAAGTCAGTTCCGCATCGAGCAGTTGAATGTTCCAGGGCATCGGGCGCAGCGTGGCGACCACCCCCCCCAGGGCCGCCCCGGTGTTCGTCAGTTCCGCCTTCAACACGTACTCCCAGGTTCTTGCGTTGACCTTGCGTTCACGCACCAGACTGACGCCGCAAATATGCAGTTTCGGATGGTTCGTGGAATTCGGCAGATCCAAATCGCCCATGTTCACAACGTTCACGGGCCTGCCAAACAAACCGATGAAATCCGGGTCCACCGATTGCACCGCACCGGACAGGACTTGGTACGACCTGCTGCCATTGGGCACGCAATCGTTGCGGCCCGTGACCGTCACCGTTTGCCTTGTAAACCAGTTTCTTGGAGTGAACGTCAGACGGGACGGGCTGACATCGCCAGCGTTGCGATTGCTGCTGGACAAGGGCACGACGACGTCCGCCACCGGCGCACGCCCCAAGCGCACTGAAAACGAAGAGCTCGCCCCTATCTCCGATGTATGCAAGAGTCTGGGCGCAATCACTTCGATGCTGCCGGCTTGCTGCACCGGCGATACGACCACCATGCCCGGTGCGTAGGCTCTCCCCATGCCCTTGGCGTCGTAGATCACCGCATGGACGTAATAGGCGCCCGGTGCCAGACTGCTGACGTCCCAGAGGTAACTCCCGGTCTGCGCCCCCGCCGCCTGGCGCAGGCCATCGACGATCAGATGGCCCGTGAAGCCTTCCTTGCTGGTGCCGTAGTAAAGCGCCACGGTCGGCTCGATGTTCGGGTCCGCTCCCTCCCACCGGATCGTCACCTGTTTTTTCACGCCCGAGGCGGTCTCCACCGAGTCGGGAATGACCGGCGTCGCAGGCGCGGTGACGGCAATGCTGGGGTCCTGATACGGCGCGCTGCTCACATGCAGCACCGCCGCAGGACTCCAGGCGCTCGCCAGACCCTGCCCATCCAGCGCCCGGACACGCCACCAATGCGTGGTCCTGTCCGCCAGCACGGCAGGAACGATGAACGCCGTGTTGTCCGAACTGCCCTGCGCCACTTGCTGCGTCATGGCGGCATCCCGGAACACCTCAAACCCATAGTGCACGGGATCCCCCTCGGGGTCCACGACCGGATTGACCTCCAGGCTCGGTTGCTGCGAAGCCGTCCATGCGCCGTTTCCAGGGTTCTTCACCGTCGGCGTGGGCGGGGCTTCGTTCAAGGCATTCATCAGGAAATGGCCCGCCGTCCAGGCCGACTCCGCGCGCCCATCCTGGGCCTTCACGCGCCACCAGTAACGCCGGTTTTCCAGCAGGTCCGTCACCGTCCAACTGCTGCCCGAACTGCCCTGGATCACCTGCCCCGAGCTTTTCTTGTCCGACGAATCAAAGGTGTTGACGGTATCGATCTCGAATACGTAGGTGATCAGATCGTTTTCCGCATCCACGCTGTTTTGAATCACCAAAGCGGTCGCGGACGCGGTGCTCTGACCCCCCAGGGGAGGGCTGAGCAAAACGGGCGCCGAAGGAGCCGTATTGCCCGTGTTGACCGTGAACCAGCGCGCCGAACTCGATGTCCGTGCGCCCAGCGCGTCCTTGGCAAGCACGCGCCAGAAGTACTTCACATGGTTCGTCAGCGCGGGCGTTACTTCCCAGTCCGTGCTGCCACCGGGGTTCTGGGGGATGTCGCTCGCCTGGGAAAAAACGTCCGTCAAGCCTTCGTCCTTGTACACGGCAACGCTGTACGTGATGGCGTCGCCATCCTTGTCCGCACTATTCGTCCACGCCAGCCGCGGATTGCTGCTGCCCACTTCGGCATTGGGCGCGGGGGTGGTCAGGTTGAAACTGTCCGGCGCATCGTTGAACAAATTGACAAAGAAACGGCCATGCACCCAGGCGCTGTACAGCGTGCCTTCAAACCCTCGGGCACGCCACCAATAGTGCGTGTTGTCATTCAAATCGACAGGCAAGCGCCACGTCGTCGGCCGCGCCACGGGGCCCGCCCCGGCCGGAACTTTGTCCACCAAGGCGCTGGCGACCCGCTGCGTCCGGGCCTCGTCGGAATACACCTCGAACTGCACCTTGGTCGTCGGGTCCTGCGGATTGGTCGAAGTCATGACGGCAAGCGTCGGCCGCAACTCGGCGAGTTGCGCGCCAGACAGGGGCGAGCCGATGGTGGGTGTTTCAGGTCCCGGCGGGGGCGCAATGGCCTGCACGGTGATGTTGGCCGAGCGCGCAGCCGACAGAACGCCGTCATTCGCCGTGTAAGTCACCAGATAGTTGCCTGCCGTTCCCCTGGCAGGCGTCCAGTCAAAAACCGCGCGCGCAACACCGGGAGCAGACGGATCCACGGCCTGTTGCGTAAACACGGCACCCGCGGGCAAGGGACCCGCAGCGAGCACGACGGCTTTGCCATCCGGACTGCTGGCCTCCACCAGAAACGACAACTGCTTGGTTTCCTGCGTGACATGGTCGAGCACCTGCCGAACGACCGGCGCGCGCGCGGCCGGTGGCGGGGCCTGAAACCCGCTGTCGTACACGCCCGTGGAATTCACATCGAAAAAGTTGACCCAGTACTCCCACTGCTTGGTCTGCGCATTGCGCGTCTTGGAAAGCCATACGTTCTCGGAAAGCAGTTCCTTGGCGTCGGAGCGCACGGTCCTGCCCAATGTCTTGGTGCCGTTGTAGGGATCTGGCAAGCGCACGTGGACAAACCCGTCCGTCGCCGGGAAAGTCAGTCGATAGTTCGCGTTCTCGTCGGCTCCAGAGCGCACGGCCAAGGTGGCCACGCCGCTGCGGTCAGTGACCAGCGTATCCATGCCATCGGACTCGTACACCCGAATGACGTCACCATCCCTGGCCAGAAAATCACGCACAGGGTCGCGCCCGGGCAAATCCACCCGCACGTCCCGAATCAGAAAATGCGCATTCGTGGCCTGCAAAATCGATGTGAGCGCACCACCCAATTCGTCCGCATGGCTGAATTTGGCAGTGAATTCGGTGAATTTTCCCGCGAGCTTGGTCTCCATCACCCAGCGGCCCATTTTGCTGGTCTGCGGTGCCAGATCACCAAAATCGATCAGCAAGGTATTTTGCACCGGCGCATCGTTTACGTAGCTTCCCGAAAGAATGAAATTCACCAGCAGACCCTGGTCGTTTGCTACTATTTTTGGCTGCGCCGAGTCGATCTTGAGCCTTCTGGCCGTGGCAAAGCCGTTGTTCCTGACGCGCACCCCCAGGGTAAAGGGCTCCGCCGGCTCGATCGCCGGCGTGAGCGGATCATCCGCCCAGACGTCTTGCGTGAGAAAATAGTCCAGACTCAACAATGGCAAGGGTTTCACGGTGATCACGTCGGGTGCGACATCGAGCACCGTGTCTTCCCCGCCAAAACGGTATCTGAGCGTTGCGCCAACCAGGTATTTTTTCCCCAAGGGGCCGACCCCTGCTGAACCGGGCGCGGGAATCAGCAGCCAATTGATGACGCTGGTGGTTTTTGGGCTGACCACTCCCGTGCCGTCCACTGCACGGATATTCTGCCGGCTGGCCAAGCGCAAAAAGAATTTGGCGGAAAGATCGTTCGGATCGTCGGTCACGGCAATGGGCGTACCCGCCTCGTCCGTGACCTTGACCACGACAGAGACGTTCTCTATGACGCCCGTGTCCGTGGTGTTGTGGATCTTCATCTCGGCGTCAAAAGCCTGGCGCTCGAGCGTCAGTTCTTGCTTGATCTCGATCTTGACGCGGGCACACACCGTCTCCTGCGCCACAGCAGGCGCGATGGCGGCGAACAAGGCCAACACGCAGGCGCACGCGCTCCGTCCGAATGGGGTGCATTGCATTGCGAAACGCTCTCTCAAGTTTTCTTGGTGCTTGCGCCAGTTACGCGCAGGGTATCGAAGCATACCAAGACGCATGTGCATCGCTGTCGGTGTTGCTGCATAAATACCGGACCACACAGTGCGCTGACGTTTGCGCGCAACGGCGTACACTCCCGACCCTGTGCCAGAAACAGGCGCAACCCGGGTAACGCGCTGAACCCAAGGCGACCTGCCATGTCAGGAACTGGGCGCAGTACGACGCGGGGTGGATGACCAGAGGAAATGTCGCAGTGTGAATCGATACGAGTATCGTTGCCAAGTCACTTGTCGCGTTGCGGAAAGGTTGAATAGTTACCAATTTTGTTGGCACTTCCCCCTTGGGTTCGGTCAACGCACCATGCAGTCCGGAATTTATGCAACAACGCCACTTCTATCACTGCCTGCACCCCATGCGCTATGGCTGGCGGAAACCCAGGATACGGCGGATCTGCATGCCGATTGCGCCCCATTGGTACAGATGAAGTCACAGGTCACGGACATGGTGTTGCTGTAGCAACTTGCATCGGACGGATTGCCGGATCCGAACGATTTTCCAAGGACCGATCCATTGTCATCCGTCGAACTGCTGTTGCCCGCCAGTTCCTCCAGGGCTTGCAACGCCACGATACGGTAAGGGATGGTGACCTGTTGCTTGGCCTGCAATGTGGAGGGGATTTCTGCCAAAAATTCAAACCGGAGGCAAGCATCGCTTCGGGGCAGATTTTGCTTGAGGTTGTCGGCCTGTGTCAGGCCGTAGTTGGTGATACTCAGTTCACCATGGAACACATCCCCTGCGGCCATCCTCGGCAGGCACACCCTGGTGGGTTGAATGAGAATCACTGCCGTGCGATCATCGGATTTACCGGAACGTGCACGAATCCAGGACAGAACAAACGCAAGCAAACGCGGTGCAAGCACAAACCACTGCCAGTATCCCACTGCGGTGCACAGTATCCATATACTGAAGAAAAAGATTGAGCCTGCAATATATTCAGCACTTGCAGCACTTGCAGCACTTGCAGCACTTGCAGCACTTGCAGCACTTGCAGCACTTGCAGCACTTGCAGCATTTTGAGAAGTAGTTCCAATAGTTTCCGGACCAAACGTCTGAAACAACCCCATGATGATCAAACAAACCACAAAATTCGTCGGGAACGTTATTATGGACAGTATGATCGCTGTCATGATAAGCACCTCGTGATTGTATCGAGGTTCGGTTTCCAAAAATAATGACCACGTAAACAACGCCGATCCAGCACAGGTAATAATGAACAGCGCCTTAAGTATCTGAATCAACCGCTTGAGCGTCACTATCTACTCCATTTCGTTATACATAAGTCCATTTTCAACCGATGCCACTGGCAATGAAGTGTCTCGGCATGTGCAATCACCATCGCTCATGGCAGCCATGATCGGCACACCGCAGATACTTATCACGATGACACGAAGCCTGTGCTCCACGCATTTTCGTATCCTCGCCGAAACAGTCATTCAGGTATTTTTTATCAAGCAGGATTACGGCACGGCACTGGTGGTTTTCAGCAGTTGGGGCTGGCGCTACCGGCCCCGGTGTCATGGAAAATCTCGGCTTCCTCACGCCCATTGACCGTGTGGCGCACCAGTTGACCCATGCGGTTGTGGATGTATTCGACGACCTGTCTGCCCACTGCTGTCTCGGGCCCGGTGATCCGGCTGATGAATTGCTTGTTGGCATCGTCATACTCAAATTCGTAGTCCGTGATCGCACCGTCGGCGGCGATGTGCTTTTTGATGGATTGGCCGGCGTAGCTGAAGCGCTCCACCCGCCCTTCTTGGTCAGTTCTCTGGATGATGCGGTTTGCGGCGTCGTAGGTGTGTTGCACGGTGTTTCCGTACATGTCCGTGACCTGGGTCAGCCGGTTCTTGTCGTCGTAGCGGTATTTCACCGAGCGCCCTGGCGCTCCGACTGCGGATTCCGCCTCGGAATGATCGCGCACCTCGGTCAACAACTCCCCCGTGTAATGCAGACTCAGCAGGGCGTTGCCAGCGCCATCGGCCACGCCCACGACGCGGCCCGAGCGCTCCCTGAGTAGCCAGAGGGTGTTGCCATGGGGATCGCCCGTGGCAACGATCTGGCCTTGCGTGTTGTAGTCGGCCCAGTTTCCGTTTCTGTCGCTCCAGCGGTAGCCCTTGTCGTTGACCTCTGCGGCGACAGAAACCCGCCCTGCCGCGAGGCTGCCGTAGAGGACCGTAGTGGCTGCGCCTGGAATCTGGCGCACGGGGCATTGTTCGAGAAACGTGCGGTTGCCGAATGTGTAGCGCCCGTCTTCACCCAGGAACAATTGGTCCATGCGTCTGATTGCCTGCGCTTCCACCAAGTTGGCGTCCGATTCAGTGCACAGCAGGGCGTAATCGAAGTTGACACGTCGCGGCGGCGGGTAGTCGGTGGCATTGCTGTGACCGAGGGTCCGGTTAAAGGGGGTGCTGCGGAGCGGGACCATGGGGCGAGCCTGCGGTACGCCGTCGACGATGACGGGCTGGACTGTACGACGGCTAGCCATTCTTTCAATTGATGGCTGCCAGTCTTCATTAACCCAGAAGACCCAGCGCCCGGCGTCTCCTTGGTTGTTCGGGTTGCTGGCTTCCCCGGGGTCAGCGTTGCGATTGCCCGTGAGGTTTTTCCAGTTTTGCGACAGGCTTTCCCAGTGGGGATTGAATTTCCATTCCTGACCGTCCCACTGCCGCTCCCATTTCACATTTCCGGGCGCGCTACCTGCATCCAAGTCGTTGACCCTGAAATCTGCATAGCCATTGGGTAGGGTTACGCACAGGCTCGAGTCCGTGGCCTGTGCGCAAAAAAATGTCACTCCGCCTGCGGGACATGGAACAATGGTTGCGTGACTTTCGACGCGCGCTACATGCAGCGCCTGTCCCTGCATGCGGTGCAACTGCATGTAGCGCTTTGGTCGCTTCGGGAATTCAATCGAGAAAAATAACCCTCCGTGAAGGAATATTTTTGCCCGCATCGTTGCTGCGCTCCCAGAGCACAACAGCACAGTCGCAGCATGCAGGTCCAATGGGTCGAGCTTGAATCGCGGCGTACCGCGATCTTCACGATGGTAGAAGCACACCTTTGCATCGCCGGCGCCACGTTGCACGAGCCAGACAACTTCAAGCTGCGCATCAAGAATGCGCTGAGCCTCCCCCGGCAGTGAGGCACGCCATGCATTGAGTACCAGCCGCTCGTAAGACAACAGTTTCTTGCTCGCGAACAAGCGATGCGTCATATGCGACCCCCAGTTCAGCACCCATTCGTAGCGGAGCCAAACGAAAGCAATCAACACCAGAAGGAGGATTGACCCTATCATCGCTGGCACTCGCAATCGTTGATTTCCCTCGTGGCCGTGCCTGCGATGGGAGCAGCAGTACCTCCCTTGTAAACATGCGGAATCCGGTCAAACTGCTGCCCCAAAAAAGAGAACCTGTCGTCAAAATTTTTCCACCCCGACGGATATCGGTAAGGGTCGTGGCGGAAATGCCGCTCCGGTGACACGTAATTTCCGAGCCACTTCGAGCGTACATTCTTCAAGCGCTTTGGAAGCGAGCGCCTCGGAATCCAGTGCGAGAACTCCTTGCCTGCACCCTTGGCCCCTGCGGCTCTCCAACCTGCTGCACCACCGAGCACAACCTCGAACCCAATTCCGGTCCACTCACCAGCGGTGTAATAGCCCGAGCACTTGTTCACCGCTGCATTGATATCCATCTGATTGCGTGTCCAGTTGGTCAGGTCAAACGACAACGTATCGCCAAATCCAGCCGAATAGTCCACCAAGCCTTGAGGAAGTGGTTCTCCCCACCACGTCCACAAGTCAGAAAATTCGTAGTCATCCTGATTTATGGATAGAGCGGGGAATCACATTTTGAATTTGCTTTTTTTATATTATCCCGCAAAAGCAGAAGAGCATCTTCTTTTTTGCGGCAAACCGCTACAGTTGCAGGAAGTTCTTTGGTGCACCATTCGGTCGGCGAGCGTCCTTTTTTCAGGTACTTTGCTAATTTCCTGGCTTTGCGCTGCACAAGGCATGCATACAGGGGATCTGTAGCCTCGCCAAAGGAAACCCCCGACAAATCAAATACCAGTTGATCTGCAGCGCTGTTGTCTATGTTATCCAAGCCCCTTAGCACAGTCACCAAGATTTGCTCTCGATAGCTCTGGTAGTTTAATTGGAGATTGGAATCCAAAATCTCTTTGTTTTCCACTTCAAACTTCACCGTTTCGATAACTATAAGGCCGTAGTAATAAGCCAAGCTGTTCAATGCGGACTGAGATCCAGGGCGCGGATCGATATCATCAGCAAAGACTGTCGCGGGGATGACGGCAATGCCGGCAAAAAACCATACCATACATAGGCGAACAAATTGGCACATGATGTACAGCCTTATTTCAGAGCATATATAATATTCAAGATGGCAATGCAATAAGAGGAGTTGTTGAATTAAATTCTGATAATTTGCTCATATAAAATGATTCAGTCCAGCGCGCCCATCCCATGGTTTTCATGTGAACTGAGAACAAAAGTCCAAACTGGGTGCTGGATGAGCCTGGTTTGTGTAAATATTATGGATCGGGATAAATGGATAGATAATATTCCAAATGACTTTCTTCTTCAATGTCATCAAGCAAGGATGAGAGTGCATGTCCTTCCTCGTGGCAAATCCCGGCAGGTAATTTTTTGATACACCAGTCGGTCAGTAATCGATCTTTTTTAAGATACTTCTTTAATTTTCTTCCCTTGCGATTAACAAGACTTGAAAATACGGCCGCTGGAGCTGATCCAAAATATACTCCAGAAAAATCAAGCACCAGTTGATTTGCTGCATCGTTATCTATGTTGTCCAAACCCATTATTATAGTCGATAAAATCTGATCTGTATGGCTCGTGCTCACAGAGGGGGGGAATCCCTGAATTTCTTTGCTCTTTTCCTGAAACTCCATCAACTCGATGATTGTGCGACGATAACTCTGAACCAAGCCGTTCAATGCAGTCTGAGAACCAGGGCGGGGATTGTTATCAGCAAAGACTGTTGTTGGAATGATAACGATTCCGATAAAAAACCATACCATGCTTAGACGAATCAGTTGACACATAAGGTGTTTCCTTCTCTTCCTACATTTTCTACATTTTGAATTCTGTGACTACCCAGTTCATTGTGCGCTTTTGCTATTAAATAAGTAGCGTAGCTCATGTGAGGGGGGTGTATAACACATTTCGTTATACACAAGTCAGATTTCAATCGATGTCGCTGGTCATGACTTGTGTATAACTGAATGGTGTATAATGGGATGCCCTTTGGGCTACCTACGCCGAAACAACCCCCTCCGAAACGATAGAAGCAAAAACCGGCAAGAAGCCCGTTGGAAACATATTTCCCGTGAGCAGTTCGCGCTGAAGAAATCATTTTTTTCTCGCTATCTGTTTATAACGCAAAGTCATCTGACGTTTAAGCTCGGTATATACTTGATCGCGGTCCTTGATCACCTTATGGACATACGATGCGGTTGGCTGGTAGTGAGGTTTGTTTGGCCTTATATTGCATTCTGTCAACTTTGGTGCATCGAGAATACAACTAATATCTCCGTCGATTATCTCTGATCTTGATATATTTAGAGATTCCAAATTTTTCAGTCTACTTACATTTTTGATTTCCTTTATGGGATGATTCTTTTCAATTATTATCGAGCTAAGTGAATCAACTTCAAATACAGGTTCAATCGAGGATAGGTTTTTTAAGTTGCTGAGATGCAGCGTATCCAATTTGTCAAGGGCTGGAAGCAACTTGATATCCAACAAATTTGGACAACGGTCAATCCACAAATAAGTAATGTTTCGGCATGCTTCTATCCCCTGAATGCTTTCCAGTCTACGTGTCCTACTTATGGTGACATTCCGAACGGAAGGAAAATTCTTCAAAAAATCAAGATCAACACCATTAGGGCGAGCTACATCTATCAGTTCAATACGTGGCATAGGGATTTTCGGAAGAAACACTGTCTTGTCAAATTCGATGATAAGCTCTTCCAGCGCCTGAAGGTGATCGATTTCAAATCCGGTTGCTCCATAGGAAAAAAAAACAAGCCTTTTAAGCGTGCTCATTTTCCCAATGGCAGTCGTATCAATTATCATTGATGAGTGCGAATCAAACTGAAATTCTGAAAGTTCCGGGAAATCCAGCAGGAAGTTCAGATTTTCATGCTTTGAATCACACGGCAAAATCAGACTAAGGGCTCTGACGTTGGAGTTGGCAACTATCCGGATAGCTTCCTCAACGTCTTCCCCATCAAAGTCCCAACTTTCTGAACCCGGATTAAAAAACAGTTTGATCATTATAGATTGCCTTTTTGAAAATCATAAGTTTTTTAGCAAACAGTATGTCAATTGGTGGCGAATCGTCCCGACAGATCTGAAAACGATTGAAGACTGAGATTCTGGTGGATTGATTATCCAAGTTCTCTCAGAATCGCTAATACTTGTTCCGTCTCGCCCACAATTTATCAGACAAAGCCATCTGGTGTTTACGCTTGGTAAATTCTGGATCACGGGACCCGACCACTTCATAAACATACGATGCGGTCGGTCGGTAGTGAATTTTATTCGGTCTTATATAGCAATGATGCAATTTTGGCATATCAAGAACGATGCCGAGATCTCCATCGATTATTTCAGATTTGCTCATGACTAAAAATTCCAGATTTCTCAGATTGCCTATGGATTTTATTTGTTTGACGGGAGAAATTTTTTCTATGATAATTTTCCTAAGCGAATAAACTTCAAATATTGGATCAATCAAGGACAATTTCTTTAAACTGTGAAACTCCAACTCATTCAATTGATAAAGAGCTGAAATTGACTCGATATCAACTAAATTTGAACAGTAAAGAATTTTCAGTTCTTTCATATCACGGCATGTTTCTATTCCACGAGTGCTGACCAATTTGCGCGACTCACGTATGTCGAAATTCTGAAGGGAAGGGAAATTCTTCAAAACTTCAAGATTGACGCCATCAAAATGTTCTATATCCAATATATTAATGCGCGGCATAGGCGATTTCGGAAAGAATATTTCTTTGACATATCCGAGTGAGAGACTTGTCAGGTTCTGAAGTCGATCAATATTTAACCCGGTTGCTCCAGCGACGGAAAATCCAAGCCCTTCAAGCGTTTCGATTTTTCCAATGGCGCTTGCATCAATCATCACTGGCCAATGTGAGCGGACCGACAGTGACGAAATTTCCGGAAACGCCAGCAAAAAGTCTAGATCTTTATGCTTTGAATCATGTGGCAACTCCAAGCTAAGGCATCTGCAGTTCGACTCGGAGACCATCCGGATAGCATCTTCAATGTTTTCTCCATCAAATCCCCAAAAATTTTGGGTTACGTCTGGAGTATTTTGAACAAGTTCAATCATTTTTAACACCAAAATATTCACTTGCGAAAGTCTGTTCCAGAAGGAGGTTTTTTTCTAGGCAATGGAAATTGTGCCCCAGGAGATGCGCGCTGATTATAGTTATTGTTGTTTTCATATCCTGGACGATCCTTGCCATTAACTTTAAAGGCATCTGTTTGTATCCTCTGGTGCTCATGCTGAAATGACTGCTTATCATTCTTTGCATCAGACCAATTGATCTTTTCAACTTTGTCATTATATTTATTTGCCTTTTCCTTTGCGGATTGTTGTGCGCGATTAAAGTCCCCTTTGCCGTGGTATTTTTTTCCACTCACAAAATAGCATGTATAAGATCCATTTCCATTATGAACCAATAAACCATCTTCTCCCACGAAGAAGGTGTGAAGATTCTTCACTTCCAGATTATATACCCGGATGGTTTTTATCTCTACGCGAACATCGATAATTGTCGCCGTGACGGCTGCATCATTCTCGTTTCCGTCGCCTCCGAGCAACAGTTGGCCTCCCCGCTTGAGCAGGATGGCATCCCTCCAGCCTTCGCTGGTCCTGAACGGATGACCGTCCGTGGCGCTGATTATATTTCCGCTGTTGAGCGTAATATGCACCAAGCGCTGCTGTTTTTCATTGCTGATGATGCCAGTTACTTTTTCATACCGGGTTGCGCTCGTCGATCTTGCGCCAAGACCTGTCTGGATACGTCCGTCGTGCGCGGCCATTTCGTCCCAGGCCAGAACCTCGTCACCGGTGCGTATCTGGGCAATCGGCCTGCGCGCGGGCTGCCCGTCGGCGCCTCGCACATGGACCAGGGTTTCACCCGCAAAGCTGTTGAGCCCGCCCGCAACGCCCACCCCCACACTGATCAGTGTGCCAAGCTTGCCACAGGGATCCGGTATGGGCAGCATCGACCACAGGCAGCTTGTCAGGCAGTCTTTGGCGTTTTCTGCCCAGTTCACTTCCCCACAAAGCAGTTGGTCCGTGGCCGCGCCCACGGCATTGCAGAGGAGGTTGCAGCGCAAATAGTTGGCCAGCAGAACGGGAATGATTTCGCCCGTGGGGTCGGTGTAGCGTCCGGGCGCCGCTGCCGCATAGGTGTACAGGTTGATTCCGCCTTCGAATTCGATGGGGTCGCGGCTGAGGTAGCGCCCGGTCTCGGGATCGTAGTAGCGCCTGTCGTTATAGTGCAGGCCGGTTTCCGAGTCCCAGTATTGGCCAGGGTAGCGCAGGTTGTTGGTGACAGCCTTGCTTGTATCGGTCGTGGTGCGTGTCGTGGCTTTGCCGTAAGCGTCGTAATCAGCTGCCCAGACGAGCGTGCCGCTTTTGTCCGTGATGCGCTGCGGGGTGCCAAGGTGGTCGTTGTGGTAGTGCACAGTACGCCATTGTTCAGAGGTTGCGGCGTCGGGCACGCGGGCATACAGGGGTGCCACGCCGTTTTCGCGCTGCGGGTTCCAGCCGTAACTGGTGGTGATCTGGCCGTTGGCATCGGCTTCGGCGAGCAGACCCCATTCAGTGTGCAGGTAGTATGTGGCGGTGTTGGCGGCCCCGGTGCTCGATTGCAGCGTGACCGAGTCGCCAAGTTCCTTGCGGATGCGTCGATCGAAGGGGTCGTAGTTGTAGCGTGCGATCAGGCGACCTTCTCCGTCTTTGACTTCGGACAGGCGATTGAAGGCGTCCCAGGCGTAGTGGGTCGTGCGTGCGGGTTCGGATTGGCTGGTGTCGGTTTTCTGGGTCAAGTTCCCCGATGCGTCGTATTGATAGCTGACGCGGCCTCCAGCACCGGAGCGTTCCATGAGTTGACCCGCCGAGTCGTAGTTCCAGGTGCCGCTTTGGCTGTGGCGAGTACGGTTGCCGTTCGCATCCAGCGTAAAGCTCTCATTGCGCCCACTCAGCAGGCCCGCGCTCACCTGGGTCAGGCGCCCCGCGTCGTCGTGCGTATAGCCCAGCGTGCTGCCATCAATGCGGGCCTGCCGGATTTCGGCGAGCTTGCCGTATTGGTTTTGCAATTCGAACACGGTGGCCTGCCCGGGGTTGACGACCTTGAGTTGCGTCAGGTTCTGGTAGCCGTCGTATTCCAGGCGCCGCTCGGTTCCGCCGGGCAGCAGGACTTTCTTGGGCTGAAACCATTGCCAGTCGGTCACGCTGATGTTGCCTTCACCCGGGATGCTTACTTTCTCCAATTGCGCTGCACCGTCGTAGTCGTAGCTGATGGTCACGCCGTCGGGGCCAGTGTAGGTCTTGATCTGGTGGTTGCCGTAGTAGGTGTAGGCGTGGCTGAGCGTGAAGCTGGACGCGCCCACGCCGTAGGTGATGGTTTCGCTGCTCAGGCGGCCGACATCATCGTAGATGCGCACGGATGCGTAGTGGCCGTCGTTCCATGTGAGCAGGTTGTCGGCCGCGTCGTAACTGTAGCGCGTGGTTTTCTTGAGGCTACCCTGTGCGTCGTATTCCCGGTGTTGGATCACGCGTCCCACCGCGTCGTGGTCGTAGGCTATTTTTTGGCCGTTCGCCTGCTGGATTTGCGTGAGCCAGCCGCTGTCGTCCCATGCGTAGCGCGTCGTGTTTCCCAGTGGGTCGGTGCTGCCGAGAAGGAGATCGCACAGGTCGTATTCCATTCGCGTGCGGCCATTGTTGGGGTCCAGCACTTCGATGACGTTGCCCCGGGTGTCATACACCACGCGCATGGTGTTGCCCATCGGGTCTTTGATCTGCGTGACCTGCCCGTGCGGGCTGTATTCGTAGGAGTAGGTCTTGCCGTTGGCGTTCGTGGTGGTTTTTTGCTGTCCCATTCGGTCGTAGCCGTAGCTTTCCACCCGCGTCTCGTTGCCAGCTACGTCATTTTTGAGGCTCAGAATATCGCGTTCGTTGTAGCGCATCACGCGCTGCAGCGTGGGGTAGATGATCTTGCTCGGCTGATTTGCATGTTTGTCGCTGCCGTCCGCGTCGCTGTATTGGACGCCGTAAGTCTGCCCTTTGCCGTCGGTGGCTTGCGTCAATCGGGCCAATGCGTCGTAGTCCAACTGCATGGTTTTTCCGCCGGCGTCCCTGACACTGGCCAGTGCACCGCGCGCGTCGTAGGTCACGCTGTAACTGCCTTGCAGGGGATCGCTTTGGCTGAGTTGACGGTTTGCGGCGTCGTAGGTGTAGCGGGTGATTTTTCCACGCGCGTCGGTGCTGCTGATCCGGTTGCCGACACGGTCGTAGGTGTTGCTTGACGTTTGCCCCAAGGGGTCGGTTTCGCTCAGCAGGTTGCCGTCGGCGTCGTAGGTGTAGCGCCAGATATTGCTTTTGGGGTCGGTGTACTGGAGCAGCCAGCCGAGCCGGTTGAATAGATAGTGGTGTTGCTTGCCTTGCGGGTCGGTGATTTGGCCGATCTGTCCGTGCGCGTCGTATATGACTTGCCAGCTTGCGTCCGGGGTGACGCTGGCGTTGCTTTCCGTGCGGCCCTTGCGCGTGGCGCGCGTGATCCTGCCTCGTGCGTCCACTTCGTATTCGGTTACGCGTTCCTCGGCAGTGCCCACAGCCTGCACGGTTTTGAGCAGATTGCCTTTGGCGTCGTATTCGTACTTTGTCTTGACGCCCAGTTCGTCGGTTTCCTCCGTCATGCCCATGTGCAGCGCGGAGTACGCCATTTTCTGTGTGCTGCCATCGGGGTATTGGATCGCCACGATCTGCTCGAACTCGTTCTTTGTGGTTTTGGTCGCAAAGCCGCGTGCATTGGTTCGGGTTTCGGCCCGGTAGCCGGTGTCGTAGCGGATTTCCGCTTCGGTGCGGCCGTTGACCGTGTATCGCACCAACTGGCCCTGCCGGTTGTGCGTGTAGTCCTGCACCCGCCTGCCCGCGGCGGTCTCGGGGCCGGTGATTTTGCTGATGAATTGTTTGTTCACGTCGTCGTAGTCGAATTCGTAGTCGGTGACGCTGCCGTCGGGTGCGATGCGTTGCTTGACGGTGTCTCCGGCGTAGGCGATGCGCTCTGTTCGGCCCTCTTGGTCCGTGATCCGGATCAGGCGGTTAGCCGCATCGTAGGCGTATTGGATGGTGTTGCCGCGCGGGTCCGTGATTTGGGTCAGGCGGTTTTTTTCGTCGTATTGGTACTTGATCGAGCGCGATGGCAGATCGCCCGCCACGGTGGCCAGGGGATAGTCTTTTACTTCGGTGAGCAGTTCGCCCGTGTAGTGAAAGCTCAGCAGGGTATGGCCGCTGTCATCGACCGTGCTCAGCAGCCGGCCATGGTCGTCGCGCTGCAGCCAGATGGTGTTGCCGTTGCGGTCGCCAAAGGCCACGCCCTGGCCTTGGGCGTCGTAGTCCATCCAGTCGCCGTTTCTCTTGCTCCAGCGAAAGCCTTTGGCGTTGCTCTCGGGTGCCGGGGTCGCAGGGGTCGCGCGGGTGGAGTCCTCACGGGTGTGGCTTGCTGTTGTTGATGCGGCCGGCAGCTGTTGTACCGGGCGTTTTTCCAGAACGGATCGATTGTCGAATGTATAGCGCCCGGCGTCGCCCATGAAGAGCTGGCTGCCGCGGCGGATGGCTTCCGTATCCACAAACTGGGCCTTGGTTCCGGGGCACAGGGCGGCGTAGTCAAGGCTGACCCGTTGGGGCGGTGGGTAGTCGGCGGAACTGCCATCGCTGATCTTGCGGTTGAAGGGGGTGCTGCGTTTGGCCACCATGGGGTTGGCTTGCGCGACGCCGTCAACCATGACAACGCCACCGCCGACGGTCATTTGCAGCGAGGGCTGCCAGTCATCGTCAACCCAGACCCAGCATCCGGAGTCTCCCGTGCTGGTGGTGGCGCCGATCCCGGCGCTGGCGCTGCTGCTCCCCGTGGGGTTTTTCCAATTCTGCGAAAGGCTTTCCCATTGCGGGTTGAAGCGCCATTCATGGCCGTCCCATTCCTGGGTCCAGCGCATGGGGCCCATTGCGCTACTGACGACCAAATCGTTGGAGCGCAGATTCAGGTAGCCGTTGGGCAGTGTGACCTGCGCTGCTGCCATGGACTGTGCCTGTGTCTGCGTGGGCAGCAGGACCGTTGTCGCGAGCACTATCAGCAGCACAGCCCTGCTGCTGCGTTTTAGCGCTTCGATCCAAGTCAGCAGGGTTTCTTGCATCTTTTTCGCCTGCGTGTTGTTCAGTTGCATTCCGTTCCTCCCTTGGTCACATACACGCACCGCTTGCCCTTCATCTTGATCGGCGTGCTGCTGCCGCGACCTCCCCCAAACCCGCTGCTGCCACCGCCTCCCCAAAACCCGCCAGAGCCCGCTCCCGCACCCGAACTGCCCGGCCCGCCACCACTGTCCGGGCAGGAGCTATTGCTCACGGAGAACCACGAGGTCGATGCACCGCAGTCCGATTGCGTCCCGTTCGCGCACTGGAAGTCGCAGCTCACGTTCAGGGTGTTGCTGTAGTTGTGGCACCCGCCGCCCGATGCGTTGCTGCTGCCCGCTGCTGCGTCCAGCGACTGCAAGGCAATGACGCGGTATGGGATCGTGATGCGCTGTTTGGCTTGCAGTGTTACCGGCAGTTCCACCAGGAATTCGTAGCGGAAGTAGGCGTCGCTTTGCGGCAGCTTCTGCTTGACGTTGTCGGCGCGGATCAGGCCGTAGTTGGTGAGCGTCAGTTCTCCGTGGTAGACGTCGCCCGCGGCCATCTTGGGCAGGTTGGTGCTGGCCGGCTGCAGGACCACCACGGCGGCGGGGACGTCGGTTTCAAAGGTGGCGTTGAGCGTCACCTCGTAGCGGTCCTGGATCGTGATTTCGCGCACGCTCCACTCGACGTTGATCGCGTTGTAGTTCAGGAAGACCGGCTGGTTGGCCGTGATTCCGGGTCTGATGAGCAGCCGTCCGCTGGCATCCTGGTGGTTTGCCGCGCGTGCGCGGAATCTGTAGCGGCCCGCGGGCAGGTTCTGGAACAGCGCTTCGCCCAATGCGTCGGTGTTCAGTTCCTGGCTCACGCTGCCCACGTCTTCGTTTTGCATCGTGATGCTTGCGCCCGCCAGGCCGGGAATCAGCTGGCCGTTCTTGCCGATCGTGGCGGTGTAGATGTCAGCCGCTTTGAACAGGACGTTGCCTTGGCCGCTTTGCGTCACGCTGACGTAGACGTTCAGCGCCTGCGCCGGGACGTTGTCGCCCACGACACGCAGCCTGTATTCGTAGACTCCTTCGGGCGTTCCTGGAGGGGGCGAGAACGCCAGGTCGATGGCCCGGCTCTGCCCGATGGCCAGGCTGCCGTTGGCGGCGCTGCCCATGCTGGCCCAGGCGGGCGCGGGCGTGCCGTCGGTTTTTGTCAAACTGAACTGCAGGTTGAGCGCGTCCTGCAGGCCGTTGTTTTTGACTGTGACGGATTCCACCTGGGTGCTGCCTTGCGCCAGGCCGGTTTCGATCAGGCTGGGGGTGCTCACCAGGTAGGGCAGGGCCTCGGATAGCGTGTAGTCCACGCGCACGAGTCCCAGGGGCGCTGCGGCGTGTTCGTCGCTGTGCGCGGTCAGGATCAGGCTGCCCGAGGGCTGCGCCGCGTTGCTCGCGGTGAACAGCACGGGCAGGTTCAGCCGCTGGCGCTCGCCGAGGTTGACGGGGCTGGGCAGTTGCACGCTGATGCCGTCCGGCACCTGCCCCGTGGGCTGGCTTGCCGGGTCCAGCGTCAGCCGCAGGCCGCTGGCGCTCGTTGCTGCGCCGGCCTGCGCGAACAGGGGGATGCTGAAGGGGTAGTTCTTGGGGACGTCCAGTTTGTAGGGGGAGGGGCCGACGGTGACGCGCTGGATCGTGAAGGATTTTTGCTCCGGGCGGTCGGTGATTTCCGGATGGATGGCGCTGACCTTGTACAGGCCCGCGTCCGTGAGGGTGGGTTTGAAGGTGTGGACGAAGTTGCCCGCTGCGTCAGTGACGATGTTGACGCTGCGCTCGAACCCCTGCTGGTTGAGGATCAGCTTGAGCCGCGTGCCGGGCATGGGCGTTTGGCTTGCCCGGTTGACCGCGCGGCCCGTGATGAGCACGTCCTGCTCGCCCAAGGAGGTGATCGGACGAATGTCGCTGACTTCGCCGAAGTACGTGGTCTCGCGCAGGGAGACGGTTTTCTCGGCGCCGCGTCCGGCGATCTGCACCTCGTCTTCTTGGCCCGAGTGGTAGCGCAGGCGGTCGATTTCGAGTCGGACGCGGACGCTGTCGGGGCTGGCGCCGGGGACGTTGAGCAGGAACTGGTCCGAGAGGTAGCTGCTGCCCGCGGGGATGCGCGCGACGGTCTGGCCATTGGTCAATGTCACGACGTTGGCGCCGAGCACCTGCTTGTAGGGCTGCGTGGCGAGCACGTTGCCGTCGGTGTCCAGGATTTTCAGGCGCAGCTCGCTCGATGCGTCGGCGCCGTTGTTCGTTGCCGTGAGAGCCTGTGAAAATATGTTGGCGCAAATATTGCTTCTCATTTTTTCGCGGCCAGCGCCACCACAAAACGAGCTGCACAGGCGATCATGGGGCACCAAGAGGCCTTGGATCAGAGCCAAGAGACGAACTTTGGATCCTCTCGTAGGCCAAGGGCGCTTGGGTTGCGTCGCATTCATCGCTGAAATTGAAAAATTCACAGGCTCTGAGCAGTTCCACGTCCACGTCGGACGGGTTTTCCATCCTGAGCTTGAGCTTTCCGGTCGCGCCGCGGGTGAACTCGTCGGTGGCCATTCCCACCACCAGCGCGCCCTCGCTCACTGGCACCGCTTGGTCGCGGGCGATCTTGACGATCTCGCCTTCGAATGGGGCAATCTCCACCCCGACCTGCGCCTGCGGGGCTCCCGACAGGTCGGCGTACCCGCCGACGATCACGGGCACCAGCCGGATCTGTTATGGGTTTGCCAAGTCTTTATTCTGATTTATGGATAGAGCGGGGAATCACATTTTGAATTTGCTTTTTTTATATTATCCCGCAAAAGCAGAAGCGCATCTTCTTTCTTGCGGCAAACCGCTGCAGTTGCAGGAAGTTCTTTGGTGCACCATTCGGTCGGCGAGCGTCTTTTTTTAAGGTACTTTGCTAATTTCCTGGCTTTGCGTTGAACAAGGCATGCATACAGGGGATCTGTAGCCTCGCCAAAGGAAACCCCCGATAAATCAAACACCAGTTGATTTGCTGCGCTGTTGTCTATGTTATCCAAGCCCCTTAGCACAGTCACCAAGATTTGCTCTCGATAGCTCTGATAGTTTAATTGGAGATTGGAATCCAGAATTTCTTTGTTTTCTACCTCAAACTTCACCATTTCGCTAACTGTAAAGCTGTAGCAATCAACTAAGCCGTTCAATGCGGGCTGAGTTCCAGGGCGAGGATTTATATCAGCAAAGACTGTCGCGGGGATGATGGCGATGCCGAAAAAAAACCATGTCATGCAGAGACAAATCAATCGATACATAATGTGCAACCTTATTTTATGGGCAAGATGGTATTTAATATTGCAGTGCAACGCAAGTGGTTCTCTGGAAGTTGGTTGAATGGGCTATTGAATTCAATTTGATAATTTTCTCATATGAATAATCAAATTTGGCGTACCCATGGTCTTGAGAGTTGAATGCTAGCTGGACTTGATTTGCATAAGTCCTATGGATAGGGATAGATGACTAGATCACATTCCAAAATACCACTTGTCCAATTCGTTTGGGTACACGCCGTGCTCGCGGCGGCACCAGGCGTTCTTGCTCATCTCGTTCATCGCCGCTGCGGTGATAACGGCATTCAGCCGGGCCTAGCTGCGCATTTTGCGCCAACGGTCCAGCGCACCAACTTCCTGCGCAACCACTTGCAGTGTTGCGCTGTGCGGCGGCAGCAATTTTGCCATCGTCTTGTGCCTGAATGCTTGTTCGTATCGATCCATTTTTGTCCTTCATCGCAGCCCCCAGTTCTTGATTCTATGGAGGCGACAACTGTTCTGACGGAGGGGGGTAAATGGGCAGATCACATTCAAAACGACTTTCTGTCTTAATATCTGAACGCAATGTTAAGAGTGCATCTTTTTCTTCACGGCAAACTTCTGCGGGTAATTTCTTGATACACCAACTGATCAGAGATTGCTGTTTTTTAAGATGCCTCATTAATTTTCTTCCTTTGCGCTGAACAAGACATGAAAATATGGCCGCTGTAGATTCTCCAAAATATACTCCCGATAGATCAAGCACCAGCTGATTTGCTGCATCGTTATCTATATTATCCAAACCTAATATTATGGTCCATAAAATTTGATTTCGATGGTTCTTGCTCATATAGGGGTAAAACACCAAAATTTCTTTGCCTTGATCGTCCGGAGTCGTATAGGATGGTTCAAATCCAGGAATTTCCTCGCTTTTTTCCTGAAACTCCATCAACTTAATGATTGTGCGACGATATCCCTGAACCAAGCCATTCAATGCAGCTTGAGAACCAGGTTGGGGATTATCATCAGCAAAAACTGTTGTGGGAATGATAACGATTCCGACAAAAAGCCATGCCATGCATAGACGAATCATTCGACACATAGGGTGTTTCCTTCTCTTCCTACATTTTCGGCATCCAAGAATTCGTATAAAGCCCTGATGACAGAGCAGTAACTCACCACGCAACCTTTGGAGCATGCATTATTTTTGTCAAATGGCTCGCCTTCGAGCCCTACAAATGAGCAACAGTGGGTTTGAAAACTACCTCTCCCATTTTTCTCTGGCGGAGATTTTTTCGCGGGCTTCAAATTTCGTCGATTTAAAGTATCTTTTGTTTCTCCATCTTCTCCCCATGTATAGCACCCCCTAGGGATAGGGCCGGCATTACTAATTTTCTCACAGTCAGGATTGTCTTTACAATTTGGGACTTTTTTGTTATTTCCCGATGTAAATTGTCCAGAAAACCCATTTTTTTCCGGATCGTTGGAAACACATACAAGTTCACCCGTGCGAACAGTATAGGTGCATGCCGCCAAACCTCTCGGATCAATATAATACAGTGGACTTGCCGAAGCATAGGCGTATGGATTAATCCTTCCGCGCAGCCTGATTGGATCACTTTGCTGATACCTCCCGGTTTCAGGATCGTAGTATCTGTGGAAATTATAATGCAGCCCGGTTTCCACATCCTCATACTGCCCTGGAAGTCTTATCTGTGAATCTATCCAGGCATGGCCAGTCGCAGCTTTTTGCGTCGTCATCTCTGCTCGCCCGAATGCATTGTAGTTTGCCGCCCAGAGCACGTTACCCGCCTTGTCCGTCGCCTGCAGCGGGGCCCCCAAATGGTTTTCATGGTAGTAAGCAAAAACCTCAGCGCCTTGACCGTTCCGGGTCTTGATGAATAGCGTTTCCGTCATGAATTCGCTGTCCGGCGTGGGGCCATACTGGGTGGTGATGGCCGGAGCATGGCTGGCGCTGATGGACTGGTCGGCGTTGATCTCCAGGGCCTGTGTGGCTTCGGCGAGCATTCCCTCGCCAGCATACAGGAAGTATGTGCGTATGGCTGGAGCCAGAAGTTGCCCTGTCTTGTCACGGTACTGTTCTTTCCAGATGCGCCGGTTCATGGGGTCGTAGCCATAACGGACTATGGTGTTTCCATCTCCATTTTGCACCTCGATCAGACGGTTGTCGCTGTCGTAGTGGTAACGGGTCGTTTTTGTTCCTTCGGTCTTTTGCGTCTGGTTGCCGTTGACGTCGTAAGCATAGCTGACCACGCCAAGACCGCTGGCGCCGGGGTGCTGTTGCAGGCGGTGGTTCTTGTCGTATTTCCAGGTGCCGCTGCCAGTGCGGCTGTGCGTGATGCGGTTGGCCAGCCCATCGAGCCCGAAGGTTTCGGTATCGCGACCGAGCAGGCCGCCGGTGTCGGTGCCCACGCGGGTCAGTCGCAATTCGTCGTCGTAGTCATAGCTGCTGGCGCGGGTGCCGCTGGAGCCATTGACCGTATCGGTGCGGCTGGCGGTTTTTATCTCCCTCTGGTTGCCGTAACTACTGGTCAGGTTCAGGGTGATTTGCTGGCCCGGGGTTCGGCTCTTGAGCGCCTCCAAGTTGAACAAACCGTCCCAGGTTCTTTCCTCTGTACTGCCTCCGGGCAGGGTGAGCTTGGCGGGTGCGATCCATTTGAACTGATTCACGCTGATGCTGCCTTCGCCCGGGATGCTGACCGATTCGAGTTCGCCATGCGCGCTGTAGCCGTAGCTGATTGCCGTGCCATCGGCCCAGGTCAGTTTGGTTTTCTTGCCCGCTTTGCTGTATTCGTAGGAGTAAGTCAAACGGTAGCTGTCGCCTGCGGGGTTGGGATAGTTGATGGTTTCGCTGGTTTTGCGGCCTGCGTCGTCGTAGGTCAGCATGGCGCTGGTGGTCTGCTGGCCTGTGGGGCGCGTGGGGTCGGTGTCGCTCCAGGCGGTGAGATTGTTCTCGGCGTCCCAGGTCTGGGAGACGGTGCGCACGACGGTGGTATCCCGGATCTGTTGTATTTGGGTGACGCGGTTGGCGGCGTCGTAGCTGTAGCGCTTCTTGGTGCCGGCTGGGTCGATGCGTTCCGTGAGCCTGCCTGCCCCGTCGTAGCTGTAATGCGTGACCTGTCCTTCGGCCAAGGTCTTGCTGGTCAGGCGGTCGTTGCGGTCGTAGGTGAAGCTGGTGGTGTTGCCTTTGGCGTCTTTTGCTTCCATGAGGTTGCCACGTGCGTCATAACGGGCCTGCGCTTTTCCGCCCAGGGCATCGACGGACTCGACCGTCTGGCCGAACGCGTCGTAGGTATAGCTTCGGATCTTGCCGTTGGCGTCGGTGTCGCTTTTGAATTGCCCGCGCGCGTCGTATGTTTTTCTGCTGCGGGTCACGGTTTGCGTGCCGTTGCTGTCGGCATAGACCAAGGTTTCGCTGGTGGGACGCTCGTCGGCATCGTAGCGGATTTTCTGGGTGAATGTAGGGTATTCAATCTCCGTGGGATTGTCCAGAGCCCCCAGAATGCCAGCAGCACCGCCGTCAGCAATCTGGTAGTTGTAACTGGTGACGTTGCCCAAGGCGTCCGACGTGCGGATCAGGCGCTGGAAGAGATCGTACTCTGCGCTGGTGGTCCTGCCATCTTCATCGGTTTTGCTAATAAGCAATCCCTGCGTGTCGTAGCGCCGTTTGTACTCGCCGCCAACGGGGTTAGTGGTTTGTACGCGCCGGTTCATCCTGTCATAGGCCATCAGGGTGGCCTTGCCTTTGGCGTCGATGCTGCTGGTTTGGTTGCCGCTCTTGTCGTAGCGGAAGGTGCGCACATGACCGAGGGGGTTGGTGATCTTCGTGAGATTGCCCGTGGCGTCGGTTTCGTAGGTCGTTGCGTTCCCCAGGGGATCGGTGCACTTGACCAGCGCGCCCATGCGGTTGAATACGTAGCTGCGTGTGTTCCCCTCGGGGTCGGTAATCTGGCTGGTTTTCCCTTGGGTGTCATAGGCGAGTTGCCATGTGGCATCGGGCGTTACGCTGCCGTTGCTCTCCGTCCTGCCCTTGTGCGTTACGCGAGTCGTTTGGCCCTGGGCGTTGACCTGGTACTCCGTGGTCTGTTCCTCGGCGGTACCCGCAGCCTGCACGGTCTTGAGCAAATTGCCTTTGGCGTCGTATTCGTACTTTGTCTTGACGCCCAGTTCGTCGGTTTCCTCCGTCATGCCCATGTGCAGCGCGGAGTACGCCATTTTCTGCGTGCTGCCATCGGGGTATTGGGTTTCCACGATCTGCTCGAACTCGTTCTTTGTGGTTTTGGTCGCAAAGCCGCGCGCATTGGTTCGGGTTTCGGCCCGGTAGCCGGTGTCGTAGCGGATTTCCGTTTCGGTGCGGCCGTTGACCGTGTACCGCATCAACTGGCCCTGCCGGTTGTGCGTGTAGTCCTGCACCCGCCTGCCCGCGGCGGTCTCGGGGTCGGTGATCTTGCTGATGTTGCCGCTGCCCGCTGCTGCGTCCAATGATTATTGCAGGGCGATGACGCGATATGGGATCGTGATGCGCTAACGGAATGCGTTTAGTATCACCTCGTACCGGTCTTGGATCGTGATTTCGCGCACGCTCCACTGAAGTCACGGGGGGCATGAACCGGGCAAAACAAGTTTACGCTTCAAAAATTCATCAATTATTTCTTTTATTTCTTTCATTATTGCATCATCACATGATTCCACAAGTCCAAAGACAGTATCTCCATATATATCCTTCATTCTTCTGGATGACTTTTGATGAAAGATTATGTATTCAAAAATATCATCCCCATATAAGTTCTTTTGAAATGGATCGGCTCCTGAAATGAGAAGAAACTCAACAATATCTGGACGCCCCACATAAACAGCCGCATGCAAGGGGGTGTTCCCGGCTTCATCAAATTTCCGCAAATCAGCACCAGCGGAGACAAGTAATATTATATTCTCTATATTATTCATTTCTTCTTTGCAATCGCTATTGTATATCGAATTCCCAAGAGGAGTTGCACCACCACTCGACTCTGCTTCTGTATTCGGGTCTGCGCCAAATTCGAGTAAGATTTTCATCAAATCGTGCGATTCGTTGAAAAATGAAGCAATATAGAGTAACGAGCAAATTTGGTCATCATTATCTTTCTCGAGAATGCTGACTGTCTCAGGATTTTTTTTGACCATTTCAATAGCATCACGCCAGAATCCATTCAAGATAAAATACTCAATGCTTTTGAATGCAACATAATTACTCATCGCTACTCCTGCATCAAACAATTTCTCAGCTTTTCAAAACATATCTTCCATTTGTCTACAGCCTTTTCCAATTCTTTTTCATGATTTTCTCCCGATGGCGTTTTGTCCGTGCCTCGGCAAATTTTTCTAGCGATTTTCCTACCGGCAATGCATGCCCCAGCCATGGATAGTCTTAATTCAAACGACGCAGGATCATCACCTGCCCTGCTTTTCTTGCATCCAGGAAATTCGCATGCTTTTTTGTAAATCGGATGAATTGCTTTGCAAAAACATTTTCTGCACTTGTCGGGATTTCTTATGCAATAAAATATGGCCGCACATACACGCGGAAAACGCGCACAAAAGGACACGGGAACTAAAATTATTGGAGGTATCTCACCAGTCGAATCCGTGACATTTATTGGATTTGCAAGGCTGTAAAGATATAAATTTAAACCGCCATCAACCCCGCTTGAGTTTTCCGGTCGCGCCGCGGATGAACTCGTCGGTAGCCATTCCCACCACCAGCGCGCCCTCGCTCACTGGCACCGCCTGGTCGCGGGCGATCTTGACGATCTCGCCTTCGAACGGGGCGATCTCCACCCCGACCTGCGCCTGCGGGGCTCCCGGCAGGTCGGCGTACCCCCCGACGATCACGGGCACCAGCCGGGTCTGTTATGGGTTTGCCAAGTCTTTATTCTGATCTATGGATAGAGCGGGGAATCACATTTTGAATTTGCTTTTTTTATATTATCCCGCAAAAGCAGAAGCGCATCTTCTTTCTTGCGGCAAACCGCTGCAGTTGCAGGCAGTTCTTTGGTGCACCATTCGGTCGGCGAGCGTCCTTTTTTCAGGTACTTTGCTAATTTCCTGGCTTTGCGCTGCACAAGGCATGCATACAGGGGATCTGTAGCCTCGCCAAAGGATACCCCCGACAAATCAAACACCAGTTGATCTGCTTCGCTGTTGTCTATGTTATCCAAGCCCCTTAGCACAGTCACCAAGATTTGCTCTCGATAGCTCTGATAGTTTAATTGGAGATTAGAAGCCAGAATTTCTTTGTTTTTCATCTCAAACTTCACCGTTTCGATAACTATAAGGCCATAGTAATAAGCCAAGCTGTTCAATGCGGACTGAGATCCAGGGCGCGGATCAATATCATCAGCAAAGACTGTCGCGGGGATGACGGCAATGCCGGAAAAAAACCATACCATACATAGGCGAAAAAATTGGCACATGATGTGCAACCTTATTTCAGAGTAAACATAATATTCAAGATAAATAAGAGAAGTTATTGAATTAATCTCTGATGATTTGCTTATATAAAATGATTCAGTCCAGCGCACCCATGGTTTTCATGTGAACTGAGAACAAAAGTTCAAATTGGGTGCTGGATGAACTTGGTTTGTGTAAATCCTATGGATAGGGATAAATGGATAGATAATATTCCAAATGACTTTCTTCTTCAATGTCATCAAGCAAGGATGAGAGTGCATGTCCTTCCTCGTGGCAAACCCCGGCAGGTAATTTTTTGCTACACCAATCGGTCAGTGATCGATCTTTTTTAAGATATTTTTTTAATTTTCTTCCTTTGCGATTAACAAGACTTGAAAATACGGCTGCTGAAGCTTCTCCAAAATATACTCCAGAAAAATCAAGCACCAGTTGATTTGCTGCATCGTTATCTATGTTGTCCAAACCCATTATTATAGTCGATAAAATCTGATCTTGATGGCTCGTGTTCGCATAGGGTATAAATCCATGAATTTCTTCGCCTTGATAGTTTATCGTATAAGGCTCAAATCCCGGAATTTCTTTGCTCTTTTCCTGAAACTCCATCGACTTGATGATTGTGTGACGATAACTCTGAATCAAGCCGTTCAATGCAGTCTGAGAACCAGGGCGGGGATTGTTATCGGCAAAGACTGTTGCTGGAATGATAACGATCCCGATAAAAAACCATGCCATGCATAGACGAATCAGTTGACACATAAGGTGTTTCCTTCTCTTCCTACATTTTCTGCATCCAAAAATTCATATAATTTTATGATGATGGAGCATAAACTCACCACGCAACCTTTGGAGCATTTAATATTATTTGGATCGAATGGAAGGCCTTCACCCGTGCGTGAACAACAATGGGTTTGAAGACGAGATCTCCCACTATCCGCAGATGGAGAGTTCGGCAAAGGATCCAAAAATCGTCGACGAAACCCATCTGGCTTTCCATCAATTCCCCATGAGTAGCACCCCTTAGGGATAGGACCAACATTACTAATTTTCTCACACTCAGGGTTATCTTTGCATTTTCCTATGCTATTGTTTCCGGATGTAAATTGTCCAGAAAACCCATTTTTTTCCGGATCATTAGAAACGCATGTAAGTTCACCCGAGAGAACAGTGTAGGTGCATGCCGCCAAACCTCTCGGATCAATGTAATGCAATGGATTTGCCGAAGCATAGGCGTATGGATTAATCCTTCCACGCAGCCTGATCGGATCACTTTGCTGATACCTCCCGGTTTCAGGATCGTAGTATCTGTGAAAGTTATAATACAGCCCGGTTTCCACATCCTCATACTGCCCTGGAAGTCTTATCTGTGAATCTATCCAGGCATGGCCTGTCGCAGCTTTTTGCGTCGTCATCTCTGCTCGCCCGAATGCATTGTAGTTTGCCGCCCAGAGCACGTTACCCGCCTTGTCCGTCGCCTGCAGCGGGGCCCCAAAATGGTTTTCATGGTAGTAAGCAAAAACCTCGATGCCTTGACCGTTCCGGGTCTTGATGAATAGCGTTTCTGTCATGAATTCGCTGTCCGGCGTGGGGCCATACTGGGTGGTGATGACCGGGGCATGGCTGGCGCTGATGGAATGGTCGGCGTTGATCTCCAGGGCCTGTGTGGCTTCGGCGAGCATTCCCTCGCCAGCATACAGGAAGTATGTGCGCATGGCGGGAGCCAGAAGTTGCCCTGTCTTGTCACGGTACTGTTCTTTCCAGATGCGCCGGTTCATGGGGTCGTAGCCATAACGGGCGATGGTGTTTCCATCCCCATTTTGCACCTCGATCAGACGGTTGTCGCTGTCGTAGTGGTAACGGGTCGTTTTTGTTCCTTCGGTCTTTTGCGTCTGGTTGCCGTTGGCGTCGTAAGCATAGCTGACCACGCCAAGACCGCTGGCGCCGGGGTGCTGTTGCAGGCGGTGGTTCTTGTCGTATTTCCAGGTGCCACTGCCAGTGCGGCTGTGCGTGATGCGGTTGGCCAGCCCATCGAGCCCGAAGGTTTCGGTATCGCGACCGAGCAGGCCGCCGGTGTCGGTGCCCACGCGGGTCAGTCGCAATTCGTCGTCGTAGTCATAGCTGCTGGCGCGGGTGCCGCTGGAGCCATTGACCGTATCGGTGCGGCTGGCGGTTTTTATCTCCCTCTGGTTGCCGTAACTACTGGTCAGGTTCAGGGTGATTTGCTGGCCCGGGGTTCGGCTCTTGAGCGCCTCCAAGTTGAACAAACCGTCCCAGGTTCTTTCCTCTGTACTGCCTCCGGGCAGGGTGAGCTTGGCGGGTGCGATCCATTTGAACTGATTCACGCTGATGCTGCCTTCGCCCGGGATGCTGACCGATTCGAGCTCGCCGTGCGCGCTGTAGCCGTAGCTGATTGCCGTGCCATCGGCCCAGGTCAGTTTGGTTTTCTTGCCTGCTTTGCTGTATTCGTAGGAGTAAGTCAAACGGTAGCTGTCGCCTGCGGGGTTGGGATAGCTGATGGTTTCGCTGGTTTTGCGGCCTGCGTCGTCGTAGGTCAGGACGGCGCTGGTGGTTTGCTGGCCTGTGGGGCGCGTGGGGTCGGTGTCGCTCCAGGCGGTGAGATTGTTCTCGGCGTCCCAGGTCTGGGAGACGGTGCGTACGACGGTGGTATCCCGGATCTGTTGTATTTGGGTGACACGGTTGGCGGCGTCGTAGCTGTAGCGCTTCCTGGTGCCGGCCGGGTCGATGCGTTCTGTGAGTCTGCCTGCGCCGTCGTAGCTGTAGTGCGTGACCTGTCCTTCGGCCAGGGTTTCGCTGGTCAGGTGGTCGTTGCGGTCGTAGGTGAAGCCGGTGGTGTTGCCTTTGGCGTCCTTTGCTTCAATGAGGTTGCCGCGCGCGTCAAAACGGGCCTGCGCTTTTCCGCCCAGGGCATCGACGGATTCGACCATCTGGCCGAACGCGTCGTAGGCATAGCTTCGGCTCTTGCCGTTGGCGTCGGTTTCGCTTTTGAGTTGCTCGCGCGCGTCGTAGGTTTTTCTGCTGCGGGTCACGGTTTGCGTGCCGTTGCTGTCGGCATAGACCAGGATTTCGTTGGTGGGGCGCTCGTTGACATCGTAGCGGATTTTCTGGGTGAATGTAGGGTATTCAATCTCCGTGGGATTGTCCAGAGTCCCCAGAATGCCAGCAGCACCGCCGTCAGCAATCTGGTAGTTGTAACTGGTGACGTTGCCCAAGGCGTCCGACGTGCGGATCAGGCGCTGGAAGAGATCGTACTCTGCGCTGGTGGTCCTGCCATCTTCATCGGTTTTGCTAATCAGCAATCCCTGCGTGTCGTAGCGCCGTTTGTACTCGCCGCCAACGGGGTTAGTGGTTTGTACGCGCCGGTTCATCCTGTCATAGGCCATCAGGGTGGCCTTGCCTTTGGCGTCGATGCTGCTGGTTTGGTTGCCGCTCTTGTCGTAGCGGAAGGTGCGCACATGGCCGAGGGGGTTGGTGATCTTCGTGAGATTGCCCGTGGCGTCGGTTTCGTAGGTCGTTGCGTTCCCCAGGGGATCGGTGTATTTGACCAGCGCGCCCATGCGGTTGAATACGTAGCTGCGTGTGTTTCCCTCGGGGTCGGTGATCTGGCTGGTTTTCCCTTGGGTGTCATAGGCGAGTTGCCATGTGGCATCGGGTGTTACGCTGCCGTTGCTCTCCGTCCTGCCCTTGTGCGTTACGCGAGTCGTTTGGCCCTGGGGGTTGACCTGGTACTCCGTGGTCTGTTCCGCGGCGGTACCCGCAGCCTGCACGGTCTTGAGCAAATTGCCTTTGGCGTCGTATTCGTACTTTGTCTTGACGCCCAGTTCATCGGTTTCCTCCGTCATGCCCATGTGCAGCGCGGAGTACGCCATTTTCTGCATGCTGCCATCGGGGTATTGGGTTTCCACGATCTGCTCGAACTCGTTCTTTGTGGTTTTGGTCGCAAAGCCGCGCGCATTGGTTCGGGTTTCGGCCCGGTAGCCGGTGTCGTAGCGGATTTCCGTTTCGGTGCGGCCGTTGACCGTGTGCCGCACCAGTTGGCCCTGCCGGTTGTGCGTGTAGTCCTGCACCCGCCTGCCCGCGGCGGTCTCGGGGCCGGTGATTTTGCTGATGAATTGTTTGTTTACGTCGTCGTAGTCGAATTCGTAGTCGGTGACTCCGCCGTCGGGTGTGATGCGTTGCTTGACGGTGTCTTCGGCGTAGGCGATGCGCTCTGTTCGGCCCTCCGGGTCGGTGATCTGAATCAGGCGGTTGCCCGCGTCGTAGGCGTATTGGATGGTGTTGCCGCGCGGGTCCGTGATTTGGGTCAGGCGGTTTTTGTCGTCGTATTGGTACTTGATCGAGCGCGATGGCAGATCGCCCACCACGGTGGCCAGGGGATAGTCTTTTACTTCGGTAAGCAGTTCGCCCGTGTAGTGAAAGCTCAGCAGGGTATGGCCGCTGTCATCGACCGTGCTCAGCAGCCGGCCATGGTCGTCGCGCTGCAGCCAGATGGTGTTGCCGTTGCGGTCGCCAAAGGCCACGCCCTGGCCTTGGGCGTCGTAGTCCATCCAGTCGCCGTTTCTCTTGCTCCAGCGAAAGCCTTTGGCGTTGCTCTCGGGTGCCGGGGTCGCAGGGGTCGCGCGGGTGGAGTCCTCACGGGTGTGGCTTGCTGTTGTTGATGCGGCCGGCAGCTGTTGGATCGGGCGTTTTTCCAGAACGGATCGATTGTCGAATGTATAGCGCCCGGCGTCGCCCATGAAGAGCTGGTTGCCGAGCCGGATGGCTTCCGTATCCACAAACTGGGCCTTGGCTCCGGGGCACAGGGCGGCGTAGTCAAGGCTGACCCGTTGGGGCGCTGGGTAGTCGGCGGAACTGCCGTCGCTGATCTTGCGGTTGAAGGGGGTGCTGCGTTTGGCCACCATGGGGTTGGCTTGCGCAACGCCGTCAACCATGACAACGCCACCGCCGACGGTCATTTGCAGCGAGGGCTGCCAGTCATCGTCAACCCAGATCCAGCATCCGGAGTCTCCCGTGCTGGTGGTGGCGCCGATCTCGGCGCTGGCGCTGCTGCTCCCCGTGAGGTTTTTCCAATTCTGCGAAAGGCTTTCCCACTGCGGGTTAAAGCGCCATTCATGGCCATCCCATTCCCGGGTCCAGCGCATGGGTCCCATTGCGCTGCTGACGACCAAATCGTTGGAGCGCAGATTCAGGTAGCCGTTGGGTAGCGTGACCTGCGCCGCCGTTTCTATGGATTGCACTGGTGGAGGCGGCATCCGCGTCTCAACGCCTATGGGTTGCGCCTGCGCGGGCAGCAGGGACGCTGTCGCGAGCACCAGCAACACAGCCCTGCTGCTGCGTTTCGGCGTTTCGATCCAGGACAGGGTTTCTTGCATCTTTTTCGCCTGCGTGTTGCTCAGCGTGTTGTTCAGTTGCACTGCATTCCTCCCTTGGCCACGTATACGCACCGCTTGCCCTTCATCTTGATCGGCGTGCTGCTGCCGCGACCTCCCCCAAACCCGCTGCTGCCACCGCCTCCCCAAAACCCGCCAGAGCCCGCTCCCGCACCCGAACTGCCCGGCCCGCCACCACTGTCCGGGCAGGAGCTATTGCTCACGGAGAACCACGAGGTCGATGCACCGCATTCCGATTGCGTCCCGTTCGCGCACTGGAAGTCGCAGCTCACGTTCAGGGTGTTGCTGTAGTTGTGGCACCCGCCGCCCGACGCGTTGCCGCTGCCCGCTACTGCGTCCAGCGACTGCAGGGCGATGACGCGGTAGGGGATCGTGATGCGCTGTTTGGCTTGCAGTGTTACCGGCAGTTCCACCAGGAATTCGTAGCGGAAGTAGGCGTCGCTTTGCGGCAGTTTCTGTTTGACGTTGTCTGCGCGGATCAGGCCGTAGTTGGTAAGGGTCAGTTCCCCGTGGTAGACGTCGCCCGCGGCCATCTTGGGCAGGTTGGTGCTGGCCGGCTGCAGGACCACCACGGCGGCGGGGACGTCGGTTTCAAAGGTGGCGTTGAGCGTCACCTCGTAGCGGTCCTGGATCGTGATTTCGCGCACGCTCCATTCGACGTTGATCGCGTTGTAGTTCAGGAAGATCGGCTGGTTGACCGTGATTCCGGGCTTGATGAGCAGCCGTCCGCTCGCATCCTGGTGGTTTGCCGCGCGTGCGCGGAATCTGTAGCGGCCCGCGGGCAGGTTCTGGAACAGGGCCTCGCCCAAGGCGTCGGTGTTCAGTTCCCGGCTCACGCTGCCCACGTCTTCGTTTTGCATCGTGATGCTTGCCCCCGCCAGGCCGGGAATCAGCTGGCCGTTCTTGCCGACCGTGGCGGTGTAGATGTCAGCCGCCTTGAACAGGACGTTGCCTTGCCCGCTTTGCGTCACGCTGACGTAGACGTTCAGCGCCTGCGCGGGCACGTTGTCGCCGACGACGCGCAGCCTGTATTCGTAGACTCCTTCGGGCGTTCCTGGCGGGGGCGAGAAAGCCAGGTCGATGGCCCGGCTCTGCCCGATGGCCAGGCTGCCGTCGGCGGCGCTGCCCATGCTGGCCCATGCGGGCGTGGGCGTGCCGTCGGTTTTTGTCAAACTGAAGCGCAGGTTGAGCGCGTCCTGCAGGCCGTTGTTTTTGACGGTGACGGATTCCACCTGGGTGCTGCCTTGCGCCAGGCCGGTTTCGATCAGGCTGGGCGTGCTCACCAGGTAGGGCAGGGCCTCGGATAGCGTGTAGTCCACGCGCACGAGTCCCAGGGGCGCTCCGGCGTGTTCGTCGCTGCGCGCGGTCAGGATCAGGCTGCCCGAGGGTTGCGCGGCGTTGCTCGCGGTGAACAGCACGGGCAGGTTCAGCCGCTGGCGTTCGCCGAGGTTGACGGGGCTCGGCAGCTGCACGCTGATGCCGTCCGGCACCTGCCCCGTGGGCTGGCTTGCCGGGTCCAGGGTCAGCCGCAGGCCGCTGGCGCTCGTTGCTGCGCCGGCCTGCACGAACAGGGGGATGCTGAAGGGGTAGTTCTTGGGGACGTCCAGTTTGTAGGGGGAGGGGCCGACGGTGACGCGCTGGATCGTGAAGGATTTTTGTTCCGGGCGGTCGGTGATTTCCGGGTGGATGGCGCTGACCTTGTACAGGCCCGCGTCCGTGAGGGTGGGCTTGAAGGTGTGGACGAAGTTGCCCGCTGCGTCGGTCACGATGTTGACGCTGCGCTCGAAGCCCTGCTGGTTGAGGATCAGCTTGAGCCGCGTGCCGGGCATGGGCGTCTGGCTTGCCCGGTTGAGCGCGCGGCCCGTGATGAGCACGTCCTGCTCGCCCAAGGAGGTGATCGGACGGATGTCGCTGACTTCGCCGAAGTACGTGGTCTCGCGCAGGGAGACGGTTTTCTCGGCGCCGCGTGCGGCGATCTGCACCTCGTCCTCCTGGCCCGAGTGGTAGCGCAGGCGGTCGATTTCCAGTCGGACGCGGACGCTGTCGGGGCTGGCGGCGGGGACGTTGAGCAGGAACTGGTCCGAGAGGTAGCTGCTGCCCGCGGGGATGCGCGCGACGGTCTGGCCATTGGTCAATGTCACGACGTTGGCGCCGAGCACCTGCTTGTAGGGCTGCGTGGCCAGCACGTTGCCGTCGGTGTCCAGGATTTTCAGGCGCAACTCGCTCGATGCGTCGGCGCCGTTGTTCGTCGCCGTGAGCAGTTCCACGTCCACGTCGGACGGGTTTTCGATCATGAGCTTGAGCTTTCCGGTCGCGCCGCGGGTGAACTCGTCGGTGGCCATTCCCACCACCAGCGCGCCCTCGCTCACCTGCACCGCCTGGTCGCGGGCGATCTTGACGATCTCGCCTTCGAACGGGGCGATCTCCACCCCGACCTGCGCCTGCGGGGCTCCCGGCAGGTCGGCGTACCCCCCGACGATCACGGGCACCAGCCGGGTCTGGTTGGGCGCCAGCGCAAAGACCTGGGACCTGTGCTCCTGGAACTGCGTGGCCTCGCGGTCCGTGGGCAGGCGCACCACGGCGCGCATGCCTTCGAGCGTGCTCGCCGAGGTATTCGCCACCTGCACCTGCAGCCGGTTCATCTCGCCGCGCTTGATCGGCAGGCCCGAGGCGATCTGGCTGGAGACGCTGGGCAGCACGATGCTGCGCGGCATCTCCACGCCGTTCGCGTCGACCGTGGCAATGGTGTAGCGCCGTTCTCCGGCGGTATAGCCCGTGTCGCTCAGCTGGGTGGCCGTGATCGGGCTGGGCGTCAGCCGGGTCCTGTCCGCGTCCGGACCCACGAAGACCAAGTAGCCGGCCACGTTGCCGTTGGGCGCGCTCCAGCGGATCAGGGGCAGTTGGCTGCCGATCTGCTCGACGCGCAGTTCGCGCACCGGCAGCAGGCTTGCGTTGAGGTACGCCGAGTTCGATAGCGCCGATTCGTTGCCCGCAGCGTCTACCGCCGTGACCGCATACGCGCCCTGCGTCGGCGAGGGGTTGCTGTCGTAGGTCTGCGGGGTCTTGATGCGCGTCTTGTACGGCGCCATTGCCCCGACGCTGCTGATGCGCGTCCCCGTGGCGCGGTACAGCCTGTAGTGGTCCACGCTGCTGGCCAGGGGCGGCTGCCATGCGGCGTAGATGCCCTGGCCCGTGAGCGTGAGTACCAGGTTCTGCGGGGCGCCCGGGGCCGTCGCGCTGGCGAGCACTTCCAGCGCCGCGCTTTGTCCGGAAACGGATTCCTGCCCATTGGATTGGCGCACCGTGGCGACGGCGTACCGGTAGCGGCCGTCGGCCGGGGTCTGGTCGATGTAGTCAATGCCTGCGGTGCGGGCCAGTGCCTGCAAGCCGGTTTCGCCCGGCGCCTGGCGGTACAGCTGGTAGCTGTGCGCCTGCTCTACCGCCTGCCAGGACAGCCGGACCTTGCCGCCCGCCTGCGCCTTGGCGCTGAACGCATACGGGACGTCCAGCGGCGGCAGGTCGCCCTGGTAGACCTGGAAGCGGTTGAACGCCAAGACCTTGGCCGACAGGTTGTCCAGGTCGTCGCGCGACTGGTGGCTGAAACCCAGGCTCTCGGGGCTGCCCAGGCCCGCGTCCGCGGGCAGTTGGAAGCGCGCGGAGTAGGTGCTGGCGTCGACCCGGGTCAGCCCGTCGATGGGCACGGGCGTGCGCACCGGACCCGAGAGCAGGAAGCGGACCTGCGGCGTGGCCGCGGGCGGCTTGCTGAAGCCGAAGGTCGCTTGCAGCGTTTGCGCGGGGTCGTTCCTGATCGGCGCTGCGGGCGTGAGCGTGATGGCCGACAGCGCAGGGCCCTCGGTGTCGATTCTGAGCGTGGCGCCGGCGGCGATCTCCGTGCCCCGGTTGCCCACCAGGTCGCGCGCGGAGAACAGGGCGTTCGCGACGCCCGCGGGGGTCGCCGGGCCGATCAGGAAGCTGCCGCTGTAGACGGTGTCGCTGGTCCGGCTCAGCTCGACGGGGATGGGTGCGCCGCCCTGCGGAACGATGGACAGGTAGGGGCTGGCCTGCAGCGCCTCGCTGGTGCTGAGCGTGAGATTCACCCGCCCCTGGCCGATGCGCCCCGTGGCAGCGTCGGTTTTGCCCAGGCTGGTGTAGGCGATGGACAGGGCCCGCGGCGCCGTGGCGTCCGACGCGGCCTGCGCGGCGTTGGAGGGCTCTGACTGCGTTCCCGCGCCATTTACCGAGACCATCCGGTAGACCCAGATTCCATCGGACGGCGGCAGGTCTTCATGGATCGTCGCCGTCGCGGCGAGGTTGCCGGAGTGGATCCTGACGGCTTCGCCAACGGCGTCGAACCCCGTTGCGGCGCGGTAGATTTGGTAGCCGGTGACGTTGGGGTCGGTCGCGCGCGCCCAGCTCAGACGCAGCTTGCCCGCGCTTTGCGCGCTGGCCGTCAGGCTGCCGGGGCGGGCCGGGACGCTGAGGTCCAGATGCACCCGGATCGCAGGCGAGTCCGCGCTGCTGCCGTGCGCGTTCGACGCGCGGGCCTGCACCTGGTTGACACCTGCGACCAAGGTCAGTTCGCCGCTGAAGCGGCCATCGCCGGCGACCGTGATCGGGCCTGCGCCGGCTTGTCCATTGAGCATGAGTTGCACCGTGCTGCCGGCCTGCGCGCTGCCTGCGACGGCGATGCGGGCGTTGCGCGTCGTCAGGCCATTTGTTGGTTGCGTCAGAACCGGGACCTCCGGCGCTGCATGCGCAATGGTGATCGTGTAGCTGAGCGTGCTGATGTTGCCGAGCGAGTCGAGCGCGCGCAGGCCCAGCGTGTGCGCGCCGTTGGCGACGGCGTCGATATCCACCGGCACCGTGTGGCTGCCTGCGCCGCTGCTGCTGGCGCTTGCCAGCAGCGCGCCGTCGAGCAGCAGTTCCACGCGCGCAACCCCGCTTCTGTCGCTCACCGCCGCCGTCAGGTTGCCGCTGCGCGCCAGGGTGGCGCCGTTGGCCAGCGCCACGCCGTCGATCCGGACGTCGGCCATGACCGGCCCCTGCGTGTCCTGCGGCGGCGGGGTGCGCGAGACCGTGACCTCGACGCCGTGCTCGCTGCTGCGCCCCGCCAGGTCCGTGGCACGCACCTTCACTTGGTGCGTTCCCTGCGCGGCGGCGTCCGTGTTCCACGCATGGCTGTAAGGGGCGCTGGTGCGCGTGGCCACCAGGACATCGTCCACAAAGAACTGCACCTGGGCGATTCCCGAACCATCGCTGGCACGGGCTTCCACGGTAATGGGCTGCCCGATCACGCTGCCCGCGGCGGGATTGGTCAGCGCGACGGTGGGGGGCAGGCGGTCCACCAGGACGCCGCCAGACAGTTGTGCGCTCGCCAGCGTGCCGCTGGCGTTGCGGTACTGGACGCTGATGGATTTGCGCCCGTCCCCTTCGGACGTGACAAAGGCCAACTGCGTGCGGCCGTTGACCAGGGGCTGGAAGGCAAGGCCTGCAAAGGCCTCGCCTTCGGCCACGCGGTATTCCGTGGCGTTGATGCAGGAGATGTCCAGCAGCACCGTGCGCTGCTCGAAGTACGGCGCCGGGGCCGCCAGGCGCACGCTCGGGTTGAGCAGCGGCGACTGCGTCAAAGGGCTCTCGAAGTTCACGCCGTCGGAGACCGCGTCGCCCTGTCCCTGCGGGTTGCGTGCCGCCTGCCTGGGGCCGCTGGGGTGCCCCCACCAGTTGTTCCCGGCCTGGATCGGCGAAGCCGGTGTTTCGTTGGCGATGGCGAATGCGCTGTTGCCGCTGAACTGCGTCTGGGTAATCGTGGGCGCGCTGCCTCCATGCGCATCCACCCCCGTGGCGTTGTGCTGGAAACTGGCCCCCGCAATGGCCGGGCTGGCGCCATCGAGCAGGCGCAAGCCGACGGCGTTGTGCGAGAACTGCAGGTAGTTCAGCCTCGGACTCAGGCCGCGCAGCGTCAATGCCGCGGCCGCGCCGCCGCCGGGTTCCGCAGCGCCGGCGTAGCGCAGCGTCAAATCGTCGAAAACGAACGACCCCATCATGCCGGCGGCGGATTTCTCGATGCGCAGGCCGCGCCAGTCCCCCACCGCCGGGGTTTGCGCCGTGTCCGCCAGCGGCCCCGCGACCGTGTCGTCCTTCTGGCTGGTCATGGTGATGCCGCTTCCGAGGACCAGCCGGTCCCGAACCACCAACCGCGTTTCCGGGCCAAACTTCAGCACGACGCCGTCTGCAATGCCAAGCTCTGCGGCCGCCAGCGGCAGCGCCAACCACAGGCTGGCCGCCGCGAGCAGGCACGACAGCGGCAGCGCCCGCAGGCTGTCTTTCGGGGTCGGGGGGGTCATGGCGCGGGTCACGGCAGGCGGACGTGGAGAGGGTTTTGGATGCGGATGCGGTGCAAGCGGTGCGGATCGGGTGCGCGCAGTCAGGCCCTGCTCAGGCCGGGCCGCGCCGCCGGGAGCCCCGCACCCGGCGCGCACGGCGCCGTTGCACGGGCAGGCCGGAGCGCGCCATCCGCTGCGCGCTTAGCCACGAAACCCCGCTGCGCGCAGCGTCGCGTAGGGCACGTCGTAGGCCTTTCCCGTGGCGGTAATGACGCGCGTTCGGGGTTCACCGGACAAGGCCACGGTGACTTCGACTTTTTCCACCGCCTCGTTTCGGGCAAAGCGCGAGAGGTCCAGCGTGCCGGCCACCACCACGGTGTAGCTGGTGGTCGCTTGCAAGGTGCTGGGCCCCGCCGGCAGAGCCACGTTCACCTGCGCCGTGCCCGCGGCAGCGGTTCCGGCGATGGCCGGGCTCAGCGCTTCGGTGACCGCGCCATACGCGGGGGCGATGCGCAGTTTGACGGTATTTCCCACGGGCACGTTGGTGGTTGCAAAAACGACGTCCACCGGATCCGTCGTGCTGGCGGGCAGGCTCACGTCCGCATTTCCCGTGGGGTTGGCCGGGACCGCCTGACCGGCAATGGAACGAATGCGCAGGCTGGGGGCCTCTGCAATAAACACGGGCCCGGGGACGTCAGCGGCGTATGTGGGGCTGGATGCGCCGGAAAAGGTAACGGCTTCGGCTTCCAGGCGGATGCGGCCGGGGGAGCCGCCATTCTGGCTGTAATAACCAGTGGATCCACAATATTCGCGGTTCCCACCCCAACACCCACCATCGGCAAGCAGACTGCCATTGCCGGCAATGCTGGTTGCCACCAGACGGATCGCACCGCCCGACCCGCCCGCTCCAGAACCTCCCATGCCTGACCCGCCTCCGCCGCCTGCGTCACCGCCTTGGGCATTGATGGTTCCCGTGATTTGCAGGGTCCCTGATGACGCAATCAGGATTGCGCCCCCGCCACCGCCTCCGCCGGAGCCCGGGTAGGTCGTTCCTCCCCGACCGCCGCCGCCGCCGGAGCCGCCCAAAAGAGGTTGCAGCAAGGGGGATCCATAAGGGGGCGAAAATTTTGTCAAGGACGCCGTATTACAGTAGGGCGTCGCGTGTGCTTGATAAGCGGCAGCGGCGTATGCTCCGCCAATTCCGTAATACTGGTAGTAGCCGCTGGCACTGCATCCATCACCACCTTCCGTCCCCCCGGCCCCACCGCCCGGCCCCAAACCGGGGCCCCCGCGGATAATCGTTGGCGTCAGCGCGGCGTCCTGGCGCCCACCCCGGCCACCGTCATAGCCACCGGGGCCGCCCACTCCGGGAATTCCGTCGTCGCCAAGCGCGCCATCGCCGTAGGTACCCGTGGCCTTTCCATGCGCCCCCCGGATATCCAGGATGCCGGCAACGGTCACATTGCCGCTGACCAGAAGGTACACCGGGGTGTTGGTCACATTCTTCTTGAACGTGACCGTCACCCCCACGGGAATGTTGATGCTCGTGTAGTTCAACACGCCCGAAGGAGGCAGAACGATTTCGGTATTGACCGAAACGTCGAGCGCGCCGTCCGCGCCCGTGCTGCCGCTGTTGAACGCGGCGTGCCCCGGAGTGCCCCAGAGCGCTGCCGTGGCGGCGAGCAAGGGCAGCATCCTCCGGGAATGCGCGGGGATGGCAAGGGGTTTATCCATAGGGTTCATAAAAAAACTCCTCAAACCGGAAGGATGTGGCGGTGGATGGGTACGGGACGGGATCGGCGCGTGCACGCTGGCGTGCGCCGGCTTCGGGCAATGGCCCAGCGGTCCATTGGCAGTCAGGAATGTGCTCATGGTGGTTCTCCGGTACGGGGTGGTGTCTGCGTTTCTCATGGATCAGCGGTGCGGGTTGCGGCTCTATTGCGGTGCGACCACCGTCAGGCGGTTGGCGACCTCGGCGGACGCAGGCGTCATCCCGCCGGGCACCTGCAGGCGCAGCACGCGCTGGCCCGTGGCTGCGTCGTGCTCCACGAGGACGGTCACCCGGAGGAATTCGCCAAAATCGTCCTGCCCCCAGGTGGGCGCGGAGACGGCGCGCATTCCGCCGGAGGGTTCGAAAACCACCCCGGTGACCCCCTGCAACTGGCTGCCGCGAATGGTCAGGGGCGTTGATTTGCCCTGCTCCAATACGATGGGCGCAAGGGATCTGAGCGTCGGCATCTGACCGATGTCGAATCGGCCCAGGGTGCTGTCGGTAAACAAAAGATCCCCGCTGCTGGAGCGCGTCAGGCGCAGCGTGCGTTCGACCATGGGCGCGTCGGGCGCCACGGCAATCGACACGCTGAGTTGCTTTCCATCGGCGCTCACCACCGGCGGGCCGAGCAGCAGTCCCGTGTTTGGCTCGACGCGCGCTGCGGTCACGCTGCCCAGGTCCTGGCCTTCGATGACGATGTTTCCATTCGCCCCGCGCAACCACCCGGAGGGAGACATGGACCGGGCGCCGGCGCCGACCAACAGTCCCACGCCGGGGCTGGCCGCCGTGCTGGGCCACCCGGTGACCCGGCCGGACTCTCCCACCATCAATCCCACCATGGGCGACGACAGCCACCGTTCCTGGCGCGCGCCCACGGACCCGCTGCCCGCCCCCACCACCACGCCCACGGCAGCGGATTGCAGATCGGCGTAGGCGGGCCCGGCCTGGCGCGCCACGCGCAGCAGGTTGCCCGCAGCGGGCACGGTGCTGGAGTCCCCGGCGGCGCTGGAGACGACAAGGGTGCGCTCGCCGGCCGTCGCGCCCGTGGCCGCGAGAACCTTGAAGCCCAGTTCCGTGCCGCCTGCGCCGACTTCGAACGGGCCCGTGACCGTGATTCCATTGGTCGGCTCGGCGCGCACGCCCGTGATGTTGCTGAAATTGCGGCCGCGCACGTGCAGCGCCGTGGCTGCCTGGCCGGCAACGATCACCTGGGGGCTGACCGAGATCAGTTCGGGAACCGGCGCGGTGATCAGGAAACTGGCCTGTTCGGGACGGACGAATCCAAGGGTCTGATCCCCCGCTTTCGCGACCAGGCTGCGCAGGCCCCTTGCGGCGTCGGCGTCGATCCGCAGCGTAAACCGGGCCTGCGTCCCCTGTGCGTCGACGACCGGGGCGGCCAGAACGCGCAGGCCAGCCGCGGGAACGAAATCCACCGCAGTCATGCCCTGCAGTTCGACACCCCGAAGCGTCACCTCGACGTCCGTTCCGACGACGCCCACGCGCGGCGCCACGTCTGTCACGCCGCCACCGACAAGCAAGCCCACCAGGGGGCTGGTCTGGAGACGGGACAGCGTGGCCGCGGGGGCAGGGCCATCGGCACCGACGCGCACCCCCACCGGCTGGGAGGTGATGGCCCGGGATGCGTCCTGCACGTGGCTGGCGATGGTCAGCGTATTCGTGGAGGCAGGCACGCTGCCCGTGCCGCCTGCGGGCGTCAGCACCTGAACCGTCCGCGGGCCCAGAGGCGCATCCGAAGCGATCGACAAGCGCACCGTCAGAGTCGTTCCGTCAGCGCTCGCCTGGGGCTGGGTATCGACGGCGACCCCATCCGCCGGAACCAGCACGACCCGCCCTTGCTGCAGATGCCGTCCACGAATCAACAGTTCGACCGTGCCACCGCGCAAGACGGCGAACGGCAGCATCGATTCCATGGTCGGCAGGCCGGTGAGTATGCTGACGACCGATTTCGCGGGGTCCGCAAAGTCGATCACCCGACCCCCCGCGTCTTTCACGATCAGCTTGCGCGCACCCAGCGGGGCATCCGCAGCGGTCTGAAGATTTGCCGTGAGCCTGGTTCCGTCCGTGCTCACGCTGGCAGTCCCGACGCTCACGCCCGTGTTCGGTTGCAGTTCGATTTGCGCCCCGGCCGGGATGCCCCGGCCGTGCACGGTCAGAGCCGTTTCGCTTGCAAGGCCCCAGGCGGCGGGATCTGCCCCCGTGAGCACGGCGCCCACCGCCACGCCGACCGTGGGATGGGTCACGCTGACGGTCTTGGTGACAACGGAGGCCGAGGACTGCGCAACGACGACGCCCACCGGAGCGGAAAAAGCCATGTTCGCGCCGCGGAAGTCCGCAGTGATGAACATTGGCACCCGAACCCCCGCAAGTGTTGGTGAATCGACGTTCAGGGTCGTCGTCCCCGCGCGCTTGGACACGACCGAAATGCGTACGCTGGTCTGCCCGGCCGCGACGAGGATGCTCGCGGGGCTGACGCTCGCCTTGGTGGTGTCTGCCACGGAAAGGTTCAGAACGTTGTCGCGGTAGTCGGCCTTGGACAGGCGCAGCGTGATTTCGCGCGCCTTGTTGTCTGGCGGCAAAGCGATGGGCGTGGGCTCCACCGAGAGCGTTGGAGGAACCGGGGCCTGAACCGAAAGAGCCGCCTGCGCGGACAGCAGAGGCGAAGCCGGATTCGACGGATCCGCAGTGCGCACCTGCACTTGCAGCGTGCCGGGGGTCGTCTGATTCGGCAAACTGGCCTTCAACTCGCCCGCGCTGACGAACTGCGTCGGCAATGCCGCAGCGTTCACGAGCACTTCGGAGCGCGCGGAAAAGTTGCGCCCGAGCACGCGAAACGCTTGCGGCCCGGCGCCCGCGACGACCGTGTCCGGATCGAGCGCACGGATCGATGGCGTCGGCACAGTCACCGTGATGGCGTGCAAGCGCAGCACCTCACCCGCGTCCACTTTGAAACGCAGTTCGGCGGGGCCGGGCTGGGCAGCAGGATCGACCTGGACTTGCAGCACGGCCTGGCTGTCGGTGGCGCCGGGAAACACCGTGGCCTGCAGGCCGGAGCGGTCGAACTCGACCCCTTGCAGGCCGGCAAGGCGCACGCCGCTGATCGTCAACGCCACGGTTTGCCCTTGCTCCACGACGCTGGGGCTGACCGACGTGATGGCCGGCGCGGTCCCGACGGATACGACGCCCGCGACGAGCACATAGGGGATGCCCCGCAGGCCCCATTGCACGGATGTGGCAATCTCTCCCGCAGGAACCGCAATGCCGTTCAAGGTGTTGCCGCTGGCCTGGAGCCCGACGCCCGACGGTGACGCGGCCAGATCGATGGAAATGGCTGCGCCCAGGTGGTTGCGCAAATTCAGGTAATTGAAAACCGGCGCCGCGCCATGGACGACCAGGCCCCGGCCATGCTCGAAATCGACATGCTCCAGGCGGGTATTGACCGCACCGGCCTCAAAAATCCATTGCTTCCAGTCGCCTGGACCGGGGGTCTGGTCCAATCGGTGTTTTTCGGAGAGCACACGGATGGGTTTCTCGGCAGTTCCCAGGGCACGAATGCTCCCGCTGTGCACCGTGAGCCCGGAATGGGGCGCCATGTACACGGTCACCCCGGGATCGATCGATAAAACCGCGCCGTTTTGCAGAGCCAACTCACCCCGGACGATATAGGGGTGGTTCGCGAAGGTCCAATGGGTATTCGCCGTTATCGGCTCGGACACCGTGGTTTGCGCCGCCGCACACAGCACGAAACCGGGTGCGAGCAGCATGAGCACATGCCGCACGACCCTGCGCACGATGACGTCCCAAGGCGAAAAACCGGAATGGCCGGGAGCCTTGCCCGATCCAATGGCCGCTGCGCCAGTTTCCTGGTAATGGGCAGGTGCAGTGGTGCGCATATCCGCGTTCTTTTCATCCCGATCCAGCGCGCACGGGCACAGCCTCGCAGACGACCCCCGGAGGGCCGGATGCGCGACGCCGTCCGTTGCCGATCGGTCAGGTGTGGGTCGCGGTGGGAATAGCCACCGCAAGGGCCTGCAAGGAGGAACATGCACGGTCCGTGCGGTGCATGGGGCAGAAACCACTCATTGGAACTCCCTCGTTTATTGATCTTGAGTTACGTTGAAATGTAGCACGGGAGCGCGCCGTTAATCTTGAAAAGAGCGGTTTTTTGTCGAACGATCTGCGCGTTTCAAGATAGTTGTCGCCTCATTCACACAGCCATCGGCTGACTATCCTGCGCGCGTGACCCCAACGGGCGCGAAGGGGATGGTGATGAAGTTGTCGCTCGTGCGGAACCCACGGGCTGCGCGCTTGGCTTGCTGCAAGAGTCCGTTCATGGCATCCACGCAGGCGTTGCTGCGATGCCCCAACATGCCGCGCACCACCACAGCAAAGCGCTCTTGAGGCTGCTGGCCAGCTTCTTGAACGGTTCCAGCCGGCATCTGAACGTCCAACTCAACCAAGCCTGCCGTTCGGCGCCAGCCTGCTGTGCGCTGTTGTGCGCCTTGGCCCTCGCATACACCGCGTGCCAGCTTTTGCTTGAGGCTGTCGGCCTGTGTCAGGCCGTGGTTGATGATACTCAGTTCACCATGGAACACATCCTCTGCGGTCATCCTTGGCAGGCATACCCTGGCGGGTTGAATGAGAATCACTGCCGTGCGATCATCACGATGACACGAAACCCGTGCTCCACGCATTTTCGTATCCTCGTCGAAACATTCATCCAGGCATTTTTGATCAAGCAGGATTACGGCACGGCACTGGTGGTTTTCAGCAGTTTGGGCTGGCACTACCGGCCCCGGTGTCATGGAAAATCTCGGCTTCCTCGCATCCATTGACCGTGTGGCGCACCAGTTGACCCATGCGGTTGTGGATGTATTCGACGACCTGCCTGCCCACTGCTGTCTCGGGCCCGGTGATCCGGCTGATGAATTGCTTGTTGGCGGCGTCATACTCAAATTCGTAGTCCGTGATCGCACCGTTGGCGGCGATGTGCTTTTTGATGGATTGGCCGGCGTAGCTGAAGCGCTCCACCCGCCCCTCTTGGTCGGTTCTCTGGATGATGCGGTTTGCGGCGTCGTAGGTGTGTTGCACGGTGTTTCCGTGCATGTCCGTGACCTGGGTCAGCCGGTTCTTGTCGTCGTAGCGGTATTTCACCGAGCGTCCTGACGCTCCGACTGCGGAGCCCGCCTTGGAATGATCGCGCACCTCGGTCAACAACTCCCCCGTGTAATGCAGGCTCAGCAGGGCGTTGCCAGCGCCATCGGCCACGCCCACGACGCGGCCCGAGCGCTCCCTGAGCAACCAGAGGGTGTTGCCATTGGGATCGCCCGTGGCGACGATCTGGCCTTGCGTGTTGTAGTCGGCCCAGTTTCCGTTTCTGTCGCTCCAGCGGTAGCCTTTATCGTTGACCTCTGCGGCGACAGAAACCCGACCTGCCGCGAGGCTGCCGTAGAGGGCCGTAGCGGCTGCGCTTGGAATCTGGCGCACGGGGCATTGTTCGAGAAACGTGCGGTTGCCGAATGTGTAGCGCCCGTCTTCGCCCAGGAACAATTGGTCCATGCGTCTGATTGCCTGCGCTTCCACCAAGTTGGCGTCCGATTCAGTGCACAGCAGGGCGTAATCGAAGTTGACACGTCGCGGCGGCGGGTAGTCGGTGGCATTGCTGTGACCGAGGGTCCGGTTAAAGGGGGTGCTGCGGAGCGGGACCATGGGGCGAGCCTGCGGTACGCCGTCGACGATGACGGGCTGGACTGTACGACGGCTAGCCATTCTTTCAACTGATGGCTGCCAGTCTTCATTAACCCAGAAGACCCAGCGCCCGGCGTCTCCTTGGTTGTTCGGGTTGCTGGCTTCCCCGGGGTCAGCGTTGCGATTGCCCGTGAGGTTTTTCCAGTTTTGCGACAGGCTTTCCCAGTGGGGATTGAATTTCCATTCCTGACCGTCCCACTGCCGCTCCCATTTCACATTTCCGGGCGCGCTACCTGCATCCAAGTCGTTGACCCTGAAATCTGCATAGCCATTGGGTAGGGTTACGCACAGGCTCGAGTCCGTGGCCTGTGCGCAAAAAAATGTCACTCCGCCTGCGGGACATGGAACAATGGTTGCGTGACTTTCGACGCGCGCTACATGCAGCACCTGTTCCTGCATGCGGTGCAACTGCATGTAGCGCTTTGGCCGCTTCGGGAATTCAATCGAGAAAAATAACCCTCCATGAAGGAATATTTTTGCCCGCATCGTTGCTGTGCTCCCAGAGCACAACAGCACAGTCGCAGCATGCAGGTCCAACGGGTCAAGCCTGAATCGCGGCGTACCGCGATCTTCACGATGGTAGAAGCACACCTTTGCATCGCCGGCGCCACGTTGCACGAGCCAGACAGCTTCAAACTGCGCGTCAAGAATGCGCTGAGCATCCCCCGGCAGTGAGGCACGCCATGCATTGAGTACCAGCCGCTCGTAAGACAACAGTTTCTTGCTCGCGAACAAGCGATGCGTCATATGCGACCCCCAGTCCAGCACCCAGTCGTAGCGGAGCCAAACGAAAGCAATCAGCATCAGAAGGATGATTGACCCATTCCGTTATACATAAGCCATGAAAACCTATACAAATCAACGACTTACAGCTGTTGGCCGCCGTGTGAGCGGTTCATGTCGAACCTATACAAATCAAGCACTTACGACACTTCATCGCCAGCGGCATCGGTTGAAAGCGGGCTTGTGTATAACGAAATGTGATTGACCCTATCATCGCTGGCACTCGCAATCGTTGATTTCCCTTGCGGCCGCGCCTGTAATGGGAGTAGCCGTGCCTCTCTTGCAGACATGTGAAATCCGGTCAAGCTGCTGCTCCCAAAAAGGGAATCCACCACCAAGCGCGCCACCGCTTGGTCGCGGGCGATCTTGACGATCTCGCCTTCGAACGGGGCGATTTCCACCCCGACCTGCGCCTGCGGGGCTCCCGGCAGGTTGGCGTATCCCCCCGACGATCACGGGCACCAGTCGGATCTGGTTGGGCGCCAGCGCAAAGACCTGGGACCTGTGCTCCTGGAACTGCGTGGCCTCGCGGTTCGTGGGCAGGGGCATGCTGGAGCATCGCAGCAATGTCTACAGTGGAGGCCATGAACGGAGTTTTTCAACAGGCCAAGCGCGCTGCGCGTGGATTCCGCACGAGCGAAAACTTCATCACCATCGCCTACCTGCTTCAGTTCCTGGCTTACGTTGCTCACTTTCGTTGCCAGAGTTCCTGAAGATGGTCGCATGCCACACTCGCCAAGTTTTTATTCAATCTTTCTGCCATCAACAAAACTTCAAAACCCACTTGTGCCATGTGCTGGCGCCTTGGGAAACTACTCATCTTCCATTTGGTGAACAACTCCATCCCCATCTCAGGAGGGTACATGTACGCGATCATGTTGCTAATCGAATGGCGCAGCATTTCATCAGAAAATGTGTCGGCACGCAGATCGAACAACATGAATAGTTCTGCCGATTGCTCTTGCGTCAATTTTTCAAAGTCCCTCGAAAGCGTTCCCAACAAAGCACAACTACCATCCATCGCACAAATAGTTTCGTTATTAAGCGCATCAATAAAGAAGTCGAAGATATCCGGTGGCCAGAAGTCATTTTCCAACTGTGAGCACTCCAAATCCAGGCAGATATCGCCGAAAGCATCCTCATTTTTCTCAACAACAGCCTTCGACAACCTGTAGGCATAGATGTACAAGCTCATAGAAATCATGACATAATCGTGGATTTTCTGGTTTTTATTCTGATTTATTGATAGAGCGGGAAATCACATTTTGAATTTACTCTTCTTATGCTACCCCGCAAAAGCAGAAGAGCATCTTCTTCTTTGCGGCAAACCGCTGCAGTTGCAGGTAGTTCTTTGGTGCACCATTCGGTCGGCGAACGTCCTTTTTCTAGATACTTCACTAGCTTCTTGGCCTTGCGCTGCACAAGGCATGCATACAGGGGGGCTGTAGTTTCGCCAAAGGACACCCCCGATAAATCAAACACCAGTTGATCTGCAGCGCTGTTGTTTATGTTATCCAAGCCCCTTAGCACAGTCACCAAGACTTGCTCTCGATAGCTCCGATAGTTCAAATAGAGATCAGAAGCCAGAGCCTCTTTGTTTTCCGCCTCAAATGTCACCATTTCGCTAACTATAAGGCCGTAGTAAAGAACTAAGCCGTTCAATGCGGACTGAGACCCAGGGCGAGGATCGATATCAGCAAAGACTGTTGCGGGGATGATGACAATGCCGGAAAAAAACCACGCCCTGCATAGAAGACGAGCCAATTGGTACATAATGTGCGATATTATTCAGAAATCTTGGCTTGTGTAAATCCTATGGGTAGGCATAAATGGGCAGACCACATTCCAAATAACTTTCTCTTTCAATATTCCCAAGCAAATTTGAGAGTGCATGCTTTTCTTCGTGACAAACCTTTGCAGGCAATTCCTTGATGCACCAACTGGTCAGAGATTGTCCTTTTTTAAGATACTTCATTAATTTTCTTCCTTTGCGCTGGACAAGACATGAAAACACGGCTGCTGGAGCTTCTCCAAAATATACTCCAGACAAATCAAACACCAGTTGGTTTGCTGCGTTGTTGTCTATATTGTCCAAACCCAATACTATGGTCGCTAAAATCTGTTCTTGATAGCTTGTAAAGGAATTAAAGCCCGGAATTCCTTTGTTTTTTTCCTGAAACTCCACCAACTCGATGATTGTGCGCCGATAACTATGAACCAAGATGTTCAATGCAGCCTGAGAACCGGGGCGGGGATCGTTATCAGCAAAAACTGTTGTGGGAATGATGACGATTCCGACAAAAAACCATGCCATGCATAGACGAATCATTTGACACATAAGGTGTTTCCTTTTTTTCCTGCATTTTCAGAATCCAAAAATTTATATAAATCCCTGATGAGGGAGCGGTAACTCATCACCCAGGCCTTTGGAAAATAAATATGCCCGGAGCATGACTGGCGCTGATGGATTGGTCGGCGGGGATCTCCAGGGTCTGTGTGGCTTTGGCGAGCATTTCCCCGCCGGCATACAGGGAGTATGTGCGCATGGCCGGAGCCAGAAGTTGCCCTGTCTTGTCACGGTACTGTTCTTTCCAGATGCACCGGTTCATGGGGTCGTAGCCATAACGGGCTACGGTGTTTTCATCTCCATTTTGCACCTCGATCAAACGGTTGTCGCTGTCGTGGTGGTAACGGGTCGTTCTTGTTCCTTCGGTCTTTTGCGTCTTGGTAACTATTGGTCAGGCTCAGGGTGATTTGCTGACCCGGGGTTCGGCTCTTGAACGCTTCCACGTTGAACAAACCGCCCCGTGTCGTAGCGGATTTCCGCTTCGGTGTGGTCGACCTGCGGGCCTACGCCGAGGGGGCCGAGGAGTTATGCGCCATCCGTCTTTTCAAATCTTGAAACCAGCCATATGAGCACCAGCACCGGCAGCCCCAGCAGGGCGGCGACGCTGAAGAATTGCGCATAGCCGAACGTATCGACATAGCGGCCCGAGAAGCCCGCGACGAACTTGGGCAGCAGCAGCATGACTGAGCTGAACAGCGCGTACTGCGTGGCCGAGTAGCGCACATTCGTCAGGCTCGACAAGTAGGCGATGAAGGCGGACGAGGCGATGCCGCCGGCCAGGTTGTCGATCGACACCACGGTAATCAGCGCGGACAGGTCGTGCCCGCGGCCTGCGAGCCAGACATACAGCAGGTTGGTTGACGCGCTCAGGAGGGCCCCCAGCATCAGGGTGCGCATCACGCCAAGGCGCAGCGTCAGCACGCCGCCCGCAAAGGCGCCCGCCAGGGTCATGAAGACGCCGTAGATCTTGGACACGGCCGCCACCTCGTCCTTGCTGAAGCCCTGGTCCACATAGAAGGGGTAGGCCATGACGCCCAGCACCACGTCGCTGATGCGGTACATGGCGATCAGCGCCAGGATGAGCATGGCATACCAGCCGTAGCGCTGAAAAAAGTCGGTGAACGGGCCGAGCAGCACGTCCTGGATCCACTGCACCGCATTCTTCACGGGGGGGCGCTGCATCGGCGCGGGTTCGTGCGAGAACAGTACGGTGACCCAGCCCACGGCCATCGACGCGGCCATGGCCAGATACGCCACGCGCCACGCGCCGTTCTGGTGCGCCGCCGCGTCCTGCGCTACGGCCTGTCCGATGGTGGCCGCGTCCTGCGCGCGCGCGGCGATCCACAGCACGCCCGCGCCGGCCCAGATCATGGCCAGGCGGTAGCCGCTCATGTACGCGGCGGCGAGTGCCGCCTGCCGGTCGGTGTGCGCCGATTCGATGCGGAATGCGTCGAGCGCAATGTCCTGCGTGGCCGAGCCGAACGCCACCGCCAGCGCGCAGCCCACGATGGGCCCGAGCGCTTGGTGCGGGTCGGTCAGCGCCATTCCCACCAGGCCCGCCGTCACCAGACCTTGCGCCAGCAGCAGCCAGCTGCGGCGGCGGCCCAGCAGGCGCGTGAGCAGCGGAATCGGCATGTGGTCCACGAGTGGCGCCCACAGCCACTTGAAGCCGTAGGCCAGGCCCACCCAGCTCAGGTAGCCGATGGTGCTGCGGTTGATTCCCGCCTCGCGCAGGCGAAAGCTCAGCGTGCCCAGCACCAGCAGCAGCGGAAGTCCGGCGGAAAACCCGAGCGCGAGCATGCGCAGGCTCGCAGGCTCCAGGTACACGCGCAGTGTCTCGAGCCATGGGGTGCGGGGGGATGCCTGGGCAGCGGTGTATTCGCGGGAGTTGTCTGGCATGGGTATTCAGGGGGTGGGTCGTGCGCAGGATTGCAGCGGGGCTGCGTGCACGGCGTGTCCTATCATCGCCCCGGCTTCCGTGAATTTTCTGACTCCGGACTTACATTTCCTCCGGGGCGCGCAGGCGCGGGGGCAGGGCGCGCAGCTTGTCCTATCATCGCAGACATCCTGCAGCGGCCGCGCGTTCCTGCAGGTTCCTCCATGTGCCTGTTCTGTCCCGCTTCCTGTGTTGTGCCTCCTTGGTCCGCGCGCCGTGCGTTTCTGCTGGCAGCGGGAGTTGGCGTGGCCGCCCCGGCGCTGGCGCAGGTGGACGTGGGCCCGTCGTCCTCCCTGCGCAAGCTGGTGCCCGCGGACACATTGGAGGCCGCTGCCGCCCGGCAGTACCAGCACATGCTGGCGCAGGCCCGGGACAGGCGCGCGCTCGCGCCGCAGGAGCACCCGCAGTTGCAGCGCCTGCGCAGCATTGCGCGCCGGCTGATTGCGCACACCGCAGCCTGGAACGGGCGCGCGCGCCAGTGGCGCTGGGAGGTGAACCTCATTGCCAACGAGCAGATCAACGCCTTCTGCATGCCGGGCGGCAAGATCGTGTTCTACAGCGCAATCCTGGAGCGGCTCAAACTCAGCGACGCCGAGGTCGCCATGGTCATGGGCCACGAGATGGCGCACGCCCTGCGGGAGCACGCGCGCGAACGCATCGCCAAGACGCAGGGCACCCACCTGGCGCTGCGCCTGGGATCGCAATGGCTCGGCTTGGGCGACCTGGGTCGGGCCGCGGCCGACCTGGGCGGGCAGCTGCTTACCCTGCAGTTCAGCCGCTCGGACGAGCGCGAAGCCGATCTGGTGGGCCTGGAACTCGCCGCACGCGGCGGCTACCCGCCCTCGGCGGCCGTGAGTCTGTGGAAGAAGATGGGCCAAGCCACCGGTGACAAACAGAGCGGGCTGGCTTTTCTGTCCACCCACCCCTCGGGGCCCGAGCGCATCCGCGAGTTGGAGCAGAACCTGCCCAAGGTGCAGGGCCTGTACGAGGCCGCGCGGCGCAGCGGCTGACAGCTCTGTTGACAAGAGGCAATGGCCGGGTCGGCGCGCCTCAGCTTCCGCCCACGTAGGGGTTGCTCCTGCGCTCCTGGCCAAAGCTGCTCTCGGGGCCATGCCCGGGGATGAAAACCGTCTGGTCGCCCATGGGCCACAGGCGTCCGGTGATGCTGTCGATGAGCTGCTGGTGGTTGCCCTGGGGGAAGTCCGTGCGGCCGATGCTGCCGGCAAACAGCACGTCGCCGACAAAGGCGCGGTCGATCTGCGGCGCGTGGAACACCACATGGCCGGGCGTGTGGCCCGGGCAGTGGCGCACATTCAGCGCCTCGTTGCCGATGCGTACCTGATCGCCGTCGTACAGCCAGCGCGTGGGCGTGAAATGCTGCGCCGGGGGAAAGCCGAACAGCGTGCTTTGCTGCGGCAGGCCGTCGATCCAGAACTGGTCCCCGGGGTGCGGCCCGACGATGGGCAATGCAAGGCGCTGCGCGAGTGCGCCCGTGCCGCCGGCGTGGTCGATATGGGCGTGCGTGAGCCATATCTGCTCCAGCGCGAGCCCCAGGCGCTGAATTTCTGCGAGCAGCTTGTCCAGATCGCCCCCGGGATCGATCACGGCGGCCTTGCCGGTGGCATCGCACCACAGGATGGAGCAGTTTTGCTCAAAAGCGGTCACGGGGACGGTGAGGTAGCGCAGCATGCGGGACAAAATGGGTGGATGACACGTTCGCAAAATCCAGGCCGCAGTTTATTCCAGCCGGGCGCAAGGCCCACGCTGCGCGCGGCCGCCGGGGCGGGACGGAATGTCCGCCACCGCGCAGGGATCACCGCCGCATGAGCGCCTGGATCGACACCCACTGCCACCTCGACGCGACCGCGTTCGACGCCGACCGCGACGCGCAGCGCAGCCAGGCTGCCGCGCAGGGGGTGCGCCACTGCGTGATTCCGGCCGTGGCGCGCAACAACTGGGACGCGGTGCGTCTGCTCGCGCAGCGGCACGGGGACAGCTACGCACTGGGAATCCACCCGCTTTGCACCGGGCTGGCGGCGGACGACGATCTGGCGCTCCTGGCCCGGGCGCTGGAGCAGCACCACGCCGACCCGCGCCTGGTGGCGATCGGAGAAATCGGCCTGGATTACTTCGTCCCCGACCCGGACCCCGGGCGGCAGGAGCGCTTCTACCGGGAGCAGCTGCGGCTCGCGCGCCGCTTCGGGTTGCCGGTGATCCTGCATGTGCGCCGCTCGGCCGACGAATTGCTCAAAGGGCTGCGCGCGCTGCCGGTGCCGGGCGGGATTGCGCATGCGTTCAACGGCAGCTTGCAGCAGGCGCGGGCGTTCCTGGCGCTGGGTTTCAAGCTCGGCTTCGGGGGCGCGCTGACCTACGACCGGGCGTTGCGGCTGCGCCGCCTCGCGGCCGAATTGCCCGCAGACGCGCTGGTGCTGGAAACCGACGCGCCCGACATTCCCCCGCACTGGCTCTACGTCAGCGCCGCGCAGCGCGCGCAGGGCCGACCCCAGGGACGCAATGCGCCCCGGGAGCTGCCGCGCATCGCCGCCGTGCTGGCGCAGCTGCGCGGCCAGCCGCCGGAGTCGCTCGCCGAAAGCAGCAGCGCGAATGCGCTCGCCGCGCTTCCCCGGTTACGGGCGCTGGTCTAGGGCGGTGCACGGCGCACGGGCAAGGACTGTTTTTCTGCGTCCTGCAAGGCCCGGGCGCGGTTTCGGGCCAGAATAGACGGATGCCAGAAGCCATAGCCACCGGAGCGACGCCGGCGTCCCTTCCTCTCCCAGCCCGGGGGCTGCGTCTGCACGGCCTGCCTGCGGTGGTCTCTGCGCAGACGGTGGTGCTGGTCCTGGGCAGCTTTCCGGGCGCTGCGTCGCTGCGCGCCGGCGCGTACTACGCGCATCCGCAGAACCATTTCTGGAAGATTCTTCAGGCCCTGTGGCCGCAGCATCCCCTGCCGCCCGACTATCCGGCCCGCTGCGCGTGGCTGCTGGCGCGCGGCTTGGGCCTGTGGGACGTGTACGCCAGCTGCGAACGCGCGGGCAGTCTGGACAGCAGCATTCGCCACCCCCGGGTAAACGACTTTTCCCGCCTGCATGGCGGCTGTCCCCGGCTCGCCGCCGTTGCCCACAATGGGGCCGAGAGCTTCCGGCATTCCCGGGCGGTGCTGGACGGTCTGAATGCGGGCCGGGCGAACGGTTCCCCCGGTGCGGCGGTGGCGGCGGTCCGGCTGCCGTCGAGCAGCCCGGCGAATGCCTCCTGGAGTTTCGCGCGCAAGCTGGCGGCCTGGGCGGCGCTGATGTCGGCCCAGCGTTTGCTGTGACGGCTTGGACTGATTTGCTGTTTGCATGATGCACAAGAAAAATCCCTTCGCCACCGTTTTGCCCGAGGTCAGCGTTTCTGACGACGGCACAGTGCGCCACCTGCATCTGGGCAGCCCCTGGATCCAGGGTTCCATGCGCATCGCCGAGCCGTTCGCGCTGAGTCTGGAGTACGTGCAGCGCATGATGGTCTGGCTGCTGTTCGCCGAGCCGGCGCAGGTCTGCCGGGGCCACGCCATGCAACTGGGCCTGGGGGCCGGCGCGATCACCAAGTTCTGCCACAAGAGGCTGCGCCTGCGCAGCACCGCCATCGAGCTGAACCCGCAGGTGCTGGCGGTGTGCCGGCAGTGGTTCAAGCTGCCCCCCGACGGGCCCCGGCTGCGGGTGGTTCTTGCCGACGCGGCGCAGGAAATCCGCCACCCCATATGGCAAGGCAGCGTGGACGCGCTGGCCGTGGACCTGTACGACCAGGAGGCCGCGGCGCCGGTGCTCGACAGCCCGGATTTCTACGCCGATTGTCGCGCGCTGCTGACCGAAACGGGCTGTATGACGGTGAATCTGTTTGGCCGCGAAGCGCTGGCCGAGCGCAGCCTGGAAGGCATGGCGCAGGCGTTTGGCGAGCAGGCGCTCTGGGCCTTCAAGCCCACGCGCGAAGGCAACACGGTGGTGCTGGCCCAGCGCAGCCCCACGCGACCCGGGCACGCAGAACTGCTCGGGCGCGCCGAGGTCGTCCGGGCGCGCTGGGGTCTGCCCGCGACCAAGTGGCTGCGGGTGTTCAAGCCCGTGGCGGCGTGACCGAAAACATGCATGGAGCGCGCAATGCATCCGGCCCCGCCGTCTGCGCTGCCCGTGGCGCCTTCTGAAAGGTTTTTTTGATGCCTGTTCCTGCCGGCTCCCCGGGCCCCGCGTCCCGTGCCACGGCGGCAGCTCCCGTCGGCCCGATCGACTGGCGCCGCCTGGTGCAGTGGCTCAGCGAAGACCATGTCATCTCGCGCGCGGAGGCGAGTCGCACCATCGCCCGCTGCTCGCAGGCCGAGAGCTCGCAGCACGCGCTGGTGCGGCTCGCCAGCGTCGCCATGGAGCGCGCCAGCGACGGCAAGCCGCTGGACATCGAGGCGTTGACCGAATACCTCGCCAAGCGGGCGGGGCTGTCGTACCTGCGCATCGATCCGCTGAAGGTCGACGTGGGCCGTGTCGCCGACACCATGAGCGCCACCTACGCCGAGCGCCACAAGGTGTTGCCGGTGCAGGTCACGGCCAGCGAGGTGGTGGTGGCCACGGCCGAGCCCTTCATCGAAGACTGGGTGGCCGAGGTCGAGCGCCAGTCGCGCCGCGCGGTGCGGCGCGTGGTGTCCAACCCCCAGGACATCCACCGCTTCACGGCCGAGTTCTTTGCGCTCGCCAAGTCGGTGCGCGCCGCGCAGAAGGCCGGGGGCAGCGCGGGCGGCAGCAGCTTCGAGCAGTTGGTGGAACTGGGCAAGAGCAACAAGCAGCTCGACGCCAACGACCAGGGCGTGGTCCGGGTGGTCGACTGGCTCTGGCAGTACGCCTTTGACCAGCGCGCGAGCGACATCCACCTGGAGCCGCGCCGTGACCAGGGCGTGATCCGGTTTCGCATCGACGGCGTTCTGCACCCGGTGTATCAGCTGCCCATGGGCGTGCACAACGCCATGGTCGCGCGCATCAAGCTGCTGGGCCGCATCGACGTGGTGGAAAAGCGCCGCCCGCAGGACGGCCGCATCAAGACGCGCAACCAGCGCGGCGAGGAGGTGGAAATGCGCTTGTCCACGCTGCCCACCGCGTTTGGCGAGAAGATGGTGATGCGCATCTTCGACCCGGACAACGCCGTCAAGGACCTGGACGCGCTGGGCTTTGCGCAGCATGACGCGCAGCGCTGGGAGGCCCTGGCCAAGCACCAGCACGGAATCATCCTGGTGACCGGACCCACCGGATCGGGCAAGACCACCACGCTGTACTCCACCATGAAACGCATGGCGACCGAGGAGGTGAACGTCAGCACGGTGGAAGACCCCATCGAAATGATCGAACCCAGCTTCAACCAGACGCAGGTCCAGCCGCAGCTCGACTTCAACTTCGCCGAGGGACTGCGCGCGCTCATGCGCCAGGACCCGGACATCATCATGGTCGGCGAAATCCGCGATCTGGAAACCGCAGCAATGGCCATACAGGCGGCGCTCACGGGCCACCTGGTGTTCTCCACCCTGCACACCAACGACGCGCCTTCGGCGATCACCCGCATGCTCGAACTGGGCATTGCGCCCTATCTCATCAACGCCACTCTGCTCGGCGTGCTGGCCCAGCGGCTGGTGCGCACGCTGTGCCTGCAGTGCAAGCAGAAGGACGGGGAGGCGACGCGCGAGGCGCTGGTGCAGGCCGTCCGGCCCTGGACGATCAACGGCGCCTACCAGCCCTACAAACCCGTGGGCTGCGTGGACTGTCGCATGGGGGGCTTTCGCGGGCGCACGGGCCTGTACGAGCTGCTCACGGTGAGCGCGGCGCTCAAGGAGAGGATCAACCAGGCGCCCTCCATCGACACGCTGCGCCGCCAAGCCGTGCAGGACGGCATGCGCCCGCTGCGCCTGGCGGGCGCGCTGCGCGTGGCCGATGGCCTGACGACCATGGACGAGGTGATTGCGGCAACACCACCGCTGGAATGACGCGGCATCAGAAAGGCACCTGGGCAATGCCCGTTACCGGATGTAGGTGAAATCCACATCGGCACGCGCCGCGCTTGCGCTCACAATCGCGGGGGCAAAATTCCGCCAAGGAGACGTTTCATGAAAATCAAAAGCCAGAAAGACTTTTTTGCCGGCCTCATGTTCCTGGGGGTAGGTACGGCGTTCGCGTGGGGCGCCACCACGTACAACATGGGCAGCGGCGCGCGCATGGGGCCGGGCTACTTCCCGCTGTTGCTGGGAATCCTGCTGGCCCTCATCGGCGCCGTGATCACCTTCAAGGCCACCATCGTGGAAACGCCGGACGGCGAGCGCATCGGCCAATGGGCCTGGAGGCCGCTGTTCTTCATCCTCGCGGCGAACTTTGCCTTCGGCATCCTGCTCGGGGGGCTGCCGAGCCTGGGAATTCCGGCGCTGGGCCTGATCGCCGGCATCTACGGGCTGACCTTCATCTCCAGCCTCGCGGGCAGCGAATTCAACGCCCGGGCGGTGTTCGTTCTGGCCACGGTGCTGGCCATCGGCAGCTATGTGGCATTCGTCTGGGCGCTCAAGCTGCAGTTTCCCGTGTGGCCGAGTTTCATCACGGCGTGAGCGGGAGTACCGACCATGGACCTCTTCGACCATCTGGCGCTCGGGTTTGGCGTTGCATTCACGTTCCAGAACCTGATTTACTGCTTTACTGGCTGCCTGCTCGGAACGCTGATCGGCGTTCTGCCCGGCATCGGCCCCGTGGCGACCATCGCCATGCTGCTGCCCGCGACCTACACCCTGCCACCGGTGGCCGCGCTGATCATGCTCGCCGGCATTTATTACGGCGCCCAGTACGGGGGCTCGACCACGGCCATCCTGGTGAATCTTCCCGGGGAGTCGTCGTCGGTGGTGACCGTGCTCGACGGCTATCAGATGGCGCGCAAGGGGCGCGCGGGCCCCGCGCTCGCGGCCGCCGGCCTGGGCTCGTTCTTCGCCGGTTGCGTGGGCACGCTGATCCTGGCGGCGTTCGCGCCGCTGCTGACCGAGGTGGCGTTCAAGTTCGGCCCCGCCGAGTATTTCTCGCTCATGGTGCTGGGCCTGATCGGCGCCGTGGTGCTGGCCTCGGGCCCGTTGCTCAAGGCCGTGGCCATGATCCTGCTGGGCCTGCTGATGGGCCTCGTGGGAACCGACGTGAATTCGGGTACGGCGCGCTTCAGCTTCGACATTCCCGAACTGACCGACGGCATCGGCTTCGTGACCATCGCCATGGGCGTTTTCGGCTACGGCGAGATCATCGCCAACCTGGCCCGCCCCAGCGACCAGCGCGAGGTGTTCACGGCCAAGGTCGAGGGCCTGTTCCCGACCCGCGATGACTTCAAGCGCATGATTCCCGCCGTGCTGCGCGGCACCGCGCTGGGCGCGGTGCTGGGCATACTGCCCGGTGGCGGAGCCCTGCTGTCGGCCTTTGCCGCGTACACGATCGAGAAGAAGACCCGCTTGCAGCCCGGCGAGGTGCCGTTCGGTCAGGGCAACATCCGCGGCGTGGCGGCGCCCGAGTCGGCGAACAACGCCGGCGCGCAGACCTCCTTCATCCCGCTGCTCACGCTGGGCATCCCCCCGAACGCGGTGATGGCGCTGATGGTCGGCGCCATGACCATCCACAACATACAGCCCGGCCCCCAGGTGATGACCAGCAACCCGGAACTGTTCTGGGGCCTGATCGCCTCGATGTGGATCGGCAACGCCATGCTCGTCATCCTGAACCTGCCGCTGATCGGCATCTGGATCAAGCTGCTGACCGTTCCCTACCGCTGGCTGTTCCCGTCGATCGTGCTGTTCTGCGCGGTGGGCGTGTACTCGACGAACAACAACACCTTCGACATCTGGATGGTCGGCATCTTTGGCCTGGTGGGCTACATCTTCCACAAGCTGGGAACCGAGTCCGCCCCCCTGCTGCTGGGCTTCATCCTGGGCCCGCAGATGGAGGAATATCTGCGCCGTGCGCTGACGCTCTCGCGCGGCGACTGGAGCGTGCTCGTCACACGCCCGTTGTCGGCCGGCCTGCTCGCCGCCGCCGTGCTGCTGCTCGTCATCGTGCTGCTGCCCTCGGTCAAGCACAAGCGCGAAGAAGCCTTTGTGGAGGACTGATCATGCTGACCAGAGAGTCCTGCCAGCGAAAACGCCACCCCGCTTGGTGCGTGAAGGCCCTGATGGTCTACGGAGTGTTGATCCTGGCGGCGCTCGTGTTGTCGCTGACCGACGTGGGGTTCAGGTCCGGCTCCGCCGAGAATTTCTCGCTCATGGTGCTGAGCCTGATCGGCGCCGTGGTGCTGGCCTCGGGCTCGTTGCTCAAGACCGTGGCCATGATTCTGCTGGGCCTGCTGATGGGCCTCGTGGGAACCGACTTGACTTCGGGCGTGGTGCGCTTCAGCTTCGACATTCCTGAACTGACCGATGGCATCGGCTTCGTGACCATCGCCATGGGCGTTTTCGGCTACGGCGAGATCATCGCCAACCTGGCCCGCCCCAGCGACCAGCGCGAGGTGGTCACGGCCAAGGTCATCTCGCTGCTCACGCTGGGCATCTACCTGGTGACGGTGCTGATGGTCAGCGCCATCACCATCTACAACATACAGCCCGGCCCCGAGGTGATGATCAACAAGCCGGAACTGTTCCGGGGCCTGGTCGCTTCGATGATAGTCATGCTCATCATCCTGAGCCTGCCGTTGATCGGCATCTGGATCAAGCTGCTGCCCGCGCCGCCCTACCGCTGGCTGTTCCCGTCGATCATGCTGTTCTGCGCGGTGTGCGTGTACGTGATGAGCAGCAACCCCTTCGACATCTGGATGGTCGGCGCCTTTGGCCTGGTGGGCTACGTCTTCCACAAGCTGGGAACCGAGCCCGCCCCCCTGCTGCTGGGCTTCATCCTGAGTTCGATGATGGAGGAAAACCTGCGCCGCACGCTGCTGCTCTCGCGCGGCGACTGGAGCGTGTTCGTCACACGCCCGCTGTCGGCCGGCCTGCTCGCCGCCGCCGTGCTGCTGCTCGTCATCGTGCTGCTGCCTTTGGTCAAGCACAAGCGCGAAGAGGCCTTTGTGGAGGGCTGATCATGCTGACCAGAGAGTCCTGCCAGCGAAAACGCCAGCCCGCTTGGTGCGTGAAGGCCCTGATGGTCTACGGAGTGTTGATCCTGGCGGCGCTCGTGTTGTCGCTGACCGACGTGGGGTTCAGGTCCGGCTCCGCCGAGAATTTCTCGCTCATGGTGCTGAGCCTGATCGGCGCCGTGGTGCTGGCCTCGGGCTCGTTGCTCAAGGCCGTGGCCATGATTCTGCTGGGCCTGCTGATGGGCCTCGTGGGAACCGACTTGACTTCGGGCGTGGTGCGCTTCAGCTTCGACATTCCTGAACTGACCGATGGCATCGGCTTCGTGACCATCGCCATGGGCGTTTTCGGCTACGGCGAGATCATCGCCAACCTGGCCCGCCCCAGCGACCAGCGCGAGGTGGTCACGGCCAAGGTCATCTCGCTGCTCACGCTGGGCATCTACCTGGTGACGGTGCTGATGGTCAGCGCCATCACCATCTACAACATACAGCCCGGCCCCGAGGTGATGATCAACAAGCCGGAACTGTTCCGGGGCCTGGTCGCTTCGATGATAGTCATGCTCATCATCCTGAGCCTGCCGTTGATCGGCATCTGGATCAAGCTGCTGCCCGCGCCGCCCTACCGCTGGCTGTTCCCGTCGATCGTGCTGTTCTGCGCGGTGGGCGTGTACGTGATGAGCAGCAACCCCTTCGACATCTGGATGGTCGGCGCCTTTGGCCTGGTGGGCTACGTCTTCCACAAGCTGGGAACCGAGCCCGCCCCCCTGCTGCTGGGCTTCATCCTGAGTTCGATGATGGAGGAAAACCTGCGCCGCACGCTGCTGCTCTCGCGCGGCGACTGGAGCGTGTTCGTCACGCGCCCGCTGTCGGCCGGCCTGCTCGCCGCCGCCGTGCTGCTGCTCGTCATCGTGCTGCTGCCTTCGGTCAAGCACAAGCGCGAAGAGGCCTTTGTGGAGAACTGATCATGCTGGTTGAGACCATTGGCATCCAACTCCGGCAGCTTCGTCCGCGTCACTTGGCTTGGCTGTGAATGGGCAATAGGGTATCCTCCGGCCAAAGCAAGCCCCCGGTGCGACCTCTGCGCGAGCATGCCCCCGGGGGCGTAGTTTTTTCCGGACCGCCCAACTCTCCTCCCTGCTTGGCAGCACGAATGGGCCGAATTTGCCAAGCAGGAGGGGCCTTTGCCCCCTCTGTCCGGTCAAGATACTTGCCCGTGCTGGGCAAAGCCTCCATTCCCATCGTGCCCTGCAAGACCACAGGTCCCCAGCCAACCCTTTGCGCGACAGCACAGTAGACCGGTGGCGCACAAGGCCGTAGGATTCAATCCGCCAATCCTGCCAATCCCCCCCGGAGCCCGTCATGCGAACCACGCAACAAATGAGCATTACCCTGCCCCTCGATATGGCGGACGTGGTGAGAACGAAGGTGCGCTGCGGCGAATACGCGAGCGAGAGCGAAGTCATCCGCGGCGGCCTGCGGGTGCTGCTCGCGCGCGATCGGGCGGCGGTGGAGAACTGGCCGCACGGCCAAGTGGGGCCGGCCTGCGACACGCTGATCGCGGACCCGTCGCGCGCCGTCACGGCCGAGCAGGTACGCGCCCGGCTCGCCGCCGAGCATGCCAGGACGCGATGAGGCGCCATCGCGTCGTCTTCTCCCCCGAGGCCGAAGAGCAGCTTGCCGCCCCTGTTTCGCTACATGGCGGCAGCGGCCTCGCCCGGTACTACGAAACGATCCTGCGACAAGACGACGGCACGCAAGACCCGGAGCATTGAACGCCCGACCCCAAATTCAGAGGTTCCGCATGCCCGCTTCCGTCCGTCCCACGCAGCACCCCCACCGGGTGATGCTGCACAACGAGGTCCACGCCCGCCCGCCCGAGGCGATGAGCGCCCCGCTGGCCATCGCCCACATCGTGATGCTCGCCGACGCCGCCGAGCGCGAGGCGAGCCGCGCCCACGTGGCGGAGCTCTTGCGCGATCACCACCTGGCGCTGCCCGACGCCGACAGCACCCACCTGCGCATGGACCTGGGGAGCCTGCGCATGCGCTGGGAACTGCACACCGAGTTTGTCTCCTGGACCTTCATGCAGCCCGCCGCGGTCGATTCCCTGGGCGAGCGCGAGCCCGCGAGCGCGGCCGACGCCGTGGCCCACGACTGGCTCGCCGCCTTGCCCGGGCAATGCCTGTGCAGCCTGAACCTGTGGGTCTTGCCGACGCATATCTTTGGCTCGGGCGCCCTGGTGAAGCAACTGCTGAACGAAGACCGGCTGGTCGCGTCCAGCGTGGCCGGCGGGCACGGCGAGGTCTACACCGACTTTGCCATCCACGCCGACGGTTTCTCGCGCATGCTGCTGCTCGCCGGGGGCATGACGCCGCGCCGCCTGGGGCGCCTGGTACAGCGCCTGCTGGAGATCGAGACCTACCGCATGGCGGCCCTGCTGGGCCTGCCCGCCGCGCGCGAGGCGGCCCGTGCGCTGGCCCTTGCCGAGAGCGAGCTGGCCGCCCTGGCGCAGGCCATCCGCAGCGCCCGCCGCGACGACGAGGCGGCCCTGCTCGACCGCCTCACGCGCCTGGCCGGGCAGGTGGAGAGCCAGTACGCGGCGACGCAATCGCGCTTCTCGGCGAGCAGCGCGTACTTCGGGCTGCTCGACCGCCGCATCCGCGAGATTGCCGAGTCCCGCCTGGCGGGAATGCAGACCATCGGCGAGTTCATGGACCGGCGCCTGAGCCCCGCGCGCAGCACCTGCGAATGGGCCGCCCGGCGCCAGGATGCGCTGTCTCAGCGCGTCTCCCGCACGAGCAGCCTGTTGCGCACGCGTGTGGAGATCGAGCAGCAGCAAAGCAGCCAGGCGCTGCTGGCCACCATGAACCAGCGCCAGGACCTGCAACTCCGGATGCAGTCCACCGTGGAAGGGTTGTCGGTCGCGGCCATCACCTACTACGTCGTCGGACTCGTGAGCCATCTGGCCAAGGCGGCGCAGCCGCTGGGCTGGCCCCTGTCGTCGGAGAGCACGGTGGCCGGCGCCATCCCCGTGGTTGCCTTCGGCGTGTGGTGCGCGCTCAGGCGCCTGCACCATCGGGTGTTGCGCAGACCCGATTAGCGGCCGGGGCAGCCACGCGAAGCGGCGATGGCGCGCGCCCCGCACTCCTGGCACACTGCATGCTTGGGCGCAGGCCGTGCCATCGGGCGCGCGCCACGGTCCATCCCGCATTCCCCAGCGCAGCGCCTGGCGCGCTGCGCTGGGGCGCAATCCCCTGACAGGAAATTCGAACCCCCATGTCTTCGGTCCAACCCATACCGCCGGAGCAGGCCGCGAGCAAGGGCATTGCAACCGGTCTTTTGCTCGCGTTTCTTGGCTCCATCGCCTTCAGCGGCAAGTCCATCATCGTCAAGCTGGCGTACCGCCACGGGGTGGACGCGGTCACGCTCATCATGTACCGCATGCTGTTCGCCCTGCCGATTTTTGTCGTGATGGCCTGGTGGGCGGGCCGGGGCCGGCCGCCGCTGACGCGCAGCGACTGGCTCGGGGTGTTCGGTCTCGGGGTCACGGGCTACTACCTGGCGAGCGCCCTGGACTTTGCCGGCCTGGCCTACATCAGCGCGAGCCTGGAGCGGCTCATCCTGTACCTCAACCCCACGCTGGTCGTGGGGCTCGGCTGGCTGCTGTACGGGCGCACCATCCGCTGGGGGCAGGTGGCGGGAATGCTGCTGAGCTACTGCGGCGTGGTCCTGGTGTTCGGCCGCGAACTGGGCTCGCAGGGCAACGACGCGGCGTGGGGCGCCCTGCTGGTGTTCCTCAGCACGGTGGCCTACGCCGTCTACCTCGTCTACAGCGGCGAGTTGGTGCGGCGCCTGGGGGCGCTGCGCCTGGTCGGGCTGGCGACCTCGGTGGCCTGTCTGTGCTGCCTGGCGCAGTTTGCGGTGCTGCGGCCGCTCGGCGCGGCGCAGGTGGTGCCCGAGGTGATCTGGCTGTCCATCCTCAATGCCACGCTGTGCACGGCGACGCCGGTGGTGCTGGTGATGATGGCCATCGAGCGCATCGGCGCAGGGATGGCCGCGCAGACGGGCATGGTGGGGCCGCTGTCGACCATTGCCATGGGCGTGTGGATTCTGGACGAGCCCTTCACGCTCTGGGTGGCCGCCGGAACCGCGCTGGTGCTCGCCGGCATATTCCTGTTCACGCGCATGGTGCGCCGCTCCGGGGCCTGATTCCCGCAGTGCAGGCGCCCCCGGCCCAACCCCGATAAACTCCCCATCCCGCTGGCGCGCGTGCCGTTGGCGCTGTTTGCAATCCACAAGACCTTCCCATGTCCCTGATTCCCGTCACCATCCTCACCGGCTTTCTGGGCTCTGGCAAAACGACCCTGCTCAAGCGCTTGCTGGGCGAAGCCCATGGTCAGAAGATCGCCGTGATCGAAAACGAATTCGGCGAAGAGAACATCGACAGCGACATTCTCGTGACCGAGTCCAAGGAGCAGATCCTGCAGATGAGCAACGGCTGCATCTGCTGCACCATCCGCGAAGACCTGCGCGCAACGCTGCAATTGCTCGCCGCCAAGAAGCGCGAGGGCCAGCTCGATTTTGACCGCATCGTGATCGAGACCACCGGCGTTGCCGACCCGGGCCCCGTGGCGCAGACCTTCTTCATGGACGAGGAGATCGCCGCGACCTGCCTGATCGACTCCATCATCACCCTGGTCGACGCCAAGCACGCCGGCCGGCAACTCGACGAGCGCCAGGAGGCGCGCCGCCAAGTGGGCTTTGCGGACCAGATCTTCCTGTCCAAGACCGACCTCGTGAGCGCCCAGGAGACCGATGCGCTGACCCATCGCCTGAAGCACATGAACCCGCGTGCGCCGATCAGGGCCGTGCATTTCGGCGCCGTTGCGCTTGAGGAAGTGCTGGACCTGCGGGGCTTCAACCTGAACGCCAAGCTCGACATAGACCCGGACTTTCTCAAGGAAGAGGCGGCACACGGGCACCCCGGGCACGACCATGCGCATGGCGCGCACTGCGACCACCCCGCGCACCAGCACGACCAGCACGACCACGGCGACCAGGGACGGCACCACCACCACGATGACGACGTGAAGAGCTTCGTCTACCGTTCGCAGCGCCCGTTCGATCCGGTCAAGCTGGAGGATTTTCTCGAGGCCATCGTGAACATTTATGGCCCGCGCATGCTGCGCTACAAGGGCGTGCTGCATATGCGGGGAACCGATCGCAAGGTGATCTTCCAGGGCGTGCACCAGCTCATGGGCAGCGATCTGGGCCCGCCCTGGGCCGATGGCGAGGAGCGCATCAGCAAGATGGTTTTCATTGGCCTCGACCTGCCCCGGGACATCTTCCAGCAAGGGCTGGAGCAGAGCCTGGCCTGACCCGCAGAGACTCGCCGCGAGCTCCGGGGCCGGCGGGTTTGTGCCGTATCCGCAACGCTACCATTTGCGTCAGCCCGGGTCGATACAATCGCCCCCGGGAAAACCCCCGCAAAGCCTGCCCGCGCAGGCAGCGGGGCCCACCCGTATTGCGAGGAGACCAGCCAAGTGAAAGCCGAAACCAGCGCCAGCAAATCCCAGGCGAGCGCCGCCCCTGCCACGGCGAAAAGCGCCGCCACCCCGGTGGCACCGAATGCTGTTGCAAAGTCCGCTCCCAAGGCCGCAGCGCCCAAGGCGGGCGCTGGTTCCGCCGTCGCCTCGTCGGCCACGGTTGCGGCGGCTGACCCGCAGCTGCCCACGCGCATGGCCCGACCCTCTTCACGCCTGGCCCAATTGACCGTACCATCCATGGCGCAGTCCGTGGCTTCGACTGCGGCCAAAGCCAGTTACCGACACACCATGCCCACGACCGCGCAAGCGCAGCCCACCTACGCGGTTGCGAAAAAGGATCCCCGGCTGGCGAACAACTGGAAGACCCGGTCCGCCGAAGAGTTGACCGACGCCGAGGTTCTGGCCATGCCCGACAGCGAGTACATGAACGAAAAGCAGATGGCGTTCTTCCGCCTGAAGCTGGTGCAGCTCAAGCAAGACATCCACAACAGCGCAGGCGAAACCACCGAGCACCTGCGCGAAGACACCGTGGTCGTCCCCGATCCGGCAGACCGCGCAACGATCGAAGAGGAACACGCCCTGGAACTGCGCACGCGCGACCGCGAACGCAAGCTGCTCAAGAAGATCGAGCAGTCCATCGCGCGCATTGACACGGGTGACTACGGCTACTGCGACGAAACCGGCGAACCCATCGGGGTCGGCCGCCTGATCGCGCGCCCCACGGCCACGCTGTCGCTGGAGGCGCAGCAACGCCGCGAACTCAAGCAAAAGATGTTCGGTGATTGAACAGACCATCCCTTTGCGCACTGTGAACCCCGAACATGAGCAAGGAAGACTCCACACCCGGTGGGCTGTTGTCGAAGGTGGTGCGGTTCGTGCGCAACCCCACGACTGACTGGCGCTCGCTGAATACGTTGCAGGACGATAAGGAGAGCCTCTACAGCAAGCAGATGCTCAAGGAAATGATCGAGCGCAAGCGCCGCAACGACTTCGTTCGGCAGCGCGAATTCGATCAGCTGCGCCGGCTGCGCCAGCGCGGCGTGCAGCCGGGGCGGCGCGTGGCAGCAGACCCCGCGGCGCAACCCTCGTTCTTCCACAGCAGCATGGTCATGCCCGACGAGCGCGCGGACACGCTCAAGAAGATCGACGAGATCGAAGCGCAGATGGCGCAGCAGTGGTGGAAGAGCAAACCGGGCGCGGGGGATGCGCCCGCCCGCCCGCCGGTCGCCGCCGACGTGCAGGCCACGGACGCGCAGGCTTACGCGCCCACGGTCCCGGCCAGTCTGCAGGCGCTGCTCGAACCCCCGCCCCCGCCCGCGGTTGCGCCCTTGTTCGCAAACGACAGCTCGGCGATTGGCTGGTTTGCCGGAACCACGGTGCCCGCAGCCGGGTATCCGGCGCAGGCGCCCCTGGGTCCTGCGCCGGCCCCAAGAAGGCCCGTGCCCATTCCCGCCCCCGCGCCGGCCCCCGTACTCGCGCCCAGGGAATTCGTGCACGAACCCGATCTGGAAGAAGCCGCCATCCTCTTTGCCAATGGCGACCATGCGGGGGCGGAGTCCGGCCTGCTGGAGGTGCTGGCCCAGCGCCAGCAGGACGCGCCAGAGCAGCAGATCGAGGTCTGGATGACGCTGTTCGACCTGTACCGCGCCATTGGGCGCAACGACCGTTTCGAGTCCCTGGCGATCGACTTTGCCGCCCGCTTCAACCGCTCCGCGCCACTGTGGTTCTCGATGCCCGAGCAACTCGGAATGGCCGGCGCCGCAGCCCCTGCGGAAGGCGCCGTGGCGGCGTCCGCCGTGCACCGCGATTTCAACTGGCATGCTCCTGCCATGCTGGCCGTGACCTCCGTGGCGGCGCTGCAGGCGTCGCTGGCGCGCGCCGACGGGCCCTGGCCCCTGTTCTGGGAGCGCCTGACGGACATCGACCCGGCGGCTGTGCCCCTGCTGACGAACCTGTTCGTCCAGTGGGCGAACCAGGAGGGCCAGTTCGTGTTCTCGGGCGTGGAACGGCTCAACGCCCTGCTCGGCGCCAAGACCCCTTCGGGCGAGCGCTCGCACAGCCCCGATTGGTGGCTTCTGCGCATGGCCGTGCTGCGCCTCATGGACAAGCTCGACGAATTCGAACTGGTGGCGCTCGATTACTGCGTGACCTACGAGGTCTCGCCCCCGGCCTGGGTCGCGCCACGCTGCGGGTATCGCTGCGACGAGGGCGCATCCTCGGATGAGGCCCCGCTGGCGCCAGACAACGGCAACAGCGGCCACAGCGACTTCATGGCCTCGGATCTGGGCGAACTGTCCGCGCCGCCGGACACCGTGCCCGCAGCACAGCTCAGCGGCCATATCGACGGCAGCGCCACGCCGCTGCTGGCGCCTTTCGATGGCCTGCTGCGCCCCGGCGTGCCGTTTTCCATTGCCTGCGACATGCTCATCCGCGTGGACTTTGCCGCGGCGGGCTCGGTGCTCAACTGGGCCGCTGAGCAGCAGGGGCGCGGCCACGTCGTCGCGTTTCATAACTTGCAGCGGCTGGTGGCGATTTTCTTCAACGTGATCGGTATCAACGAGCACGCCTGGGTGCTTCCGCGCAAGAACTGAAGGCGCCCATGCCCCGTGCCGCCCGGCTTGCAAAATGCCGGGCCACCTCCACCTGCGGCAGTCATGAACCCATCCACAGAGAATCCGGTGTTTCACGGCACCACCATCCTGAGCGTGCGCCGCGAGACGCCCCAAGGCGTGCAGGTGGCCATTGGCGGCGACGGCCAGGTCACCCTGGGCAACGTCGTCGTCAAGGGCTCGGCGCGCAAGGTGCGCAAACTGCACCACGGCAAGGTGCTCGCGGGTTTCGCCGGCGCCACCGCCGACGCCTTCACCCTTTTCGAGCGCTTCGAGGCCAAGCTCGACAAGCACCAGGGCCACCTGGTGCGCGCCGCGATCGAACTGACGCGGGACTGGCGCACCGACCGCGTGCTGCGCCGCCTCGAAGCCATGCTCGCCGTGGCCGACCTGCAGGCCTCGCTCATCATCACCGGCAACGGCGACGTGCTCGAACCCGAGCGCGGCATCGTGGCGATCGGCTCGGGCGGCGCGTACGCGCACTCGGCCGCCAGGGCCTTGCTTGAGCACACCGACCTTTGCGCGCAGGACATCGTCAAAAAATCCCTGGAGATCGCAGGCGAGCTGTGCATCTACACCAACATGCAGCACAGCATCGAGACGCTGTAGGACGCGTACCGGCGCGGACAGTGCGCCCGCCCCGACCCGCTCCACCCCGCGGGCGTACCGCACAATGCCCTGTTTTCAATCGCTTTGAGCGCTCCATTGTTTCAGCGCCCAAGCCTCGCGCCACCAGGAAATCCGCCATGTCGTCCATGACCCCCCAGGAAATCGTCTCCGAACTCGACAAGCACATCGTGGGCCAGACCAGCGCCAAGCGCGCCGTGGCCATTGCGCTGCGCAACCGCTGGCGCCGCCAGCAGGTGCAGGGCAACCTGCGCCAGGAGATCACGCCCAAGAACATCCTCATGATCGGCCCCACCGGCGTGGGCAAGACCGAGATCGCCCGCCGCTTGGCCAAGCTTGCCGACGCGCCCTTCATCAAGGTCGAGGCCACCAAGTTCACCGAGGTCGGCTACGTGGGCAAGGACGTGGACGCCATCATCCGTGACCTGGCTGAAATGGCCGTCAAGCAGACGCGCGAATCCGAGATGCACAAGGTGCGCAAGCGCGCCGAGGACGCGGCCGAGGAGCGCGTTCTGGACGCGCTGATCCCGCCCGCCCGGGGCGTCGCGGGCACCGAGGCCACCACCGACAGCACCGCCCGGCAGGTGTTTCGCAAGAAGCTGCGCGAAGGCGCGCTCGACGACCGGGAAATCGAGATCGACGTCTCCGAAGGCCGGCCGCAGCTCGAAATCATGGGCCCCCAGGGGCTCGAAGAAATGACCGAGCAACTGCGCGGCATGTTCAGCCAGCTTGGGCAGGACAAGCAGCGCACGCGCCGGTTAAGGATCGCCGAGGCGCTACAGCGCATCACCGATGAAGAGGCGGGCAAGCTCGTCAACGAGGAGGAGATCAGGACCCGGGCCGTGGCCAACGCCGAGCAGAACGGCATCGTCTTCATCGACGAAATCGACAAGGTCGCCACGCGCCAGGAAACCAGCGGCGCCGACGTGTCGCGCCAGGGCGTGCAGCGCGACCTGCTGCCGCTGGTCGAGGGCACCACCGTATCGACCAAGTACGGCATGATCAAGACCGACCACATCCTGTTCATCGCCTCCGGGGCGTTTCACCTGGCCCGGCCGAGCGACCTGATTCCCGAGTTGCAGGGGCGCTTTCCGATCCGCGTCGAGCTCGAATCGCTGTCGGTGCAGGACTTCGAGGCCATCCTCACGCAGACGCACGCATCGCTGGTCAAGCAATACCAAGCGCTGCTGGCGACCGAGGGTGTGGCGCTGGACTTCGTCCCGCAGGGCATCACGCGCCTGGCGCACATCGCCTTCGAGGTCAACGAACGCACCGAGAACATCGGCGCGCGCCGCCTCTCCACCGTCATGGAGCGGCTGCTCGACGAAGTCAGCTTTGGCGCCACGAGCCTGTCGGGCCAGACCGTCACCGTGGACGCCGCGTATGTCGACGAGCGCCTGCAGACTTTGAGCCAGGACGAGGATCTTTCGCGCTACATCCTCTGAGCGCAGTTTTTCTTGAGACGTCACTTCCACAAGGCTTCCCAAGTACCTATTTTTAATGCGTTTTATTCTCTGCAGACCGCGCAATGAATCCTAAGTCCCTGATTTCGCTGTAAGAATTTGTTTGGACGGCGCTTGCTCGCTGTGCTTTTCCTGCTACAGTGCAAAAAAGTGCATTTAAGTGGTGAAAAGTGCCCTTCAGGTCTGTTGCACGGGCCGGAGGGCAAACCGAGTCGAAAGTCTGTCCGTGTTTCAAGGGGCCTCGTCGCTAAGTCTGGATGCGAAGGGTCGGCTATCCGTGCCGACCCGGCATCGTGACGTCCTGGTGGCGAACGCTGCGGGCCAGCTGACCATCACCCGGCACCCGCACGGCTGCCTGATGGTCTTTCCCCGCCCCGAGTGGGAGAGGTTCCGCGAGCGCATCGCCCAACTGCCCATGTCCGCGCAGTGGTGGAAGCGCATTTTTCTGGGCAACGCCATGGACGTGGAAATGGACGCCACGGGCCGCGTGCTGGTCTCGCCCGAACTGCGCACGGCCGCAGGCATCTCCAAGGACGCCATGCTCTTGGGCATGGGCGACCATTTCGAACTCTGGGACAAGGCGAGCTACGACGCGCAGGAGGCCAGGGCCATGCAGGGCGACATGCCGGATGTCTTCAAGGAATTCTCCTTTTAAGGCGCACCGTGGCAGACGCTTTGCAACACACCACCGTCCTGCTCGAAGAGGCCGTGACCGCGCTGCTCGGTGCCGCCGGGCCCGCGCCCGCGGGCACCTGGGTCGATGCGACATTCGGGCGCGGAGGGCATGCGCGTCTGATCCTGCAGCGGCTCGGACCGCAGGGGCGGCTCGTGGCCTATGACAAGGATCCCGAGGCCGTCGCCGAAGCAACGCGCATCACCGATGCGCGTTTTTCCATTCGGCACCAGGGCTTTCGCGAACTCGCGGACCTGCCCGCGGGCAGCGTGGCCGGCGTGCTCATGGACCTGGGCGTGAGCTCGCCCCAGATCGACAGCCCCGGGCGGGGCTTCAGTTTCCGTTTCGACGGTCCGCTGGACATGCGCATGGACACCACGCGCGGCGCAAGCGTGGCCGATTGGTTGGCTGCGGCCGAAACAGGACAGATTGCGGAGGTATTGCGTGATTACGGCGAAGAACGGTTTGCTGGCTCCATTGCAAAGGCGATTGTTGCTCAGCGCGAGAAACGGGGCGCGCTCGTCGGCACCGCCGAACTGGCCGATCTCGTGGCGCGCACGGTCAAAACCCGCGAGCCGGGCCAGAACCCTGCAACGCGCACATTTCAAGCTTTTCGGATTTTCATTAACGCCGAACTTGAAGAACTGCAACAAGCGCTAGAGGCCAGCCTCACGGTGCTGTGCCCGGGCGGGCGTCTGGTGGTGATCAGTTTCCATTCGCTGGAAGACCGCATCGTCAAGCGCTTCATCGCCAAGCATGCGCGCGAGGCCTTCGATCGCCGTGCGCCGTTTGCCGCGCCGCAGGCGATGCGACTCGTGGCGCTGGGGCGCGTGCGGCCCGGTGCCGCCGAAGTCGCGGCGAACCCGCGCGCGCGCAGCGCGACCATGCGCGTCGCCGAGCGCACCGGGGCCTGACACGATGGCCCGCCTGAACGCCGTCCTGCTGCTGGCCGTGCTGACGAGCGCGGTCTATCTGGTGCACACCCAGTACGAGTCGCGCCGCCTGTTCACCGAACTCGATCGCGCGCACGCGCAGGCGCGGCGCCTGGAGACCGAGTACCGGCGGCTGCAGGTGGAAAAGCGCGCGCAGGCGACGCCGCTGCGCATCGAAAAGATGGCCCGCGGGCAGCTGAACATGCTCCCGGCGACGCCGGCAATCACCCAGTACGTGACCGATCCACAGGGTGCCCAACCATGAGCCGCAGCGTGCGCTACGCATCCAGTCCGCTGCTGGCGAGCAAGACGCCCGTCTGGCGCAGCAAGTTCATCGTGGCGTTGATCGCGCTCGGCTTCATGGGGCTGGGCGCGCGCGCGGCCTACGTGCAGGTGTTCGGCAATGCCTTCTTCCAGCGCCAGGGCGCGGTGCGCTTCGCGCGCACGCTGGAGTTGCCCGCGAACCGCGGCAAGATCCTGGACCGCAACGGCCTGATCCTCGCCTCCAGCGTTCCCGCGACCAGCATCTGGGCGATTCCCGAGGACGTGGACCAGGACGCGCCCGCGGTCCGCGCGAAGCTCGAGGAACTCGCCACACTGCTCGACATGCCGCTGGCGCAACTGCACAGAAAGCTCGCCGACGAGGACAAGACCTTCGTCTGGATCAAGCGCCAGCTCGACTGGCACGTGGGCCAGCGGATTGCGGCCCTGGGGATCCGGGGCATCTACCAGCGCGAGGAATACAAGCGCCAGTACCCCGAGGGCGAGGCGGCGGCGCACGTGGTCGGCTTCACGAACGTCGAGGACCTGGGCCAGGAGGGCGTGGAGCTGGCTTTCAACGACCTGCTCGCGGGCCGCGCCGGATCGCGCCGCGTGATCAAGGACCGCCTGGGCCGCGTGGTCGAGGGCCTGGGCGAGGGCGTCCCGCCCGTGGACGGGCGCGACATGCAGCTGTCCATCGACAGCAAGGTGCAGTTCTTCGCGTACCAGAAGCTGCGCGACCAGGTGGCGGTGCACAAGGCGCGTGCCGGCAGCGTGGTGGTGCTCGACGCGCACACGGGCGAATTGCTGGCCTTGGCCAACTACCCGAGCTACCTGCCCGGGCAGCGCCAGCACCTCAGCGGCGAGCAGCTGCGCAACCGCGCGCTCACCGACGTGTTCGAACCCGGATCGACGATGAAACCGTTCACCATCGGCCTGGCGCTGGAGACCGGACGCGTGCGCCCCGAGACCCCGATAGACACGAACCCGGGACGCATCACGATCACCGGATCGACCATCTCCGACACGCACAACCATGGCCTGCTCACGGTCGAGGGGGTGATCCAGAAATCGAGCAACGTGGGAACCACCAAGATCGCCATGCAGCTGCCGGCGCGCGAGATGTGGGAGACCTTCTCCGCCGCAGGCTTCGGGCAAAAGCCGCAGCTGCGCTTTCCCGGCGTGGTCAGCGGCCGCCTGCGTCCCTACAAGAGTTGGCGCCCGGTGGAGCAGGCGACCATGGCCTACGGCTACGGCCTGTCGGCCAGCCTGCTCCAGATGGCGCGCTCGTACACCGTGTTTGCCAATGGGGGCCGGGTGATTCCGGCAACGCTGCTCAAGACCGACGTGGCGGCCGTGGGCGTTCCCGTGTTCTCCGAACGCACGGCCGATCAGGTGCGCCGCATGCTGCAATTGGCCGCGGGCCCGGGCGGAACGGGCCAGAAGGCGCAGACCCTGGGCTACTCGGTCGGCGGCAAGTCGGGCACCGCGCGCAAGCAGGAGGGCCGCAACTATGTGTCGGGCAAGTACCGCGCCTGGTTCGTCGGCATGGCCCCGATCGACGCGCCGCGCATCATCGTCGCGGTGATGATCGACGAGCCCGGAGGCGGCCAGTTCTACGGCGGCGCGGTGGCCGCGCCCGTGTTCAGCGAGGTCGTTCAGCAGACGCTGCGCATGCTCGGCGTTGCGCCCGACATGGCCGTGAAACCGCACATCGTGGCCGACGCGGAGCCGGAGCCGCTGTGATGCCCGTGATGACGCCCACGATGCACAACCCGCCGCACGCGCTCGATGGCGCAGACGCGGCCGTGCAATGGCTGCGCGCGCGCGTCAGCGGCAGCCTGCACGCGGACAGCCGCCGGATCGCCCCGGGCGACGGCTTCGTCGCCTGGCCCGGCGCCGTCACCGATGGCCGCGCCCACGTGGCCGACGCGCTGGCGCGCGGCGCTGCGGCCTGCCTGGTCGAGCAGGCGGGCGTGCAGGGCTTCGCCTTCCCGCACGCGCAAATCGCCTCCCTGCACGGCCTCAGAGCCGCGGCCGGGCCGATCGCGGCGCAGTGGTTCGGGCAGCCCGCCGAGCGGCTCGCCGTGCTCGCCGTCACCGGAACCAACGGCAAGACGAGCACCGCATGGTGGATCGCGCAGGCCCTGAATGGGCTCTGCGGCCGCGCACCGGCAGCGCCGAAGCAGTGTGCGCTCGTCGGCACCCTGGGCCTGGGGGTTGCGCCGGCGCTCGAGGCCACGGGCCTGACCACGCCGGACCCGTTCCAGTTGCAGAGCGCGCTGAGCCGGTTCGCGCAGCAGGGGCTGACGGCCTGCGCCGTCGAGGCTTCGTCGATCGGCCTGGCCGACGCCCGGCTCGATGGAACGCGCATCCGCACGGCCATCTTCACCAATTTCACGCAGGACCACCTCGACTACCACGGCAGCATGGCCGGCTACTGGCGCGCCAAGCGCGCGCTGTTCGACTGGCCCGGCCTGCGCGCCGCGGTCGTGAATGTGGACGACCCTGCGGGCGCCCGGCTGCACGCCGAGCTCCAGGGGCGCGCGCTCGACCTGTGGAGCATCTCGGCCCGCGGCGCGGCGCGCCTGGCGGCCCGGGACATCGCCCCGGGCGCGCAGGGGCTGCGCTTTACCCTGCACGAGGAGGGCGCAGAGCAGCAACTGCTGCTGCAAACCCATGTGATCGGCGAGTACAACGTGCTCAACCTGCTCGGCGTTCTGGCCACGCTGCGCAGCCTGGGCGTTGCGCTGCGCGACGCGGTTGCGGCCTGCGCGCCGTTGCAGCCCGTCCCGGGCCGCATGCAGCAGCTGGCGCTGGCCGGGCAACCGCTGGTCGCGGTGGACTACGCGCACACCCCCGACGCGCTCGAAAAAGCCCTGCAGGCGTTGCGCCCGCTCGCGGCCGGGCGCGGTGGCCGGCTGTGGTGCGTGTTTGGCTGCGGCGGCGAGCGCGACGCCGGCAAGCGCCCGTTGATGGGCGCGGTGGCGCAGCGGCTCGCCGACCAGGTGCTGGTGACCAGCGACAACCCGCGCGGCGAAGACCCGGCGGCCATCGTGCAGCAGATTCTGCAAGGCACGGACCGGGGCAGCGCCCGCGTGCGCGCCGAGACCGACCGCGCGGCAGCCATCGCGCAGGCCGTTGCCGGGGCCGCGCCCGCCGACGTGCTGCTGATCGCCGGCAAGGGCCACGAGGACAGCCAGGAGATAGCCGGCCTGCGCCGGCCTTTCTCCGACCTGGCGCATGCGCAGAGCGCGTTGCAGGCCCGGTGCGCCGGAGCCGGGGCAGGGCGATGATGACAAGGTCGCCGCCCCCCGCCATGCTGACCCTGCAACAGGCGCACGCGCTGCTGCTGCCCCGCATTCCCACGGCCACCCTGGTGGGCGATGGCGCCACGCCCTGGCTGCGCGTGCACACCGATACGCGCACGCTGCAGGCGGGTGATCTCTTCGTTGCGCTCGTGGGCGCGCGCTTCGACGCGCACGCCTTCCTCGCCGAAGCGCGCGCGCGCGGCGCCGCTGCGGCCCTGGCCCAGGGCGGGTTGCAGGCCGCGGGCCTGCCGGGAATCGAGGTGCCCGACAGCCTCGCGGCCCTGGGCGCGCTGGCCGCGGGCTGGCGCGCGCAGTTCGAATTGCCGCTGATCGGCGTCACCGGCAGCAACGGCAAGACCACGGTGACGCAGATGATCGCGTCCATCCTGCGCGCCTGGCACGGCGCCGGGGCGCTCGCCACGCAGGGCAATTTGAACAACCACATCGGCGTTGCGCTGACGCTGCTGCACCTGCGCGCCGCGCACCGCGTGGCGGTGGTCGAGATGGGCATGAACCACCCGGGCGAGATCGCCGCGCTCGCGGCCAGCGTCCGGCCCACGGTGGCGCTGGTGAACAACGCGCAGCGCGAGCACCTGGAGTTCATGCAGACGCTGGACGCCGTGGCGCGCGAGAACGGCGCGGTCCTGGCGAGCCTGCCGGCGAGCGGCAGCGCCGTGTTCCCGGCGGGGGACGCGTACACGGCGCTGTGGCGCAGCCTCGCCGCAGGGCGCGCATGCCTGGAATTTGGCGCGGGCGGCGCGCTCGATTGCCGCACCGCGCAATGGCAGGGCGGCGCCTGGAGCCTGGCCCTGAACACGCCGCAGGGCCCGCTCGCGGCGCGGCTGCGCATCGCCGGCCGGCACAACCTGCACAACGCGCTGGCCGCCGCTGCGGGCGCGCTCGCTGCGGGCGCGCCGCTGGCCGCGATCGCGCAGGGCTTGAACGATTTCACGCCGATCCCGGGCCGCTCGTGCACCTTTGGCGTGCACTGCGCGGGCCGCACGATCACCGTGGTCGACGATAGCTACAACGCCAACCCCGACTCCCTGCACGCGGCCGTCGAACTCCTGGCCGAATTGCCCGCGCCGCAGTTGCTGGTGCTTGGCGACATGGGCGAGGTCGGCGCGCAGGGCCCGCAGCTGCACGCGCAGGCCGGTGCGCACGCGCGCGCCATGGGCATCAGCCAGCTGTTCGCGCTCGGGGCGCAGTCGGTGCACGCCGCTGCCGCGTTCGGCGCGGCGCGGCATTTCCCGGACATGGACGCGCTGCTCGCCGCCGTGCGCGAGGCCCTGCCCGGCGTGGGCAGCGTGTTGGTCAAGGGCTCGCGCTTCATGCAGATGAAACAGGTGGTGCAGGCGATTGCCTGCGCTGCGCCGCAGAACCCGGACCCGGAGGAAAGCCATGGCGCAACGCATTGAAACCGCGCGCGCGCAGCGCACCGGGGCGGCGCCACGGCTGTCGTTCCAGGCCCCGGCCGGCGGAGGCTGCGCATGCTGATGCTGCTCGCGCAATGGCTGCAGGCGCTGTCGCCCGAGTTCGGCTTCTTCCGGGTGTTCCAGTACATCACCTTCCGCGCCGTGATGGCCGCGGTGACGGCGCTGCTCATCGGCCTGGTGGCGGGGCCCGGGGTGATCCGCGCGCTCACCGGGCTGAAAATCGGCCAGCCCGTGCGCGGCTACGCGATGCAGACGCACCTGTCCAAAAGCGGCACCCCGACCATGGGGGGGGTGCTGATCCTGCTGGCGATCGCGGTCGCCACGCTGCTGTGGTTCGACCTGTCGAACCGCTTCGTCTGGATCGTGCTCATCGTCACGCTGGGCTTTGGCGCCATCGGCTGGGTGGACGACTGGCGCAAGGTGGTGCGCCGGGACCCGGAGGGCATGCGCTCGCGCGAGAAGTATCTCTGGCAATCGCTGGTCGGCCTGCTGGCGGCGCTGTACCTGGTGTTCAGCATCTCGGAGAACTCGAACACCCGGGTGCTGGAACTGTTCGTGGGCTGGGTGCGCTCGGGCTTCGCGCTCGACCTGCCGCCCAAGGCCGGTTTGCAGCTGCCCTTCCTCAAGGCGGTGAGCTACCCGCTGGGCGTGCTCGGCTTCGTGTTCCTGACCTACCTCGTGATCGTCGGCTCGAGCAACGCCGTGAACCTGACCGACGGCCTCGACGGCCTGGCGATCATGCCGGTCGTCATGGTCGGCTCGGCGCTGGGCGTGTTCGCCTACGTCTCGGGCAACGCGGTGTACTCCCGCTACCTGTTTTTCCCGCACATCCCCGGCGCGGGCGAACTGCTGATCTTCTGCGCCGCGATGGCCGGCGCGGGGCTGGCCTTTCTGTGGTTCAACACGCATCCCGCGCAGCTGTTCATGGGCGACGTGGGCGCGCTCGCGCTCGGCGCCGCGCTGGGCACCATCGCCGTCATCGTGCGCCAGGAAATCGTCCTCGCCATCATGGGCGGGATCTTCGTCGTCGAGGCCCTGTCGGTGATGCTCCAGGTCGGCTGGTTCAAGTACACCCGAAAGCGCTACGGCGAGGGCCGGCGCCTGCTGAAGATGGCACCGCTGCACCACCACTTTGAAAAAAGCGGCTGGAAGGAAACGCAGGTGGTCGTGCGTTTCTGGATCATCACCATGCTGCTGTGCCTGGTCGGCCTGTCCACGCTGAAACTGCGATGAACGACGCCCCGAACGCCCCCGCCACCGTCCCCGGCCAGGCCACGCCGGCTGCGCCCGCCGCATGCAGCGCGGCGCAGGCCGCCGCCGATTTCGTGGCGCAGATCTTTGCCGAAATGTCCGCGCCCGAGGCCACCGCCGCTGCCGCCACCGATCCCCCGGGCGCCGCAGAGGAGACGGCGCGCGCCGCGCAGCCGGCCCCCGAGTCGGTCGGCCGGCCCGGCGCAGACATGGCGCTGCTGCGCGGGCAGAACATCCTGATCCTGGGCCTGGGCATCTCGGGCCTGGCCATGGCGCGCTGGTGCACGCGCTGCGGCGCGCGGGTCAGCGTCGCCGACACGCGCGCCGCGCCGCCGCAGCTGCCCGCGCTGCAACACGAACTGCCCCAGGTCCGCTTCGTGTCCGGCGCCTTCGACGCGCGCCTGGTCGAAGGGCAGGACCTGCACGCGCTGTACCGCTCCCCGGGCCTGAGCCCGCAGACGCTGGCTTCGGTATGCGCGGCGGCCGGCGCCAGCGGCGTGCGCGTGGGTGGGGAATTGGAGCTGTACACGATGGCGCTGGCGGCGCTGCGCGCAGCGCATGGCTACGCGCCCGCGGTTCTCGCCGTCACCGGAACCAACGGCAAGACCACCGTGAGCGCGCTCACCGCCGAGTTGGTCGCGCGCGCGGGCCGGCGCGTGGCGCTGGCCGGAAACATCGGCCCGAGCCTGCTCGACACGCTGGCCGGGCATATCGACGCCGACACCCTGCCCGACGTCTGGGTGCTCGAGCTGTCGAGCTTCCAACTCGACGGCGTCGCGGACTTTGACCCCACGGCCGCGGTGGTGCTCAACCTCACGCAGGACCACCTCGACTGGCATGGCGACATGCACGCCTACGCGGCCGCGAAGGCGCGCATCCTGGGCCAGACCGGCCACATGGTCCTGAACCGCGAGGACGCGGCGGTGCTGCGCATGCTGCCGGCGCCGGCGCCGCGACCCTCCCCGGCAGCGCGCACCAAGCCGCCCCCGCAGCGCGCGCACACCCTGTTTGGCGGCGACCTGCCCACGCGCCCCGGCGACTTCGGCCTCCAGACCGTCGGCGCAATGACCTGGCTGGTGCGCGCCATGGCGGCGCACGAGACGCAGCAGCGCGCGCGCGCCACCGAGGAGGAACTGCACATCCAGCGCCTGCTGCCCGCGGACGCGCTGCGCATCCGCGGCCGGCACAACGCCGTGAACGCGCTCGCCGCGCTGGCGCTGGCCTCGGCCGCCGGTTGCCCGCTGGCGCCCATGCTCTACGGTCTGCGCGCGTACCGCGGCGAGCCGCACCGCGTGGAGTCGGTGGCCGTCGTCGATGGCGTGGAGTATTTCGACGACAGCAAGGGAACGAACGTCGGCGCCACGGTGGCGGCGCTCACCGGGCTCGGGGCCGAGCGCCGCCTGGTGGTGATTCTGGGCGGCGACGGCAAGGGGCAGGACTTTGCGCCGCTGGCCGCACCCGTGGCGCGCCACGCGCGCGCGGTGCTGCTCATCGGCCGCGACGCGCCGCTGATTCGCGCGGCCCTGAAGGACGCCGCCGTGCCGCTGCTCGACGCGCAGACGCTGCCCCAGGCGGTGGAACGCGCGGCGCAGCGCGCGCACGCGGGCGACGCGGTGCTGATGTCGCCGGCCTGCGCCAGCTTCGACATGTTCCAGAGCTACGAACACCGCGCACAGGTCTTCGTCGCCGCCGTGCACCGCCTCGCGGACGGCGCGGCGCAGCCGCCGGAGGGCGGGTCATGAGCGCGCCCAGGCTGCTGCAGCGTGCGGCAGGCTGGTTCGGCGGCCTGCCGGATCGGGTCGGCCACGCCGCGCACGCGGGCAGCGCGCAGTACGCGCGCCCGGCGCCGGTGAGCGTGCCCTTCGACCAGGCGCTGCTGTGGGTGCTGGTGGCGCTGCTCTCCTGGGGGCTGGTGATGGTGTATTCGGCGTCCATCGCCATGCCGGACAACCCGCGTTTCGCGCACTACGCGCCGACCCATTTCTTCACGCGCCACGCCCTGTACATGGGCGCCGGCTTCATTGCGGCGCTGCTCACCGTGCAGGCGCCGATGGCGCTGTGGGAGCGTGTTGCGCCCTGGTTGTTCGTCGCGGCGCTGCTGCTGCTCGCGGCGGTGCTGATTCCCGGGCTGGGCAAGATGGTGAATGGCGCGCGCCGCTGGCTCGCCGCCGGGCCCATAGGCTTCCAGCCGTCCGAGCTCGCGAAGTTTTCCGTGCTCGTCTACGCGGCCGGCTACATGGTGCGCAGGATGGAGGTCAAGGAACGGTTCTTCCGCGCCGTGCTGCCGATGGGCGCGGCCGTCGCCATCATGGGCGTGCTGCTGCTCGCCGAACCGGACATGGGCGCCTTTCTGGTGATCGCCGTGATCGCCATGGGAATCCTGTTTCTGGGCGGCGTCAACGCGCGCATGTTCTTCCTCATCGCGGGCGTGCTCGTGGCGGCCTTTGCGCTGATGATCGCCAGCTCGTCCTGGCGGCGCGAGCGCGTGTTCGCCTACCTCGACCCGTTCAGCGAGGAGCACGCGCTGGGCAAGGGCTACCAGCTCTCGCACGCGCTGATCGCCATCGGGCGCGGCGAGATTTTCGGCGTCGGTCTGGGCGGCAGCGTGGAGAAGCTGCACTGGCTTCCCGAGGCGCACACCGACTTCCTGCTCGCGGTCATCGGCGAGGAATTCGGCCTCGTGGGCGTTCTCGTGCTCATCCTGCTGTTCCTGTGGGTGACGCGCCGCATCATGCTCATCGGCCGCCAGGCCATCGCGCTGGACCGCGTGTTCTCGGGCCTGGTCGCGCAGGGGGTGGCGATCTGGATCGGCTTTCAGGCGTTCATCAACATGGGCGTGAACCTGGGCGCGCTGCCGACCAAGGGGCTCACGCTGCCGCTGATGAGCTTTGGCGGGTCGGCAATCCTGATGAACCTGATTGCGCTGGCCGTCGTCCTGCGGGTGGACTACGAGAACAAGCTCCTGATGCGCGGAGGCCGCACATGAGGAGCATGCACCGTACCAAGACCGCGCTGATCATGGCCGGCGGCACGGGCGGCCATATCTTCCCGGGTCTGGCCGTGGCCCAGGCGCTGCGCGCGGGCGGCTGGCGCGTGCATTGGCTCGGCGCGCCCGACAGCATGGAGGCGCGCATCGCTGCGCAGCAGGGCTTTGCGCTGGAGCCGGTCCACTTTTCCGGCGTGCGCGGCAAGGGCCTGGTCACGCTGGCGCTGTTGCCGCTGCGCCTGCTGCGCGCGTTCTGGCAGGCGCTGCGGGTGCTGCGCCGCGTGCGGCCCGACGTGTTGCTGGGCCTGGGCGGCTACATCGCCTTTCCGGGCGCGATGATGGGCGTGCTGTGCGGCAGGCCGCTGCTGCTGCACGAGCAAAACGCCGTCGCGGGTCTGTCCAACCGGGTGCTCGCGCGGATTGCCGACCGGGTGTTCACCGCGTTCCCGGGCGTGTTCGGCAAGGGGGCGAAGAACGCCCAGTGGGTCGGCAACCCGCTGCGCGCGGAGTTCACGCGGCAGCCGGGGCCCGCCGAGCGCTTTGCCGGTCGCACCGGCCCGCTGCGGCTGCTGGTCGTGGGCGGCAGCCTGGGCGCGCGCGCGCTCAACGAGATCGTTCCGCAGGCGTTGGCGCTGCTGCCGGCGCAGCAGCGCCCCGTGGTCGTGCACCAGAGCGGCGCCACGCAGATCGACGCGCTGCGCGCCCATTACGCCGCCGCCGGGGTGCAGGCGGAACTCACGCCGTTCATCGACGACGCCGCCAGCGCGTTTGCCGCGGCCGACCTCATCGTCTGCCGCGCGGGCGCGGGCACCGTGACGGAAATCGCCGCCGTGGGCGCTGCCGCGCTGTTCGTTCCCTTTCCCTCGGCGGTGGACGACCACCAGAGCCACAACGCGCGCTTTCTCGTGGACGCGGGCGGCGGCTGGCTGGTGCAGCAACGCGATCTGTCGCCGCAGGGGCTCGCGCGCATGCTGTCGGACATGCAGCGCCCGGCGCTGCTGGACAGAGCGCTGAAGGCCAAGAGCCTGGAAAAAACGGAGGCCACGCGCGCGCTGCTGGCCGCTTGCGAGGAGTTTGCCGCATGAAGCACGCCATCCGCCAGATCCATTTCGTCGGCCTGGGCGGCGCCGGCATGAGCGGCATCGCCGAGGTGCTGTTCAACCTGGGCTACCGCATCACGGGTTCCGACCTGGTCGATAGCGCCACGCTGCGCCGCCTCCAGGGGCTGGGGATCGAGACCCGCCTGGGGCACGCGGCGGAGCACGTCGGGGACGCGGACGCGGTGGTCACGTCCACCGCGGTGACGAACGACAACCCCGAGGTACTGGCCGCGCGCGCGAAGAAAATTCCCGTGGTTCCGCGCGCGCTGATGCTCGCCGAACTGATGCGCCTGAAGCAGGGAATCGCCATCGCGGGAACGCATGGCAAGACCACCACCACCAGCCTCGTGACCAGCGTGCTCGCCGAGGCCGGGCTGGACCCGACCTTCGTCATCGGCGGGCGCCTGAACAGCGCGGGCGTGAACGCCCGCTTGGGCAGCGGCGACTACATCGTGGTCGAGGCCGACGAGTCCGACGCGTCGTTTCTGAACCTGCTGCCGGTGATGGCGGTGGTGACGAACATCGACGCCGACCACATGGAAACCTATGGGCACGACTTCGGCCGGCTCAAGGGTGCGTTCGTTGACTTCCTGCACCGCATGCCGTTCTACGGCACGGCGGTGCTGTGCGTGGACAGCCCGGCGGTGCGCGACATCCTGCCCGGCGTGACCTGCCCCGTGACCAGCTACGGCCTTGCGCCGGACGCGCAGGTGCGCGCCGTGGACGTGCGCGCCGAGGGCCGGCAGATGTGCTTCACGGTGCAGCGCAGAAACGGCGTCACGCTGCCCGACCTGGCCGTGCAACTCAACCTCGCGGGCGAGCACAACGTGCGCAATGCGCTGTCGGCGATCGCCGTGGCGGTGGAACTGAACATCCCCGACGCGGCCGTGCTGCGTGCGCTCGCCGGCTTCAAGGGCGTGGGTCGGCGCTTCCAGAGCTACGGCGAACTGCGCGCGCGCGACGGTGGCCACTTCACGCTGATCGACGACTACGGCCACCACCCCGTGGAGATGGCCGCGACGCTGGCCGCAGCCCGCGGCGCGTTCCCCGGCCGGCGTCTGATGCTGGCCTTCGAGCCGCACCGCTACACGCGCACGCGCGACTGTTTCGAGGACTTCGTGAAGACCATCGGCAGCGCCGACGCGGTGCTGCTGACCGAGGTCTACGCCGCAGGCGAGGCGCCCGTGGTCGCGGCCGACGGCCGTTCGCTGGCGCGCGCGCTGCGCGTTGCGGGCCGCATCGAGCCGGTGTTCGTGGACGACGTGGCCGACATGCCGCAGGCCATCGCCGACAGCGCGCGCGACGGCGACGTGGTGCTGTGCATGGGCGCGGGAACCATCGGCGCCGTGGCCGGCAGGCTGCACGCACTGCTGCAAGGCAGTGCTTCCGAAACGCCGGAAGGGAGCGCGCCATGGGCCTTCTGAATTGCGCCGTGGACGCGCGCGCGCTGGGCAAGGTGGCGGTGCTCATGGGCGGCAGTTCTGCCGAGCGCGAGGTCTCGCTGATGTCCGGCGGCGGCGTGCTGCAGGCGCTGCGTGCGCGCGGCGTGGACGCGCATGCCTTCGACCCCGCGCAGGGCGACCTGGGCGCGCTGCGGCGCGACGGCTACGCGCGCTGCTTCATCGCCCTGCATGGCCGCCATGGCGAGGACGGCACGGTGCAGGGCGCGCTCGAACTGCTCGGCATTCCGTACACCGGCCCCGGCGTCATGGCCTCGAGCATCGCCATGGACAAGACCATGACCAAGCGCATCTGGCGTGCGCAGGGGCTGCCCACGCCCGACTGGCGCCTGGTGTCGGACGCCGCCGAGACCGCGCAGGCGCTGCAGGCGCTGGGCGCGCCGATGATCGTGAAGCCCGCGCGCGAGGGATCGACCATAGGCCTGAGCAAGGTCAGCGCGCCCGGGCAGTGCGCGCCGGCGTACCAGTTGGCCGCGCGCTACGACCCCGAGGTGCTGTGCGAACAGTTCATCGCGGGCGACGAGACCACCTGCCCGGTGCTCGGCGCGGGCGCCAGCGCGCAGGCGCTGCCCGTGGTCCGCATCGTCGCGCCCGAAGGCAACTACGACTACCAGAACAAGTACTTCGGCGACGCCACGCAGTACCACTGCCCGAGCGGCCTGCCCGGGCAGGAGGAGCAGGAGATCCAGCGCCTCGTGCTGCAGGCTTTTCGCGCGCTGGACTGCCGCGGCTGGGCGCGCGCGGACATCATGCTGCGCGCCAGCGACCACCAGCCCTTTCTGCTGGAGATCAACACGGCTCCGGGAATGACCAGCCACTCGCTGCTCCCCCTGTCGGCGCGTGCCGCGGGAATCAGCTACGAAGACCTGTGCCTGGGGGTGCTCGCCGCCGCCGCGCTCGACCAGCCCCCGCCGTCGGGCGCCCCCTCGGGAGCCAGCAGCGCATGACCGACAAGCTGTCCCTGCCGCTGGACGTGAGGCTCATGAACCTGAGCGCGTCGCTCCTGTTCACGGGCTGCGCCGCGCTCGTGCTCGTGGCGGGCGTGTGGTGGCTGCTGCGCCACCCGGGGCTGGCCATGGCGCGCATCGTGGTCCAGGGGGACCTCGTGCACAACAACGCCGTGACCCTGCGCGCCAACGTGGTGCCGCATCTGGTGGGCAATTTTTTCACGCTCGACCTGCACGCCGCGCGCGCGGCCTTCGAGCAGGTGCCCTGGGTGCGCCGTGCGCAGCTGCGGCGCGCGTACCCCGGCAGCCTGCTGGTGCAGTTGCAGGAGCACGAGGCGCTCGCGTACTGGGGGCCGGAGAGCGGCTCGGCGCTGGTCAACCGCCAGGGCGAGGTGTTCGAGGCGAACCTGGGCGACATCGAGCAGGAGGGCCTGCCGCACCTGCTGGGCCCGGCAGGCAGTGCGCCCGAGGTGCTGCGCATGCATGGCCTGTTGCAGAGCGCCTTCGCGGCCCTGGAACTGGACCTGCGCGTGCTGGAGCTCACCGGCCGGGGCGGCTGGCGCGCCACGCTGGGCGACGCCGCGGTGGTCGAACTGGGCGGCGGAACGCAGCAGGAGGTGCTGCAGCGCGCGCAGCGCTTCGTGCGCACGCTGGCGCCGGTGGCGACGAAATACGGACGGCGCGTGCAGGCCCTGGAATTTGCGGACCTGCGCCACGCGGGGGGCTACGCACTGCGTCTGCGCGGGGTCAGCACCGTGGGCGCGCAGGGCGCGAGCGCGCAACGGCAGTCGATACCGGGCGCAGGCAGCGCGGGCCGCAACGCACGGCCGACCCGACAGCACGCAACAGACAGGGGCAGGGACTAGATATATGGCAAGAGAATACAAAGACGTCGTGGTCGGGCTGGACATCGGCACATCCAAGGTCATGGCCGTGGTCGCCGAGGTGCTGCCCAGCGGCACCCTCAAGCTCGTGGGCCTGGGCGTGGCCTCGGGAAATGGCCTCAAGCGCGGCGTGGTGGTGAACATCGACGCCACCGTGCAGAGCATCCAGCAGGCGCTCAAGGAGGCCGAGCTGATGGCCGACTGCAAAATCCAGCGCGTCTACACCGGAATCACGGGCAGCCATATCCGCGGCCTGAATTCGAGCGGCATGGTGGCCGTCAAGGACAAGGAGGTCACCTCGGCCGACGTGGCGCGCGTGATGGAGACGGCCAAGGCCATCAACATCTCCAGCGACCAGCGTCTGCTGCTCGTGGAGCCGCAGGAATTCGCCATCGACGGGCAGGACGTGAAAGAGCCCATCGGCATGAGCGGAATCCGCCTGGAAGCCAAGATCCACATCGTGACCGGCGCGCAGAGCGCGGCCGAGAACATCGTGAAATGCGTGCGCCGCTGCGGGCTGGAAGTCGAGCAGCTCATGCTCAACCCGCTCGCGGCAAGCCTGGCCGTGCTCACCGACGACGAACGTGAACTCGGCGTGGCGGTGGTGGACATCGGCGCGGGAACGACCGACGTGGCGATCTTCACCGGCGGCGCGATCCGCCACACGGCGGTGATCCCGATCGCGGGCGACCTGATCACGAGCGACATCGCCATGGCGCTGCACACGCCGACCCGGGACGCTGAGGACATCAAGGTCGAGAGCGGCTACGCCAAGCAATTGCTCGCCGACCCCGAGGCCAAGATCGAAGTGCCGGGCCTGGGCGACCGGGGCCCGCGCATGCTCAGCCGGCAGGCGCTGGCGGGCGTGATCGAACCGCGCGTGGAAGAAATCTTCGCGCTCGTGCAGCAGGTGGTGCGCGAGTCCGGCTACGAGGAACTGCTGTCCTCGGGAATCGTCCTCACGGGCGGCAGCGCGATGCTTCCCGGAATGCTCGAGCTCGGCGAGGACATCTTTCTCAAACCCGTGCGCCGGGGCGCACCGAAGTATTCCAACGCCCTGTCCGACATGGTCGCGCAGCCACGCGCCGCGACCGTCATGGGCCTGCTCGAGGAGGCGCGCCTGGCGCGCCTGCGCGGCTTCAAGGTGGCGCAGAAAAGCGGCTCCATGAAGACCGCGTTCGGGCGCATCAAAGACTTCATCGTAGGGAATTTCTGACCATGCAATACCTGTTTCATCTGGCGCGCGGCAGTCCCCGCCGAATACCGCGCGGCCGCTGGCGATGTACCGGCCCCCCCGCGTTCCCGTTCCCCGTTGGACCACAGCATCCGAATTCAGAACCAGGAGTTTCAAAATGAGCATCGAAATGATCGAAACCGCACACTTCAACCAGGGCACGCAAATCAAGGTGATTGGCGTGGGTGGCGGCGGCAGCAACGCCGTCGAGCACATGATCGCGCGCGGCGTGCAGGGCGTGGAATTCGTCTGCGCGAACACCGACGCGCAGGCGCTCGGCCGCAGTTCTGCGCACCGCTTGATCCAGCTCGGCGAAAGCGGTCTGGGCGCCGGCAGCAAGCCCGAAAAAGGCCGCGACGCCGCGCAGACCGCCGAGGACGACATCCGCAGCGCCATCGACGGCGCGCACATGCTGTTCATCACCGCCGGCATGGGCGGCGGAACGGGCACCGGCGCCGCGCCCGTGATCGCCCGCGTGGCCAAGGAAATGGGCATCCTCACCGTGGGCGTGGTCACCAAGCCCTTCGACTGGGAGGGCGGGCGCCGCATGGCGAACGCCGACAACGGCCTGAGCGAACTCGAAGCCAACGTGGACTCGCTGATCGTCGTGCTCAACGAAAAGCTGCTCGAAGTGCTCGGCCAGGACATCACCCAGGACGAGGCCTTCGCGCACGCCAACGACGTGCTCAAGAACGCCGTCGGCGGAATCGCCGAAATCATCAACGAGTACGGCCATGTGAACGTCGACTTCGAAGACGTGCGCACCGTGATGGGTGAACCCGGCAAGGCCATGATGGGAACGGCCACCGCCAGCGGCCCCGATCGCGCGCGCATCGCCGCCGAACAGGCCGTCGCCTGTCCGTTGCTCGAAGGCATCGACCTGTCCGGCGCGCGCGGCGTGCTGGTGCTGGTGACCGCGGCCAAGGGCAGCCTGAAGCTGTCCGAATCGCGCCTGGCGATGAGCACCATCAACGCCTACTCCTCGCCCGACGCGCACGTGATCTACGGCGCGGCCTACGACGACAGCCTGGGCGAGGAACTCCGCGTGACCGTGGTGGCCACCGGCCTGTCGCGCCCGACCGCCGCGCGTCGCCAGCCGATCACGGTCGTGCAGGGCGGCCTGCGCACGGGAACGGACAACCGCGTGCATCAACTGCCCACAGCAGTCAACATGCCGGGCAGCAGCGCGCAGCAGACCGACTACGGCAACATGGCGGTGCCCAGCGTCTGGCGCACGAACCGCAGCCAGGCCGCAGCCCGGGTGGACGCGCTGTCCTCCGGCGGAATGGACGACCTGGAGATTCCGGCGTTTTTGCGCAAGCAGGCGGATTGATGGGAGGTACCGCGTTTGCGCATCGCGCTGAACCACAGGTGGGACATGCCGGCGCCCAAGACGGACCCGAAGGCAGGCATCGGCAAGCCGGCACTGTATGGCCGTGTGCGCGAGATCCTGGCCGCGGCGCGCACGGGCATTGCCCGGACCGTGAACACCACCCAAGTGATGGCCAATTGGCTGATCGGGCGCGAAATTGTCGAAGAAGAGCAGCGGGGCCGGCGTCGCGCGGGCTATGGCACGGCGCTATTGGGCGAACTGGCCGAGCGCCTGCGCACCGATTTCGGCGCAGGCTACGGGGTGGACAATCTGGAGTTGTTCCGACGCTTCTATCGGGAGTATCCGCAGTTGTTGGCCGAGGCGGTGCCAGAGAGGATTTCCGACGCACCGCGTCGGAAATCCTCAGCGCACGCCGCAGCGGCTGACTTGAACGCGGGTTCTGCCTGCAAGTGGCTGAAAACGGCTGGCTTGTCCAACGTTTTCCTGGACGACTACCTCTGCTTGCGATGCACGGGCGATCAGTCCCTTCGCGTCCGATGGGGGCACATGAGGTTGTTGTGCGTTCACACGAGACGACGAGGAGCCTTTGAGAGAATCTGTTTCTCGACAACAAGAACGGTTCTCCCTCGATGGCATCCCCTTACGCTGGCAAGCCCGTAACGCAATGGGCAGACGTTACCCGTGCCTTGGTGCAGGCGCACCCGCTCACACTGCCCGTCATCCACGACGCGGCGCAAGCAGCTTGGGCGCGACTGTGGAGTACCACGGTGGGCGATGCGGCGTTGGGCTTCCCGTTTGCAGAGGCTGACCCGCCTGCTACTGTCGTGGGTTACTTCTTCGAGAAGCTGTTTGCAAAGGAGCTTGCGGCGCGCTTTCCTGCCGTGTGGCGCGGTGGTAAGGGGTCGGAGAAAGACTTGCACTGCCTGACCAACGACGCGCTATCGGTAGAGATGAAGGCATCCGGGCAACTGGGCTACAAGGTGTACGGCAACCGTAGCTACGGCCAACAGGTGGAGAACGCCGACGCCGCGAAGAAGGAGAAGGAGAAGGACAAATCGGGCTACTACATCACGATCAACTTCCATGGCCAAACGCTGACGATGCTTCGGTTCGGCTGGATTGACGCTGACGACTGGCAGGCGCAGAAGTCCGCCACCGGGCAAATGGCCGGACTGGACGATACCGTGTACAGGCACAAGCTGATGACCATCCCCGGCCCTTACATCCTCAACGGGCCGGTACAGCTTGTGGATGGCGCGGGGCCGAAGGCAGCGGCGGAACTGACGGCGGCGGGGTTGACCACCATCGGCCAGCTGGTAAGCACGAAGACTGTCCCCGCCCAGTACGCGAAGCTGCAAGCCGCAGCGCGCGAACGGTACAAGGGGTTGTACTAAAACAGCGACGCGGTTTGGCGCTGGGCGTCGGCGATTCGTTCAGCTGCAATGGCGCAGTAGTCCTCGCGGATTTCAAAGCCGATGGAGTACCGTTCCCACCGCAGACAGGCGTCAATCGTCGAGCCTGAGCCCAGGAAGGGGTCAAGTACGATGCCGTCAGCGGGCGAAAAGCCCTTGATGGAGCGCTCGCACAGGTCAAGCGGAAACTGCGCCGGGTGCGGGGTACGCTCCTTGGAGGCGCGGCCCTCGCCGGAAGTGACCTTGGCGATTTGCCACACGTCGGACGGGTTCTTGCCGATGGTGTTGCAGCGCAGCTTGCCCTTCTTCTTTTGATTCGGGTACGCCACGTCGGGGTCGCGGATGTCGTCCAGGTTGAAGCAGTAACGCTCGGAGTTCTTGACGTACCAAAGCAGCTTCTCATTGCGGGGCGACAGGAACTTCTTGGCCGCAACGCCCGCCCCGTAGTTCCAGACAATCTCTTGCTGGAGGAAGAACGGCACCCGGTTCCACAGCAGGTACGGGATGGGGATGGACTTGGCGCGGTCGGGCAGCGACACGTATCCCACGTTCAGCAGCAGCGCCCCATCGGCGGTGGTGGCCCGGTAGATTCTGTTGATCCAGTCCGCGCACCAGTCGATGAATTCCTCCATCGGGCGCACTGTCTCGTACTCCTTGCCGATGTTGTACGGCGGGGATGTGAAGGTCAGGTCAAGGCTTCCAGCGGGAACGCGGGTCAGCAGCTCGCGGCAGTCGCCGTTGTAGATGGCGTGGCGCGCGCCGCGAGAGGCGGGCTTCCCCAGCGCGGCCAGCAGCGTTTCAAAGCGGGCCTGAGCGCCCACATTGACGGGTCGGGTGGCGGGTTCGACGAACGACGGGGCGATGACGGCCTGATCCATTGCGTCTATTTTCCTTTGCTGGTTTCGGTCTTGGCGGCGCCGCCCTCCAGCAGCGGCCACCGCGTCACGAGGTAGCTTTGCACCGCCTCCCGCACCACCCAAGCCAGCGACACGCGCTGGTCAAGCGCGATGCGCTCAAGCTCGGCGTACTGGTCTTCGGGGAAGCTGACCGAAGCCCGCACGGTGCGTTCCGCCGGGGCGGTGTAGGACTGGATGCGTCGATTGGCCATTGCTGTAAGGGGTCGGTATGGGTGCAGCAGGTGTCTGCATCAGACTACACCACTTTGATGCAAGTTTGCTTGAGCCATCCGGGTAATCACCAGGCTCCAAAACCGCTTTTGTTTTGATAATCGGCGGTCAAAAGCGCTTTTGCCCCGTCGCCTGCCCCATGTCCATTTCCAGCCTTGCCGAATCCCTCGGGCTGTCCATCTCCACGGTGTCGCGTGCGCTGAACGGCTACACCGACGTCAGCGCAAGGACCCGGGAGCGGGTCGAGGCGGCGGCCAAGGCCATCGGGTATCAGCCGCATCCGGTTGCGCACCGGCTGGCAACAGGGCGCACCGGGGCGATCGCGCTGGTGTCGTCGCTGCGCTCCGGGAATTACCTGGACGCGACTTTTTCCGCCTTGCTCGCCGGCGTATCCGAGGCGCTGCGCCCGCGCGGTTATTTCGCGTTGTCACTGGTGTTGCCTACCGGCGATGACGAGCTTCCCGAACTGGAGCGGCTGCTGGCCGGTCGGCTGGTCGATGGCGTGATCCTGGCGCGCACCCGCATCGAAGATCCGCGGGTGTCGCTGTTGCAGCAGCGCGGCCTGCCCTTCATCACCCATGGGCGGACCCAGGGCAACGCGCCCCATGCCTGGGTGGACGCGGACAATGTACGGGCCTTCTTCCTGGCCACCGAGCGCCTGGCCGGCCTGGGCCATCGGCGCATTGCGCTGATCAACGGCCAGCCGCAGATGACTTTCGCGGTCCTGCGCGAACAGGGTTTTGCCAGCGCCATGCACGCCTTCGGGCTGGACCCGGCGGCCTGTCCGGTGCGGCACGGCGAGCCCACTGCGGCGGATGGCTTGCGCATCGCATCCGAGCTGATCGCGGAAAACCATGCCCGCCAAGGCCATGCGGCCGGGCCGGTCACGGCCATGCTCTGCGCCACCGACGCCATGGCGCTGGGCGCGATGGCCGCCATCCGCGCCGCGGGCCTGGTGGTCGGGCGGGCCATCTCGGTGATGGGCTACGGCAATTCCGAGGCCGGGCTTTACGCCGAACCACCGCTGTCCACCATCGACCACGCCCTGGTCGAGAACGGCCATCACCTCGCGCAGTTGCTGCTCGAGCAGTTGCAGGGCGGCGCTCCCGCGGCGTCGCACCGCAGCCACCTGGCCGCAGTCTCGCTGATCGTGCGCCAGTCCGACGGCCCCTGCCCGCACACCCCGACGAGCCCTTAGAACACGACAGGAGATACTCCATGCCTTTGCGATCCCTGGCTGCCACCGCCTGCCTGCTGCTGGCCACATGGGCCAACGCCCAGACCACCACCATCGTCTCGACCCAGATGCGGCCGGTGGAAGAGGCAGAGAAGGTGCGCAACGTGATCCTCAAGGGCTTTCCCGATGCGGTGAACTTCGTCCCCGAGGACGGCAACACCTTTTTCACGCGCATGAAGGCCGAGCTCGGTGCGGCGCAGGGCAGGGTGAGCATGGCCATCGCGCTCGACGGCGAGCTCGCACCGGTGAACCAGATGGGCGGCCTGAGCGACCTGGACGATCTGGCCAAGCGCCTTGCCGGTAGCCGCGAGATCTCGGCATCGATCATGGCCCTGGGCAAGATGGGCGGCGAGCACCAGCGCTTCATTCCGCTGATGACCAACACCTTCCAGATGGCGGCGAACAAGAAGGCGCTGCCGTACCTGCCCGCCGGCGCCAACGTCAACAGCCTCAGCTATGCGCAGCTGCGCGACTGGGCAAAGGCCATGAAGGACGCCACCGGCGAGAGCAAGCTGGGCTTTCCCGCCGGGCCCAAGGGCCTGTGGTGGCGCTTCTTCCAGGCGTCCTTCTACCCCAGCCACACCGGCGGCATCGTGCGCACCTTCAGGAACGCTGACGCGCAAAAGGCCTGGGCCGATTTCCGGGAGATGTGGGCCTACGTGAACCCGCGCTCCACCAGCTATGGCTTCATGGAAGAGCCGCTCAAGAGCGGTGAGGTCTGGGTGGCCTTCGACCACACCGCGCGGCTGCTGTCGGCGCTGGTCGAAAGGCCCAACGATTTCCTGGTGTTCCCCGCGCCTGCCGGCGCCAAGGGCCGCGGCTTCATGCCGGTCATCGTCGGCATGGCGGTGCCGAAGAACGCGCCCGACAAGGCCGCTGCCGAGCGCGTGATCGACTACCTGACCCGGCCCGCCGCGCAAGCCGCCATCTTGCGCGAAGTTGGCTTCTTCCCCGTCGCCCGGGCCGATTTGTCGCAGCTGTCGCCGGGCGTGCAGCTGGCCTCCAACGGCATGGCGGCGGTATTCGCGGCCAAGGACGGCCGGGCCTCGCTGCTGCCGGTGCAACTTGGCGCCAAGGGCGGTGAGTTCAACAAGATCTATGTCGATACGTTCACCCGCATCGTTCTGCGCAAGGAAGACATCCGGACCGTGCTGGACGAACAGGGCAAGCTGATGGACGCGTTGCTCAAGGAGGTCGGCGCACCCTGCTGGGCGCCCGATGCGAGCAGTGGCGCCCAGGTCTGTTCCGTGCAGTAAGCGCGCGGCACCGGCGTCCATCCATTCGAGTACCGTGCAGCGGCTGCGGCCGTCCCTTGCCATGCCCGCCCAACGGACCCCCTATCTGCTGATCGCACCCAGCGTGCTCTTCCTGCTGGTGCTGTTCATCTGGCCCTTGGCCGAGACGGCCCTGATGGCCTTTCGCACCCCTGAACAGGTGTGGACCGGCGCATACGTCGCCAAGATGTTCGGCGACCTGAACTTCAAGGTGGCGCTGAGAAACACCCTCATCCTGGTGCTCGCCGTCGTGCCGCTGCAGATGGTGCTGGCCCTCGGCATGGCGATGATGCTGCAGAAGATGCAGCGCGGCCGCATGGGCTTTCTCTATGTGTGGACGATCCCGCTGGGCGTGAGCGACCTGGCCGCGGGCCTGGCCTGGCTCGCCATCTTTACCGACCGCGGCTACTTCAACACCGTGCTGAGCGGCGTCGGCCTGGTCAGCGGACCGGTGTCCTGGCTCAGCTACCAGAACCCGGCGGTGCTGTTCGCCTGCGTGATCGTCGCCGAGCTCTGGCGCGCCACCGCCATCGTGCTGGTGATCCTGCTGGCCGGCGTGCAACTCATCCCCAAGGAATACGACGAAGCGGCCGAGGTGTTCGGCGCCGGCCCGTGGACGCGTTTCGTGAAGATCACGCTGCCGCTGCTCAGGCCCAGCCTGCAGAGCGCGCTGATCCTGCGCACGGTGCTGGCCTTCGAGGTGTTCGCGGTGGTCTACGCGCTCGCCGGGCGCGACCTGCCCATCCTGGTCGGCGAGGCATACAACTGGCAGGGCGCCTACCAGAACACCCACGTGGCCTCGGCCTATGCAATGTTCATCTTGCTGCTGTCCATCGGCGTCACGCTGTTCTACCTGAAGGCGCTGAAGGTGAACCGGGAGACCTTGTCGTGAAGTCGAACACGCGCTTCCTCTACGCGATGGCCAGCGTGCTGGCGATTTGCTGGCTGGTGCCGATCTACCTCATCGGCCTGAGCGCGCGGACGCCGCGCGAGGCGGTAAGCGCCTGGCCGAACCTGCCGATCCTGGTCGGCGAGGCGTACAACTGGCAGGGCGCCTACCAGAACACCCATGTGGCCTCTGCCGATGCAATGTTCATTTTGCTGCTGTCCATCGGCGTCACGCTGTTCTACCTGAAGGCGCTGAAGGTGAACCGGGAGACCTTGTCGTGAAGTCGAACGCGCGCTTCCTCTACGCGATGGCCAGCGTGCTGGCGATTTGCTGGCTGGTGCCGATCTACCTCATCGGCCTGAGCGCGCTGACGCCGCGCGAGGCGGTGAGCGCCTGGCCGAAGAGCCTGTGGCCGGGCACGCTCTCGCTGGACACGCTGAGCTTCTTCGTGCACTACACGGGGGTGTGGACGGCGGTGCTCAACAGCGTCATCGTGGCGCTGCTGAGCATGCTGTTCGCCGTGCTGCTGGGCGCGCCCGCCGGGTATGCGCTGGCGCGCTACGACTTCGTCGGCCAGAACGTCTACCGGCTGCTGATCGTCATGACCCGGGCCTTTCCGCTGGCGATCCTGGCGCTGCCGCTGGCCACGCGGTTCATCGCCGTGGGCCTGTACGACACGCCGCTGGGCGTGGCCCTGGTGCACACCGCGCTGGCGCTGCCGTTCTCCATCCTGGTGTCGTCCAGCCTGTTCATGGGCATACCGCGCGAGTTCGAGGAGGCGGCCTGGACGCTGGGCTGCACGCGGGTGCAGGCCTTCGCGAAGATCGTGCTGCCGCTGGCGCTGCCGGGCATGGCCGCCACCATGATCTTCAGTTTCGTGATCTCGTGGAACGAGGTGTTCGCGGCCAGCGTGCTCACGCTGAACCAGCGCACGCTCACGGCCTTCCTGTTCGCCAGCCTGGAGGAAAGCCCGCTGCATTTCCGCTTTGCCGGCGGCTTCTTCCTGATCCTGCCCTCGCTCGTTTTCATCTTCATGGTGCGCAAGTACTTGTTCGCCATGTGGGGCATCTCCAACCGCTGAGGCCTGCGCCATGTCCGCCATTTCCATCCGATCCGTGCGCAAGGAATTCAAGGGCCACCAGGCGCTCAAAGCCATCGACCTGGAAGTCCGGGACCAGGAGTTCTGCGTGCTGCTCGGCCCGTCGGGCTGCGGCAAGACCACGCTGATGCGCATCATTGCCGGGCTCGAGACGCAGACCGCCGGCGACGTCCTGATCAACGGCAAACGCATGAACGGCCTGCCACCGCGCAAACGCAACATCGCCATGGTGTTCCAGAACTACGCGGTGTTTCCGCACATGACGATCGCCGAGAACATCGGCTTCGGCCTGCGCATGCAGAAGGTCGGCGAAGAGAAGGTCCGCACGCAGGTGCTGCGCGCCGCCGCGCTGATGCACATCGAGCACCTGCTCGAGCGCTTCGCCGGGCAGATATCGGGCGGCCAGCGCCAGCGCGTGGCCGTGGCCCGGGCGCTGGCGGTGGAGCCCGACGTGCTGTTGATGGACGAGCCGCTGAGCAACCTCGACGCCCTGCTGCGCCTGGAGATGCGCAGCGAACTCAAGGGCCTGCTGCGCGACATCAGGACCACCACGCTCTACGTGACGCACGACCAGACCGAGGCCATGAGCCTGGCCGACCGCATCGCCGTGATGCACGGCGGCGAGATCGTGCAATACGACGCGCCGTCCACCGTCTACGTGCGCCCGGCGACCACCTTCGTCGGCGGCTTCATCGGCAACCCGCCGATGAACTTTCTGAGCTCGGTGGCGAGCCATGCCGCGCTCGGCGTGCGCGCGCCGCACGGCGCCACGGTGCTCGGCATCCGACCCGAAGACCTGGACCTGGTGGAGCAGGGCGGGCTCGAGGTGTCGGCCAAGGTGGTGGAGATGCTGGGCGCGTCGCAGCAGGTGAATGCGCGCGTGAACGACGAACTATTGCGCATCAGCACCTCGGCGCTGCCCGCCATCGCGGCGCAGCAGCGCGTGCGCGTCCGGGCCCGGCCCGGCGCCGCGCGCTGGTACGACGCCGAAGGCCGCCTGGCGGCATGAACCCTTCAACCCCCCGACCTCGACGAACATGAGCCTGAACCAACAAGCCCGCGCGATCCTGACCGGCAACGACCGCGGCGGCTACACCCTGCCGACCGACGGCCTCTATCCCTTTCAATGGAACTGGGACGCCAGCGTCACCGCGCTGGGCTGGATGTGTTTTGCGCCGGCGCGTGCCTGGGAGGAGATGCGTTGGTTGTTCAAGGGCCAGTGGCAGGGCGGGCCGAACGACGGCTTCCTGGCGCACATCGCCTTCCATGCGCCGAGCGACAGTTATTTCCCCGGAGCCGACGAATGGGGCACCGACGGCGCGCCCGGCACCGAGGCCCTCCGCACCCGCACCAGCAGCATCAGCCAGCCGCCGCTGCACGCGACCATGGTGCGCTGGATGTGGCACCGCGCCCAGGCCATTTCGCCGCAAGCAGCGGCCGAAGCCGCCGAGCAGGTTCGGGGCTTGCTGCCCGGCCTGCTGGCGCATCACCGCTGGTGGTACCGCGCGCGCGATCCGGACCGGAGCGGCCTGGTGCTCAACATCCACCCCTGGGAAACCGGCATGGACAACTCGCCCGCCTGGGACGTGCCGCTGGCCCGCGTGCCGCAAACCACCCGGCCCTACACCCGGCACGACCTCGGTCATGTGGATGCATCGATGCGTCCGCCGCAAAGTTTCTACGACCGCGTGGTGTACCTGATGGACTTCAACCGCGCGCAGGATTTCGACCCCGTGAAGATCCTCGCGTCCTGCCCGTACCGGGTGCAGGACGTCGGCATCATCAGCATCCTGCAGCGCGCGGGCATCGACCTGCTCGCGCTGTGCGCTGCGTGTGCCTGGGACGGCGACGTGCAGGATCTGCACGCGGCGCTGGCGCGCACGCACAACGCGGTAGAGGCGCTGTGGTCCACCCGCTGGAATCAATACGTCTCGCGCGACGCCATCACCGGCGAGTTGCTGGACGTGCCCACGTCCTCCGGCCTGCTCGGCGCCTACGCCGGCTTTCGCCACGACCTGGGCCCCACCGTGGCCGCGTGGCTGGCGGAGACCCCGTATGCGCTGCCGTCCACGCGCAGCGGCTTCCCCGGCTTCGAGCCGCTGCGCTACTGGCGCGGCCCGGTCTGGCAGCACGTCAACATGCTGATCGCCGATGGCCTGCAACGCCAGGGCCATGCCCATTTGGCGCAGGCCATCCAGGCGTGCTCGGCGGCGTTGTTCGATGCATCGGGATTTCACGAGTACTACGACCCGCTGACGGGGCGCGGCCTGGGCGGCAGGGCCTTCTCCTGGGCGGCGGCGACTTGTCTGCACTGGACCGACGGCGCGATGAAGAAGCAAGCGGGGGGTGCCTGAATTTTTTCTGATGCATCAAGCGCTCTGCCAGGCGACGGCGAGTTGCTTGTCGCGCGCCATCAGGCCCAGGTGCGCGCCGATCACGTGCTGCACGCGCTGGAGCAACTCCACGCTGTTGGCTGCGCAGTGCAGGCTCAGCGTGTCGCCCGTGCGCTGCGCGCGGCAACGGCCAAAGAGAAAGTCGATGTCGGCGTGTTCGCTGTCGAACGTCACCGGCACCTTGATGGCGAAGTGTTTGCACATCCTGAAGAGCACCCGGTCGGCCTGCGGCACGGTGATGCTGGCGGTACTGGTTGGCATGGCGGAAACCCGATTCGGGAAGGAAGACGAAAGACAAAGAGAGCCCAGGCCGGCCGTCAAGCCGGGCGGTGCGACCAACTCAAAACCGGGCAAGCAGCGTGAGGGCGTAGCGGCGCCCCTCGTCGAGCATCCAGTTGCCATGGAGACCCTGGGTGCGGGCGCGGGCGTCCACGTCGATGCGTTCGTCGGTGGCGTTCATCACCGTGAACTTCAGGTCCACGCCGGGCGCCAGCGCACCGCGCGCACCCAGGTCCCAGGTCGTGGAGGCCTCGCGCTCGCGCACGCCCAGTGCGCTGTTGCGGAAGGCGGCCCAATACTGCTTGCCGATGTAGTGGGCCGCCGCTTGCAGCGTGAGCCGGCTCAGCGCTTGCCATTCGAGTCGCCAATGGGCTTGGTTCCTGGGCGTCTTGTCCAGCGGGTAGCCGGCCAGGGAGTCGCCGTTGAAGGCGCTCTCGCCGCCGCGGCGGCGCGAATCAGTCAGCGTGTAGCTGCCGCTCAGGCGCCAGTCTTTGGCGAGCCGGGTGCCCGCCCCCAGTTCCAGGCCGGTGATGTCCGCGCGCGCCATGTTGTCGTAGACGTAGATATTGCGGCCTCGCACACGCGGGTCGGCAACGCCGGTGTCGTAGCTGGCGACGCGGTTCTTGAACTGGTTGTGGAAAACCGTCAGGCTGGCGAAGTTGCCGCCAGAATCCCGGCGCAAACCGATTTCGCCGTTGACGCTGGTCTCCGGCCTGAGGTCCTGGTTGCCGCACAGCGTGCCGGCCACGGCGCCCGCAGCGCCGCCGCCGCCCGTGGTCATGCAGTAGCCCGCCGCGCTCTGGCGCAATGTGGGCGCCTTGAAGCCACGGGCCACACCGCCGCGCAGGGTCCAGTTTTCGTCCAGCGTGTAGACGCCATACAGCCGCGGGCTGACTTGGCTGCCATAGGCCGCGTCATGGTCCAGGCGGGTGCCGGCGGTCAGCACGAAGTCGCGCCCGATGGCGAAGTCGTTCTCGGCGGAGAGGGCCCAGGAATCGCGCTGGATGGTGTCCGGATTCGCGGCCAAGCCGGCGACCACCGCCTGCCTGGCCACGCCGCCCAGGCTTTGCCGGATGTATTGCATGCCCAGCGTCAGGGTGTTGGCGTCCTTGGCCCAGGGCAAGATGACGCGGCCCTCCAGCGCGCCGTTGCGCAGCTCGGGCTCCACCGGGGACCGCCCCGCCGGCAACCACTGCGTCTGCGTGCCGGTTTCGCCATAGAGCGACAGGAAGCTGCGCCCCCAGTTGCCGCGGCCTTCGTGCGTCAAGCCCCAGGACTCCCGGCTGTGCCCCGATCTCAGGATCGTCGCCGGCGTGGTCGCATCGGCGATGCTCAGGCCCGGCGTCAGCAGGTAGCTGAGGGATTCATGGCCGAGGTGGAAGCTCAGGTCCTGGCCGGGCGTCAGGCGTGCGCTGAACTGCAGCCCCACGTTTTCATCGCGCTGGCCGTGGGCGCCGCTGGTGGCGTTCAGCGGGAAGTAGACGCCGTCCTCGCCGCGTCGGCTCGTGGCGCCGAAAATGCGCAGACTCAGCCGCTCGTCCACCAGCGGACCGCCGAGCCAGAACGCCATGCCACGCGAATCGCCCAGTTCATGGTGCGCCTGCTGCACGGCATGCGCGGCGAGCGAGGCGCCCCAGCGCGCTGGCTGAGCGCGCGTGATGATGTTCACCGCGCCGCCCATCGCGTCGGCGCCGTAGAGCGAGGACATCGGGCCACGAATCACCTCGATGCGCTCGATGGCAGCCAGCGGCGGCAGCAGATGGGATTGCACCCCGCCGCTGCCGCGGTTCATCGTCTCGCGGGTGTTCTGGCGTCGGCCATCGACCAGGATCAGGGTGTATTCGCCGGGCATGCCGCGCAGTGAAATGTCCTGGTCGTTGGGGTTCGCGCCGACGATGCCCACGCCCTCCACCGAGCGCAGCAGGTCCATCACGGTGCTCTCCGGCCTGGACTCGATTTCCTTGCGCTCGATCACGGTGACGCTGGCCGGCGCGGCGCGCACCGCCTGCTCGCGCTGGCTGGCGGTGACGGCAATGGGCGCCAGGCTCGTTTCGGCCGCAGGCTCCTGGGCCAAGGAGGAAGCGCCTGCGCCCAGCAGCCCCGCCGCGATCACCAGGGAATGCGGCAAGGAAACGGGGGCGCGGCCGGGCGCATTTCTTCTGTGCATGTCCGCTCTCCAAATAGAAACGATTCGTATTTGATTTTTAAGCATTCCGACGGCAGAACGTTTGTGCGGCGCACAAAGGTGTTTGCGTCAGTTGGCGGTACCCGCCACAGAGGGGTTGCATGGAGGCTTCGGCTGCAATCGATGCCCGGCCGGCGCTGTGCCCCGCTTCAGCGCTGTGCCGCGCGGCGTGCCTCCTTGGGCGCCATATCAAAGCGGCGCCCAAAGGCCGTGGCGAAATTGGCGGCGCTGCCATAGCCCGCCAGTGCAGCGGCCTGCTTGATGCTGATGCCGTCGCGCTCGAGCGCGGTGCGGGCGCGTTGCAGGCGGCTCTCGCGCATGAAATCAAACACCGTCGTGCCATAGGCGCGGCGGAAATGGCGTTGCAGCGTGTTGGCGTTCATGCCGGCGTGGCGGGTGATGTCGTCGAGCGAGAGCGTGTCGGCGGCCGCGCTGCCCAGAAATTCGCGCAGGTCGCGCAGCCGCCTGGCCAGCGCCGCATTCGGGGCCGGTGCTGGCTGGCCGGCCGGCTCGCCGGCTTGCAGCGGCGCCAGCGCCTCGGCCAGCAGGTCGAGCAGCCGGCTGTCCTGATACAGCAATTCCATCATCGGCGCGCAGGCCGGCGGGTGCAGCACCTGCTCGGCCAAGGCCACGGCGCGCGCCGAGGGCTGCCAGTCGCGCAAGGCGAGGTGGCCGCTGAGCAGCGCCTCCAGTGCCGCCGGCATGCGCGTGCCGCTGGCCGCCTGCAATTGATGCAGCCAGTCGTGCGACACGCAAAGACTGAGTCGCCGCGCGTAGCCACCGTGGCGGATGCGGCGGCTGAAGGATTCCGGCTCGGTGGCATTCACCATCACGCAGCGCGGCTGACCGCCGGCTCTGCGGGCGCCGCCGTGCGCGGCCTGGACGCAGCCGTCGTCGGCCGCGGTGCGCATGAGCACGCGTCGCTCTCCGTAAGCAATGTCCAATCCGCCCTCCAGCAGAAACACCAGGTGCAGCCCGGGCGCGCAATGGCCCTGCACGGTGGCGTCGAGCGCGTCGATGGCGTCGTCGGCATGCACGCGCAGCCCCGGCTGGAGCACGCGCACGCGGGCCGCGTGCGCGGCCAGCCACGCATGCTCAGCGGGCGCCGCAGGGCCGGACTGCGGGGGAGGGCTGGATCGTCGCTGGCTCATGGGTGCGGACTTCCTTGGGGTTCGGGTTGGCATGCGGACAGGGCTGCGGCAAAGCAGAACGTGGCTGGCGCAAACGGAAAACCGCAGTGCGGGCACGGTGCCGCTGCTAGACTTTTGCCATGCAAACAGGAATCGTTCTCATTATGTGGCGTATCTGTTCCATGCCCATGCCGGTGCAAAATTTCTGTGCCTTTCTGCCTCAGCCGCGTGCCAGCGTCGGGCTCTTTTTCCGGCTCTTGCGGCTCATTGCCCTGCTGACGGCGTTGCCCGCGTCGGCCAATGGCCCGGTCACCGTGACCGACTTGGCCGGGCGCAGCGTGCGCATTCCGGCCCGGGTGGAGCGCATCCTGCTGGGCGAGGGGCGGCTGCTGCCGGCGCTGGCGATCCTGGAGCCGGGGGACCCGAGTGCGCGGCTGGCCGGCATGATGGGCGATTTCGAACAGCTCGACGCCGCCGGCTACGCCCAATGGCGCGAGCGCTTTCCCAAACTGGACGCGGTGCCGCGCGTCGGCCGCTCCCAGGCCGGCAGCTTCAGCGACGAGCGCGCGCTGCAGTTGCGCCCGCAGGTGGCGATCTTCGGCCTGGGCGGCGGCCACGGCCCGGGCGAGCGCGACCGCGAAGCCTTGGCGCGCCTGGAGGCCGCGGGGGTGGCCGTCGTCTTCGTCGATTTCCGCCACGACCCGCTGGGCAATACGCCACGCAGCATCCGCGTGCTTGGCCAGGTGCTGGGCCAGAGCGAGCGTGCGGCGGCATTCAACGCCTATTGGCAGCAGCAGTTGCAGCGGGTGCGGCAGCGGCTGGCCGAGCGCAAGCCCGCTGCGCCAACGGTGTTTCTGGAAAGCCGGGTCGGCCTCATGAGCGAATGCTGCGACACCATGGTGGGCATGATGGGTCGGTTGCTTGATGCCGCGGGCGGACGCAACGTCGCGCGCGGACTGCTGCCGGGCGAGCAGGGCATGCTCAACCCCGAACTGCTGCTCGCGCGCCAGCCGGCGGTGTACATCGGCACCGCCATCGGCTCGGTGCCGCAAACGCCGCAGCAACAACGGCAACAACAGGCCTCGCAGCGCATCGTGCTGGGCGCCGGTGCCACGCCGGAGATGGCGCGCGCATCGTTGCGCGGCAGCCTGCGGAGACCGCTGATCAGCCCCTTGCAGGCGGTTCAGCAGGGCCGGGCGCATGCGATCTGGCACCACTTCTACAACTCGCCGTTCAACGTGGTTGCCGTGCAGGCGATGGCCCAGTGGCTGCATCCCGCCCTGTTCGCCGATCTTGATCCGCGCCAGACGCTGCAGGAGATGTACCGGCGCTTTCAGCCCATCGCACTGCGGGGGGAGTACTGGATCAGTGTCGAGCCCTGAACGACATGCCACTTTGCTGCCCCCGTGGACAAGCCGGCGCCGGCTGCTGGGTACGGGCCTCGCGCTGTGCGCGCCCGGCGCAGCGCTGGCCGCGGCGCCAGCGATGAGCAGCCCGGTGCCGCCGCTGGTCGGCAGCCCGGGGGTGCGCCTGGCGCGCACGCACCGGATCGACTTGGCCGAAGCCGCCGGCCGGCCCCGCCGGCTCTTCGTCGCACTGCCCCAGGGCCCCGTGCCGCATCGCGGCCACCCCGTGCTGTGGACGCTGGACGGCAACGCCCTCTTCCCCCTGATGTCGGCCCTGCTGTGGCAGCGCTCGGCGCGGCCGGCGGACATGCGAGTCGCACTGCCGGTGATCGTTGGTCTGGGCCACCCCGGCGAGGCGGCCTATGAGCAAACGGCGCGCGCCGAGGACTACACGCCGCCGCCAGGTCCGGCGGCGGGACAGGCGGATCGCCTTTTGGATTGCTTGGCGCAATTGCAGGCTTGGCTTGCGCACCAACTGCCAATCAACGCCACGCAGCAAACGCTGTTCGGCCACTCGTTCGGTGGGCTGCTGACGCTTTATGCGCTGTTCAGCCGACCGGCGCTGTTCCAACGCTACTTCGCCGCCAGTCCTTCGATCTGGTGGGGCGATCGAGCCATCCTGGTGCACCGCGACCGCTTCCTGCAGCGCCCCGCGGGCGGCGGCGATGACGGCCGGCGTCTGCTGCTCACGGCCGGCAGTCTGGAGGAAGGCGCGACCAAGCCCCTGGCGGACCCCGGGCGCGAGCGCCGCCAACGCGAGCGGCGCCAAGTCGGTTCGGCACGCGAGCTGGTGGCCAGCCTCGCTGGCGCACCGGGTTTGCGCGCCGAATTCCGATTGCTCGATGGGCAGGACCACGGCAGCTTGGTGTTGCCCAGCTCGGCGCTCGCGCTGGATTTGGCCACTGCTCCGACATGAGTCTCGACCCCGGCATCGCCCCCTTTGAAGACCTGCGCCGCGGCTACCGGCGCCTGGTGCGGCGGCGCTTGGCTGCTCTGGCCGGGCTGCTGCTGGTGCTGCTCTCGCTGCTGGCGCTGGACATTTCCACCGGCCCGGCGCGCTTTCCCTGGACGCAGCTGCTGACGGGTCTGTGGCAGCCCGGGGCACTGCCGCTGGAACAGCGCGTGATCCTGTGGCAGGTGCGTCTGCCCAGCGCGCTGCTGGCGGTGCTGGTGGGCGCGGCGCTGGGGCTGGCGGGGGCCGAGATGCAGACGGTGCTGAACAATCCGCTGGCCAGTCCTTTCACACTGGGGCTGTCGGCAGCGGCCAGCGTGGGCGCCTCTGCGGTGGCGATCAGTGGCTGGACCTGGACGCTGTGGAGTGAAAACCTCGCGCTGACGATCGGCGCCTTTGCCGGCGCGCTGGTAGCCACTTTGCTGATCGTCTGGCTGGCTTGGCGCCAGGGCGCGGGCACCGGGACCGTGGTGCTGTTCGGCATCGCCTTGATGTTCAGCTTGGAGTCGCTGCTGTGGCTGCTGCAGTACATCGCCGACAACGACGCGCTGCAGCAGATCGTGTTCTGGACCATGGGCAGCCTGGGCCGAGCCAGCGGCACCAAGATCGCGCTGCTGGCCGCTGTGCTGGCGCTGGCCGGCCCGTGGGCCGCCCGCGACGCCTGGACCCTGACCGTGTTGCGCGGCGGGGACGAGCAGGCGCGCAGCCTGGGTCTGCCGGTGGAACGCCTGCGCGTGCTGGTGTTGCTGCGCATCAGCCTGGTCACGGCCACCGCGCTGTCCTTTGTCGGCACCATCGGCTTCGTGGGCCTGGTGGGTCCGCACGTCGCGCGCCTGCTGGTCGGCGAGGACCACCGGCACTACCTGCCCGCCGCCGCGCTGTCCGGGGCGCTGATGGTCTGCGGCGCCTCGGTGCTCAGCAAGAGCGTCGTGCCGGGGGTGGTGCTGCCGATCGGCATCGTCACGGCGCTGATCGGCGTGCCGATGTTCATGCTGCTGCTGGTGCGCCGCAGTGCGTCGGCCCATGAATGACGGCGCCGGCTTCTGCATCCATGCGCTGGATGCGGGCTACGGCAGCCGCCGCGTGCTGTCGCAGCTGTCGCTCGCGCCAGCCACGCCCGGCAGCATGATCGGCCTGCTGGGTCCCAACGGCGCGGGCAAGTCCACTGTGCTGCGCGCCTGCGCACGCCTGCTGCCGGTCCAAGGCGAGGTGCGCTTGGGCAGTCTGGACTTGCTGCGTTGCCCGCGCGACCAACATCTGCGCCACGTGGCCTATCTGCCGCAAGTGCTGCCGCAAGCCTCCACGCTGCGGGTGCTGGAGAGCATTGCCGGCGCGCTGCGGGCGACCCGCCCCGATCTGCGGGGCGGCGAACGCGAGGCCCGGCTGCAAGCCGTGCTCACCGAACTCCAGTTGCTGCCGCTGGCGCTGCGGCGACTCGACCAACTCTCCGGCGGGCAGCGCCAAATGGTCGGCTTGGCGCAGGCGCTGGTGCGCCGCGCGCCGCTCATGCTGCTCGACGAACCGACCAGCGCACTGGATCTGCGCTGGCAGATGCTCACCTTGCAGGCGCTGCGCCAGGCGGCACGCGAGCGCGGCGCGATCGTCTGCGTGGCCCTGCACGACCTGAATCTCGCCGCGCGCCACTGCGATCGCCTGGTGCTTCTGGGCGCCCCCGGGACGGCTTGTTTGCAACGGGGGGCGGGCGCCGTGGCGGGGCCGCCTGGGTTTGCGTGCACGGGCGGCCTGCTGGCCGAGGGCGCGCCGGATGCGGTGCTGCGGCCGGAGCTGCTGCGCGCGGCCTACGGCATCGAGGCCCGCGTCGAACGCAGCGCCGGGCAAGCCTGCGTGGTGGTGTTGGTGGAGCGGGCGCTGCCGCTGCCGGAGTGGGCGGGCGCCGGAATCCCTGTATGTAAGTTGGGGTAACATTATATTCCATAACTTTTGGGTAAATACATTGGGGTAAGTCCTGCTGCACAAATTTTCAAATTTCCGTTCAATGTGACTAGGGCCTGTCATCAATTGAGCCAGACGACCGAAGCGGCGAGATGAACAGCGCCGAGGAAATTGCGTGCAGTTTTGTCATAGCGAGTGGCGATGCAGCGGTATTGCTTGAGCTTGGCAAAGAAGTTCTCGATCAGATGGCGTGCTTTGTACAAATGCCGGTCGTAGTCACGTTGGTCGTTGCGCTTACTGCGTGGCGGGATCACGACGGTCTTGCCTGCCTTGAGCAGTGGCTCGATCACCCGATCCTGGGCGTCATAGGCCTTATCGGCCAAGATTGCATCTGCTTGTATGTCTTTGAGCAAAACGTCAGCTCCTTGGAGGTCGTGCGCCTGGCCAGGCGTCAGGAGAAAGCCTGTGGGATTGCCAAGCGCATCGACCGTGGCGTGGATCTTGGTACTTGCTCCCCCACGACTGCGACCTATGGCTTGGTTTTCTGGCGTCCTCCCTCTTTTTTTTTTGCCCCTGCGCTGTGCTGATGGGCTCTAACAATGGTCGAATCGATCATCACGTACTCGTTGTCCCGGTCTTGCGACAAAGTCTTGAAGATGCGCTGCCAGACATCCGTTTTGCTCCATCGCGAATGGCGCAGATGTACTACCCGAAAATCTCCGAACCGCTCGGGCAGGTCGCGCCACGGGATGCCCGCACGGTATCGGTACAACACCGCCTCAACGAACAAGCGGTTATCGCGTGCCGTCGCCCCAACGTGCCCCTCGCGCCCCGGCAGCATGTCTTTGATGCGCTCCCATTGGTCTTGCCTCAGCGCGTACCTGTGGTTCATCAGCCTTCCTTTGTCATCGTGTTCCGAGTTTAGCGCCGGAGTGACTTCAATTGATGACAGGCCCTAGTTCACACGTTCAGACAACTTTGAGGTATCTCTGTGTTCATAGATCAGCGTTGTTGTACAAATCAGCCTTCGAAGATGCACTTCCCTAAGAACACCAACCCAGGTGATGCGCACGAGCTGCGGGCGGGCCAAGACGGCCATGCGATTGAGCACGCTCGCACGGATGGCGACATTGATAACCTGCGAGACAATTGGATCGGGCGTCCGCGCCTGGAGACATTCGCAGCCGGTGCGGGCGTCAGAAGGCTCTTGTCAATCCACACCGTGATATCTCCTCTGGCAATCAGCCCGGTGTTGTACTGCGCCCAGTTCTTGACACGGTAGGTCGCCTTGGGCTCGGTTCGTTGGCTGGTGTCTCTGCGCATGTTACTGCAGAGGGAATTACCGGCATGAACCCTTTGGCCTATACGCCGCGCGCTTGCAAACCGGAAGGCGTCTTCAGCCTGCCGGGCATTTCCTGCAAGCTCTATATCGTCCGCTCGGCGCGCAACGCGCAGACGCCTACGCCGTCCCGCGAGGTGCTGGCGGCGGCACTCGAAACGGAGTTTGCAGCGTGGGGCACCAACCCGGCCGATCACGCGCTGGGTTTCGCCATCATCCATTTCGCCGACGACGGCTGGTACCTGCTGCTGTCCCGCTGGAACGACGCAAACAATCTGCGTCATCGCGTGCGCGAAATCAGATTCAACGATGACGGCATCGTCGCCACGCCGCTGGCGGACCCGTGGATCGTCTCCTGTGTGTGGGAATTGCGCGTGATGATGTTCGAAGCCGATGCGTGGATCGACGCGGTATTGCGTCCCGGACCCGAGACCGTGACGGAGCAGGCCGCGCAGCGCTATCTGTCGACCTTCTGCGAGGGCAACATATGATCGTCCGCCCCGTTGCTCCCGGCGACCTGACGCCCATGCTCGATCTTTGCCGCGACCATGCCGCCTATGAACAGTTGCCCTTTGAAGAAAACGGCCAGGTCGCGCGCTGGGGCGAGGCTTTTTTCTCCGGTCGCCCCCACCTGTACGGCTGGGTGTGCGAAGAGGACGGACGCCTGTACGGCTACATGACCGCGACGATCGATTTTTCCACCTGGAATGCGCGTCCATTTGCATATCTCGATTGCCTCTATCTGCTGCCCGAAGCCCGTCGAAACGGCAACGGCAAGCACCTGATGACAACGCTCGCGAATTTCGCCGCCGCTCATGGCTGCCCGGAAATCCAGTGGCAGACGCCACCGCATAACGACCTCGGACTGGGCTTTTATCGCAAGCTGCCCGGTGCGGTGGAGCGCACCAAGGCGCGCTTCACATGGCCCGTCGAAGACTCGGGTTCGGAGAAGGCGCAATGAGCGAAGTCGCGCTGCACGAGCTCACGCCTCTAACCGTGCCTGGATGGACGCCTATGTGGACGTGGCCGCCGCAAGCCGAAGGCGAAACCGTGACCCGAATGGATGTGCCGCTGGGCGACCTGTTCGCCTATGGCTGCGTGCATAGTCCGGACAAGATCGCTTTGGCGGACCGGCGCGACGCTTACGACTATGCGACGCTCGAAAGTCTGGCGTGCTCGATGGCGGCTGCGTTGCAACAGGGGCATAACGTCGTATCCGGCGACCGGGTCATGGTGGTCGTGCGCAAATCCTGCCGCGTGCCGCCGCTGGCCGTGGCCATCTGGAAGCTCGGCGCGGTTTATATGCCGGTCGATGCCGAAGCCCCACCGCAGCGTCTCGCCGCGATGGCCGCGCGCACCGCGCCCAAGGTGGTGATCACCATCGGCGCCGCACCGGAACTGGAACGGGCCACGGTCGACGTCGAAACCTTGACCGCCACGCCCGACACGCCGTGGCGGGAAAGCAGCTACCGCCATCGGCCCGAGGACATCGCTTATATGATCCACACCTCCGGTTCGACCGGAGTGCCGAAGGGCGTCGAGATTTCGGTGGAATCGCTGAAATGCTATTTCTCGGCGCATAACGCTGTGCTGCGCTATCACCCGAACGCACGGATCTTCAGCCTCGCCGCGTTTCATTTCGACGTGTCGATCGAGGATACGCTGCTGCCTTTGTCGCTCGGCGGATATGTCTACCAGTTCAACCGGCCGATTACCGGCGACATCATGCGCAAGGCGCTGGTGGCCGAACAGATCACGCATCTGATCGCCGTGTCGACCCTGCTCACGATGATGTCGGAGAAAGAATCGCTCATCACCGCCGACACCTTCCCGCAAATGGAAATGATCATGACGGGCGCGGAGCTTTGCTCGCCCCGCGTGATCAGCCTGTGGAAGCAGCGCCTGCCGCATGCCCGGGTAATCAACGCCTATGGCCCGACCGAAGTGACGATCGTGTGTGTGTGCCACGAAATCGCGGCGGCGGACTTCGATCGGACCGAGCCTTATCCGATCGGTCGTCCGCTCGAGGGCGTGACGGCGCTGCTGCTCGATCACGAAGGATGCGACGTCACCGAACCGGGTATCGAGGGTGAACTCTGCCTCGGTGGAACGCAGGTCATGACGGGCTATGCGAACCAGCCAGAAGAAACCGCCAAACGCATTTTCGTGCGCGACGGCATCCGCTTTTATCGCTCGGGCGATATCTGCCGCCGCGACGTCAACGGCGACATCCACTTCGTCGGCCGTAACGATGCCGAGGTCAAGATTTTAGGGCGGCGCATCCATCTCGGCGAGATTCAGAACTGCTGCCTGGCCGTTCCCGGTGCGGAGCGCGCGGTGGTCGGCGTGATCCGGCGCGGCGAGCGGCAACTGATCGCCGCGATCATCGTCGGCGCGGGGCCTGCGGTGGTCGAGGCCGCTCAGCGCCGGGTCGGCGAAACGCTGCCCGCGTACATGCAGCCCGCTATCTGGGCGCTGACCGACGCCAACGTGCTGAGCCGGTCCGGCAAGACCAACGATGCAAGCTTGTTGACCCGGCTCGACGAACGCTATGCGCCGGGCTGCGACCCTGTCCTCATGATCTAGGAAACTGCGATGACCCAGTCTGCAAACTATCTTGCCGAGGTGCGAATGCTGATCGCGAAGCTGACCGACAATTTCGTCGATTCGAGCACCGTCATGCCGGAAACCTCGCTCTCGGCACTCGGCGTCGATTCGTTGACGACCGTCAACCTGATGGTCAGCCTCGCAGAAACGGCCGATGTCGATCTCGAAGATTATTTCGACGAGATCGAAACGCCCGCGACCGTGGGCGATCTGTGCCGGATCGCCGGCCTGTTTGCCGATGGCAAAGCGTCATCGTCATGCACGTGAGCCTGTCTGCGCCGCCTGAACCGGTCGACGCGGATACGCCCGACCTCGCGCCGCTTGCCCGCGTCGTGATGACGATGGGCTGGCGGCTCGCTGCGGCGACCGTGCAGAGCGCGCAGGGGGCCACCCTGGCGCGCCTCGTGGACCGCGTCGAGCAATCCGCGCCAGTGGGCAAACGCGCGGAAGTCGAGGTGCTGTTTTCCGATGCCGCGGACCTCCGGCGGCGCTTGACGGCGCTGCGCGATGAAGCGGTTTCCAGCCATAGACTGATCGTGGCCGGCGGCACGACGCCCGACGAGGTTCGGGCGATCCTGAGTGATCTTGCTTTCGATCCGTTGCAGGCGAGCGTATTCGTCGCGCCGCCGTCCAGCCCGCTGCAACTCTGGCTGTGTGACGCGCACGGAAACGTCGCGGTGAACCTGCACGAGCAGACGCCGCGCGTGCCTTTGGCGCGAGATTTCGCGAGCGTGCTCACGGCCCGCAAGATCATGCTGCGCGCAGACGCGCAAACGAACGACTATGGCCGTGCGAGTGCCGCGCGCTGGGTCGCGGCCTATTCGGGCGCGCCTGTCGCCGAGATCGACGTCACGCCGTCTGCCGATCCGCTGCGACGGACCTACCGGCCGAAGACGGACTCGGGCCGCACGCTGGTCTATATTCACGGCGGTGGCATGGTCTATTATGACCTCGACGTATTCCAGCCCTTCATGACGCATCTTGCGGCCCTCACCGGCATGAAGATCGTCGCGCTCAGCTACGACAGGTTGCCGGAAACGCCGGCGCAGCAGTCCATCGACGCCCTGCTCGTGCGCATTGCCCAATGCGTCGAAGAGGAAGGTCAGGTTGTCCTCGCCGGCGACAGCATCGGCGGGCTGCTGGCGCTTTTCGCGGCGACCCGGTTGCCGCCCGGCACGGTCAGTCAGATCGTGTTGATCTATCCGGTCCTTTCGCTGCACGACTATCACGCGTCCTACGAAGCGTACGGCCAGGGCTTCCTGCTCGATGCAAGCGCGATGCGCTGGTTTCGTGCGCTCGTCGCGCCCTACTTCGCCGCGCGCGGCTTCGATCCGATATCGTTGGCCGCCGACACGCTGGCGGACATTCCCATCGACCTCATTTCCGCCGGTTGCGATGTCCTCGCTGACGAAGCCACGCAGTTTGCGAAACGCACCAACGTGCAGCATCTGCATTGCGCCGATCTGCCGCATGATTTCTGTCTGTACGCAAACAGGATCGCTTCAGCTCAAACCGGTTTGAACAGAATCGTTACCGCTCTAACCCACTCAAGGAGATAAACATGTCTATCGAACAAATGGTGCATTACCAAAGCAAGCTGGCTTTTGAAATGGATTCGTGGGACGTGTACGTCGCGTTGAAAAACGGCGACCCCATCGTCATCGTGGATGGCCGCTCGGCCGAGGCCTATCAGCAGGAGCACATTCCGGGTGCGGTCAACCTGTGGCACAAGGCCCTCTGCTTCAACACGACCGAATCGCTCGACAAGTCGAAGATCTACGTCTGCTATTGCGACGGCATCGGCTGCAACGCGTCGACCAAGACCGCGCTCAAGCTGCTCACGCTCGGCTTTCAGGTTCGCGAACTGATCGGCGGACTCGACTGGTGGAGACGCGACGGCTATCAGACGGACGGCGTCAAGGCCCAGGCCGGGACTGAAATCGTATGCGGTTGCTGATCGGCGGCTGAACGGCTGATGAGGCGCTGCTGAGCGCCCACCCCTCTTCGGAATACCGGCAACTTTGCCGATTTATAAGAGACAACCATGACCGAGACTCTTCCCTCTACCGTAGACGTGCTGGTTGCCGGCGCAGGCGTTGCCGGCACCGCCACAGCCATCCTGCTGGCTAAAGGTGGTCTGTCCGTCGTTCTCCTCGACCGGTGCAACGATATTGAGGACTACAAGTCCCTGTGTACTCATTTCGTGCAACCGGTGGCGAACTCGGTCTTTGCTGATCTCGGCCTGTCCCGGCTGCTCGAACCTGCCTATAGCGTCAGAACCAAGGCGGCCTTCCTGGTGCCGGGCGGCTCGATCGATACCGACGGCGGCTATGGCGACGACCCGGTCACGGCCTACGCTCACAATATCGAACGGCGTGTCTTCGATCCCGAACTGAGGCGCGAGGCGCTCGCCTGCGGCGTCACGCTGGCGATGAACTCGAGCGTGCGCGCGCTTCAGAAAACACCCGACGGCTTCAGCGCCGAGATCGTGAGTGCGTACGACGACACCACCCGTTTAACCTGCCGCTTCGCGGTGGCGGCGGACGGCCGCGCGTCGGCGTTAGGCCGTTTGCTGGGAGCGCCGGTACAAAGTCATCCGAACGATCGCGCAGCCTATTTCTGCTATTGCACCGGGATCGACGCGCCGCGCGACAACAAATCGATCTTTGCGCTGCACGGCAATGAAATGGCCTTTCTTTACCCGCAGATTGAAGGACGCACGCTGCTGTCGATTTACGTCAAACATGAACGACTGGCGCAGATCGGACAGGACGGCGACATGTTCGCCTTCATCCTGGAACAAATGAAGACCCACCTCCCCGACGTGGATTTCTCCAACGCCACGCTCGACGGTCGTGTATACGGCTATAAGAAATACGACAATCAATTGCGCCCGCCCGTCACGGCGCAGATGGCCTTCGTGGGCGACGCGTCGATCTCGATCGATCCGATGAGCGGGGTCGGTTGCTCTTTTGCGCTGAAATCCGCCCGGCTACTGGCCGACGCGATACTGGCTCAACCCGGGTCGCCTACAGAAGCGCTGGATGCTTATGCTGCGTCACATCAACAGTTTTTCCCGGCACATTGCGACGGCATTATTGCCGACTCGCGCGTGGCCAAAACAGATAGGGCAGTGGGTGAAACCTATCGCTATATTCTGGCCGACGAACAATTGCAACGCCGTTATCTGGTATTGACAGCCCGTCTTATCACGCCGGCGCAATTCCAGAAAAGCTATTTACTATCGGTCGCACGCCGGCGCAGCAGTGTCAGTCTCTAAAGACAGCATGCGTCACGCACTTTCTGGTTGCCCGTCCATCATCGGGCAAGCACCCTTCAAATGGAATCGAGTATGACAACCCAGCGCCTTTATCCGACAATATCGATTATTACGTACTGTCTATGTACTGCGTTGGCAGCAGTATGGATTTCCTTCTCTTTTTCCGGGCTGAGCGCCTATTCGGTCACCTTTTTCTCGCTGTTTTTTGCCTTCTGCGTGTTTGTCGTTCTCCAGTTCCGCATCAGGAAAGATGTGTTCTGGCTAACGCGCAAATTTTTTGGCGATATCCTGATCCTCAATTTTTTGACGCTGTTCAGCTGGCTATTCGCCTTCATGGCGCTTTACAAAATCGAACCGTCGATCGAATGTGCGATTTTTCAGGGGTCGTTGCCAATCGCCGTGCTGTTTTGCGATCTGATCACAGGCAAGGCAAAGGGCTTCAGCTTACGCTCACTCGGCATTTTCCTGATCGCGGCTAACCTGGTTGGTTTGTTCGTTTTGCGGCTCGTGAACGGCGCGGCGATGTTCGCGCACACGCCGCAAGAAATCTGGACTGGCGTCGCGATGGCCGCCGTCGGTGGTGCATCGGCGGGTGTGTATGTGTTTCACTCCGGCAAACTGTATGCGAAGGCCAATTGCACCACGCTGGAAATCCTGTGCAACCGGTTTTTCCTGCTGCTGCTCGTGACCGGCTTCCTCGGCCTCGGCGGTATTGTCAATGCGACCGCTGCGGAACCGATGATCCTGCCGCGTCTCGTGATGCTGGCCTGCGTGTCGGTCGTAATTCCGATGTTTGCGCTTCAGTATTCGGTTCAAACCTTGGGCGCCTCGAAAACCTCGATTATTACCCCGCTGGTTCCCGCTATTGCGCTTGCGCTGGAGCAGATGCTGAAAGGCTGGCCGTCGATCTGGATTCCGGTGCTGATCGTGACGACCTGCTTCGCGCTCATTCTCGCGAACTACTGGATGAACCGCGAAAAGTTGCAGGATTTTCGCCTGACGCGGGTAGGTGCGAGTAACGACGGCTTATCGCAGCGCGTCTAATCGAAACGCATGTTTTATTAACTAAACAGGGGCGCCTTCCGGACGGAAGGCGCCTCGATGTCCTTTCACGGTACGGACGCTGCGCCACCAGCGAAGAAAAAAGGTAACGTCAGATGATCGATTATGAATATGACAAGCAGGTTTATAACCGGAATTTCTTGAACTGCGCACAGCGTCAAAGCATTGTCGTATTGAAAGACATGGGCTACCCGGTCGATCTTCTGTTTTACAACGCGCAGGTTGAAACCGATCTTTTCCGGGAACATTCTTTTGTCAAGGATATCCCGCGATTCGATTTTCTATATAACGGTTTAACCGACGAAGATTTCCGGCATGTCGGCATCGTGCGTACGGAAACGAAGTGCGACACTTTCCAGGAGGCCAAGCCTCAGTTGCTTGAGTATATCGAACGGGATAGTTTCGTTCTGATGTCCTGCAATCTGTTATATATTCCCCATCGGCCGGAATATTTTGGAAAATCGAGTGTTCTTCATTTCAACACGTTGAAGAAATACGACGCCGATACGGACATCTGGGCCGCCATCGACGACCAGGCATCCGGCGTACTGATGCATTGCGAATTCCCGAGTTCGTTCCTGAAGACCATTTACGACGGCGGCATCGATCGATGCTTCCGGTCTTTCCAGCAGATCGAGGTGCCGCACAACGTCGATGTGGATCGATTCAACTCGCTATTTACCGAAAGCCGCAAGACGCGCTCGGATTCTTTTAAAGTACTTGGTGATCTCGAAGCGCTGACCGACGCGGATACCCGTCTCACGCGACTCGCCAATGTTTTCGCGCTGATTTACGGTTCACGGCTGTGTTTTGCTCAATTTCTTCAGCTGCGAAAGGATAGTGAAATGGCGCACACGCTGGCATTGGAAATCTCACAAAAAGCAGGACGCCTGCGCGATCTGCTGACCATCAGTGCGGCTTCCGGGCGAGTGAACAAAGACAAGATTTGTGCACTTGGACAGGAAATTTTTTCGAACGAATTGCATTTGTCATCATTGATTGACAATTAGGATTTATCCATAATAGGACTTACGCAAACTAAAATAAATAATCAATAAAATAGTTATTTGTGATGTTTTGTGATGTATACTTGCGTGGTTTCAACTTCACACTTCATGAACATGAAGCCAATACGCCGTGATTACTGTCAATTTCTCATTTCGTCGCAGACGAATTACACGCAAACTTGGTTTGCCGATCATCATCAGCATTTTTCGCATGACGCCATCAATCGCTATTTGCAGAATGACAATGTAACGCCGGATGATGTCTGGGAGCAGGTCAAAGGTGTGATTGAATTTTCTCCCGATGGCTTTCTTGTGTTTGACGACAGCGTTTCGGACAAGAACCATTCGCACAAGATGGGGTTGGTGCGCTTGCAATATAGCGGTAACGAGCATCGCCTGATCAAGGGAATCGGTGTCGTCAATTGTTTGTACGTGAACCCACAAACCAAGCGCTACTGGATCATAGATTGGATGGTTGCTACAGACAAAAGCTCTAATTATGATTATTTTCGTTAATGTTTTACTGGGCAAAAATATCATCACCAATGAAACATTTACTGCGCTTTTATTAATGGCAGTTGTCAGTACTATGTTAGCAGTGCCGGTAACATATCCGAAGCTGCAACGAATGAAATCGCTAATTTCCAAGTCAAAATAATGACCTTCTTTAATTGTAACTGCCCGGCATCCGGCATATGAATCGGTGATGCGTAATACTTGCCCCATGTCGCCCAGAAACTTCAGCGTTGAGTCACGAGGAGAAGGATGTATTGCTCCAAGAGAAGGACGCATTGCTTGAGCACAAGGATGCATTGATTGGACAGTTGGTCGTTCGGGTCCAAGAATTGGTCACCCGGGTGGGCAAGTCGGTCATACGCAGACTTGGCTTGCGCACCAACTGCCAATCAACGCCACGTAGCAAACGCTGTTCGGCCACTCGTTCGGTGGGCTGCTGACGCGCTGTTCAGCCGACCCCGGCGCTGTTCCAACGCTACTGCGCTGCCAGCCCTTCGATCTGGTGGGGCGATCGAGCCATCCTGGTGCACCGCGACCGCTTCCTGCAGCGCCCTGCGGGCGGCGGCGATGACGGCCGGCGTCTGCTGCTCACGGCCGGCAGCCTGGAGGAAGGCGCTGCCAAGCCCCTGGCGGACCCGGGGCGCGAGCGCCGCCAACGCGAGCGGCGCCAAACCGGCGCCTGGTGCGGCGGCGCTTGGCTGCTCTGGCCGGGCTGCTGCTGGTGCTGCTCTCGCTGCTGGCGCTGGACATTTCCACCGGCCCGGCGCGCTTTCCCTGGACGCAGCTGCTGACGGGTCTGTGGCAGCCCGGGGCACTGCCGCTGGAACAGCGCGTGATCCTGTGGCAGGTGCGTCTGCCCAGCGCGCTGCTGGCGGTGCTGGTGGGCGCGGCGCTGGGGCTGGCGGGGGCCGAGATGCAGACGGTGCTGAACAATCCGCTGGCCAGTCCTTTCACACTGGGGCTGTCGGCAGCGGCCAGTGTGGGCGCCTCTGCGGTGGCGATCAGTGGCTGGACCTGGACGCTGTGGAGTGAAAACCTCGCGCTGACGGTCGGCGCCTTTGCCGGCGCGCTGCTCGCCACCTTGCTGATCGTCTGGCTGGCTTGGCGCCAGGGCGCCGGCACCGGGACCGTGGTGCTGTTCGGCATCGCCCTGATGTTCAGCCTGGAGTCGCTGCTGTGGCTGCTGCAGTACATCGCCGACAACGACGCGCTGCAGCAGATCGTGTTCTGGACCATGGGCAGCCTGGGCCGCACCAGCGGCACCAAGGTCGCGCTGCTGGCCGCCGTGCTGGCGCTGGCCGGCCCATGGGCCGCGCGCGACGCCTGGACCCTGACCGTGTTGCGCGGCGGGGACGAGCAGGCGCGCAGCCTGGGTCTGCCGGTGGAACGCCTGCGCGTGCTGGTGTTGCTGCGCATCAGCCTGGTCACGGCCACCGCGCTGTCCTTTGTCGGCACCATCGGCTTCGTGGGCCTGGTGGCTCCGCACGTCGCGCGCCTGCTGGTCGGCGAGGACCACCGGCACTACCTGCCCGCCGCCGCGCTGTCCGGGGCGCTGATGGTCTGCGGCGCCTCGGTGCTCAGCAAGAGCGTCGTGCCGGGGGTGGTGCTGCCGATCGGCATCGTCACGGCGCTGATCGGCGTGCCGATGTTCATGCTGCTGCTGTTGCGCCGCAGTGCGTCGGCCCATGAATGACGGCGCCGGCTTCTGCATCCATGCGCTGGATGCGGGCTACGGCAGCCGCCGCGTGCTGTCGCAGCTGTCGCTGGCGCCGGCCGCGCCCGGCAGCATGATCGGCCTGCTGGGGCCGAACGGCGCGGGCAAGTCCACTGTGCTGCGCGCCTGTGCACGCCTGCTGCCGGTCCAGGGCGAGGTGCGCTTGGGCAGCCTGGACTTGCTGCGTTGCCCGCGCGACCAACATCTGCGCCACGTGGCCTATCTGCCGCAAGTGCTGCCGCAAGCCTCCACGCTGCGGGTGCTGGAGAGCATTGCCGGCGCGCTGCGGGCGACCCGCCCCGATCTGCGGGGCGGCGAACGCGAGGCCCGGCTGCAAGCTGTGCTCACCGAACTCCAGTTGCTGCCGCTGGCGCTGCGGCGGCTCGACCAACTCTCCGGCGGGCAGCGCCAAATGGTCGGCTTGGCGCAGGCGCTGGTGCGCCGCACGCCGCTCATGCTGCTCGACGAACCGACCAGCGCACTGGATCTGCGCTGGCAGATGCTCACCTTGCAGGCGCTGCGCCAGGCGGCACGTGAGCGCGGCGCGATCGTCTGCGTGGCCATGCACGACCTGAATCTCGCCGCGCGCCACTGCGATCGCCTGGTGCTTCTGGGCGCCCCCGGGACGGCTCGTCCGCAACGGGGGGCGGGCGCCGTGGCGGGGCCGCCTGGGTTTGCGTGCACGGGCGGCCTGCTGGCCGAGGGCGCGCCGGATGCGGTGCTGCGGCCGGAACTGCTGCGCGCGGCCTACGGCATCGAGGCCCGCGTCGAACGCACCGCCGGGCAAGCCTGCGTGGTGTTGGTGGAGCGGGCGCTGCCGCTGCCGCAATGGGCGGGCGCCGGGACCCACCGGGTGGACGCGCCCTCCCTTCGCGCTCGCCGCAGCGTTTGAGGGGCGCAGTTTCCTTGCGGGGCATGGCAGGGCTACTGGCTCACGCGCCTCCCTCTGCCTCCCCGCGGGGGTCTTCGTGAGCGCTGCTGCTTTGCTCCAAAGTCGAGAGCAGCACGGACAGGTGGTGGTCGAGATCGGCCCGTACCGTGGCGGGCAACGCGGAGAGAAGGCGGCGCTCGTTCTCCACGTGCGCCTCGACCGCGCGATTGATCAAGCGCAGCCCCTTGCGAGTCAGCTGAACGAGCATGCTGCGTGCGTCCAGCGCGCTGGGCACCCGCTGCACGAGTCCGTTGGTCTCCAGGCGTTTGAGCCGGTGCGTCATCGTTCCGGAGGTCACCATCAGCGTTGAAAACAGCTCCGTTGGCGAGAGGCGGTAGGGCGCACCGGAGCGCCGCAGCGTGGCGAGCATGTCGAATTCCCACAGGCTCAGGCCGAAGTCCGCGAAACAAGCCTCCAGGTGGTGTCCGAGCAGCGCGGCGCATCGCTTGAGGCGCCCGATCGGCCCCATGGGGCTGACGTCGAGGTCGGGGCGCTCGCGCGCCCATTGGTCGAGGATGGCATCCACTGCGTCTGGCAGTCGGTCGGTGGTCCGGGTTCGCATATGTCTTGACTTCAAGATAGTTTTTCTACACAATGTGCTCTATCTTGACATCAAGATAAATGCATGTCCAGCCTTCTGGCTGCGAGTGGCGGCGCCCATGGGGCGAACGTCATCGCGCTTCTCATGAAACCGCAAGGAAAACCGTATGCTGATCAACTACTGCATGGCGTGCGCCGAAGGAATGACTTTTCGCACCACTCCCCGGAGGCCAGCATGAGCTGCGATCCACCGCGTGTTTCCTGGATCGACCTGCTGCTCACGGCAATGGCGCCCATCGTCTGGGGCAGCACGTACCTGGTGACCACCGAGTTGTTGCCCGCGGACCGTCCGCTGCTTGCCGCAGTGATGCGCGCCTTGCCCGCCGGTCTGCTGCTCGTGGCGCTGGGCGGACGCCTGCCCCGGGGCGCGTGGTGGTGGCGCATGGCGGTGCTGGGGGTGCTCAACATCGGTGCCTTCTTCTATTTGCTGTTCGTGGCTGCGTATCACCTGCCCGGCGGGGTTGCGGCGCTGATCCTGTCCTCTCAGCCCGTGATCGTGCTCATTCTGGGGACCCTGCTGTTGGGCCGGGCCTTTGTTCCGGTGCAGTTGCTGGCCTGTGTGCTCGCCGTCGCGGGCGTGGGCCTGGTGGCGTTACAGCCTGGCGCACGCTTCGATGGCGTGGGCATTGCGGCGGGGGGCGCGGGGGCGCTGTCGATGGCCCTGGGGCTGGTGCTGTCCAAGCGCTGGGGACGTCCTTCCGGTGTGGGCGTCATGACCTACACCGGGTGGCAGCTCGGCATCGGCGGCGCCGTGCTGTTGCCCGTGATGCTGCTTGGTGAGGGGCTGCCGGCCGGCCTCAGCGCGGCGAACTGGATGGGCTTCGGATACCTGTCGGTGATCGGTGCGCTTCTGGCCTATGCCTTGTGGTTTCGGGGCATCGAGCGCATGCCGGCGTTGTCGCTGTCCTTCCTCTCGCTGCTGAGCCCGCTATCGGCAGCGCTGCTGGGCCTTGTGTACCTGGGCCAAGGCCTGGGCCCGACCCAGCTGCTGGGTGCGGCTTGCGTCGTCGGCGCGGTCGTGCTGGCACAGGCCCGGGATGCTGCGACCGCGGCATCTGATCCAAGTTCCTGATGCGCGCGGTGGACACGGCCACGGGTGGCCGCACCGCGCGCACCACACCGCGCACACCAGGCAGGCCGTGCGGATCAGCACGGCCGAGACGGGCGGTCTGCTGGCAGCCGCCCATGCCAAGTACCGCCAACAAACTATTGAAAAGGAAACCTGCACATGACCGATCGCACTTTTGAACCCACGACCTTGGGTGCCATTCCCCTTGCAAACCGCCTGGTGATGGCGCCGATGACCCGTAACCGCGCGACGCCAAGCGGCGAGGCATCTCCTTCCATGGCGCGCTACTACGCCCAGCGCGCGAGTGCCGGGATGATCATCTCGGAAGGAACCCAGCCCAGCCAGGTCGGACAGGGCTTCATGAACACGCCCGGCCTGCACACGCCCCGGCAGGTGGCTGCGTGGCGCGAGGTGACGCAGGCGGTGCACTTGGCGGGGGGAAGAATCGTCGCGCAGCTGATGCATGCGGGGCGGGTCGGCCATCCGTCGCTGTATGCGACTGCGCACCAGTCCGTAGGGCCCTCGGCGCTGGCTCCCGCTGGTCAGGCGCATACGCCCAGTGGTCCCCAGCCCTACCCGGTTCCGCGTGCGCTCAGCCTGGCCGAGATCGAGCAGACTTGCCGCGACTTTGCCCAAGCGGCCGTCAACGCCCGCGACGCGGGCTTCGACGGCGTAGAGGTCCACGCGGGCAATGGGTTCCTGCTCCACCAGTTCATGGCGCAAAACTGCAATACGCGCGAGGACGGATACGGCGGCAGTGTCGCCAACCGGGTGCGCTTCACCCTGGACGTGCTGCACGCGGTGAGCGCGGCCATCGGCGCCGACCGCACGGGTGTGCGCATCTCGCCGGGAAACCCTTACAACGACATCCAGGAAGGCGACACCGAGTTGCTCTACCGTGCACTCGTGCCCCAACTGCCAGCCCTGGCCTACTTGCACGTCATGGAGGCGGGGAACAGGGCGCAGACCCAGGACATCCGCAGGCACTGGAGTGGCGCCCTGATACTCAACCCGCATGCGGACGCAAACAGCTGGCCCGTCGCCCCGCAGAGCATCGAGCCGGTGCTGCGCGAGGGCCTGGCAGACGCCGTGAGTCTTGGCGCGCTGTTCCTGGCCAACCCCGATCTGGTCAGCCGGCTGCGCCGCCCCGCACCGCTCAATGCCGCTGATCCCGATACCTACTATGCAGGGGGAGACAGGGGATATACGGACTACCCGGTCTTGCAGGAGTAGCGCTCGGCAAACGGCCCCGGGCGCGCGCTCGGGGCACATGCGCTATCGCGGTGATCGAGGCGGTTGCGGAGTAAAGTCTTGGCCCATGACCGAGCGCCCGCATACCGACGTTGCCGTGATCATGCGCTGCGAGCGCATCGACCATCGCTGGCAGGTCTGGCGCTGGTCGCTGGCCGAGGTGTTGCAGCATGACCCGGCGTTTGGCACGCAGCCGCGCCGGCTCCCGGACGACGCGCGCGGGCAGCGCTGGCTGTTCCCGGGTTTTCTCGTGGAACTGTTTCGCGACGACGCCGAAGGCTATTACCTGAACCTCTGCTCCCCGGCCCCGTGCTGGTTCGTTCTGTGGCGCCCGGATGAGGACCCGGGCGCGGACGGGGTCGCGCTCGCCCGCCCCGTGCAGGTGAGCCTGAGCTACCACGACGCGGGCCGCTGGCTGGACGCGCAGGAAACCGTGGAGCAACTGCCCGCGGCGCCCGAGGTGCTGCAGGTCCTGCGCGCCTTCGTGGCCGCGCATTACCGGCCCGAACCCAGGCGCCGCAAGCGCCCCGACAGCTTCCGCGCGCTGCACGACCGGTTTGGCAACTCCGCCCCGGTGCCCACGCAAGGGCAGGGCGGTGGTGCGGGCGGTGATGACCATGCTTGACGGATTCCTGGGGCGCTGGTCGCGCCGCAAGCAGGACGTGCGCGCCGGCAGGCCGGTGCAGGAGCCGGCGCCCGTGGCCATGCCCGCAGCGCAGGCCCCGGAGGAGCAGAGGGAACCGCCGCCGCAGGTGCTCGAGGCCCCGCCGCCACCCCCCTCGCTGGCCGACGCGCAGGCGCTGACGCCCGCGTCCGACTTCAAGCCCTTTCTGGCGCGCGCGGTCTCGCCCGAGGTGCGCAATCTGGCGCTGAAAAAGCTGTTTGCCGATCCGCATTTCAACGTGATGGACGGGCTCGACATCTACGTCGGCGACTACACCCAGCCCGACCCGCTGCCCGAGGGCATGCTGCGCAAGATGGCCAGCGCCCGGGCCATGGGCTTCTTCGGGGGAGGGACGGACGGCAACGCAATGGCCCCTGCGCTCCCCCCGACCCGGGACGGTGCGCAGGAGGCGACGACCCCGGACAGGGCACGGCCTCCCCCGTGCAAGGCCATTCCCACTCCCCTACCCACCAGCAAGCCCGACTTGGCCGCCGCCCCCACCGGTGCGGTGGCCACGCCAGCGAGCCAATCCGAACATGACCACACTGATCTGCGACTGCAACCGGACGATGCCCCTCGACGCGAAGGCCTTGGGCCGGGCATTGCATGAGGACCTGAGCCTGCATTCCACGCTGTGCCGGCGCGACGCGGGGGCGTTCCAGAAGGCCATCCGCTGCGACCAGGAGGTGCTCGTGGCCTGCACGCAGGAGCAGCGCCTGTTTGCCGAACTGGGCTTGCAGACCGAAGGGGCGGTGGCGCCGATCCGCTTCGTGAATATCCGCGAAACCGGCGGCTGGAGCCGCGACGCCGCGCAGGCCAGCCCGAAGATCGCGGCCCTGCTCGCTGCGGCCCGATTGCCCGACCCGCCCCCCGTTCCCACGGTGAGCTACCAGAGCACGGGCCGGCTGCTGATCATCGGCCCGCTGGACGCCGCCGAACAGGCAGCGGCCCTGCTGTGCGACGTGCTCGACGTGACCCTGTTCACGCAGGGTCCGGGAAGCGCAGGCGGCGCGCAGGCACGGCGGCATCCGGTGCTCGGCGGGCGCATCACGGGGCTGACGGGCTGGCTCGGGGCCTTTGATTTGCAGTGGCAGGCCGACAACCCCATCGACCTGGACCTGTGCACGCGCTGCAACGCCTGCGTGGCCGCCTGCCCGGAGAACGCCATCGGGCTCGACTACCAGATCGACCTGTCCGCCTGCCGCGCGCACCGCAGCTGCGTGCAGCAGTGCCAGGCCGCAGGGGCCATCGATTTCCAGCGCGCAGCCAGCGCGCAGCAGGAGCGCTTTGACCTGGTGCTGGACTTGCGCGCGGTCGGCGCCGGGCCCGGCTTCGTGCAGCACGCCTTGCCGCAGGGGTATTTCCGCTGGGACGGCCGCGACAGCGCCACGCTGTTCAAGCTGCGCGAGTTGGTGGGCGCGTTCGAGAAGCCGCGGTTCTTCGTCTACCAGCAAAGGCTTTGCGCGCACAGCCGCAACGCAAGCGTGGGCTGCAAGGCCTGCGTGGACATCTGCTCGGCCGAGGCGATTGCCAGCGACAAGAGCCACCAGCAGATTCAGGTGAACCCGCATCTGTGCGTGGGCTGCGGCGCCTGCACCACGGTGTGCCCCACGGGGGCGCTCGCGTACGCCTACCCCGATGCCACGCAGCTGGGGGCCCGGTTCAGGACCTTGCTCTCGACCTACGCCGCTGCGGGCGGCAGGGACGCGGTGCTGCTGCTGCACAGCCAGGACCGTGGGCAGGCGCTGGTGGGCGAGCTGGGCCGCGCCGCGCGGCTTGGTCTGGCGCACGGTGTCCCGGCCCACGTGATTCCGGTGGCGCTGTGGCACACGGCGAGCGCGGGGCTGGACCTGTGGCTCAGCGCGCTGGCCTATGGCGCGGCGCAGCTGGTGCTGCTGAGCACGCACGAAGAGGCGCCGCAATACCTCGACGGCCTGCAGGCGCAGATGGACGTGGCCCAGGACATTTGGCGCGGGCTGGGCCACGCCGGCACCCCCGTGCAGTGGCTGCGGGCCACGAGCGCCGCCGATCTGGACACGGCGCTGCAGGCGCTGGGACGGACGGCGCGCAGCCCCGCCGTGGCGGCGCGCTTTGCCGTGGCGCAGGAGAAGCGCAGCACGCTGGCGCTGGCGCTGGAGCAGCTGATCGAACACGCGCCCCTGCCCGCAGCGCAGCGGCCCCAGGCGATTGCGCTGCCCGCCGCGGGTTCGCCGCTGGGCAGCATCGAGGTGAACAAGGACCGCTGCACCCTGTGCCTGAGCTGCGTGGGCGCCTGCCCGGCCGGCGCCCTGCAGGACAACCCGCAGCTGCCGCAGCTGCGCTTCATCGAAGCAAACTGCGTGCAGTGCGGCCTGTGCGCCAGCACCTGCCCCGAGGACGCGATCCGGCTGCAACCCCGCCTGCTGCTGGCGCCCGGGCGCGCGCAGCCGCGGGTGCTCAACGAGGCCAGCCCCTGGGCCTGCGTGCGCTGCGGCAAGCCGTTTGGCACCGTGCAGGCCATCGAGGCCATGCTGGACAGGCTCTCGGGCCACGCCATGTTCCAGGGCGCGGCGCGCGAGCGGATCAAGATGTGCAGCGATTGCCGCGTGATCGACTTGTATTCCTCTCCCCACGAAACGAAAGCGACCGACCTGTGAGCACCAGCGCCTTCCCGCTACCGCCGAGCAGCGCGGCCCTGGACGAGGAGGCCGCGCGCGCCGAGCTCTACGGCCTGCTGGCGCAGCTGTACTACGCCGCACCCGGCGCCGCGCTGCTGTCCGCGCTGCGCGGTGCGCCGACCGGGGCGCCGCAGGCCGGGGACTGCTTGCAGGAGCCCTGGCAGCAGTTGGTGGACGCGGCCCGCGCGCTCAGCGACGCCGCGATCGCGCAGGAGTTCGAGCACCTGTTTGGCGGCGTGGGCAAGCCCGCGCTGTACCTGTACGGATCGCACTACCTGAGCGGCTTTCTCAACGAGAAGCCGCTCGCCCGCCTGCGCGGCGACCTGGACCGGATGGGGCTGGCGCGCGCCGAAGCGATTCCCGAAACCGAGGACCATATCGCCTGCCTGTGCGAGGCGATGCGCTACCTGATCGCAGGCGACGACCCGGCGGTCTGCACCCTGGGGGCGCAACGCAACTTTTTTACAACGCATCTGCAGCCCTGGGTCCGGCCCTTGTGCGACGCGCTGCAGGCGCACCCGCTGGCGCATTTCTACTGCGCGCTGGCCCGGTTCACGCGGGCCTTCATGGCCGTGGAAACGCAGGGCTTCGAGATGTTCGACGGGGCCTGAAAGAACGGCTGCGCGCGCGGAGAGACGGGGAGAAGAGGGGCGCGGTGGTGGGTGGATACAAACCCGGGTTTGCAGAGTCTTGTGCCCATCGCATAGACTTCGTATGCACAACGTTACATAGCTGCCAGCCATTGCCGGAGTCACCATGCAGAACCGCCAGCCCCCCGATCACCACCCATCTCCCGCGCGCCGCAGCTTCCTGCGCGGCGCCGCCACCGCAGGGGCTGCGGCAGCCGCCGTGGTGGCGCTCCCGCACGCCGTCCCTTCACCGGACGCGACGCCGTCCGAACCCGCGCGCGGGGCGCCGGAGGGCGGCGGGGGCTACCACCTGTCGGCGCACGTCCGGCAGTACTACGAAACCACCCGGGTCTGACAGCGGGCACGCCATGTTGCTGACCAGGAAATCCTCCCCCGCCGCGCAGGGGGCATCCACATCTGCGTCCCCCCTTGTGCACAGCCTGCGCCGTGGCCTGGCGCAGGCCCTGCCGACCATGGACCGGCGCGCGTTCCTGCGCCGCTCCGGTCTGGGCGTGGGGGTGGGCGTCGCTGCGGCGCAGATCACGCTGCTCGAAAAGTCCCACGCCGCGGGCACCAAGGCCGGCGTCGGCGACGGCAAAATCGAAGTGCGCCGCACCGTGTGCACCCACTGCTCGGTCGGCTGCGCCGTGGACGCCGTGGTCGAGAACGGCGTGTGGCTGCGCCAGGAGCCGGTGTTCGACTCGCCCATCAACCTGGGTGCGCACTGCGCCAAGGGTGCGGCGCTGCGCGAGCACGGCCATGGCGAGTACCGCCTGCGCTACCCCATGAAGCTGCTCGATGGCAAGTACGAACGCATCAGCTGGGAGCAGGCGCTGACCGAGATCAGCGCCCGGATGCAGGCGCTGCGCCAAGCCAGCGGCCCGGACAGCCTGTACTTCGTGGGCTCGTCCAAGCACAACAACGAACAGGCCTATCTGCTGCGCAAGTTCGTGAGCTTCTGGGGCAGCAACAACTGCGACCACCAGGCGCGCATCTGCCACTCGACCACGGTGGCCGGCGTGGCCAACACCTGGGGCTACGGTGCGATGACGAATTCGTACAACGACATGCAAAACAGCCGGGTCGCGCTGTACATCGGCTCCAACGCGGCCGAGGCGCACCCGGTGAGCATGCTGCACATGCTGCACGCCAAGGAAAGCGGCTGCAAGATGATCGTCGTCGACCCGCGCTTCACGCGCACCGCGGCCAAGGCCGACGAGTACGTGCGCATCCGCTCGGGAGCCGACATCCCCTTTCTGTTCGGCCTGCTCTACCACATCTTCAAGAACGGCTGGGAAGACAAGAAGTACATCCACGACCGTGTCTACGGGATGGAGCAGGTGCGCGCGGACGTGCTCGCCAAATGGACTCCCGACAAGGTGGAGGAAGCCTGCGGGGTCCAGGAGGAGCAGATGCGCAAGGTCGCCGGCATGCTCAACGCCAACCGCCCCGGAACCATCGTGTGGTGCATGGGCCAGACGCAGCACACCATCGGCAACGCCATGGTGCGCGCGTCGTGCATCCTGCAACTGGCGCTCGGCAATGTGGGCAAGTCCGGCGGCGGCGCGAACATCTTCCGCGGCCACGACAACGTGCAAGGCGCGACCGACGTGGGCCCGAACCCCGACTCGCTGCCCGGCTACTACGGCCTGGCCGAGGGTTCGTGGAAGCATTTCGCGGCCGCCTGGGGCGTGGACCTCGAATGGATCAAGGGCCGCTACGCGTCGCCCGCGATGATGGGCAAGAACGGAATCACCGTTTCGCGCTGGATCGACGGCGTGCTCGAAGACAATGCCTTGATCGACCAGGACTCGAACCTGCGCGGCCTGTTCTTCTGGGGCCATGCGCCGAACTCGCAGACGCGCGGCCTGGAGATGAAGCGCGCGCTCGACCGGCTCGACCTGCTGGTGGTGGTGGACCCCTATCCCTCCGCCACGGCGGCCATGGCGGCCATGCCCGGAAGGACCGAGGACCTGAACCCCGAGCGCGCGGTCTACCTGCTGCCCGCGGCCACGCAGTTCGAGACCAGCGGCTCGTGCACGGCGTCGAACCGCTCGATCCAGTGGCGCGAGAAGGTCATCGACCCGCTGTGGGAGAGCCGCTCGGACCACATGATCATGCACCAGCTCGCCGAGAAACTGGGCTTTGCCGACAAGCTCTCGAAGAACTACGGGATGCAGAAGGTCAAGGGCCTGGACGAGCCCGTTCCCGAGGACATCCTGCGGGAGATCAACCGCAGCGTCTGGACCATAGGCTACACGGGCCAGAGCCCCGAGCGCCTGAAGGCGCATATGCGCAACATGCACCTGTTCGACGTGAAGACGCTGCAATCGCGCGGCGGCAAGGACCCGGAAAGCGGCTACGACCTCGGCGGGGACTACTTTGGCCTGCCATGGCCCTGCTACGGAACGCCCGAACTCAAGCACCCTGGTTCGCCGAATCTGTACGACACCTCGAAACACGTGATGCAGGGGGGTGGCAACTTTCGCGCCAACTTTGGCGTGGAGCGCGAGGGACAGAACCTGCTGGCCGAAGACGGTTCGCACTCGCTGGGCTGCGAAATCACCACCGGCTACCCCGAGTTCGACCACGTGCTGCTCAAGAAGCTCGGCTGGTGGGACGACCTCAGCGACGCCGAGAAGGCCAAGGCCGAAGGCCGGAACTGGAAGACCGACCCCACGGGCGCGATCATCCGGGTGGCCATGGCGCATGGCTGCCATCCGTTTGGCAACGCCAAGGCGCGCGCGCTGGTCTGGAATTTCCCCGACGCGATTCCGCAGCACCGCGAGCCGCTGTACGGAACCCGGCCCGAGCTGATCGCCAAGTACCCCACGTACGAAGACAAGAAAGCCTTCTGGCGCCTGCCCACGCTCTACAAAAGCCTGCAAGACAAAAACCTCGCCGACAAACTGCACGAGAAGTTCCCGCTCATCCTGAGTTCGGGCCGCCTGGTCGAATACGAGGGCGGCGGCGAGGAGACCCGCTCCAACCCCTGGCTGGCCGAATTGCAGCAGGAATCGTTCGTCGAGATCCACCCCCAAACCGCGTCCGAGCGCGGAATCCGCAACGGCGAGCGCGTGTGGCTCAGCTCGCCCACGGGCGCCCGGCTCAACGTGCAGGCCCTGGTGACGGAGCGCGTGGCGCCGGACACGGTGTGGATGCCGTTCCACTTCTCCGGCCACTGGCAGGGCGCCGACATGCTGGCCTACTACCCCAAGGGCGCTGCGCCCTTGGTGCGTGGCGAGGCGGTGAACACGGCGACCACCTACGGCTACGACTGCGTGACCATGATGCAGGAAACCAAGAGCACGATCTGCAACGTGGAGCGGGCATGAGCGCCCGCCTGCGCTGACCGGGAGAAACCAGCATGGCAAGAATGAAATTCATCTGCGACGCAGAGCGCTGCATCGAGTGCAACGGCTGCGTGACCGCCTGCAAGAACGAGCACGAGGTCCCGTGGGGCGTGAACCGCCGCCGCGTGGTCACGCTCAACGACGGTGTGCCCGGCGAGAAGTCCATCTCGGTGGCCTGCATGCATTGCAGCGACGCGCCCTGCATGGCCGTCTGCCCCGTGAACTGCTTCTACCGCACCGAAGAAGGCGTGGTGCTGCACGACAAGGACATCTGCATTGGCTGCGGCTACTGCAGCTACGCCTGCCCGTTTGGTGCGCCGCAGTTCCCGTCAAACGGCAGCTTTGGCGTGCGCGGCAAGATGGACAAATGCACCTTCTGCGCGGGCGGACCGGAGGAACATGGCAGCCAGGCCGAGTTCGAGAAATACGGCCGCAACCGCCTGGCCGAGGGCAAGCTCCCCGTCTGCGCCGAAATGTGCTCCACCAAGGCCCTGCTCGCCGGCGATGGCGACGTGCTCGCGGACATCTTCCGCACCCGCGTGGTACAGCGCGGCAAGGGCGCCGAGGTATGGGGCTGGGGCACGGCCTACGGCACGGCGCAGGGAACGGATCGGACGGCCCCACCCGCGGGAGGCAAGCCATGAAGCGTCTCCCTCTCCTCGCCCCCCTCGCCCCTCTTGCCCTTGCCGCCGCGGCCCTGCTCGGGTTGGGCGCCTGCGGAGAAAAGCCGCAGACCGGCGCAGGCATCCGCAGCGACGCCCCGGCCTACGCAGGAACCGGCAGCCCCTTCATGCAGCCTGGCTGGAAGGCCGGGGACCAGGCCGCTTGGGCGGCGCAGCTCAGGGCGCGCCAGCAGTACGGCCAGAACGAATACAGCCGCACGCGGTGAGGAGGAGGTCTGCCATGAAACAGCGCATGCGCTTCCTGACCCTGGTGGCGGCCCTGGCTTGGTGGGGGCCTGCGGCGGTGGCCGCTTCCGACGCCGCAGCGGCCGCCCCGCAGGCGCCCGTTGGCGTCCAGAGCCAGAACATCTTCCAACTCGGGCCGGACGCGGAGACGGACCCCGGGTACGCCGCGCAGACCCAGGCCGAGCGCGCGCGGGTGCAGCCCGGCAACAACGCGCCCCTGTGGCGCCAGGTGGGGCAGGGCGTGACGGGCTACAGCAGCCTGCCCAAGAGCCAGGCGCCCGAAGCCGGAAACCTGATCCAGCCCACCGTGCAATACCCCGGGTCCCGCGTGACGAACGCCGGGCAGGCCTGGCGCCAGGTGCGCAACGACTGGATCATTCCCTACGGCGCGGCGCTGCTCGCCATCGTGCTGCTGGCGCTGCTCATCTTCTATTGCACGAAGGGCCCATTGGGCCGCGACCACGCCGAGACCGGTGCGCGCGGCATCGAGCGCTTCACCCCCTTCGAGCGTGCGGCGCACTGGGCGAACGCGATCGCGTTCTGCGCGCTCGCGGTCTCCGGAATCACCATGGCGTTCGGCAAGTTCCTCCTCCTGCCCATCCTGGGCGCAACGCTGTTCGGCTGGCTGGCCTACGCGCTCAAGAACGTGCACAACTTCATGGGCCCGCTGTTTGCCGTGTCGCTGCTCGTCGTCGTACTCACCTTCGTGAAGGACAACATCGCCAACCGGGCCGACTGGCTGTGGTTGTCCAAGGGCGGCGGCATGCTCGGTGGCGGCGACCAGGAAGTTCCCTCGCACCGCTTCAACGCGGGGGAGAAGGGCCTGTTCTGGTGGGGTGTCACCCTCCCCGGAATCGTCGTCGTGCTTACGGGCCTGGTGCTCGACAGGCTGATCCCCGGCTGGGGCGACGTGCGCGGCGAGATGCACGTCGCGCACATGCTCCACGCCACCCTCGCCCTCTGGATGATGGCGCTGATCTGCGGCCATATCTACATGGGAACCGTCGGCATGCGCGGCGCCTACCGGGCCATGAAGACCGGTTACGTGAGCGAGGGCTGGGCCCGCGAGCACCACGCGCTCTGGTACGCCGACGTCCAGGCCGGCAAAATCCCCCGGCAGCGCAGCGCCAGTCCCCCCGCGGGCGCTGCGGCTGGCGCAACGCCATCCGCGGGCCAGCCCGCGCAGGTATGAGGTCGTACGGCATGACGCCATTCCTTCGTCCCCCGGTGCTGGCGCTGTGCGCGGCCAGCGTCTGCCAGCTGGCGTCAGCCAAGCTGCCCGCGGCGTCTCCCGAGGCCGCAGCCAAAGCCGCCGAAGCCAGCGCCAAGGCGGCCTGGACCGGCAAGGTCGGCAACTACCAGCTGTGCCTGGCGCAGGACCGGGTCGCGGCCCACTACCGCAAAACCACGCCGTCCGCCGCGCCCGCCCGGGCCACCGGTCCGGGCTGCACCGACCCGGGTCCGTTCGTTCACACGGCCGCGCCCAAGCCCTGATCAACGGCTGTCATACCCGGGAAATACCGGGCGGCTAGGCTCCGTTCCCTCGAATCCATCGCGGGAGAAAATCACATGGCGTTTGCGCATTCATGGAGGTGCATGGCCGCGTCGCTGGCGCTGCTGCTCACGGGTTGTCCCGCGTACTACATCGACCCGTCGATCACGTCGTTGCGTCTGCTCGGTTCCGCATCCATCCCCACAGGCACCCTGTTCGAGGGGGTGGAGTTTGGCGGCATCTCGGGGCTGGACTGGGACGCGGGCAACAGCTACTGGGCCATATCGGACGACCGGGGCGAACGCGGGACCCCGCGCTTCTACAAGCTCAGCATCGACTACGACGCCAGCGGCCACGTGGACGTGAAGATCGACCGGCAGATCCATATGCTGCGCGAGGACGGCACGGCGTTTCCCTCCTCCGCGCGCACCGTGGACCCGGAAGCCATCCGCGTGGCGCGCAACGGGCAGCTTTACTGGGCGTCCGAAGGCAACTGGAATGCGGCGGCTGCGAGCCGGTTCCAGCCCTTTGTGCGGGAGATGACGACGCAGGGCGGGTTCGTGCGCGATTTTTCCATTCCGTCGATCTACCACTACGTGGACAACGCCACACAGGGCGCGCGCAGCAACAAGGTGTTCGAATCCCTTGCCGTGGCGCCGAATGGCACGGTGTACGTGGCGAATGAGGACGCGCTGATCCAGGACGGTCCGCCCGCGAGCTTGCAGGCGGGCAGCGTGCTGCGCGTGACTGCCCTGGACCCCGTCACCGGAAAAGCCATGGCGCAGTACGCATACGAACTGCCCAAGATACCCGTGGACGGAACGCCCGGCGCCGCGTTCAGCCCGGACAACGGCCTGTCGGACATGCTCGCCGTGGACATGACCGGCCGCCAGTTCATCGCGGTGGAGCGCGCGTTTGCTTTCGGCGTGGGCAACACCATCCGCCTGGTATGCACCGAAATCACGGACGCCACCACCGACGTGAGCGGCCTCGCCAGCCTGGCCGGGGCCACGTACACACCCATGACGCGCAGGCTGCTGCTGGAAATGCCGGCCCAGTACCAGGGGCTGAAACTGGACAACATCGAGGCCATCAGCTGGGGCAAGACCCTGCCCAACGGGCACGACACCATCGTCCTGGCTTCCGACAACAACTTCTCGGACACCCAGACGACTCAGTTCATCGTGTTCGAGGTGTTTACGGCGGATGATTGAAGGCCGTCATGCCGGGGCTGCATCACTTTGCGGCCCAGATGGGAATGTTCCAATATCGCTTCGATAAATTGCATTCGACGCATGAATGGAACATACTCCGGCCATGCTCGCGAGCACCCACACCCAGCGCGTCCTTGATCTGGTCGGCCAGAAGGGGCTGCTGCGCGCCAGCGACCTGGACGCCATCGATGCGCCCCGGGTCGTCCTGACGCGCCTGACCGCCGCCGGCCTGCTGGAAAAGATGGGGCGAGGCCTCTATCGCCTGTTCGACGTGCCGGGGTCGGAACATGAAAGCCTCGTGGCCGTCGCTACCAAGGTGCCGCAGGCCGTGTTCTGCCTGCTGACCGCGCTGCAATTCCACGAACTGACGACGCAACTGCCGCGCCAGATCTGGATCGCCATGCCGCGCGGCAGTCATGCGCCCCGGATCGACTACCCGCCGCTCAAGATGGTGCAGTTCACGGGGGATGCCTACACGGCAGGCATCGAGGAAGTGGAACGCGATGGCGTCAAGCTCCGGGTGTACGCTGTGGCCAAGACCGTGGCGGACTGCTTCAAGCACCGCAACAAGATCGGCCTGGACGTGGCGCTGGAAGCGCTGAAGGACGCCCGGGCGCGAAACAAGGCATCGGTCGATGACATCTGGCGCTACGCCAAGGTCTGCCGCGTCGCCAACGTGATGCGGCCCTATCTGGAGAGCATCGGATGAGCCCGGCGCGTCCACCGGATCGGGCGAACGTCGCCGCCTCCGTCCGCGCGCGCCTGCTCAACGTCGCCAAGACGCAGGGCGTCGATTTCAATCAGGTGCTGGTGCGCTTCGCGCTGGAGCGCATCCTCTACCGCCTGACCCAATCGCCGCACGCGGATCGTTTTCTGCTCAAGGGCGCGCTGCTGTTCACGCTCTGGTACGACATGCCGCACCGGGCCACGCGCGACGCCGACTTGCTCGGCTTCGGTGCGAGCGATCTGGCTTCGGTCGCTGAAACCTTCCGCAATATCGCCGCCGTGGCTGTTGACGACGGCATCGCGTTCGACCCAGCCTCGGTCACGGTAGAGGAAATTCGCAAGGAGGCTGGCTATGGTGGTGTCCGCGTGATCATCGCTGGGGAACTGGCCAGGGCGCGCTGCAAAACGCAAATCGACGTCTGCTTCGGAGATGCCGTCACGCCTGCGCCAGTGGATTCCGTCTATCCGGTACTGCTGGACGATCTTCCCGCACCCCGGCTGTGGGCCTATCCGACGTACACGGTCATCGCGGAGAAACTCCACGCCATCGCCCTGCTGGGCATGACCAATAGCCGCCTGAAGGACTACTTCGATCTGTCGGTGCTGCTGGAACGAGAAACCCTGGAGACCGATTTGCTGACCCAAGCGATCAAGGCTACCTTTGAGCGGCGTGGCGTGGCCGTGCCCGACGCGCTGCCGATTGGGCTGTCGGACGAGTTCGCACAAGATTCCTCGCGGCAGGCGCTTTGGCTGGCGTTTCTCAAGAAGAACAAGCTTCCCCCAAAGCCCCTGCCTGCCACCGTCGATCAGCTGCGATCCGACCTGGCACCTGCGTTGAACCGAGCCGCGGCGCCTTCGTAGTCCATCTCCGTTGTCAATCCACAGGATGGGCTCGCAGGCATGGGACACAACGCCTGCCCCGGCAACGGGTCAGCGCTTGAGCGCTGCGGCGCGGATGGCTTCCTGGAGGTTCTGCACCCAGGTGTTGTACTTGGGATGGATGACCGGCTGGCCGCCCTGCTGGTCGTAGTTCATGCCCATGCTGTTGTGGTAGGCCAGGGAGTATTTTCCAGGCGCATAGTCCATCAACACCGAGATGCTGTGCTTGCCGCGCACCATCACCGTCGCCAGCAGTTTGCCGTCCGCTTGCTCGGCAACGGTCCAGCCCCTTGCTGCGGCGCCGGTCATGATGATCTGCTTGACTTGCTCCTTGCCGGGCGCCTTGCCGCTGCTGGTGACGACGGCGACGTCGGACTGATTCACGATGGGTACGAGCGAACGCGCATGGGCCGGGCCGGCGATGAACGCGCAGGATGCCAAGGCAAGCAGCAGGCTGGCGAGAGATTTTGATGACATGGGTTGTCCTTTTTGAAGAAGGGTTGACGACGAGGATGCCGGCTCGTGTGAGCGGCGGTTTTTCATTCCTGCGCAATGATATAGCGTGGTTTCAGGATTCGGACCAGCGCCGCATGATCAGCGAGGTGTTGATCCCGCCGAACGCAAAGTTATTGCTCATGACGATGTCTGTCTGGAGCGTGCGTCCCCCTTCGCGCACATAGTCCAGTGCGCAGCAGTTCGGGTCCACGTGGCGCAGGTTGATGGTGGGTGCGAACCAGTCGTCGCGCATCATCTCCAGGCTCATCCAGACTTCCAGCGCGCCGCAGGCGCCCAAGGTATGGCCCATATAGCTTTTGAGCGAGCTGATGGGGGTGCGGTCGCCGAATACTTCGTGCGTGCCTTGGCTTTCGGCGACGTCGCCGTGCGCGGTGGCGGTGCCGTGCGCGTTGATGTAGCCGATGGCCTCGGGTGGCAGCCCGGCGTTCGCCAGAGCCAGGCGCATGGCTTGCGCCATGGTGCGGGGGTTGGGCTGGGTGACATGCGTGCCGTCGCTGTTCGTGCCAAAGCCGATGATCTCGGCCAGGATGCGCGCGCCGCGCGCGCGCGCATGCGCCAACTCCTCCAGCACCAGGGTGCAGGCGCCCTCTCCCAGCACCAGCCCGTCGCGCTCGGCGTCGAAGGGGCGCGGGCTCAGCTGCGGCTTGTCGTTGTTCACGCTGGTCGCGAACAGGGTATCGAACACCGCAGCGTCGGTGGCGTCGAGTTCCTCCGCCCCGCCCGCCAGCATGGCGATCTGCCGGCCGCTCTGTATGGCCTCGAAGGCGTAACCCACGCCCTGGCTGCCGGCCGTGCAGGCGCTGGAGGTCGGGATGATGCGCCCGGTGACGCCCAGGAATACGCCCATGTTGACTGCGGCCGAATGCGACATCAGGCGGATGTAGGTGTTGGCGTTGATGCCTTCCGTGGTCTTGCGCGCAATCATGTTGCTGAAGTCGCCCATGGCGGCGGGCGAGCCGAGCGAGGAACCGTAGGAGATTCCCATGTTGCCGCTGGTCACGAGTGCGTCGCCGGTCAATCCTGCGTCGGCCAGGGCCATCTCGCCGGTCAGCGTGGCCATGATGGCGACCCGGCCCATGCTGCGCGTGACCTTGCGGTTGTAGCGCGCGGGTATGTCAAAGGGCGCGACGCGGGCGCCCAGCCGCGTGTTCAGGCCCTCGTATTCGTCCCACTCGCGCAGGTACTCGACCGCGTTGCGCTCTGCGCGCAGGCGGGCGCGAACCGTGGGCCAGTCGTGGCCAAGCGGGCTGAGTGCGCCCACGCCGGTGATGACGACGCGCTTCATCCGAGCATCCCCCCATTCACTGAAATGACCTGCCGGGTAATGTAGGCCGCGTCCGGCGACAGCAGAAAGGACACGGCAGCGGCGACTTCCTCGGGGCGCCCCATGCGGCGGGCAGGAATCATGCGCAGGGCTTCTTCGAGCACCCGGGGCTCCACCATGTCGGTGTCGATCAGGCCCGGGGCCACGCAGTTCACGGTAATTTCGCGCTTCGCCAGTTCCACGGCCAGGGCCTTGGTGGCGCCGATGATTCCGGCCTTGGCCGCGCTGTAGTTGGTTTGCCCCCGGTTGCCCATCAGGCCGGAGACGGAGGAGAGCGTCACGATGCGCCCCGGCGCCCGCCTGCGCACCATGGGCATGAGAATGGGATTGAGCACGTTGTAGAAAGCGTCGAGGTTGGTGTGGATGACTTGGTCCCAGTCTTCGCCGCTCATGGCGGCAAAGGCATTGTCACGCGCAATGCCCGCGTTGCAAACGACGCCGTAGTAGGCGCCATGGGTTTCGATGTCGGCCAGCAGTGCGCTGGCGGCCCGGGCACGGTCCGCCACGTCGAACGACAGGACGTGCGCCGCACGGCCCATGGCCACGATGGACCGGCTGACTTCCTCGGCCTGCGCGCGCTGTTCGCGGCAATGCACGACCACGTCAAACCCGTCCTTGCCCAGGCGCAAGGCGATGGCGCGCCCGATGCCCCGGCTCGATCCCGTGACCAGCACACGGTGGTTCATCATGGTCATGGCGCGCCTTATGGAAGATTCAGATTCAGGAATTCCGCGTCCGCGCGCGGCTCGAACACGGACAGATTCGCCCGGGCCGCAACCTCGTCGCCGACCAGGATCCGGCACGCAAACATGCCCAAGCCATCGCTGCCCATCAACTCGCAGTCCGCCTCCATGCGCAGGCACTCGCCGACTTGGAACGACTGGCGGTGCACGTCGTAGCGACGGGTTCCGACCAGGAAGCCCAGCGCAATCGAGCGCCCTTCCTGGAGTGCACGGTGACCGGCCCACACCGAGATGGTCTGGGCCATGTATTCGATGCCGATCCATGCATCGAGTCGTCCAGCGCGCACGAACAGGCTGGTCCCGCGGATATCGGCCTCGGCCACCGCACGCTCTGCATTCACGCGGATGACACGGTCCAGCCAGCGCATGGTGCCGCTATGGGGAACCAGATCCGCGACACAAGGGAGGGGGGGCTCCGGGCGGTTCATTCAGGCGCTCCCCAGCAGGACGCAGGCGTTGCTGCCGCCAAAAGCGAATGAGTTGCTCAGCACGTAGCGCGGCGCGCGGCCCAGGCGCTCATGGGGAGCCACCAAACGCAAGGGCGCCAGGGCCGGGTCTGGCTGACCGTCCCACCAATGCGGCGGCAACATGCCTTGCGGGTTGTCCACCAAAGTCAGCCAGCCGAAAGCCGCCTCGATGGCGCCCGCCGCGGCGAGCGTATGGCCGGTCATCGGCTTGGTGGAACTGACGGGCACGTTGGCACCCAGAACCTCGGCCACGGCCAGGCTTTCCATGGCGTCGTTGTGCTGCGTTGCCGTGCCGTGCAGGTTCACGTAGTCCACGGCACCGGCTGGCACGCCGGCGCGCTGCAGGGCCGACTGCATGGCGCGTATGGCGCCGCGTCCGCTCGGGTCCGGTGCCGACATATGGTGTGCGTCAGAGCTTTCGCCACAGCCTGCGAGGCGGACGGGCCCTTCCTCGCGCGTCATCAGAAAGAGCGCCGCGCCTTCGCCCAGGTTGATGCCGCACCGGTTTACCGACATCGGATTGCAGCGCGTGGCCGAGACCGCGTCCAGCGCGGAGAACCCGGCGACGGTGAACGCACCGAGGGTGTCGCAGCCGCCGACCACGACGGCGTCGGCGATGGCGGCGTGGAGCAGGCGTGCGCCGCTCGCCAGAGACTTGGCCCCCGCCGAACAGGCGGTGGAGATGACGTGCGCCACGCCCGTGGTACCGAGTTCGGCCGCCAGGAAGCCGGCCAGGTTCCCCAGTTCCTGCTGGGCGTAGCTGAACCCCTGGGGCCATAGTCCGGTGCGCTCCAGCGCCTCGCGGGCGGCTTCGCCCTCGGGCAGTCCCGAGGTGCTGGTGCCCACCACGATGGCGACCCGATCCGCCCCGAAACGGGCCATCGCGGCCTCGACCGCCGGACGTATCTCGGCCAGCGCGAGCAAGGCGATGGCGTTATTGCGGATGCGAAATTCGGGCGCGACGTGCGCCAGGCCGGGCAAGGCCGTTCGGACTTCGCCCAGATGCAGGCTGCGGCCGGGCGAGTAGCGCTCGGTCGGCAGCAAACCGGCGGGGCCTGCGGCGCCCCACAGCGTCCGCCGCACTTGGCTGATGCCCTGGCCCAGTGCGCAGACCAGGCCGGGAGGGTGAAGGTAGATCGCGCTCATGGCGTGGAGAAAACGGGTGCGGCGTCGCCGCGGGTGTGCACCTGCACGGTATAGCCTTGTGCGTGCTGGCGCAATTCGATGTGACCGGGCGCCAACATGCGCACCGATGCGACCGTGCGGCCCCCGTAGCTCAGCTCGCGCGTCTGCGCCGATTCCGTGAGGAGCCAGCCCGGCGCGAGGGCCGCGCGCACGGCCGCCGCCGGCCACCAGACGAGTTGCAGGTCGCTGAGCACGCGCTCTGCGCTGACCGCATCGGGCCAGCCTGGCGCCAGGCTCTGGTCGAGTTGCCGTCCGTCCCAGTCCAGGCGTGCCACGGTGTGTCCCCACTGCATGCACGCCACGCGGACCGAGCGCGCGTCCACCTCGAGCGCAACCTCGAAGGAGCGCTTTTGCCCCCCGGCCTGGACGTCGAGCTGCTGCACCACCGCCCATTCGCGCCCGAGCGATGACGGCGCCAGGCGCAGCAGGGGCATCGCGGGCATCGCAGGCAATGGGGGCGACGGGGACAGCGGGGCGCAACCCGCCAGTGCCGCCAGGGCGGCGAGCATCCCGCAAAGGCGCGCCAGACGGATCAGCCGCAACACAATTGCTCCAGCACGGACAGCCGTCGCCTGGGCTCGGCAACGTAGGGGTTGCCTGTGTCCCACACATAGCCCGCCAGGATGGACGCAATCATGCGGCGAATTTCCGGGCTGGACTTGGCATGAAAGATGACCTTCTGGAACCCCCCGGCGTACCAGGATTCGACGAATACGCGAAAGGTGTTGACGCCGGCCTGGAGGGGGCGCGCATAGTCGCTCTCCCAGTCCACCGGCGCGCCTTGCGCCTGGCGTTGCAGGCAGTTGGCTGCCAGGCTGGCTGATTTGAAGGCGATGGTCACGCCGCTGGAGAAAACCGGGTCGAGGAACTCGCCGGCATTGCCCAGCAAGGCGAAGCCCTTGCCCCACAGCGATTTGACGTTCGCCGAGTAGCCCGTGATGCTGCGCACCGGGGTGTCCCAGGCCGACGCTTCCAGCAGGCGGCGCAGGCCCGGGGCTTCGCCGACCAAGGCCCGCAAGCGCTGCGTGTCGCAGCCCGGGTACTGCGCGAGAAACTCGGGGCGCGCCACGACGCCTTGTGAACAGCGGCCATCGGAAAACGGAATGGTCCAGTACCAGACGTCGCAGTGCTGCGGGTGCACGGTGATGAGGATTTTGTCCCGGTCAAAGCCCGAGCCGGCAGGAATGTTGTCCTGCACATGGGTGAAGAGGGCGCTGCGCTGGGGGAAGGCGGACGGGTATTCCAGGTCCAGCAAACGCGGCAGGACGCGCCCGAAGCCGCTCGCGTCGAGCAGGAAGTTGGCGCTGACGCCATGGGTGTGGCCATCCTGGTCACGCACTTCGACGCTTGGCCGTTGGCCCGCCACGTCAACCGCCAGGACCTCGTGGCGGTAGCGGACTTCGGCGCCCATGCGGGCCGCTTGCATGGCAAGCACTTGGTCAAACCGGGCGCGCTGCACTTGGTAGGTGGTGCCCCAGCCGGGCGAATATTTGTCGCGGAAGTCAAACTGGGTGTGCTGCTCGCCGCAGGCAAAGGCAGCCCCGTTCTTGTACTGAAACCCGGCCTCGACGACGGCCTGCAACATGCCCGCGGCTTCGATGAACTCCATGCTTTGCGGCAGCAGGCTCTCGCCGATGGAAAACCGGGGAAACTGCTCGCGCTCGAGGATCAATACCTGGCGACCCTGCTTGCGCAGGAGGCCCGCGGCCACGGCGCCGGCGGGTCCGGCACCGATGATCAGGATGTCGGCTTGTTCTTGTGTCATGTCTGTTGGGGGGTGGGAAGGGAGCCGAAGAGGTGTTGGCGTTGACGGAAAAGGGGGGCCAGCAGGCACACCAGTGCCAGGCCGAGCAGCAAAGTCAGCCCGAAGGCATGCAGCGCCGGTGTCGCGGACAAGGCCAGCAGGCCAAAGGACAAGCCGGTGCTCAGGGCGCCCAGCAGCACGGCCAGCCAGGCGTGGCCCTGGCCCTTGCCCTGGTGTTCGAGCAGGAAAATGCCGTAGTCCACGCCCATTCCCAGCAACAGCATCAGCGCCAGCAAATGGAACAACTGGAAGGGCTCGCCGAGCGCGCCGAGCACTGCCAGACAGCCCAGTGACGCGAGGACGGTGGGCAGCCAGGCACGCCAGGCGGTGCGACCGAAGCGCAGGGCCATGGCCGCCCACACGAGCAGGTGCCCGGCTACCAGGATCCAGGCCATCGTGCCGCGAAAACGCCCCAGCAGTTCCGACATGTCACTCGCGCGGTCCACCCAGTGGACCCCTTCGGCCTGCGTCAACCCGAGCACACGCAGCGCCTCGGCTTGCGCGCGGGTCGCCAGGCCCCGGATCAGCACCACGCTGGCATAGCCGTTGTCGCCCAGCGGCCCCAGCCATTGGGAGCACGCCGCAGCGCAAGCCGGGCTGGCGAGCCAAGTTGGCAGTTCGAGCGGCCCCGGATGGAACGCGGGGCGGCGCAGGTCTTCGCCCAGCGCATGGCCGATCTGGTCCAGCACCTGCTGCTCGACATGCGCCGTCATCTGCCGATTTTCCGCCTGGCGCGCGCGGGAAGGCACCCAGTCGGAGACCGCGCTCAGGGTCAGGGGGCCCAGCTTGGCGGCTTGCAGTCGGGCCCTGAGGGCCTCTTCCCGTTGCAGCACGGCCTCGGGCGTTGCGCCCTGCACCACAAAGAACTGGGTCGGGCTGGGCATTTGCAAGAGGCGGCCGACGTCGATCTGCGCCTGGATCAACCCGGGTGGCGAGGACTGCAGCTGGCGCAGGTCGTCGTTCACCCGAAGGCGGGAGGCGCCCCAGGCGCAAAGAATGCCGAGCAGGGCCAGCAGGGCCCAGAGTCGGCGCCCTTCGAGCACAGGCCAGCGGGCCAGGCTGGCCGCGACCGCACGGCCCATGCGACTGCCGGGCAGGGAGCCCCCGTCGAGCGCGGGAAACCAGCACACTGCGGTGAGAAACGCAGCGATCAATCCCACGGACGAAAACACCGCCATCTGCCGCAGGCCGGGAAATGGCACCACGGCCAGCACGAGATAGCCCAGCACGCTGGTCAGCAGCGCCAGCAGCAGGCCGGGCAGGAGGTGCTTCATGAGCGGCCAACGCGGGGTGTCGGGCGAGGCCAGCCGGGACGTGAAGTAGTGAATGCCAAAGTCTTCGGCCACGCCGATCAAGCTGGCGCCAAACACCAGCGTCAGCAAATGGACCTGGCCGAACACCCACACCGTGACCGACAGCGCCGCGGCGCAGCCGACGAGCAGCGACACGGCGATCAACGCCACGGGCCGCAGCGCCCGGAAGGTCCACCAGACCAGGGCGATCACGGCCACCAGCGAACCCCAGCCGATGGTGTTCATTTCGCGCTGGCCCTGCACTGCACCAGCCTCGGCGTGCAAAGGGACACCGGCTCTGAGCACCGTGATCGGTGCCGCAGCGCCGTCTGCGTCCACGCGGGTCTGCGCCATCCGGCCGGCTTCGTCGAGCGCATCTGCCCAGCGGCGCGCGCCATCGAAGCGAAAAGCCGGCCCTTGCGTTTCGTACAGCAGCACCGCCCAGTCGCGCTGGCCGTCGGGGTCGGGCACCCAGAGCAGGCCATCACGCGGCCTGGCCGCGGTCAGCCCCGCGTGCTGCGACCACCAGGCGGGCCACAGGCCCAGCGGGTCGGCCAGCCACGCCGTGGGCTGGCCGGTGTTCAGGCCATGCAGGCGCTCCAGCGCCCTGGCAGTCAGCGCCGGTACGTCGGCATTGCGCAGGGCCTGGCGCTGGGCGTCGGTGAGCAGGGCGTCGCGCCAGGGGCGGTAGAACTCCAGCGCCTGCGCGGCCACGGCGCCGTCCGCTGTGCGGCGCAGGCCTGCCCGGGATGCCGCCAGGGACTGATCAAATGCGGCTGCCGCCGTGTGCGCGGCGCGCCAATCGGCCGCGCCCAGCATGATCACGACCCGGCGTTCGCCTTGCTCGCCCAACTGCCGTATGGCGCGCTGGGCCACGGAGGCCTGTTCGTCCTGCGGCAGCAGCGCGAAGACGTCGGTATCCAGCCTGGGCGCTTGCCAGAACTGCCATTGGTGCCAGCCGATGGCGGCCACGACCAGCAGCCAGGCCAGTGCCAGCCACTGCGGTGTGCCCGGGCGCGCGGGAGGTTTCATGGCCCGAAGCGTTCGGCTTCGGCCGGACTCAGCGCGGACGCTGCGGGGTTGAGGAAGCGGATGTGGCTGGCGTCGCCAGAGGTCTCGTGCAGGCGCACCGCGTTCACGTGGCGCGCACCTTCGAGTTCGATCCGGGAAATGAAGCCGGCCAGCGCGGCGTCGCGCGGCGTCAGCGCCAAGCGCCAGCCGTGCGCGCCCTGCAGGGTCACTTGCGCGGTGAACCGTGCGGCCAGGGCCTGGACGTCCCCGGCGAGCAAGGCCATCAGCATTTCATTCAGCGCACGCAAGCCAGGCTCCTGGCGGGCGTCGATTTGCTGGCTCACACCGGCCTCGCCCAGCGTCAGAAGGCGTTCCCGCGTGACCACCAAGGTGGACGCAAAGGGTTGCGCGGTGATCCATTGCACCCCGCGGCCGCGCGCCATGACGAAGCTGCCGCGCGAGACCAGCGGCCGCTTGAAACCCTGGATGGATTTCGTCTGCTCGAACTCGCCGCGCAGCACGGCGGGATTCTCGAGCCTGCGGTCGATTTCGGCCAGTTCGTCGGGCACTGCCTGGGCACGCGCCGGCCCGCCGGCGCTGGCCAGGCCGCCCGAGAACGCAGCGAGCCCGGCCCGCAGGACATCGCGGCGCTTCATGCGCACGGCCCGTTCACGCCCAGGCGCTCCCACAGCACGGGCGGGCAGACCCAGCACATCTTGCAGGTGCTCAGGTCGAGTGCGACCTGGACGGTGCTGGCCTTGTTCAGCTTGGCGTTCGTTTTGGCGCACAGGATGAGGTAGTCGATCTTCAGGCGGTACTCCCACTCGATGATGCGTGCGCGGATCCGGATGCGGCGGTCGTACTGCACTGAGCCCACGTATTTCAGACGCAGGTCGACGATTGGCCAAGCGTAGCCGGATGCGCGCATCTGCGGATAGTCGTAATCGAATTTGGCCATGAGCGCATTGCGCGCCAATTCCAGGTACTTGACGTAGTTGCCGTGCCAGACGACGTCCATCGGATCGAGGTCGTGAAAGGCCGGGCTGAGTTCTATCTCATGGATCAGGTCGGGGCCGCCCGGGGCGGCGCTGAGGGGGGATGTTTCAGGCATGGTAGGGGTCCCACTGGCCTGCGCGCATGCCGGTCAGCAGGCGTTGCAGGTCGGCGTCCAGGCAGCGGTCTTCTTCCACCAACGCAATCTCCGCAGACAGGCGCTCCAGGAATGCGGCGAGCGGCGCGGGCAATGGCAGTTTGCCCAATGACAGCCGCAGGGCCAGGGCCTGCCGGGCGGCGATCAGCATGGCGGCGAGCACCTGCTCGGTCAATTCGAGTACCCGCAGGGCATCGCGCGCGGCGATGGTGCCCATGCTGACCTTGTCCTGGTTGTGGCATTCGGTCGAGCGGGAGAACACCGAGGCCGGCATGGTCTGCTTCAACGCCTCGGCGGTCCAGGCCGAGACGCTGATTTGCAAGGCCTTCAGTCCGTGGTTGATGGCCGCCCGCGGGCCGGTGGCCGCCGACAGATTGGCCGGCAAGCCGTGGTTGAAACGGGTGTCCACGAGCAGCGCCAACTGGCGGTCGAGCAGGTCGGCCACGTTCGCCACGACGGTTTTGAGCGTGTCCATGGCCAGCGCGATATGGCCTCCGTAGAAATGGCCGCCGTGCAGTACGCGCTCTTCGTCCGGGTCGATCAGCGGGTTGTCATTCGCGCTGTTGAGCTCGTTTTCAATGAGCTGGCGCAACCAGGGCAAGGCGTCTTCCAGCACCCCGATGACATGTGGTGCGCAGCGCAGGGAATAGCGATCCTGCAGGCGGTTTTCGTTGCGCGCAGGGTGCGTGTCGGACACCAGGTCGGCACGCAGCCGCTGCGCCACCTGCTGCGGACCCGGGTGTGGTTTGGCGGCAAACAGGGTCTGGTCAAAATGGTGCGCATTGCCGTTGCTGGCCCAGACGTTGCAGGCCGTCAGGCGGGTGGCCAGGCGGGCGACCGCGTCGGCACGCTGCCACGCCAGGCATGCGAGTCCGGTCATGACGGCAGTGCCGTTCATCAGCGCCAGCGCTTCCTTCGGTCTCAGGCGCAGCGGCGCAAGGCCGACGCGGCCGAGCGCATCGGCCGCTGGCTGGCGCCGGTCCTGAAACCAGACATCCCGTTCGCCGCACAGCACCGCGGCCACGTACGAGAGCGGCGTCAGATCGCCGCTGGCGCCGACGGAACCTTCGGCAGGAATCAGCGGCAGCACGTCGTGCACCAGCAATTGTTCGAGTTGCAGCAGCAGGCCCCAGCTCACGCCGGAGACTCCCTGGCAGAGCGATGCTAGGCGCGCGGCGAGCACGGCGCGCGTTTCCTGCGGCGTCAGCCAGCGGCCTGCGCCTATGCCATGGAAGGTGTAGAGGTGCTGCGGCAATTCGGCGATGAGTTCGGGCGGGATGCGAACGGTGCAGGAGTCGCCGTAGCCCGTGGTGACGCCGTAGATCACCCCGTCTTCCCGCAGCAGGCGATCGAGAAACGCAGCGCCCCGCTGAATCCTGTCGCGAAAGGCCGGCGCCTGGCCCAGCGCCGCGGTGCGCGTGCCTGCGGCCAGGGCGACGACGTCGTCCACGCGCAGGTCTTGGCCGTCGAAAATCAGGGGGGGAAAACGCTCAGCCTGCATGGTCGCGGTCCGCTTGTGGGGTGCGTGGAGGGGCCGCTTCCTGCGCCCAGAAAGGAAAAAAATTCAACCAGGCGAGCGGTGCGTGGTCGAGCAGGCCCTCAAGCCAGGCGGCGAATTGCCGGGCGTGGGCCGCCAGCGCTTCGCGGCGGGCATTGCGCGGCAGCGTCACCTGCTCGGCCAGGCAGTGCACCCGCAGCACGTAGCCGCCGCCATGCGCGGCGTCGTCGCGCACGCAGCCCATGGCATACAGCGGGCATTTCAGCAGGGCGGCGAGCACATACGGGCCCACCGGCCACTGCGCCGGGTGGCCCAGGAAGTCCGCCGACACCACCATGCTTTGCCGGACTGGAACCCGGTCCCCGGTGATGGCGACGTATTCGCCTTGCGCCACCTTGTCCGCGAGCAGCATGGCGGTGGCCGGGTTGACCTCGCTGACCTGGATGAAGCGCACTGCGCAGTCCGGCTGCAGACGCTGCAATATGCGGTTGAAGCGCTCCGCGTGCTCCGTGTGCACCAGCACGTTGAGCCGCACGCCGCGGTGGCGTTGCGCGCTGATACGGCACATCTCCATGCAGCCGACGTGGCCGGTGACGATCACGGCGCCGCGCCCCTTCGCGTGCAGGGCCAGCAGGCCCTCCTCGCCCTCGGCGCGCAAGGCGTTTGCCGGTGTGTCTCCGCGGATGGCCAGCAGTTTGTCCAGGATGGTTTCGGCAAATGCCAGGAAATGCCGCAGGCTGTCGCGCCATCCGGGGGCATGCCCCAGACTGCCTTGGAACGCCTGCAGTTTCTGCAGGTAGTCCAGGGACGAACGGCGGGCCACGCCGCACGTGGCCCAGTAGTAAGCCACCACGGGGTACAGGCACAGGCGAAAGGGCAGGCGGCCCAGCACCCGGTAGATCCAGAACAGCAAGCGGATGCCGGCGACAAACGTGCGCTCACCGAGGCTGGCCCAATGCGGCGCGGGCGCAGGGGGCGCGTTCGATTCCGAAGGGGTGCTGGCGGTCTGCATCACGGGGCCACTTTGCGCCACAGCAGCCGCGGCAGGCGCAGCAGCATGCCGGCCAACATGCGCGCGTGCATGCGGGAAATCAGGACGTTGTCCAACACCAGTTTGAAATGCGATACACCGTCGGCCGGGTAGCGCACGCGCGTCGGCTGGCAGGTCAGGCGCAGGCCTTGCCAATGCAGGCGGACGAGCAACTCGGTGTCGAAGTCCATGCGCCGGCCGAGGCGGGTTTGCTGAATCAGCCGGACCACGGGCGCCAGCGGGTACACGCGAAAGCCGCACATGGAGTCGCGGATGTCCAGCGACAAGGTGTTGATCCATACCCAGACATGGGTGGCGTAGCGCCCATAAAGTCGCGCTTTGGGAACGCAATCGTCGTAGAGCGCAGCGCCGTAGACCACAGCGTCCGGTTGTTCGCCCGAGAGCGCGAGAAACTTCGGGATGTCCGCCACGTCATGCTGGCCGTCGGCGTCGATTTGCAGCGCATGCGTGTAACCCAGCGCCAGCGCCCGTTGCAGGCCCGCCATCATCGCGCCGCCCTTTCCCTGGTTGTGCGCCAGGCGCAGCAAGGTCATCGAAGCGCCGTGCAGCCTGGCCAGCCCGTCGAGCACCTCGGCGCAGGCGGCGTGGCTGCCATCGTCGACCACGATGGCGTCGAGCTGGTGCGCGCGCACCGCGTCCACCATGCGCCCAATGGTTTGCGCATGGTCGTAGCAAGGAATCACGGCCACCACCTTATGCATGGACGGCTCCGGGTGCATGGGACCAAATCGAACGGCCGCTGGCGTGTTCGCGTTCGCTCTGCGTGGTGGCGTCATGCGAGTACAAGCGAAAGCCCAGGCTGCACAACGCGGCGTCGGCCAAGTGGGGCCTGAATTGCAGCGCCAGGTACAAGACGGTTCCCGGCTGTACCGGACGAAAAAACTTCAGGGCTTCCAGGCGCACGAACCGGGGCGGTATGGCAAAACATTCGCGCCCCAGGGTCAGCGCCCAGTCCAACTGGGCGACACCCGGCAAAATCGGCACCACCTCGAAATGGCCGTCGAATACCGTCAAGCCCGAATGGATGTCGAGCGTGGCCAGGGACTCGGTCGCGCTGCGCTGCAACCAGTGCACGGCGGGCATTTCGGGCCGCTCCGGGGCCCGCGTGCGGTCCGCGGTCTGGGCGGTGAACAGCACCCTGAGCAGCGATTCGGGCGACTTGCCCTGTGCATTCACAGGCAGTGCATCGACGAACCGCCAGCGTTTTGGCAGGGCCACGGCCTGCACGCTGTGGGCCAGGGCATGGCGCAGCAAATCAAGCCAAACGCGCCGGCTGCGGCTCGCCTGCTGCGCGCGCCCGGCTGGCGTGAGCACCGCCACCACGCCTACGCGTGCGCCGACGGGGGTATCGACGACCAGTGCCTTGGCTTCTTGCACCCACGGCGTTTTCAGGAGTTGTTGCTCGATGGTGCTGAGCGACACGCGTTTTTCTTCGATTTTGACGATGCGGTCGGCGCGGCCCAGCAGGCGAAAGCCATGGGGTCCGGCGGGCTCGGCGCGGTCGCTGGTGGTCCACCATTGCGCGTCGGGCAGCCGCGGCGAACGCACGGCGAGACAGGTGCCGTCGAGTCGCCACTGCACGTCGGAAAACAGTTGCCAGGGATCCTGCGCGCTGGTGCATTGGCGCCAGGCGATGCCACCGGTTTCCGAGCTGCCGAAGACTTCAATGGGCGTCTGGCCCAGGACCGTGGACGCCAAACGGGAAACCTCGAACGGCAGGGGGCCGCCCGAAGAAAATACGCCACGCAGGTGCTGCCGGGCCTGCGTCCAATCGGGCGGGTTGCTCAGGCGCCTGAGGTGCGCCGGGGTGGACACCAGCACCGACGCGCACGCCCCGAGGCAGGCCGCCAGGTCCTGCGGATACAGCAGCCTGCGCAACCCGAAAGGACGTCCGGCTGCCAGCGGCCAGAGCACCAGGAAAAGCAGTCCATAAATATGCTGGTGCGAAACCGTCGTCCATACGATGGGCCGGGCATTCTCCGCCGCCGGACCGGCCAGGACCTTTCCGAACGCCTCTTCCAGCGCGTCCAGCTCGGACGTCAGCTGGTCCAATCGCTTGTCGATCGCCTCGGGTCGGCCTTGCGAGCCCGAGGTGTACAGCCGCATGCGTGCCACCGAAGGATTCAGCGCTTGGCGATTCCATGCCGTGGCGCCCGCGTCGTCGGGGCAGGCCTGCAGGGCAGCGGGCAAGTCACCGACCAGGAGATGGCCCGCAGCGCGCAGGGCATGGACGGTGTCGGGTCGGTCGTCCCCGGGGATGACTACGGTTTTTCCCGCGTGCCATGCAGCGAGCAAGGCCGCAGCAAACTCGAACGGGTCGTTCAGGTAGAGGGCGCAGTGGGACTGCGGCTGCTGCGCCAGCGCGCGCTGCCAGCATCCCGTGCGGATCAGCAGGTCGGCATGGGACAGATGCTGCGCGTCGCTCTGCCACGCCACGGTGCGCGCGGCGTCGGGCGGACGGCACGCCAAGCTGCTCAGGGACCACCATTCGGCCATGGGTCACCTCATGCCAAGCCGTTGCGCGCACGCACCCGGCGGCGGACCAGCCACTCGGCGGCCATCAACACGCCGGTCAGGCAATACGAGATAAAGCCGTTGTAGAGCGTCCAGACCGCGTTGCTGGCCCAGAGCGCCGTGACACACGCCACCGCACCGTTCAGGACAAAAAAGACGCACCACAGCTGCGTCACACGCCGGGTATAGGCCACGGCGGCGGGCGGCAGGTCGGGCTCGCGCAAACGCGCCAGCCGCTCGATGGCGCTCGGTGGGTACACCAGGCTGGCAGCAAAAATCACCAGCAGGATGGCATTCACGCCCACGGGGTACAGCTTGAGCGGCATCCATGCATTCCCGAACCAGCTGAACAGGGCGAACAAGAGAGCGCCGCCGGCGCAACCCCAGGCAAGCGCCGTGCGACTTGCCGCCAGGCGCAGCAGTGCCAGACCGAAGAGCAGCAATGCGAGCCAGCGCGGCTCGAAGCGGTCCAGGCTGAAATAGACAATCAGCGGATAGGCCAGCGTGACAAGCGCCAGCAAGCCGCCGCCGATGCGCCAGTCATGCATTGGTGATCTCGCACTCCGCTGCCAGTCCGTGCAGGGCATTGACGACGTCGCTGACGGTCTGCACCGTCTTGAAAGCCTCGGGCTGCAACCGTTGCCCGACCAATGGTTTGAGCTGCACCATCAGGTCGACGGCATCGATGCTGTCGATATCCAGATCCTCCCGAAGCCGGGCCTCGGGCGTGATCCGCCCGGCTTCGATGTCGAAGGTTTCGACCAGAATGGTCACGATGCGTTGGAATATGTCGTCTTTGGTCACGATGGGGTCCTTGCCAATGGCGTCAACGCGTGCGCTGCGCGCTGACGAACGCCGCCAACGCCTGCACGCTTGAAAAATAGCTGCGCGTCTCCTCGGAATCTGCCGAGACGCTCACTCCGTAGCGGCGCTGCAGGGCCAGTCCGAGCTCCAGCGCGTCAATGGAATCAAGGCCCAGGCCATTTACGAACAGGGCTTCCGACGTGTCAATGTCGTTGACCGTTATGTTCTCCAACGCAAGGGAACTGATGATGAGTTCCTTGATTTCTTGTTCGAGCGTTTGTGTGTCCTGAACCACTATGAATCTCCGTGATGAAATAATCGGTCAGCCGCTCCGTCAGCCGACGCACAGCCAAGGCATCGCTGGCACAAGGGCCCGTCAGGGAAGCGATGGGCAGGTCCTCCCGCACTTCGATGCGAAAATGCGGACGGTTCCCCGGAATTTTCCACCACGGCACACCTTTGACCAGCATCAAAGGATTGCACTGGATCAGCACCGGTGTAACGTCCACTTCTCCCCGTACTGCCACATTGGATGCGCCCCGCTGGAGTTTTGCCAAAGTGCCGTCCATGGGGGTGCGCGTCCCCTCGGGGAAAATAATCAGATTGTTTCCCGCGCGCAGCGATGCAACGCTGTCGCTGACCAGTTCCGGCCCCGCGTTGTTGTGAATGAAGCCGGCCGCTGTGACAGGTCCGCGCGTGAACGGATTCGTCGCCAGCCCGGCCTTGACGACGCAATCGGCCCGGGCCGTGAAAGATATCAAAAAAACCACGTCGATCAGCGTGGGGTGGTTGGCCAGAATCAGCAAGCCATGCCGATTCAGCCTGTCCAGTCCATGCGTTTCATAGGTAAAAATCCCTAGTCTGTGCATGAGGCCGACGAATGCGCGAAAGGTCTGGCGGATGACCCAACGGGCCGCGATCGACAGGCGCTGGCGATCGCGGACGAATAAGGACAGGGCCGGGAAAACGACGATCCACAGCACCAAGCCGCCCAGTCCGAAGCATATGTAACTCAGCGCCGTGGCGCAGAGGCGCCAAATGTAATTCAAACACTTATACATGAACAAGTTGGAAATACGCTGTGGGAACCGGTGTGCTGCCTTGAAAAGGCGGCACATGAAGCGGCGTCTTTCGCGCCGTTGCATGCCTGTGCAATTCCTAAGGGTACGGCGGGAGCTTGCGCCCTAGCATGACCCCGAATGCAGTCGTTTCATCTCGTGCCACTATTTACGGGGCAGAGCACCGCATGGAAGCAAATTTTCGAAGTGCGTAGTGTAGCATCGCCAAGCCGGTGGGCCATAGCTCCGCGGTGGTGTCGGTAACACTTTTTATTTCGTCCGCGCTGAGCCTGACCGTCGGCGCCTCCGGATCGCCGTGGCGCGGGAGCGCCACGCGCCAAGCCCATGCGTATTCGCAGCCCGGCTGGTCTTCGAATTCAGCATAGATACGGGGCAGAGGCGCTTCGTAATAAACCACCAATACCTCGGCGGCGCCGTCCGCGAGCAGCGCAGCGGCCTCGGTCAATGCGGCTGCGGCGCTGGCGCGGCCCGCTGCGACGACCACCGTATTGGCACAGTGCCCCTGTGCGATTGAATACAGGGCGGAGATGGCGTTGTGTACGGAAAGGCCAAACCCGGTGGGCGACACGGGCTGCCCCTGTACCAGATCGCCCAAGAGCGCCAGGGATCGGTCCGCATCGCCATACCGTGATGCAAACACCATCGGTGCTCCGGCTGCGGGCGGACACCAGTAAGCGACTTGGCAGGCCAGGCGCCCCAGGCGGTTCACGCGGCGGCGCATCATGGCGGGCATTTCAGCCAACGCGGGTACGGTGTTCGCGATCGGCCGGGGAAGTGGCGCAGAGCCCGCGGCCCACTGGAGCCAATCAGCGCGCTGGCTCAGGCCGTCGGCATACGCCGACCATTCCAGAATGGTGAGTTCGAATGGCATCGGACTGCAAAGTGGCTTCGTTGGCGGATGGCTTGCTCCATGGGCTCCGGGCACGCCACCCGGGCGATATTGTCGATCCCTTTCCCGGCATGGATCGGACGCGCGGTGTGGCATATATGTAACTGACTCCGGAGGGGTTCGCCGTGACAAACCGGGCTTAGCGCCCCGCCGCGTACGCCTGCATAAGGCGCGGCGTAGCGGCCGCGTGCAATATGCCGTCGGCATCCCGCGAGGCCGCCGTCAAACGGCCCACGGACCATGGGGGCATTTCTTCAATCTGGTGGCCGCGGCGACGCAGGTCCTCGATGACCTCGGGTCCGAAACTCCTTTCCACGGCCAGATGCCCGGGCCGGCGCCCGCGCGGGGAGAATGACGAGGGAAAATGCAGCGTGTGCGACATCGGCAGGTCGATGGCTTCCTGCAGATTCAAGCCGTGGTGCACATGGCGCAGGAAGAACAGCAATTGCCATTGCTCCTGCTGGTCGCCACCCGGGGTGCCGAACGCCAAGCAGGGTTTGCCATCGCGCAGCGCAAGCGCAGGCGTCAATGTCGTGCGCGGGCGCTTTCCCGGCTCCAACGTGCCCGGCAAGCCCTCTTGCAGCCAGAACATCTGGGCGCGCGTGTTCAGACAAAAACCCAGTTCGGGAATCACCGGCGAGGACTGAAGCCAACCGCCCGACGGGGTGGCCGAGACCATATTGCCCCAGCGGTCGATGACATCCACGTGGGTGGTGTCGCCGCGTTTCACCGAGGCCTGCATATCCGCCATCGTGGGCTCGGACGTCGCGCTGCCCGCCGCGCTCACCTTGGACAGGCGCGACAGCGTCTCCATGACGCGCTCTGCCTGGTCCTCGAAACCGGGGATGCGGCCGGGCAACAACTCCTGCGAGGCGTGCGCGCCGATCAGCGCCCGGCGTGCGGCGTTGTAGTCGTCCGAGAGCAGTTGCGCCAAGGGCACGTCCACGAACGCTGGGTCACCGTAGTAGACCTCGCGGTCCGCGAAGGCCAGCTTCATGGCCTCGGTGACCCGGTGCACGAACTCGGCGCTGCAGGGCCCCAGGCGGCCCAGGTCCATGCCCTTGAGCAAGGCCAAGGTTTGCAGGAAAACCGGGCCCTGGCTCCAGGCACCGGCCTTGGCCACGGTGTAGCCGTGGTAGTCGCAGCTGAGCGCCTTTTCGTAGCTCGCCGACCAGCCCGCCATGTCCTGGCCGCTGAGGACGCCGCGATGCGGCGTTCCGCTCTCGTCCATGGCCTCGGTCTGGCGCACGAAACGGTCTATCGCCTCGGCGACGAAGCCCCGATAAAAAGCGTCGCACGCGCGCGCTATCTGGCGCTCCCGGTCGCTGCTGGCGCGCTCGGCCTCATCGAGCACACGGCTCCAGGTTCGGGCCAGCACGGGGTTGCGAAACAACTTGCGTGCCTGCGGTGCATGGCCCCCTGGCAGGTAGGTCGCTGCGCTGCCGGGCCAGTGCGCCTGAAAGAAATCTTTCAACCCGGCAATGGTGTCGGCGACACGCGGCAGCAGGGGGTGGCCCTGCTCAGCGTAGTAGATGGCCGGCTCCAACACGTCGCGCAGGCGCATGCTGCCGTGGTCGCGCAGCAGCAGCATCCAGGCGGAGAAGGAGCCGGGGATCACGGTGGCCAGCAGGCCGTTGCCCGGGATCAGGTCCAGGCCCTCGCGGCGGTAGCGTTCCAGGGTCGCGGCTTTTGGCGCCGTGCCCTGTCCGCACAGGACTTCCAGACCGGTGCGTGCCGAATGGAACACGACCGGCACTTCGCCCGCTGGCCCGACCAGATGGGGCTCTACGACCTGCAGAACGAAAGCCGATGCCACGCAAGCGTCAAAGGCGTTGCCGCCCCGCTCGAGCATGGCCATGCCGGCGGCGCTGGCCAGCCAGTGGGTCGAGGTGACGACCCCGAAGGTGCCGAGAATTTCCGGGCGCGTGGTAAACATGGTGCGATACCTTTCAGTTATTTCTTGGTGAACGACACGGCCCGGAGCCGGATCATGCCGTCCGGGTGGGGAACGAACCCGGTGAGTTTCTTCTGCACGCCGAAGATCCAGGGTTGGTAGAACAGATAGATGATGGGGCGTTCGGCTTGCAGGGTCGCGAGCACCTTGTCGTACAGGGCGCGGCGCTTGGCCTCGTCCGGTTCGGCGCGTGCGCTGTTGAGCGCGGCATCCACGTCCGCGTTGCAGAATCTGCCGTCGTTCAGGCTGCCCTTGCAGCTGACGTACTGGTGGACGTTGCCGCTGGGGTCAACGCGGCCAGACCAGCCGCTCTGGCCCACGACGAAGTCGCCGCGCGCCAGAGCCGATTGCAGGGACGCGAACTCGGCCGGACGCAGGCTGATGTCGAACCCCGCCTCGGCGCCCATCGCCTGGATCAGCTCGCACACCTGTTGCATGGTGGTGTTGTTGCCGTAGGTGATTTCCAGTTTCACGCGGTCAAAGCCGGCTTCCTTGAGCAGGGCGCGCGCCTTCTTCGGGTCGCGGCCCGTGTGCTCAAAGGCCTTGTTGTAGGCAAAGCTTTCGGGCGGGAAAGGCTGGTGCGCGGGCTGGAGCATGCCCTCGCCAACGATCTGATTGATCGCTTCGCGATCGATCACCAGGTCCAGCGCCTGGCGCACGCGCTTGTCCTTGGCCAGCGGGTTGTTGGCGCCCGCACCGTTGCCCAGGTTCACCGAAATGGCCTGGAACCCCAGGCCGGTGACCGGCAGCAGATTCAGGCTCTTGTCGTCCCGGACGGTCTTCGTGTCCATGGGGGCCACGCGTTCGATGATGTCCAGATCCCCCGCGCGCAGGTTGCTCAGGCGCACCGTGGCGTCGGGAATCGGCGTGAAGATCAGGCGTGCGAAATGGTAGTTCGCTGCGTCCCAGTGCTTGGAAAATTTCTCCAGGACGATGCGATCGTTCTGCACGCGCTCCTTGAATTGGTAGGGGCCGGAACACACCGGCCTGCTCCCCGGATCCTTGGCGAACGTGGCGGGCGAGAGCATCATGCCGGCACGGTCGGACAGCTGCGACAGCAAGGAGGCGTCGGGCTCGGACAGTTGCAGGACCACGGTGTTGGCGTTCGGTGCCTGAACGCTGGCCACGGTGGCCAGCTCGCTCTTGCGATTGCTGTCGGGCAGGGTGCGCGCGCGGTCCAGGTTCGCCTTCACCGCCGCTGCGGTGACCGGCGTGCCGTCATGAAACAGCGCATCCCCGCGCAGTTTGAACGTCAGCGTCTTGTTCTCGCCGGACCAAGCCCAGGACTGCGCCAACTGGGGCACGATCTTCAGGTCGGGGGTTATTTCAACGAGCTTGTTGCACAGCGAGGCGAGCACGATGCGGCCGACGAACGTACGGGAGCGGACCGGATCGAGCGTGTCCGGGTCGTCCTGCAAGCCGATGCGCAAGGTGGACTGTGCGCAGGCCATGCTGCTCACGAGCATTCCCGCGGTGGCCATGGCGAAACAAAATGGACGCATGAAGAGGTCTCCTGGGGTTCAAGGGTCTGGTGATGGTGTGCGCGCCGTTGTGCCCGTTCCCGTCAGTAGGGACCCACCGCATGCCGGGCCACGAAATGGCCCGCGCTGACTTGCACCAAGGGCGCGACGACGATGGCCTCGTCGCCTGCCGTGCGCACCGGACTGGGGATCTCGTCGGCCAGCAGGGACTGCTGGCGCTGGCGCCGCCTCGGGTCGGCGCTGGGCACGGCCGCGATGAGCTTTCTGGTGTAGGCGTGCTGGGGATTTTCAAAAATCGACCGGCGCGGGCCGATCTCGACGATTTGCCCCAGATACATCACGGCCACGCGGTGGCTGATGCGTTCGACCACCGCCATGTCGTGCGAGATGAACAGGTAGGACAGGCCCAGTTCGCGCTGCAGGCTCAGCAGCAAATTCACGATCTGCGCCTGGATGGATACGTCCAGCGCGGACACGGACTCGTCGGCGATGACGACCTTGGGGTTCAATGCCAGCGCGCGCGCAATGCAGATGCGCTGGCGCTGGCCGCCGGAGAATTCATGCGGGTAGCGCGCACCCATCTCGGGCAACAGCCCGCATTTGTCCATCAGCCAGCGCACCCGGTCCCGGGCCGCGCGGCCGCGCGCCACGCCGTGGATCAGCAGCGGCTCCATGATCGAGTCGCCCACGGTCATGCGCGGGTTCAGGGACGCGAACGGATCCTGAAAAATGAACTGAATATGCCGGCGCAGCGTCTGCATCGCGGCGCCGCGCAAGCTGCCGATATCCTGGCCGTCGAGCTCGATGCGGCCGCCCTGGCTCCTGACCAGTTGCACGAGCGAGCGGCCGGTGGTGGTCTTGCCGCATCCCGACTCCCCCACGAGCGCCAGCGTCTCGCCGGGGAACAGGTCGAAACTGACTTTCTCCACCGCGTGCACACGCGCCCGGACCCGGCCCAAAATACCCCCCGCGATGTCGAAACGGGTCACGAGATCCCGGACCCTCAGCACCGGGCCGTTCTCGCGGCGCACGGTGTCCGGCCCGTCGATGGGCGGTCCGGCGGCTTCTTGCCCATGCAGGAGCGCAAACGGCGCGGGCTGGTGGGTGCCGCGCATCGCGCCCAGTCGCGGCACCGCGGACAGCAAGGCGCGCGTGTACGCTTGGCACGGCGTGGCGAACAATTCCTCGCAGGCCCCTTCCTCCACCTTCTCCCCCCGGTACATGACCAGCACATGGTCCGCGACCTCGGCGACAACGCCCATGTCGTGGGTGATGAAGATCACCCCCATGTCCATTTCTTCCTGCAACTGGCGGATCAGCAACAGGATTTGCGCCTGGATGGTGACGTCCAACGCCGTGGTGGGCTCATCGGCAATCAGCAACTGCGGCCTGCAGCACAGCGCCATCGCGATCATCACCCGCTGGCGCATGCCGCCCGAGAGCTGATGCGGGTAGCGGTCCAGGATGGCGCGGGCCTGCGGGATGCGCACGCGCTCGAGCATGCGCAGCGTCTCGGCGCGCGCCGCCGCCGCGCCCAGCCCCTGGTGCAGTTGCAGCGCTTCGCCAATCTGCCTGCCGGCGGTGAAGCTGGGGTTCAACGAGGTCATCGGCTCCTGGAAGATCATGGCCACGTCGGCGCCGCGCACGCCTTGCAGCGTGCGCTCCGATGCATGCATCAGGTCCAGCACGTCGCCGTTGCGCCGGCGCAGCCGCAGCGCGCCGCGGACGATCCTGCCGCCACCGTATTCCACCAACCGCATCAGCGCCAGCGCCGTGACCGACTTGCCGGAACCGGACTCGCCCACGATGGCCAGCGTTTCTCCGCGGTCCACATGAAAGGAGACGTCGCGCACGGCGTCGACGCTGCGCTCGGGAGTCGAAAACCGCACGCTCAGGCCTTCGACCTGCAGCGTGCGGCGGGAGTCCGGCGCGGCCATCGCCGTCACCTGTCCTGGCGCGGATCGAGCGCGTCGCGCAAGCCGTCGCCCAGCAGATTGAACCCGAGCACCACGAGGAAAATGGCCGAACCGGGGAAGATCGACATCCAGGGCGCCTGGCTCATGAAGTTCTTCGCCGTGTTGAGCATCGAGCCCCACGACGGGTCGGGCGGCTGCAAACCCAGACCCAGGAACGACAGGCTGGCCTCGGCAATGATGGCGGTCGCGATGGTGATGGTCGCCTGCACGATCAAGGGCGGCATCACGTTGGGCAAGAGGTGCCGCGCAATGATGCGCGCATCCGATGCGCCCAGCGCGCGCGCACTGTGCACGTAGTCTTCGCTTTTCACCGCGAGCACCTGCGCGCGTGTCAGGCGCACGAACTTGGGCGCGGCGGAGACCCCGATGGCGATCATCGCGTTCATCAGGCTCGGACCCAGGAAGGCCGCCAACGCGATGGCAAGGATCAGGAACGGAATGGCCAGCAGGGCCTCGGTGGCACGCGAAACCAGGCTGTCGATCCAGCCGCCGAAGTAGCCGGCGACCAGACCAAACGGCAGGCCGGCGATGAGCGCAATGCAGACCGACACCAGGCCAGCCATCAGCGACGCACGCGCGCCGTACGCCATGCGGCTGAAGATGTCGCGGCCCAACTCATCCGTGCCCAGCCAGAACGCCGCCGAAGGTCCCTTGCGGATGGCCGTGAAGTGGGTCTGTAGCGGGTCCGCGGTGGCAAGCAGCGGCGCGAGCAAGGCCAGCAAAACGAAAAACAGCACGATCCCCAGGCCGAGCAGCGCCGCATGGTTGCGCCGGAACTTCCCCCAGGCGCGGCTGCGCAGCGGCGCAGCGGTCGTTGCAAGCACGGCGCTCATGCGTGCCTCAAACGGGGATTCACCCAGACATACAGAACATCGGCGAGCAGGTTCAAAGCAATGAAGCCCCCGGCCACGCACAGCACCACGCCTTGCACCACGGCGTAGTCGCGGGTGAACACGGCGTCCACGATCAGCTTGCCAAAACCCGGAATCGTGAACACCTGCTCGGTCAGCACCGCACCGGCGAGCAATTCGCCAAAGAGCAGCGTCACCAAGGTCACGATCGGTATCAGCGCATTGCGCAGCGCGTGCAGCAGCACCACGTGCCGCGGCGCGACGCCCTTGGCGCGCGCAGTGCGCACGTAGTCGGCCGACAAGGCCTCCAGCATCGCGGAACGGGTGTGGCGCATCAGGTAGGCCGCGATGGCGGTGGACAACACGAGAGACGGCATCAGCATCGTCCGGATCGAGAGCCAGAAGTCCTCGAAGGGCGACACGTACCCCGAGGCCGGCAACAGCTTCCATTGCACCGACACCACCATGATCAGAAGGATGCCCAGCCAGAAATTGGGGATCGACATGCCCGAGAGCGCCACCATGTTCGCCCCCGCTTCGACCCAGGAGCCCTTGCGCACGGCGGCGACGATGCCCATCGGGATGCCCACCAACAATGCGAAGAACATGCTCATGGCGGCCAGCTGCAGCGTGACGGGCAGTTTCTGGGCGATCAGCGCAGTCACCGGAACGTCCGTGCGCAGCGACTTGCCGAGATCGCCCCGCAGCACCTGCAAGCCCCAGGCCCCGTATTGCATGGGCAAGGGATCGTTGAGGCGGTATTTTTCGCGCAGATAGTCCAGCACGGCCGGATCACGCTCCTCACCGGCCAGCGTCAGCACCGGGTCTCCGGGAAGAATCTTTTGCAACATGAAGACGAGCATCGACACCAGCATCAGTGTCGGAATCGCGACGAGCACACGGCGGAAGATGAGTCTGAGCATGGAAGGGAAACGACAGAACAAGCGCGTCAAACCGCCCGTGACCAGATGTGAATTGTGTCATGGCGTAATCCGCTAACGGCCCTGGTTGCGGCGCTTCATCTAGGGGTATTCCCTGGGCCGAACGGTGGTCTCTCACCGCACTGCAACCACCTTGCTTTGGTGGATGGGTTGCTTACGTTATTCGACTCACCGGGCAATGGCCCGCTGCCTGAGATCCTGGATCTCGGACGGGCTATAACCCGCTGCCCGCAAGAGCGCATCGGTGTGCTCGCCGACCCGGGGCGGATTCAGGCGCAGGCCAGGTTGTTTTCCGTCGAGCATGAAGGGCATCAGGGGGACGCGGGCTGGCCGCCCGTCGTCCAGAACGATGGGCGCCAGTCCTCCGGTGGCTTGCAGATGCGGGTCATCGAGCAATTCATCCGGGCGCGTGATGGGGGCAAACGCGAGCCCCCGGGCCTCGAAGCGGGCCGCGAGTTGCGCTGCGCTGAACGGCGCCAAGTGCGAGCGCAAGCGGGGCATTAGCCAGTCGCGGGCCAGGACGCGGTCCTGGTTGCTTGCCAACCGGGGGTCGGCCAGCAGGTCCCCGAGGTCGAATGCGTGGCAAAAGAGCGCCCATTGCTTGTCGCTGACCACGGCGAGAAAAATCTGCTCGCCGTCCTGGACGGTGAAAACGTCGTAGATGGCCCAGGCGGCGACCCGGCTCGGCATCGGCGCCGCGGGCTGCCCCGTCACCGCGAATTGCAGCATGTGCTGGCCAACGAGGAATACGTTGTTCTCGAACAGGGCGGACTGCACCGCGCTCCCCTGACCAGTCCTCTCGCGCTGCGCCAATGCGGCCATGACGCCAATGGCCCCGAACATGCCGCCCATGATGTCGTTCACGCTGCTGCCGGCACGCAATGGGTCGCCGGCACGCCCGGTCATATACGCCAGCCCCCCCATCATTTGCACCACCTCGTCCAAGGCCGTCCGGTGCGCATAAGGCCCGGGCAGAAAACCCTTGTGGCTCACATGGATGAGCCTGGGATTGCGCTGGCGCAGTGCGGCGTATCCGAGCCCCAGCTGGTCCATCACGCCGGCACTGAAGTTCTCGCTCACGACGTCTGCCGAATCGATCAGGCGCAGCGCGGCCGCCACGCCCTCGGGCTGTTTCAGATCCAGTGCAACGCTCTTCTTGTTGCGATTGAACATCGGGAAGAAGCCGGCACCAGAGCCCGGCAGGCTGCGCGTGCGGTCCCCGCCGACGGGCTCGATCTTGATCACCTCGGCCCCCAGGTCCCCCAGCAGCATGCCGCAGCTGGGGCCCATCACCATGTGGGCGAACTCGATGACCCGGATGCCTTCGTATGGCAGGGGCCGTGCGCTGTTTTCCGTCATGTGTCGTTCCAAAAATAGGCAGCAGGGAGCGGGGCGGCGCTACGGCCGCTGCCCGAATCCCTTGGGCAAACCGGCTTGCGGCGTCATGCCGTACAGGGGCTCGCCGGGCAGACCCGCAGCCAGCGCCTGGCGCGCGGCAAACAGTTTTTCCAAGTGAATGCCGGTGCGTATTCCCATGGCTTGGAACATGAAAACCAGATCCTCGGTGACCACGTTCCCGGAGGCTCCCGGCGCATGCGGGCAGCCACCGAGTCCGCCCAGCGACGCGTCAAAAGTGCGCACGCCCGCGTCCCAGGCTGCGAAGCAATTCGCCAGGCCCAGACCGCGCGTGTTGTGCATATGGGCTGCGCCCGTGTGCTCCCCGAGTTCTGCGCGCAGGCGGCGAAACAGGCTGCGCACCTGCGCCGGATGCGCGTAGCCCACGGTGTCGGAGAGGCCGGATTCATCGGCGCCGGCCGCGATGCATTCGGCCGCCAGGCGGATGACGTCGTCCGGCGGCACCGGCCCTTGCAAGCTACAGCCGAAGGCCGTGGAGATCCCCACCTCCAGCCGGGTGCCGGGGGACAGTTCATCCCTGAGTCGCGCAATGGCGCGGACTTCCTCGACCATCCCCGCGGGTGTCTTGCGGGTGTTCGCCAGCGCGTGCGCCGCGCTCGCGGAAACGGGGAGCGTCAGCTTGTGCGCCCCCGCCCGCAGAGCGTCCTGCGCCCCGCGCAGGTTGGGCACCAGTGCCACCACCGTCAGGCCCGGATGCCGGCGCGCATGGCGCACCACGTGCGCCGCGTCGGCCATCTGGGGCAGGCGCTTTGCAGGAACGAAGGAAGCCACCTCGATTTCGCGCAGGCCCGCAGCGACTAGGGCCTGTCATCAATTGAGCCAGACGACCGAAGCGGCGAGATGAACAGCGCCGAGGAAATTGCGTGCAGTTTTGTCATAGCGAGTGGCGATGCAGCGGTATTGCTTGAGCTTGGCAAAGAAGTTCTCGATCAGATGGCGTGCTTTGTACAAATGCCGGTCGTAGTCACGTTGGTCGTTGCGCTTACTGCGTGGCGGGATCACGACGGTCTTGCCTGCCTTGAGCAGTGGCTCGATCACCCGATCCTGGGCGTCATAGGCCTTATCGGCCAAGATTGCATCTGCTTGTATGTCTTTGAGCAAAACGTCAGCTCCTTGGAGGTCGTGCGCCTGGCCAGGCGTCAGGAGAAAGCCTGTGGGATTGCCAAGCGCATCGACCGTGGCGTGGATCTTGGTACTTGCTCCCCCACGACTGCGACCTATGGCTTGGTTTTCTGGCGTCCTCCCTCTTTTTTTTTTGCCCCTGCGCTGTGCTGATGGGCTCTAACAATGGTCGAATCGATCATCACGTACTCGTTGTCCCGGTCTTGCGACAAAGTCTTGAAGATGCGCTGCCAGACATCCGTTTTGCTCCATCGCGAATGGCGCAGATGTACTACCCGAAAATCTCCGAACCGCTCGGGCAGGTCGCGCCACGGGATGCCCGCACGGTATCGGTACAACACCGCCTCAACGAACAAGCGGTTATCGCGTGCCGTCGCCCCAACGTGCCCCTCGCGCCCCGGCAGCATGTCTTTGATGCGCTCCCATTGGTCTTGCCTCAGCGCGTACCTGTGGTTCATCAGCCTTCCTTTGTCATCGTGTTCCGAGTTTAGCGCCGGAGTGACTTCAATTGATGACAGGCCCTAGTGCGTCCAGCCACGCGCATTTGTCTGCGGTGGGCATCGTGGTCTTGACCGATTGCAGGCCGTCGCGGGGGCCGACCTCGCTGATCAGAACCTCGGCAGGAGGGGGCGTGGTCGTCCCGGATGGGGGTGGCATGGGGCGCTCGTCGTTCTGACAGTTGGAATGAAGTTCCTTGCATTAAAATGCTCGCCGAACTGCCCCCTGCTTGTCAAGCACTGACTGCCCCCTGCGAACATGCCCCGAAAAGCTGCCCGGGAATCGATTGCCGACGCTGACGCTGCGCATGGCGGCGTGGCCGCCGTGGACCGCGCGCTGAGTCTGCTGGCCGCTTTCCGCGCAGGGGACGCGGCATTGGCGTTGGCGGATCTGGCGCAGCGCACGCGCCTGTACAAGAGCACGGCGCTGCGCCTGCTGGCATCGCTGGAGCATGCCGGATGGGTGCAGCGCCTGGCCGACGGCCGCTACGCCATTGGCCGGGAGGCCATGCGGGTGCATGCGATCTACACCGCCTCGTTCTCCCTCGATCGGCTGGTACTGCCGGTGCTGCAGGCACTGGTGCACGCCACCCGGGAGAGCGCCGCCTACCACGTGCGCAGGGGCGACGCGCGGCTGTGTCTGTATCGCGTCGATTCGCCGCATCCGGTGCGCGACCATATCCGTGCGGGAGACCTGCTCCCATTGGACAAGGGCACGGGCGGCAGGGTGCTGTGCGCATTCGATCCCGTGCAGGGCAAGGCTGCAGGGCGCGACCGACGGCTCTACGCGCGCATCCGCGCCGACGGCTTTTATGCCGCAGTGGGGGATCGGCTGGCCGAGCTCGCCGGAATCTCTGCCCCGGTACTAAACGCCGAAGGGACCGTGGTCGCGGCGATTACCTTGAGCTGCCCGGCGCACCGCTACGATGAACGCCATATTGGAGCCGTTGTGCAGGCGGCTCGCGAATTGCATGGGCAGGTTGATTGAGTGCCTTGCCAGGCAGAGGTCCTGCCGGTGCGCAGGCCGCGCATTACATCACCGCCCCCACCTGCCACGGAACAAACTCGTTTTGCCCGTAGCCATGCTGCTCGCTCTTGGAGTGCGCGCCCGAGGCGGTTGCGAGGACCAGGTCGAAAATGCGCTGGCCCATTTCCTCGATCGTGGCCTTGCCGTCGACGATTTCGCCGCAGTTGATGTCCATGTCTTCCTCCTGCCGCTGCCATAGCGCCGAGTTGGTTGCGAGCTTGAGTGCGGGCGAGGGCGCGCAGCCGTAGGCGGAGCCGCGGCCGGTGGTAAAGCAGATCAGGTTCGCCCCGCCGGCCACCTGGCCCGTGGCGCTGACCGGGTCGTAGCCCGGCGTGTCCATGTAGACGAAACCATGCGCCGTGACCGGCTCGGCGTATTCGTATACCGCCTCCAGGTTGCTTGTGCCGCCCTTGGCGACTGCGCCCAGGGACTTTTCCAGGATGGTGCTGAGCCCGCCGGCCTTGTTCCCGGGCGAGGGGTTGTTGTTCATCTCGCCCTGGTTGATGGCCGTGTAATGCTCCCACCACTTGATGCGCTCGACCAGTTTCTGCCCCACTTCGCGTTTTACGGCGCGGCGCGTGAGCAGGTGCTCGGCGCCGTAGACCTCGGGCGTTTCGCTGAGGATGGCGGTGCCGCCGTGCGCCACCAGCAGGTCCACCGCGGCGCCCAGCGCCGGGTTGGCGCTGATTCCCGAATAGCCGTCGGAGCCGCCGCATTGCAGCCCGATCGTGATGTGCGCGGCGCTGCAGGGTTCGCGCCGGACGGCGTTGGCCTGCGGCAGCATGTGCCCGATCAGCGCCACGCCCTTGGCGATGGTCTTGCGCGTTCCGCCCGTGTCCTGGATGTTGAAGGTGCGCAGGGTTTCGCCTTCGGTCAGATGGCCTGCGGCGAGCCAGCGGTCGATCTGGTTGGCCTCGCAGCCGAGCCCGACGACCAGCACGGCGGCAAAGTTCGGGTGCGTGGCGTAGCCGGTGAGCGTGCGTTCGAGGATCTGCATTCCCAGGCCCTGCGTGTCCATTCCGCAGCCCGTGCCGTGGGTCAGTGCGACCACGCCGTCGATGTTCGCAAACGCCGCGAGCGCCTGCGGGTTGGTCTGGCGCGAGAAATGCTCGGCGATCGCGCGCGCGGCGGTGGCCGAGCAGTTCACGCTGGTGAGCACGGCGATGTAGTTGCGCGTGGCCACGCGGCCGTCGGCGCGCCGGATTCCCATGAACGTGGCCTCGCGCCTTGCGGGCGCGGGTTTGACGTCGGCGCCAAAGGCGTAGTCGCGGGCAAAGTCGCCCTTGTTCGGGCCCATGTCGAGGTTGTGCGTGTGCACGTGTTCGCCGGCCGCGATGGGGCGGCTCGCGAAACCGATGATCTGGTTGTAGCGGCGCACCGGTTCGCCCGGGGCGATGGCGCGCATCGCGACCTTGTGGCCCGGCGGGATCAGGCCGCGCACGGTGACCTGCTCGACGGCGCTGCCGCCAAGCAGTTGGGTGCGCGCGATGACGACGTCGTCGGCGCTGTGGAGTCGGATGTGGGGCGTCATGGTCGCAGGCTCAGTAGAACGTCTTGGGAATCCGGAGCACGGGCTTTGGCGTGCCGGGGATCAGGCCCGGGCTCGGCAGCAACGGCAGCAACCAGGGCAGGATGGCCACGGTCGTGCGCTCCATGCTCAGTCCCCCGGGACGCGCGCCAGCACGAAGAGCAGCATGCCCATTGGCGGGTGCAGCAGCGCCAAGTAGACCTCGGCGAAGGCGATGACAGTGCGCAGGCGCTGAGTGCCCGCAGGGTGCTTCGTTTTCTGCTCATCGGGGGGCCGTTGTCGTGCCGGGGATCGGGTGCGCTGGCTTGCGCGGCAACGGCAAGGCCGTCCATGCATACGCCAAAGCCCGGCGAGGGTAAGGCGCTGCGCCCGCTTCACCCATCGGGCAAAACCCGAGTTTCCGACCGGGTCGATGCCGTGCCCGGGCGTTGAGCTCCGATCGGGGCTACGCTTACTGCACCTCGCCAAGGGGCTGCGGCCTGGGCAGCAGCGCATGGGCCAGGCTCCCCTCGCCCGCACCCACGCCCATCCCCATCCCTTTGGGCGCCGTGCCGTGGAGCGCCGCCACCATGCTCTGGTGCGCTGGCCGGGCCAGGCTGCGCAGCCGGTTCGCGGGGAAACTCACGGAAAACACCGAGCCCTTGCCCAGGGTGCTGGTGATGCCGAGGGTGGCGCCGTGGCGTTGCAGCACGTGCTTGACGATGGCCAGCCCCAGACCCGTGCCCCCGGTCTCGCGCGACCGGCTGCGGTCAACGCGGTAGAAACGCTCGGTCAGGCGGGGGATGTGCTCGGGGGCGATTCCCGGACCCGTGTCGTGCACCGAGAAGACTGCGCTGTCGTCCTCCTTGCGTTCCCAGCGCACGCTGATGGAACTGCCCGCTGGCGTGTAGCGCACGGCGTTGCTGATCAGGTTGGACAACGCGCTCTGCAACTCGGCGGGAACCCCGGCGATCTCCCCCGCAGTGCACAAGACCTCCGCGGGGGGGAAGCGCAGCGCGTGCGGGCGCGGCTGGTGTTGCGTGAGCAGGCAGGACAGCGCGCGCGCCTCTTCCTCGCAGCGCTGCATGAGCGTTTGCACGGGCGTCCATTCGGCCATGCCGGGTGGCGGGCTGCCCTCCAGGCGCGAGAGCGTCAGCAGGTCCTGCACCACGCTCTGCATGCGCTGCGCCTGCTGCGCCATCATGCCCAGGTAGCGCGCGCGCTCGTCGGTGCTCAGCGGCAGGGTCTGCAAGGTCTCGACAAAGCCGGTGAGCACGGTCAGCGGTGTGCGGATTTCGTGCGACACGTTGGCCACGAAGTCGCGCCGCATGGCGTCGGCCTGCTCCAGCGCCGTCACGTCGCGCGAGAGCAGCAAGGTGCATCCGTCGCCGTAGGGATGCAGGTGCACGGAGATGCGCACCGGCCGCGACGGCGTGCTCGAATGCCCCTCGATGACCACGTCGCCGGAGAAGTCCTTGGCGGCAAAATACGCGGTGAATTCGGGGTTGCGCAGCAGGTTGCCGATCGACTGCATGACGTCGCGCTGGGCGTCGAGGCCGAATTGATTCGCCGCCATCTGGTTGCACCACTCGATGCGCCCCTGCGCGTCGAGCAGCACGACGCCGTTGGGCGAGGCATGCAGCGCCGCGAGGATTTCCTGCAACTGGTTCTGGCTGGTGCGGATTTGGGCCTCCTGCGTGCGCAGCAGGCGCCGCACACGGTCCGCTGCCTCGCCCCACACGCCGCGCACGATCGGCGTGTCGGCGAGTTCGCCGGTACGCAGCCAGTGGCGCACGCGCGCGCCGCGCAACAGATCCCAGAAGAACCAGGCCCAGGTGGCTGCGGCCACGCCCAACGCGGCGCCCCAGGAACCGCCCTGCCACCACCCCAGGCCACCCCCGGCCAACTGCCAGAGCAAGAAGCACGAAATACCCCAGAGCATGCGGATTGCAGAGCCTTCTCAGGTCAGGGACATCGCGGCCCGCAATCAGGCCTGCGCCGGGACCTGCGGCTGCGCGGTCAGTCGATAGCCCGCGCCGCGCACGGTCTCCACCATGGTGGACGCGGCGCCCAGGGCCTCGCGCAGCCGCTTGACGTGCACGTCCACCGTGCGCTCTTCGATGAAGACATGGTCGCCCCAGACCTTGTCCAGCAGCTGCGAGCGGCTGTGCACCCGCTCGGCGTGCTTCATCAGGAAATGCAGCAGTTTGAACTCGGTGGGTCCGATCTTGAGCAACTGCCCCTGAAAGGACACCCGGTAGGTTCCGGCGTCGAGCAGCAGATCGCTGATGGCCACGCTGTCGCAGACCTGCTCCGGCGCGCGGCGGCGCAGCACCGCGCGGATGCGGGCCAGCAGTTCCTGCGTGGAAAACGGCTTGGTGATGTAGTCGTCGGCGCCGGCGTCGAGCCCGGCGACCTTGTCGGGCTCGTCGCCGCGCGCGGTGAGCATGAGGATGGGGATCGGCTTGGTGCGGCTGTCGGCACGCCATTTGCGGGCCAGGAGCAAACCGCTTTGCCCGGGCAGCATCCAGTCGAGCAGGATCACGTCGGGCAAAACGGCGTCGAGCTCGCGCTGGGCAGAGTCACCGTCCTCAGCCCAGAAAGGCTGGAACCCGTTGTGCCGCAGGTTCACGGCGATGAGTTCGGCAATCGCGGGTTCGTCCTCGACGATCAGGACACGTGGGAGCTTTCTCATAAATCTGTCCAAGCCCTTTGTGGGTCTGTGTGGCTTACAAGACGACCGACTCGATCTCGTCGAGCGCGGTGTGGCGCACGTCCTTGCCCATGACCAGGTAGATGATCAGTTCGGCGACGTTCTTGGAATGGTCTCCGATGCGCTCGATGGCCTTGGCCAGGAACAGCAGGTCCAGACTCGGCGAGATGGTGCGCGGGTCTTCCATCATGTAGGTGACGAGCTTGCGCACGAAACCGTCGAACTCCTTGTCGATGAGGTCGTCCTCCTTGAGGATCGCGAGCGCGGTCTTGGTGTCCAGGCGGGCGAAGGCGTCGAGCGCCTTGCGCAGCAGGCCCGAGGCCAGATCGGCGGCCACGCGCAGGTCGCTCGACGGCAGCGAGCGCGGGGCGCCGCTTTCGATGATGGAGCGCACCATGCGCGCCATCTTGCTGGCCTCGTCGCCCATGCGCTCCAGGTTCGCCGTGGCCTTGGAGATGGCGAGCAGCAGGCGCAGGTCCCGCGCCGTAGGCTGCCTGCGGGCGATGATCGAGGACAGTTCCTGGTCGATCTCGACCTCCATCGCGTTCACCCGGATTTCCATTGCGGCAACGGTTTCCACGGCCTCCTGGCTGAACTGCGACAGGGCGTACACCGCCTGGCGGATCTGCGACTCGACGAGTCCGCCCATTTCCATGACGCGCGCGGAGACGCTGTTGAGTTCGCTGTCGAACTGCGAAGAAAGGTGTTTGTCGGCCATCTGTGCTTTCCTTGTTCCTTAGCCGAAACGGCCGGTAATGTAGTCTTCGGTTTCCTTGCGCTCGGGTTTGAAGAAGATCTGCTCGGTGGCGCCGAACTCGATCATCTCACCCAGGTACATGTAGGCGGTGTAGTCGCTGCAGCGCGCGGCCTGCTGCATGTTGTGCGTGACGATGGCGATCGTGTAGTCGTGCTTGAGCTCGTCGATCAACTCCTCGATCTTCGCCGTGGACAGCGGGTCGAGCGCGGACGTGGGCTCGTCGAGCAGCAGCACCGCGGGCCGGACGGCCACGCAGCGCGCGATGCACAGGCGCTGCTGCTGGCCGCCGGACAGCGACAGGCCGCTCTGGCTGAGCTTGTCCTTGACCTCGGACCACAGCGCGGCCTTGGACAGCGCCCACTCGACGCGCTCGTCCATCTCGTTCTTGCCCAGCGTCTCGTAGAGTTTCACGCCAAAGGCGACGTTGTCGTAGATGGACATGGGAAACGGCGTGGGCTTCTGGAACACCATGCCGATGCGCGCGCGCAGCAGGTTGATGTCCTGCCGGGGGTCGAGGATGTCCTGCCCGTAGAAGCAGATCGAGCCCTCGGCGCGCTGCCCGGGGTACAGGCTGTACATGCGGTTGAACGTGCGCAGCAGGGTGGACTTGCCGCAACCCGAAGGACCGATGAAGGCCGTGACCTTGTACTCGGCAATGTCCAGGCTGACGTTGCGCAGCCCCTGGAATTTGCCGTAGAAGAAACTCAGATTGCGCAACTCCAGCGCATTCTTGCCGGGGGGGGCGGCCGGGGTGGGGTTCATGGTCGATCCTGGAAATGGGGCGGTCGGCGGGTGCGCACTGGGGCGGCGGGGCTCAGACGCGATGCTTCTCGCGCAGGAAAACCCGTGCCACGACGTTCAAAATCAGCACCGAGAACGTGATGAGCAGCGCGCCGCCCCAGGCCAGGCGCACCCAGTTTTCATACGGGCTGAGGGCAAACTGGAAAATCACCACCGGCAGATTCGCCAGGGGCGCGCTCATGTTCGTGCTGAAGAACTGGTTGTTCAGCGCGGTGAACAGCAGCGGCGCGGTCTCGCCGCTGATGCGCGCCACGGCGAGCAGCAGGCCCGTCATCACCCCGCTGCGCGCCGCGCGCAGGGTGACCATGAGCGACACCTTCCAATGCGGCGCACCGAGCGCGAACGCGGCCTCGCGCAGGCTGCCGGGGACCAGGCGCAGCATGTTCTCCGTGGTACGCACGACCACCGGCACGGCGATCAGCGACAGGACCAAGCTGCCCGCCCACCCCGAGAAGTTGCCCACCGTGGCCACGGCAATCGCGTAGACGAAGAGCCCGAGAACGATCGAGGGGGCGGAGAGCATGATGTCGGTCACGAAGCGCGTGAGCTCCGCCGTCTTGCTCTGGTCGCCGTATTCCGCGAGGTACACGCCGGCGAGCACGCCCACCGGGGTCGATACCAGCACGGTGCAGCCCACCATCATCAGGCTGCCGACGATGGCGTTCGCCAGGCCGCCGCCCTCGGACCCCGGCGCCGGGGTGGAATGCGTGAACATGTTCCAGTCGAGCGCGGCAAACCCGTTGAACAGCAGGACGCCGAGGATCCAGAGCAACACGAACAGGCCCAGCACCATGGCCCCCAGGGACAGGGTCAGCCCGATGGTGTTGGAGCGCTGGCGCTTTTTGTACAGGCGTTGGTTGAAGTCCATGGGACGGGTCTCGAAGGAGTTTTCTGCTCGGGGTGGTGCGTGCGCGCTCTAAAGGCCCTTGACCTTTTCGGTGCGCCGCATCATGAGCTTGGCGGCCGAAAGCACGACGAAGGTGATCACGAAAAGCAGGAAGCCCAGCGCGAACAGCGTGGACAGATGGGTGTCCGCGGCCTCGCCAAACTCGTTGGCCAAGGTGGATGCGATGGACGTTCCCGGGGAGAACAGCGAGGTCGGCATGCGGTTCGCGTTGCCGATCACAAAGGTCACCGCCATGGTTTCCCCGAGCGCCCGGCCCAGGCCCAGCATGATCCCGCCGACGACCCCCTTCTGGGTGTAGGGCAGCACCACGCGGCGCACCACCTCCCAGGTCGTGCAACCCAGGCCGTAGGCGGACTCGCGCAGAATCGGGGGAACGATCTCGAATACGTCGCGCATCACGGCGGCGATGAAGGGCAGCACCATGAAAGCGAGCACGATGCCCGCGGCCAGGATGCCGAAGCCGTTGGTGCTGCCGCCGAAGAAGGCGCTCAGCAGCGGCATGGAGCCGAACAGCTTTTGCACGGGCATCTGAAAGTAGTCGGCAAACAGCGGTGCGAACACGAACAGCCCGAACATGCCGTAGATGATGGACGGCACCGCAGCGAGCAGTTCCACGGCCGTTCCCAGCGGGCGGCGCAGCCACACCGGGCAGGTTTCGGTCAGGAAAAGGGCGATGCCGAACGCCAGCGGTACCGCAATCAGCAACGCGATTCCCGCGCTCGCCAAGGTGCCGACGATGGCGATCGCGGCGCCGAATTCCTCATTGATGATGTCCCACTCCGCGCGCCAGATGAACTGGATGCCGAACTTGTGGAAGGTCGGCCAAGCGTAGATGAAGAGCGAGACGATGATTCCCAGCAACGCCACCAGCACCAGCAGCGAGAGGCTCTGGGTCAGCCGGTGGAAGACCATGTCCTGCAGGCGCTGCCGCCTGGCAATCGACACCATGGTCGTGGTGGGGGCACCCGTCGTCTTGACGGGCACGGGTTGCGAAATCATGGTCGCGCTCATGTTGTTGACTCCCCTCTGACCCGTGCAGGCCCCTCACGAACACCGGCATCCACCGGCCGAGCGGGACTGGTGGGCGGGTATTCTATGGGGCCGGCCCGGGCGCCCAAACGAAACGGAAACGCAGGCTTACTTTTTGATCTGTGTCCAGACCTTGGAGCGAATCTCGGTGGTCAGGCTGTCGGGCAGGGGGACGTAGTCCAGCTCCGCCGCCATGTCCTTGCCGCTCTTGAAGGCCCAGTCAAAGAACTTGAGCACTTGCGCCGACTGCGCCTTGTCTTCCGGGTCCTTGTACATGAGGATGAACGACGCCGTGCTCACCGGCCAGCTGTCCGCGCCCTTGGCGTTCACCATCGAGATCCCCATTCCGGGAACGCTGAACCAGTCGGCGCTGGCCGCGGCCGCGGCGAAGGTCTTGTCGTCGGGGCTCACGAACTTGCCTTCGGCGTTCTGCAATTGCAGGAAGTTCATTTTGTTTTTCTTCACATACGCGTACTCGACGTAGCCCACGGCGCCCTTGACGCGCGTCACGTTCGCGGCCACGCCCTCGTTGCCCTTGCCGCCCACCGAGGAGGGCGCGGGCCATTTCACTGCGGGCCCCTTGCCCACGGTGTCCGCCCAATCCTTGCTCACGGAGGTCAGATAGTCGGTCCAGTTGAACGTGGTTCCGGAACCGTCGGCGCGGTGCACGATGGTGATGCTCTGGTCGGGCAGGGTCTTGCCGGGATTCAGGGCGGCGATCTTGGGGTCGTTCCACTTGGTAATTTTGCCCAGGAACATTTCCGCGAGCACCGGACCGGTGGCGCGCAGCTCGCCGGGCTTGAAACCATCGAGATTGACCACCGCAACGGTGCCGCCAATGATCGCGGGGAACTGCACCAGGCCGTCCTTTTCCAGGTCGGCGCCGGACAGCGGCGCATCCGTGGCGCCAAAGACGACGGTCTTCGCGCGAATCTGGCGAATGCCACCGGACGAGCCGATGGACTGGTAGTTCAGGCCCGTTCCCGTTTCCTTCTTGTAGGCATCGGCCCACTTGGCGTACATGGGAAAGGGGAAGGTGGCGCCTGCGCCGGTGATGTCTGCCGCGAAGGCAGTGCCGACGGCCATGCTGGCCAGCGTGAGTGCAACGGTTTTCAGGAATGTTCGTTTCATTTATGTACCTTTCGGCGGGGGTTGACAGGAGGATCGCCGACTTTAGGACAAAACGATGACAGTTCAGTGACAGGCCGAACGGAATTCTTCCAACTGCTACACAGCGCTTGGCTGCCGTCTCACGCGGCCATGCCCCTTGGCATGCAACGGAAACAGACCCACACGATTGACCGTCCTGGCGCTGGCCCGAGTAGCCCGTCCACGCACGGGGCGCAGGCTACACTGCCCACCCGAATTCCATCCAGAAATGACATGCACAACGGCACCCGTCTGGCCGCGGTCGACCTCGGCTCCAACAGTTTTCGCCTGGAAATCGGGAGCTACGAGTTCGGTCACATCCAGCGGGTGGAGTATCTGAAGGAAACCGTGCGCCTGGGCACCGGCCTGGACGAGGAGCGCAACCTGACCCGGGAAGCGATGGAGCGCGGCTGGGCCTGCCTGGCCCGCTTTGGCGAACGCCTGGCCGGCTTTCCCCGGGCGCAGGTGCGCGCAGTGGCCACGCAGACCCTGCGCGAGGCGAGCAACCGGGAGGACTTCCTGGCGCGCGGCAGCCAGGTTCTGGGCTATCCCATCGACGTGGTGTCCGGCCTCGAAGAAGCGCGGCTGATCTACCAGGGCGTGGCCCGGTTGCTGCCCCAGTCGGACGAGCGCCGGCTCGTGGTCGACATCGGGGGGCGCTCCACCGAGCTGATTTTGGGCCAGCAGCTCAGCTCGCACGCCGTGGCCTCGTTTCGCGTCGGCAGCGTCGCATGGTCACAGCGCTATTTCGCAAACGGCGAGTTCAGCGCGCAGGCGTTTCTGGCTGCGGAGGTCGCGGCCAAGGCCGTGCTCGACGAAGCGCTGGGGACCTTCCGGCCCGGTGCCTGGGAGGTGGCGTACGGGTCCTCGGGAACGGTCGGTGCGGTGGGCGACATGCTCGCCGCTGCGGGGGGCACTGGGGGCAGCATCACCCGCGCCGACCTGAACTGGCTGTGCGACCGGATGCTGCGCGCACAGAATGCGTACCGCCTGCGCATGGACGGACTCAAGGACGAGCGGCGCGCCGTCATCGGGGGCGGCGTCAGCGTGCTGCGCGCGGTCTTCGACCTGCTGGAAATCGACCGGATGCGCGTGGCGCAGGGCGCCCTGCGCCAGGGCGCGCTCTACGACCTGCTGAGCCGCGAGCAACCCGGCACCGACCTGCGCGCGGGCACCGTGGACGGCCTCATGCAGCGCTTTGGCGTGGACCTGGAGCACGCGCAGCGGGTGGCGCGCACGGCGTGCATGCTGTTCGACCAGGCCGCACCGGCGGGCAGCGAGCGTGCCTCGTGCAAGCTCGACTGGGCGGCGCGGCTGCACGAAATCGGCTGCCGCATCTCGCACAGTGACTCCCACCGCCACGGCGCCTACATCCTCGACAACACCGACGCTGCGGGCTTTGCGATTCCCGAACTGCATCGCCTGGGTGTGCTGGTGCAAGGGCAGCGCGGCAAGGTGCGCAAGCTCGAAGCCGACCTGCAAGACCCCGTCTTCGTGCTGCAACTGCTGAGCCTGCGTTTGGCCGTGGCGCTGTGCCACGCACGGCGTGATCCGGACACCGGGGGGCTGTCCCTGCGCTGCGAAAAGCAGCGCTTTCATCTCGGCACCCGCCCCGGCTGGGCCGCTGCCTACCCGCAGTCGGCGCATCTGCTGCGCGAAGAGTTGCAGGCCTGGCAGAAAACGCCTTGGGAGCTGCTCCTCGACCTGCCGTAGATTGGTATCTCAAGCAATAGCGAGCTTCAGATGCCCGATCGGCTCGGCTGCCGGACGCACCCTGATCTCGATGTCGTACCCGAGGCGATTCAGGCACTCCATCAGCTTGTGCTCGGAAAGGTTGGTGAAGTCACCGCGCAGCATGCCGGACACCTTGGGCTGCGAGATGCCCATGCGCCGACCGGCCTCCTCCTGGGTCAGGCCGAGGCGACGCACGGCACGGGTGATCTCGATCACCAAGCCGGACTTGATCTTGAGTTTTTCGGCATCGGGCAAACCCAGGTCTGCGAAGACATTGCCCGAACTGGTTTCGATCTCCATGTCTTCAATCATGCGTTTTGTCATGTCGTAGCTTCCTTGCCAGCACCTCGGCAACCCTCAGTCTGGCACGAATGATGTCCATACGGGCAGCGTTCTTCCATGGTGCTCTGATGGAGTTTGTCGGTAGAGTTACCCGGGAAATTTGATCAACTGATGGATAGGAAAAGAAAATGTTTACCTGGAAGCACAGCGAAACGGTCGAGGTACAGGCTGACGCAAGCCAAATCTGGGCCATGTGGTCAGCCCCTGAAACTTGGCCCGCATGGGACGTCGAACTGGAATGGGTCACTCTGTCAGGCGGCTTCGTCGAGGGTGCAAAGGGGGAGATGAAGCCCAAGAAGGGGCCCAGGATATCGTTTGAATTGATTCAGGTGAGGCCCCATGAGAGCTTCATGGACCGGGCGCGTTTGCCACTCACCACGCTGGATTTTGGGCACTTCTACACGCCGGCGCGGGGTCCGGCGGACAGCGCCCGGATCACGCACACCGTTGAGTTCCACGGCCTGCTTGCTCCGGTGTTCGGCTTCCTGATCGGGCGCAACATCAAACAGCATTTGCGCCCTGCCATGATGGAGTTGGCGGCGCGAGCGCGTGCCGTTGACAGGACCAAGGACCCAGCCGCATGAGCCGTGGAAGCCCCCTGACCAATCGGAGACATATCCCTGATCCGTCATGGCATCGGGAGCAAACGGTATAAACCGTTTATACTGTTTATCCATTCGTTTCATGCGAGTAGCACCATGACCCCCTCTTCCGTCACGCCGTCCGCTGCCTCGAAGCCGGCCAGGACCTCCAGGCGCGCGCCCGCCCAAAGGGCAAAAACAGCAGAAAACAAGGCAGCGGTGAAGAAGGCTCCTGCGGCTCCCAAGGCCGCAGCCCCCGCCGCGGCCAAGGATGCCAAGGCCAAGAAGCCCAAGCTGGTGCGCGACAGCTACACCATTCCCAAGGACGAGTACACGATCGTCGAGACGCTCAAGCAGCGCGCGAGCGCGCTCGCGCAGCCGGTGAAGAAAAGCGAGCTTTTGCGCGCCGGACTCAAGGCGCTGGCCGGCATGTCCGACAACGCGCTGGGCGGCGCGCTGCGGGCCGTCCCCTCGATCAAGACCGGGCGTCCCAGGGCCGACGCCGCAGAAACTGCCCCCGCTGCGCGCACCAAGGCCGGCGCGGCGCGCAAGTAGGCGGCCGCGCGGGATCAGAGAAACTCGGGCGACTGCACGGCCATCAGCACCGGCTGCTCCTGCCTTTGGCGCAGCCACCACACGCAGGCTTTGCGCACCGGGCATTCGGTTGCCCGCAGCCCCAGAAGCCGGGCAATGGTTTGCCCGAGCACGGGCTGATGCCCGACGATGAGCACCGCGCCCTTGGCGTGCGGCCACTGGGCGAGCGCGAGCAGGTCCTCGGGGCGGCCTCCGGGCAGCAGTTCCGCGCGCAGCTTGAATTTGCGCCCGAGCGCGCTGGCGGTCTGCTCGGTGCGGCGCGCAGGGCTGGCGAGCACGCGCAAGCCCTCGGGCAGTTGCCGGTCCAGCCACGCGGCCATGCGCGCGGCCTGTTTCTCGCCGCGCGCGGTCAGGGGCCGGGTCAGGTCATCGTGGCCGTCCTCGGCCTCTTGCGCCTCGGCGTGCCGCCACAGGATCAGGTCCATCATGGCTGCGCCCCCGGTTCGATGCGCGCAACCGCGGGGACGGGCCCGTAGCGCAGCATCAGGGCAGCTTGCGCGCCCAGGCCATTTTCCGGGCGCGGCGCGCGGTCATAGGTGCCGTCCGCATTCAACGTCCAGGCGTCCCGGTCATCGTGCAGATACGCCACCAGGCATTCGTCGACGATCTGCTGGCGCAGGCCGGGGTCGGTCACGGGCCAGGCCAGTTCCACGCGGCGCATCATGTTGCGGTTCATCCAGTCGGCGCTCGACAGGTACAGGTCCTCCTGCGCACCCGCGCGAAAGTAGAACACGCGCGTGTGCTCCAGAAAGCGACCGATCACCGAGCGCACGCGAATGTTCTCGGTGACCCCGGGGACCTGCGCCGCGAGCATGCAGGCGCCGCGCACGATGAGGTCGATGCGCGCGCCGCGCTGGCCGGCGAGGATCAGGGCGCGCATCAGCGCCTCGTCCGTGAGCGCGTTCATCTTGGCGACGATCCGCGCGTCCTCGCCCCGGCCTGCGGCCAGGCCGATCTGCTCGATTTTTTCGAGCATGCGGCGCTGCAAATGAAAGGGTGCGAGCATGAGTTTGCGCAATTTGGGGGGGCGGTTCTGGCTCGCCAGGTGGTTGAACACGTCGTCCATGTCGGCGGTGGTCTGCGCGTCGGCGGTGAGGTAGCCCAGGTCGGTGTAGAGCCGGGCCGTGCGCACGTTGTAGTTGCCGGTGGACAGGTGCCCATAGCGCCTGAGCTGCCGCCCTTCCCGGCGCGTGACGAGCAGCATCTTGGCGTGCGTCTTGAGCCCCACGACCCCATACACCACCTGGGCGCCGATGGATTCCAGCGCCTCCGCCCAGTTGATGTTCGCTTCCTCGTCGAAGCGCGCCTTGAGCTCGACGACCGCCATGACCTCCTTGCCCCGGCGCACGGCCTCGGTGAGCAGGTCCATGAACTTCGAGTCTGCGCCCGTGCGGTAGATCGTCTGCTTGATGACCAGCACCTGCGGGTCGTTCACGGCCTCGCGCAGAAAGGCCAGCAGCCCGTCGAAGCTCTCGAACGGCTGGTGGATCAGGATATCGCGCAGGCGCAGCTGTTCCATGATGGGGACGCCGGGCTGCAATTGCCGCGGCCACGCGCAGTTCCAGGGTGCAAACAGCAGGGCAGGGTCGTTCACCAGGTCCACGAGCTGGTTCAGGCGCACCAGGTTCACGGGGCCGTGCACCCGGTACAGGGCGGCGGCGGGCAGGCCAAACTGCCCGAGCAGAAAGTCCGAGAGAAACGCGGAGCAGTCCGCGGACACCTCCAGCCGCACCGCCTGCCCGTAGTGGCGGTGCTGCAGCCCCTGCCGCAGGGCGGTGCGCAGGTTGCGCACGTCTTCCTCGTCGAGCGCCAGATCGGAATGGCGGGTGACGCGAAATTGCGAGAATTCGGTCACCTCGCGCCCGGGAAAGAGGTCCTCCAGATGCGCGCGCACGATGCTCGAAAGGCTCACGAACAAAGCCTCGCGGGGCGCAGCCCTGATCGGCATGCGGACCAGCCGGGGCAGGGCGCGCGGCACCTTCACGATGGCGATTTCGTTCTCGCGGCCAAAGGTGTCGCGTCCCTTGAGCCGGACGATGAAGTTCAGCGACTTGTTCGCGACCTGGGGGAACGGGTGCGCCGGGTCCAGCCCCACGGGAATCAGCAGCGGGCGGACTTCCCGGGTGAAGTACGCGTGCACCCAGCGTTTCTGTTCGGGGGACCGGTCGCCATGCGAGACGATGCGCACGCCGTGCTTGCCGAACGCCGGGACCAGGGTCTCGTTGTACAGCGTGTACTGCCGCGCCACCAGGTCGTGAACCTTGGCCGACAAGGCCTCGAACGAGGCCACCGTATAGGGGCCCTTGGTTTCCCCCTTCTGCGCAGCGGTGATGTGCGGCGCGGCGCGCACCTCGAAGAACTCGTCCAGGTTGGAGGACACGATGCACAGGTAGCGCAGGCGTTCGAGCAAGGGAATGTCGGCGCGCACCGCCCAATCGAACACCCGTTCGTTGAAGGCCAGGATGCTGTGGTCCCGGTCCAGGAACATCTGCTGCGCCATGCCAAGCGCCAGGGAATCCGGTGTGGCGCCACGGCCGTGCAAGGGGGGCGGCGCGGGCTGGGAGAGTGCGTACAGCGACGGCTCGACGTCGGCAGGGGGCAGGGGCAGCATGGCAAACGGACGCATCGGGTGCGGGATGCGCTTCAGTCGGTGATCCCGGATGATAGTGATGCAGCGGATGTTCAGGGGGTGTCGTGCGCAGCGCGAGCCGGGACCAGGTATTCCTGGAACAGCCGCGCCGTCCGCGCCCAGGTGAAATCCAGCGCACGGTTGCGCGCCTCGGATCGGGGAATGGCCAGCGCCTCGCGGCTCGCGGTCAGCAGGTCCTCGTGCAGCGCGCCCCCGCGCGGTGCCTGCCCGGTGTGGGCCCCGAGCACCTCCATGGGGCCGTCCTCCGGAAACGCCGCCACCGGGGTTCCGCAGGCCATGGCTTCGAGCATTACGAGGCCAAAGGTTTCCGAGCGGCTGGGGAAGACGAACACGTCCGCCGCCGCGTACACCTGCGCCAGGGCCGCGCGGTCGAGGATTCCCAGCCAGCGCACCTGCGGGTACTTCGCCGACAGCCGTGCCTGCAGGGGCCCCACGCCGCACACCACCTTGGTTCCGGGCAGGTCCAGCCGCAGAAAGGCTTCGATGTTCTTCTCGTAGGAAACGCGCCCCACGAACAGGGACACGGGGTGGGCGAGCGCGTCGGTCAGCGGGCCCGGACGGATCTCGCCATGGAACACGAAAGCCTGGGTATCCACGCCATGGGTCCACTGGCGCAGATTGCGAAAGCCGCGCTGCGCGAGCATCTGCAAAACGCCGTGGGTGGGCACCATGACGGCCGACGACGGCCGGTGGAAATGCCGCAGCACCGCGTACCCCCAGGCCAGGGGGACGCGCAGCGCGGCGTCGAGGATTTCCGGAAACCGGGTATGGAACGCCGTCGTGAACGCCAGATTGCGGCGCAGGCAGTAGCGGCGCCCGGCCCAGCCCAGGGGCCCCTCGGTGGCCAGGTGGATGGCGTCGGGCCGCAGCGCGTCGAGCATCTCGGCCACCCGCTTGCCGGGCCGCATGGCCAGGTCGATTCCGGCGTAACCCGGACAGGGCCGGGTGGCAAACTGGCCGGGGTGCAGCACCTGCACCGCATGGCCGCAGGCTTGCAGTTGCTGCACCAGCTCCTGCAAGGTGGTGACCACGCCGTTGACCTGCGGCAGCCAGGCGTCGGTGAGCAAAGCGATTTTCATGCGTCCGCCATGGCGCTGGCCGTGCGCGCCGCCGGGGTGGCCGACCATTGCAGGAGTTCCAGCCGGCCGTCGAGATGCTCCACCAGCGCCGTGCGGCTCTCCACCCAGTCGCCGTCGTTGCAGTACAGGGTGCCGCCGATCTCGCGCATCACGGCGCGGTGGATGTGGCCGCAGACCACGCCGTCGTGCCCGCGCCGGCGCGCCTCGCCGGCCACGGCGGCCTCGAAGTCGTTCACGTAGTTGAGAGCAGTCTTCACCTTGCCCTTGAGGTACGCCGAAAGCGACCAGTAGGGCCGCCCCAGGCGCGCGCGCAGGGTGTTCAGGTGGCGGTTGAGATTGAGCGTGAACTCGTACAGGTTGTCGCCCAGGTACGCGAGCCACTTGGCGCATTGGATTACGCCGTCGAAATGGTCCCCGTGCGTGACCCACAGGCTGCGGCCGTCGGCGGTGGTGTGTACCGCGTCCGCGACGACCTCGATGCCGCCGAAGGAATGCCCGACGAAGGCGCGGGCAAACTCATCGTGGTTGCCCGGAACGAACACCACCCGGCAGCCCTTGCGCGCGCGGCGCAGCAGTTTCTGCACCACGTCGTTGTGCGCCTGCGGCCAGAACCACTTGCGGCGCAGCTGCCAGCCGTCGACGATGTCCCCCACCAGATACAGGTACTCGCTCGGGTGCTGCCGAAGAAAGTCCAGCAAGGCGGCGGCCTGGCAGCCCGGCGTCCCGAGGTGCAGGTCGGAGATGAAGAGCGCGCGGAAGCGGCGCTGCCCCGCGGACGGCGCCTGCGTGTCGGGTGCGGCATCCTGCGGCCCCACGGGACGGCCCATCCAGGGGTTGAGCGCATCGAAGGCCGCGCGCATCAGGCCCCCAGAAAATGCCTGCGATAGCGCGGATGCAGATTCTCCAGCCGCATCAGCATGGGCAGGTCTGCGGTGTTGAAGTCCGGGTCCCAGGCGGGGGGGCCGAGCACGCGCGTGCCCAGGCGCAGGTAGCCTCTGATGAGCGCCGGCGGCTCCACGGCGAGGGAACTGTCGAGCCGCTCCACGGGCAGCGGCAAGCGCGGGAGCACGTGGTATTCGATGGGCGCGAGATGCGTCTTGCGCAGTTGCTCCCAGATGCTCGCCGCGATGTCCCCGCTGACCATGCCGTTGTGCAGCATGGGAATGCTGGCGCAGCCAATCATCGTGTCGAGCTGGTTGCGCAGCATGAAGTCCGCCAGCGCGCTCCACAGGGTCATGATCACTGCGCCGTGGCGGTACCCGGGGTGCACGCAGCTGCGGCCGAGTTCCAGCATGCGCGCGCGCAGCGAGCGCAGGCGCGTCAGGTCGAACTCGGTGTCGCTGTAGGTGCTGCCCACCCGCCGGGCCTGCGCGGGCGTCAGCACGCGGTAGGTTCCGATGACCTGCCGGCTCTGGACGTCGCGCACCAGCAGGTGCTCGCAGTAGTCGTCGAACAGGTCCACGTCGTGGCCGGGGACCAGGGTCGTCAGGCGCGCGCCCATTTCTGCCACGAAAACCGTGTACCGGAGCCGCTGCGCCTCGCGCACCTCGTCCAGATGCCGCGCCCACGTGACGCCGATGGCCGCGTGCTGCGCACCGGAGCGCAGCGCGCCGGCAACGGCGCCGGGGCGGCGCCTGGCGTCGGGGGACAGCGTTGGATTGGACAGCTCGTTCATGGTGCAGCGTTTCCTTCAGGGTTTTCCTGGAGCCGAAGTGTGAAATCGGTTTATGACTCCAGTGTGTCAGATACATGTCGAATGATGTTGCATGTCGAAACGGTGCGCGCCATCCGCCCCGAAGCCCCGCGCCGCAGGGTGGGTGGCCCGCATAATCGATTCCAGGAAACCGCACCGTGTCCGTCGCCGCTCCCCGCCCACCGCGTCGCCTCCTGGCCGTTCCGTTGGCGGTGTTTGCCCTGGCGGCCGCCTGCGCGGCGGCCATGGTCTGGACGCTGGAGCGCCAGGACCGCGCGCAGCTGCGTGCCCAGGTGGCGGACATCGCCGGGGACCATGCGAACGCGCTGCAACGCGCCATCGGGCTCGCCCTGTCGGCGAACAATGCGTTGGTGGCCTTGGTGCGGGAGGGCCAGGGAACGGTCACCCAATTTGAAGAGATCGGCACGCAGATGCTGCCGTTCTACCCGGGAATCGCCGCCATGGGCCTGTCGCCCGGCGGCGTGGTGCGGCAGGTGGTGCCCCGGCAGGGCAACGCGGGCACCATCGGCTTTGACCAGCTCAACGACCCCCGGCAGGGCGCGGAGTCGGAACGCGCCCGCGAATCGGGCCAGCTCACGCTGGCCGGTCCCATGGAACTCGTGCAGGGCGGTTTGGGCGTCGTCGGGCGCCAGCCGGTGTATCTGGAGGACGACCTGGGGCAGCGCAGTTTCTGGGGCTTCACCTACGTCACCATCCGCCTGTCCGAAGTGCTCGCCGCCGCGCGCCTGCCGCAGCTCATCGAGCGGGGTTGCCGCTACCGCCTGTGGCGGATACGGCCGGACACGGGCCACGAGCAGACCATCGCCGCGTCCACGCCCGCGGCCTCTGCCGACGCCGTGAGCCGGGTGCTGACCCTGCCCAACGGGCAATGGACGCTGAGCCTGATCCCGGCCGCAGGCTGGGGCGCTCCGGGCGTGCTCGCGCTGCGCTGCGCCGTGGGCCTGCTGTTTGCGCTGCTGATGGCCTACCTGGCCCACCTGCTCGTCGCATTGAAGGCGCACGAACGCGGGCTGGCGCACCAGGTGGCCCAGCGCACCGCGGAGATTCAGGCGACCCAGCAGCAGCTGCGTGCCATCATCGACGCCGTCCCCGATCCGCTGTTCGAAATCGACCTGGACGGCCGCTGCTGCAGCGTGCACAGCCAGCGCGCGGAACTGCTCGTGGCGCCGGCCGACGCGCTGGTCGGCCGCAACGTGACGCAGGTGCTGCCCGCGCTGGCCGCACAGTCGGTGCTCGAGGTGCTGCACGAAGCGCAGTCCCGGGGCTGGTCCACCGGGCGGCAGATCATGCTCGACCTGCCGCGCCTGGGGAGCACCTGGTTCGAGCTGTCCGCGGCGCGCAAGCCCGATGGCGCCGACGCCAGACCGCGCCTCATCCTGCTGGCGCGCGACATCACCCAGCAGCGCGAAGCGCAGGAGCGCGTCCAGCACCTGGCGCATTTCGACCCCCTCACCGATCTGCCCAACCGCACCCTGCTCGCCGAGCGCGCCCGGCGCCACATCGCCGACGCGCAGGCCCGGGGGGAGCAGCTGGCGACGCTGTTCCTCGATCTGGACCATTTCAAGAACGTGAACGATTCGCTGGGGCACCGCGTCGGCGACATCCTCCTCGTGGCCGTGGCACGGCGGCTGGAATCCCTGCTGCGCCCGCAAGACACCCTCTCGCGCCTGGGAGGCGACGAATTCCTGCTGCTGTTGCCGTCAAGCCATGCGGCGCACGCCGGCGAAGTCGCCACCCGGATCCTGAGCGCCATGGCGCAGCCTTTTCAGGTCGAGCCCTACGAACTCAGCACCACCGCGTCCGTGGGCATTGCGCTGTACCCGGCCGACGGGGATTCGTTCGACACCCTGTGCCAGCGCGCGGACGCCGCCATGTACCAGGCCAAGCGCGGCGGGCGCAACCGCCATGGTTTCTTCACCGCCGACCTGCAGGCGCGCAGCGTCCGCACCCTGCAGATTGAAAACGCACTGCGCCGCGCGCTGGAGCGCGGGCAGCTGGAACTGCACTACCAACCCCAGGTCTCGCTGGCCACGCGCCAGATCGTGGGCGCCGAGGCCCTGCTGCGCTGGCGCCACCCCGAACTGGGCCAAGTCTCACCCGCCGAGTTCATTCCCGTGGCAGAAAACAGCGGCATGATCCTGGCGATCGGCGAATGGGTGCTGCGCACCGCCGTGCACGACGCCAAGCGCTGGCTCGACATGCACCTGCCGCTGCCGGCGATATCGGTGAATCTCTCCGCCGTGCAATGCCGCCACCCCCAACTGCCCGAGATGGTGGCACGCTGCCTGCGGCAGGCCGGGCTGCCCGCGCGTCGGCTGGAACTGGAACTCACCGAGAGCGCCGCCATCGACGACCCGGCGGCCGCGCTCGCCATGATGGAGCAGTTGCATGGACGGGGGGTGCGCCTGTCGATGGACGACTTTGGCACCGGCTACTCCTCGCTGAGCGCGCTCAAGCGCTTTCAGATCCACAAGCTGAAGATAGACCAGTCGTTCGTGCGCGATCTGGACGCGGACGCAAACGACCGGGCCATCGTGAGCGCCATCATCCGCATGGCGCAGGCGCTCGGCATGCAGACCACCGCCGAAGGCGTGGAGACCGAGGGCCAGCTCGAATTCCTGCGGGAACAGGGCTGCGACGCGGGCCAGGGCTACCTCTTTGGCCGCCCCCTGCCCGCGGACGCGTTCGAGGCCTATCTGCGCACGCACCGGGACAACCAGGCCACGGCGGAGCACGTCGGGAGCTGAGCTTCGTGATCAGGCCGTGCCGGCCGGGTTTACTTGGGCAATACGTGGCGGATCGTCTCCGCCAGGTCCTTGGCCGCGAACTTGGCCACGTAGCCATCGGCGCCCACGCTGCGCACGTGGTCCTCGTTCGCCGAGCCCGAGAGGGACGAGTGAATGAGCACCGGCAGCCCTTGAAAGCGCACGTCCTGCTTGATGTTGCGCGTCAGGGTGAAGCCGTCCATTTCCGGCATTTCCAGGTCGGTCAGCACCATGGCCACGCGGTCGAGCACGGTCTTGCCCTCGGCCTCGGCGCTCGCGGCAATGGCGTTGAGCCGGTCCCAGGCTTCCTTGCCGGACTTGACCATTTCATACGGGGCCTGCAGCGCCTTGAGTTCTTGCTCGATGAGCGAGCGCGCGACGAACGAATCGTCTGCGGCCAGGATGATGGTTCCGGGCTCGAGCTTGAGCTTGGCGCCCACCTTCTCTTGCGTGACTTCATCGCCGGCGGAAGGCGACACCATCTGCAAGATGGCCTCTACGTCCAGTACCTGGGCCAGGCGGGATTCATCGGTATTGCCATCGAGGCGGGCAATGCTCGTCACCAGCTTGCCCGAGGCGCCGCTGGTTTCCGCCGAAAGCACCTGCTTCCAGTCCAGCCGCACGATGTCCTCGACCGACTCCACGGCGAACGCCTGCGTGGTGCGTGCGTACTCGGTCACGAGCAGGATGTTCAGGCCCGTCTGCGGCTTGCAGCCCGCGATGGACGGCAGGTCGAGCACCGGAATCACCTGCCCGCGCAGATTCACGACCCCCAGGGAATGCGCCGCAGTGCCGGCAATCGGCGTGATGCTGGGCATGGCGACGATCTCGCGGACCTTGAAGACGTTGATGCCAAACAACTCGGACTTGCCCAGGGCGCTGTCGGTGCCCAGGCGAAACAGCAGCAGCTCGAACTTGTTCGTGCTGGTGAGGTTGGTCCGCTCGTCGATATCCTGTTGCACGGCTGCCATGGTGGGTCCCTTCAAGCAAAAGATGCGTTACGCACATTGACAAAATCCAGGATCAGAACGGCAAGCGCGCTGCGGTAAATCCTCTGGCAATCCCCGAATGCCATGCCGGCCGCGGGGTGTGGTCCCCATGGCAGGAGTGGGTCGTGCAGGGCGCTTGCCACCGCTTCCACGCCGGCGACCAAGCCCGTGCCATGCTACTGCGGCTTGACCCGGCATGCCGGCAACAGATGTGCCAAAGCGTGGCGGGCGCCGGCGCGGGAACCCTACACTCCGGGGGAGCTCCGACGCAGTTGCCGCGTCCATGCCGGCCATGCGCCGGGGGCTTGGCATCCATCAACAGAAATCACCCAGGAACTGGAACATGCTGACCTCATTCCATCTGAGAAATTTCAAGAGCTTCCAGCAAGACGCCGTATTGCCCTTGGCCTCGCTGACGGTGTTGATTGGCGCCAATGCCGCGGGAAAAAGCAATGTCTTGGAGGGCCTGCGTTTGCTCTCCTGGTTGGCCCAAGGCAATAAATTGGGTGCCATACAGCATGCTGTGAACCAGACGGACCAACTGGTGCGCGGTCGCATTTCAGATATTTTCCAGAAAGATAAACCCCGGTTTGGCCTGGGCTGCACCATGGAAGGTATGCCAGGGGCCAGCAAGCTGGACATGGAACTGGAACTGCGCGCCGGTGAATTGCACATTGTGGCCGAACGCATGGGGGATGACAGCGGGATTCCTTTGTACGATATGGACCAAGCGTCCAAAGGGCATAGCACAGAGGCCCGTGTGGCCTACAATAACTTTTCCAAGGGTGGGAAAAAGCCCCATATCCCGGTGAGTGACCAGATGGCGGTGTTTGCCCAACTGGAAAGCCCGGCCAGCTTTGATGCCAGGCACAAAAATGCACAACGGAAAATTCCGCAAGCCTGCAAGTACTACCAGAGCGGTCTTTCCAATATCCTGTTTCTTGATCCCATTCCGACCAGGATGCGGGACTACAGCTTTCAGGAAGACAAGCAGTTGGGTAGTGATGGTGCGAATCTTTCCAGCGTGTTGTTCAGGCTTTGGTATGGAGGCGAAAGAGCCGAAATACACTATGCCATGGAGAAATTGAATAGCCTCAGAAACGAGGATGGATCACCAACCATTCCGATGCCTGACCTGTCCGGAGAACGTCAGGAAATACTCTCCTTCATCCAAAGCTTGCCGGAGCAAGATATTCAGGATATTTCGTTCCTGCATGGGCCGCGCAACGATGTAATGGTGCAACTCGTTGAGAGTTTCGGTGGCGTCCCGCGGGCATGCGAGGCCGCATTGCTCTCCGATGGAACGCTGCGCGTTCTGGCCATTGCGGCGGCCATGTTGTCGGCCCCGAAAGGCAGCTTGGTCGTGATTGAAGAGATTGACAACGGGGTGCATCCCGGCCGCGCCCGGCATTTGCTGGAACGCATTCAGACCGTGGCCGAGGAACGCAAACTGCGCGTGCTGCTATCCACCCACAACCCCGCAATGCTCGATGCCCTGCCGGACAGGGCTGTGCCGGATGTCGTTTTCTGCTACCGGGATCCGAAACTTGGCGACAGCCGCCTGGTGCGGCTGGGCAGTTTGCCGGATGCGCCGGACTTGCTGATCCCGGACACCCTGGGGCACCTGATGACCAGTGGTGCATTGGATCGCTTCGTCAAAAATCGCCAAGATCCGCAAGCCCGCAAGGAAAAGGCACTGACTTGGCTTGCCTCTTTGAAAGCGACAGGGCAATGAGCAGCATTGTGTTGGTCGATACCACCATCTTGCTCAATGTGCTGAATGTGCCTGGGCGCAATCAACGACGAGAAAAAGTTTTTGGCGATTTTAAACGGCGGTTCGAAGACAACGACTGCCTGTTTATCCCTCTGGCCGCAATCATTGAAACCGGCAATCACATCGCACATGTGAGTAACGGACACTTGCGACGACAAGCGGCAGAAAATTTTGTGGAAGCAGTGCGAGGTGCGCTGAATGGCAGCGCTCCATGGAAACCCATGAACTTTCCAAGCCATGAGGATTTATCCGAGTGGTTGCTGGATTTCCCGGACAGCGCGATGAAGAAAGTTGGTATGGGTGATTTGTCGATCCAGAAAGAATGGGAACAGCTGTGCATCAAATACCCGATGAGCAGGGTTTTGATCTGGAGTCTGGATAACCATCTGCAAAGCTTTGATCGTTCCGGATAACGGCCGGCCCGGACCCATGCCAGCGACGATACTTTCTGCGCGCCTCTAACAGGATCAATTTGGGCAATTGGGCCTTCATTCCGAATCTGCTGGGAGGTCGACTCCGCGTCTTGCCTCACGTTCGACGGCGTCGATTGCGATGGCCTGCCGTTCGCTCCGAGCTTTCCGATCTTCTCGCCCGCCACCAGCTTGTCCGGGCTCAGCAGATAGCCCTTGCGGCGATTGCCCAGATCCTTGGGGGGATTGAAATGTCGGGCCGGCCCGGTCTTCGCGCGCGACGCGCCCCTCAGCTTGAAGGCTTGCATCTTTCTTCATATCGATCGTCGTCTGAAGTCTCACCGGCGCAGCACCCGACTCGCCAGACGCGCTAGCAGACGGTACGTCGCCAGGAGAACGCATGAAAGGGGTATCCGTTCCATAATTAATTACAGGGCGCAGATCCCCAGTAAAGATGTCCTTCACTAGCGTCCCACTTGGCAGCACTCGTTGCTCTGCAAGCCAGACGAACGTCCCCTCGCCATTCTTGCCCTTCGCAAGGGCCTTCACTTTCATTGGTGTGTTTGGACGGTAGTCAATCTCGCCGAACTTGCTCCCCTTAGGCGTTATAGAACCTTTCCCATCGACACGAAAATATACAGCCCCTGAGCCCCCGTCTCTTTCTAAGAACCCGTCGTTGTTCTTGGTGTCCACGCTGGTAAACAGATAGCCTGAATCCATGATGGTGTCGCCAGCTTTGATTTTGGTACCAAAATTTTCCCCGCCATCGTATTGCTGCCGGTAAGAAGTATGGATAAACGGACTGGTTCTGATTTGAAACAGCTCATCGAATACCTTTGCGTCGGCCTGCAGTTGTTGTTCCGTCTTACCCTTCGGCACGACTCCTGAACGTAAATAAGAGTTGACTTCAGAACCGAGCAAATTCTTCCTATGTTTCTCCCATACCGCCGCGTGTTGATCTGTTGGGGCCGGTAGCAGGCTGTCAGCGAGGTGGAGCTTTTGTGTGCGCACCGAATCAACAAACCTCGGATTGGCGGTCCCTTCCATGCCGAGCGGCAACCGCTGGATCAGGTCTTCGAAGTGGGCCTTGGCCATTCCAGGATCAACATCGGGGCTAACTGAAACATCGGAGAACGCGTCGAGCGGCTTAGGCAGCCTCTCATTCGTCTCGGTCCTACCTTTCGATTTGCTGTGAGCGACCTTCGGATTCTTTTTTCGGTCGAGACCGCCTTCGGCTACAGGCGTCGGCATTCCGGCCGCATGCATTTCCTGAGCCAAATGCGGCGTCGCACCGCCAATGCTTGAGCCTTGTGCCGCATTCGATGCCGTCGATTGCGATGGGCTGCCGTCCGCCCCTAGCGTTCCGACCTTCTCGACTGCCACCGGCTTTTTTGGGCCCAACAGATAACCGAAGCGGCCATCGCCCAGATCCTTGGGCGGATTGAAACGTCGGGGCAGCGCGTTCCTCGCGGACGATTTTCGGTCGAGACCGCCTTCGGCTACAGGCGTCGGCATTCCGGCCGCATGCATTTCCTGAGCCAAATGCGGCGTCGCATCGCCAATGCTTGAGCCTTGTACCGCATTCGATGCCGTCGATTGCGATGGGCTGCCGTCCGCCCCTAGCGTTCCGATCTTCTCGCCTGCCACCGGCTTTGTTGGGCTCAACAGATAACCGAAGCGGCCATCGTCCAGATCCTTGGGCGGATTGAAACGTCGGGGCAGCGCGTTCCTCGCGGACGACGCAGGCCCCTCACCAGCAGGCTCAGGCCTTTCGTGCGTACTTTGCGAGTGCTGCGTTGTCTTTTCTGCCGGTGTGCCTTCCGATTGGCCGGGGCCGTGCGAGGCTAAAGGCGCTGCTGCTTTGGGATGTGGACTGTCACCGGATTCGCTCGACGACGATTTCGCGCCAGCACCGCCTTTGCCCCCCTTGCTTGGAATTCTTATTTCTGGCGCGTACCCCACCACGCCAAAGCCGTCGCTGGTGCTTTGCAGTGTTGACTTCTCGAGCTTGCCGCCTGCGGTTTCTTGCACATCGTTGCTACCCACAACCTGCACGTTCTCGAGACTCGCGCTCTTCCCCGCCGCCAATACAACCTTGCCTGTGCTGCGGATATCAGTCCCCGTGACGGTGTCGCTGCTTGCGCTTTCCACATTCACCGCCGCGTTGGGAGCTCCCGTCTCGGAATTGTTCTTCGATATCCCAGCAAACTTGCTCGCACCCTTGTTCTTGCCACTGGAGCCAGAAATCCCTGCGCTGGCACCTACCGACAAACTTTCCTTGCGATCGTGCGCCGCCTTGAAGCTCAGATCCCCTGCAGATGCGATCGTTACATCGTTCTTGCCGGCGTCAAACGTTACGCCGGTAAAGGACGCATCCTTTCCGCTTTGGATGTTGAGGGGCCCGGTTGCGCTCTTGACGCTGCCGCCGACTTCCTGGTCGCGACTGCTTTTGGCAGTCTGAACTTGCACCCCAAGATCAACTCCGTTGCCGCTTTTCCCCAAGGAAATGCCCGCATTGACGCCAACGCTGCGACTGCGGGATTCTTCATGGTTGGTCGCCGCATCGAACGTGATCTTGCCCCCCGCCACCAGATCACCCTTTCCTCCGGCGTTGAGGTTGCTTCCCTCATAGCGCGCATCGCCCTTTGTGCGGATCGACAGATTCCCCCCCGCGTTGATCGTACCGGCCACAGCCTTGCTGCTCGATTCAACTTGCTCCGAGCCGTTGTAGGTCGCACTGATGTTCGCCCCCACTCCCCCAACGAGGGCGACATCGACAGATCCACCAACGTTGGTGGTGTTCTCGCTTTTGCTCGAAGTGTTGCGCGCTGCACGATAGTCCAAGGCGTCGGCCTGAAGGCTTACATCCTTCTTCGCATCGATCGTCGTGCCCTCCAACTCGGTTTTCTGCGTGGACGTACTGCGCACGTTGCCGCCCACCTTGATGTTCGACGCCACGGCCTGGCTGCTCATTTCCTGGGAGTCAGTTCCCTCATGCTTGTAGGACGCGGTAACTCCGGCTGCGGCATTGGCGCTGCTCTCAGAGCGCGTCAGACCGACCGAGGAGTTCGCCGTCGCTTCTGCGTATACGCCGATCTTGACGGTGTCGCTCGCACTGCTTGATGAACTGTATTTGGTACTCGCTGCCGCCAAGCTCTTGATTGTCTTGGCCGACTGCGTCAGGTCTCCTTCCGCCTCGATCTGGGTGCCAACATCGGTGATGCTTTCACGCGCCTCTCGCTTGATGTTTCTGCCTGCCGAGATGCCCGAAGTGACTGCAGTTGTTGAGCCTTCGGCACTCGTGGTGCGTGTGTTGGACGCACGCACGCCCACTTCGACCCTGGCCTGGGCTTGAGCGGTTGCGCTGGCCTGTACACCCACGCCAATACCTGCACCCGCATCGACGCTTGCACTGGCATTGGCGCTGACGTACAAGCCGGCCGTTGTCTTGCTGCTGCTCGATTTCTTTTCGCTGGTATCGCGGACAGCCTTGAATTCCATCTGACTCGCGTCCAGATCAACGTCGCGCTGCGCATTCAATTGTCCCGCCTCCAACACCAACTTCTGGCGAGCCTTCACACTGAGGTCTCGACCCGCTGTGATGGACGACCCTTTGTGCGACGTCTCCGATGTCGATTCGGTGCTGGTGGTGTACTGCATCACATCGATGTGATTTTCAGAACTGGCCGAGACCTGGCCCGAAACTCCAACCTTGCCATTCGGGTTGGTATTGTTCGCAGCCCCCCCGCCAGCTTCGGCGCTGGCCCGTGCTTGCACCGTATTCTCTGAACTGGCCATCAACCCGATCGACAGGCTCTCCTCCTGCGTTGTCGACGTTTTCTTGTCTTCGGCCGCCAGCAGATTCACATTCAGTGCATCGACCTTGACATCACCGGCAGCGCTCATCGTCGAGCCTTGCAGATTGACATCTCGCGAGGCATCGACGCGCAGATCACCACCGAACTTCAGATTTGATCCGACATGGCGCAAATCCGTAGCCTCGGTTTGCGTCTTGGTTTTGTTCATCAAGGCAAGGCCCGCCGATCCCGATGCGCTCGCCTTGGCTTCGATGCTGCCCGCAGCGGAGAGTTTTCCCTCGCTCGCTCCATTACCCGGTGCGACCTTCGCATTCGCATTCGCGGATGCGCTTCCCGACGCACTACCCTGTAAAAATCCGATGCGTTCCACTGTCGTGCGCGTTTCGTCATAATCGCGGCCTGCCAGCACATTCACGTTCTTGCCGGCCTTGATCTGGCCATCGCCCTCGACTTCAACATCCGAGCCTTGAATCGTGACATCTTTCTTGGCCATCAAAGACGCATCTCCCCCCACTTCAAGCGTGCTGCCCACATTGCGCACCGATTTCGAATCGGTGGTCACCTTGGTGGATCCGAACAATGAGTTGTTCACACCAAAGCCACTGACCTCGCTCTCGGAGTGCGAAACCATGGAGTTTTCGCGCGCAACGATGTTCAGGTCGCCACCGGCCTTGAGGTTCGCATTCCCTGCGGCCTTGGTGTCGGTGCCCGCCAGCGTGATGTCCTTGCCCGCGTCGATCGACAGGTTGCCGTTGGTGGTGAGGCCCGATTTGACTTGCACGATGCTCGTCGTCGTTGTCGTCGTTCTACCGGTGGGGCCGTTCTGCTTGTCGTCGGCGGCAACGCCTGATTTTCCTTGCGCAGCGGCCGCCGTCGCCGTCATTTCTCCGGTGCCGCCGTCCCTGAACACCTCATGCGTGGTGTCGGTGCTCTTGTTCTCTAAAGTGTCAAAGGTGACGTTGCCGCCTGCTTTCAAGCGCGCATCACCGCCCGCGACCACGGTAGCGCCTGTGACGGCGATGTCTTTGGCCGCATCCAGGGACAGGGTACCCGTCGATTGGATAGACGCCGTCTTGCCAATATCGCTCACATAGCGCTGGTCGTCGCCCGAGCCACTGGACGCCGTCTGGTTGATGACGCTGCCCTGCGTGGATGTGACGGCCACGTTGCCGCCTTTGATCGTTCCTGAGGTGTTGCGCACGTCGCCGGTCGACCGCACGCTGAGCGACTTCGCGCCAGCGATGGTGCCACCGGTGTTGGTCAACGAAGCGAGGCTCAGGCTGGCCGTGTCAGCCGTGATGACAGCGCCTTGCATGATGCCCGCCTTGGTCTTCTGGGACAGGTAGACCACGGGAGCCAACACGACCTGGCCGTCGACCTCGGTCTGCACCATCCACACGATGTCGCGTGTGAGCTTCGATTGCTGCTCGGGGGTGAGTGCCTGGCCGTAGACCAAACCCAACGCCGTGCTCTCGCCGGCCGCCGAGTCCATCAGGCCCTTTATCTGCCCAGCCGCGTCTTTCACGCCCGCGAGCAGCGCATCGCCGGTCTGCGCGATCAGTTGTTGTTTGATCAGGTGGGCCTCGTAGTTCGAGTCCCCCAAACGACGCCCAAGCGTGTCGGCGTCGTAGCCAAGCCGCTCGGCCAGATAGTCGGAGCCCAGGGTCGACGAGCCTATCTGGTAGCGCGGATTGTTTTCGACAAGGTACCTGGTGTTCGGCTCCTTGACGATCACGTAAAGACCGTTGGGGTTGGGGGGCAACGGAATGTTGATCCCGCCGAACGAGGTGCCATTGACACCATTGGCCGCATTCACTGATACGAACGATATCGCGGAGCGCGCGTCGCGCGTCGTGATCCGGGCGATACCGGCACTCCTGACGCCGGTAATGCCGCTGGCCACTTCGCCGACCGTGGCCTTGACCACGTCACCGCCCAGGCGCGGCTTGACGTCAGCGCTCTTCGGATCGCCTTTGTCCATGGAGGCCACCGGCGCAGTCGAACCGTTGTTGATCAGTGCGAAGTTGCTGCCCAATAGGGTGCGCGCATAGACGCCCGCGCCCAGATTGCTGAGCTCGCTGGCGGCATGGGTGGTCGTTTCCTTCTCGACGTTGCGATCGTAGTAAGTGGCGAGACCCAGCGCTATGTACTTGGTGTGCTCGGTCCAGGTGCGCTTGTAGGCCATGGACTGCAGCGCCAGGTCGTCGTTAACGAAGCGTGCGCCGGCCCCCGTGCCGGTGAAAGTCACCACGTCGCCCGAGATCACCCCCCCGAGGTTCTTGCCGATGTTGAAGCTCAGCTTCACCGCCCCCGCACCCGTGATCTGCGGTTTGATCGTGGGCGTGCCGCCCGCGTAAACCTGATCCTTATGCCAGGTCTCGGAGTAGTACCAATACGCATGTTGATTCGGAAAGGAGTACTCGTCGTCATGACCCGTTTCGATCTTGACCTTGGCCGAGTCCGCGCCGTACACACGCGTGTCACCAGCGGCCACCTCGTTTCGCAGCTCACGCGCGGTGATCGTGATCGAGCCACTGCTGTCGATGGTGCTGTTGTTGACGAGGGTGTCGGCGCGCAGATCGACCGACTTGCCCGCGCTGATGGCCCCCTGGTAGGCACTCAAGGTGGCCGCGTTGGTCAGCGTGCCCGACTCGGCCGACGCCTTGAGCGCATTGCCGGCATAGAGCGTGCCCTGGTTCGTCAGGTTGCCGCTTGTGGCGGTAACGCTCAGGTCATGCAGCGCCGAGATCCCGCCGGTCAGCCCGTTGACGACCGAGGGTGCGCTCAATGTCAGGTCATTGCCCGAGAACAGCAGGCCATGGTTGATCAACGCCCTGGAGGTTGTGATACGCGTGTGCCAAGGCGAGCCAGCGGGCGCACTCTGGTCGGTCGAACCCAACACGGCCGCTTTGGCACCGTCAGTGGACAGCGTGCCCAACGACAGCGTCATGTCGCGCTCGGACGACAGGGTGGCGCCGTCCGCAAGAGCAACGGTTCCCAGCGTCGCAGCAAGCCGCTGGCCGACGACGGTGCCACGCGTGCCAATGTTCAGCGCGCTGTGGTCGGTGCCGTTGACCACCAGCGCGCCGCTGCGGCTTTGCATGAGGCCATTGACCCTGACGGTGTAGTCGGCGTTGGCCGTACGGCTTTGCAACGCAAGGTCGCCCTCGGCAATGACCGTGCCGCCGCTGACCAGGCCCCCTGTGCCCACCCCGATCGTCAGGGCGCCCGCAGACTGAATGGTGCCGGCATTGACCACCGTTTCAGCCGACACCGTGGCAGCACCAGCCGACGAGGTCGCCGCGTCGATCACGCCGCCGGCTCGGTTGTTCAGCCTGCCCGACGCCGACACCTTGCTGTCACTGCGCGTGCCTGCCTGGATCGTGCCTCCGTTGTCGATACTGGCCACCCTAATGTCCAGCCCGTCGCCAAGCATCCTGCTGCCGCCAGCGGTGTTGAGCGTGGCGCCCGCGCCTTTGACTTCCAGTTGCCGATCCGCTTGGACCACGGCGGTCGCTCCGCTGTTGCTGAAGCCGGTCGTGACGTTGGCCGTGAACCGATGGGCGGCGATCAGCTCGCCACTGTTGTTCAGTTGGCTGGCGCCGACAATCATGTCGCCCGCGCTTTGCAGCGTCCCGCTGTTGGTCAGCGTGCCGCTCACGGCGATGCGACCGGCACCGCCCGACTGCCGCGACAGCAGCCAGGCGCCCTGATTGTCCAGGCTATTCACCGCGACGGCCGTCCCGGTATTAGCCTGCACGTGGCCAGTGGCCGCGTTGGTCATGTTCGCCGCCTTGAGGGTGAAGGCCCCTTCGGCCAGCAGCGTGCCGCTGTTGGTGACGGTCTGCGCCCAAGCGCCGCTGCGCCCGGCAATGTCGATATCGGTCGCGGCGTACACCGTGCCGCTGTTGTTCAATGTGCCATCCACGCGCAGCGTGACGGCGCCCTCGCCAGCCTCGATGGCGCCGGCATTGATCAGGCCACTCGCCGCGTCGAGCTGCACGGTCCGGCCTTTCAGGGAGGCGGCGGCATTGCTCAGCACGCCTGCCCCTGTCAGTGTGAGCGCGGCGCCAGCTTGCATCACGCCACCATCGGCGTTGCGCAGATCGCCGGCGGTTGTGGCATCGAGCTTGCCCTGCGCCAGCATCGCGCCGCTGTTGATGAGGCTCGCGGCGCTCAGGTCCAGGTCGCCAGCACTTTGCAGCGTACCGCTGTTGTTGGTCGCGCCCGACACGGTGATCTGGTCTTTCGCGCCCGCGGACTGCGACAACAGCCAAGTGCCCGCGTTGTCCAGTGAGTCCACAGCGACCGTGCTGCCTGTGGCCGCCTGCGTCCAGCCGGTGGCCTCGTTGCTGAAAGACGCCGCCTTCAGCGACAGTGCCTGTTCGGCCAGCAGCTTGCCACTGTTGATGACGGTTTGCCTCGCGGTGCCACTGCCGTCAGCGATATCGATATTGCGCTTGGCATGCAACTGGCCGCTGTTGTCCAGCGTGCCGTCCACGCGCAGCGTGGCGTTGCCGCTTTGGGCCGTGGCGATGCCGGCATTGCTCAAACCGTTGCCGGCCTTGAACTCCAGACTCGCGGCCTGCAGCACGCCGCTGCCGCTGTTGGAGATTGCACCACCGCTGGCCATGCTGATGGCACCACCGGCTTGCACGGTGCCGCTGTTGACGCTGTCGCCCGTGGTGGATGTGCTCAGATTTTCGGCAGCGATGAGTGTGCCGCTGTTCGCAACATTGCCTGCCTCGATCGTCACCGAGCCAGCGCCTTGCAAGGTGCCGTTGTTGGCAAACGAGCCTCTCACCTCGAGCTTGTCGCTCGCACCAGCCTGCTGTGACAGCAGCCACGCGCCCGCGTTGTCAATATTAGCTGCGTTGACGGTGCTGCCGGCCTGTGCCTGGATGCGTGCGGTTGCGCTGTTGCGCACCTTGTCGGCCTGGAGCGTCAATGCCTGCTCGGTCTGCAGCGTTCCGCTGTTGGACAGATTGACGCTCGCTTTGCCGAAACGGTCGGCGATGTCCAGACTCCCTGCGGCGTGGATCCGGCCGCTGTTGTCGATCTCGCCGTTGGCGCGCGCGCTCAGCGCGCCCTTGTCCGCTGTCATCGTGCCCGCATTCGAAATGCCGTTGCCAGCCGTCAGCAGCAGATTGCCGCGCAGGGTTTGCACCACCGCGCCCGTCATCGTGCTGATCTTGCCGGCGGCCGACAAACTCATATTGCCCCCCGATTGCAGCATCGCCAGGCCGAGCGCAAGGTCGCCCTGGTCGGCACTGGCAATGAGCGTGCCGCCACCGCTGTAAAGCCTGGTTGCGCCGGTTGTGACGAGGTTGCCGAAGTGGCCCTTCCAGGCACCGTTTGCGCTCCACTCGGTCGCACCGAGCGACGCACCGTTGCTCACGGCCAGCGTCAACTCCCCCCCTGCATGGCGCAGGTTGTTGTTGGCATTGCCCGAAGCGCTGGCCGTATCGAGAAGGCTGGCCGCACTCACCGCCAAGTCGGTGCCTGCCACCAGCGCACTGCCGGTCATCGAGACGCCGCCCAGGGCCGCGAGCGTGGTCTTGCCGGTGGACGTGAGACTTGCATCGGTCAGCGCGAGCGCGTCGACGTCAGTGCTGGCGGTGCTCACGCTCACGTCGCTCGAGGCCGAGACGCGGTTGCGCAACTCGACTCTTCCGGCCGCTGTCAGCGTGAAGTCGCCCGCACTGGCCGCCGCCTCGCCGAGCATGCGCACACCGGCGCCGGCCTCGGTCGACGTCAGACGGATGCGGTTGGCGTACATGCCACCCAGCGCCGAGGTATCGATCGAATAAGTCGGTGCGCCATCCGTGGCGGTGGCCACGCCGGTGACCGCACGCGTGTCATGGCTCCAGCGGCTGGTGCCGGCGACGACGCTCACATCCTTCCCGTTGACAGGCGCGTCGACGCGCACCGAGCGCGTCACCAGATCGAGCACCTGTTGCGCCGTGGCGTTCAGCCCCGTGCCGGTGATCAGGATATCGCCTTGCCCCACACTGAAACCACCCAGGCCACCATTGGAGGCCAGGAAAGGGTTGCCGGTCGTCAGCGTCACGCGATCGGTGTTGATGAAGCCGCAACCCGAGCAGGTGATGCCGTAGGGATTGGCAAGCACCACATCAGCCCTGCCGCCCAGCACTTCGGTGAAACCAGCGAGCTTGCTTCGGTTGTTCGACACCACTTCATTCAGGATCGCGCGCGCCGCGTTGGCCTGATTGAAGTTAGCCGTCACCTGCCCCGCCAGTTGTGACTGCCAGGCAATCTGTGCAGCGGTCGTATTGTTGAGCACCAGGCCGCTCGGATTGACGTTGAAGCTCTGGTATTGGTTGTGGGACAGGCCAGCCGCATTGGCTGCATTGATGTTGACCACTGTGACACCGTTGGGTGCCACATAGGCATTGAGGTTGCTCCCCGGCGCCACCACCACGGAGGACACCTGCGCGAGCACGAAAGGCGGGACCAGCACCAGCGCGCCGAACAGACCGCTGCTGCGATGGTGAGCGGCGGATTTACTTCCCTTGCCCTTCCCGTGCGCGATTTCCGAGACGGCCATCCAAGCGCCAGACGCAGCGTTCCAGAGGACTCTATAGATATGGTTCATGGCACCGATCTCAAAGTGACGCGGAGAGACGAAAGCCGGTAACTATTCGGCCGCTACCGACAAACTCCATAGGAGCGTCATTGAACGCCGCCCGTAATGCATCAAGCCTGCCCACCCCATGCTTGCGCGCAGTGTCCGGATAGGAGCGGATCGTGCAGAAGCTTTGTGCCCCGGCAAAGGTGCGAAAGCAACCGGAGATTTTTTGCTTGACCTTGGGCATCCGGATGGCCCGCTCGGCCAAGTTGTTCGTGAAAGGCACCGACTCATGATCGCGCAGGCGTCGCAGCAAATTGAACGCATCCGACTGCTTGGCCCGTCCGCGTTTGCCCTGCTCCTTGACGCGCTGCGGGTTGAGCGCTTGCCCCTCATCCAACAGGGCACGGTAGCGTCTTATCCAACGCAGCACTTGGCGTGACGGCACCGCTGTGATTCCCTGTGTGCAGGCCCGTTCGCAGCCTCGATGCGCTGCCAGCAGCATGTCCATCATGCGTTGCGGCCAAGCTTGACCACTGCTCTGGGCCAAGAAGGTCAGCTCGCGCAGCAGGTGCGCATTGCACAACGCATGCACGCATTGGATCAACCAGTATGGCGCCCAGCAGTCATGCACCAGCACACCAACGTAGTCCTTCAGAACACCGAACGCATTGACTGCCTCGATGCCCCGCTTGGGATGTACGCCATACCAAGTGTGCGTCGGGGTGACGCTGGTGTGCAGCCACTGCAACTTGGCCTGTACGCGCAGACCCGATTCATCGACATGGACCACGGGCGATTGGCTCACCTGCTGCGCTATGGCTTGGACCGAGGGGCTGAGCAACGCGTCGGCCTCGCGCGTCCAGCCATGCAGCGTGCCCGGTGAGATGTCCAACTGGTACAGGTCAGCCATCAACTCGCTGGCGCGCGCATAGGGCAGCAGCTGACCTTGTGTGAAGTGCACTGCTACGGCACGTATGTTGGGGCCGTATTGCACATGCTCGGTCACCTTCTCGGGAAAGCGGCTCTCGTGCAATTTGCCGCACTGACAGACCAGGCTCAGCGTTCGGTACTCCGTGACCTCATGGCGGGGAACGGGGATATCGAGCACCTGACGGCGCTCCCGTACTTGCGCTTGGGCTACAGGCAATGCTGCGTGACAGACATCGCAATGCTCAGGCAGTTCTTGCTCGATGACGTGATCTGCAACCGCCGCTTGGCGCAGCGTTTTGCCGGTATGACCGACTTGCCCACCTGGGCGTTTGCCAGACTTGCGACGCAATGACTGCGTCTTCTTCAGACCATCAGACGATGGGGGTTTGCTTGAGTTGCGGCTGTTCTTGGACAGACGCGATTCCAACTCTTGGACCCGGGCGAGCAACTCTTGGACCCGGGTGACCAACTGTCCAATCAATGCATCCTTGTGCTCAAGCAAAGCGTCCTTCTCTTGGAGCAATGCATCCTTCTCCTCGTGACTCAGCGTTGAAGTGTCGGAAAGTGTTAGCATGGAGCAAGTATCACCGATTCGTGTTCGAAAGACTGAACAGTCACGAAAAACACAAGAAAAAACCCGAACGATACTCAGGTATCGTGGCCTGCAACACCCGACAAGGAGACATCAACCAGTCAATCCATACCCCCCTCTACAATCCCAACCGCGTAACCCCAGACCCAGCGCTCAAATCGGTCACGATGCCGAAATGGGCGGTCACGCTCGCCGAAATACCCACCAATCGCAGAACTCGCATGAACGTCCATCTATGCTCGATCCTCTATCTACGCGTTGTCTCGGCTACAACAAGCAAAAAAATGAGATACAAGACGCGAAGCGATGATCTCAATATCTCTCTCGCACGCTCCTCAATCCTCCAAAACGTGACTTGCCAAGATCCGTATGCATAGACTCGATGCAATGAAGATACTCTCCTGCGTGGGAACTTTAAGACGTGGGGCCTTGATCATCGCTGGCGCGCTCGCGTTGCAGGCGTGTGTCTCGACGGGCGGACAAACGCCTGGCGAGGTGGCCTCGCTGCCGCTGGTCGTCGCGCACCGCGGTGGCACGGCGGACGCGCCGGAGAACACGCTCGAGGCGATCGCGCGATCGGTTGCCAACGGCGCCGATGCCATGTGGTTGTCAGTGCAACTGAGCAAGGACGGGGTGCCGGTTCTGTACCGCCCGGCTGACCTGTCCGCGCTCACGAATGCGAGCGGCCCCGTCGCCGCACACACGGCGCGCGAACTCGCTCGTATCAATGCAGGGTGGAACTTCAGAAGCGTCGATGGGCGCTATCCGTACCGCGAGCATCCGGCTGCGATCCCAACGCTGCGCCAGGCGTTGCACTCGCTACCATCGGGCATGCCGCTGATGCTGGACATGAAGGCGTTGCCCGCCGAGCCGCTGACCAAGGCTGTCGCACAGGTGCTGGACGAAGAAAACGCTTGGTCGCGCACGCTGATCTATTCGACCGATGCACAGTTCCAGCAGGCCTTCGCCGGCGTGCGTGGGGCGCGGGTCTTCGAGTCGCGCGATGCGACACGCGACAGACTGGCCAAGGTACTGCTCAACGAAGGCTGCCTGGGCGCGCCGACGATGCCTGTGTGGAGCGGCTTCGAGATGCACCGCACAGTGAGCGTGATTGAGAAGTTCACGCTCGGCGAGGGCACATCGAATGTGAACGCCACGCTGTGGACGCCTGCGACGCTCGCATGCTTTCGTGCCCGCTCGCGCGTGAAGATCCTTGCGATCTCGATCAACAACGAGGACGACTATCGCGCGGCGGCCTGCCTGGGCATCGACGCGGTGCTGGTCGACTCGCCTGCCCAGTTCGCCAAGATCCGAGCCCTATGGGGCCAGCGCGCCCCATCCTGTCTTCGGTAATGGACGTCGAGTCCGTGTGCGGGCGTTGTTGCATAAATCTCGAACTGCATAGGCGTGCTGATAGTTGGCCGACCACATCCTGTCCTTCTGCGCCTGCACATGCCAAGTACGCGCCATAAGTTCGAAGCTGTTCAGCCGCGCAACGCGCTGACGCTCTTGCGCCTCGCGGCGCGCGGATCGACCCCCTCTTGACGCCTACCGGCCTCTTCGCGCGCCTTCTTACGGGCCGCGCTGAGCGAGACCGTTGGATAGGCCCCCAAGCTCAGCTTGGTCGTCCGCCCCATGTACTTGTAGCGATAGATCCAAACCTTACCAGCCGGACGCACGCGAAGGTAGAGCCCCTCACCGTCCGCCAGGAAATATTCGGATTCGCGCGGCTGCGCCGCCTTGATCAACAGGTCGTTGAGTTGTCCCACGGTGTACCCCCGAAAAACTGCAGTTGGAAAACAGTCTGGGGTACATAGGGGTACACGCAAAGATCGGACGTTGTGAGATCCAGAGACACCGCTTGAGCCGCCTTTTCAAGCTAAGTCCTTGATGCGCAAGGACTTTTGAGCTGACTTGGGATCTACTGAGAAAGAAAGATGGTGGCCTGGGGCGGAATCGAACCACCGACACAAGGATTTTCAGTCCTCTGCTCTACCGACTGAGCTACCGGGCCTCAAGCCCGCCATTATAGGCAGAAAACGGGCTTTCGGAAAAGTGGGCAGGACTTATTGAAACCCCCGCTTGCTGCGGCCCAGGTCCACGCCCAGTTGGCGCAGCTTGCGGTACAGGTGGGTGCGCTCGAGGCCCGTCTTTTCTGCGACGCGGGTCATCGACCCCCCTTCGCGTGCGAGGTGGAATTCGAAATAGGCTTTTTCGAAACCATCGCGCGCCTCACGCAGGGGACGGTCCAGGTCAAAGCCCTGGTGCGCGTGGGGGCCGGCGTCCGCCATCGCGCTCAGCACCGCAGGAAGTTGCGAGAACACGGGGTCTGAGGGCGGCTGGATCACGGATATCGGGGGTGCCGCCTGGCGGGCGGCGTTGCGCGCCAGGCCCTGCTCCACGGCCTTGAGCAGCTTTTGGAGGGTGATGGGCTTTTCCAGGAACGCGAGGGCACCGATGCGCGTGGCTTCGACGGCCGTGTCGATGGTGGCGTGGCCGCTCATCATGATCACGGGCATGGTCAGCGTTCCGGCGGCGGCCCATTCCTTGAGCAGCGAGACGCCGTCGGTGTCGGGCATCCAGATGTCGAGCAGTACGAGGTCATAGCCATTGCCTGCCCGGGCCGTGCGCGCCTGGGCCGCGTTTTCTGCGAGGTCCACGCTGTGACCTTCGTCGTTCAGGATTTCCGACAACAGGTCACGGATGCCGCGCTCATCGTCGACCACCAGAATGTTTGCCATGTGTGTTGAAGCGCTTTGGGGGGTACTGCAGTCGCGATGCCCGATGCCGTCACGCCGCTGATGCAGGGGCGAATGATAACGACACTTGTGCCCCGCACACCACGTCATCTTGTGTGCGATTCGACAGATCGATACGGGCGCCGTGTTCATCTGCGATTTTTTTCACCACGGCCAATCCCAGGCCGGTCCCCCGGGGCTTGGTGGTGACGTAGGGCTCAAAGGCGCGTTGCAGAATGTGCGCCGGAAACCCGCCGCCGCAGTCCGAAACCGTCAGCCGCACGCGACGCGAGGACGCGCTCCAGCGGGTGCTGATGCGCACCGGCGGCATGGGCTCCGCGGCGTCGGTGCAGGCTTGCTCGGTGGCGTCCTGCGCGTTTTGCAGGAGGTTGTGAATCACCTGGCGCAGTTGCTGCGCGTCGCCGGCAATCGCGGGGCAGCGGGGGTCCAGTTCGGCTTCCACAGGGACCTGGGCGTTTTCTTCGCCATACAGGTGGAGCAGTTCCGCGACCAGGGTATTGAGGTTCAGCGCATGCAGTTCTGCGGCGGGGAGGCGTGCGTAGTCGCGGAACTCGTTGACCAGCCGTTTCATGGCGTCAACCTGGTCCACGATGGTCTTCACGGACTTGGCCAGGATGGCCTGATCGGGGGCGGGCAGCCGGCCCGAGAGTTTCATTTCGAGCCGCTCGGCGGACAGTTGGATGGGGGTCAGCGGGTTCCTGATCTCGTGCGCCAGGCGCCGGGCCACCTCGGCCCAGGCCTGTGCCCGCTGCGCCGAGACGATTTCCGAGATGTCGTCAAAAACCAGCAATCGGGTCGCGTCGGGCAGTTCGGCGCCGCGGGCGACCAGGCTGGTGGCGTGCTGCCCGGCGCCGACCGAGGACGCATGCAGTTCAAACGGCTGCTGCCAGTGGCCCAGTCCATGGCGTTCCTGGTTTCCCAGAAAGGCGTCGAAATGCCCTTGAACCGCTGCGGCGAATTCGGCCAGGCCGGGTACCTCGGACAGGGCGCGTCCCGCATGAGCCGCCATGGGCGCGCGCAGGATGCGCGTGGCGCCGGGGTTGGACGAGCGGATCAGCCCCTGCGCGTCGAGCACGATGACTCCGGCGGTGAGGTTGTCCAGAATGGTTTGCAGGTTGGCGCGCGCCGCATCCACCGCGCCCATGCTCTGCTCCACGGCTTGGCGGGCGTCGGCGAGTTGCTCGGTCATGAGCGCGAAAGAGCGCGTCAGCCCGCCGAGTTCGTCCTTGCCCTGCAACGAAGCCTTCGGGCCGAGGTTGCCCGCGGCCACCTCGCTCACCCCCTTGGCCAGCACCAGCAGGGGCCGCGCGAGTTGGTTGCCCAGCAGCACGGCGAGCAGCACGGCGCCGAAAACCGCGAGGAACAGGCTGAGCGTGAGCGTGCCCACGTACATGCGGCGCAGGCCGCCGCGCGCCAGGGCGCGCTCCTGGTATTCGCGGTTCGCCTCTTGCACGGTGATTGCGTTGGCCACCAGCGCGGGGGGCAGGGGCAGCGTGGCCTGCAGGTAGCGCGACTCCACCAGCAGGTCCACGCTGGGGCTGCTGATGAGCGCGAGCACCTTGACGCGCGCGTTCTGCGCGGTGGCCGGGTCGGAGACCTCGTCCAGCCCTTCGATCTGCGCCGTGGCACGCTCCTGCCGCACGCTGCGCAGCAGCGCGGCGCCGGGCCGCTCGGGGTTCAGGTTGAAGCGCGACTGCCCGGCGCTGGCCAGGGCCTGGCCTGAGGCGTTCCAGAGCAGCACGTCCGTGGCGCCCAATTGGTCGCGGATCCGTTCGAGCACCAGCCCGGCCGCTGCGTCGGGCACCTGGGTCAGCTGCGCGCCGGCGTTGCGCGTTTGCGTTGCCATGTCTGCGGCCAGGGAGTCGAGCGACACGCGGGCCAGGTTCACACCGGCCGACAAGGCGCCCTCGACCTTCACGTCGAACCAGCTTTCGATGGAGCGCGTGACGAACTGGTAGGACACCACGTAGATCAGCAGGCCCGGAAGCAGTCCGACCAGCCCGAATATGGCCGCCAGTTTGACCAGCAGCCGGCTGCCGAAGCGGCCCTTGCGCAGGCGCACGCCCAGGCGCACGGCGACCCACACCAGCACCGCCAGCAGCAGCAGCGCCACGAGCACGTTCACGCCAAAGAGCCAGGCGTAGTTGCGCTCGTACAGTGCGCGGTTGTTCGTGGCCAGCGTGAGCAGGAACAGCAGCACCATGCCGATGGCCGACATGATCGCGACCCCCACGCCGATGGCCCAGCGCAGGGTGCGCGACTGGCGCAGCGTGGCCTGGGGCGACGCCGGAGTGGGAGGCTCTGCGCTCACTTGGCAGGCTCCGCGGGCAGGCGCTGGCTGCGGGAGACCAGCAGATTCCAGCTCGCACTGCCGACGGCGCCGATCTGCAGGGGGCGCGGGAGTTGGGACATGTCCAGGCGAAACCGGAAATCGACCGTGTGCACGGCGTCGGCCTTGATCGCGTCGGGTTCTGCGATTTTCCAGCGTGCAAAGCGCTGAATGGCCGACAGCGCATCCGCATAGTCGTCAAACTTCTGGACCAGCATCACGCCCAGGCCGCTGTTGCTGAATGGCACGGCAGAGATGCTCAGGCGCCAGCGGCGCGTCAGGGGTTGGTAGCTCAGACGCAGGTACCGCGTGGCTTCGGCGACCAGGCGGCCAGACCAGTACCAGCGGTCACGCAGCACCTGCGCGTCGGCCACGAAGACCATGGGAATGCCCTTGTACAGGGCGTCTTCGACCAGATCGGGCAGATCGAACTGCAAGGTGGTGCCCAGGTAGAGGCCGTCCTCGGTGCGCTCCAACTGGAGTTCGCCGACTTCGGCGGCCGCCGTCTGCGCCACCGCGGCATGCGGGGCCGCAAGGCAGCAGCCCAGCAGCCACAGGCACGCGCAAACCAAGGCCCTGCGGGGCCAATGGCGGCGATTTTTGCAACTGTGTGTAAGAGAGTCCGTCGTGATCACCGGCCAGATTCTCCGGGACAGCCCGGCCTTTGTCCGCCTTGCCGGGAATGAAAATGCCCGGCGAAGGCGGCGCCTGCGCGCCAGTGTTGTGTGCAAGAAACGTTTGCCCCGCGGGGGCGCCCCTGCGCCGGGCGCGTCCCCGCCGGCAGACCGGGCTGCGCGGCAGAGCGGTCCGCGGGGCGATGCGGGCGGCGGCGCTGCGTCATCGGGCGCCTTGTGCGCGGTCGTGCGGGGGCTCGAAGCAGTCACGGAAGGTGAACACCACCGAGGTGAGGAACATGGCGACCATGGTCATGGCCACCCCCACCATGATGCCGCCGGCGACGGATTTGGAAAGCCCCGCGGACACCAGCAGCGACACGGCCAGGCTCCCCCCGAGGGTGCCGAGCAGGAAGACACCGATCCAGCCGAGGCCGTAGACCAGGAAGGCGCGGAAGTTGTGCAGGCAGGCCACGATGCTGAAGAACAGCGCCTTGACCGGTGGCACGCCGTGCCAGTGCACCAGCCCTGGCGCGTGCCAGAACAGCAGCGACAGCACCAAGTACAGCAGCATGGCGAGCCACATGGCCGGGTTTTCGAGCACGTCCTGCGGGGTCAGCGCCCCACCCAGGGTGACCCGGGAAAACTGTCCGCTGTCGAGCAAGTCCACCAGGGCCACGATGCCGAGCAGCCCCACGGCATACAGCGCACCGAGCAGCAGCATGGCGCGCAGCCGCTGGCGGCTGGCGCGAAGCACCCGCAGCAGCAAGGCCGGGGTCGGGAAGTGCCCTTGCTCGGCCTCTGCCGCGGCCACCATCATGGCCAGCGTGGCCAACGGCAGCAGTGCCTGCGTGATGACCGGCCCTGCGAGCGGGATCTCCGCGACCAGCGAGAGGCAGACCATGGTCAGGAAAAACAGCGCCGTCAGCGCCATGGGCTGCCGCCAGAACACCCGCAGGCCAAGCTTCACCCAGGCCATGCCGGTGCGTGCGGGGACGATGTGGAGCTTCATGTGTGCGTTGGAGAGGCAGGAGGGGCCGCGCCCTGGAGGGCCATGGACGCAGGGGTGCGCGGGGCAATGGCGTCGAATTTACCAGTGCGCGCGTCCGGCGGGCGGGGCGCGCAGCAGGGCGGTGGGCGCGGCACCACATCCATGCGCGCCCAAGGCGCTCAGACCCGCACCGGGCGCGCAACGCGCTCGCGCAGCACACGCTCGAAATGGGCGGGGTCGTGCGGCGTGAGCATCGAGGCCTCGCGCGGCAGGTGGAAGTCCCACAGGCGCGAGATCCAGAACCGGAGTGCGCCCGCCCGCAGCATGGCCGGCAGCAGAGCGCGCTCGGCGGCGCTCAGGGGGCGCACGGCCTGGTAGGCGCCGAGCATGCGCGACGCGCGGGCGGCGTCGTGGGCGCCGCTCGCCGGGTCGGTGCACCAGTCGTTCAGGCACACCGCGAGGTCGAACAGCCAGGCGTCCACGCCCGCAAAGTAAAAGTCGAAAACCCCCGTGAGTTCCTCGCCATCGAACATCACGTTGTCCCGGAACAGATCGGCGTGCACCGGCCCCCGGGGCAGGGCGGCGTACGCCGGGCTGGCGGCCACATGGTTCTGGTAGGCGAGTTCCGAGCGCAGCAGCGCCACCTGGGGCGCACCGACGTGCGCCAGCACCAGGGGCGCGGTCGCGTTCCACCACGGCAGGCCGCGCAGGTTCGGCTGGTGGCGGTCGAAGCTGCGTCCGACCAGGTGCATGCGGGCCAGCAGGGCGCCCATGGCGGCGCAATGCGCGCCCTGCGGCGCGAGCTGGCTCTTGCCGCGCAGCTTGTTCACGACCGCGGCCGGCTTGCCGCAGACGCTGTGCAGAAGGTCGCCGTTCCTGTCGGCGCGCGGGTCGGGAACGGGAACGCCGCCCAGCGCCAGATGCTTCATCAGGTACAGGTAGAACGGCAGTTGCCCGGCGCTGAGGCGCTCGAACAGCGTCAGCACGAACTCGCCCTGGTCGCTGGTCAGAAAATAATTCGTGTTCTCGATTCCGCCCTCGATGCCGCGCAGTTCGAGCAATTCGCCCAATTGCAGATGGCACAGCAGCGCGCGCGCATCCTGGGGCGGGACCTCGGTGAAAACGGCCATCGCTTGGGGGGTCGAAGAAGGGTGGGGCAACCGGGAAACGGCACGCGGGAGCGCTGCGGCAGGGGCGCCGCGCGCGGGAGTCAGAAGGTCAGCAGGTTCCAGACGCGCGGGCCGGTGCCGGCCCCGAAGCGGTTGCGCGTGCCATCGGAGGACTGCACTTCGTAGCCGGGCAGGCCGCCGGCCTTGGGCTGCACGGAAATGCGCTGTGTCTGGCCGCCCACGCGCAGCTCATCGACCCGGCTGCCGGCGTCTTCGATCTGGATGCGCTCGGTGCGCTGGCTGGTGCGCCCCGCGGGCGGCGCTGCGCTCGCGGGCGCCGTGCCCCGCGCGGTGTCGTCGGAGGCGAGGTCGGAAGTTTGGGCCGGGGCGGCGGTGCAGACCATGCCGAGCAGAAGAAGGAGGAGGAGGGGAACAGCGCGCATATGGCCGGGGATTGTAGGGCCGGCCGTGCGCGCAGCGCCCGCCCGGCGCGCGCGATCGGCGGACAGGGGGCCGGGCCGTGCACAATCCGCGCATGACCGCCAACAAGACCCTGGTGCTGGTTGATGGCTCCAGCTACATCTACCGCGCCTACCATGCCATGCCCGACCTGCGGGCGATTCCGGGCGATTCGGGCAGCGCTGCCACGGGCGCCATCCGCGGCATGATCAACATGCTGCAGGCGCTGCGCAAGGAGGTGCAGGCGGATTACGCAGCCTGCATCTTCGACGCCTCCGGCCCCACGTTCCGCGACGCCATCTACCCCGAATACAAGGCGCAGCGCGCGCCCATGCCGGACGACCTGCGCGCGCAGATCGGCCCCATCCACGAGGTGGTGCGCCTGCTGGGCTGGACGGTGCTGGCCGTCGGCGGCGTCGAGGCCGACGACGTCATCGGCACGCTGGCGGTGACGGCTGCGGCGCAGGGAATCGAGGTGATCGTCTCCAGCGGCGACAAGGATTTGTCGCAACTCGTGAACGAGCACATCACCATCATCGACACCATGAGCGGCAAGAAACGCGACGTCGCGGGCGTGAGCGCCGAGTTCGGCGTTCCGCCGCGCCTCATGGTGGACTACCAGACCCTGGTCGGCGACTCCGTGGACAACGTTCCCGGCGTTCCCAAGGTCGGCCCCAAGACCGCCGCCAAGTGGCTGCAGGAATACGGATCGCTCGACGCGCTGCTGGCGCGCGCCAGCGAGATCAAGGGCGCGGCCGGCGAGAACCTGCGCAACACGCGGGACTGGCTGCCCACGGGCCGCCGGCTCCTGACCATCAAGACCGACTGCGACCTGTCCGCGGACCTGCCCGACCTGCCCGTGCTCGACGCGCTCACCGTGGCCGATGCGCAAACCGGCGGACTGCGCGCCTTCTATGAAAAATATGGCTTCAAGAGCCTGGCGCGCACGGTTTCGGCCGAGGCCCCGGCTGCGCCCGCCAGTTCCGGCGCGGACGGCGACGACCTGTTTGCCGGGCACGGCGCCAGCGGGGTTGCCGAGGCCGCCCCGCAGCGCCCGGTGGCCTACACCACCATCCTGGACTGGGCCGACTTTGAATCATGGCTGGAGCGGCTGCAGCAAGCACAGCTGGTGGCACTGGACACCGAGACCGATTCGCTCGACGAGATGCGCGCGCGCATCGTCGGCATCTCGTTCAGCGTGCAGCCGGGCGAGGCGGCCTACATCCCGCTGCGCCACGAAGGGCCGGATGCGCCCGCGCAGCTGCCCATGGACGCGGTGCTGGCGCGGCTCAGGCCCTGGCTGCAGGACGGCCAGCGCCACAAGCTGGGCCAGCACGTCAAGTACGACCGCCATGTGTTTGCGAACCACGGCATCGAGGTGCAGGGCTATGTGCACGACACCATGCTGCAAAGCTACGTGCTCGAAGTGCACAAGCCGCACAACCTGGGCAGCCTGGCCGAACGCCACACGGGCCGCCAAGGCATCAGCTACGAAGCGCTGTGCGGCAAGGGCGTGCACCAGATTCCGTTTGCCCAGGTGCCGCTGGACAAGGCGGCGGCCTATTCCTGCGAGGACTCCGACCAGACCCTGGACGTGCACCAGGCGCTGTGGCCGCTGCTGCAGGCGAACGACAAGCTGCGCTTCGTCTACGCGCTGGAAATCGCCAGCAGCGAGGCGCTGTACCGCATCGAGCGCAACGGGGTGCTGATCGACGCACCCACGCTCGCCGGTCAAAGCCATGAACTGGGCCAGCGCATCCTGCAACTGGAAACCGAGGCGTATGCGCTCGCGGGCCAGCCCTTCAACCTGAGCAGCCCCAAGCAACTGGGCGAAATCTTCTTCGACAAGCTCGGCCTGCCCGTGGTCAAAAAGACCGCCACCGGCGCGCGCAGCACCGACGAGGAGGTGCTGGAGAAGCTGGCCGAAAACTACCCGCTGCCCGCCAAGCTGCTGGAACACCGCGGTCTCGTCAAACTCAAGGGCACCTACACCGACAAGCTCGCGCAGCTCGCGCTGCCGCGCACGGGCCGTGTGCACACGCACTATGCACAGGCCGTGGCGGTCACGGGGCGCCTGTCGAGCAACGACCCGAATCTGCAGAACATCCCCATCCGCACGCCCGAAGGCCGCCGCGTGCGCGAGGCCTTCGTGGCCCCCGCAGGCCGCGTGATCGCGAGCGCCGATTACTCGCAGATCGAACTGCGCATCATGGCCCACTTGAGCGCCGACGCTGCGCTGCTGCAAGCCTTCCACGCCGGGCAGGACGTGCACCGCGCCACCGCCGCCGAGGTGTTTGGCGTGTCCGTGGACCAGGTCAGCACCGAGCAGCGCCGCTACGCCAAGGTCATCAACTTCGGCCTCATCTACGGCATGGGCAGCTTCGGCCTGGCGAAGAACCTGGGAATCGAGACCAAGGCCGCAGCGGCCTACATCGACCGTTACTTCCAGCGCTATCCCGGCGTGAAGCAGTACATGGACGACACCAAGGTGGCCGCCAGGTCCATGGGCTATGTGGAGACGGTGTTCGGTCGGCGCCTGTACCTGCCCGAGATCAACTCGCCCAATGGCCCGCGGCGCAGCGGCGCCGAACGCGCCGCGATCAACGCGCCCATGCAGGGAACGGCGGCCGACCTGATCAAGATGGCCATGGTGGCCGTGCAAAAGGAACTGGACGCGCAGCAGCCCGACGTCCAGATGATCATGCAGGTGCACGACGAACTGGTGTTTGAACTGCCCGAGAGCGCGGTGGACTGGGTCAGAACCGAGATCCCGCGCCTCATGGCCGAGGTCGCCGCCCTCAAGGTGCCGCTGCTCGCCGAGGTGGGGGTGGGGCCGAATTGGGAAAAGGCGCACTGAGCCGAATGCCTGAATGGCTCCTGGAAAGGACAAGGGCTCCAAGGGCCCAGCCTGCCTGCATCAGGGTAAAATCACCGGCTGTCCGATTTCACACAGGTGGCAAGCAGGTTTCCTTGGGGCTTGCCACCTGCTTGTTTGCAGCAACCGCGCGGGTGGCGAAATGGGTAGACGCACCAGGTTTAGGTCCTGACGCCAGCAATGGTGTGGGGGTTCGAGTCCCCCCTCGCGCACCACCTCCCCCTGCGCCTGCAAGAAGACTTTGCGGAGCACGGCGCCGCCGTACGGGTGGGCGGCACGATCCACCTTCATTAAAGGAATAACCATGGCCGTTACTGTTGAAACCCTTGACAAGCTCGAGCGCAAGATGACGCTGAGCCTGTCCCGGACCCTGATCCAGACCGAGGTCGACACGCGCCTCAAGCGCCTGGCGCGCACCGTCAGGATGGACGGTTTCCGTCCCGGCAAGGTGCCCATGAGCGTGGTCGCCCAGCGCTATGGCATCTCGGTGCATTCCGAAGTGCTCGGCGACAAGGTCCGTGAAGCCTTTTCCGTGGCCGCGAATGAAGCCAATTTGCGCATTGCCGGCCATCTGCGCATCTCCGAAAAGGAAGGGGCTCCCGAAGACGAAGTCACGTTCGATGCCTTCTTCGAAGTGTTTCCCGAAGTCCGGATCGCCGATCTGGCGGACGCGCAAATCGAAAAGCTGTCCGCCGACGTGCCCGATGCGGCCATCGACAAGACCATCGAGGTCCTGCGCAAGCTGCGCCGCAGCTTCGCCCAGCGCGCGCTCGACGCAGCCGCGCAGGATGGCGACCGCGTGACGGTCGATTTCCAGGGCAAGATCGACGGCGAGCCCTTTGAGGGCGGCAAGGCCGAGGACTTCCAGTTTCTGATCGGCGAAAGCCGGATGTCCAAGGAGTTCGAAGACGCGGTGCGGGGCATGAAGTCGGGCGAGAGCAGGACCTTCCCGCAGACCTTCCCCGCCGACTACCGGGGTCAGGACGTGGCCGGCAAGACGGCAGACTTCCTGGTGACGGTCAAGAAGATCGAATCCGTTCACCAGCCCGAAGTGAACGAAGCCCTGATCAAGTCGCTGGGCGTCGCCGACGGTTCCATGGAGGGCCTGCGCGCCAACGTCAGGAAGAACCTGGAGCGCGAAGTCAAACTCCGCCTGCAGGTGCGCAACCGGCAGGCCGTGATGGAGGCCCTGCTGGTGCGCGCCGAGCTCGATCTGCCCACGGCCAGCGTGCAGGCCGAAATCGCCCGCCTGCAGGAAACCGCCCAGGCCGAATTCAGGCAACGCACCGGCATCAGGATCATGGAGAAGACCGCATTTCCCGAAACCCTGTTCCGTTCCCAGGCAGAGCGCGGTGTGCGCCTGAGCCTGATCGTTGCCGAATTGGCGCGTGTCAACGGGCTGCACCCCGGGCCCGAGCAACTCAGGGCCGTTGTCGAGGAATTGGCCGCCAGCTACGAGAAGCCCGAAGAGGTGGTGCGCTGGCACCTCGACGACCGGCAGCGGCTGGCCAACCTCGCGGCGCTGGTGACGGAAAACAACGTCGCCGAATTCGTATTCACCAAGGCCCAGGTGGTCGAGAAGGCCATAGCGTTCGACGAACTGATGGCGCAAAAGGGCTGATCGGCCCGCGCGGTCGGCTCCGGCGAACACGGGGCCGGGTACGGCATCTCCGCTTGATTGGAAAAAAAACATGAGCGCATTGGACACACAGGGCCTGGGTTTGATCCCCATGGTCATCGAGCAGTCGGGCCGCGGCGAGCGGTCCTACGACATTTATTCGCGCCTGCTCAAAGAGCGCGTGATCTTCCTGGTCGGTCCGGTGAACGACCAGACTGCGAACCTCGTGGTGGCGCAGCTGCTGTTCCTCGAGAGCGAAAATCCGGACAAGGACATCTCGTTCTACATCAACTCCCCCGGCGGCTCGGTGAGCTCCGGCATGGCGATCTTCGACACCATGAACTTCATCAAGCCCGACGTCTCGACCCTGTGCACGGGAATGGCCGCGAGCATGGGCGCCTTCCTGCTCGCGGCTGGCGCCCAGGGCAAGCGCTTTGCGCTGCCCAACTCCAAGGTCATGATCCACCAGCCGCTGGGCGGAATGCAGGGCCAGGCGACCGAGATCGAGATCCACGCGCGCGAAATCCTCAAGACCCGCGAGCAGCTCAACAAGATCCTGGCCGAGCGCACGGGCCAGCCGCTGGAGAAGATTCAGCGCGACACCGAGCGCGACTATTTCCTGTCGGCCGACGAGTCCAGGGAATACGGCCTGGTCGATCAGGTAATCAGCAAACGTGCCTAGCTTTAGCCTAGGATGGCAGCAGGTTCACACGGCGGCGTTTTCCCCTGGGGGACAAACGCCGTTCCCCACTTGGGTTATCAACTCTGACAACTTTCCGTAAAAAGGCACCGCTCCATGACCGAGAAAAAAGGCGCTTCCAACGAGAAACCCCTTCACTGCACTTTCTGCAACAAAAGCCAGCACGAAGTGAAGAAACTGATCGCCGGCCCGTCGGTTTTCATCTGCGACGAGTGCATCGACCTGTGCAATGAAATCATCCGCGACGAAATCCCCGTCGGGGGCCCGGTGCGCGAAGCGCGCAGCGATCTGCCGACGCCGGTGGAGCTCAAGCACAACCTCGACAACTACGTGATTGGCCAGGACATGGCCAAGCGCACCTTGGCCGTTGCGGTGTACAACCACTACAAGCGCCTGCGCCACAAGGACAGGGCGCGCAAGGACGACGTGGAACTGTCCAAGAGCAACATCCTGCTGATAGGGCCCACGGGCTCGGGCAAGACGCTGCTCGCGCAGACCCTGGCGCGCATGCTGAACGTGCCCTTCGTGATGGCCGACGCCACCACGCTGACCGAGGCCGGCTACGTGGGCGAGGACGTGGAGAACATCGTCCAGAAACTGCTGCAAAGCTGCAACTACGAAGTCGAACGCGCCCAGCGCGGAATCGTCTACATCGACGAGATCGACAAAATCTCGCGCAAGTCGGACAACCCCAGCATCACCCGCGACGTCTCGGGCGAGGGCGTGCAGCAGGCGCTGCTCAAGCTCATCGAAGGCACCATGGCCAGCGTGCCGCCGCAGGGCGGGCGCAAGCATCCGAACCAGGACTTCCTGCAGATCGACACCACCAACATCCTGTTCATCTGCGGGGGCGCGTTTGCCGGGTTGGAGAAGATCATCGAAAACCGCACCGAAGCCTCGGGAATCGGGTTTGGCGCTTCGGTCAAGAGCCGGCTGCAGCGCTCGCTGACCGAGGTGTTCGCCGAGATCGAACCGGAAGACCTCATCAAGTACGGCCTGATCCCCGAACTGGTGGGCCGCATGCCCGTGGTGACGGCGCTGACCGAGCTCAGCGAAGCTGCGCTGGTGCAGATCCTGACCGAGCCCAGGAATGCGCTGGTCAAGCAGTACGGCAAGCTCCTGGCCATGGAAGGCGTGGATCTGGAGATCCGCCCCGCCGCCCTGCGCGCCATCGCGCGCAAGGCGCTGGCGCGCAAGACGGGCGCGCGGGGTCTGCGCTCGATCCTGGAGCAATCACTGAACACGACGATGTTCGACCTGCCCAATACCAGCAACGTCGAAAAGGTGGTGGTGGACGAGTCCACCATCGAGGAAAACAAACCGCCGTTGCTCGTTTACCGCGAAGCGGCGAGGACGGCCTGAAATGCCTGCAGCGGACAGCGCGCAAGGGTTGAAAATCGCTGTATCTGGACCATATTCCGCAGCAATACCTTGAGGATTTCCATGCCCGGACACACCCCCCTGCCAGCCATCTCCATCGATCTGCCGCTGTTGCCGCTGCGCGATGTGGTGGTGTTTCCCCACATGGTCATCCCGCTGTTCGTGGGCCGCCCGAAGAGCATCAAGGCGCTCGAGATGGCCATGGTGGCCGAGCGCCGCATCATGCTCGTCGCCCAAAAGACCGCGGCCAAGGACGAGCCCTCGGTGTCGGACATGTTCGACGTCGGTTGCGTCTCCACCATCTTGCAGATGCTGAAACTGCCCGACGGCACCGTGAAGGTTTTGGTCGAAGGCCAGCAACGTGCCCAGGTGGCGTGCATCGGCGACGCGGAAACCCATTTCGTGGCCACCGTGACGCCCGTCGAGGCCACGCCCGACGCCAGCAAGCCGAGCGAGATCGAGGCCCTGCGCCGCGCCGTGATGCAGCAGTTCGACCAATACGTCAAACTCAACAAGAAGATTCCCCCCGAGATACTGACCTCGATCTCCAGCATCGACGACCCCGGCCGCCTGGCCGACACCATCGCCGCGCACCTGCCGCTCAAGCTCGAGAACAAGCAGGCGGTGCTCGACCTCTCCGACGTGAAGGCGCGCCTGGAAAACCTGTTCGGGCAGCTCGACCGCGAGGTTGACATCCTGAACGTCGACAAGAAAATCCGCGGGCGCGTGAAGCGCCAGATGGAAAAAAACCAGCGCGACTTCTACCTGAACGAGCAGGTCAAGGCCATCCAGAAGGAACTGGGCGAAGGCGACGAAGGCGCCGACATCGAGGAGATCGAAAAAAAGATCAAGCTCGCCAAGATGCCCACCGAAGCGCGCAAGAAGGCCGAAAACGAGCTCAAGAAGCTCAAGCTCATGTCGCCCATGTCCGCCGAGGCGACCGTGGTGCGCAACTACATCGACGTGCTCAGCAACCTGCCCTGGAGCAAGAAGACCAAGATCAAGCACGACCTGGTGAATGCCGAGGGCGTGCTCAACGAGGACCACTTCGGCCTCGACAAGGTCAAGGACCGCATCCTCGAGCACCTTGCGGTGCAGCAGCGCGTGGACAAGGTCAAGGCGCCCATCCTGTGCTTGGTGGGCCCCCCGGGCGTGGGCAAGACCTCGCTGGGCCAGTCCATCGCCCGGGCCACGGGCCGCAAATACGTGCGCATGGCGCTGGGCGGCATGCGCGACGAGGCCGAAATCCGCGGGCACCGCCGCACCTACATCGGCGCGCTGCCGGGCAAGGTGCTGCAGAGCCTCACCAAGGTCGGCGCGCGCAACCCGCTGTTCCTGCTCGACGAGATCGACAAGCTCGGAACCGACTTCCGCGGCGACCCCTCGAGCGCGCTGCTGGAGGTGCTCGACCCTGAGCAGAACCATACGTTCAGCGACCACTACGTGGAGGTCGACTTCGACCTGAGCGACGTCATGTTCGTCGCCACCTCGAACTCGATGAACATCCAGCCCGCGCTGCTCGACCGCATGGAGGTCATCCGCCTGTCGGGCTACACCGAGGACGAGAAAGTCAGCATCGCCATGAAGTATCTGCTGCCCAAGCAGCTCAAGAACAACGGCGTGAAGGACGAGGAACTGAACATCACCGAGCCCTGCGTGCGCGACATGGTGCGCTACTACACCCGCGAGGCCGGCGTGCGCTCGCTCGAGCGCGAGCTGTCCAAGATCTGCCGCAAGGTGGTCAAGGGCCTGCAACTCAAGCAGTTCGAGCCGCAGGTGGTGGTGACGGAGGACAAGCTTCCCGAGTTCCTGGGCGTGCGCAAGTACTCCTACGGCCGGGCCGAACTGCAGAACCAGATCGGGCAGGTGGTGGGCCTGGCCTGGACCGAAGTGGGCGGCGATCTGCTGACCATCGAAGCCGCCACCATGCCCGGCAAGGGCGTGATCACGCGCACCGGCTCTCTGGGCGACGTGATGAAGGAATCCGTGGAAGCCGCGCGCACCGTGGTGCGCAGCCGCGCGCGCATGCTCGGCATCAAGGACGAGGCATTCGAGAAGCGCGACATCCACATCCACGTGCCCGACGGTGCCACGCCCAAGGACGGCCCGAGCGCGGGCGTGGCAATGATCACCGCGTTCGTCTCGGCCCTCACGGGAATCCCCGTGCGCGGCAACGTGGCCATGACCGGTGAAATCACGCTGCGCGGCGAGGTCACGGCCATTGGCGGCCTGAAGGAGAAGCTGCTGGCCGCACTGCGCGGCGGCATCCGGACCGTGCTGATCCCCGAGGAGAACGTCAAAGACCTGCAGGAGATTCCGGACAACGTCAAGAGCGGCCTGGAGATCGTCCCCGTGCGCTGGATCGACAAGGCTCTGGAAGTGGCCCTGGCAAGCAAGCCCGTGCCGCTGATCGACGAGGAAGTGGCCGTGGTGGTTGCCGCCGCTGCGGCAGACAAGCCCGTCAGCGCGTCGGTTGCGGCCGATGGTTTGAAACATTGAAGCCACTTCTTGCGCGGGCCAGAAGAAAGGCGCTACAATTCGCGCCTGTCGCAGCCGGCACCGTCCAGGCCAAGCGGCAACATGCGGGAATAGCTCAGTTGGTAGAGCGCAACCTTGCCAAGGTTGAGGTCGAGAGTTCGAGACTCTTTTCCCGCTCCAATAGTTGATCTGCAGACATCCACGGAGGTCTGCAAGTCGTTGAAAACAGGGCCCCTCCGAGGGCCCTGTTTTCATTCACTTCCACTGGCATCCGGGCTGGCCAAGCAAAACGCATTTCCTGTCATGAAAGGAATCAAAAGCGGATTGTGGGACAGCCTGCCAATCGTCGCAGGCTACCTGCCCATTGCCTTCGCCTTCGGCGTCGCCGCAGTTCAGGCGGGCCTGACCCCCGGGCTGGCAACGCTGATATCGGGCATTGTGTTCGCAGGCGGGTCTCAGTTCGTCTTGGTCAGCTTGCTTGCGGCGGGGGGCACGGTCCTGACGGTCGCGCCGACTGTGCTATTGATGAACGCCCGGCATTTGTTGTATGGGCGCCCGATTGCCGATCTTCTGGGAACCGGCAAACGGTCCGTTTCGCCGGTTCTTCTGGCCTTCGGCATGACGGATGAAGTGTTCGCGACCGTTGTTTCACGAATGGAGGGAATCGCGGCTGACGACCGGGAGCATTGGTACGTTGGCCTGCAACTGGGGGCCTACCTGTCCTGGGTTGCAGGAACGATTCTGGGCGCCACGATTGGCGCAGAAGTTCTCGTGCGCTTTCCTGCGCTGGGCGATGGCTTGTCATTTGTGCTGCCGGCATTTTTCTTTGCATTGCTCCTGAGCATGAAAGGACGCGTCCTGTGCTCACCAACCATTGTGGGGGCGCTCGCAACAGCGGGCCTGCTTCTGTGCATACCAGCGGCTGCTGCGATCCCCCTGGGAATCGCAGCAGGGGCCATCGCAGGGTGTTGGTCGCGGAGGGGCAAATGATCGAATTCGATGCAAGGATCTTGACGATCCTGGTCTGTGGGGCTGGAACATTTGGGATGAGGCTGCTCCCCATGTTGTGGCAGCAGCGCAGTGAAACGCGCCATGCGGAACTTCTAAGTCGGCTCTCACGGGCAAGCGGGTCTGCTGCGGTCGCGTCGTTGATGGTGGTAATGCTTTGGCCGATGATCGTTCAAGCAGGTACCCAGCAACTCGCAGCCGTTTTCACCGGGCTGCTCACGACGTGGGGGAGCCAGCGTGTATTTTCTGGCGTGGCCTTGCCAGCGCTGTCGGGTGCCGCAGTTTATGGCCTGGTAAAAGCATGGATCTGATCTTCCTTGGCCACGTGCCCCTCATGGGTTCATGGATTTTGTAAAAAGAACATGATTCAAGGGTTTCCCCTGGGATCACACCGAAAAATATCCATAAAATTACGCAACTTATCGATCGAACCAGCAAGCACCGCCCACCCCCGTGCAAGCGGGTCTTCCCCATGCCCCTCAGGAGATATCCATGACGAAAAGGACGCCACTGCGGTGGTCGCTGACGAGAAAACTGCTGCTTTCCACGCTGCTGGGCGCTGCCGCCATGGGGCTGTCGGCCAAGGAACTGAGCTTTTGGTCGATGTGGAATGAGCCGGAACCCCAGGCCAAGGCCCTGCGCTCGGTCATGGCGGCCTATACCCGGGCGCACCCCGACGTGACGTTCAAAGTCGTGTGGAACGGTCGGCAGAACCAGACCAAGCTGCGCAGCGCATTGCAGGCGGGCGCCAAGGTGGACTTCATGGACCAGGACGGCGACCAGCTCTTTGGCGGCCTGCAGGCCGCAGGCGCCGGGCTGGAGATCACCCAGGACATGGACCCGGCGTTCAAAGACAGCCTGCTGCCCGGCGCGCTGGACATTTACGCGCGCAACGGCAGGGTCTACTCCGTGCCCTACGTCTACAACACCGTCAACTTTTGGTACAACCGCGAACTCATGCAAAAGGCCGGGGCCAGCGTGCCCAAGACCTGGGATGAGTTGCTCGGCCTGTGCTCCGCCGTGCAGAAGGTCGGCAAGAGTGCCTTGGTGATCGAGGGCAATGTGTCGGACTACAACATGCTGTATTTCTCGCACCTGTTGGAGCGTATTTATGGCGCGAACAGCATGGTCCGGCTGTTTGAAGACAAAACCGGCAATGGCTGGACGCAGCCTGGCGTTTTGCAAGCCGTCCAAATGGCGCGTGCGCTGTGGGACAGGGGGTGTATTCCGAAGGACGCGCGGGGTTTTCAGTACCCTGCGGGCCAGCAAACCATTGCCCTGGGCGACAGCATGGGCGCGCTCGTGGGCTCCTGGTTGCCTACGGAACTGAGCGAGAGCGCGGGCAAGGATTTCCCATGGGGCGCGTTCAACTTCCCCGCCGTGAAAAACGGCAAGGGCCAGCAAACCGATTTGCAAGTGGCCTTGCTCTCGATGATGGTGCTCAAGACGGCGCCCAATCCCCGGGAGGCCGTGGACTTCATCAAGTTCGTCGTCGGTGAACAGGCCCAGAAAATCCTGGTCACCGAGGGCCAGGTGGGGGCTACGCGCCGGGCGGTGGCTTGGCCCGCGGCCTTGGCCGACGCGGAAAAATCAGCCCGCGAAGCGACGGCCCTGTCGAATTTCGGGGGCGGCTTGAAGATGCTCTACCCCGATTTCACGGCCACGGTGCTGGCACCGGAGTTCAACAAAATGTTCCTCGGCGAAGGCACGCCGCAGCAGCTGGTGAATACCTTGGCGACCAAAACCAGGGAGTTTTGGGCCGGGAAAAAGTGAAACACGCCAGAGTCCGCTGCGGCTTGGCATTCGAGGGGGCTTCGTGATCAGAGCGCGCATGGTGACGGCGTTTCTGGCACCGGCCCTGCTGCTGTATCTCGGCTTGCTGGTGTTTCCCGCAGGGCAGGCTTTCTACATCAGCCTGTTCAAGACCTCGGGGTTTTCCGACAGCATGCAGTGGGTGGGCCTGGCCAACTACGTCGCGCTGTGGAACGACAGGGTGTTTTGGCTGTCGCTGACGAATATGCTGTTGATCCTCGTGGTCGGCGGCGCCTGCGTATTCGGCCTGGCCTTTGTATTCACCATGCTGCTGAGCTCCGGCCTGTGGGGCAAGAAGCTGTTTCGCGCGCTGATTTTCATGCCGAACGTGATTGCGGTCACCGCCATCACCACCTTCTGGTCGTTCGTCTTCATGCCGCGCTATGGCTTGCTGACGAACGTGCTCAAAGGCCTGGGCCTGGAGCGCTGGGCCAGCGTCTCCTGGACCGCGCCGGAAAATGTGTTTTGGGCCATGCTGGTGGGGCTGGTGTGGGTTTGCAGCGGCTTTTTCACGATCCTGATTTTGGCGGGCGCAGACAAGGTGCCCGCCGACCTGTTCGAGGCGGCGCGCCTCGAAGGCGCAAACCAGTGGCAGATTTTCAGATACGTCACCGTGCCCATGATCTGGGACGTGATCGTGATCACCATGGTGCTGTGGTGCATACAGGCGATCAAGATCATGGAGTTCCCTTACGCCTTTGGTGGACCGAATATTTCGCAGGACCTGTACACGCCCGCGATCTACCTCTACATCATGGGTTTTGGTCAGCGCGAACCGGTCTACGCGCTGGGCTACGCCACCGCGATCGGCGTGGCCATGCTGGCCGTGACCATTGGCGCGGTGCTGGTGCTGCGCGCCGGCCTGCAGCGCGAACCGCTGGAGTTTTGAGCATGGCGCAGCGCAAGCTCAAGCGCGGCCTGGGCCGTGCCCTGGCCTACGCCGTGGTGGGCGCCTGGTCCCTGGCGACCGTGTTCTTCGTGGTCTGGATCTGTTTGGCGTCGCTGAAGAAAACACGCGACCTGTTTGGCCAACCCTGGAGCCTGCCGCGCGACCCGGCGTGGGGCAACTATGTGAAAACCTGGGTCAGCAGCCATTTTGGTGACTATTTTCTGAACAGCCTGTGGGTGGTGTCCGTCTCGGTGCTGATGCTCTTGGTGGTCTGCGTGCCGGCCGCGTACGTGCTGGCGCGTGCGCGCTTTCGGGGGCGCGAGGCCTTGACCAACTTCTTCATTCTTGGCATGGGCGTGCCCATTCCGCTGTTGTTCGTGCCCTTGGTGGTGATCATCACGGCGCTGCGCCTGGGCGACAGCTTGTCGGGTCTGTCGCTGGTGTACGTGGCCCTGTCCGTGCCGTTCACGATCTATGTGCTCACGGGGTTTTTTGCCTCGCTGCCGCGCGAGATCGAGTCGGCCGCAACCATTGACGGCTGCTCGGATTTTCAAACCTTCTGGCACGTGATGATGCCCCTGGCCATGCCCGGCATCGCCACCGTTGCCATATTGAATTTCGTCGGCCTGTGGAACGAATACCAGCTCTCGCTGGTGCTCATCAACAGCCCCGGGAACCGCACGCTGTCGCTGGGCATTTACGCGCTGATTTCTTCGATGCAGTACTCGGGCGGCGACTGGCCGGGCCTGTTCGCCGGCATCACCATCGTGATGGTTCCGACCATCATCCTGTTCGTGCTCATGTCCGAACGCATGATCAGCGGCATCACCATGGGAGGAGTGAAATGACGAGCGCAACCGCCACCACCACGGTGCGTTGGACGACCCGGGCCATGCCCATGTCCCACCTGGGGGCGCCCGACCCCTTGCCGTATTTTGCGCACCAGCAGCCGATACGCAGCAAGCCGACCCCGCCGAACCGGGGGCTGAACGCGCAGGAGTCCGCCCGGGGCTTTGCCTGGGGGGCGGACTCGATCTTGCCGTACCAGGTGCTGGGCGAATACGACCGCGCGCAAGCGCCGGGCGAGATGCCGGTGCTGGAGTTCAGCAATGGCCGCCTGACGGCGCTGCTCGCCCCGCATCTGGGCGGGCGCCTGCTCAGTTTGCGCGATCAGGCCGCGGACCGGGAACTGCTGTTTGCCAACCCGGTGTTCCAGCCCGCGAACCTGGGTTCGCTCAACGCCTGGTTCTCCGGCGGGGTCGAGTGGAATGGGCTGATACCCGGCCACACGCCGGTGAGCTGCTGCGCCGTGTTTGCCGGCGTGGTGCACAGCGCGCGGGGCCCGGTGCTGCGCTTGTATGAATTCGACCGCATCGTCGAGGCCACCTGGCAGATCGACCTGTTTCTGCCCGAGGGCCAGGACCGCTTGTTCGTCCACGGCCGCATCGTGAACGCCGACGCCTGGGAAAAGCAGGCCTACTGGTGGACGAACATCGCCGTTCCCGCGAGCCCGGGGATGCGCGTTCTGAGCCCGGCCGATTACGCGATCGAGCACGTGCTGCCGGGCAACCAGCTCGAGCGCTTCGACTTTCCGGACCCCGCGCGGTTCGACGGCTCCTACCCCGGGAATTGGACCGACGCCTGCTCGGTGTTTTTCCGCACCGAAACGCCGCAACCGCTGTGGATCGCGGCGTTGGACGCGCAGGGCAGGGGCCTGGCGCACGTGGCCAGTGCGCAGATGCAGGGGCGCAAGTTTTTTTACTTTGGCACGGGCCGGGGCGGCCAGCACTGGATGGACTTCCTGTCCCAGCCCGGCCGCGGGCATTACGTCGAGATTCAAAGCGGCATCACGCCCACGCAAAACCAGCGCTTCGCGCTGCCCGCGCACGGCGAGCTGCACTGGACCGAGGCCTACGCCGGTGTGCAGGTGGCGCCCGAACTGGCGCACCACAGCGACTACCAAACGGCGACCCGCGCCGTCGCCCAGGCGGTCCAGGCGCGCGTGGACGCGGAGGACCTCGCCGAGGTCGATGCCTTCCTGCGCGGCGTGTCGGCGCAGGCAGTGACCGAGCGCCTGCACGCGGGGTCGGCCTGGGGCATGCGCCACGAGCAGCTGACCGGGCAGGCGCTGGCGCCGGGGCTGGACTTTGCTTGCCCCTTGCAGGGCCAGCAAGGTCCGCAAGGCCAGCAAGACCCGGACCCGTGGGATGAACTGCTGCACAGCGGCCGCTTCAGCGCCGCCAGCCTGGAGCGCATGCCGCAGACCTGGGTCACGTCGCCCCGCTGGTGCGCCGCGCTGGAGCGCAGCGCGGATCGGCATGGCGATACTTGGTTGCACGCGCTGGCTCTGGGAATGGCGGCCCACGACCGGGGCGATCTCGCGCAGGCGCGCAAGGGCTACCAGCGTTCGTTGAACCTGCGGCCGACCTGGCTGGGGTATCGCCAGAGGGCCCTGGTGGAAACCAACGTGGGTGCGCGGGAGATCGCCTACGACGCGGCCTGGCACTCGCCCGGGGTCCCCCTGGTCCTGGCGGTGGAGATCGCCAACGACATGCTCGACACGGGCCGCGTGCGCGCGGCCCATGCGTTTCTCGGCGGCCTGACGTCCGCCGTGCAGGCGCTCGATCGCGTCCGTCTCGCGCAGGCCCGGCTGGCGGCCGAGACGCAGGACTGGCCGCTGCTCGCGCACTGGCTCGAGCGCCCCTTTGCCACCGTGCGCGAGGGCGAGAGCCTGCTCGACACGCTCTGGACCTGCTTGCAGCAAGGCCTGTGCAAGGCCGAGTTGGCCGAGCGCTGGAGCGAGGCCGCCTGGCAGCAGTGGCAAGCGCGCCACCCGCTGCCCGCGCACTTGGACTTTCGCATGCAGGGCCAGGGCCAGGGCGCGCAGCCTGCAACCGATTCAAACGCGGAGCACTCCCTTCATGGCCAGCGTTGAACTGCAAAACATCCACAAGGCGTATGGCAGCGTGGACATCATCAAGTCCTGCAATCTGCAAGTGCACGAGGGCGAGTTCATCGTCCTGGTGGGGCCATCGGGCTGCGGCAAGTCCACGCTGCTGCGCTGCATCGCAGGGCTGGAGCCGGTGAGCGGCGGCCGGCTGCTGGTGGACGGCGAGGACCTGACCCACGCCGCCCCGGTCGAGCGGGGCGTGGCCATGGTGTTTCAGTCCTACGCGCTGTACCCCCATATGACGGTGGCGCAAAACATCGGCTTCGGTTTGAAGATTGCCGGGGAACGCAAGGAGGCGATTGCCGCCCGGGTGCGCGAAGTCGCCGCCCTCCTGCACCTGGACGCATTGCTCGAGCGCAAGCCCAAGGCCCTTTCAGGCGGACAGCGCCAGCGGGTGGCGATTGGCCGGGCGCTGGCGCGTAAGCCACGCATCTTCTTGTTTGACGAACCCCTGTCGAACCTGGACGCGGCGCTGCGCGCCGAAATGCGCGTGGAACTGGCCAAGCTGCACCAGGAGCTGGGCAACACCATGATCTACGTGACCCACGACCAGGTCGAGGCCATGACCCTGGCCACGCGCATGGTCGTGATGCAGGCCGGTGTGGTCGAGCAGGTCGGAACGCCGCTGGAACTGTTCAACCGGCCCGCGACCCGCTTCGTCGCAGGATTCCTGGGCCAGCCGACGATGAATTTCATCCGCGTGCAAACCAGCGACTGCACCGCCGGGCGCAGCCGCTTGTTGTTCGCCGGGGACTCTTGCCTGGACCTGGACGCGCGCGTCAACCCCGGCGCAGCGCAGGCACTGGAAGTGGGGGTGCGCCCGGAGGACTGCCGGCTCAGCTGCGACGCGCAGGCGTTGGACCTGCGGATCGAAGTCGTCGAGCAACTGGGCAGCGACACCATGGTGCATGGGCACTTGGTCGATGGCCAGCGCATGACGCTGCGCCTGCCAGGCCAAGCCCGGTTCAAGCTGGGGCAGCAGGTGGGCGTTTCGCTCGTGGCCGAGCGCGTGATCTTGTTCGACGCGCAGGGGCGCAACCTGGCCCCGCTCGAGAAACCCGCATGACGCCGCTAACCCCGACCCGCTCCCTGATGGAGACCATCAGCGCCGAGCAGGGCAACATCAGCACCGCGTTCAAGCGCATCAGCCGCTACCTGCTGCAAGCGCCCGCGGACTTCATGCACAAGTCGATCCAGGAAATAGCCGCCGCAGCCCAGGTCAGCGAGCCCACGGTGCTGCGCTACAGCCGCCACTTTGGCTACAAGGGAATCCCTGAATTCCGCATTGCCTTGGCCATGTCGCTGGTCAACCGGGCCAAGGCCCCCGCGGAGGGTCCCCTCTTCGTAGAGCCCAACCTGGCCGACAAAGCCGTGGTCAACCGCGATCTGAAGCACGCCATCGGCAAGGCGGCGCTGCCGTTGCTGGAGCAGGACCGGGCCATCATCCTGGACTCGGGATCGACCACCGCGATCTTTGCGCGCCAGCTGCGCGAGGTCGCCGGGCGCACCATTTTGACCACCGGCTTGAACGTCGTCGAAGCGCTCTGGGGGGCCACGCAGCACACCCTGATGCTGCCCGCAGGGACCTTGCGCGTCGAGTCCAAATCCCTGAGCGGGCGCATGGTGGAAACCACGTTGCAGAACATGCGCTTTGACACGGGTTACTTTGGCGCGGACAGCATCGACCCCGACGCCGGGCTGAGCACCTTCAACGAGGCCGAGGCGCACCAGGGCGCTGCGATGATGGGCGCCTGCACGCGCGTGGTGGTGCTGGCCGATTCGAGCAAATTCACCTCGCCCGCGCTGCACCGCATTTGCGTGCTCGACCGCATCCACACCATCGTCACCGATACCGGCTTGCCGCTGGACATTGCCAACGCATTGAGCGCGCGCGGAACCCGGGTGATTCGCGCCGACCCTGCATCAACCCCCGCCTGAATCCATGACCCCTACCCCCCCCACCCCTGACGGCAGCTGCGCCGCAGAGGCGCACACCGCGCTACGGCAGTGGCACACCTGGCGTGAAATCCATGCGCAGCCCGCGGTCTGGCGCGCCTGGGAACCCCGGCTGGCGCAGCAGCTGTCCGCGCTGCAGGCCTGGTTGCAGCAGGCACGGCACGCGGCCGTGTGGTTCTGCGGTGCTGGCAGTTCGGCCTTCATCGGCGAGGCCCTGGCCAGCCATCTGAACGCGCGCAGCGCCACACCGTGCGGCCGCGCGGGGGCTGCGACCGCGCGCTACCGTGCGCTGGCGACGACCGACCTGGTGGCGCAGCCCCGGCATTTTCTGCCCGCAGACCTGCCCGGCCCCCTCCTGGTGGTGTCGTTCGGGCGCAGCGGCAACAGCTCCGAGAGCCTGGGCACGTTGGACGCGCTGGACGCATTGGCCCCCGACGCCGACCGCTTGCACATCACCTGCAACGCAGCCGGCGCCCTGGCGCTGCGCGCTGTGCCCGGGCCGGGCGGATTGCGCACGCTGGTCCTGCCCGCGCAGACCGACGACGCCGGCTTTGCGATGACCTCCAGCTTCACCACCATGCTCCTGAGCGCCTTGGCCTGCTTCGACACCGCGCCGCCGCAGCCCCTGGCGCAGCTGCTGCCCCGGCTGGCCGACGCGGCAGCGAACGTCTTGCAAGCCCTGCCGGCCTGGGCCGACCGGCCCGACCAGGGCCGCCCCGAGCGCGCCGTGTTCTTGGGCAGCGGCCCCTTGCTCGGCATTGCCCGCGAATCGGCGCTGAAGGTGCTCGAACTCAGCGCCGGCGCGGTGGCGACGCAGTGGGACTCCACGCTGGGCTTTCGCCACGGCCCGAAAGCCTTCGTGAACGCCCACACCCGGGTGCACGTGCTGGTCTCGGCGGACCCGCACACCCGGCGCTACGACCTGGACGTGGCGCAGGAGATTCGCCGCCAGTTTGGCGCGGCTGCGGTGTGCACCATCGGCCCGGCCGCGGCGCAGTGCGACGTGGTGCTGCCGACGGCGGAGCATGCCGGCTGGAGCCTGGTGTTGTACGCGCTGTTCGCGCAGTACATGGCCATGCACTGGTCCCACGCGATGGGGCTGAACGTGGACAACCCGTTTGCCAGCGGCAACCTGACCCGGGTGGTCAGCGGCGTGACGCTGTACCCCGTGCCGGCGGACTGACCCCGGGAGCACGCACGATGTGGGGCGCCATTGATTTGGGGGGCACGAAGATCGAGGCCTGCTTGTACGACGCGCAGCTGCAACCCGTGCAGCGCCAGCGCGTGGCCACGCCGCAGGGCGCGTACGCCGGGCTGCTCGACGCGATCGAGCAGCAATGCCTGTGGCTGCAAGGCTGCGCGGGCGACGCGCACCTGCCCATCGGCATGGGCATTCCGGGGCTGATCGACCGCCAGACCGGTCTCTCGACGACCGCCAATTTGTCCGCCATGGGCCAGCCGCTGCAGGCCGATCTGAGCGCCCGCCTGGGGCGCCCGATCGCCGTGGAGAACGACTGCAAATGCTTTGCCCTGTCCGAGGCGCAGGGTGGCGCCGGCGCAGGGCAGGCGCTGGTGTTCGGTCTGATCCTCGGCACCGGCGTCGGTGGGGGCCTGTGCCGCCAGGGCGAGCTGATGCTGCACCACCTCGGAATCAGCGGCGAGGTGGGCCACGTGGCCCTGCCCGTGCACTGCACCGAGCAGTGGCGCCTGCCCGTGCTGCGCTGCGGTTGCGGGCGCACCGGCTGCTACGAAACCTATGTGTCCGGCCCGGGCATGGCGCGGCTGTGCCAGCACCTGACGGGCCGGGCCTTGGGCGCGCAAGACATCGCGCAGGGGCACGCCCGCGGCGACGCGCAGCTGCAAACCGTGTACCGCGTATGGCTGTGGCTGCTGTGCGAGCTGCTGCACACCATGCAATTGGCCATCGACCCGGACTGCGTGGTGTTCGGTGGCGGGCTCTCGCGCATTCCCGGCCTGCCCGAGCAGGTGGCCCAGGCCTTTCCCGCGCACCAGCTCCCGGGTCTGCGCGCGCCGCGCTTTGCGAGCGCGCAGTTTGGCGACAGCAGCGGCGTGCGCGGTGCGGCCATTTTGGCGCAGCGACTTCAGGAAAACTACCGTGCAATACCTGCGTGATCTGAACCAACGCAACCGCGCCGACCGTGCCAGCCTGGCGAGCACGCCGTCGGTATGTTCGGCCCATCCCCAGGTGCTGTTGGCGTCCCTGCTATGCGCCCAGGCCCGGCAACGCCCCCTGTTGGTCGAGGCCACGAGCAACCAAGTCAACCAGTTTGGCGGCTACACCGGAATGCAGGCGGCGGACTTCATCGCCCACGTGCATCGCATTTGCCAGGCCCACGGCGTGGACCGCAGCCTGGTGCTGTTTGGCGGCGACCACCTGGGTCCGCAGGTCTGGCGTGACCAAGACGCAGCGCGCGCCATGGCGCACGCGCAGGCCCTGGTCGCGTCCTACGTGCAGGCGGGCTTTGGAAAAATTCACCTGGACTGCTCCGAGGGCTGCGCCGGTGAGGCCGCGCAGGTGGGCGACGCGCTCAGCGCCGAGCGCGCCGCGCAGCTGGCGCAGGTGTGCGAGCAGGCAGCGCCGGACCCGCAGAGCCTGAGCTATGTGATCGGCACCGAAGTGCCGCCGCCCGGTGGCGCGCGCGCCGAGGACGGCCCCGTGCACGCGCTCGCGACCTCGGCGCACAGTGCCCGCGAGACCCTGGCCGCGCACCAGCAGGCGTTTGCGCAGCGGGGCCTGGAGCCGGCCTGGGCGCGCGTGGCCGGCCTGGTGGTGCAGCCCGGGCTGGAGTTCGGTCCCGACCACGTGCAGCACTTCGACCTGCAAGCGCCCGACCTGCTCTCGCCGGTGCTCACGCCGCACCCGCAGCTGGCGTTTGAAGCCCATTCCACCGACTACCAGAAACCGCCCGTGTTTGCCGCGCTGGCCCGGCGCCATTTCACCGTGCTCAAAGTGGGGCCGGCGCTGACCTTTGCCTATCGGCAAGCGGTCTACGCCCTGGACGCGCTCGCCGCCTGGCTCGCACCCCCAGGCCCGCGGGCAGCGCTGGCGCAGGTAATGGAGCAGCTGATGCTGGCCGACCCGCAGCACTGGCGCCGGCACTACGGCGGCGACGCGCAGACGCTGCGACTGCTGCGCCACTTCAGCTACGCGGACCGCGTGCGCTACTACTGGGCGCAGCCTGCCGCCAGCCAGGCCGTCGCGCAGCTGATGCAGTGGCTCGCGGAGCAGCCCCGGCCCTTGGCGCCGCTGCTGGAACAGCATTTCTCCGACCCCGTGCAGGCGCTCGCGCAAACGCTGCAAGGCCAAGGTTTTGACTGGGCGCAGGCCCTGGTGCTGGCGCAGGTGCAAGCCGCCTTGCAGCCCTATTGGCTGGTGCAGGATGCCGCCCATGCCCCAGGCCCCTGAGTTCGACGGGCGCCGCACGGCGGCTTGGTGCCTGCATGCGCAGCAGGTGTTCGACGGCCACGCGCTGCGGCCGGAGCAGGCCCAGGACCCGATCACCCAGGGCCTGCCCGTGTGGCGGCGAGGGCAGGGCACGCTGGCGCCGGGCCCGTTCGAGCGCCACGGGTTTGACTGGGCGCAGGCCCTGGTGCAGGACGCAGCCCATGCCGTCCCAGGCCCCTGACTTTGACTGGCGCCGCACGGCGGCCTGGTGCCTGCATGCGCAGCAGGTGTTCGACGGCCACGTGCTGCGGCCGGAGCAGGCTGTAACGGTGGTGCATGGGCGCATTGCAGCCGTGGGGGCGGTCGATGACCCGGTCAACCAGGGCCTGCCCGTGTGGCGAGGGCAGGGCACGCTGGCGCCGGGTCTGTTCGACATCCAGGTGAACGGCGGAGCCGGGCGCATGTTCAACAACACGCCCGACGCCGACACCCTGCGCCACATCGGCGCGGCCCTGGCGCGCGCCGGCACGACGGCCTGGCTGCCGACCTTCATCACCGACAGCGCGCCGCGCATGGCGCAGGCCGCGCGGGCCATAGAGGCCGTGCATGGCAGCCAGGGGGTGGTGGGGGTGCATTTCGAGGGCCCCCACATCAGCGTGCAGCGACGCGGCGCGCATCTGGAGCAGCACATCCGCCCGCTCGACGACGCCACGCTGGACCTGCTCGCGCGCTTGCGCGCCAAGCAGATTCCGGTACTGCTCACGCTGGCGCCCGAGCAGCAAGCCCGGGGCAGCATTGCCCGGCTCTGCGCCATGGGGGTCACCGTGTCCCTGGGCCATACCGCGGCCAACGCGGCGCAGGTCCACAGCGCCTTGGCCGAGGGAGCCAGCTGCTTCACCCACTTGTTCAACGGCATGGCGCCGATGGGCGCGCGCGAGCCCGGCGTGGTCGGCGCTGCGCTCGACAGCCCCGCCTGGTGCGGCGTGATCGCCGACGGCCACCACGTGGCCGACGCCGTGCTGCGCGTGGCAATCCGTTCCCGGCCCGTGGCAGACCGCATGGTGCTGGTGTCCGACGCCATGGCCACCACCCATGGCCCCCCGCAGTTCGATCTGTATGGCGAAACCATCCGCGTGGTGCAGGGCAGGCTCGTGAACCAGGCCGGCTCCCTGGCCGGTGCCCATATCGACCTGGCCAGTTCCGTGCAAGGGCTGATCACCCGGGTCGGGATCGATCCCGCACAGGCGCTGCGCATGGCCACGCACAACCCGGCGCAGCTCATGGGCCTGGCGCATGCAGTGGGCCAGCTGCGCCCCGCAATGCCCGCCCGCATGGTCCTGTTTGACGCCGACTGGGGCTTGGCCGCCCAGTTCTGACTTCCATGTAGCCATGGGTCTGGCGGCGGCGCGGATAGCCAGAGCGTCCGAGCACGCGCGGCCGATGCACGTGGAACGCGCCCCCTCGTCCTGACCGGGGGCGAACTGCATCACCGCGCGCGCGGCCAGAAATTGCGCAATGCATGCATGGCTCGATGTGCACGATCACCGTGCGCCGCGTCCCATCCAGGGCGAGCCCCATTTCCTGAAGATCAATCCACCCTCGCTGGGGGGCCTGAAACCGTCCCTTCAGAACCGCAGCATAGTGAACAAGCAGTCAAAAGTAAATTGGGTTATATTTTGTGCAAATTTCGCGCACCCACACTGCACTCGACACCAGACACTCCCATGCTCAACACCCACCCGGTGGACCCGCGGACAGGTCCAAGGCAAGCTACCCGCCAGCAGCCGCCAACAGCTATTGTGCATGAATGGTTTCCATATGTGCATGCTGGTTTCCACGCGAAACGACGACGAACCCTCGCGGCGGCTGCATGCAGCGGCGCTTGACCGTTGCGCTGGCATGCTGTCTCGGCGCGTCCGTGCATGCGCAAACGGGCATTCCTGATCCATCCCCGGAACTCCAGCGGCAGGACCGCCAGCGCAAGGAGCTTCGCCAGCAGATGGAGGAGGCGCCTGCACAGTCCGCGCCGGGCCCGCTCACCAAAACCCCGGTGCACCAACGATTGCCCGACGAGCAACCATGCGCCTTGATTCACCGGGTGCTCATTCAGGGTGTTTTGTTTTCCGAGGAACTGCAATCGGCCCTGAGCGGCATCAATGCCGATGACCCGCCTTACGGAAGGTGTCTGGGCAGCCAGGGCGTCACCCTGCTCATTCAGCGGGTGCAGCAGGCGCTGGTCGAGCAGGGCTACGTCACCAGCCACGTGCACGTGCCGGAGCAGGACCTGAATTCAGGCGAGTTGCTGCTTCAGATCAACGAAGGCCGCGTGGCGCGCATCCGTGCCGAATCAGCGGATGTTTCCCTGCCCAGTTGGGTATGGGCCGTTCGGGAGGGAGACATCCTCAATTTGCGCAACGTCGAGCAGTCTGCCGAAAACCTCCAGCGCCTGCCCAGCCTCAGAACCGGAATCCGGATCGAACCGGGCGAAGCACCGGGCACCAGCGACTTGGTCGTGGACATGCAGCCGGGCCGTCCCTGGCGTCTGGGCCTGTCCATGGACGATGACGGCCTCAGAACCACAGGCAAGCTGCAAGGCAACGCCACCTTGGCCTGGGACGACCCGCTGGGTCTGGGCGACACCTTGTCCATCGCCAAGGGCCGGGACTTGGGCCAGAAGGACAGCGGCCCCCGCGGCAGCCGCAACCAGATCGTGCGCTACAGCCTGCCCTGGGGCTACTGGCTGGTGGGGGCCACGTTCAGCGACAACCGGTTCGGGCAGACGGTGTACGGCCCGTACGAGTCCTACCTGTACAGCGGCACGTCAGGCCAAAAGGAGTTCTCCCTGTCCCGGGTGCTGCAACGGGGCAGGCGCAGCAAAACCACGGCCAGTTTCAAGGGCTTTATGCGCCAGTCAAACAACTACATAGCCGACTTGGAGGTGCGGGTGCAGCGCCGCCGCAGCGCCGGATGGGAGTCCGAGATCCAGCACTTGCAGTACCTGCAAGCGGGCACCTTGATGGCGCAGCTGGCGTATCGCCGGGGTACCGGGGCATTCCATGCGCAGCCCGCCCCGGAAGAATTCACCGGGCGGGGCACGGCCCGCATGGGGCTGACGACCGGTTTGCTGCACTGGGTCATGCCCCTGAACACCGAAGGCCACCCCTGGCAATACAGCACCCAGCTGCAAGGGCAGTGGACACGCAACCGCTTGACGCCGCAGGACCGTTTCTGCCTGGGTAGCCGTGCCACGGTGCGCGGTTTTGACGGGCAGCAGACGGTGTGCGGCGACCGGGGGCAGCTGTGGCGGCAGGAGCTGACCACCGGTCTGCCCGCGGCGCTGGATCTTGCCCGTGGCGTGCAGGTGTACGCCGCCCTGGATGCCGGGCGCAGCACGACACCGGAGCAGGACAGAGCCCATCGCCTGTCGGGCATGGCATTGGGATTGCGCGGCCAGCACAAGGTGGCAGACGCTGACCCGGTGCCCTACTCGGTGCAATGGGAGGTTTTCCTGGGCAAGCCCCTGTCCCGCCCCGAAGAAATCGCCACGACCAAACGCACTGCGGGTTTCAGCCTGCGCGTCGAATTCTGAAACCCGTTCAAACAAAACCACCGCAGGAAACTTCATGAATCGTAACCGTTACCGCATTGTCTTCAACAAACGCCGGGGTGAACGCATGGCCGTTGCCGAAACTGCGCAAGGCAGTGGCAAGAGCGCCGCAGGAGAGGGTGGGGCAGGGGCGGGCAGCGGACAGGCGCCCTCCTTGCCAGCAGGAGGACATTGCCGCCCGGTGGCCCTGGCCCTATGGCTGGCCCTGGGGGCCTTGCCCATGCCCATGGCCTGGGCACAAATCATTGCGGACCCGGCGGCACCCGCCAACCAGCGCCCTACCGTGCTCAGCGACGGCACCCGTCCGCTGGTCAACATCCAGACCCCCAGCGCAGCGGGGCTGAGCCGCAACACGTACGCACAGTTTGACGTGCCCGCCAGCGGCATCGTGCTCAATAACTCGAGCAGCAACCCCTGGCTCTACAACGGCGTCCTGGCCAAGACCATCCTCAACGAAGTCAACTCCACCGACCATAGCCATAGCCGCATCAACGGGGCCGTCACGGTCAACGGCGCGGCGGCGCAGGTCATCGTGGCCAACCCCCGCGGTATCTCCATCGACGGGGGCAGCTTTGTCAACGCCAGCCGGCTCACCCTGACCACCGGCACGGCGCAGGTGGCCAACGGAGCCTTGACCGGCTTCAACATGCGCAGCGCCGGAGTGGTCGCCATCTATGCGGGCGGCCTGGACAACAGCGCCACCCCCTACACCGACATCATGAGCCGTGCCTTCCAACTATCAGGCAGGCTCCAGGCGCAAAACCTCGGGATCACCATAGGCGCGCAAACCGTGGCGTATGACACGGGGCTCATCAGCAACCAGGATAGCAGCGATCCGCCCTCTTACTATGTGATGGACAGCTTCCCCTTGGGCGGCATGCACGCCAACAACATCAGCATCCTGGTCACCCAAGCGGGTTTGGGCGTGCGCAACTGGGGCATCTGGCAAGCTAACGGTGGGCAGATCGCCGTCACGGTCGATGGTCGGCTGCAAAACTATGGCACCTGGCAGGCCCGCGGTGGACAGATCGCCGTCACGACCCATGGTCAGCTGGAAAACCGGGGCACGATTGCAGCCGGCGCGGTCAGCTTGGTTGCCGCCAAGGGGCATATTCACAATACCGGCTCCGTCCAGGGCACACGGAGCGTTGTCACCGCTTCAGAAGGAGATACCTACCTGTATGGTGCAGGCCTTGCCCAGCAAACCGCAGGCAGTGCCGTGGTCATCAGCGCCAAGGGGGAGGTCAAGCTTGTCAACGACACCAACTACGGTGCTGCCCAAGTAAGCAGCACCGCTGGTGGCGGACAAGTGAGCATCAGCGCCGGACGCAACATCGACCTTGACCCCGGTACATCCGTGGCAGCCGACAAGGATGTGCAACTGCGCAGCGATGCCCTTGTGGTGGCCCGCCACAATGCCAGCGTCACGTCGCGCAGCGGCAACGTCTCGATCCTGTCGGGCACGGGCATTGCCTTGGACGACAGCACGGTCACGGGCCAGCAAGTCCATCTGGAAACCGGGGCCGAGTTCAGGGACAGCGCAGCCAACATATGGATCACGGGCGGCAATGTCCGTGGGCAAACCCAAACCACGGCGCTGGCCACCGGGGACATTCGCGTCTCCAGCCCCGGCAGCACAGCGGTCAGCAGTGACGGCAACGTACACATCCAGGCGGCTCGGGCGGTGGACATTGCCGCAGCCAGTACCATCGCCGCAGGCCAGCACATGAGCGTGATGGCAGGCACCGCCCTGACCCTGCATGCGAACAGCGGCCGCACGGCCACGAATGGCGAGAAAGTGCGCCTGAGCGCCGGCGGCAACATGCTGGTCTCGGGCGGCAGCGTCACGGCCACGGGCTCGAGTTTGAGCGCCGGGAAAAACCTCACTATCGAGGCCAACGATGGCTCCGTCAGCCTGAACGCGCTGTCCAACGCCGCAGGCGCCAGCGTGGACAGAATCACCCTCAGTGCGGGCGATGACTTGAAGGTCTCCGCCTTCAAGGGCAGCCTGTTCGCCACGGGCCTGCAAGCCAACGGGCGCAACATCAGCCTGGCGAGCACGGGCACCACCCGCGTGGCCAGCAGCACCGCCTACGTCGGCAGCAACGTCGTGGCCGTAAGCAGCGAGCTCAGCGCCAGCGAAGGCATCACGCTGGCCAGCGTCGCGGGCGGCACGAGCGGCCAGGTAGAAGTGGTGTCCTCCGGTCTGAACGCGGGCGGGCAAGTCCGTTTGTTGGCCGACGACATGGTCTTCATCTCGGCGGACACCAACACCATCGAAGGCGTGGTCAGCCCCGCGACCAGCGGCATCACTGGAGGCAGTGTGCTCATACAGGCCGAGACCGTGCAGACCGACGCCGCGCGCATCCGCGCCAATGGCAACAAGAGCAGCCCGGAGAAATCCGGCGACATCGCCATCACGGCCACCGGCGACATCCTGCTGGACACGCACACCGGCGTCGCCAGCCAACTCAACAGCACGGGCAACATCGCCCTGCATGCGAACCGCCACCTGACGTTCGCGCAGACCCAAGTGAATGCGGGAGGAAACCTCTCGGGCACCAGCGCCACGGGCCAGATCAACGGCACCGGCGCGAGCCTGGTGGCCCGCGACCTGCTCAGCCTGAGCAGCAAGGACGCGCAAACGCACACCAATGGCCGCTACAGCAGCGGCGCGGCGACGATCTTCAACCAAACCGGCCACTTGGCCTTGAACGGCACCAGCGTGCACGCCACTGGCACGTCGGGCGCGTCGGGGCTGGACGACGTCAGCGGCCAGATCAGCGTGGAATCGGGCGGCACCATGGAGATCGATGCCCACTCCCTGCTCGCGAGCAGAACCGACCTGTCCATGATCAAGGGCCTGGGGGACTTCAACATAGGCCCCCTCACGGCCAACTCGAGCCACAGCCTGACGATGATCACGCGCAACGGCAACATCAACCTCACGGGCAGTGCAGGCACCGCCGGTGTGGGCAGTTCCCCGAGGGTGGTTGCGTACGCCAACGGCGACCTCACCCTGGTGGCCAACAACATCCTGCTGGAAGGCAGCTACCTGCGAGCAGTACACGGGACCCTGAACCTTACCGCCACCACGGGAAACATCACGGCCACCGCGCTGCGGGCGTCAAAGACCGAAGCGGGTTTTCTCAACCACTACTGGGATTACGTGCAACTGCTGGGCGGCCGGGGGGTGAACGTTCGCGCTGCGGGCCACATTGACATGGATGGCGTGTTCGTGCACAGCCATGACAGCGTGAACATACAGTCCGGGGGCGACACCACCATTGCGGGCAAGCATGGCCGCTGGACAGTGGACAACCGAGCCTATCCGGGCGGCTGGTTCCAGGATGAAGTACTCCTCTGGCCAAGTGACATCAAAGGCAACACCGGGGTCAACATCGGCGCGCAAGGGGGCAACCTGACTCTGAACGCCACCTCCATCAATGCAGCCAGCGGCAAAGCCAGCCTGCAAGCCTCGGGGCATATCAAGCTGGAGGCGGCGCAAAAGCATCGCTTGCACCGGTCCAGGAGTGAGCGCAGCTACGAGACGTGCATATGGGTCTTCTGCAACGACGTTGACGAGACCACCCATCGCCACCACGAATACCTGACCAACTCGCCCGTGACCGTGACGGCGCAGGACATTGAGGTCAAGGCAGGCAACGACCTGACCACCTACGGCACACAATTCCATGCCAGCCGCAATCTGGCGCTGCAAGCGGGGGACGGCATCCGCTACTACGCGGTCTGGGACCAGCAATACATCTCGGACACCACCTACCAGGAACAGAGTTTTTTGGGCTGGACTTGGGATCGCAACACCACGATCAACAGCACCCAGCTCCTCGCGGGCCAGCCGACCCAGCTGCAAAGCCAGAACGACATCCTCTCGAACTCCGGAGGCAACCAACTGCTGCAAGGCACGCAGGTGCGCTACGGCGGGAGGGCGGCCTTTAACCCCGGTGTGGGCGAGAGGGCCAGAGCCGACGCGCAGATCATTCTGGAGCTCCTGACGAACACCGTCACCCAGACCCGCACGCAGGACGCCAACTACGTCGTCTGGCAAAGCAAGATCAATTCGGGCAGCACGACACAGACGGGGGTGCTGCCCAGCTTTACGGGGCCAAGCGCTCCCGTGTTCAACGCACCGGGGGGTCTGGTGGTCCAGATTCCCGATGGCGACTTCAGGCGGCAGATTCAGACGCTGAGCCAGCAGCCGGGCATGGACTACCTGAACACCCTGGTGAACCGCACGGACGTGAACTGGCAACCGGTCAAGCTGGCGTTCAACACATGGAACTACAAGCAGGAGGGCCTGACGCAAGCGGGTGCGGCGCTGGTCGCGGTGGCCGTGGCCTGGGCGCTGGGGCCGGCGGGAGCGGGCCTGATCAGCAGCGCCACCACCACGATGGGCATGATGGGCAACGCCGTCCTGAGCAGCCTGGCCAGCCAGGCGGCCATTGCGCTCATCAACAGCAAGGGCGACCTGGGCGAGGCCCTCAGGACGCTGGGATCAAGCCAGACGGTCAAGGCCACGATCGCGGCGGCGCTGACCGCCGGGGTGCTGGACAAGCTCGGCGCCACCAGCACCATGACGGACCTGTCGAGCAGGACCGGCTTCTCGGAAAAGCTGACCTACAACCTCATCAACGCCACCGGAAGGGCGCTGACGACCACGGCCATCACCGGAGGCAATCTGGAGGACGCGCTAAAGGCCGCCCTGATCAGCGGCCTGGTGGACACGGCGCACGGCCAAGCGGCCAGCCAGATCAAGGGCCTGGAGGCCGAGTACCTGGCGCACAAACTGGCGCATGCGCTGGCCGGCTGCGTGGCTGGGGCGGCGGCGGGGGGCAGGTGCAAGGACGGTGCCATAGGCAGTGCGATAGGCGAGGTGGTCGCGGGCATGTTCAAACCGGCCAACGGCATGTTCTATACCGCGACCGAAAAAGCCAATGTGCTGGCGTATAGCAAGCTGGTGGCCGGGGCGGCGAGTGCGTACGCGGGGGGGAATGCACAGACGGCCATTACTACGGCGGAAGTGGCGGTTGAGAACAATATTCTCTTCGTGGTGCCGCTGGTCTATGTGCTGGCCGTCGCTGCGGGCTACACCATCGGGGTCGGTGGCGGCGATCCTGTGGCGGGCCTGCAAAGCATCGGCCAGGGCAAGGATCCCTTGAGCCAGGCCCTCGCCTGGGGCACAGAGAAGACAGTGTCGCTGTCCATGGACGCCTACCCCAAGGAAACGACGGCCGTGCTCGACTTCCTGAGCGGGGTGGGGAAGACCATTGATGCCACGGTCACCTACGCCGATGACAGGACCGGTCGGGTGGTCAGCACCCAATGGAACAGCCTGAGCCCGGCCACGCGCGATACGCTCAAAGGTGGGGGCAAGGTCCTTAGCGTGGTGCTGGGTGTTAGCCATGTGCGGGCCATCAAGACCATTATTTCCACTCCAAGAGCCGTAGGCGTGCTAACGCCCGACGCTACCGTTCGGAAACCCGTAGGCGCGGCGACGCCTGACGCTGCCACTCCGAAACCCGTGGATGCGGTGACGCCTGACGGTGCTGCTCCGAAGCCCGTGGACGTGGTGACGCCTGACGTTGTCATCATGAACGTCGTAGACTGGACGATCAAGCGGCGCGGGAAGGCTTGGGAAGAATACCAAGCGAAAAAACACCCTGACTATGATGTGCTCGATAAAAGGCAACCCAGCCACAAGGCATTTGACCTCCATCATCCGATCACGGGCCATGCGATAAGCGCCAAGACCATAGACACCCTGGGACTGTCACGCGGTGGAAAGCCCATGTCGCCAAGAAATGCAAAGAATACTTTGATGGATGCCATCAAGGACGCCAGGGATTATAAGAAAGATGTTGATATTCAACCGAAGGCAATCGAAACAGAAAAGGTCAAATCACGATCCGTTGAAGTGGCCATCCCGGCTGGAACCCCGGTCGATGTGCGTAATAAATTGAACGAAGCTGTAGAATGGGGTCGCAGCCAGGGTGTTCAGGTAATTATCAGTGTAACATCAAATTGAGGATGCCATGTCTTTTAAATGTTCCGTCGATGATGTCACGGGTAGAATCGAAGTTTACCGCTTTGGCACTTTCTATCGATTGACCAGTTGCAGATACGCATCGAGCTTGGCCGGCCTGGACCTGGACCAGGGTTTGGATGAATTTCTGCCTATAACCGTCAGCGATGCCGAATTCGGTGCGGCCATTCGCCGCTGCTACGACGCCACCCGGTTCGATGACTGGGACATACTATCCGGGGAAGAAGCGGCAAAGGCAGAAACCCGCGAGTGGAAGAAAAAATTGACCCTGTGGAGACGCAAGGCGCTGGAAATAACGGACTGCAAAAACTTGGAAGAACTTTATGAGGACGTCCGCCATTCCAGCAGCCGCCGCACCAAGGGCGTGTATTTCTTCTCCAATAGCAGTCGGAGAAAGCCGTTTGGTTTTTTCTCGATTCCCAGCCATTTCCCAGACTATCGCGAGTTTATCGTCAATCAACCCGCCAGCGATGAAATGCTGGGGCAAACCGCAAGGGCGGCACTCGATGCCGGGGTACGAAACGCTCGGCCACCACCTGATTGAGTCCTGCATCGCGTTCTGGATTGAGACTCACGGCCTCGATATGTGACCCGTTGCGCGTGGCGTCAGACCAGCGTGCCGGGTTGCGCGCGTGAGCGTTCATGTTTTGGTTGATGGGCTGAGCCGTGAGACGGGGGCTGAGTCGCTACGACAAAATCACGAACCATTGAATTGGCCATCCCGGACGGAATCCCGGTCAATATGTATAAGAAATTGGACGAGGTTGCAAAAGAGACTCTCGCCCAGGGGGGTGGTGAATATCAGTGTAGTAGTAAAGTGAGGCCATCATGTCTTTCAAATCTCTCCCCAACGATATCACGGGTGAAATCGAAATCTACCGCTTTGGTGCTTTCTATCGATTGACCAGTGTCATGTATGCATCGGGCCTGCAAAACACGGACCTGGACCATGGTCTGGACGAATTCCTGCCTACAACCATCAGCGATGCCGAATTCGGTGTGGCCATCCGCCGCTGCCACGACGCCACCCGGTTCGAGGACTGGGACACCCTGCCCATGGGAGACGCGGCAAAGGCAGAAATCCGCGAGTGGAAGAAAAAATTGGTCCTGTGGAAACACAAGGCGCTGGAGATGACGGGTTGTAAAAACCTGGACGAACTCTATGAGGACGCCCGCTATTCCAGCAGCAGCCGCACCAAGGACATGTATGCCTTCTCCAATAGCAGTCGGGATAAGCCGACTGAATTCTCCTCGATTCCCGGCCATTTCCCCGACTACCGCGAGTTTATCGTCAAGCAACCCGCCAGCGACGAAATGCTGGGGCAAGCCGCAAGGGCGGCACTCGATGCCGGGGTACGAAACGCCCTGCCACCACCGCGCGTGCGGCGCGGGTCAATATAGTTGTCGCCTCATTCAAACAGTCATCGGTTGAATATCCCGTGCACGCGAATGTGTCTTGATGACTGAATCGCGTTCGGGGTTGAAACTCACGGCCTGGATGTGTGACCCGTTGCGCGTGGCACCTGACTAGCGTGCCGGGTTGAGCGCGCGAGCGCTCATGTACAGCATGTGCCGAGCGGGCAGATCACCGCAGGCCTGCACATGAGCGTCATGGCAGGCACCGCCCTGACCCTGCGAGCGAACAGCGGCCGCACGGCCACGAATGGCGAGAAAGTGCGCCTGAGCGCCGGCGGCAACATGCTGGTCTCGGGCGGCAGCGTCATGGCCACGGGCTCCAATTTGAGCGCCGGGAAAAACCTCACTATCGAGGCCAACGATGGCTCCGTCAGCCTGAACGCGCTGTCCAACGCCGCAGGCGCCAGCGTGGACAGAATCACCCTCAGTGCGGGCGATGACTTGAAGGTCTCCGCCTTCAAGGGCAGCCTGTTCGCCACGGGCCTGCAAGCCAATGGGCGCAACATCAGCCTGGCGAGCACGGGCACCACCCGCGTGGCCAGCACCACCGCCTACATGGGCAGCAGTATCGTGGCCGTAAGCAGCGAGCTCGTCGCCCGCGAAGGCATCACGCTGGCCAGCGTCGCGGGCGGCACGAGCGGCCAGGTAGAAGTGGTGTCCTCCGGTCTGAACGCGGGCGGGCAAGTTCGTTTGCTGGCCGACGACATGGTCTTCATCTCGGCGGACACCAACACCATCGAAGGCGTGGTCAGCCCAGCGACCAGCGGCATCACTGGAGGCAGTGTGCTCATACAGGCCGAGACCGTGCAGACCGACGCCGCGCGCATCCGCGCCAATGGCAACAAGAGCAGCCCGGAGAAATCCGGCGACATCGCCATCACGGCCACCGGCGACATCCTGCTGGACACGCACACCGGCGTCGCCAGCCAGCTCAACAGCACGGGCAACATCGCCCTGCATGCGAACCGCCACCTGACGTTCGCGCAGACCCAAGTGAATGCGGGAGGAAACCTCTCGGGCACCAGCGCCACGGGCCAGATCAACGGCACCGGCGCGAGCCTGGTAGCCCGCGACCTGCTCAGCCTGAGCAGCAAGGACGCGCAAACGCACACCAATGGCCGCTACAGCAGCGGCGCGGCGACGATCTTCAACCAAACCGGCCACTTGGCCTTGAACGGCACCAGCGTGCACGCCACTGGCACGTCGGGCGCGTCGGGGCTGGACGACGTCAGCGGCCAGATCAGCGTGGAATCGGGCGGCACCATGGAGATCGACGCCCACTCCCTGCTCGCGAGCAGAACCGACCTGTCCATGATCAAGGGCCTGGGCGACTTCAACATTGGCCCTCTCATAGCCACCGCGAGCCACAACCTGACGATGATCACGCGCAACGGCAACATCAACCTCACGGGCAGCGCAGGCACCTCCGGTATGGGCAGTTCCCGGAGGGTGGTTGCGTACGTCAACGGCGACCTCACCCTGGTGGCCAACAACATCCTGCTGGAAGGCAGCTACCTGCGAACAGCAAACGGGGCCCTGAACCTCACAGCGACCACGGGCAACATCACGGCCACCGCGCTGCGGGCGTCGAAGACCGAGGCGGGTTTTCTCAACCACTACTGGGATTACGTGCAACTGCTGGGCGGCAGGGAGGTGAACATTCGCGCTGCGGGCCACATTGACATGGATGGCGTGGACGTGCGCAGCCATGAAAGCGTGAACATACAGTCCGGGGGCGACACCACCATTGCGGGCAAGCATGTCCGCTGGACAGTGGACAACCGAGCCTATCCGGGCGGCTGGTTCCAGGATGAATTAATCCTCTGGCCAAGCACCATCAAGGGCTACACCGGGGTCAACATCGGCGCGCAAGGGGGCAACCTGACGCTGAACGCCACCTCCGTCAACGTCACCAGCGGCAAAGCCAGCTTGCAAGCCTCGGGGCATATCGAGCTGAAGGCGGCGCAAAAGTATGTCTTGTTCCGGTCCAAGAGTGAGCGCAACTACGAGACGTGCATATTGTTGAGGACCGTCTGCAACGACATTACCGAGACCACCCATCGCCACCACGAATCCCTGACCAACTCGCCCGTGACCGTGACGGCGCAGGACATTGAGGTCAAGGCAGGCAACGACCTGAACACCTATGGCACACAATTCCGTGCCAGCCGCAATCTGACGGTGCAAGCGGGGGACGAGATCCACTACTACGCGGTCGGGGACCAGCAATACATCTCGGAAACCACCCACCGGGAACGGAGTTTCTGGAACATACTGACTTGGGATCGCAGCACCACGATCAACAGCACCCAACTCCTCGCGGGCCAGCCGACCCAACTGCAAAGCCAGAATGACATCCTCTCGAACTCCGGAGGCAACCAACTGCTGCAAGGCACGCAGGTGCGCTACGGCGGTACGGCCGCCTTTAACCCCGGTGTGGGCGAGAGGGCCAGAGCCGACGCGCAGATCATTTATCAGCTCCTGACGAACACCGTCACCCAGACCCGCACCCAGGACGCCAACTACGTCGTCTGGCAAAGCAAGATCAATTCGGGCACCACGACACAGACGGGGGTGCTGCCCAGCTTTACGGGGCCAAGCGCTCCCGTGTTCAACGCACCGGGGGGTCTGGTGGTCCAGATTCCCGATGGCGACTTCAGGCGGCAGATTCAGACGCTGAGCCAGCAGCCGGGCATGGACTACCTGAACACCCTGGTGAACCGCACGGACGTGAACTGGCAACCGGTCAAGCTGGCGTTCAACACATGGAACTACAAGCAGGAGGGCCTGACGCAAGCGGGTGCGGCGCTGGTCGCGGTGGCCGTGGCCTGGGCGCTGGGTCCGGCGGGAGCGGGCCTCATCAGCAGCGCCACCACGACGATGGGCATGATGGGCAACGCCGTGCTGAGCAGTCTGGCCAGCCAGGCGGCCATCGCGCTCATCAACAGCAAGGGCGACCTGGGCGAGGCCCTCAGGACGCTGGGATCAAGCCAGACGGTCAAGGCCACGATCGCGGCGGCGCTGACCGCCGGGGTGCTGGACAAGCTCGGCGCCACCAGCACCATGACGGACCTGTCGAGCAGGACCGGCTTCTCGGAAAAGCTGACCTACAACCTCATCAACGCCACCGGAAGGGCCCTGACCACCACGGCCATCACCGGAGGCAATCTGGAGGACGCGCTAAAGGTCGCGCTCGTCAGCGGCCTGGTGGACACGGCGCACGGCCAGGCGGCCAGCCAGATCAAGGGCCTGGAAGCCGAGTACCTGGCGCACAAACTGGCGCATGCGCTGGCCGGCTGCGTGGCTGGGGCGGCGGCGGGGGGCAGGTGCAAGGACGGCGCCATAGGCAGCGCCATAGGCGAGGTGGTCGCGAGCATGTTCAAACCGGCCAACGGCATGTTCTACACCGAGACCGAGAAAGCCAATGTGCTGGCGTATAGCAAGCTGGTGGCCGGGGCGGCGAGTGGGCGTTGTTGCATAAATCCCGAACCACAAGCGTGCTGATGTTTGTGCGCACAACGGCGATGCAAGCAGCAAGCGCTGCTGTCAGTCGCGACACGGACCAGGTACATTTCCGACCTTTTGCCAGAGAACATGCGCAGAGACACCAGCCAACGAACCGAGCCCAAGGCGACCTACCGTGTCAAGAACTGGGCGCAGTACAACGCCGGACTGATTGCCAGAGGAGATATCGAGGTGTGGATCGACAAGAACCTTCTGAGGCCCGCACCGGCTGCGGATGTCTGCAGGCGCGGACGTCCGATCATCTACCCGGATGCCGTTATCCAAGGCTTGCTCAGTCTCAAGCAGGTGTTTGATCTGCCGCTGCGTGCGCTGCAAGGATTCGCTCGAAGCCTGCGCCAGCTTGCCTTCCCGGATCTGCCGGTACCCAACTACACAACCTTGAGCCGCCGCGCGCAAAGCCTGCAAGTCGTCTTGCCCGCGCTGCGCCCGAGCGAGCCACTGCACTTGGCCGTTGACAGCACAGGCCTCAAACTCTACGGCGAGGGCGAATGGAAGGTGCGCACACACGGTTGGTCCAAGCGCCGCACCTGGCGCAAGGTCCATCTGGCGATGGACACAAAGACCGGCCAGATTTGCGCGGCGTTGATGACCCACCAAGAGATGGGCGACAGCGAGGCCCTGACCGATTTGCTTGAGCAGATTCCGTCCGAAACGCCGATTGGCATCGTCGGCGGCGATGGCGCCTACGACACCAAAGCGTGCCACGCGCAGATTGCCGCACGCGATGCGACGCCCTCGATTCCCCCGCGCGAAGGCGCCATGCCCTGGCCGCAGGCCACGCCGGGCGCAACTTGGCGCAATGCGGCCATTGACGAGATCGCAAAGAGCAGCCGACGCGAATGGAAAAAAGCCAGCGGCTACCACAAGCGCTCGCTGGTGGAGAACCTGATGTACCGTCTGAAGACGCTGACCAGCCATTTCCTGTGGGCACGCACGATTGGCTCGCAGGCCACCGAGGTTGCCATCCGTGCGGGCGTGCTCAATCGCATGGCCTCTCTGGCTCGCCCGCAGTCCGCACGCCTCACCTGAATTAGTGTTCCTGGGGAGGTACATCTTCGAAGGTCGATTTATGCAACAACGCCCGGCGAGTGCGTACGCGGGGGGGAATGCACAGACTGCCATTACTACGGCGGAGGTGGCGGTTGAGAACAATAGTCTCATGTCCCCGCTGGCCTATCTGCTGGCCGCCGCCACGGCCGCTGCGGTCTACACCACCGTGGTCGGTGACGGCAATCCTATGGCGGGCCTGGAAATCATCGGCCAGGGCAAAGATCCCTTGAGCGAGGCCCTCGCCTCGGTCACAGAGAAGGCAGTGACGCTGTCCATGGCCGAATTCCCTCAGGAAACGACGGCTATGCTCGACTTCCTGAGCGGGGTGGGGGAGACCATCGATGCCATGGTCACCTACACCGATGAAAAGACCGGTCGGGTGGTCAGCACCCAATGGAACAGCCTGAGCCAAGTCACGCGCGATAGGCTCAAAGGTGGGGGCGAGGTCACCACCGTAGTGCTGACCCGTGGCCAAGTGCGGGCCGTCAAGACTATTATTACCGCTCCAAAAGTCGTAAACTGGACGACGCCTGACATTACCACTCGGGGCGCTGTAAACTGGTTTACGCCCGACAAAAATCTGCGCGGGGAGTCCTTTGAAAAACACTTGGAAAAAACCAAATACTCCAAAGAAAATGGCTATATTAATCTTAATGAAAGGCAACCAAACCACAAGACCTTCGACTCCTATAACCCGACCACGGAGCATGCGGTAAGCATCAAGACCATGGACACCCTGGGACTGTCAGGAAGCAATCCCATGCCGCCATGGAGGGCGGCCGGCTATTTGCGGGATTACGTCGAGAAGGTGAGGAGTTATGAGAGAGTAGGTCAACCGAATGGAATCTACGAAGAACGAATCCAATCACGAGGCATTGAATTGGCCATCCCGGAAGGAACCCCGTTCAAAGTGCGTGAGGCATTGGACGAGGTTGCAAAAAAGGCTCTCGCTAAGGGGGTTGTAGTGAATATCAGTGTAGTAGTAAAGTGAGGTCATCATGTCTTTCAAATGTTTCTCCAAAGATGTCACGGGTGAAATCGAAATTTACCGCTTTGGCACTTTCTATCGATTGACCAGTCGCATGTATGCATCGGGCCTGTCCGGAACGGACTTGGACCATGGTCTGGACGAATTCCTGCCCACAACGGTCAGCGATTCCGAATTTGGTGCGGCCATCCGCCGCTACCACGATGCCACCCGGTTCGAGGACTGGGACGCTCTGCCCAGTGGAGAAGCGGCAAAGGCAGCAAACCGCGAGTGGAAGAAAAAATTGGTCCTGTGGAAACGCAAGGCGCTGAAAATGACGGGTTGCAAAAACCTGGACGAACTCTATGAGGATGCCCGCTACTCCCGCAGCATCCGCACCAAGGACGTGTATGTCTTCTTCAATAACAGTCGAAATAAGCCGACTGAATTCTCCTCGATTCCCAGCATTTTTCCCGACTACCGCGAGTTTATCGTTGAGCAACCCGCCAGTGACGAAATACTGGGGCAAACCGCAAGGGCGGCACTCGATGCCGGGGTACGAAACGCCCTGCGGCCACCGCGCGTGCGCGGGTCAATATAGTTGTCGCCTCATTCAAACAGCCATCGGCTGAATATCCTGTGTGCGCGAATGTGTCTTGATGACCAATTGCGTTCGGGGTTGAAGCTTACGGCTGCGATGTGTGACCCGTTGCGCGTGGCGCCAGACCAGCGTGCCGGGTTACGCGCGCGAGCGCTCATGTACAGCGCGTGCCGAGCGGTCAGGATCGCTTTGATCACGATCCATTGAATTGGCCATCGTCCCGGTCAAAGTGCGTGATGCATTGGACAGTGCAGCAATATGAGGTCGCCCAAAGGGTGTTCAGGTGAATATCACTATAACAGTAAGGTGAGGTCATCATGTCTTTCAAATGTCTCTTCAGCGATGTCACGGGTAAAATCGAAATTTACCGCTTTGGTACTTTCTATCGATTGACCAGTTGCACGTGCGAATCGGGCCTGTCCGGCACGGACTTGGACCATGGCCTGGACGAATTCCTGCCCACAACGGTCAGCGATTCCGAATTTGGTGCGGCCATCCGCCGCTGCCACGACGCCACCCGGTTCGAGGACGTGGACGCCCTGCCCACGGGAGAAGCGGCAAAGGCAGCACACCGCGAGTGGAAGAAAAAATTGGTCCTGTGGAAACGCAAGGCGCTGGAAATGACGGGTTGCAAAAACCTGGAAGAACTCTATGAGGACGCCCGCTACTCCAGCAGCACCCGCACCAAGGACGTGTATGTCTTCCTCAATAACAGTCGGGATAAGCCGACGGAATTCTCCTCGATTCCCAGCATTTTCCCCGACTACCGCGAGTTTATCGTTGAGCAACCCGCCAGCGACGAAATGCTGGGACAAGCCGCAAGGGCGGCACTCGATGCCGGGGTACGAAACGCCCTGCCGCCACCGCGCGTGCGGCGCGGGTCAAAATAGTTGTCGTCTCATTCAAAAAATGGCTATGTTATGTTTGACAAAAGACAACCAAACCACAAGACCTTCAACTTCTTTAACCCGACCACGGGCCATGCGGTAAGTGTCAAGACCATGGACACCCTGGGACTGTCAGGAAGCAAGCCCATGACGCCAGAGGGGGCAGCGGGCTATTTGCGGCGGTACGTCCAGGAGGTGGTAGATTATGGGAAATCAGTGCATCAAACGAATGGAGTCCCAGAAAATTCTATCCAATCAAAAACCATTGAATTGGCCATCCCGGAAGGAACCCCGATCAAAGTGCATGATAAATTGAACGAAGTTGCAAGAGATGCTCTCGTCCAGGGGGTCCAGGTGATTATTAGTGTGGTGGCAGTAAAGTGAGATCATCATGTCTTTCAAATCTCTTCCCAAAGATGCCACGGGTGACATCGGAATTTACCGCTTTGGTACTTTCTATCGATTGATCAGTAGCAGATACGCATCGGGCCGGCGCGGGTCAAAATAGTTGTCGTCTCATTCAAATAGCCATCGGCTAAATATCCTGCGCTCGAATGCGTCTTGATGACCCATTGCGTTCGGGGTTGAAACTCACGGCCTGAATGCGTGACCGGTTGCGCGCGGCGCCTGACCCGCGTGTCGGGTTACGCGCGCGAGCGCTCATGTACAGCACGTGCCGAGCGGTCAGGATCGCTTATGGCAGGCACCGCCCTGACCCTGCGAGCGAACAGCGGCCGCACGGCCACGAATGGCGAGAAAGTGCGCCTGAGCGCCGGCGGCAACATGCTGGTCTCGGGCGGCAGCGTCATGGCCACGGGCTCCAATTTGAGCGCCGGGAAAAACCTCACTATCGAGGCCAACGATGGCTCCGTCAGCCTGAACGCGCTGTCCAACGCCGCAGGCGCCAGCGTGGACAGAATCACCCTCAGTGCGGGCGATGACTTGAAGGTCTCCGCCTTCAAGGGCAGCCTGTTCGCCACGGGCCTGCAAGCCAACGGGCGCAACATCAGCCTGGCAAGCACGGGCACCACCCGCGTGGCCAGCAGCACCGCCTACATGGGCAGCAACGTCGTGGCCGTAAGCAGCGAGCTCACCGCCAGCGAAGGCATCACGCTGGCCAGCGTCGCGGGCGGCACGAGCGGCCAGGTAGAAGTGGTGTCCTCCGGTCTGAACGCGGGCGGGCAAGTCCGTTTGCTGGCCGACGACATGGTCTTCATCTCGGCGGACACCAACACCATCGAAGGCGTGGTCAGCCCCGCGACCAGCGGCATCACTGGAGGCAGTGTGCTCATACAGGCCGAGACCGTGCAGACCGACGCCGCGCGCATCCGCGCCAATGGCAACAAGAGCAGCCCGGAGAAATCCGGCGACATCCGCATCACGGCCACTGGCGACATCCTTCTGGACACGCACACCGGCGTCGCCAGCCAGCTCAACAGCACGGGTAACGTCGCCCTGCATGCGAACCGCCACCTGACGTTCGCGCAGACCCAGGTGAATGCGGGCGGAAACCTCTCGGGCACCAGCGCCACGGGCCAGATCAACGGCACCGGCGCGAGCCTGGTGGCCCGCGACCTGCTCAGCCTGAGCAGCAAGGACGCGCAAACGCACACCAATGGCCGCTACAGCAGCGGCGCGGCGACGATCTTCAACCAAACCGGCCACTTGGCCTTGAACGGCACCAGCGTGCACGCCACTGGCACGTCGGGCGCGTCGGGGCTGGACGCCGTCAGCGGCCAGATCAGTGTGGAATCGGGCGGCACCATGGAGATCGATGCCCACTCCCTGCTCGCGAGCAGAACCGACCTGTCCATGATCAAGGGCCTGGGCGACTTCAACATCGGCCCCCTCATAGCCACCGCGAGCCACAACCTGACGATGATCACGCGCAACGGCAACATCAACCTCACGGGCAGTGCAGGCACCTCCGGTATGGGCAGTTCCCGGCGTGTGGTCGCGTACGTCAACGGCGACCTCACCCTGGTGGCGAACAACATCCTGCTGGAAGGCAGCTATCTGCAAGCAGCACACGGAACCCTGAACCTTACCGCGAACACGGGCAACATCACGGCCACCGCGCTGCGGGCGTCAAAGACCGAGGCGGGCTTTCTCAGCAAGACAGAGGACAACCGGTCCCGTCCGGACGGCTGGTTCGAGGATGAAAAATTCCTCCGGCCAAGCATCATCGATGGCAGCACCGGGGTCAACATCGGCGTGCAAGGGGGCAACCTGACCCTGAGTGCCACCTCCGTCCATGCCGCCAACGGCAAAGCCAGCCTGCAAGCCTCGGGGCATATCAACTTGGAGGCCGCGCAAAAGCATCGCTTGCGCCGGTACTTGGCGAGCACCACCGCCTACATCGGCAGCAACGTCCAGACCGTGAGCAGCGAACTTGCCGCCCGCGAAGACATCACGCTGGCCAGCGTTGCGGGCGACACGAGCGGCCGGGTAGACGTGGTGGCCTCCGGTCTGAACGCGGGCGGGCAAGTCCGTTTGCTGGCCAACGACATGGTCTTCATCACGGCGGGCACCAACACCCTTGACGGCGTGGCCAGCCCCGCGCGCAGCGGCATCACTGCAAGGCAGCTCATCCAGGCCGAGACCGTGCAGACCGACGCCGCGCGCATCCGCACCAACGGCAACAAGAGCAGCACGGAGGAATCCGGCGACATCGCCATCACGGCCATCGGCGATATCCTCCTGGACACGCACACCGGCGTCGCCAGCCAACTCAGCAGCATGGGCTAAGCTCAAAGGTGGGGGCGAGGTCATCGGCGTGGTGCTGAGCACTGGCCAAGTGCAGGCCGTCAAGGTTATTATTACTGCTCCGAAAGCCGTAAACTGGGGCGCCCACCAAACTGCTGCGCGGAAAGTCTTTTGAAAAATACTTGGAAACACCCAATTCTCAAAAAATGGCAATGATATGCTTGATGGAATACAACACAATCACAAGACCTTCGACTACTATGACCCGACCATGGGTCGGGCGGTAAGCATCAAGACCATGGACACCCTGGGACTGTCAGGAAGCAAGCCCATGTTGCCAGGGAGGGCGGCGGGCTATTTGCGGCGTTACGTCGCGAAGGTGGTGGATTATAAGAAAGCAGGTCAATCGTATGGAATCGAAAAAGCAGATATCCAATTACGATTCATTGAATTGGCCATCCCGGGAGGAACCTCTATCAAAGTGCGCGAGGCATTGGACAAGGTTGCAAGAGAGGGTCTTGTCCAGGGGGTTCGGGTGAGTATTAGTGTAATAATGAAGTGAGGTCATCATGTCTTTCAAATGTCTCCCCAGAGATGTCACGGGCAGGATCGAAATTTACCGTTTTGGCACTTTCTATCGATTGACCAGTTGCATGTACGCATTGGGCCTGTCCGGCACGGATCTGAACCATGGCCTGGACGAATTCCTGCCCACAACCGTCAGCGATGCCGAATTTGGTGCAGCCATCCGCCGTTGCCACGACGCCACCCGGTTCGAGGATTGGAACACCCTGCCCAGGGGAGAAGCGGCAAAGGCAGCAAGCCGCGAGTGGAAGAAAAAATTGGTCCTGTGGAAACATAAGGCGCTGGAAATGACGGCTTGCCAAAACTTGGAAGCACTCTATGAGGACGCCCGTTACTCCAACAGCCGCCGCACCAAGGGCGTGTATGTCTTTTTCAATAGCAGCCTGGATAATCCGACCGAGTTTTTCGATATTCCAGACCATTTCCCCGACTGCCGTGAGTTTATCGTCAAGCAATCCGCCAGCGACGAAATGCTGGGACAAGCCGCAAGGGCGGCACTCGATGCCGGGGTACGAAACGCCATGCCGCCACCGCGCGTGCGGCGCGGGTCAGAATAGTTGTCGCCTCATTCAAACATCCATTGGTTGAACATCCCGTGCGCGCAAATGTGTCTGACCGAATCGCGTTCAGGATGGAGTCTCACGACCTTGATGTCTGACCCGTTGCGTGTGGCGCCTGACCAGCGTGCCGGCTTGCGCGCGCGAGCGCTCATGTACGGCGTGTGCCGAGCGGTCAGGATCGTTTTGATCACGATCCATTGAATTGGCCATCCCGGACGGAACCCTGGCCTATGTGCGCGAAAAATTGGACAAGGTTGTAGAATGGGATCGCCCCGAGGGGCAGGTAAATATTGTTGTAACAGTAAAGTGAGGTCATCATGTCTTTCAAGTTTCTCCCCACCGATGTCACGGGTGAAATCGAAATTTACCGCTTTGGCACTTTCTATCGATTGACCAGTGTCATGTATGCATCGGGCCTGCAAAACACGGACCTGGACCATGGCCTGGACGAATTCCTGCCCACAACCATCAGCGATGCCGAATTCGGTGCGGCCATCCGCCGCTGCCACGATGCCACCCGGTTCGAGGACTGGAACACACTGCCCATGGGAGACGCGGCAAAGGCAGAAATCCGCGAGTGGAAGAAAAAATTGATCCTGTGGAAACACAAGGCACTGGAAATGACGGGTTGCAAAAACCTGGACGAACTCTATGAGGACGCCCGCTATTCCAGCAGCAGCCGCACCAAGGACATGTATGCCTTCCTCAATAGCAGCCGGGATAAGCCAACTGAATTCTCCTTGATTCCCGGCCATTTTTCCGACTACCGCGAGTTTATCGTCAAGCAACCCGCCAGCGACGAAATGCTGGGGCAAGCCGCAAGAATGGCACTCGATGCCGGGGTACGAAACGCCTTGCCGCCACCGCGCGTGCGGCGCGGGTCAATATAGTCGTCGCCTCATTCAAATAGTTATCGGCTGAATATCCAGCGCGCGAATGCGAACAGTAAAGTGAGAACCCGCCAGCGACGAAATGCTGGGGCAAGCTGCAAGGGCGGCACTCGATGCCGGGGTACGAAATGCCCAGCCGCCGCCTGAACGAGTCACGTATCACGTTCGGGATTGAGGCTCACGGCCTCGATATGTGACCTGTTGCGCGTGGCGTCAAACCTGTTGAATCAAAGTGAGGACATTATGTCTTTTGAATGGTCCATCAAAGATGTCACGGGTGACATCGAAATTTACCGCTTTGGCATTTTCTATCGATTGACCAGTTGCAGATACGCATCGGGCCGGTCCAGCAAGGACCTGGACCATGGTTTGGACGAATTTCTGCCCACAACCGTCAGCGATGCCGAATTCGGTACGGCCATCCGCCGTTGCCACGACGCTACCCGGTTCGTGGACTTTGACATCCTGCCCAAGGGAGAAGCGGCAAAGGCAGCAATTCGCGAGTGGAAGAAAAAATTGGTCCTGTGGAAACGCAAGGCGTTGGAAAGGACGGGTTGCAAAAACCTGGAGGAACTCTATAAGGACGCCAGAAAATCCAGCAGCCGCCGCACCAAGGATGTGTATGCCTTCTTCAATAGCAGCCTGGATAAGCCGACTGTGTTTTTCGAGATTCCCCGCCATTTCCCCGACTACCGCAAGTTTATCGTCGAGCAACCCGCCAGCCACGAAATGCTGGGGAAAACCGCAAGGACGGCACTCGATGCCGGGGTACGAAACGCCCGGCCGCCACCTGAGCGAGTCATGTATTTCGTTCGGGATTGAGGCTCACGACCTCGATATGTGACCCGTTGCGCGAGGCATGCTCGGCCAAATACTCGAACAGTTCCCGCAAGTCCTCGATGGCGCTGGGCCGCCAGTCGATCTCATGGGGCATCGCGCAATTCCTGGTAGCGGGCCTGCAAGATCTGCCGCAACTGCTCCGTGCTCATGCCGGGTTGCTTGTCGGCACGGGATGCCGCCACCCTCGCCCTCACCCAGTCGTCGTACTCGGCCTGGGCCAGCTCCTCATTGGCAAAGCGCTGCAACAGCTCAGCCTTGGCCTGATTGCTGCTGGGCAGAATGCGCGGCAGGGCTTCGGCCAACTCGCGCAGGAAGTTGGCGTTCTCGTAGTGGGTTGCGGTGGTGGTCATGCGACTGCCTCCAATCGTTGCTGGTTTGCGGCCTCCAGTGCCTCTTGCCGGGTACTCTTGTGCCGCCTGTATTTTCCTTGATGATCACATGCCTCTGACTGTCCGCGCCACGCAGTCGGCCGCGTGACCCGCCTTGCGGGGCTGGCCTGCCCGATCTGGCTGGGCTCAAAGCGGACTTCCTGCTTTATCGAGGCCGGTTTCGTCGCCGTCTTGCGTTGGCGACCAGAGCCTTCCTCTCCACAGACTGACTGATTCACCACGGCGGCAGCTCAGACTCGCCCCCCCGTTGGACAACGGCGATCGCCCGCGCGCGGCGGATGCACAATGGCGCCTGCCCGGCAAGCGCCCCAGCACGCGCCCTTGCGCGCAGCCCGGGCCGGCTCCCTGCATTTGTCATTTCAGCCCACCGCAACCCACGTTCCTCCCATGGCCACCATTGTCCAAAACCTGCCCACCGGCGAGAAAGTCGGTATCGCCTTCTCCGGCGGCCTCGATACCAGCGCCGCCCTGCACTGGATGAAGCGCAAGGGCGCTCTGCCCTATGCCTATACCGCGAACCTGGGTCAGCCCGACGAGACCGACTACGACGCGATCCCGCGCAAGGCGATGGAATACGGCGCGGAAAAGGCCCGCCTGGTCGATTGCCGCACGCAGCTGGCCTACGAAGGCCTTGCCGCGCTGCAAGCCGGCGCCTTCCATATCTCCACCGCGGGCCTGACCTACTTCAACACCACGCCGCTGGGGCGTGCCGTCACGGGCACCATGCTCGTGGCCGCGATGCAGCAGGACGGGGTCGGCATCTGGGGCGACGGTTCGACCTTCAAGGGCAACGACATCGAGCGCTTCTACCGCTACGGTCTGCTGACCAACCCGGCGCTCAAGATATACAAGCCCTGGCTGGACCCGCTGTTCATCGCCGAACTCGGCGGCCGCGCGGAAATGTCGGCGTTCATGGCGCAGGCCGGTTTCGGCTACAAGATGAGCGCCGAAAAAGCCTATAGCACCGACAGCAACCTGCTGGGCGCCACGCACGAGGCCAAGGATCTGGAGTTCCTGAGCAGCGGCATCCGCATCGTCAATCCGATCATGGGGGTGGCGTTCTGGAAGGACGAGGTCGAGGTCCGGCGCGAGGAAGTGTCGGTGCGCTTTGACGCGGGCCGGCCCGTGGCGCTGAACGGCGTGGAGTTCAGCGACCCCGTGGAATTGATTCTGCAAGCCAACCGCATCGGCGGCCGCCATGGCCTGGGAATGAGCGATCAGATCGAGAACCGCATCATCGAGGCCAAGAGCCGCGGCATCTACGAGGCCCCGGGGCTGGCGCTGCTGCACATCGCCTACGAGCGCCTGGTGACCGGAATCCACAACGAAGACAGCATCGAGCAATACCGCATGAACGGCCTGAAGCTCGGCCGCCTGCTCTACCAGGGCCGCTGGTTCGACCCGCAGGCGATCATGCTGCGCGAGGCCGCGCAGCGCTGGGTGGCGAGCGCCGTCACCGGCACCGTGACGCTGGAACTGCGCCGGGGCAACGATTACTCGCTGCTCGACACCGAAGGCCCCAACCTGAGCTACGCGCCCGAGCGCCTGTCGATGGAAAAGGTGCAGGACGCGCCGTTCTCGCCGCTGGACCGCATCGGCCAGCTGACCATGCGCAATCTGGACATTGCGGACACCCGCGAGAAACTCGGCGTGTACGCGCGCGCCGGTCTGTTGTCGCTGGGCGGCCATGCCGCCTTGGCCCAGTTGGACGGCGACCGCCTGCAAGGGCCGCCGCCGGGGTCCGCCTGAGACGGCGGCCGCGCCTGGAGATCACCGTGCCCCGCACTGCCCACCCACGCCCCCGGCTGGTCGAAGTTTCCGCAGCCCGGCCCGAGCCACCGCCCGCAGACGCAGGGCGCACCCCGCGCAACCTGTATGCGCGCGCGCATGAGGCCATCGAGGCCTGCCTGGTGACCTGCGAGTTGCAGCCCGGCCGCCACTTGGCAACGCAGGAGCTCAGGGACCTGGTGCAACTCGGCCGCACCCCCGTGCACCAGGCGGTCACGCGCCTGGCCGAGGACACGCTCTTGCGCGTGCATCCGCGCCGTGGTTTGCAGGTGGCGCCGATCGACCTTGCGCGCGAGCGCGCCCTGCTGCGCTTGCGCCGCGACATGGAGCGGTTCGTGATCCGGCTCGCGGCCGAGAAGTCGGGCTCGTCGCACCGCAACCAGATGCTGCACATCAAGCGCCATCTGCGCGAGAACCAGGCGGGAATGACGATCGACGCCTTCAACGTGATCGACCGGCGCCTCGACCGCCTGTTCCTGGCCGCCGCCGGGGAGCCCTTCGTCGAGAACACCCTGCGGCCCTTGCACACCATTTTTCGCCGGATCGGCTGGCTGTACCACAGCAAGGTTGCGTCCGGCAGCAGCGTGACCAAGACCGTGGACGTGCACCTCGCGCTGATCGACGCCGTCGCGAACTGCCACGTGGAGCAGGCGCTCAGGGCGTCGGACGAGCTCATCGGCTTCGTGGACAGCATGTTCGACGTGCTCGAGCGCGAGATCGATCCGGTGCTCCTCGATTGCAGCCTGGGCGATTTCGACGGCCTCTGAAGCTTCTTCCGAGGCATCTTCGGCGCGCCCACACCGGCTCGGGCCGCGCCCGTTGCACGCGCCGGGGGCCGCGTGCAGCGCGCCGGAAAACCGTGATATGTCAGAGACCTCACTGCGCCTGCGGTCTTGAACGTTCATTCCAAGAAAGCGGATTTTTCACCGGGAATGGAGGAAATCCCTAGTCGTTTTTTCTGAAATACCACGACATACTACGTGCATCCGGACCCGTTGCCGGACGGCCGGGCCGACAGGGCGCCCAAGTCACCGGCCCATGCCAGCTCGCGGCGCAGACAGAACTTAAGCTCAGGAGACCTGCCCATGCATACCCGCCCCATCCCGTCCCGTCGCCATGCGCTGACCTGGACCCTCGCCGCCGCCGCTGCGGCACTGCTCGCGGCGGGCCCGCCCGGGGTGGCCCGGGCGCAGGCCCGGCAGACGCTCAGCTTTGCCGCCGTCACGTTCAGCGAGGCCGGCCGGGGCGAGCGCCTGAGGGCCTGGGTCGGGAAGTTCAACCAGAGCCAGACGGCGGTCGAAATCCAGCCGATCTCCATCCCCTTCGGGAGCTTTGCGAAGACGGTGTTCACGCAAATGGGCGGCGGCGCGGGGCCGGATCTGGTGCGCATGGACGTGATCGACTACTACGCGGCGGTGCAGGCCCGGCGTGTCCTCGCGCTCGACGAACTGATCAAAGGGGGGAACTACCGGTTCACGGAGTCGGACAAGTACATGACCATTGGCGGCAAGCGGTACGGCGTGCCGTTCGAGATCAGCAACTACGTGCTGCTGTACAACCCGGCGCTGCTCAGGGGCGGCAAGCCGCCGGCGAATTTCGACGAATTCCTCGCCAGCGCCAAGGCCGCTACCGGCAACGGCGTCTACGGCTACGCGTACCGCGCCACGATGGCCGAGGGCACGGGCTTCTGGCAGGACCTGTGCAGCTTCGTCTACGGCTTTGGCGGCCGCTGGAGCAACGCGCAGGGCCAGCTGACGCTGAACGACCCCAAGGTGATCGAGGGCGTGGCCGCGTACAAGAAGGTCTACGACGCGGGCGTGATCCCCAAGGGGACGGACGCCGCCACGTACCGCCGCATGTTCTGGGAGCGCAAGCTGGCGATGGAGGTGGACAACGGCGGCGTGGCGGGCATCTTCAACCAGCAGGCGCCGGAGTTGGTGTTTGCCGCCGCGCCGGCGCCGTTTCCGACCCGGGCGCAGGGCATGGTGCTGACGGCGCTCACGATCAACGCCAACACCCGCAACAAGGCGGCCGCAGAGGCCTTCGTCCAATGGACGCTGCAACCCGAAAACCAGAAGGAACTGCAAGACCTGCTGGGCGCCAGCAGCGTGGCCACCGTCGTCGAGCGCAGCCCGGAGGATCTGGCGCGCAAGCCTTGGCTGAAGGTGTTCGACGAGCAGGCCCCGCACGGCATCCCGCACGTGGTCGCGGGCCTGGAGGCGAAGACGCCGGAGATCCAGCAGATCGTGCTCGGGCAGGTGCTCAAGGTCTTGCAGGGCGGCATGGACCCGAAGAAGGCCATGGACGACGCGCAGCGTCTGGTCTCGTCGCGCGTGCTGCGCAGCAAGTAAGACCCTCCCATGCGCGTTGCCTCATCGTCCCCCACGGCCGGGCGGGACTGGACGCCCTACTGGTTCGCCGCGCCGGTGGCCCTCTACTTGCTGCTGTTCCAGGGCTATCCGCTGGTGCAGGAGCTGTATCTGAGCTTCACCTCGACGGCCCTGCTCGCGCCCGACCAGCACACGTTCGTCGGGCTGCAAAACTACGCCGACCTGTTCACGCAGGAGGACTTCCACCAGGTCCTGCTGACCACCGCGACCTACACGCTGGTCTGCGTGGTCGCGGCGATCGCGCTGGGCCTGGGCGCGGCGCTGCTGCTCGACGCGCCGTTTCGCGGTCGCGGCCTGGCGCGGGCGCTGGTGACGATTCCATGGGCCGCGCCGCCGGTGGCCGTGGCGCTGATCTTCGTCTGGATCTACAACGGCCAGTACGGCATCTTCAACCACCTGCTGGGCGCGCTCGGCGGCGCAGCCGGCCTGGAGAGCTGGCTCGACAGCCCGGCGCGCGCCCTGCCTGCGGTGCTGCTCACGACCGTCTGGCAGATCTTCCCGTTCGCCGCCGTGGTGATCCTCGCCGCGTTGCAGGGTGTTTCGCCGGAATTGCGCGAGGCCGCGGTCATCGACGGTGCCGACCGCTTGAGCGTGTTTCGCGCCGTGGTCTGGCCGACCATACAACCCTCGGTGGCGCTGCTCGCGCTGTTCCTGAGCATTTGGTCGCTGCGCCGCTTCGACCTGATCTGGCTGATGACGCAGGGCGGCCCGATCGGCTCGACGAACACCCTGGTGATCGAGTTGTACCGGCGCGCCTTCGTCTACCGCGACCTGGGGCAGGGCGCGGCGGTCGGCATGGTGGGGCTGTCCATGGCGCTGCTGATTACCGTGGTCTATTTCCGCTACACACAGCGCGCCGAACGCGCCAAGGGGCAGCGATGAGCCGCACACTGTCCTGGAGCCACGCGCTGCGCATGCTGCTGGTGCTGGCACTGCTGGGCCTGGCCGCGTTCCCGCTGTACTGGATGCTGGTCACCTCGCTGACCGCGTCGCCGGACCTGTTCGCGGACCGGCCGCAGCTGCTGCCGGACGGGGCGCAGTGGTTGGTCTACGGCCATGCGTTCGAGACCACGGCGGTCGCGACCTGGCTGAAGAACAGCGCCATCGTCGCGTTCGGCACGGCGGCGCTGAGCATTGCGCTGGCGATCTTTCCGGCGTACGTGCTCTCGCGCTACCGCCTGCGGGCGGTGGCCATCCTGGGGGTGGCGTTGTTCGTCACGCAGATGCTGCCCGAGGCCATGCTGGTGGTTCCGCTGTACGCGATCTTCGGCCAGCTGGGCCTGCTCGACAGCCTGAGCGGCCTGATCCTGGCGAACACCGCGTTCACCGTGCCGGTGATCACGCTGATCCTCAAGGGCGCGGTCGATGGCGTGCCCATGGACATCGAGGAGGCTGCGACCATCGACGGCTGCTCGCGCTTCGGCGTCGTGCTCAGCGTGGTGCTGCCGCTGGTCGCGCCGAGCCTGGCGGCGGCGGCCGTGATCGCGTTCTTCCACGGCTGGAACGAATACGTGTTCGCCCAGACGCTGATCAGCGACCAGGGTTTGCAGACGGCGTCGGTCGGCCTGGCCGGCTTCGTCGGCGAGCTCAGCACCCCCATGCACACCGTGATGGCCATCGGGCTGATGTACACGCTGCCCGCGGTCGTTTTCTACCTTTTCGTGCAGCGCTACGTCGTCTCCGGAATGACCGCCGGCAGCGTCAAGGGCTGACCCTTTCGCGGACACCTCGCACCATGGCATCCATCTCCCTTCAGGGCGTGACCAAGCTATTCGGCGGCAAAAAAGTCGCCGACCGGATCACGCTCGACGTCGCCGACCGCGAATTCCTGGTGCTGCTCGGCCCCTCGGGCTGCGGCAAGTCCACGCTGCTGCGCATGCTCGCGGGTCTGGAGCAGGTCACGAGCGGCGAAATCCACGTCGGCGCGCGGCGCGTCGATACCCTGCCGCCGAGCGCGCGCGACATGGCCTTCGTGTTCCAGTCCTACGCGCTGTACCCGCATATGACGGTGCGGCGCAACATCACCTTTCCGCTGATCATGCGCGCGCACCGCTGGTGGTTCCACCTGCCGCTCATCGGCGGCCTGGCCAAGCGGCGCATCGAGCAGCAGCCGGCGGTGCGCGCGCTGGTCGAGCGCACGGCCAAGACGCTGGCGCTGACCGAGATGCTGGAGCAGTACCCGCGCACCCTGTCGGGCGGGCAGCGCCAGCGCGTGGCGCTCGGGCGCGCCATGGTGCGCCAGCCCGACGTGTTCCTCATGGACGAACCGCTGTCCAACCTCGACGCCAAGCTGCGCAGCTCGATGCGCGCCGAGATCATCAAGCTGCACCGCGAAGTGGGCGGCACCTTCGTCTACGTGACGCATGACCAGATCGAGGCCATGACCATGGGCACGCGCATCGCGCTCATGCGCGACGGCGTGGTGCAGCAGTTCGGCACGCCGCGCGACATCTACACCGACCCGGCGAATACCTTCGTGGCCCGCTTCATCGGCACGCCGCCGATGAACCTGATCGAGGCGCGCATCGATCCGCAGCGCGGCCTGCTGCTGGGCCCGCTGGTGCTGCCGCTGCCCGCGCAGCTGGCCGCGCTGGCGCCCCGGGCCGCGTGCGACGTGCTGCTCGGCATCCGCCCGCATGCGCTGGGGCTGAGCCAGGGCCAGGGCAGCGGCGCGCTCGCGGGCCAGGTGGTGCTCGTCGAGCACGTCGGCGCCGAGTCCATCGTCAGCGTGCGCCTCGACCATGCCCGCACGGCGCACCACGGCGAGGACAGCGACGGCGGCGGCGGCGACGGCAGCGCCGAAGTGATGGCCGTGCTCCAGGGCTACAGCGAGCTGTGCGCCGGCCAGTCCGTGCACCTGGTGCCCGACCTCGCCGAGGCCGTGCTGTTCGCGCGCGACGGCCAGCGCATCCGCGCGAGCTGATCCCTGCCATTGACCACACATCCTCCGACCCGGATCCCCGCCATGAGAACCATCAAGATCGCATTCCACGGCGCGAACGCCGCCAACTTCCGCCAGGGTTTCGAGACCCTGATCGACCCGCAGCACCACATCGTCGATCTGAGCGACGCCCTGGACGCCCCCGGCGAGCGCGCGCATTACGCGAGTGCCGAGGTCATCGTCGGCGTCGCGCTCAACCGCGGGTTGCCGACGCCGCGCAACGTGCGCCTGTTCCATGCCCCGGCTGCCGGTACCGACGCCATAGACACGGCCCTGCTGCCGTCCGGCGCGGTGCTGTGCAACTGCTTTGGCCACGAGCAGGCCATCGCCGAATACGTGATGGCGGCGCTGTTGCAGCGCCACGTCCCGCTGGCGCAGGCCGATGCCGATCTGCGCCAGCAGCGCTGGACCTGGTGGGCCGGCCGGCCCAGCGCCCTGCGCAGCGAACTCGGGACGCAGACGCTGGGGCTGCTGGGCTTTGGCCACATTGCCCAGGCCATCCTGGCCCGGGCCAAGGCCTTCGGCATGCGCACCACGGTGGCCAACCGCAGCCCCGTCGCCGACGAGCGCGTGGCGCAGGCGTTCACGCTGGAGCAGCTGCCGGCCTTCATGGCCTCGGCCGACGCCATCGTGGTCTCGCTGCCGTTGACGGCGCAGACCACCGGCATCGTCGGGGCCGAAGCCTTGGCCGCGATGCGGCCCGGGGCGCTGATCCTGAACGTCGGGCGGGGCCCGGTGATCGACGAGCAGGCGCTGTTCGACGCCCTGTCGCAGCGGCGCATCGGCGGCGCCATCATCGACACTTGGTACCGCTACCCGACGCCCGGGCAAGCCGAGTGCACGCCGTCGTCCCCGGGCCTGGACTTTGCGTCGCTGCCGAACCTGCTCATGACCCCGCACATGTCCGGCTGGACCACCGGCACCGTGCGCCGGCGCCAGGAAACCATCGCCGAAAACATCCGGCGCTGGATCGACGGCGCGCCGCTCATGAACCGGGTGTGACGTGGCCCCGCCCGCGCATTCTTCATCCTGATTCCCGGAGGACGACATGACCGAACGCTATCTGGCCCTGGTGCTGCACGCACCCACCGACCTGCGCCTGGAGGTGCGAGAGCTCGAAGGCATCGGCCCCGGGCAGGTGCTGGTGCGCGTGGGAATGGGCGGCATCTGCGGCTCCGATCTGCACTACTTCCACCAGGGGGGCTTTGGCGCCATCCGCATCCGCGAGCCCATGGCGCTGGGGCACGAGGTGGCCGGCACGGTGGCCGCCGTGGCGCCCGACGTGGACGCGGTGCAGGTGGGCGACCGCGTGGCGGTGAACCCCAGTCTGCCCTGCGGGAGTTGCCGCTACTGCCTCGAAGGCTGGCCGAACCAATGCCTGGACATGCGCTACTTCGGCAGCGCAATGCGCAACCCCCATGTCCAGGGGGCGTTCCGCAAGCTGCTGGTCTGCGAGGCGCGGCAATGCGCCAAGGTCGCGCCCGGCATTTCCCTGTCCCTGGCCGCGCTCGCCGAGCCCTTCTCGGTGGCGCTGCACGCGGTGGCGCGCGCGGGCTCGCTGCTCGGCAAGCGGGTGCTGGTGTCCGGCTGTGGCCCGATCGGCGCAATGGTCGTCGCCGCTGCGCGCCTGCACGGCGCGGCCGAAATCATCGCCACCGACGTGGTTGACGAACCGCTGGCGGTGGTCCGGGCCATGGGGGCCGATACGACGATCAACGTCGCAACGGCGGCAGACTGGACGCAGCGCTACGCCGCCGAAAAGGGGCAGATCGACGTGATGTTCGAATGCTCGGGCAACGAGCGCGCGCTGCGCAGCGGGCTGGAGACCATGCGCCCGCGCGGCGTGCTGGTCCAACTGGGGCTGGGCGGGGACGTCAGCGTGCCGCAGAACCTCATCGTGGCCAAGGAACTGCTCGTGATGGGCTCCTTCCGCTTCCACGCCGAGTTCGCGCTCGCGGTGCAACTCATCAACGCCCGGCGCGTCGATCTGTCGCCGGTCATCACCCGCGCGTTCGCCATGGACCAGGCGGTCCAGGCCTTTGCACTGGCCAGCGACCGCAAGCGGGCGATGAAGGTGTTGATCGATTTCGAGGCCGAGGCCGGGGCCGGGGCCCGAACCGCAGCGCAGGCCGGTGACCCGGCATGATGCCGTCGCTGTCCCATCCATTCTTCCTCCGACCATGACCCCCTGCCCACACCCCTGCGTTGCTGCCGCGCTGATCGCTGCGCGGCGTTCCGGCCAACCGGCCCCGGCCTCGGACCTGGCGCACGTGCTCCGCAGCGACGACCAGGCCTACGCGATCCAGGACGCCGTGGCCCAGGCGCTGGGATGGTTTGACGGCGGCCCGCCGCGCCACTGGAAGTCGGGCGGCGCAGCGCGGACCGCGGCGCTGACGCACGCGGCGCTGCCGGCCGCGGGCGTGCGCACGGCGGGGCAATCCCTGGCGGACCTGCGCTGGCACCAGCCGGCCGTCGAGGCCGAGATTGCCCTGCGCCTGGCGCGGGACGTGACGCCCGCACAGGCGCAGCAGCTCACCCATGCCGACGCGCCGTACTTGGTGGACGCAGTGGCCGTCGCGATCGAGATCGCCGATTCGCGCTGGCAAGAAGGCTTGCAGGCACCGGCTGCGCTGCGCCTCGCCGATCAGGGCTCGCACGGCGCGCTGCTCCTGGGTGGCTGGCTCCCCAACCACCGAGGGCATGACTGGGCAGGCCAGCGCTGCGAGGTCCGCTTTGGTGCGGCGCCGGGTGCCGCGCCCGCCATCGAAAACACCGGCGCCTACTCGCTGGGCGACCCGCTGTGGCTGCTGCCGATCTGGCTGCGCCATGCCACGCGCGGCGCTCGCACGGTGCCCGCGCACACCGTGGTCACCACGGGATCCTGGGTCGGCGCGCTACCGATGCCGGCGGACACCGACATCCTGGTCCGCTTCCCCGGCCTGGGCGAGGTGGGCCTGCGCGCGGGGCGGGTGCACGCCGCGCCCGATGCCTCCACGGCGCAAGCCCATTGACTCCCTCCGAGCGGAAGAACCCCATGTCCCCATTGTTCGATCTGAGCGGACGCACGGCGCTCATCACCGGGGCTGCGCGCGGCCTGGGCCTGGCCTTTGCGCAGGGCCTGGCCGAGGCCGGCGCGCGCGTCATCGTCAACGCCCGCAGCACCGCGCAGCTTGCGTTGGCGGCCGAGCAACTGCGCGCCCGGGGCCACGACGCGCAGGCGCTGCCGTTCGACGTGACCGACGAGGCGGCGGTCGCCGCGGCCTTCGACGCGCTGGACCAGCGCGGCATCGCGATCGACATCCTGATCAACAACGCCGGCATACAGCACCGCATGCCCCTGGTCGACCTCGAACTCCGGGACTGGCAGCGCGTGATCGACACCAACCTCACCAGCGCCTTCATCGTCGGCAAGCAGGCCGCCAAGCGCATGATCGCGCGCGGCCGCGGGGGCAAGATCATCCACATCGGCTCGCTGACCAGCGAGGCCGCGCGCGCGACGGTCGCGCCGTACACCGCAGCCAAGGGCGGGATCAAGATGCTCGCGCGCGCGATGGCGGCCGAATGGGCGCAGTTCGGCATCCAGGTGAACGCGATCGGGCCGGGCTACATACAGACCGAGATGAACACCGCGCTGATGAACAACCCCGATTTCGACGCCTGGGTCAAGGCCAGCAACCCGGCCAAGCGCTGGGGCCAACCCGAGGAACTGATCGGCGCGGCGGTGTTCCTGTCCGCGCGCGCCTCGGACTACGTGAATGGCCAGATCATCTACGTCGATGGCGGCTGGCTCGCGGTGCTGTAACGGCTCGATCACTTCATTTGCGACTTCATGACCACGCTCATCACCGACATCAAAACCACCGCCACCGCGCCGGAAGGCATCAACCTGCTCGTGGTCCAAGTCGAGACCAACCAGCCCGGCCTGGTCGGCCTCGGTTGCGCCACCTTTGCCTACCGCCACCGGGCGGTCGAATGCCTGATCGGGGAATACCTGCGGCCGCTGCTCGTCGGCCGCAACGCCGAGGCCATCGAGGAACTGTGGCAGCTGATGCACCAGAACGCCTACTGGCGCAACGGGCCGATAGAGAACAACGCCATCTCCGGAATCGACATGGCGCTGTGGGACATCAAGGGCAAGCAGGCGAACATGCCGCTGTACCAGCTGTTCGGCGGCAAATGCCGGGAAGGCGTGCCCATCTACCGCCACGCCGACGGCCGCGACCTGGAGGAACTGGGCGACTGCATCCTGAAGTACCGCGCGCAGGGCATCACGCATATCCGCTGCCAGAGCGGCGGCTACGGCGGCGGCCGTTTCGGCGCCGCACCCGCGGCCGCACCCCGGGGCGCGCTCGCCGGGGTCTACCTGGACAGCCGCGAATACATGCGCGACACGCTCGAGATGTTCGACGCGCTGCGCAGCCGCCTGGGCTTTGGCGTCGAGCTATGCCACGACGTGCACGAGCGCCTCAAGCCCGCCGACGCGATCCGCTTTGCCTGCGCGCTCGAACCCTACGCGCTGTTCTTCCTGGAAGACGCGATAGCACTCGAGGACGGCGACTGGCTGCGCCAGCTGCGCGCCAAGACCACCACGCCGCTGGCGCAGGGCGAATTGTTCAACCACCCGTTCGAGTGGCGCCCGCTGATCGCCGAGCGCCTGATCGACTACGTCCGCGTGCACCTGAGCCAGGTCGGCGGCATCACGCCGGGGCGCAAGCTGCAACTGTTTGCCGAGCAATACGGCGTGCGCACCGCCTGGCATGGCCCGGGCGACATGTCGCCGCTGGCGCACGCGGCGAACATCCACATCGACCTGGCAGCGCGCAACTTCGGCGTACAGGAATGGTCCGGCACCGAGCCCCCGAACAGCGTGATCCAGGACCTCAGGGGACCCAAGGAGGCGCTGCTCGACGTATTCCCGGGACTGCCCGAGTTCCGCCAAGGCCATGTCTACGCGAACGACAAGCCAGGCCTGGGCGTGGACCTCGACGAAGCCGAGGCGGCCAAATACCCATGCGAGAACAGCGTCACGACCTGGACCCAGACCCGTCTTCTGGTGGATGGTGCGTTGCAGACGCCCTGAAGGCAGGGGAGGGGGGAGAGGGCAAGCCCGCAACGGGGCGCCCGTGCAGGTCCATTCGAGCAGCGCCTTGGCGGACGCCTCTTCGAGATTGGGGCGTGTGTGTGCATGATGGTCTTTCTTCAACGCACGGATGCCAGCGGCAGGAACAGGGTCAGCGGAGAGTCCGCCAAAGGGGTAGATGCGTGGTGCCGGTAGAACGCCGCGGCTTGATCGTCCTTGGCATCCACGATCAGGACCACAGCCGGAATCTCGGAACTGGCCGCGCGCCGCAGCGCGTTGACCAGCAGGGCGCCGCCCAGGCCCTGCCCCTTGAAAGCCGCATCGACGGCCAACCGGCCCATGCGGATGGCCGGCACGGAGCCATAGCGCGGCAGCTTGCGCCGCAGCCCGTCGGGCAGATCGGCCAGCGGCACGCTGGCCGTCGCCAAGGTGTAGTAGCCGGCGACGCGCCGCTCATCGGTGAGTGCGACAAAGCACGCTGCGACGCGGCGGCGAATGTCCTGCGACACCTGCTCGCGCAGATAGCGATCCAGCGCGAGCGTGCCGCTGTCAAACTGGCTTCGGTCATGGGCAGCAGCATCCAGCGCCGCGATCAGGAACGGCGCGTGCGTCATTCAGTGCGCAGCAACTCGTCGTGGCGGGCCATCGCGCGTTTAAGCGCCGGCGTCGGTTCGGGCGGCGACAGCAGCACCTCGGCAAAGCGTTGCTGGTCGGCCAGCGACAAGCGGATGACTTCGGCCTGCTCGATGGCGCGCTGGGCCGCGTCCTGGACGGCGGCCACCACGAAGTCGGTGAGGGTGCGGCCTTGAATCTCGGCGGCACGCTTGAGCATCTTCTGCAGGTCCGGGCTGATCCGGGCTTCGAGTCGGGCGGTAGAAACGGCGGTCATAGGGGCATCCTCCTGCCGGACATCGTACGGCAAATTGCCGGAAAAATCGTAACTATTCAGCCGCTACCGACAAACTCCATAGGAGCGCCAGCGTCACGACCTGGACCCAGACCCGTCTTCTGATGGATGGGGCGCTGCAGACGCCCTGAGGCGGGGGAGGGGGGCCTTACGGAATTTCCAGAAGTTCGGTTTCCAGACGGCGGATGCCACGCACCAGATTCCTGAAGCTTGCCGAGCGCTCATTTGCCGTGTCGAGATGTCTCCCAAGCAAGCGGGAACCGCTTACTTTCTGATACTCCCCGTTGTCAGTTTCGCCAGTTCGCGGCCAGGACTTTCGAGTCGATCCGGGTGCCTGAATTTGGCGCTACTTTGGCGTTTGACCAGCCCGGGGACAGCCAACGCAATTTCGACCGCTCGCAGATCCGCCAAGTACATGCTTTCAAGCTCGCGGCATGCAATGCGCACCAGAGAAACAGCCTGACGACCTGCGGTTGCGCAAAGTCCCGTCAGCTTTTTCTTGACCTTGATGCAGTCCGGTGCGCTATCTTGGTCACGCAGCACCAGAAAGCGGGCGTCGGGATTGAGGTAGCTGCGCAGGCGGCGCACCAATTGCTTTTCCAGATCCTGCTTCCCATCGAACGCGATCAAGCGCGGGAGAATCCTGTGGTCCAGTATGCGCGGCAGCAATCCTTCGAGCAGCGCCTTGGCGGACGCCTCTTCGAGCAAAAATACGAGTTCCCTCATACCGGATCGGCGCCTTCAAAGAACCCCTGCTTCCAAAGGTAGCCCATCTGATCACCCTCTGCCATATAGGCACGAATCTGGGCATCGTCACGGGCGCGGCGGATCTCGGTGGCGCCATTTCTTTTCACCAGCCAGCAGACCTCGTCCAGCATGGCGGCGTTCAGGAAATCGGGTGAATGGGTGGAGACAAAGACCTGCCCGCCGCGTTGCGCGTAGATCTGAAAAAAATCACCTTGCCGCCTACGGCCTTCGCCAAAGACCTGCCCGCCGCGTCGTTGCGCGTAGAGCCGAAACTCTTCGGCCAATTCGGCCATCAGCTTGGGGTAGAGCTGATTTTCGGGTTCTTCCACGCACAGCAAGGGATGCGGCTTGGGGTCATGCAGCAGGACCAGGTAGGAAAACATCTTGATCGTGCCATCAGACACATAGCGGTCGAGGAAAGGCGTCTTGAACGAGCCGTCGCGAAAGCGCAATGTCAGGTACCCATCGTCCATCAGCTGAGGCTCCACCCCTGCGATTCCCGGCACACGCTGCGCAAGGGTGGCCAGAATCTTCTGAAACACCTCGGGATGCTGTTCGTAAAGATGGCGTGCGACCAGCGGCAGATTGTCTCCGGTCTCCGTGAGATGCTCCGTCTCTCCCACAGCCTCCTTGCGGCCACGTGCGGCATGGATGTGAAAGTCCGACACATGCCAGGACTCGATCAATTGGCGAAAAGCGGACGCGGCCTTGAAGCGCTCAAACTGCCCCAGGCCTTTGACGGCCAACGTATCGGGAGCCACTTTCTGTTCTTCACGGTCCAGCGCCTCATCGGGTTTTTGAAAATCTTCTTCGTTCGTGATCGCAAAACCCGCGCCGTTCGTGAAGTCCAGGAAGTGAAACGGGCTGCCGTGGCGGCCCCGTTTGTAGCGGAGTATTTCCCGCCGGATGAACGGGGCACCATCCCGCTCGGCTATTTCGAGCGAGTAAGTGACCAGGCGATCAATCCCGCTGATCGGCATGCGGTACTGGATTTCGATCCTTATGGTTTCTTCCGTGGCGTCACGGCTGAGGACTTCCCGAAACCGGCCGCGCGAATCCAGCGCCTGCCGCACATTGTTTTTCAGGCAATCGTGCAAAAAACCAAACACATCAAAGAACGTGCTCTTGCCAGACCCATTGGCGCCAACCACCACCAAGAAGGCCGGGATGTCCTTCAGGTGTACGTCGCGAAAGACCTTGAAATTCTTCAGTCGGATGGATTCGATTTGCACTGGGTGATCCCCTCAATATCCGGGCATTGTGCCGCGATCGGCCACCGCGCCACCAAGGCCGCCGGAGCACCCGGGCGGTGCGAGGGCTCGGCCGCCCCTGGCGGGAGCATGGACGAAGCGCCCTCCAGCGCACAGGCGGACGAACCGAGCCTGTGCCGGGTGAACGCGATCGCGCGCCCGGTCCATGCCGCGTCGCAGGCTACCCCCAAGCCGAACCCAGGAATCGTTGAAGCTCACCGCGTTTCATGGGGTACTGCGTAATCAAACGCACAAGCTCGTCGCCCTCGACCAACGCCACATTCGATACCCGGGCCTGGTGCTTGGCGGTGTCGTTGAAGCGCTGGTTGGTGACCGCCACCGGCGTGAACTGCACGCCGGGATGGCGCTGCGCATAGGCGTGAACCCCTGCAACGACATCCCTGACAGCCTCCCACCCGAGCGCTCGTCCTTCGATGCCGGAACTCTTGCACTGTATGGCCACGCCCTCGGCGCCACGGATCGCCAGGACATCGACGCCGCCGTCGCCTGTACGCGGGGTCCTGATCACTTGCGGGTAGCCGCGCTTGCTCCACAGCAAGGCGCAAAACGCTTCGAAGGCGTCGGCATCCAGTCGCCCGATGTCGTCGGCGCTGATCGGCTCGTTGCCAAAGGCATCCCCACCGTCGGGCGCCTGCAGGTCGTTGAAGTCGGCCGGACCCATGCCGCCTGCGCCGTTGAGCATGTCGGTGGCGAGGCCCCGCTTCCAATCGAGCAACTGGTCGAGTTTGGCGTCGAAGGTCAGGAAGTCTTGGGCCACCACGATCGGGTAATACACATGGACATCCCGGGTCTGCCCTATGCGGTAGGCCCGGTCGGTCGCCTGGTCCTCCTTGGCCGGGTTCCATGTCCGGGTGAAGTGCACGACATGGTTGGCCGCCTGGATGTTCACGCCAAAACCCACCGCCAGGGGCGAGAGGACGATCACGCCAAATCCGGGCTGGTCCTGGAATTTTCTGATCCGCCGCTGCCGGTTTCCGGCATGGGCAGAGTCCGCCGACGTGTCGCCGTTGATCACGTCGGGCTCGACGCCGAACCGCTCACCAATGGCGCGCTTCAGCGTTCGCTGGAGGTCCTTGAATTCGCAAAAGACAATGACTTTCTCGTCCCTGGTCTCGATTGCGCGCAATTCGGCCAAAAGCCATTTCATCTTGGGCGAGTCGCGCTCGATCTCGGCGAGTGGCTTGGAGCCGGTCGTGATCTGCCCTGGCTGCTGCGGGTCCGAGCACAGCCTGCGCAGGTATAGCAGCAGGCCCAAGGGCGATTGCAGACCGGTGAATCCGCCCGACTCCCGTTGACGAAACTGCGCGACAGCGTTGGCGTAGTGCGCACGCTGGCAGTCTGACAAGGGCAGAGTCCGGCAGGTGAGCACCTCGATCTTCTTGGGCAGATCCTTGGCGACCTCGGCCTTGGTCCGGCGCAGTTTCTGTGGTTCGATCAAGGTCCGCAATTCTTCGACGCGCTGCTTCTCCTCGTCGCTCTCGGCTTCGATGGGCCTGCGGTAGCGCTCGCCAAACTCCTTCAGCGCACCCAACAAACCCGGCTGTACAAAGTCGAACAGGCTCCAGATGTCGGTCAGCGTGTTCTCCACCGGCGTTCCCGTGCAGGCAATCTTGAACCGGGCGTTCTGCTTCTTGGCCGCGCGCGTAATCAAGGCGTTGGGGTTCTTGATCTTCTGCGCCTCGTCGCAAATCATCGCCGACCAAGGCTGCGCGGCCAACGAGAACTCGAGGTCGCGCAGTGTTTCATAGGTGGTCAGAACGACTTGGGCGCCACCGAGCCAACCAGGCTTCAAAAGCCGCGTCACGCCCCCTTGAACGAGTTCCTCCTCGAGCTCGTGCCGGGGAACGCGCTTTTCGGCCAGCGATTTCCCATACAGCGTCAGGACGCGCATCGCGCCTGGGACAAGGAACTTGGCAATCTCTTCCTTCCAGTTGTCCAACAGCGAAACCGGCGCCACGATCAGGAATGGATCGATGTCGGCCTGCTCTTCGATGGCCGCAGCGATGAACGCCAACAGTTGGATCGTCTTGCCCAGGCCCATGTCGTCTGCCAGCAGCGCGCCACGGCAGGCCTCTGGCGAGAGGCGCCACAGGTGTTGAAGCCAGGCCACGCCGCTCAGTTGATGCTCCTTGAGCGCGACGTCGGGCCGCAGCACGGTGGGGAGCCGGGGTGGTGCGTTGGTCGGGGTCAGTGCGCCTCGGCGTTCCTCGTAATCGAGTTGGTCCACATTGGGCTTGATCACCAGGCCCCTGCGTTCGTCCCGGGGCTCAGGCTTTGGGGGACTGAACTTGCCCCTGCCCACATGCTCGATGGTCTTGTCCAGCGTCTTGAGTGCATCGATGGCCCATGGGAGCGGAAGGGGTTGGGGGCAGGAGGGAAAGGTGAATGTCTCGCGCTGGTTTATCCGGGCATCCTCGACTACCGCACGGAACACCGCCAGGGATTTCTCGCCCAGCACGACAGCGATCGTCTCGCCACCCTCCTCGGGCGTGTAGAAAATGCCGATATCGACGTTCTCGGGGACCCATCCTTCGTCGTCGCTCTTGCGGGTGATGAAGGGCGAGTAGTAGGGCTTCTCGACACCGATTACCCCTATGCGGTCGGAATACCGCGACAGGTCAAAAATCTCCGCGGCCCGCGGACGGCTGGACGCCGACATGTCGCGCAGCGCCGCGCGCAGGAGTTTGGCTTGATCGGGTGTGTCGCCCAGGATTTCCAGGTCGTAGCCCTGCCAATGGCAGCATGGCGCCGACGCCGCGATACGGGCATCGAGCAGGGTGACGAACCCTTCCAGGTCCTGCGCTTCTGCAAAGCGCAGTTCGGTGGAATGGACTGCTGCGCCATGCACCGTCTCCTCGACCAGCAAAGTGCAGTCGTATGGGTAGCCCTTGTCGTCGCGCAGCACGCGGGCGGTAAAGCGGGCGAATGACACGCCCGCGTCGTCGCGCGCCTGCTCGAACTGCTGCGGGTCGATCACCAGGGCCGCATCAGGGCCCAGAACGGCAAAGGGATTGCGCAGAAACGACTTGGCGCGCTCGCCCGCGATGCGCCGACCCGGCATGCGGCGAATCTCGCGCAGCACGGTCCGCACGGGCGGCGCAAGCATCACCTGCACGATGCCCTTGCCGTCGGGGATGTCGTAGCGCTCGGGCACTTCCTGACGGCTGTCGAAAGTTTCCAGCCACCGCGCCGGCGCGCCGTCAAATTCCGGCAGCACCTCGACCATGGCGTTGCCGACGTCGCCCTTGCGCAGGCCGATGCGCAGCTTTTCCGGAGTCAGCACGATGGTGTTGCGCAGAAAGTCCGCCATGTCGGCGCCGGCGCTCACGGCCTGGGAGCGGATGTCCGACCAGGCGCGGCGGTTCGAGTCCGCGTCGCGCTCGCCGGCAGGTCTGGCCCAGAACCGGGCCACGGATTCGACCACGCGCCACGCGCCCTCCGGCAGCAGCGCTACGCGCTGGCCCAGTTGGATCACCGCGCCCGCGATGGTGGCATTGCCTTGCGGGCGCTGCCCGTCGGGGGCGATCCATCCGGCAATGGACACGGCGAAGCCCTGGTCGATCAGCGTCCCCTTGCTCGACAGCACCGGGCGCCAGGCCTGCATGGGCGGCAGTTTCATGGCCGCAACGTCGCCCCCGTACTCCGGCGAGGTCGCGAGGCGATAAAAGTCCGGCCAGCCCAGCTTCAGACGGGCCGCGTCCTGCCGCGCGAAACCCTCCTCCTCCAACTGGCCCAGCAGCCGCACCAGTTCGGCGTCGGCGCCAAAGCGGCCAGCGTCGCAGAGCCAGTCTTCGCGCGCTGGATCGGGTCGGTATTCAACGCCATCGCGGCTCCACGAAACGGCAATGCCCGACCCCGATGGGCTGCCCGGGTTGCCCCCGGATGGGGATGAAAAAAACGGGGCTCTGCGCATCGACTACTCCTTGTACCAACCTTTGGGCGCCCTGCACCGGAAACCCCAGGCATCGAGTTGGGCGGCGACGGCGCCGGCTTGCTCGACGCCGAGCACCCAAAGCGCGCCTTGTTTGCTGCGGTTGTCCTGCACACGCAGGCCATGGCTTCGCGCAAAGGAACGCCATGTGCCCGGCGAAAACACCTGCGGGCGCGGACGCCGAACCGGTCCACCGATGCCCCGCGGCGCGACGCTTGGACGCCAACCAATGCGGGGCACGAGGTCGTCGTCGAACTTCTGTTCCCAGGTTTGCCCGGACGAGTCGCTGTGGATCATCCGGTGAATGTGCCGGCTGTCCTTGAGTTGGTGGACGCTGACCGACGCCCGCGCCCTGCTGTGCAAAGCGTTGAGCAAAGGCTGATCGAGCGAATCCCGGGCAAAGACAAACATCGCGTTGCCCTTGGCGCCGAACTCGACCAGCAGATAGCGTCCGACCTGCATGACGAAGGCGTTGTTGTCGTGCGTCGTAGCGTCCAGCGCGAGCAGCCGCCCTTGTGCACGGAGCCTGAATTCGTCGAATGGCTCGCTGTGCCGATGCTGCGCGTTCACGCCCAGCGCAAACCACATGTCTTCGATGGCTGGCGCGAAACGCAGCCAGTAGTCCATGCGGCGGCGGTCGCCCATGCCATCAGCGCTGAGCAACTCGAAGAAGTCGCTGATCAAGCGGTGCTTGAGCCAAGCGCTGACCATCTCGCGACTCGGGTCGTCGCGCCAGCGTGAGCGGTACAGCCAGGGATTGCCGATGTGGGAGACAGCGGCGTCGCGCAGGGCCATGTGCTCGGGCCGCTCGCTGCACCGGGCATAACGAAACACCAACGTCTCCACGCAGCGCCGGCGCAGCGTCTCGCCCAATTCGACCCCGCCGCACCCGACTCCGATGCGCAGGAGAGCGGGCAAGGTCTGCTGGAAAGCCCGGTCTTTCAGAAGGCATCCCGCGTCCATCTGGGCGACGACGGCCTCTTCCTGGACCCAGGAGTTCACCGGGATTGCCAGACCCTCGATCGCATCGCGCAGTCCCGTGCTGTCGCCGCGCAGCAGGTCGGCACCGAACTGCTCGCAGGGGTTGTCGCTCAACAACATCGTGTGCCGGGTCAGCACCGCGAACCACGGCCGCTTGGGCTCCGGGGATTGGGCAATGCGTTCGTGTTCGGCACACAGCCAGGAGCGCAGTACGCCCCAACCGACCCTGGCCTCGTCGCGGGTCTGCCCAGCATGCAGGGGGAAGCCCCAGTAGCTCGACAGCAGGGCCCGAAAACCGCGGATGCGCCGCCGCATCTTCGGCAGGTCCCGGACCCGCTCGAAGACGTAGCGGAGCAGCCGGACATCGACAAGGACGCACCAGCCGCCAATGGGGATCGAGAGGCCGAAACAGACATATTTCAAATCGCGCCGAGTCTTGATCTCGCCCGTTTCGCGAAAGATACGAATCACGGTCACGATGGAGTCCGTGGGGGCCCCGGTGCCCGCGCCACCATGCTCGCGCTCGACCCTCTCCCAGGCCTTTTTCATGCCATCGTCGGGGTCGGAAAACGTCTCGGGCGAGCGCAGCCCCGAGGCGAAAGGTTCAAGCTCTTTGCGAAGCGTGTCGAGGGGGTCGTTCAGTGCAAATCGTTTGGGCATTTGACGCCGGGGTCCAGGGGGATGTCGGTGTGCTGGTCGCGCGCGCTCCCCAGGTCGCGGAATTCCAGTCTGAGTTCGACCCGCCGCATCCGGGCCGCCTCGCCGGCGGCCGTGTTGAACGACGATCCACCGACCAGAAACAGGCTCTGGATGAATTGGCGGTCCGTCGCTACCAGGGCGTTCGCCGCCTGGGCATCGAGCAGCACGCATAGCACGCGCTGCGAGCGCAGATAGCTCAGATTCAGGTTGTAGAGATAGTTGCCAGTCTGGCTGGCAAAGCCCTCAACCACCACGCGCTTGAGCCATTGCTCGCATTGCTTGCTGCGCGCCAAGTCGAGCACGCGCGGGACGAACTGGCGCACGAAGTGCTCGTGCGTGGGGTTCTCGAAGCGATGCCTGTCGTTGCCGAACAGCACCAGCGTGCCGAAGTCTATGGAATGGCCGTGTACCGAAACGCCTTGGAATTCCGACCGGTCAGTGAGCGCCTTCACGTCGGCAATGCAGGCCGCGATGGTCTGCTGGCGCTCCTCCTTGTCCTTGTTGATGGTCGCCAATCCATGCGTGACTGCTATCAGGGCCACGGCCATCGCCACCAGAAACAGCACCATCAGCGCCGTCATCAGGTCGGAAAAGGAAATCCAGAACGGCTTTTCCGCATCCTCCTTGCCCGCCTTGCGCCGCAAAGCCCTGATTCCCATCATGGCCTGTTATCTCCGGGGCGGGAGTTCGTCGAGCGCATCGCCGAGGTCCTCGATGGCGTCCGACAAGTCCGTGATGGCGCCCGACAACAACCCGACCGCGCTCGCGAGGTGACCGTGGAACGCGCGGTTGCTATCGTGCAGCGTCTGCTCGACGCTCCCCGTAAACTTTCCGTGAGCCTCGCCCAGTACGGCACTGAGGTCGCGCAGGTATTCCTCGGACTGCCTGCTGGCCACGCCCAACTGGGTCGCTGCCGCCTGAATCTGCTCGATGATCCCGGAGGTCATGGACGCATCCCGTTTGGCGTTTTCGACGGTCTGCTTCAAGTCGGTGACCATGTTCGCGAAGGTGTCGCGGGTCTTGGCGTAGTCGGCGAAGATTGCTCGCGCGCCGTCGGTGGACATGGTGAGTTGGATCGAAGCCGCCTTGATGGCCTCGGTAGCGGTGGTCGAGGCGTGCATGGTTTCCGACACACCCTGCCCCGCCTTGGCAAAGTCGGTGGCTGCTAGGTAGAGCGTTTCGGCGCCGGAGTTCATGCCCTTGATCGCCTGGTCGGTGGCCTGCGCGAGACTCGCCACCGCGCCCTGCAGCGACTCGTTGGTCGCCATCGACTGGCGGAGCAACTGCTCGACTTGGCCGGAAAGCGACCCGATGGCCTGGTCCGTGGCCTCCTCGAAGCGGTCGTGGCGCTTGCCTTGGGACTCTGCCGCTTGCTCGGCCTGCTTCCTGAGCTGCTCGACCACCCCGGCGACTTGGTCGCCCACCGCCGCCAGCGTGTCTTTGAGCTTCTGCGACGACTCGGTCTGCGACTCCGACACCAAAGCCCTGATCTGCTCGACGAACGCTCCCATTTGCGCGTTCATCGCGGCTTGGCGGGTGTCCATGGCGTCCAAGGCCTTGCCCAGCCGCTCGCCCATGGCGTTCACCGTGTTGGTCCCGGCCGCGCCCATATTGGTCGCGAGCTGCCCAAACTGGATGGCGGTGGCCTGCATGGACTCGCTGGCCTTGCGCATGAGCTCGGACATGCCCGTCATCTGGCCGCCAAACATCTCGCGCATCTGAGACGCGAAGCTCGCCAACACGTCGGTGAGCATCTTGTTGACGGCCTCGCCCTGGTCCCCGCGGACGTCCCGCACGACATTGGCGAGTTCCCCCATTGGCGGACCAAGGCCCTTGGAGATGGCCTCGCCCACAGCGCCCGCCAGTTGGCTGCTGTGCGCGGCCTGGGCGTCAATCTGCCGGGTCATCTGCGCGGTCAGTATTTCCTTCAGGTCGCCGACCAGGGAGTCCTTGAGTTGTGCCGCCTGCGTGGCCGACATCTCGGCCGCCGTGGCCACCCGCTCGAGGTACTCCTCCCCGGCGCCACCCTCGAACATGCTGTCCACGAGTTCGCGCAACGACTCGACCTGCCGATAGCGCGCGGCGACCAGCGACTTTTCGGCCCAGGTGAACAGCATCGCCAGCCCGATGGCCGCCGCTGACGCATAGAACGCGTGGCGGACCGAGTTCATGAGCTGCCCGAGTTGCTCCTGGATCAGGGTCAGGTCCTTGGGCACCTTGAAGCGGCTCAGGCCGATGATCAGACCGGAGAACGTGCCGATGATCCCGATGCCCGTCAGGATGCCTGGCACATGCTTGTAATACTCGGTTCTCAGGCGCGCATCGACGACGGCCTGCTCGGAGAAGAAGCTGTCGGCCAGGGCGGTGGCGCGCCAGCGGACGATGCGGCTGAGCCCGTTGTCTCCATCCTTGCGCTGGGGATGCAGCGTTTTGGCGTATTCCCTCCACAGGTGGGACAAGGCCGGATCAGACATGGCCTTGGCCCCGATCTCTTCGAGATCGACAACGTTGCCATCACGCCGTGCGTTGATGTCGCGCAAGGCGCTGATGGCCGCCGAGAGCTTCCCGCCAAGCTGCCAAGCCGGAACCACGAACCGAAAGACAAAACCGATGCCGATCAAGAGCAAGAGCAGTGCTACGGCGGCTATGTGCCAGTACTCGGCCAAGAGCCCGACCCAAGGACCCGCAAAGACAGTTGCGTCCACCCGCATCTCCCACAAAAAAATGATCGCTTTGTGGGGGACAAAACGAACGCCACGCCCTCAACGAATCCCTTGCGCAGGGCGGCGGCAGTTGTACGGAAAATCGGTTTGCGCCTTGGCGGATCGGCACGCCCGGAATCGCCCAAGCGCATGCGCCGATGCATGGCGCGTCAAAATGTAACGATATCGATCGAAGATACCACGGGATTCATAGGGAATTAGCCAATCCCCGTCGCGAACGTTCCAAAGCCCGTACCGGCCAGGCGCTGATTCTTTTTCGTTGCGGCCAACGCCACAGGCCGGGACCATGGAACGCACGGGTTTGATAGGGTTTTCATGAGGGAATGAAACCAGATGTGTGCCCCAGAATTTGCGGCATTGCAGCGGCCCAGGCCGTTGCTGGTGCGGCCTGAGCCCAGGTCGCGGAGCCCCCCGAACCCTGACCCACTTCGCAAAAATCTCTGAGCACCCGCAGGAACACCCATGGCGAGCAACATCAAGGGCCCGGGAATTTATCTGGCGCAATTCACGGGCGACAACGCACCGTTTGACTCCTGGGAATCGATCACGCGCTGGGCCGCGAGCCTGGGCTTCAAGGGCGTGCAACTCCCCTCCTGGGATCGGCGTGTCTTTGACCTGGAGCAGGCCGCCGCGTCGCAGACCTATTGCGACGAGTTGCGCGGCGTGGCGCGCGCCAACGGCGTCGAGATCACCGAGCTGGGCACCCACCTGCAGGGCCAGCTGGTGGCCGTGCATCCGGCCTACGACGAGGCCTTCGACAGCTTTGCTCCCGAGGCCGTGCGCGGCAATCCCCGGGCGCGCCAGGCCTGGGCCGTGCAGCAGATGCTGCTCGCGGCCAAGGCTTCGCAGCGGCTGGGGCTGAGGAACACCGTGAGCTTCTCGGGCGCGCTGGCCTGGCCCTTCCTGTACCCCTGGCCGCAGCGCCCGGCCGGCCTGATCGACACCGCGTTCGACGAACTCGCGCGCCGCTGGCGGCCCATCTTCGACGCCTTCGACGCCGCCGACTGCAACGTCTGCTTCGAACTGCACCCCGGCGAGGACCTGTTCGACGGCGCCACTTTCGAGATGTTCCTGGAGCGCGTGCAGCAGCACCCACGCTGCTGCATCAACTACGACCCGTCGCACTTCCTGCTGCAGCAGCTCGACTACCTGCAGTTCATCGACATCTACCACGAGCGCATCCAGGCGCTGCACGTCAAGGACGCGGAGTTCCGCCCCACCGGCCGACAGGGCGTGTACTCGGGTTTCCAACCCTGGGTCGGGCGCGCGGGGCGCTTCCGTTCGCTGGGCGACGGCCAGGTGGACTTTGGCGCCATCTTCTCCAAGATGGCGCAATACGGCTACGACAGCTGGGCGGTCCTGGAATGGGAATGCTGCCTCAAGCACCCCGAGGCCGGCGCGGCCGAGGGCGCGGAGTTCATCCGCCGCCACATCATCCGCGTGACCGAAAAGGCGTTCGACGACTTCGCCGGCGGCAGCAGCGACGCGCGGCAGTTGCAGCGCATGCTCGGCCTGCACGAGGGCGCGCAATGAGCGCGGCGCACGGCGCGGCGCCGCCGGGGCGCCGCATCCGGCTCGGCATGGTGGGCGGTGGCGAGGGCGCCTTCATCGGTGCCGTGCACCGCATCGCCGCGCGGCTCGACGACGAATACGAACTGCTCGCCGGCGCGCTCAGCGCAAGCCCCGAGAAAGCGCTGCGCTCGGCGCAGGCCCTGGGTCTGGCGCGCGCCTACCCGGACTACGCGACGATGGCGCGCGCGGAGGCGGCGCGCGCGGACGGAATCGAGGCCGTGGCCATCGTCACGCCCAACGACCAGCATGCGCCCGTGGCCGAAGCCTTTCTTGCGGCGGGAATGCACGTGATCTGCGACAAGCCGGTGAGCACCACGCTGGCGCAGGCCCTGCGGCTGCAAGAGTTGGCGCGCGCACGCGGCCGCATCCTGGCCGTGACCTACAACTACAGCGGCTACCCGATGGTGCGCCACGCGCGGCGCATGCTGCGCGACGGTGCGCTGGGAACGCTGCGCATGGTGCACGTGGAGTACCTGCAGGATTGGCTCACCGAGGCGCTCGAAGAAACCGGGCAGAAGCAGGCGCTCTGGCGCACCGACCCGGCGCGCGCCGGCGCGGGCGGCTGCATCGGCGACATCGGAACGCACGCCTACCAACTCGCCGCCTTCGTCACCGGACTGAAAACGCATTCGCTGTGCGCCGAACTGAGCCGCTTCGTGCCAAACCGTGCGCTCGACGACGACGCGCAGATCCTGCTGCGCTACGTCGGCGGCGCGCGCGGCATGCTGTGGGCCAGCCAGGTCGCGCCGGGCAACGCGAACGAACTGCGGCTGCGCGTATACGGCAGCAAGGGCGGAATCGAATGGAGCCAGGAACTGCCCAACCAACTGCACTGGTCACCGTTCGGCCAGCCGACGCAGAAAATCGAGCGCGGCACGGCCGCAGCGAATGCCGACGCGGCCCGCGTGACGCGCCTGCCCGCAGGCCACCCCGAGGGCTACCTGGAGGGCTTTGCCAGCGTCTACACCGAGATCGCCCAGGCGCTGCGCGCCGCACGCAACGGCGCCGCAGTGCCGAAGGAACTGAGCTTTCCGGACATCACGGACGGCGTGCACGGCATGGCCTTTATCGAAGCGGCCATGCGCTCATCACGCCAGGGCGGCGAGTGGGTGGGGGTGGGGGTGGACGAGGCCCTTTGAGACGGCGGCGCACCGGGTTCCTTGGGGTATGTTTTTTGAATCACCTGGAGGCGTTGGCCGAAGAGCCGCTGATCACGAGCAGCACCAAGCATGTGTGGCCCACAAAATCGACGACGTTTCTGGTTTTTTCAGGGGATAGGCCAAACCAATTTGTCAATCTTTCGAAGAAAACAGAATCGGTTTTTGCGTGCAATACGATCAGGTTCAGCAACATGATTCCGGCTATTAGAAGCAGACGCTGTATGCTTAGCCCCAGTAAATATCCGACAAATATCATGACGGAATTCAATAGTGCTGGAAGAAGGACTGGATTTTTCATTGGTTTCAAACTGGGGGGTACTCTGGAAGGCGCTCTTCATCGTTTCGTGTGGGACACAACAACCTCACGTGATCTCAACGGGTGTGAAGGGGCTGGCAGGCAGATTTTTATACAACAACGCCGACTAAAACACCAGACAACGCAAACTCAGAAGGGTCAGGTACGCGGCGTTTGCCGCCTTGGCATCAGCGACTCTTTTCGCCGCCTCGGTTTTTTTCAGCCCAGCCAGGGCGTCGGGGCTTGATGGAGCTACTTTTGTGAACCGTGCCGATTCAACAGTTGCCCATGGCGCGTCATTTCGGACGCCAAGGATGCGCTCTGCGTCCTGCAGCGCCATGGTTGCCGCAGGTTCGGCAACTGCGGGAGGGGTGGCTGACCACGCGGTAGCCGCCGTTGTTGTCGCCAGTTTCGGGGGTGCTACGGTTGCTGCCGGCGGCAACGCAATGGGGGATGGCACCGAGGGGGGTGAGCGTGAGTCCCCGCTCTGTGTGAGCTTGTCCAACTGCTTCAGAATCCGATCCTGCAAAGCCACGGATGCCTTCGTTGCCCGAAGGTTCAGCTCAATTTCCAGAGTTTCGAGAATCTCCAGGCTGTCCAAATTGGACTCGTACAAGACTTGCAGTTGCTCCAATGCATGGTGGTGGTACGGCCGGGACATCAAACGCTCTCTTCCGTTATTTCTTCAGCAGCATCAAGACCCTGGAGATCTACCGTCCTTGACATGACCCAAACGGAGTTATCTTGCGGAGTGTCACCGAGGGGCTCAATACCCAGTTGATGGAGCGTGCCGAACAAATCACCCAGCACCTCTTGTCGGCGGCGCACAAAGCTTGAGGCGAAGCATCGCCAAAAGACCCACCCCGCCCGCTCCAACACACGCTGCCGCGCCATGTCCGCGCTCCATTGTCCCGGGCCGTGGAACTGGTCGCCATCGCATTCGACCGCCAAGCGGCGCCCGTCACTGCCTTCCACTACGAAGTCGATTCGGAAGCCTCCGCAAGGAACTTGCGGCCGGACCCGAAAGCCCGGGCGGGTCAGGGCGTCGAACATATCCCGCTCAAAACCGGATTCGCACAAGTCTCGCGCGACGGAAGTGACTTTCGGGTCTTGCATGAAGGGCTGACGGAAATGCCGAAGCAATCGACCGGTAAGGCTATCCGGGGGAAAAGCGCCATCTTCCACCGAGCGAAAGAGATATGTCCGGTCCCTTGCGCGCGAGAGCGCCACATTGAAGCGCTGTTGCTGGCCCAGTGAGTTGGCCGCAGACCTGTCGCCAGGTTGCAGCACCGTAGACACCATCATGATGTCCCGCTCCCGGCCTTGGAACGACGGGGGAGGACCCACCGTAATCTTGCGATCAATCACCGCTTCGGGCGGAATTTCCCGGGTGATCAACTCGTGAATCAGCTTTGCCTGGTCGATACCCACCAGAGTGACGACTCCGATAGTGCGGCCAGCAAGGGAATCGTCAGCCAGGATGGCCATGATTTCGTCCACGATGGCCTTCGCCTCCAGGGGATTTCGGTCTCCCTTGCGCTGGCCACCTTTGACGAATACATCAATCAAGGGAGGGTCGAGTCGCTCTGTGGATTTTGGTACCCGCAATGGTCGGATTTCGCCGTTGTAGAACTCGCGGTTTGAGTATTCGATGATGGGAGAAACACATCGGAAGTGCTCCTTGAGCATGACCGAATTGCCTGCGAACACCACGCACGCCAAGTCGTAGATGGATTTGTCCGGTGTCATGTTGCTGCCGTGGGGCTGGGATTTCAGGCATCGAGCCCCAAGGTCCACAAACCCTTTCTCGGTCATTCCTACGACCGAGGGTGACACCTGCTTGTGATCGCCGACAACCAAGAGCTTGCGACCGCGCAGGAGTGCGGGAAACGCCCAAATGTCGGACTGGGATGCCTCATCCACAATCACCAGATCGAATAGTCCCAACGTGGCAGGCATGGTTTCAGACACGCGCCACTGGGGAAGAATCCAGCAAGGAACCGCCGCGTGGGCGCGCTGCATCGCAGCTTGGGCGTTTCGCCGATGGCGCTCTGCCCGGACACCCGTGCCAGCGCCTATCGCCCGGATAGCGGTCAGATACTCCTGCAGGGCTTGGCGGATGCTTGCGGGAGAGTTGTTGTACACGCCCAGCCAAGCGCGGTCGGCGACCAAATCTTGGTAGGTTTTGGCCAACTGCGCGGTGAGTTTCCGGCGCTCGTCAAATCGGGAGCGCAGTTTGAAATGGACGTCGATTCGCTCCAGCAAACTATGGGCGATACGCCACATCCACGCATCACGCCAATTGGTGGGCAGGTGCGGGTCGAAGTCTGACGTCGGCGCGACGGTGCGGAGCTTGGCCGCCCACACCGGAGCCCCTCCTGTCCTGAGAACATTGCAAGTGGTTTCGATAATGTCCAGTTGGGGCTTGAGCACGGTCAGCCTCTTGAGTTCATCCAGGAGCGACATCCAGTCTGTTCGCAAAATAGCGTCATCTTCGGAGGGCGATCCCAGGCGCTCCTGGAGAAAATTTCCCAATTGGCACGGAAACACCCCGTGAGCGCGGTTTACAAGCCCCGCATATTCGGCAACTTTGCCCATGGCGTAGCCAAGCCGCCCTTTCTCGAGATGAGAATCCAGGCTGTCAACCACGGCAAGAAGGCTGGCCTCCTCACGGTCGCCGTCCAGATGGGTAGCCACCCGCGCACCAAATACACGCTCTATGCCAGCGAATAGCCCGCACTCCACGCCGAAGACCACGTCGTGGGCGGCTTCGACAATGCCCAACTGTTTGGCCGCGCTGCGCACACCAGCGTACAGGTCTTGACGGGACACAGAATCCAAACCGAACTCGACGCCAATTGCACCATAGCGAGCCAGTTCTTGGTTGGCGGCCAAGCGCCATTCCATGGCGGACCGTACCAGCTTCCACTGCGCAGCATCAGCTGGTTTCACGCCGGCGACGGTAATCTCGTGTATTTGCTTGCGTGCATCACCCTTCCCGAAGGGAAAGGCAAAGGCGCTCTTGCCCTCTTCGAGGCGCCCCAAGGCATCCAGAAAATCCGGGTTCTTTTCGGAATCCACCGGGGCGTCAATTGCTTTCGCAACGAACCGCTTGCGCTCGTCATCGAGTTTCCGAAAACGTTTATTGAACTCGATGAGTTCCATGATCAAGACATCGTCTTGCGGCATTTTCCTCAACCTTGGAAGCAAGTTCGCTCCAAGGGGATGTGCTTTCACGCTACGCAGCACATCGATGTACTTGGTCAGCGTGGGGGAAAGTGCTGACGCTGCGGCAAAGGTTTCAACGGAGGAATCCTTGAGGGGGAATATTTCCCCAGTTTCCACATCTTTTTCGATGGTCTTCGCGCGAATGATATCGCGATGCAAATCGCTCAGAATTTCCCAGGTTGGCAATGCGGACAGGGCGGGGAGGGTAACGCCTACGCAGTGCAAATCGGTCTTGCACTGCGCACGTGCGTGGCGAAGCAATTGGACATCGGTTTCCGATATGGGCGGGTTATCCGCAGTACCGGCCGGAGGAACATCTTCAAACCATTGGTGGTCGTCCATCTGTTCCATGACCAGCTTGGCCAATTCTCCTGGTGTGAATTCCTTCCCATGGATCTGGTACTTCTGCATATTCTCGGAAGCGTCTTGGTTGATGGCGTGATCAACGGCTGAAATGCGTGCATGCAACTCGTTCAGTTGTTCTTCACAAGCCGTAATTTTCGCCTGGATTTCCCCGGGTTGAATGCCTGAGACCTCCGTTGCAATTTTGGCGATCGAATGCTCGAACTGGCGCATCCCGTCTCGCTCATTCGAAAGGAGTCCCACACTCAACGCGCGGATGCGCTCGGGGAGTTTTTCCTGAAGCACGGACAGGGCCGTGTCGCCCTTGGAGGTCACCAGCACCCGTTTGCCTTGTGCCAAGAAGTGGCAAATGATGTTTGCAATGGTGTGGGTCTTGCCTGTCCCGGGTGGTCCCTGGACCACCACACCGCTGTTGTTCTCCAACTTGGAGGCGATAGACACCTGCTCATCGTTGTAAGGCATGGGGAAGTACAGGTCGCGCACATCTTGCCCTGATGCACTGCTCGAGAGCCCCCGGAAAGCCACTTCGGGCGGGGCGCGCACCACCGAGTCCCCCTCGGTCACAAATTCCTTGATGACAGCGGGTACTTCCGCACCGCCTTCGAGCACGGATTTGAGCCGACGCACATCTTCGAGAAAGATGTCAACAGAACGCTTGCGCGCAAACACGACCCATGCACGGGAAACAACGAGGTTCGCGCCAGGAGTTGGCAAAGAGTAGTCCCCTGAGTACGACTCGTATCGACCCGTGGAGTCCAATTGGGCAACAGCCGTCTTCAGCACCTCCTCAAAGGTGTCCGGAAGAAAAGGATTCACAGGAGATGCATGCTCGGACTGCTGAATTCCCTTCCAAACGTTCTCAAGCACCGTCACTGCACCGAGCCCCATATCGACATAACAATCGAGCTCCATTTTGGCGTTCACTTGGCGGCGTGGAGAAATTTCCAGAGCAAATGTTTTCTCGTTTAGGCGCAGTTCGCACGCCTGCGTGATCAGCGGGTGCTCAACCTTGGACGCACTGCCCGGTTTTTCCCAGGACGCCATTCCCAGTCCCCAGACGAGTTCCATAGAGTTCTCCACCCCATCGGTAGAGAGCATCCGCGACAGCGAGAACAGTCTGTTGTAGAGCGCGATGGTCTTGCGGCGAGTCTTCTCTGCCGTGCGCCATGGCATCCACTGGAACGAGAGATACCAGTCAAACAATGGTGGAATGTCAGGATGATTTTCCAACTGCTCGGGGCTTGCATTGACATCCTCTTTCATTATCTGCCGCGTGCCATTCAGCACAGGAGGCTTGTCATGGATCTTGGAGATAGTCACCCAAGGCATCAACTTGGGGGGCATCACCGGAGCCGGAATTTCTTGCATGCGCGGTATGCGGAGCCACACCTCTCCATTGGACTCGAGCATGTTCAGCTGCAACTCCGGCAATGTCGCAAGCTCGGCTTGGTGGGATGCAAAAAAATCACTGGGAACAACATACACAGGTTTGCGCTTCAGTTTTTCTACTTCCTCAATGTAGGTGAGCAGGTCGATAACACGCGCAGCTTGCGAATTCATAAAAAAGAGTGCCCTTTCATGGCGCTATTGTTGCTGGGAGGTTACTGCTCTGTTGATTTATTTTTTTGTCAGATACGAATCCATTGGGAATTCATTTCAGTCCGTGGTCAAGTCCAAATTGCCACATCAGCGACAGGTCGATCGAAGGCGCGTCGATCAGGGCGGCCCTGGGGCGCAGGAGCAAGGTGCTGGCTATTTCCAACTGCTCTTGCTCAGCGCCGGACAGCGACGCATGCCTGCGCATGCAGGCGCGGAGCCTGACGCCGGCGCGGCCGAGGGCGTGGAGTTCATCCGCCGCCACGTCATCCGCGGGACAGAAAAGGCGTTCGACGACTTCGTCGGCGGTAGCAGCGCATGCTCGGCTCGCAGGAGGCGCGCACTGACCGCGACGCACAGCGCGGCGGCACCGGGGCGCCGCATCCGGCTCGATTTCCGGCGCCACCTCTCTGACACAGGAACTCAATGACGGAACTGCGCTTGACCGAAGAGCTGGCCAAGGCCGACGACGCAACCTCCCAAAGTCAGTGCAAATCCCATTTTTGCTCATATGTGCAAAAAAGCATATTTTGCGCCCTCATGATATTCCCTGAAAACGCTTTTCATTCTCCCGAAACCCCCCGATGTTCCCCACAATCTGCAAAAGACGAGCACACGCTGACCATCTGAACAAACCAAACTGCCTGGAATTTATTGGAGAACCACCCACATGATGCATCGAATCCGAATCGCCCCCGCTATGCGCACCTTTCTAGGCACTGCCGTCGCCGCAGCCGGTATGACCGTACTGGCCCCGGTGGTCCAGGCTGCGGGTTTGAAAATTGGCTTTAGCCAAGTGACGTTGCAGTCGCCGTTCTATGTGCAACTCAAGGAGGGTGCCGAGGCGGCGGCCAGGGCCGGTGGGGATGAGCTGATATTGCTTGATGCGAATGGTGACGTGAACAAACAGAACAACGACATCCAGGATCTGCTGACGCGCAAGGTGGACGTGCTGATCATCAATCCGGTGAACCCGGACGCCGTCAGGCCCGCGCTGGCCGCTGCCAAAAAGAATGGTGTTCCGGTCATTACTGTGGACCGCAGCGTCAACGGGGGTGGCCCGACCGCGCACCTGGGCCGCGACAATCTGAAAATGGGCCGGGTCGTGGGGGAGGCGGTGCTCGCCGAGCTGAAGAAAAAGGGCCTGAGCCGGGGCAAGGTCATCGAGATCCAGGGCGACGCCGGCGGCACCGTGATGGCGGCGCGGCGCGACGGTTTTCATGCGGCGCTGAAGAATTCGGGCTTCAAGATCGTTGCCGGTCCCTACGCCGAATACACCCGCGCCAACGCCGTGACCGCGATGCAGGACTTGTTGCAGGCGCACCCCGACGTGAATCTGGTCTACGCGCACAACGACGACATGGCCATGGGGGCGCTGAAGGTGCTCACCGAGGCCGGCAAGAAGGACGTGTACGTGGCCGGAGTCGATGGCCTCTCGGAGGCCCTGGCGAGCATGTCCAGCGGCGGGCAGTACCTGGCCACCGCGTTGAACGATCCGCGTTACCTGGGCGATATGGCGGTGCAGACGGCGCGCGAAATCAGCGCCGGCAAGAAAGTCCCTGCCTTTGTCGATGCCGGCACCCGGGCCGTGACCCGGGCGAATGTGGCCGAGTTCAAGCGCGCCGGTTTGTTTGCCGAATACCGTCCCGCGGTCTTCAAGTGATGCCCGGTAGCTGCCATCCCATGAACGCCAGCCGCCGCCCCCGCACCATGCGTGCAGCCGTGATGCACCAGCCGGGCGATATCCGGCTGGAAAACAAACCCAAGCCCGAGGTGCAGGCCGGCCACGCGCTGGTCAAGGTGGCGGTCTGCGGGGTGTGCGGCTCGGACATTGCGCGCATGCTCCACAAGGGCGCGCACCGGATGCCGCTGATTTGCGGGCATGAATTCTCCGGCCACGTCGAGGCCCTGGGCCCGGGTGTGCAAGGCTTTGCCGTTGGCGACTTGGTCACCGTGCCGCCGCTGCTGCCCTGCGGTGCATGCGCGCAGTGCGCGCGCGGCTTTCCCTCGCGTTGCAGCGATTACGACTATTTTGGTAGCCGCCGCGACGGCGCCTACGCCGAATACGTGAATGTGCCGCAAAAGAACCTGTTCAAGTGCCCCGAGGGCATGGACCCGGCGGCTGCGGCGCTGACCGACCCGGCCGCCGTGGCGCTGCACGCGATCTGGAAGAGCCGGTTCACGCTGGGTCACGTCGGCGCCGTGGTCGGCTGCGGACCGATTGGCCTGTTCGCCATCCAGTGGATGAGGCTGCTCGGCGCCCGGGACGTCATCGGCGTGGACATCGACCCGAAGAAGCTGACCTTGGCGCGCCAGGCCGGTGCCACGCATACCGTGCGCAGCGGCGAGCCGATCGACGGCCTGCCCCCGTGCGACCTGGTCGTCGAGGCCGCAGGCCAGCCCACGGCGATCAACCAGGCCATCCGCATGGCAGCGCCCGGCGGCATGGTGGTGTGCATAGGCATTCCCGCGGGCGACGTGGCGTTGGAAGGCGCGAGTTTCAACCACCTGCTGCGCCAGGAAATCACGCTGACCGGCGCCTGGAACTCGTTTGGCACGCCCTTCCCCGGGCAGGAGTGGGTGGTATCTTTGGCCAAGCTGGCCAGCGGCGAGTTGCAGTGGAGATTCATGGTCACGCATGACCTGCCGTTGGCAGCGCTGAAGTCCCTTTTCCAGAGTTTTGCCCAGAAAAAAGAGGCTGCTGCGAAGGTGCTGTTCCGCCCCCACTGAGGGGGAGGTCGGACAGCAGCGCGTGGCCATCGAATCAACGCCCAGCCGGTGTTTGCCAACCGGGGGCACAGGAGACATGCAGTGGCAGTCGTCATGGGTCTGGATTTCGGCACCGGCAGCGTGCGCGCGGGTCTGTACGACAGCGCGTGCGGTGCGCTGATTGGCTTTGAGCAGGCCGGCTACGACACGCGCCACCCCCGGTCGGGCTGGGCCGAGCAGTCGCCGCTCGATTGGTGGGCGGCCCTGGGCCGGGCCAGCCAGGCGCTGATGGCCCGGCACGGCCGGCCCCGGGTGTCGGCGCTGTGCGTCTGTACCACGTCGTCAACCGTGGTGGTGAGCGATGCAGCGGGTACGCCGCTGCGCCCGGCCTTGTTGTGGATGGACTGCCGCGCCAGCCAGGAGGCCGCGCGGGTGCCGGACCCGCCGCATCCGGTCATGGCTTTCAGTGGCGGCGCGAACGCCGTCGAATGGCTGGTTCCCAAGGCGGCCTGGCTGGCACGCCATGAGCCTGGCGTGTATTCCCGGGCGGAGCGCATCTGCGAGGCGCAGGACTTCATCAACTTCCAGCTCACCGGGGCCTGGACCGCGTCCCGCCTGAACGCCTGCTGCAAATGGAATTACGACCCGCTGCAGCAAAAATTCTTTCCCGAGCTGTTTGCCGCGCTCGGCGCCCCCGGTCTGCTCGACAAGCTGCCAACGCAGGTGGTTCCGGTGGGCGGGGTCGCCGGCCATCTGTCTGCCGCGGCCCGGGAACACCTGGGGTTGCGCGGGCAGGTGCTGGTGGCGCAGGGCGGCATAGACGCGCACATGGCCATGCTCGGCGCCGGCACCATCGCGCCCGCGCAGTTGCTGTTCATCGGCGGCACCTCCATCGTCCATTTGATCCACACGGAAAACCGCATCGCCGCGCCCGGCATGTGGGGCCCTTACCCGGATGCATTGATCGCCAACTCCTGGCTGATCGAAGGCGGCCAAGTATCGGCCGGGTCGGTGATGGACTGGCTGGCCGGCAAGATATTCGGCCTGGACGCCGCCGGTCAGCGCCAGCTCATGGCCGAGGCGGCGCGCGAGCTGCCCGGCGCCAGCGGGCTGCTGGTGCTGGACTACTGGATGGGCAACCGCACGCCCTACCGCGCGCCCGATTTGCGCGGCGCGGTGCTGGGCCTGACGCTCTCGCACGAGCGCGCGCAAATCTACCGCGCCGCAGTGGACGCCGTGGCGCTGGGGTCGGCGAACGTGGTGCGCGTGCTCGAGCAGTCCGGCGTGCCCATTGCGCGCGTCGTCGCCGCCGGCGGAATCCAGAAGAATCCCCTGTGGCTGCAAGCCACCGTCGATGCCTGCGGCATGCCCTTCGACGTGGCCGACCAGGAGAACCTCACGCTCATCGGCGCCGCGATCTCGGCGCTGAATGCGCTGGGCGAGTCGGCCAGCCTGGTCGCCGGGGTGCACAAGCACGCGCAGCCGTTCCGGCGCCTCCTGCCCGACCCCGGAATGCACGCGCGCTATTCCCGGATGCTCGCGCGCTACCGTGCGGCCACCGAGGCCGTGCAGCCCTTGTTTGCCGGCCGCGGCGGGAGCGCGCCATGACCCGCAGGCGGTGCGAGACCGGGCGCAGCGCCACGGTGCACGCCGATGAGCAGTTGTCCGTGCGCATGGGCTCGCAGGAGCGGCGCGAGCAGATCATGGTGCAGATCGCCAAGCGCTACTACCACCTGGAGCACACCCAGGCCGATATCGCCGACACGCTGGGGCTGACCCGCTGGCAGGTCGGGCGCCTGCTGCGCGAGGCGCGCGAGGCCGGCATCGTGCGCGTGGAAATCATCCCGCGCCCGACCCGGCGCCTGGCGCTGGAAAACGCGCTGCAACAGCGCTACGGCCTGCGCGAAGCGCTGGTGCTGCAGAGCAGCGCGGAGGACGCGGCAACGCTCAGCACCGCGGCGCAAGAGGCCGGGCGCTACCTGGCCAGCCTGAGCCCCAGGCCGTCGCTGGTGGGCGTCTCCTGGGGGCACACGATGAGCGCGATGGCCCGCTGGCTGCCCGTGGGCTGGAACCGGGGCGTGCACGTGGTGCTGCTCAATGGCGTGGCGAACATCCGTGAGCATGGCGGCCCGGTGCACGGCGTCGCCGAACGCTTTGCGCAGGCGGCCAAGGGCCTGGCCACGCTGCTGCCGGTGCCGGCGATCGTGGGCAGTTCCAAGACCCGCCAGGTGCTCGAAGAAGACCCGGTCATCGGCGAGGTGATGCGCCTGGGGCGCGAGGCCTCCGTGGCCTGCGTGGGGATTGGTTCCTTGTCGGAGAACTCGGTGCTGGTGCAGTCCGGCTACATCGATTCCGGCCTGCTGCAGACCCTGCTCGATGCCGGTGCCGTGGGCGACATCCTGGGCCGTTTCATCGACGCAGAGGGCCACATCATCAGCCCCGACCTGGACGCCCGCACCATCGGGCTGGCGCCCCAGCTGCTGCGCGACAAGGCGCACGCGATCGGCGTGGGTGTCGGCCGGGCCAAGCACCGGGCGGTGAAAGCCTGCCTGCTCGCGCGCTACATCAACGTGCTGGTGACGGATGAGGCCAGCGCCGAATTCTTGCTGGAGAAGACATGAGGACCGACGCCCATCCCCTGCGACCGGAGGTGCTCAGCGTGCGCCATCTGGCCAAGACCTTCGCGCCGAATGCGGTGGCGCTGAGCGACGCCTCGCTGACCATCCGCAGCGGCGAGGTGCACGGCCTGCTCGGCGCGAATGGCGCGGGCAAGAGCACCTTGATGAAAATCATTGCCGGCGCCCACCCGCCCGACGCCGGGGAGATCGTGCTCGATGGCCGCGCGCTGCGGCTGCGCAGCCCGCAGGACGCCCGGCGCGCGGGCATCGCGATGATCTACCAGGAGCTGGATCTGGTGCCGCAGCTGAGCGTCGAAGAAAACCTGCTGCTCGGCCATGCGCCCCGGCGCCGCGGGCTGATCGACGCCCCGGCCCGGCGCGCGCTGGCGCTCCGGGCGCTGGAGCGCGTGGGGGCCGGCTTTGGCCCGCAAACCCGGGTCGAGAACCTGTCCGTGGCCCAGCAGCAGCTGACCGCGATCGCCCGGGCCCTGACCACCCGGGCGCGGCTGATCGTCATGGACGAGCCCTCCGCCGCGCTGAACGAACGCGAAGTCGCCAAGGTGTTCGAGGTCATCCGCGACCTGGCACGCAACGACGTTGCGGTGCTGTACGTGAGCCACCGCCTGCATGAAATCCGCAGCCTCTGCGAGCGCGCCACGGTGCTGCGCGGCGGCCGCACGGTGGCCACCTGGCGCCTGGCCGACGTGGACGAGCGCACGCTGGTCGCGGCCGTGGTGGGCGCGCAGCGCACGCTGCCCGAGCGGGCCCCGGACCCGGGCTCCAGAGCGCAGGGCGCGGTGGCGCTGCACGTGCACACCCTCGATGGTCCGAATGGCCTGGCCATCGAGGACCTGCGCGTGCACCAGGGCGAGATCGTCGGCCTGACCGGCTTGAACGGTTCCGGGCGCAGCAGCCTGCTGCGCACCCTGTTTGGCGACGGCCGGTTTCGCGGCCGGGTCACGCTGCACGGCAGGCCCTACGCGCCGCGCTCGCCCCGCGAGGCGATTGCCCGCGGCGTGGGCCTGGTGCCCGAAAGCCGCAAGACCCAGGGCCTGGTGCTCGACGCGCCGGTTTTCATCAACGCCTGCCTGCCCTTTCTGCGCCGCAAAACGCTGCTGCAACGCAGCGCCCTGAAGGAGCGCGCCGCCCGGGTCCTGAAAAACCTGGGCACCTGCCTGTCGCACGTGGAGCAGCCCGTGCGCCAGCTGTCCGGCGGCAACCAGCAGAAAGTGGTGTTTGCCAAGTGGCTCATCGCCGGCAGCCGCCTCTTGCTGCTCGACGAGCCCGGCCGCGGTCTGGACATGGGTGCCAAGGCCGACCTCTACGCGCTGGCCAGGCAGTTGGCCGACGAGCAGGGCGCAGCGATCGTGGTGGCGAGCAGCGAGCTCGACGAGCTGTACGCCCATTGCGACCGCATCTGGGTCATGCACGAGGGCCGCAACGTGGCCTGCTTCGACCCGAAAACCACGCGCCGCGAACAGGTCTTGCACACCACCATCCTGGGGCAGAAAGCATGAGCACGAATACCCTTGCGGCGGCCCCGGCCCCGCGCCTGTCCTGGCGCGAGGGGGTGCTGCGCTACAACTTCCTGGCCATCTTCGCGCTCGTGGTGCTGATCGCGACCCGGCTGTCGGACAACTTCCTGACCTGGCACAACATCGCCAACCTGTTCCAGCAGGCCGCCATCGTCGGCATCGTCGCGGTCGGCATGACCTTCGTGATCCTCACCGCGAACATCGATTTGTCCGTGGGCAGCCTGGTCGCCTTTGGCGGCATGCTGGTGGCCACCTTGCTCACGCAGGGCCTGCCCATTGCGCTGGCCGTAGCGCTCACGCTGGCCAGCGGTGCGCTGATCGGCGCCGGCATCGGCGCGCTGTCGATCTACGCCCGGGTTCCGAGCTTCATCATCACGCTGGCCGCTTTGGTGAGCTTTCGCGGCCTGACCTATCTGATCTCGGACGGCACGCCGCTGGGCGGCCTGCCGCAAGCGTTCGGCCGGTTCGGCTCGCTGATGCTGAACCTGGTTCCCGGGCTCGACCTGCCGTTCCCGGCCATGGGGCTGGCCTTCATCGCCATCGCCTGCGCCGCCGCCTGGGTGCTGCGCAGAACCGTGTTTGGCGAATACCTGCGCGCCTGCGGCGGCAACGCCGAGGCCGCGCGCCTGTCCGGCGTGCCGATCAGGCCGGTCGTCACGGCCGTGTTTGCCCTCTCCGGCCTGCTCGCCACGCTGGGCGGCGTGCTGCTGACCTCGCGCCTGAACATCGGCCAGCCCACGGCGGCGCAGGGCCTGGAACTCGACGCGATTGCCGCCGTGGTGCTCGGCGGCACCAGCTTGTTCGGTGGCCGCGGTGGCGTGCTCGGCACCGCCGTCGCGGTCATGCTGCTGCAGGTGCTGCGCAACATCTTCAACCTGCTGGGCCTGGGATCGTTCTACCAGATGACCATGACCGGCGTGATCATCGTTGCCGCGATCTTGTTGAACCGGCTGTTGGACCACCATAGCGGGCGCAGCTGAGCCCGCTCCCCTCCCCATGACCATCCGCAACCCCGGAATCGCGCTCGACCCGACCCTGTTCGAGCACGCGCAGGTGAACACCCCCGCTGCGCTGCGCCGCGCCGAATCGCTGAGCACCCGCCGCGCGCTCAAGCAGCAGTGGCAGGCGGCCTGGCTGGTCAAGGCCATGGCCTGCATCGACCTGACCACCCTGGCCGGCGACGACACGCCGCAGCGCGTGGCGCGCCTGTGCGCCAAGGCGCGCAACCCGCTGCGGCGCGACCTCGTCGCCGGCTTGGGGCTGGAGGCAGCGCCCCCGAAGGTGGCCGCCGTGTGCGTCTACCCGAGCATGGTGCCCGCGGCCGTGCGCGCGCTGCAAGGCTCGGGCATTCCGGTGGCCTCGGTCGCCACGGGCTTCCCGGCGGGGCTGACGCCGATGCGCGAGCGGCTGGCCGAGATTGACCATGCGCTCGGCGAAGGCGCGCGCGAAATCGACGTCGTCATCACCCGCTCGCATGCGCTGGGCCAGCACTGGGGCGCGTTGTACGAGGAAGTCCAAGCCATGCGCGTGCGCTGCGGCGCGGCGCAGATGAAGGCCATCCTGGCCACCGGCGAGCTGAAGACCCTGCGCAACGTCTACAAGGCCAGCATGGTCGCGATGATGGCCGGCGCCGACGTCATCAAGACCTCCACCGGCAAGGAGGAGGTCAACGCCACGCTGCCGGTGAGCCTGGTGATGTGCCGGGCCATCCGCGACTACCGCGACGCCACGGGCTACGCCATCGGGTTCAAGCCCGCAGGGGGTATCCGCAGCGCCCGGGACGCGCTGCACTGGCTCACGCTGATGAACGAAGAACTGGGCCGCGACTGGCTCGAACCCGACCTGCTGCGCATCGGCGCCAGCGCGCTGCTGGGCGACATCGAACGCCAGCTCGAGCACCACGTAACGGGCCGCTATGGCGCGCTGCACCAGCACGCCATGGTCTGAAGAAATACCCGCACGGCAACGACCACCCACCATGACCTCTGTGAGCGACATCCTCCGCACCATGGACTACGGTCCGTCACCCGAATCCCCCGCCCCGGTGAACCAGTGGCTCAGCGCCCACGGGATGCGCTTCGGGCACTTCATCGGTGGCCAGTTCGTCGCCCCCGCAGCGGGCGAGTACTTTGGCGTGTTCAACCCCGCGACCGAAGAGCGCCTGGCCCTGGTGGCGCAGGGCGGTGCGCACGACGTGGACCAGGCCGTGGCCGCGGCGCGCCAGGCGCTGCCGGCTTGGGCGGCGCTCGGCGGCCACCAGCGGGCACGCCATCTCTACGCGATCGCGCGCCACCTGCAAAAACATGCGCGCTTTCTTGCCGTGCTGGAGAGCATGGACAACGGCAAGACCATCCGCGAGTCGCGCGACGTCGATCTGCCGCTGGCCGTGCGCCACTTCTACCACCACGCTGGTTGGGCCCAGTTGCTCGCCAGCGAATTCCCGGCGCATGAAGCCGTGGGGGTGTGCGGGCAAATCGTTCCCTGGAACTTTCCGCTGCTGATGCTCGCATGGAAGCTGGCCCCGGCGCTGGCCGCGGGCTGCACCGTGGTGCTCAAGCCCGCCGAGCTCACCCCCTTGACGGCCATCGCCTTTGCCCAGCTGTGCGTTGGGGTCGGTCTGCCTGCGGGCGTGGTCAACATCGTCACCGGCGACGGCGACACCGGCGCCCACCTGGTCCGGCACCCGGAGGTGCACAAGATCGCCTTCACCGGCTCCACCGAAGTGGGCCGCACGATCCGCAAAGCCAGCGCCGACAGCGACAAGAAGCTGTCGCTGGAGCTGGGCGGCAAGTCGCCCTTCATCGTCTTCGGCGACGCCGACATCGACGCCGCCGTCGAAGGCGTGGTCGATTCGATCTGGTTCAACCAGGGCCAGGTGTGCTGCGCCGGCTCGCGCATTCTGGTGCAGGAAAGCATCGCCGAACGCTTTGGCGCAAAACTGCGCGCGCGCATGCAGAGGCTGCGCGTGGGCAACCCGCTGGACAAGTCGAGCGACATGGGCGCGATCGTCGATGGCGTGCAACTGCAGCGCATCGGCCAGATGGTCGCCGCCGGCCGCGCCGAGGGCCTTGCTTGCTGGCAGGGCGCGCTGGAGCCGCCGGCCTGCGGTCACTTTTTTCCGCCCACCTTCCTGGAAAACGTGCCCGCCGCGCATCCCCTGGCGCAGGAGGAAATCTTCGGCCCGGTCGTCGTCTCCATGGGCTTTCGCACGCTCGACGAAGCCGTGGCGCTGGCGAATAACAGCCGCTACGGCCTGGCGGCATCGGTCTGGTCCGAGAACGTCAACGTCTGTCTGACCGTGGCCGCCGAACTGCGCGCCGGTGTGGTCTGGATCAACGGCGCGAACCTGTTCGACGCTGCCGCCGGCTTTGGCGGCTACCGCGAGAGTGGCTTTGGCCGCGAAGGCGGACGCGAAGGCATGCACGAATACCTGGTCCCCAAGTGGCTGCGCACGGCCAGCGCGCTGGAAGAACCGGAATCTGCGCGGCTGCATCCGAGCGCGCACCCCGAACCCACGGCAGCGCTTGCGGCGCAGCCCATAGACCGCAGCGCCAAGTTCTACATCGGCGGCCAGCACACCCGGGCGGATTCGGGGTACAGCTTTGCTGTGCACTCCCATGGCGGCGCGCTGCTGGGCCACGCCGGCCTGGGCAGCCGCAAGGACGTACGCAACGCGGTCGAAGCCGCGCACAAGGCGTCTGGCTGGGCCAAGGCCAGTGGCCACGCCAGGGCGCAGGTGCTGTACTGCTTTGCCGAAAACCTGGCGGCGCGTGCCGACTGCCTGGTGGCCCATCTGCGGGCCATGGACGCAATCAGCGAAGCCGCCGCGACCCGGCAATTCGAACAGGTGCTCGAGCGCGTATTCCATTACGCGGCCATCGCCGACAAGAACGACGGCAGCGCGCACGCCACGCTCACGGCGCACGTCACCCTGGCCATGAACGAACCCTTTGGCGTGGTCGGCCTGCGCAGTCCGGCGCAGTCCGCGCTGCTCAGCGCGCTCTCGCTGACCCTGCCCCTGCTGGCCGTGGGCAACCGCGTGGTGCTGATTCCCCCAGCGCACACCGCGCTGATGTTTGCCGACCTGTCCCAGGTGCTGGACACCAGCGACGTGCCTGACGGCGCGCTGAACATCGTGTTCGGCGACAGCGACGACCTGGCCGAGGTGCTCGCGCTGCACGACGACGTCGCCGCGCTGTGGTACTTCGGGCCAGCCACCGGCGCAGCTCGGATGCGCGCAGCCTCCGCCGGCAACCTGAAATCCGTCTGGGCACAAAGCCGGCACACCGACTGGACTGCCCCCGAACAGGCCCAAGGCGGCGAATACTTGCGCCATGCCTGCCAGGTGAAAAACATCTGGATCCCTTACGGGGAGTAGGGCGGCAGTCCTGGTGCTGCACGTCGTCTTTGACATGGACGGTCTGCTACTGGACACCTAAAAACGGACGGCATCGGTCGCAAATTGGACCACCGCCTTGTCCTTGAATGCTTGTTCGTATCGAGCCATTTTTGTCCTTCAGCGCCGCCCCGGTTCTTGGTTCCATGGAGGCGACAACCATTCTGACGCAGGGGGCTGAATAGTTACAATAATCGATTCCAACGAACGCCGCCGCCTTTCAGGAGAAGCGCTGATGAGCATCATTCAGGAAATCCGCCAATGGTCGCAAACGTTGCAACCATGGCAACAGGAAGCCATTGCCCGTCTATACGCCGATCGCTCGCTTGCTTCGGCAGATATGGAAGACCTCTTCGCCCTGGCGAAGGCCGAGCATGGGATTGAAGACTCTGAGAAACGCGTTACCTCCACGCTGGCGGCCGCGCAGTTCGCCGCTCCAGCCGTTCCCAATCGGGTGGTCCAGATCAGCGCGATCAAGAATCTCCAAAATGTGAACGCCTTGGTCGAGGGCCATCGACTTCCGATTTCCGCTTCCGGCCTGACGATCATCTACGGTGAGAATGGCGCGGGGAAATCCGGCTATTCGCGAGTGCTCAAACAAGCCTGTCGGGCTCGGGTCCGGGGAGAGCCCATCCTCGCCGACATGCGCAAGCCCCCTGGCCAACCCGCTGTCGCCACCGCCATCTTCGAGGTGATGATCAATGGGACTGTGATCGATCTCCGATGGACGCATGGGCAGGAGGCCCCGGAGCAACTTTCGGAGATCGCTATCTTCGACGCGCACTGCGCCCGCGCCTATGTCGACAACGAGGGGGATTTCGCATACGTTCCATACGGTTTGGACATCCTTGAAGGACTGGTTAAGACTTGCGTCACCGTCAAAGGTAGGGCCACAAAAGAGCTGGCTGATAACAAGCCCAACACGGAACCATTCGCAGCGCTGTCCAGAACCGGCACCAAAGTCGGCGCCATGCTCGTTGGACTCTCCGCAAGAACCAGCCCAGCCAACGTGGAGGCTTTGGCCACGCTGACGGATGCCGACACCGACCGGCTCGCAATGCTCAACAGGGCCTTGACCGAGACTGATCCGAAACAGAAGGCCCAAACCCTCAGGCTGCGGGCGTCGCGCTTCACCAGCTTGGCAACCCGCATCGGAACCGCCATCGCCCTGGTCGATGACGCGAAGTTTGCGGCGTTGCGGGTGCTGATCGAAAAATCCAATGTGGCAAAGAAGGCCGCACTGCTCGCCGCGGAGGCGTTCAAGAAAACGCCTGGGCTGCTGCCGGGCACTGGCGGCGAGGCTTGGCAAGCCTTGTTTGAAACAGCCCGGACCTACGCGGAGGAGTCTCATGCTGCGCATACCTTTCCCCATCTTCCAGCGGACTCGGTCTGCCCTCTATGCCAGAACACCTTAGGCGATGACGGCTCCACCCGAATCGCGGCCTTCGACGCTTTCATCCAGCAAGAGGCCGAGAAGCTGGCCAAATCGGCTCGTGCCACTGCCGCCGTCGCATACAAGGCCATAGAACAAGCCAAGCTCGACTTGGTGATCGACGATGCTCTGTCCAAAGAATTAGCCGACATGCGGGCCGACTTGGCCACCGCCTGCGTCGCAATGCAAACGGCGCTGACTGATCGCCAAGCCACTGTATTGAAGGCTGCGGCCGGGAAGGTTGACTGGGAAGATATCGCAGCGCTGCCCACCGACCCAAGCGAAACATTGAACGCTGTTTCAACCAAACTTCAGGCCGATGCCAAGGCGTTGCACGATTCGATGGACGACAAGGCCAAAGCCGCCATGGTCCAAGAACAGGCGGAACTGGATGCGCGACGACGCCTCGCAGAAATCAAATCCTTGGTCCTCAATGCAATCGCCAAGTTTGTCCTGTGCGGCAAGCTCAAAGCGTGCGCCGACTCGATTTCGACCACGGGCATATCCCGAAAGTCCACGGAGCTCTCCAAGACCATGGCGACTCAGGAGGTCGCTGATGCTCTCAATGCGGAGTTGCAATGCCTCAATGCCCATCAGTTGCAAGTCGCGATGAGGCCAGCGTCGCCTGGCGGAAAAATGCAGTTCAAGCTTGCCTTGGAATTGCCACGCGGAGGCGATAATCCCTCGGCCATCCTGAGCGAAGGCGAACAACGCGCCATCGCCATCGCATCGTTCTTGGCCGAGTTGAAGCTTGGTAAAGGCCGAGGCGGAATTGTTCTCGACGATCCAGTCTCTTCGCTCGACCACGCACGGCGCGAACGCGTCGCCAGCAGATTGGCCCAGGAAGCACAGAACCGTCAAGTCATCGTGTTGACCCATGACCTATATTTTCTCAACGTCCTGATGCAGGAGTCGCGGAAGTTGGAAGCTGAGCCCACTTGCCTCACGTTGAGGCGCGGCTCCCAAGGATTTGGCGTGGCCGATCTCACCCTCCCATTCGAAGGCGCCTCTACGAAAGATCGCGTCGGGCAACTCCGTCAATTGCAGGTCGAATGCGAGAAGCTGCGAAAGGACAACGATGACGCGGGATACCAGCGCGTCGTCCGCGACCTCTATTCGCATCTGCGGATGTCATGGGAGCGCGCAGTCGAGGAGTTGCTCTTCAATGGCGTGGTCATGAGATTCCGTAAGAGTGTCGAGACCAATCGCCTCAAAAAAGTCGTCGTTAGCCCTGAGGATATTGCGACCATCGAGCAAAACATGTCCAAGTGCTCGACCTTCACCGGCCATGACGGGGCGATGGAAGCAAACCCCGCCATGCCGGAACCCAGCGAGCTTTCCATAGATGTCGAGGCGCTCGAAACTTGGCGCAAAGCCAAGAACGAACGAATCCAAAAATAAAATAAAGTTCTGATAGCAAGATTGAGACGTGCCACGCGGCGGTTGTTGCACACCTCCTGGAGCGCAACACCCGGCCGTCTCAGCCATGGCCGCGGACCCGGGCCAGGATCCATTCGGTGAAGGCCGCGACGAGCGGGCTTTCGCTGGTTTCGTGGCGGCATACCAGGTAGTAGGCGTGCTTGGCCGGGACGCTGCGCTCGAACAAACGGACCAGGCGTCCCTCTGCGAGGTCGTCGCCGACGAGCAGGCTGTTGCCCAGCGCGACACCCTGCCCACGCACGGCGGCCTCCATGGCGATGTGCGCGTTGCCCATGGCGCACATCCGGAAGTCGGCGAGCGGCACGTCGGCGCCCAGGAGCCAGCGGGTCCATTCGGTGCTGCCGTCCTCGCACAGCAGCGGGTGGTGGCGCAGTTCGTCGATGCAGCGGATGCTCCGGTGGTCGTCGATCAGCGCGGGGCTGCAGACCGGAAAGAGCTCCACGTGCGTCAGCAGGCGAACCTGGCGGTCCGACCAGATGCCGGAGCCGTAGCGGATGCACAGGTCCACCGCGCACGAGTAGACGTCCTTGTCCTCGTTCGATGCGATCAGGCGGAACCGTACCTCCGGGTACGCCGACAGGAATTCGCCGATATGGCGTGCCAGCACCCTGGAGCTCAGCCCCTCCGGTGCCGACACCACGAGGTGGCCGACCATCGCCGGGTCGCCGAGTTTCGCGGCCGCGTGCGCAATCATCTGAAACGCCGAGCGCACCGAGGGCCATAGCGCCTCGCCGTGCTGCGTGAGTTTCAAACGGGTCTTGTTGCGACAAAAAAGTTGCACACAAAGTGCCGCTTCCAGCGTGCGCAGCTGGTGGCTCACCGCGCTCGGGGTCACGTTCAGTTCGTCCGCTGCCTTGGCCACCGTCAGATGGCGCGCAATCGCATCAAAGGCACGCAGGGCATTCAAAGGGGGCAAACGGCTTTTGGACGGAGGCCGTTTTGCGGGGTCGGGCATGCGATTTTTCTCGTGATTTTCGGAAAAGGGACCGTACGCGGGCAAAATTCAGGCCACGCCCCCTGCTTGCACAGGGGTGCGGAAATGCTGATATTTTTTGCAACTTTTGGAAGCATGAATTTCAGTTTCCGTCGATGCATTTAGTTACTACGATCCCCGACCATGGAATTTCAGCAAGCCAGCCTCAGTCCCAGCCCCCGTCACCGTCTGTGGGGCGCACGTTTCAAGTCAGAACCAGCGGCCGCATTGAGGGCGTTGTCGCGCTCGGAACCCGGTGCCTTTCGATTGGTGCCCTATGACCTCGCGGGGTCGCGCGCGCATGCGCGTGAATTGCTGCGCGCAGGCATCCTGAACGGCGGCGAGTTGCACGAGCTCCTGACCGGCATGGACGTGCTGGAGCAAGACTACCGGGCCGGCGCGGTGGAGCCCTCGGAGGCCGACGAGGACGTTCATACCTTCCTCGAACGCGTGCTCACCGAGCGGCTCGGCTCCGTTGGCGGCAAGCTGCGCGCGGGCCGCTCGCGCAACGACCAGGCGGCGAACGACCTGAAGCTCTATTTGCGCGACCAGGCCCGCAGCATCGCCGCCGCGGTGCATGCGCTGCAAGGCGCGCTGATGGCGCAGGCCGCGCAGCACATCGGCACGCTGGCGCCCGGGCTCACGCACTTGCAGCCGGCGCAGCCCATCGTGTTCGCGCACCACCTGATGGCGCATGCGCAGGCGATCGGCCGCAATATCGACCGGTTCATCGACTGGGATCGGCGCAGCGCGCGTTCGCCGCTGGGCGCTGCGGCCCTGGCGGGGTCGGCGATCTGCCGCAGCCCCGAACTGTCGGCCGCCGAACTCGGCTACGACGCGCCGTGCGAGAACTCGATCGACGCGGTCGCGGCCCGGGACCATGTGTGCGAGTTCCTCTTCGTCACCAGCATGCTTGCCGTCGAGCTGTCACGGCTCTCGGAAGACGTGGTGCTGTGGGCGTCGCGGCAGTTCCAGTGGGTGGACCTGGACGACGGCCACTGCACCGGCAGTTCGATCATGCCGCAGAAGAAAAACCCCGACATCGCGGAGCTCAGCCGCGGCAAGGCGGGCCGCCTGATCGGCCGCCTGGTGGGCCTGCTGTCGGCGCTCAAGTCCCTGCCGCTGGCCTACAACCGCGACCTGGCCGAAGACAAGAGCGCGGCCTTCGACAGCGTGGACACACTGCAACTGGTGCTGCCGGCGATGACCGGAATGATCCGGACGATGCGCGTGAACGTCGAGCAGCTGCGGCGCCAGGCGCCGCTGGGCTTCACGCTCGCGACCGAGGTGGCGGACTGGCTGGCGCTCACGGGCGTTCCCTTCAGCCAGGCGCATGAGGTGACCGGCGCACTGGTGCGGGCCTGCGAGGCCCGGGGGATCGAATTGGGCGCCGTGTCCGAGGCCCTGCTGGCGCAGGTCGATGCGCGCCTGACGCCCGCCGTGTTGCAGCGCCTGACGCCGGAGGCTGCGGTCGCCGCGCGCACGGGGCGTGGCGGCACTGCGCCGCAGCGGGTGGCCGAGCAGATCGCGCGCGCCAAGGCCAATTTGGCGCAGCAGCACCAATGGATCCACGGCGCCTACGCCGGCCCGCGATGCTAGCCGCCGGCAGCGGCCGGACCGTGGAGGCAGGGACACCCACGGACATCTCCCATTTGCAGCATGTGCCGCGGCGCTACTGGGGCCGCTACGTCGCGAGCGCGCTGATTCTTGCGGTGCTGCTGCTCGTCGTGAACGCGTTCGCGCGCGGCCAGATCGAATGGCAGTACGTGGGGCGCTTTCTCACGGCCAAAGCCATCCTGGTCGGCCTGCGCAATACCGTCGTCATGAGCGTGCTGGCGATGGCGCTGGGCGTGGTGCTGGGCGTGGTCACGGCGGTGATGCGGGTGTCGAGCAACCCGGTGCTCAGCACGGTCGCGCGCGCCTACGTCTGGCTGTTTCGCGGAACGCCGGTGATCTTGCAACTGCTGCTGTGGTTCAACCTCGCGCTGGTGTTTCCGAGCATCGGCATCCCGGGCGTGTGGGAGCTGCGCACCGTGGACGTGATGAGCCCCTTTCTTGCCGCGCTGCTGGGCCTGGGAATCAACCAGGGGGCCTACACCTCGGAGGTGGTGCGCGCCGGGCTGTTGTCGGTTGACGTTGGCCAGTACGAGGCCGCCAAGTCGATCGGCATGCCGCGCATGCTGGCGCTGCGCCGCGTGATCCTGCCGCAGGCCATGCGCGTCATCGTTCCGCCCATCGGCAACGAGTTCGTCGGCATGATCAAGCTCACCTCGCTGGCCAGCGTGATCCAGTACGCCGAGATCCTGCACAACGCGCAGAACATCTACTACGCCAACGCACGCGTGATCGAGCTGCTGATCGTCGCCGGCATCTGGTACATCGTGGTGGTCACCGTGTTCGCGTTGCTGCAGTCGCGCGTCGAGTCCCATTTCGCGCGCGGCGCCGGCCGCCGCGCCGCACGGCAATGAGCGCGCACGACAAGGCCCCCATCGTGCGCGCCGTCGCCGTCGGCAAGCGCTTCGGCGCGTTCCAGGCGCTCCAGGGCATCACGGTCGATATCCCGGTCGGCGAGGTGCTGTGCGTGATCGGCCCTTCGGGCTCGGGCAAGAGCACGTTCCTGCGCTGCATCAACCAGCTCGAAACCGTGACCGAGGGCGCGCTGTGGGTGGGCGGCGAACTGGTCGGTTATCGGCGCGTGGGCAACCGGCTGCACGCGCTCTCGGATTCCGAAATCGCGCGCCAGCGCCTGAAGACCGGCATGGTGTTCCAGCACTTCAACCTGTTTCCGCACATGACGGTGCTGGAGAACCTGATCGAAGGCCCGCTGCGCGTGCAGCGCCGCGCGCGCGAGCAGGTCATTGCCGAGGCGCAGGCGCTGCTGGCGCGCGTCGGCCTGGCGCACAAGAGCGCTGCGTTTGCGATCGAGTTGTCCGGCGGGCAGCAGCAGCGCGTGGCGATTGCGCGCGCGCTGGCGATGCGGCCGCAGCTGATGCTGTTCGACGAGCCCACCTCGGCGCTCGATCCGGAACTCGTCGGCGAGGTGCTCTCGGTCATGCGCGACCTGGCCAGTTCGGGAATGACGATGCTCGTCGTCACCCACGAACTGGGCTTTGCACGCGAAGTGGCGAGCCGCGTGATGTTCATGGACCATGGCCAGATCGTCGAGATCGGAACGCCCGACCAGGTCCTGCTCGAACCCCGACACCCCCGCACGCGCGAATTCATCGCGGCCGTGCGCAAATGATCCCTTTTTTTGACCCCGGAGTACGCATATGACACGCACCCTGTTCATCGGCATCGTCACCCTGGCCATGGCGCTCGGCCTGCCCACGGCCCAGGCACAAACCACGCGCGCCAAGGGCGCGCCCATCCGGGCGGCCGTGGTGTCGAACTATCCACCGCTGGAATACAAGGACCCGGCCAGCGGCAAGTTGGTCGGCTTCGACATCGACCTGGGCGAAGCGCTTGCGGCGCGCCTGGGCACGACGATCCGCTGGGAGGAAACCAGCTTCGACCAGATGACGAGCTCGCTGGCCACCGGGCGCGTGGACATCATCCTCTCCGGAATGACGGACCTTGCGACGCGCCGCGAAGTGCTGCGCTTCATCGACTACCTGAAGAGCGGCCCGCAGTTCTACGTGCTCAGCAGCCGTGCCGCCGAGTTCGCCAGCCCCCAGGCGCTGTGCGGCAGGAAGATCGGGACCAGCCGCCGCACGTCGTTTCCGGCCGAGGTCGCCGCGTGGAGCGCCGAGCACTGCGAGAAAGCCGGCAAGTCCGCCATCACCGTCATCGGCACCGACGGATCAGCCGACGCGCGCGCGCAGCTGCGCCAGGGCCGCATCGACGCTGCGGTGCAGGGCGGCGAAACGCTGCACTACATCTTCGGACTGGAGCCGAACACCTACACCTTGGTGGGCAAGCCCTTTGCCACCCAGTACGTCGGGCTGGCGACCGGCCGCAAGGACGAGGCGTTCAGCAACGAACTCGCAGCGGCCATGCGCCAGCTGATTGCCGACGGCTCGTACGCGAAGATCGCCGCCAAATGGGGACTCACCGATTACGCGGTGACCAAACTGATCATCGACAGCGTGGACTGATCGCGGACGGGGACTGGCCCCGCGCGGGGCGTCCCGCGCGGAGTGCGCGCAGCGGTTTACTCCTTGATGTGCGCGCTGTGCACGATCTTGCGGTTGCGTTCGTACTCGATCTGCACGAAGCGGCCAAAGGCCGCCGGCGTGCCGCTGCCCGGTAGGGCCCCCTGCTCGATCAGCTTGGCGCGCACGGCGTCCTCCTGCAGGACGGCGTTGAGCTCCCGGTTCAGGCGATCCACCACGGCCGGCGGCGTCTGCGCGGGCGCGAAGATGCCGGTCCAGCTGAGCATTTCGTAGCCCCCGAGGCCGGGCATCTCGGCGAAGGTGGGCACCTGCGGAAGCGCTTGCAGGCGCTGGCTGCCGGTCAGTCCGAGCGCCAGCAGGCGCTTGCCGTTCACGTGCGGGATGGCGCTGGTGCTGACGAGCATCGCGAGATCGATCTGTTCGCCCATCAGGTCGGTGACGATCTGCGCACCGCCGCGGTAGGGCACGTGCGTGACGAAGACGCCGCTGCGTTGCTTGAGCAATTCCATCGCCAGTTGCAGCACGGTGCCCACGCCCGAAGTGGCGTAGTTGTACTGGCCCGGTCTGGCCTTGGCCTGTTGTACGAAGTCCGCGTAGCTGCGCACACCCAGTCCCGGGCGCGCGACCAGCACCATGGGCGCGGTGTTCAGCAGCCCGACGGGCGCCAGGTCCTTCAGCGGATCAAAGCGAAAGGCCGAGGGGTTGACCAGCCGGCCGATGGTGATCGCGCTGTCGGGGCCGACCACCAGCGTGTAGCCATCGGGCGCAGCGTTCACCGCCTTGGCCACGCCGATGGCACCGCCGGCGCCGCTCAGGTTCTCGATCACGACCGACTGCCCGAGTCGCTCGCCAAGCCGTGTGGCGATCAGCCGCGCGTTCACGTCCACGCTGCCGCCTGCGGTGTAGGGAACGATGAGCGCAATGGGCCTGGCGCCGGGCCAGTCCGATTGCGCCGGGGCGGTGGCGGGCAGGGCCGCGCCAACGGCTGCGGCCAAGAGAAGCCGGCGGCGGGTAGGGGGAATGGTATGGGTCATGGTATGGGTCATGCGGGGATTATCTGCGGGGGTTCGGCCGCCAATCCTGCGCGCAGCAGGTCGAAGCTCTGGTCCCATTCGGCGCGCCACTGGCGGCGCTGCGTGTCGTCGATCCAGGCCCCTTGCAGGCCGTTGTGCATGAAGCCACGCAGATCGTCGATGCTGAAACCGAAGTCGCGCACCATCATCAGCCAGGCCTGCGTGGGCGTGACCTGGTGCAATGTCGGGTCGTCGGTGTTCGGGTGGATGCGCAGGCCCAGCCCCGGCATGCGGCGGATCGGGTGGTCGCGCGCCCAGCGCTCGGGAGGCAGCGTGCGCAGGTAGTAGGAATTCGTCGGCACCACGGTAAAGACCACGCCGCGCTCGGCGCATGCGCGCGCGAAATCGGGCTGGTCCACCACGGTATAGCCATGGTCGATGCGGTCCACGCGCAGCAGATCCAGCGCGCTGCGCACGTGGGTCCAGGGCATGCCGAACTCGCCCGCATGCGCGGTGGTCCGGAGCCCCGCCTTGCGCGCGTCGGCGTAAGCCTGCGCGAAGAGCTCGGGCGGGCGATCCACCTCGCGGTAGTCGATGCCTATGCCCACCACCTCGTCGCAGCGCCGGGCCGTGACCCACTGGACCATTTGCACCGCCGCGTCGGGGCTGGCCTCGCGGTCGATGGCGGCGATCAGGCGCCCGGCGATGCCGAATTCCCGCTGCGCGTCATGGATGGCGCGCACGATCGCGTCCTGCGCCAGCGCGTAGGCCATGCCGCTGCCGCGCAGCGTTCCGGTCGGGTTCCAGAAGAACTCGGCGTGGCGCACCTGGTGGGCCGCTGCGTCTTGCAGGTACTCGAAGGTGATCTGGTGCAGATCGTCGGCGCAGCGCAGCAGCCGGGTTTCGAGCGCACGCAGCACGCGCAGCACGCCGACCGGCTTCTCGCCGCGCGTGTAAAAACCGTCGATCGCAGCGTCGGTCAGCGGCGCGCCGGCGCGCCGGTTGAGCCCGCGGAAAGTGTCGTGGCGCACGCTGCCGAGCAGGTGGCAATGCAGTTCGACCTTGGGCAGCGCGCGCAGCATGGCCTCGAGCGATGCAGGGGCGGGATGGTTGATGGGGGCCGTCATGGTTCCGGTGCTTGTCCTTCCGATGGGCAGGATACCCGGCCCCCGGTGTCGGACAAGCCGATATCATCGCCGGCCCCCCTTCTTGAAAAATGACGACCCATGAAATACTCCCCGGCCTACCCCGGCGGCAGGGGCATGAACCATGATCAGCCTCACACTCCGGAGCGTCCAGGCCGTCCACGCGGGCCTGCGCGGCCTGGGGGTGGACTGGCTCAGTCCAGCGGAGCAAGGGCGCTTGTCGGCCATGACGGCAACGCGCCGCCGCGCCCAGTTCATCGCCGGCCACTGGCTGGCGCGCCACTGCCTGGCGGCCCGGGCGGGAGGGCATTGGCGGGATTACGCCCTGTCCGCACCGGACGACGCCGCGCCACACATCCTGGCCATGCCCGAACGCATGGCCTGCGGGGACTGGTATTTTTCCCTGAGCCATAGCGGGGACTGGCTGGCCTGTGCGGTCGCGCGGCACCCCGTGGGCGTGGACGTGGAATGCAGCCACCGCAGGCGCAATTTTCAAGCCCTGAATGAATGGATCCATGAACCCTCGGCCCGGCCCGCGGAGAGCACGCCGCAGGAGCAGCAGGCCCGGTTCTACGCGCAGTGGACGCTGAAGGAAGCCTGGATCAAGCAGGTCCCGCCGTCCATGCCCCGCCCCCGGATGAAGTCGATCCGCTTCGCAGCATGCGACGCGGCCAACAGCGTCGCCGTGGTGGGCCAGAACCCGGCGCTGACCCTGGCGGTCTACCCGGCCACGCCGGCCAGCTTGCAGTGCGAGGAGGCAGGCCTGCCGCCGCTCGAATGGACCTGCTGGAACCACGCTGCGGACCCGCTCCCATAAAGGGCCGTGTTTCCAGAGGCGACACCGCCGCTGCGGGGCAGGGGCACCGGACGCTCGAAGGACTCGAGCACCGCGATCATCCCGGTGAGCGCGTCACGCCCGTTGGCAGTGGCCTCTTCCACGCTCTCGCCATCGGAAATGCATCCGGAAAAATCCGGGTAGGAAATCAGGAACCCGCCCCCTTCGTCGAGGTTCCTCATATATCAATCCCCTTTTGTAATTACTCAGCCCCCCCGAGCCGGGGGCTGAGTAGTTACCCGCGCGATTGACGATTGATTTTGGCAAGAAACTTCTCTTGAAAGTCAGATCCGTCGATGCGCACGGCGAAGCTCAAGGGGAGGTCCATATTCATCTGGCCTGCGGACATGACGAACTCTTGCACAGGCCCATACAGCTGGCGGTATTCCTCGACAGTTTTGAAAATCTGCTCGTGAACCTGCTTGGCTAACTCCACTCTGTGCGCCTTCAACGCCACGAGTTTGTCCGGCAAGGAATTGATCGACGCGATTTTTGCCTTGAACCACTCGATCGACTGAGGTTTGTCTTTGCTTCCGATCAATTCCTCCTTGGCACGCTCCCACTTGGTAACCTGCTCTTTAAATTTGAGGAACAAGCGTTGTTTCTCACCAAGTTTGCTCTTGATTTCGGCGATGCCTGCTTCAGCTACTTCACGCCGCTTATTCAGTCCCGCCGGTTCTTGGCTGGTAATGGTCGCGTCAATGGCCGAGATGGAGTCCTTCGTCGCCTTGCCGAGTTCGTAAATTTGCTTCGTGTCGATTTTCAAATCCACAAGGTCGGATACCTTTATGTCATCATCGATTTCTTTCAACATCATGTCCAGTTCGGCGACGAATTTCTCATGGGTTCTTTTGTAATTTTCAGTAGCTTGCCAAATTTGAAGCAGGACGGCTCGTCGCTTGGCTTGCGCCGTCTTCTTGTCACGAAGCTGTTGCTCTTCATGGAACAGATTTCTGAGATTGTTCTCCAGGGTTTGAATCTTCATCGTCGCGGCTTCGGACTCTTCTTTGGCAACGTCCAAGGCGGTGGGGTCCTCTACCTGCACGGGCCTTGACGCTGCGATGGCCGCCAACTCGGCGACCTTGGCATTTTGCTGCTCTTGCAGAGACTGCTTGAACTCGGGGGTGAGTTGCTGCTCTGTCTGCAAAATCTCGGTGTTGGTTTTCGAGATTTCTTTGAGCAGCTGCTCGCGTGCTCTCCCGATTTCAGTGACCTTGAATTTGAGTAATTCATCCATCGAGTTGTAGCCAAGGCGATCATCTTGCGGGACATGTGTGTAGATAATTTTGCGCAGTTCGGAGTCAAAGGTCGATGAACCGTTCTCGCCAAGCTCGTTGCAGAGCGTTTCCAGATAGCTTTGCGGCAGGTACTTGACCCGCTCGACGCTGGTTTCGGACGGGTCTTGATCGAGTTGCCGCTTGGATTCGGTGCCATCATGCCAACCGAGTACGCCGACGAATCGGGAGGCGAACTTGTGTGGTGGGCTGCGAAAGCGCCGGTCATTCAAAAACGAGAAGTGCTTGAAGTTCTTGGTATCTCCGGCCAGCGCTATGATGTCAGCCATGGCACTCTTTCCGCTGCCCTTATTGCCAATGATCGCAACCAAGTCGTGGCTCAGCGGCAGTTCGACATTGAACCAAGTGCCGGGCGATGTGGGACTGGGCTTGATGCAAATCTTCGACACGTATTTGGTGCGGTTGCCATTGACCAATTCCCGCTTGGGCGGCGCGTCGCCGACAAACACCCGGTCCTCGAATTCGGTGAGCGCCTGCCGCAGGCCCTCAAAGCATTTCGTTATACATAAGTCCCCTGAGCCTGAAGCTCGCGACAGAACCTGATGCCAGCGGCAAAGTCAAGAATGCGCTGCATTCCCAGCCAGATGGTCTTGACTCCGGGCTCACCATCGCGCTTTCGCGCAAGAAAGCCCCCCAGTCTGGCAATCAGCCGCACTACCTCGTTGAGCGTGGGCGGCTCCTTGGGCAACTCTTGCTTGTTCAGGATGTATGCCGCTTTCCATTCGTCGGGCTCGAACATCAGTTGCGCATCCAGTTGCGGGCAGCTACGCCCCAGTCGCATCAGCCGGGCAATGCGCCAGGCCACCACCATGTACAGCACCACCGCGCGTTCTATCTTGCTGACACTGCCCAACTGCAAGGCTTCAATCCGGCAACCGTTCTTGAGCACATGAAAGAACATTTCGATCTCCCAGCGCGCCCGGTACCAGTCGATCATCCGCGCGGCTTGCTCCAGGGTCTCCACGGGCAAGTTCGTCAGCAATCTCCACTCGATGGGCTTTTCGCCATTCGCCAGCGGCTCCTCCCGGGCAACGATGCATGTGGCCTGCACAAACCCGCCGTGGCCATCGGGCAACTCCAGCGCTTGCGCCCACACTTGCTGTACCACTTCACGAGGGCGCGACCCCTGGCGCGAGGCAAGGGTGAAACGAATCTCTCCCTGCGAATCACCCGCCGTCACCCGGCTCCACAGTTTGTCGTCTTCTCCGAGAACTCGGTTGTGTTTGCTGCGCAGCAACCAGTCCACTGGCTCGCCCAAGTCACGTGCTCGCACCATCAGGGCCATGATGTCAGCCTCGCGGTCGGCCACGTAGACCAGTCGTGTATTGGGCAACTGCGGGGCCATCTCGGCCAGTCGTTCGTAGCCCTCTATCCAGCGCAGGCTTTCGCTGACGCCAGGACGGCTACCATCGCTCTGGCGCGGCTGTCGTGCCCACATCCACGCATCGAGCACACCCAGCGGCTCGCGCGAGGTGGAGATGGCGTACGTGGGGTGCAGGTACATGCCGCGCTGGGCCTCGTAGCTCAGTGGCCCCAACCCCTTGGCCTCTTGCCCATTGAAGTTCAGTTCGGTGGTGTCCTGGATGCACAAAACATGCTCGTGCGCCGCCATGCGGGCCACCGAGTTTTCGATGTGCGGCGCCAGGATGTCTTCCCACTGGACCTCCTCATTGCCAAAGAAGCGGTAGGCTCCGATGGTGTCGGCCCAATCGCCGCAGGCTTGGGGGATACTGGCCGTGGGCTTGGCGCTCAAGCTCTCGATCAGGTGGATCGCACGCTGTTTGCGTCTGGGGTCCCCCAGGTTCATGCTCTTGAATTCCTTGACTGCCCAGATCATTGTGTACTTTCGCTATGAAATAGGTAGCATAGCTCATGCGAGGGGGCTTGTGTATAACGAGATGGGCCAAGGAGCACAACAGCGAACAGCAGGCGAGTGTCGAACTGCAGGCTTGGTTGAGTTGGGCGTTCAGATGCCGGCTGGAGCCGTTCAAGAAGCTGGCCAGAAGCCTCAAGGAACGCTTTGCTGCGGTGGTGCGCGGCATGTTGGGGCATCGCAGCAATGCCTACGTGGAGGCCATGAACGGACTCTTGCAGCAGGCCAAGCGCGCAGCCCGTGGATTCCGCACGAGCGACAACTTCATCACCATCGCCTACCTGCGCATGTCCAAACTCAAGCATCTGCCTGCCAGCCCGTTGGGGTCACATGAGGTTGTTGTGTTCCACACGAAACGACGAAGGGCCCGCTTGCAGCCCCAGCGCATTGGTGAACAGCGCTTCCATTTCAACACTCATCAGACACTCCCATGCTCAACATCAACTTGGTGGACCTGTGGACAAGCCCAAGGCGACCTGTCCTCCAGCATCCACTATCAGCGGCTATTGTGCATGTTGGTTTCCATACGAAACGACGAGGATCCCATGCTTGGCATGCGCTGTTCCGCAGAGGAATTTTCTGCCATATCGCGAGTTACCTTATCGCGAGCTATGGAGCACCAATGGCTTCTATTTTCGTACCCAGTAGATCCCCACTTGGCCCGGTGGTCTTGACCGCAAACCAATACGGTGGTGGCCCTTGTCGCCTCGGCAGACGAAACTCCACGCAAACAGCGAATCCCATCATTGCTGGCACATTGTGGGTCTACGCCATTGGAACTGAGGGAAACCCATTCCTGTCCTTCCAGTTGCAGCATTCTTTTGAATTGCGCATTGATTTTAATGACTCGGTCAATCAGGTCATTTCCGGGAAAATCAGCAACCAAAATTCCTACGTATTGGGGATTGCTCTTTGTCAGCCATGTCGCCGTCAGTTCATTTAGGCCAGAAAAGAAGATCGAACATATCCATCCGGGCCCCCACGTGCATGAACCACGCGGAAAATCAGGCCATTTGTCCCAATTAATTCCCGTCGCGGTTTCGGTTGCCCCAGTCAGGAGATGACTGGCGCTTGTATTGGCATACGTGCGACCGCCGGCAACAAAATATGGAAACGACCCTACGGAGCCACTCAGATAGCCGATATTTAGATCCGAAGACGGTGTTTGAGAATTCGTGGTCACCAGATACTTTTTTACATCTTCCCATTTATCGTAAAGAGACCAGTTTGAATCCAGCTTGTAAGAATCATGAATTCTGGCCTGACGATACGGCAGACCGTACTTGAATGTCCCTGTTGGTCCGATAATTTCTTTTTCAGCCAAAGACCCATTGGTAGAAATTGCTGAGACATTACCAAACGGGAAATCGGAAAGAATTATAATTTTTCCTCTGACAGAGCGTAGTGTTGGGTTTGACTCCCCTTCACTATTATTCCAAAATAAGCTTTCGCCATATTTTTTAATATATCCGTGCAAGGTTTCTCCGAAATATCGAGTGTTTCCGGATGCATAATTGATGGATGCATTTCTGTCGCCATCATCCTCGTTTCTGAACCGAGTCATGATGAATTCTTCTGGATGTTTGCTCAGAAATTCTTTGAGTTTCGACAATACGCCATCCATATCGGCGCCCAAATCGCTGACGCCATGATGCAGCTGAAACTTGTTATTTCGGTGCTTCACGCGTATATCAAAAAATCTGACACCTGCTTTCATCTGTTCCGTGAGCGGCATTGTTTGCGTGCGCACAACATCTTGAAGAACCGAGCCTGAAAACGCACTCATTACACACAATAGCAAAGAAGCTCCGACAGTAACGGGGGCCAATGCTGCGCCCCTCGCACACCCTGCAGGCGGGCCGACAATGGTCGAAGTAAAGGCTATGGAACCCCCAGTAATTGCAGCAGAATCATGTGTTCCAACCAACGAAAGGCGATTGATGCGAGTGTTTCCATCAAGGGCCTTCATGAAAGAGGAATTATCTGCGGAAGCCGTGATGTTCGTAGAAAACGCACCGGTATGTTGCCAAGCATCTGCCTGATAGCTTGCATGCACCTTTGATCCAGAAATGACGAGCCCAGCCGCCATCGCCAAAAGGAATTTGTTATTTCTCTGATTCATGATGATTAAGATGGTTTGTTGAAAGTATTTGACGAACCGTTTTTTAATGACGAATGGTAGTGGTTTTTTGAGGTAACTTAGTTTTGAATATCATGCATATTCCCGAATCACCGTCACCTGAAGGTCCTCCTTGTTCTTCTTGGTGGCTGCTGCGTGGCACATCGGATGACGACGCGAACGCGTACCAGACACCCCGGCCAGCCCATTTCGCTATACACAAGTTCCCTGAGCCTGAAGCTCGCGACAGAACCTGACGTACGGATGCTTGCCTGCGTTTGCCGCGGCGCCAAGTCGTAGGCATCCTTGCTCTGCTCGAGCACGCTTTCGAGTGATCTTAGGGCATGTAGGCATAGCCGGCCTGTAGCAGCAGCAAAGTGGTTAGCACCTGGCTCAGGCCATTTCGTTATACACAAGTCCGCTTTCAATCGATGTCGCTGGCAGTGAAGTGTCGTAAGTGTTTGATTTGTATAGGGTCGATATGAACCACTCACACGGTGGTCAGCACCTGTAAGTTGTTGATTTATATAGGTTTTATGACTTATGTATAACGGAATTCCCTCAAAGGTGGCGTCGGCCTTGATCCAGGTGAAGCAATTGCCAATACGGTCCTTGTGTTCAGAGTCGCTCAGGGCATGGGCGTCAGAGCAATCGAGCAAAGTGTTTGTGACGTTGGACTCGGTGAGCTTCCTCTTGGCAGTGTGGTAGGCAGCAGGATTGGCCGAGGCGGTGAACACCAAGTGGGCCTTGTTGATGATGTTGCTTTTTTCAGCGATTGACTGACCGGTCCACTTGAGGTTGTCCCATTCCGTCTTGCCGACGGCAATCAGATATTTTCCGGACAGGGAGTGCCTGTCGAGGGCTTCAAGGATCTTGTCCAAGCTCACGCACAGGTTGTTGAAGCCCTCTTCGAGGGGTGGAGCATAGTCGGCCTTTTTTTCGAGCGGCGCCTTGTCAATGATCATTTGACCGAGTTCAGTCAAACTGTCTCGGGTGATGACCCCTTTCCACCTGCCTTTGAAATCCGTGATGTCTGGAATCAAGTTGTAGCAGGGGGCCAACGAGCCGAGGAATTGCTGCTGAATCAGTTTTGGGTCCAATTCGTCAAAGATGATGTGGAGGTTGATGCGATTCCAGTCGGACTGTGAATGGGTTCCGTCCCTGTCCTTTTTGACCACTCCGGCGAATTTGTCCAGACGCAGTTCGATCACTGGCAAAATGAGGTCGATGTTTGTGAGCCGACCTTGCTTCAACTTGGCCTGGCGAACCCGCTCATAGCCGTCGATGAAGATGTAGTCGTTGATTCCAATGACTTTGAATTCAGACGGCAGGGCTTCGAGGTCGCACAGGAACTTCTCCCATGCCTCGTCGGGCGTGCCCGGATAGTTGTGAATGATCGATGACGGTGTGTGAACATGCAAATCCCACTTTTTCCAAGTCGATCCGGCTGGATCAGCATTGGTCATTGAAATTCTTTCATTCGTGGCCATGTTTTTACCCAGTGCGGGTGTCTTGCCTTCAAGGCGGATGGATCATCATAGCGACGAGCCGGTGATATCCACCTCGCTTCCTGATGCATATGCGACTTTTCCATCATCCCTGAGTTGGGGGAATCCTGAGATGTCCACCTTGTTCGATCTTCCCCAGAGCGAGCGCGAGCGACCTGCTGCGCTCTTGGAGATTTCACTGGAAAGCTTTGGTGCGCTGACATCGAGACGCAGTTCGGCATCAAGACGCATTCGAGCGCACAGGATATTCAGTCGGTGGCTGTTTAAATGAGGCGACAACTATCTTGACACGCGCCGCTGCTCAGGCGTCCATTGCCTGCAATGCGCGGATGGGCGGCTGCGGGAGCTTGCGGGCCTGCGCAAGATCGTAGTTCGCCTGCATGGCGAGCCACGCGCGGGCGGTGCTGACGCCAGCCATTTCGAGGCGCAGGGCCAGGGTGGGGCTGATCGCGGCGTGGGCGTTGAGCACGCGCGACAGGGCGACGCGGGACATGCCCAGCCGGTCGGCGGCTTCCTGGACGGACAAGCCCAACGCGGAGATCACGTCCTCGCGCAGCATTTCGCCGGGGTGCGGGGGGTTGTGCATCATGGCTCTTGTGCGGGGGGATCTGGCAGGCCGTTCAGGCTTGCGGCCCCCGCCGTCCCAACCCTTCCGCGATAAAGGCCAGCACCAAGGTGTTGAGAGAAACGCCCTCGGACTTTGCGCGGGTCGTCAGATGCGCATGCGTGGTTTTGGGCACACGGGTAACAAATTTTCCAGAGGCTACCCCGCCACTGGAAGGCAAAGGGACAGGACGCTCGAAAAACTCAAGCGCCTCGATCATCCCTTCCAGCGCCTCACGCCCGTTGGCAATGGCCTCTTCCACGGTCTCGCCATCGGAAATGCATTCGGAAAAATCCGGGTAGGAAATCAGGAACCCGCCCCCTTCTTCGGGCGTCAGCGGGCGAATCTCAAAGGGATATTCGTCGAGGTTCCTCATATATCAATCTCCTTTTACGAAGGCCAAGAACTTTTTCACATAGATCGGCTTGATCGGGCGCTGCGCCGGGACCGAGAGCGTCTTGCCATCCGTGCGTACGAAGCAGCAGTGGCTCGTACCCTCCTGACGCCAGGCAATGCCGTGTTGCCGCGCCACGGTTTGGAACTGCCCGATGCGCCAATCGAGCGGGTTGCGACGCATGGATTCGATCAGTTTGGCGGCCGTGTTCATGGGACGCATAGTATCGCCTGCAACATCACCCGTGAGCAAGCCCCTGGCTTTCGTTTTTGCGTTTTCGCCCTGCTGGTGCTGGCAAAAAAGCCGGAGCTCAACAAGGTCGCGACCGCACGATCCACCTCGAAGACCGCCAAGCATCAATCGATGCGCGCCAGAAAGTCCACCCCGTCGGGCCGCCCGGCCAGGTTCAGCGTTGCCAGCGGCGCGGGGCTGGAGGCGATTCTTTTGCCGCGCCGGTATACGGCCAGGCGCGCCGCGCGCAGGCGCATGGCCTCTGCCGGGCTGCGCGCGTGCAGCAGCACGAAGTCGGCGTGGCAGCCGGGCGCCAGGCCATAGTCTTGCAGGCCCAGCAGCCGGGCGGGGTTTTGCGTCACGGCGTCGAAGCATGCGCGCATGGCGGCCTGGCTGGTCATCTGGCCCACGTGCAGGCCCATGTGCGCGGCTTCGAGCATGTCCGCGCTACCGCCGGCGTACCAGGGGTCGAGCGCGCAGTCGTGGCCAAAGGCGACCGTCAGGCCCGCGGCCATGAGTTCGGGAACGCGCGTCATTCCGCGGCGCTTGGGGTAGCCGTCGTGGCGGCCTTGCAGCGTGATGTTGATGAGCGGATTCGCCACCACGCCGAGCTGCGCCTCGGCCATCAGCGGGATGAGCTTGCTCACGTAGTAGTCGTCCATGCTGTGCATGGAGGTCAGGTGCGATCCCGTCACGCGGCCCTGCAGGCCCAGGCGCCGGGTCTCGAAGGCGAGGGTCTCCACGTGGCGCGACTGCGGGTCGTCGCTCTCGTCGCAGTGCATGTCCACGCGCTTTGCGCGGTCGGCCGCGAGCTCGCACAGGAGCTTCACGCTCTCGCTGCCCTGCGCGCCAGTGCGTTCAAAGTGGGGGATGCCGCCGACCACGTCCACGCCCATGTCCAGCGCGCGCCGCAGGTTTGCAAGGCCGTCGGGTGCGCGCAGCACGCCGTCCTGCGGGAAGGCCACCAGCTGCAAATCCAGATACGGCGCGACGCGCTGTTTTACCTCCAGCAGGGCGTGCACCGGCAGCAGGTCGGGGTGGCTGGTGTCCACGTGCGAGCGGATCGCCAGCAGCCCGCGCGCCACGGCCCAGTCGCAATATTGCAGCGCGCGCTGCACCAGGGCCTCGTGCGTGAGCCGGGGTCTGAGCTCGCCCCACAGCGCGATGCCTTCGAGCAGCGTGCCGCTTTGGTTGACCCGCGGCTGGCCGTAGCTGAGCACCGAATCGAGGTGGAAATGCGCGTCCACGAACGGCGGGCTGAGCAGCATTCCGGCCGCGTCCAGCGTCTCGTGCGCGGGGGCCTGGAGCCCTGCGCTGAGCTCGACGATGCGGCCGTCCTGCACGGCGATGGAGACGTCGGTGCGCCCGTCGGGCAGGGTGGCGTGGGTGACGAGGAGGTCGAGCATGGTCCGTGGCGGGGCAGGGGAGGGGGCGAGGGGCGCGCGCGGCGCAGTCAGCGCTCGCCCCGGCGATAGGGCTGCATCAGCGCCTGCGGATACGCCGCCTTGCGCGCCACCAGCACCAGCGCCAGGATGGACAGCAGGTAGGGCAGCATCAGATACAGCTGGTACGGCAGCCAGGCGTCGCCGGCCTGCTGCAGGCGCAGTTGCAGCGCGTCGAAAAAGGCAAAGAGCAGGGCGCCCAGCAGCGCCTTGCCCGGTCGCCACGAGGCAAACACCACGAGCGCCACGCAGATCCAGCCGCGCCCGTTGACCATATTGAAAAAGAACGCATTGAACGCCGACAGGGTGAGGAACGACCCGGCCACGCCCATCAGCGCCGAACCGGCGACGACGGCCGCGGTGCGCGTGGCCGCCACCGGGATTCCCTGGCCCTCGGCCGCCTGCGGGTTCTCGCCCACCATGCGCAGGGCCAGGCCCAGCGGCGTGCGCATCAGCAGCCAGGCGAGCAGCGGCACCAGCAGCAGCGCGAATAGCGTGAGCGGCGTCTGCGCCGAGAGGATCGGCAGGCCCTGCATGGGCGCAAAGGGCTCGATGGTCGGCGGCGTGCTCACCCGGGGAAAGTGCACGCGGTAGCCGTAGTAGCTCAGCGCCGTGGCGAGCAGCGTGATGCCGAGGCCCGAGACATGCTGCGACAACGCCAGCCCCACGGTCAGCCCGGCGTGCAGCAGCCCGAACACCGCGCCGCTGAGCGCCGCCACGAGCACCCCCGACCACAGGCCATGGCCGGCGTGCACCGTGAGCCAACCGGTAAAGGCGCCCGCCACCATGATGCCTTCTATGCCCAGGTGCAGCACCCCGGCGCGCTCGCACAGCAGCACGCCCAAGGTGCCCAGGATCAGCGGCGTGGCCATGCGCAGCGTGGCGATCCAGAACGCGGGGTTGGCCAGGATGTCGGGCAGATCGGTCATGCGGGTTCAATGAAGGTCATCGGGGAGCATGGCCTGGCGCGGAAGTTGATCCGTGCTGACGAGCCGGACCACGTCGATGAACCTGTCTTCCTGCACGTACCAGAACCACAGCCGGGTCTTGCCGACCCGTTTCCATTGAAGCGGCGGGATACCGAGAAGCTGGCCGATCCGGTGCGAGCCGGTGTCTGGCGCCTCGGCAATGGATTGAAGGCATTGCTGCATCTCATCGACCAGCATGTTCGCCGAGGCTGCGCCTGCCCTTTCCCGGCGGTAGAGCACCTGCACCATCATGTCGTCCATGGCACAGGGACGGCGGTGGACAGGCTTCATGCACTGCGGGTGGGTCGGGAGCGGGCGACGGCGCGCAGTGCGTCCCAATCCGCGGCCGCCATCGGAGCCGCAGCACCGCTGTCGACGCCGGCCTGGTAGAGCGCACGCAGTTGTCCCGTGGCTTCGTCGTCGCGCCGGATCAGCTCCCGAACGTATTCGCTGGCGTTGCCGTAGAGGCCGGATCGAAGGCGCTGGTCAACGATTTCGCGCAGCGCATGGGTCAAGGAAACGTTCATGGTCGGGGTCTTTGGGGGTGGGTGTGGGAGCGGGTGCATGCGCGAATTCTCCGAAATTGGCAAAGCTTGTCAACCAGCCAGAGCCAGTGCGGGCGCTCCGGGGTGTTTCATTGCCGCACCACACGGTACTGCGTGAGCTGCGTGGCCACCAGCACCGCGAGCAGCGCCGTGGCGACGATCACGTCGGCCAGGTAGGTGGGAACGCCCACGGCGCGGCTCATGCTGTCGGCGCCGACCAGAACGCCCGCGACGAAGATTGCCGCAGCGACCACGCCCAGCGGGTGCAGGCCCGCGAGCATGGCGATCACGATTCCGCCGTAGCCGTAGCCGGGCGACATGTCCAGCGTCACATAGCCGGTGCGGCCCGCCACCTCGATGGCGCCCGCCAGCCCCGCCAAACCGCCCGAGAGCAGCGCGACCAGCACCACGGTGCGCGTGACGGGCACTCCGGCAAAGGCCGCAGCGCGCGCATTCGCGCCCACTGCGCGGATGTCGAACCCCGGCAGCGTGCGCCGCAGCAGCGCCCACAGCACGAGCGCCAGCGCCAAGGCCCCCAGCAGCCCCGTATGCAGGCGCGTGCGGGGCACGAGCCGGGCGAGTTCCAGATCGCGGAGCAGCGCCACGCTCTGCGGCCAGCCCATGGCGAGCGGGTCCTTCATGGGCCCGTCGAGCAAGGCCGACACCAGCAGCAAGACGATGAAGTTGAGCAGCAGCGTGGTCACCACCTCGTCCACCCCCAGGCGCGCCCTGAGCAGCGCCGGGCCCAGCAGCAGCAAGGCGCCCGCGCCCGCGGACGCGAGCAGCAGCGCGGGAAAGAGCAGCCCGGGCGGCCAATCCAGCCCCACTCCACCATGCATTCCGCCGACGGCCACGGCGGCCAGCGCGCCGGCGTAGAGCTGCCCCTCGGCACCGATGTTGAACAGCCGCGCGCGAAAGGCCAGCGCCGCCGCGAGCCCCGTCAGGATGAGCGGCGTGGCGCGCGTGAGCGTCTCGGTGAGCGCAAACACCGAACCCAGCGCGCCGTGCAGCAGCAGCGCATAGGTCGGCCCCAGCGGCGCCCCGGCCCAGAGCACCAGCAGGCTGCTGACGAGCAGTGTGAACAGCACGGCGCCCACCGGCGCGGCGATGCAGGCCACGGCGGAGGGATGCTGGCGTTTTTCGAGCCGCATGGAGGAGCCTGCTTTCCGTTACCGCATCACTCGGCAATGCCCGCCATCGCCAGCCCGATCGCCTCCCGCGTCCAGTCCCGCGCGCGCCGCGCCGGGCTCAGCTGCCCGCCGTGCATCACCGCCACGCGGTCGCCCAGGGCCAGCACCTCGTCGAGGTCGTCCGAGATCAGCAGCACGGCCGCGCCGCCGTCGCGCGCGGCGATGAGCTGCCGCTGCACGAAGCCCACGGCGCCGACGTCCAGGCCCCAGCTGGGCTGGTGCGCGACGATCAGGCGCGGCGTGCGCGCGCTGCCCTCGCCGTCGTGCGGCGCAAGCAGCGCGCGGCCCAGGATGAGCTTTTGCATATTCCCGCCCGACAGCGAGCGCGCCGGGGCGTCGGGCCCGCCGCCGCGCACGTCGAACGCCTCGAGCACGCGCCGGGCGTGCCCGCGCGCCGCGCGGCGCCGCACCCAGAAGGCCCGGAACCAGGGGTGCGCAAACCAGTGGCGGTGCTCGGAGACGGCGTTCTCCCACACCGGCAGATCGCCCACCAGGCCCACGGCGCTGCGGTCTTCGGGGATGCGCGCCACCGCCTGGCGCACGAGCCAGGCCGGCCGGGCGCGCAGCGGCGCGCCGAGCAACGTGACCTGGCCCGCGCTGGCGGCGCGCAGGCCGCACAGCAGATCGGCCAGCGCCGCCTGCCCGTTGCCGGAGACGCCCGCAATGGCGACGATCTCGCCCGCGTGGAGCGTGAGCGAGACCTGCCGCAAGCGGTCGCGGCCCGGGGACGCGGTGCTCACGTCGCGCAGCGTGCAGACCGGCGCGCCCACCGCCCGGGCAGGCTGGCGCACAGGCGCCTCGACGGCGTGCCCGACCATCCATTGCGCGAGCTGGCCCTGCGTCGTTGCCTGCGCGGGCGCCTCGGCCACGAGCCGGCCCTGGCGCAGCACGACCACGCGGTGCGCTACGCGCAGCACCTCGCCGAGCTTGTGGCTGATGAAGATGATGGCCAGGCCCTGCGCCACCATCTGCGCCAGCGTGGCGCACAGCGTCTCGCTCTCTTGCGGGGTGAGCACGGCCGTGGGTTCGTCCAGGATGAGGATGCACGCGCCGCGGTACAGCGCCTTGAGCAACTCGACGCGCTGGCGCTCGCCGACCGAGAGACTGCCCACGCGCGCGTCGGGCCGCACCGGCAGGCCAAACCGCTGCGCCACCGCGAGCAGCCGGGCGCGCGCGCGGCCGCGGCGCGAGAACGGCTGCCACAAGGGCTCGCTGCCGAGCAGCACGTTGTCCAGCACCGTGAGGTTGTCGGCCAGCGCGAAATGCTGGTGCACCATGCCGATCCCCGCCGCCAGCGCCGCGCGCGGCTGGCCGGGCGGCAGGGGCTGGCCAAAGGCCTCGATATGCCCCGCGTCGGCCACGTAGTGCCCGAACAGAATCGACATCAGCGTGGACTTGCCCGCGCCGTTCTCGCCCAGCAGGGCGAGCACCTCGCCGCGTTGCAGCGTGAGGCTGATGCCGTCATTCGCGAGCAGCCCGCCAAAGCGCTTGGTAATGCCCGACAAGCGCAGGACGGGGGGACTTGGCGCCGCCATTTCCATGCCGTGCAGCAGCGTGGATGCGCTCACCGGGCCGTGGTGGACTTGGGCTGGCTATCGTCCACCAGCACGCGGAACCTGCCGGCCAGGATGTCCGCCTCGCGGGCCCGAACCTGGGCGACGACGTCGGCAGGCACCTTGTTCTCGAAGGTTCCCAGCGGGGCCAGCCCGGAGCCCTTGTGCTGCATCATCGAGTACGGGCCGTAGTCCTCGGCGCCAAAGCGCCCCTCGCGCACGCGTTGCAGGGCCCGGTCCACGCTCGGCTCCATATGCCATAGCGCCGACACCACCACGGTGTTCGGGTACTGCGCCTGCGTGTTGATTACGTTGCCGATCGCGAGCTTGCCCCTCTCCCGGGCGGCGTCGCTCACGCCGAAGCGCTCGGCGTAGAGCACGTCGGCGCCCTTGTCGATCATGGCAAAGCTCGCCTCCTTGGCCTTCGGCGGGTCGAACCAGCTATTGATGAAGGCGACGCTGAATTCGACCTTGGGATTCGTCTGCCTCGCGCCGGCCATGAAGGCGTGCATCAGGCGGTTCACTTCGGGGATGGGAAAACCGCCCACCAGGCCAATCTTGTTCGAGCGCGTCATCCCGCCGGCCACCATGCCCGACAGGTAGGCCGGCTCCTGGATGTAGTTGTCGAACACGCTGAAGTTGGGCGCCTGGGGCTTGCCCGAGGAGCCGAGCAGGAACGCCGTTTGGGGGAATTCCCTGGCCAGCTTGCGGGCCGCAGCCTCCACGGCAAAAGCCTCGCCCACGATCAACTGCTGGCCGCCCAGGGCGTATTCGCGCAGCACCCGCTCGTAATCGGCATTGGCAACGTTCTCGCTGGACCGGTATTCGATCTCGCCGCGCGACTCGGCCGCCTTGAGCGCCTGGTGGATGCGGCTAACCCATTGCTGTTCGTAAGGCACCGTGTAGATCGCCGCAACCTTGATCCGGGCCTGCGCCGCAGCCAGCGACGGCGCCAGCCCCAGGAAGGCGGTCATGGTGGAAATGCCAAGCAGACGTGCGATAAGGATGCGGCGGATGGTCATGGTGCGTGCTGGATAAGGAAAACGGCCCGGGGAAGGGCATGCAATATGCGCGCCAATAGGCCGTGGGGAGTCGGCAGGGGGCATGGCAGGCGCTGCCGCAATTGTGCACACGGCGTATCGCCGTCAGCCGCCAAGCGCCTGCGCAGCGGGTCCGCCACCATTGCGGGCAAGGGCCAATCTGGCATACTCGCCGCCCATTGGGTGGGGGCCTCCTGCATCACCCAGAATCCGCTCCAGCTATGGCTTTCCGGGGGATTTGGGAGTTCGGACCGCGGGTTTCAGGGCTGATCAATCCCAAGCAAAGAAAGGACGACCGCCATGCCCCTCCTTCCCTTCGGCTGCCTGGAAGGCAGTGGTTTCGAGCGGTTTGATCCGCGCTTTGACCCCTGCATCCCTGGCCCCGAGCGCATAGCGCGTCTGTGGACTGGCGGGCGCTGGTGCGAGGGCCCGGTGTGGTTTGGCGCGCACCGCACGCTGCTGTGGTCGGACATTCCGAACAACCGCATGCTGCGCCTGGACGAGCGCAATGGCTCGGTCGGCGTCTTTCGCGAACCGGCAAACCACAGCAACGGCCACACGGCGGACCGCCAAGGGCGGCTGCTGAGCTGCGAGCACCTGACGCGCTGCGTGACCCGCACCGAGCACGACGGGAGCATCACCGTGCTGGCCTCGCACTGGCAGGGCAAGCGGCTGAATTCGCCGAACGACCTGGTGGTGCATTCGGACGGCGGCGTCTGGTTTACCGACCCGAGCTACGGCATCCTCTCGGACTACGAGGGACTGCGCGCCGAGAGCGAAATCGGCGCCTGCCACGTCTACCGCATCGACCCCGCGAGCGGCGCCGTCGAGCGCATGGCCGACGACTTCGTCAAGCCCAACGGGCTCGCGTTCTCGCCCGACGAGTCGCTGCTCTACGTTGCCGACACCGGCGCCAGCCACCAGGACGGGGCGCCGCGTCACATCCGTCGCTTCAAGCTGGGGGCGGACGGCCGCAGCCTGCGCGGCGGCGAGGTATTTGCCGAATGCAGCAACGGCCTGTTCGACGGCTTTCGGCTGGACACCGAAGGCCGCCTGTGGAGCAGCGCCGGCGACGGCGTGCACGCCTACCACCCGGACGGCACGCTGCTGGGCAAGATCCTGGTTCCCGAGCCGGTGGCGAACGTCTGCTTTGGCGGGCTCCGGCGCAACCGGCTGTTCATCTGCGCGAGCACCTCGCTGTACGCCATCACCTTGAACGCAAAGGGAGTGCTCTGATGCCCACGTCCATCACCCTGTCCACCGAATGGCTGGAATCGACCGCCGCGCGCGTCCTCGAAGCGGCGGGCAGCCTGCCGGCCGAAGCCCGGCAGGTGGGCCGCCAACCTGGTGCTCGCGAACCTCAGCGGCCACGATTCGCACGGCGTGGGCATGCTGCCGCGCTATATCGACGCGGTGGCCGAGGGGGACCTGAAGCCGAATGCCGCCGCCCGGCTGACGGGCTCCGGCGCAACTGGCTGTTCATCTGCGCGAGCACCTCGCTGTACGCCATCACCTTGAACGCAAAGGGAGTGCTCTGATGCCCACGTCCATCACCCTGTCCGCCGAAGGGCTGGAATCGACCGTCGCGCGCGTCCTCGAAGCGGCGGGCAGCCTGCCGGCCGAAGCCCGGCAGGTGGCAGCCAACCTGGTGTTCGCCAACCTCAGCGGCCACGATTCGCACGGCGTGGGCATGCTGCCGCGCTATATCGACGCGGTGGCCGAGGGGGGCCTGAAGCCGAATGCCGCCGTCAAACTGACTCTCGACACCGGAACGCTGCTGGGGCTCGACGGCCAGTACGGCTACGGGCAGATCGTCGGCGTGCAGGCGCTGGAACTGGGCATTGCGCGGGCCAAGCAGCACGGCAGCTGCATCGCCACGCTCGCGCACGCACACCACCTGGGGCGCATAGGGCATTTCGCGGAACTGGCCACGGCGCAGGGGCTGGTCGCGATGCACTTCGTGAACGTGCTCTCGCGGCCCGTGGTCGCGCCCTGGGGCGGCGGCGACGGGCGCTTTGGCACCAACCCCTGCTGCATCGGCATTCCGCTCGCGGGCGAGCCCCCCTTTGTGCTCGACTACGCGACCAGCCGCGCGGCGCAGGGCAAGATGCGCGTGGCCTACAACAAGGGCGAGCCGGTTCCCGACGGCTACCTGATCGACGAAAAAGGCGCGCCCACGAACAACCCGGGTGTCGTCGTGGTGCCGCAGAGCCAGGGCCTGTTCGGTGCGCTCATGACCTTTGGCGAGCACAAGGGCTACGGCATGGCGCTGGCCTGCGAGTTGCTGGGCGGCGCGCTCACGGGCGGCGGTACCTGGCACCGCCCGGCGGGCAGCGAGCGCGCGGTGCTCAACGGAATGCTGACGGTGCTGATCGACCCCGTCCGGCTCGGAACGCAGGACCCCTTCGCGCAGGAAACCCGGGCCTTTATCGACTGGCTGCGCCAATGCCCGCCGGGCACGGGCTTTGACCAAGTGCAAATCGCCGGCGAGCCCGAACGCCGTGCCCGCGCGCAGCGTGCGCGCGATGGAATCCGGATCGACGCGGCGACCTGGGACGAGATCGTCGCTGCCGGGGCCAAGGTGGGGGTGGTTCTGTGACGCAGGGCTGGCTGCGCAAAGGGCCGAGGCAGTAAACCGGAGCAACTACTCAGCCCCACCCCTTTCAAGGTGTTGGTGAGCAAGTTCCCATGAACAGCGGCATCCGCTACGTCAGCCCGGCACAGCGCCATGCAGGTCAAGACAAAGCGATCCTGGCGCGCGCTGTACATCAGCGCTCGTGCGCTCAACCCGGCACGCTGGTCTGGCGCCACGCGCAACGGGTCGCACATCGAGGCCGTGAACCTCAACCCTGAACGCGATTCGGTCATCAAGACGCATTCGATGGCACAGGATATTCAACCGATGGCTGTTTGAACGAGGCGACAACTATCTTGACACGCGCCGGATTTTGTTGTTGCTTTCCCGGTGATGTTGCTCTAAGATGAAAACGGATTTTATCGTGGGAGAACGAATGAAGCCCTCTGAAGCCTTGGCCTCGAACCGTGCTGCGATTCGGGGCGTGGTGGCTGCGCACCGCGCCTGCAATGCGCGGGTGTTTGGCTCTGTCCTCCACGGGCAAGATACAGACAGCAGCGATCTGGACATCCTCATCGACCCGACGCCGGAAACAACGCTGATGGACGTGGCTGCCATTCAGGTGGAACTGCAACGCCTTCTTGGCGTGTCGGTGGATGTACTGACGCCGAGGGCCTTGCCCGAGACATTCCGCAGCAGGGTTCTCTCGGAGGCAGTTCCAGTATGACCAAGGTACTGCGCACCCTTGACTACATCGGGCACATCCTGAAGGCTATCGAGCGGATCGACCGCTACACGGCGGACATGGATGAAGTTGGATTCCTGAACAGCGATTTGGTACAGGACGCCGTGATCCGCAATATCGAAATCCTCGGCGAGGCGTCGAACAACATCCAGCGCGTAGCACCGGAGTTCGCCGCACGGCACGATGACATTCCTTGGAAAGTCATGTACACGATGCGTAACCGCGTCTCGCATGGCTATGACAAAGTGGATCTTGAAATCATCTGGAATATGCTCCAGAGCGACCTCCCCGGCCTACATGCTCAAGTTACAGAAGTACAAGCCAGTTTGACGAAAAACCATGATCATGGAGGAATGGATCCATGACCAACGACAACAAGCCGCCGATGTTCGGTCCCTACACACCGTGGTGTGAATTTCAGCAAGCATGACTTAAACAATCACCGGCCGTATCGATTATGCTTATGCGGATGCATACCGAGCCAAGAAGAAAGAATTGCAGGAACACTATCCCAATGATCCGCGCCCCCGTGTCAAGGACTTCGTGGAAAAATGCCTTCAACAGCTTGATCGCCACATTGCATCGGAGCAACGATCGGCAGATCAACAATCGGCACAAAGGCGGCTTGGGCTCGATGAATAAACAATAATCCCGAGATCGGAAGGAAATCATGGGCATGTGGGTGAGCGGCACTTCAATACCAACACCCATCAGAACCCGGTGAATCAGCGGATAGGCCGAAGGTGACCTGCCCGCCGGCATTCACTACCAGCGGCTATTGCACGTGTTGGATGCCGCACGAAACAGGAGCCCCCACGGCCCAGCACCAACCCAAGCAAGGTCAAGGAAAAGCCTTGCGGCCGCCTCGCCCCGGCCGGCGGCCCGGGTCGGCTCCCTTAAAATCCCCGCTCCCCCCCGTCCGCCAAGGCGCCCGGCCGCCTCCTGCACTGCCCCATCCCATGCTCCCGCCCCTGCAACGCCCCGGCCTCGACAGCCTGTCCAAGTCCTTTGAACCCGCTGCCCTGGAGGCCCGATGGGGGCCGGAATGGGAGCGCCGCGGCTATGGCGTCGCGGGGTTTCGTGGCAGTGGCGCGCCGCGCGCGGGCGAGGGGGCGTTCTCCATCCAGCTGCCGCCGCCGAATGTGACGGGCACGCTGCACATGGGCCATGCGTTCAACCAGACGATCATGGACAGCCTCACGCGCTACCACCGCATGCGCGGCTTCAACACCCTGTGGCTGCCGGGCACCGACCACGCGGGCATTGCCACGCAGATCGTCGTTGAGCGCCAGTTGCAGGAGCAGGGCGTCAGCCGCCACGACCTGGGGCCCACCCCGGCCGAGGCGCGCAGGAACTTTGTCTCCAAAGTCTGGGAGTGGAAGAAGAAATCCGGCAACACCATTGCCACGCAAATGCGCCGCATGGGCGACAGCGTGGACTGGAGCCGCGAGTATTTCACGATGGACGAGAAGCTCTCCCGCGCGGTGACCGAGACCTTCGTGCGGCTGTACGAGCAGGGCCTGATCTACCGCGGCAAGCGCCTGGTGAACTGGGACCCGCAGCTGCAATCGGCGGTGTCCGATCTGGAGGTCGAAAGCGAAGAGCGCGACGGCTTTCTATGGCATATCGCGTACCCGCTGGCCGATGGATCGGGCAGCCTTCGGGTGGCGACCACGCGGCCCGAGACCCTGTTCGGCGACGTGGCGCTGATGGTGCACCCCGAGGACGCGCGCTACCGCGCCCTCGTCGGCCAGAGCGTGCATCTGCCCCTGTGCGCGCGCCAGATTCCGGTGATTGCCGACGCCTGCGTGGACCCGGAATTCGGCACCGGCGTGGTCAAGGTCACGCCCGCGCATGACCCGAATGACTACGCCGTGGGCCAGCGCCACGGGCTGCCCATGCGGGTGGTGCTGACCTTGCAGGCGAGCATCAACGAGAACGCGCCGGAGAAGTACCGCGGAATGGACCGCTTCGTCGCGCGCAAGGCCGTGGTCGCCGATCTGCAAGCCTGCGGCACCTTGGTCGAGGTGCAAAAGCACCGGCACATGCTGCCCATCTGCACCCGCACCGGCCAAGTCGTCGAGCCCATGCTCACGGACCAGTGGTTCGTGGCCATGAACCGGCTGGACACCGAAGGCCGCCTGTGGAGCAGCGCCGGCGACGGCGTGCACGCCTACCACCCGGACGGCACGCTGCTGGGCAAGATCCTGGTCCCCGAGCCGGTGGCGAACGTCTGCTTTGGCGGACTCCGGCGCAACCGGCTGTTCATCTGCGCGAGCACCTCGCTGTACGCCATCACCTTGAACGCAAAAGGAGTGCTCTGATGCCCACCATGTCCATCACCCTGTCCGCCGAAGGGCTGGAAGCGACCGTCGCGCGCGTCCTCGAAGCGGCGGGCAGCTTGCCGGCCGAAGCCCGGCAGGTGGGCCGCCAACCTGGTGCTCGCCAACCTCAGCGGCCACGATTCGCACGGCGTGGGCATGCTGCCGCGCTCTATCGACGCAGTGGCCGAGGGGGGCCTGAAGCCGAATGCCGCCGCCTGGCTGACGGGCTCCGGCGCAACCGGCTGTTCATCTGCGCGAGCACCTCGCTGTACGCCATCACCTTGAACGCAAAGGGAGTGCTCTGATGCCCATGTCCATCACCCTGTCCGCCGAAGGGCTGGAATCGACCGCCGCGCGCGTCCTCGAAGCGGCGGGCAGCCTGCCGGCCGAAGCCCGGCAGGTGGCAGCCAACCTGGTGCTCGCGAACCTCAGCGGCCACGATTCGCACGGCGTGGGCATGCTGCCGCGCTATATCGACGCGGTGGCCGAGGGGGGCCTGAAGCCGAATGCCGCCGCCCGGCTGACCCTCGACACCGGAACGCTGCTGGGGCTCGACGGCCAGTACGGCTACGGGCAGGTCGTCGGCGTGCAGGCGCTGGAACTGGGCATTGCGCGGGCCAAGCAGCACGGCAGCTGCATCGCCACGCTTGCGCACGCGCACCACCTGGGGCGCATAGGGCATTTCGCGGAACTGGCCACGGCGCAGGGGCTGGTTGCGATGCACTTCGTGAACGTGCTCTCGCGGCCCGTGGTCGCGCCCTGGGGCGGCGGCGATGGGCGCTTTGGCACCAACCCCTGCTGCATCGGCATTCCGCTCGCGGGCGAGCCACCCTTTGTGCTCGACTACGCGACCAGCCGCGCGGCGCAGGGCAAGATGCGCGTGGCCTACAACAAGGGCGAGCCGGTTCCCGACGGCTACCTGATCGACGAAAAAGGCGCGCCCACGAACAACCCGGGCGTCGTCGTGGTGCCGCAGAGCCAGGGCCTGTTCGGTGCGCTCATGACCTTTGGCGAGCACAAGGGCTACGGCATGGCGCTGGCCTGCGAGCTGCTGGGCGGCGCGCTCACGGGCGGCGGCACCTGGCACCGCCCGGCGGGCACCGAGCGCACGGTGCTCAATGGAATGCTGACGGTGCTGATCGACCCCGTCCGGCTCGGAACGCAGGACCCCTTCGCGCAGGAAACCCGGGCCTTTATCGACTGGCTGCGCCAATGCCCGCCGGGCACGGGCTTTGACCAAGTGCAAATCGCCGGCGAGCCCGAACGCCGTGCCCGCGCGCAGCGTGCGCGCGATGGAATCCGGATCGACGCGGCGACCTGGGACGAGATCGTCGCTGCCGGGGCCAAGGTGGGGGTGGTTCTGTGACGCAGGGCTGGCTGCGCAAAGGGCCGAGGCAGTAAACCGAAGCAACTACTTAGCTCCCGGACTACGGTGCATCAAGGTCGCGCAACAGACACTTGACTGTGTTGTTGCACTCGCCGATTGACTTAGACTGGCAGATGTTTTTGGCGTTTGCTGTTTTCCAAGGCCGCGTAGAGTGGGCTGGCCTCGGAGCCCACCAAGCCAGTGGGTAACCATGTCAACGGGATAGTAAAGGGGATCGATAAAATGAACATTGACGAATACGAAAAGGAGTTTGTTGATACCTATGATGCATTTTCCAAGGCCGTAAAATGCGAATTGGAAGCCGCATTCGAGACTGCGGGCGAGAATGTCAAGAGACCCCAGGCAATTCAATCCCGTGCCAAAACGGTGAAAAGTTTGAGATTAAAGTTGGAAAATCGGAATCTCTTGGCATCTGAAGCGATCGAAACTGAAATCAAGGATCTCGCAGGCGTCAGGATTATATTTTATACCAATACAGACGTCAATTATTTTTCCGGATCCAGATTAATTTCTGATAGATTTTTCGTGGAGCATAAGCACACAAAAATTCACTATCCGAACCCCGAAAATGATGATGAACCCTATGATGCAGATCATTATATCGTCCACCTTACCCCCGAGATTCTGACCCGATCTGAATATTCCAGATTCAAGGATTTGCGTTGCGAGATTCAAATCCAAACAATGCTCGGTCATGTCTGGGCAGAGATCTCGCACGAAATCATCTACAAACCGGAGGTGAGTGGATTCTGTAATGCATCTATTACAGCCATTAAAAAACGAATGCGAAAAATCGTGCAGCAATATCTTGGACCTGCCGGTCACGAATTCGACAAGGTGTTGCATGATTTTGAACGGTTGAGGCGTGGAAAGGAACTCTTTGATCGCGGTATGCTTGAAACGTTGGAACATAGTAGTGATAACAACGATCGGCACAGTACACTCTCGACGATCAAAGAATATATTTCGAGCTACGATGATCTAGCGGCGATCTATCCGGAATTGGCTCAAGCTTTGTGCAATGCTGTCAATGTCGCGCGACAAACCATGCCGAAGCCGATCCCGGAGAATTTTCAGAATCTTTCGGGTTACAGTGAAGGTCGCACCGCAGAGGAAATTACAAGCCTCGCCGTTGATATTCTCAGGACACTCCGATACTTCAATGTCGAAATCACTTTCCATAGCCTCGCCAAAATACTCCGTGATGAGGCGGACGACGAGGTGCGAAAGGATATATCTAAGGCGGTCAAACAGCTTGCCGGATACAATATTGATGTTTGGAATAAATGCGGACCAGGCGTTCAATGCTTACTCACGGAACTTGTCGAGAAATTGCCTTTCGTCGACTCTGCTCCATTGAAACAGATTGCCAGAATCATCTGGTGTGAGGCATTGGGTATCACATTGGAAGGAAAATCAACATCTCTTGTCCCTGATGGCAGCGGCGTCATTTTAACTGTAAGACGTGGTGTGGTGAGAGTCAGCGATGAATTGAAGATGGCTCGGAGAAAATCCATAAATGGATTGATTGCATTGTTTGATCAACCCGGATTGCTTGCCGAGAAGAAGGAGATTGTTTCGGATTTGATGAATGCAATGTCCGAACCTCGAGTTCAACCAGAAGATTATCACAAGGACCTTTATGCGATGATGCTTTCGGATGTCGAAAAAATCACTGATCTATTTGCAGAGCGGATCGATCAACAGCCCTATGAACTACTCCATCACATTGAGTGCGAAATATTTAGGACTTACGCAAACCAAAATAAATAATCGAGAAAATAGTTTTTTGTAATGTTTTGTGATGTATAATTGCATGGTTTCAACTCCACACTTCATGAACATGAAGCCAACACGCCGTGATTACTGTCAATTTCTCATTTCGTCGCAGACGAATTACACGCAAACTTGGTTTGCCGATCATCATCAGCATTTTTCGCATGACGCCATCAATCGCTATTTGCAGAATGACGATGTAACGCCGGGTGATGTCTGGAAGCAGGCCAAAGGTGTGATTGAAACTTCTCCCGATGGCTTTCTCGTGTTTGACGACAGCGTTTCGGACAAGAACCATTCGCACAAGATGGAGTTGGTGCGCTTGCAATATAGCGGTAACGAGCATCGCCTGATCAAGGGAATCGGTATCGTCAATTGTTTGTACGTGGACCCACAAACCAAGCGCTACTGGATCATAGATTGGCGCGTCTATGAGCCGGACATTGATGCCAAGTCCAAGCTCACCCATATGAAGGAAATGTTCGACGACGCGCTGAACATCAAAAAACTGCCGTTCCGTGTGGTGCTGATGGATTCTTGGTACGCCACCAAGGATCTGATGCTGCACGTGCACCGCGAGGGTAAGATATTTTACTGCCCACTCAAGAGCAACCGCAAGGTGGACGACAGCGGTGGAAAGCAACCCTATCAGGCCGTGAGCAAATTGCAGTGGAATCAACAGGAAGCAGCACATGGCAAACTGATCAAGATTCATGGTTTTCCAGGTGCAACGAAGGTCAAGTTATTTCGGGTTGCGATTACAACGAATCGCACGGAATGGATTGTGACAAATGATCTTGATCAGACATCGACCGACGATGCAAAAGCGATATGTGGCATACGTTGGAAGATTGAGCAGTATCATCGCGAAGTGAAACAGACGCTCGGAATTGAGAAGTGCCAGTGCAGATCGGCCAAGGCGCAACGCAATCATATTGGCTGTGTGATATTGGCATGGAATTATATGTCTGCACTGGCTAGAAAGTTGAAAACGAATATTTACAATATCAAAAAGAAGATGCTATCGGATTATATGAGACAGGAGTTGACCCAACCAAGCGTGCTCATGGCCTTCGTCTGAACTGACTACAAAAGTCCGAGCTGCGCGCTAGCTGAAATTGGTCTGCGTAAGTCCTAATATTGCGTCTCTATTGGCGAGCGAGAGGAATAGCCGGTAACGACGGATTCGATTGCAAGAATGAAGCGGAAAGTTTGCGTCGATCTATCGAAGTGCTGCGTGACCGTATCAACACAGATACACGCTATGTCCGCTACAAGACCTTGGTCGGATTCAAGAGTGTCTTGCCCCCTCAGTGGGAAGATAGAAATTTCGATGACCATGAAGGCTATCGCCGGAAGGAATATTTGGAATATATCGCTGCGATTTCCATGGAGAATTCGGATGAATGGTACGACCTTATCATCCGTTGCGCGGAAACAGGGTCGAATGAGGTGGAGGTGCTGGCATCCTTGATTTTCTGTGATTTCCTGTGCGAATTAGCAAGAGAAAAACCCGATATCGTGCTTGCTTGGAGGAAAAGCAATAACAAGCACCTTCTCGATTTTTTGTTACCTGTTCTCAATGGTCTGTTCAACAGCAGCGCTATCGCCGAATATAAATCGCTGATTGCGAGCTATCTTGAGAAAGGTGAGTATCTGCTTGCAATTGCCAGACATTTTCAGGTTCTCGAGTCCCCACCTGTAGAGCAGGCCAAAATGCTTCTTGATAAGGCGTTGGCGAATGATGACAGACCTGTGATATCTGAATCCATTGCTCTCGCAATCAAGAAGCATGCATCTTCATCTGGTTGGATCGAAGAAATTTTCCTTCCCGCATTGCAGCACCTGATCTCCGCGAAGGATTGTCGCTGGATTGGACAAAATGGGTATATAAAGGGCATTGAAACCTTTGTGGCGCAGCTATCTCCGGATCAAATTTCGGTTGTACTCGAAGGTATTTTGGCGGCGCCAGAAATCGAATACGAAGCGGAACATTTCCTCGCGCTCATTGCCACCCGGGATCTCAAGGCAGTTTTGGATTTTTTCCACCAGCGTCTTGCCAACAAGCAGGAGATCAAAGACTACCAGGCGATTCCCTATTCGTTTGATTGGCTAAAGAAGCCATTCTCCGAAAATATCGACTTGATAATTGACACGATACGGAAATGGGATAGCCCAAGCGATCAATTCTTTCGATTTACTTACGGACGCCTGCTGCGTGCCGCGTTGCCAACTTTTACCGAAGAAGGGTCCACGAAATTCATGGGTATTGCCGAAACAGGCTTGGATCAAGATATCAACTTCATTCTCAGTGCCATGCCCATTTATTGCGGTAACCCTTTAATCTTCCCGGTGCTCATGGCAGTGGTGAATCGACTGTCGCCTGAAGATGCCCGTTTGAAAAAAGTCGAAGATTGCATTCTACCGAGCGGTATGATCACCGGCCGTATCGATTATGCTTATGCGGATGCATACCGAGCCAAGAAGAAAGAATTGCAGAAACACTATCCCAATGATCCGCGCCCCCGTGTCAAGGACTTCGTGGAAAAATGCCTTCAACAGCTTGATCGCCACATTGCATCGGAGCAACGATCGGCAGATCAACAATCGGCACAAAGGCGGCTTGGGCTCGATGAATAAACAATAATCCCAAGATCGGAAGGAAATCATGGGCATGTGGGTGAGCGGCACTTCAATACCAACACCCATCAGAACCCAGTGAATCAGCGGATAGGCCGAAGGTGACCTGCCCGCCGGCATTCACTACCAGCGGCTATTGCACGTGTTGGATGCCGCACGAAACAGGAGCCCCCACGGCCCAGCACCAACCCAAGCAAGGTCAAGGAAAAGCCTTGCGGCCGCCTCGCCCCGGCCGGCGGCCCGGGTCGGCTCCCTTAAAATCCCCGCTCCCCCCCGTCCGCCAAGGCGCCCGGCCGCCTCCTGCACTGCCCCATCCCATGCTCCCGCCCCTGCAACGCCCCGGCCTCGACAGCCTGTCCAAGTCCTTTGAACCCGCTGCCCTGGAGGCCCGATGGGGGCCGGAATGGGAGCGCCGCGGCTATGGCGTCGCGGGGTTTCGTGGCAGTGGCGCGCCGCGCGCGGGCGAGGGGGCGTTCTCCATCCAGCTGCCGCCGCCGAATGTGACGGGCACGCTGCACATGGGCCATGCGTTCAACCAGACGATCATGGACAGCCTCACGCGCTACCACCGCATGCGCGGCTTCAACACCCTGTGGCTGCCGGGCACCGACCACGCGGGCATTGCCACGCAGATCGTCGTTGAGCGCCAGTTGCAGGAGCAGGGCGTCAGCCGCCACGACCTGGGGCCCACCCCGGCCGAGGCGCGCAGGAACTTTGTCTCCAAGGTCTGGGAGTGGAAGAGGAAATCCGGCAACACCATTGCCACGCAAATGCGCCGCATGGGCGACAGCGTGGACTGGAGCCGCGAGTATTTCACGATGGACGAGAAGCTCTCCCGCGCGGTGACCGAGACCTTCGTGCGGCTGTACGAGCAGGGCCTGATCTACCGCGGCAAGCGCTTGGTGAACTGGGACCCGCAGCTGCAATCGGCGGTGTCCGATCTGGAGGTCGAAAGCGAGGAGCGCGACGGCTTTCTATGGCATATCGCGTATCCGCTGGCCGATGGCTCGGGCAGCCTTCGGGTGGCGACCACGCGGCCCGAGACCCTGTTCGGCGACGTGGCGCTGATGGTGCACCCCGAGGACGCGCGCTACCGCGCCCTCGTCGGCCAGAGCGTGCATCTGCCCCTGTGCGCGCGCCAGATTCCGGTGATTGCCGACGCCTGCGTGGACCCGGAATTCGGCACCGGCGTGGTCAAGGTCACGCCCGCGCATGACCCGAACGACTACGCCGTGGGCCAGCGCCACGGGCTGCCCATGCGGGTGGTGCTGACCTTGCAGGCGAGCATCAACGAGAACGCGCCGGAGAAGTACCGCGGAATGGACCGCTTCGTCGCGCGCAAGGCCGTGGTCGCCGATCTGCAAGCCTGCGGCGCCTTGGTCGAGGTGCAAAAGCACCGGCACATGCTGCCCATCTGCACCCGCACCGGCCAGGTGGTCGAGCCCATGCTGACCGACCAGTGGTTCGTGGCCATGAACCGGGTGAGCGAGGGAGACGCCAGCGGCAAGAGCATGGCGCAAAAGGCCATCGACGCGGTGGCCGGCGGGCAGGTGCGCTTCGTTCCGGAAAATTGGGTCAACACCTTCAACCAGTGGATGAACAACATCCAGGACTGGTGCATCAGCCGTCAGCTGTGGTGGGGGCACCAGATTCCGGCCTGGTACGACGAGGACGGCGGCGTGATCGTCGCGCGCAGCGAGGCCGAGGCGCAGGCCAAGGCCCCGGGCAGGACGCTGCGCCGCGACGCCGACGTGCTCGACACCTGGTACTCCGCCGCCCTCGTTCCCTTCAGCACCATGGGCTGGCCCGAGCAGGGCCGCGCTGCGGGCGACGACTTCAACCTCTACCTGCCCTCCTCCGTGCTGGTGACGGGCTACGACATCATCTTCTTCTGGGTCGCCCGGATGATCATGATGAGCACGCATTTCACGGGCCGCGTACCGTTCCGGCAGGTGTACATCCACGGCCTGGTGCGCGACGCGCAGGGCAGGAAGATGTCCAAGTCCGAAGGCAATGTGCTCGACCCCGTGGACCTGATCGACGGCATCGCGCTGGAGCCCCTGCTGGACAAGCGCAGCACCGGCCTGCGCAGGCCCGAGGACGCACCCGCGGTGCGCCGGAGCACGCAAAAGGAATTCCCCGAAGGCATTCCTGCCTATGGCGCGGACGCGCTGCGCCTGACCTTTGCGGCGCTGGCTACGCTGGGGCGCAGCATCAACTTCGACAGCAAGCGCTGCGAGGGGTACCGCAATTTTTGCAACAAGCTATGGAACGCGAGCCGCTTCGTGCTGATGCACTGCGAGGGCCAGGACTGCGGTCTTCAGGAGCACACCCCGCAGGACTGCCAGAGCGGCGGCCCGGCGCAGGGCTACCTGGCGTTCAGCCCGGCCGACCGCTGGATCGCGTCGCTGCTGCAAGGGACCGCGGCCGATGCGGAAAAGGGCTTTGCCGAATACCGCCTGGACAACGTGGCGAACGCGATCTACGACTTCGTCTGGAACGAATACTGCGACTGGTACCTGGAAATCGCCAAGGTACAGCTGCACCACGGCAGCGAGGCCGCGCAGCGCGCCACGCGCCGCACGCTGATCCGCACGCTCGAAGCCATCCTGCGCCTGGCGCACCCGATCGTCCCGTTCATCACCGAGGCCCTGTGGCAAACGGTCGCGCCCGTGGCCGGCCTGGCAGGCGAATCCGTGGGGATCGCCCACTACCCGCAGGCCCGGCCCGAGAAGATCGACGCGGCCGCGCTCGCCCACATGGCCCGCGTCAAGGCCCTGGTGGACGCGTGCCGCGCCCTGCGCGGCGAGATGAACCTCTCGCCTGCGGCGCGTCTGCCCCTGTACGCCGTGGGCGACGCCGGGTTCATGCGCGCCGTGGCGCCGGTGCTGCAAGCGCTGGCCAGACTCGGCGAAGTCCGGGTCTTCGACGACGAAGCCGCCTGGGCCAGCGCCGCGCAGGCGGCCCCCGTGGCCGTGGTGGGCGACGCGCGCATATGCCTGCACATGGAGATCGACGTGGCGGCCGAGAAGGCGCGCCTGGCGAGAGAAATCGCGCGCATCGAAGGCGAGGCCGCGAAGGCCGGCGCCAAGCTGGACAACCCGGCCTTCGTCGCCAAGGCGCCGCCGGCGGTCATCGAGCAGGAGCAAAAACGGGTCGCCGGCTTCGGCGCGACGCTGGGCCGCTTGCGCGATCAGCTGACAAGGCTGGGCTGAATACGGCGCGATACTGTAGGGCCCGTTGCGTCACTCGAAGGAGACCCAATGACCACCGATCCCGCCATCCACAAAGCCGTATTTCCCGTCGCCGGCCTGGGAACGCGCTTCTTGCCCGCGACCAAGGCCTCGCCCAAGGAAATGCTCCCCGTGGTGGACAAGCCGCTGATCCAGTACGCCGTGGAAGAGGCCTACGCCGCCGGCATCCGCCACATGATCTTCGTGACCGGCCGCAGCAAACGCGCCATCGAAGACCATTTCGACACCGTCTACGAACTCGAAGCCGAACTCGAAACCGCCGGCAAGCAGGAACTGCTGGCCCTGGTGCGCTCCGTGCAGCCCGACGACATGGACTGCGCCTTCGTGCGCCAGCCGCGCTCACTCGGCCTGGGCCACGCGGTGCTGTGCGCCGAGCCCCTGGTGGGCCGCGAGCCCTTTGCCGTGCTGCTGGCCGACGACCTGATGGTCGGCCCCCCGGGCGGCCCGCCCGTTCTGGCCCAGATGGTGAGCGCCTTTCGCCAGCAAGGCCGCTCGGTGATCGCCGTGCAGGAAGTGCCCGAGGACCAAGTGCACCGCTACGGCATCGTCGCCGGCGAGCCCGCAGGCGGCCCGCTGATCCGCATCGATCGCATCGTCGAAAAGCCCTCGGCCGCCCAGGCCCCGTCGCGCATGGGCGTGGCCGGCCGCTACATCCTCACGCCGGGCGTATTCGACGAAATCCGCAGGCAGCCGCGCGGCGTGGGCGGCGAGATCCAACTCACCGACGCCATTGCCCGTTTGATGCAAAACGAAGCCGTATACGCCTTGCACTACCAGGGCAAGCGCTACGACTGCGGCAGCAAGGAGGGTTTTCTGGAAGCCACGGTGGAATTGGCGCTCCAGCACCCCCAGGTGGGGGCGCACTTTCGTGCGTATCTCAAGGGGTTGGATCTGTAGTGCGGTATCCCGCAAATAGCGGCATATATACTGCGCCTTTTGCGCCATGGTGGCGTTGCAAATCCTTGCGATACCCAGGGTATGGCGAGGATTTTTGCCTTGCCATGGCGGGCAATGCATCCGTTTCATTCAAGGAGTTGTGATTGTGAAATGCCCATGCTGCAGCGCGGCTGAACTGATACCCGACACCCGTGATATTCACTATATCTACAAGGGAGAAGCTACCGTTATACCCAAAGTGACGGGTGAATTTTGTCCCGCATGTGGTGAGGTGATCCTGAATCGAGAACACGGAGACCGGTACAGCGACCTGTTGGGGCAGTTTCAGCGGCAAGTGAATTCAGCGTATGTCGATCCAGCCTATATCGCCAAGGTTCGTAAAAAGCTTGATCTTGACCAACGGCAAGCGGCGGAAATTTTCGGCGGTGGAATCAATGCATTCTCTCGGTATAAGAACGGAAAAACAAAGCCACCGCTGTCACTGGTGAAACTGCTCAAGGTGCTGGATCGGCACCCTGAGTTGCTTAACGAAGTGGTAAATTAGTACCGACGCTTGGTGCGCTGTCCCGCAAATGTCAGCGCGTGATTGGCGAGGTGTGGTGCATCAAGTGATGGGGTGGCGGCGTTACCTCCCAGAGGGTCAGACGGGCTCGACGATCTCCGGCATCGGCCCGGGCAGATCAATCCCATGGGCCTTTAGCATTGCCCGCATTCGCTGCTCCGTGTCCTTGTCCCGCTCCATGAACTTATCATCATCCCGAAGCAAGTTCAGTTCTTCGCGTAGCGCACTTATCAGCTTGGTAAGCGTATGCTGGACGGGACCCTGCCTGTCAAGGAATGCTGTCAGGACTTCCTTGTATAACGAGGCGATAGCGTCGCGGTCCTGCTGCTGAGCAAGTTCAAGCGCCTTCACGTGTTCATCGGTTTCCTTCTTCAGAGCGATCAACTTTTTCTGCTCTTCCAGTCCCGCATTCCTCGCTCTGGCGTCGGCAAGTTGAGAATCAAGGCGACGATCCTCGCTTTTTGCGATCGCCTCTTCCCGACGACGGACCGACTCCTTTAACTTTCGAATCGGGTGGGAAGCGAGCGCCTGATGGAAAAATAATTCTGAGAAGTCACCTGCAAGGTCTTGCGAAAGGTGAGCAGCTTCCGCGTCTGCAACCAGCCAGATCTTCGCGTTGGCCTTCAGAAAGGATTGGAGGCCGTCACCATCATTGCCAGCGTTCAAAGGTCGATCCGGCAGGCCACCAATGTATCCCAGCAGCGCATAAGCCTCTTCTACCGCACTCGCGTAGACTTCTCGGCGGATGATTCCTTTTCGATCCTCGTCCTTCTGCTTCGCATCATGCTCCCGCTGCCGGTTTGCCTCGTCGTTATCACGGTCGTGCTGCGTCTTCAATAGCTTCAAACTGTTCTTGTTTGACAACCACGACGTGAGTATTACGGCACAGGGCGCCACGACAAGACTAACGACAGCACCAATTAGCCCTGGCCAGATATTCCAGGGGACACCCAGCCACCCCTGAACTGTTTGAACTGCTATTTCCATGTGTTTTCTCCGTTATGATTGCACTGTAGCGTCATTGGCATCATTTGCGCAATCCAATGCCGCGCTGGCCCCGCTACAAGCGATCCCACATTTGCCGAACGCCCACGAAATGAACGAGACCGAGCACCAGGCAAATGGCTGAACTGATAATCCAGAAAAGTATCCCGTTCTCGGGGAATAGCGGGATCAAGATAAAAAAACACAATCCACGCAACAAGTATATGGAAGCAATGGCGCAAAGTACCAATTTAAGCAGCGGGAGACGGCGGATTGCGCCTGCGGCGGAAAGGGCATAGGCCGAGAAAGCGAAAAGCGTTGCAGCAATGGCCGCGGTAAAAACCGGCGGATACCAATGGCCCCTCTCGACCATTTGTATCATGGCTCCTCCGGCACCGAGAAAACGGTACCAAGGTGCACCAAACACGATACAGCCAATATGGAGGATGCCTGCCATGGCACTGAGCGCAGCGCCGACTACAAGGTAACGGTTACTGGAATGTTGCATAACGCAAGGGTATTTTGGGCGTCGTTGAATGAATCCTGGGTCAAGGGCTGTTCCGTCTCAAGCAGGTACACGCTGGGGTCCAGGCGCCGCGCACCGATTATTCAAACACAAAGGCTTTTCTTCTGTCCAGAAGGTAAGGGCGGTAATACCCGCAGCTGGGGCTGACCGGCAACAGGTCATCGCTCAGAGAATAACCCAGTTTTTGTATCATGTAGTTTCTGCGGCGCAGCATGCGTTCGTACAGCGCGGGGTGGTTTGCCGCCAGTTGCTGGCGCAGGCTGCTGTCAGCGACGTAGTAGCCATCTTCGATATTCGCACCAAACCAGGGTCTTGCCGGACCCGGTATGATGTCCAACTGCATATAGCTTCCGGATTTTATGCGGATGCTTGATCCTTCGTAGATGGGAGAGGAAACCCATTCATCATCGGCAATCAGGTGTCCGGGGTTGAGATGCCAGCCATGGCGATTTCTTGGGTAGATCTTTTCCACGGCTTGGTAGATTTCACCCCCTGTGATTCCGACCTTCAGGTGTTTTATCCATGTATAGGCTGCGGCCATGTAGGGATGGACGACCTCCTGGACCCAAGTTCGGCAGTTCAGGGGAATGTCGTCCTGGCTGCTTGCCACGTAGGCGGCGCGCGAACTGAGCGCGCCCCGCAGACCGAGGGCGACCGTCAGGAAATCACCCCGGTCTATGCGTTGGGTTGATGGGCTTGGAAGCCCCAAGCGCGCTTTTTCCTTGACCGAAAGCATGGGGTGGCAGGATGCAGGAACTCCCCGGGTCTCGAAATGGCGTGCCAGGGCCAGTTCGGTCTGCCCGGGTTCCACCTTGTCGAGTATGGTCAGAATGGATCCGGAGGCCAGACTGGCGGCATATTCGTATTCTGCCAATTGGGCAGGTTCCACGAAACTGCGCAGTCCATGGTCGGCGTGCATGAGGAGCGCTGTTGCATTCTCCATATTGGAGTCCCCAACGATGGAGCGCAGGGTTTCAACAATATAGTGGGGGATTTCAAAGGCCGACTCCATGCCCGCGCCATCTGCCTGGGTGAAGTATTTCCATCCCACCACGCCGACGCGGGTATGCCTTCCGGCTCCCAACTGCATGAGCCGCTCTTCGAACGTATTTCTTGCAATGCGCGGCTGGTCGAGCAGGCTCAGCGACGGAAAATGCACCACCTCGTGCTCCACCCGGGTGAAGTAGCTTGCTACCGATTGGTTTTCATTGCCCAAAAAAATCACCGGTCTGGATTGTGACGGCAGCACCAGGATGGCTTCTTCAAAGCGTGGATCAAAGTTCGTCAGGTATCTGAAATTGGCAGCATGCTCGCGGTCCGCATAGACCACCAGAAAATCGAGGGCGCGCTCCTCCATTTTTTCACGCAGCGATTCAAAGCGCCGAACAAAAAGATCGGCCCCCAGTTCAGCGTAATCTTCTGCGAGTGAAATGTCCGGAAGGTCCAGTTCTTTTAAAATCGGTTGTTTCATGCTGTCAAGTTCTCAGGTATTTTTGTGGCTATCCGGGGTTTGGGGCCCGATCTTTTTCGTGGATCGGGGGTATGGTCCATTGCATGCATCTAATTTCTGGAAATGGCGTTTGTCCGCCGAATTTTCTGTTGCAGCTGAATGATTCCGTACAAGAGTGCCTCGGCAGTCGGCGGGCAGCCTGGCACGTATACGTCAACCGGGACAATGCGATCACAGCCGCGCACAACAGAATACGCATAGTGGTAATAACCACCGCCATTCGCACAAGAACCCATGGACAATACCCAGCGCGGCTCCGCCATCTGATCGTAGACCTTGCGCAGAGCGGGGGCCATTTTATTCGTCAAGGTGCCGGCAACGATCATCAAATCGGCCTGTCGCGGACTGGCGCGGAAAACCTCTGCACCAAACCGGGCGATGTCGTAGCGCGCGCTCGCCGAGTGAATCATTTCCACCGCACAACAAGCAAGACCAAAAGTCATGGGCCAAAGGGACCCTGTTTGGGCCCAGTGGACCACGCTGGCGTATGAAGTCGTGGCGAAGCCGTTTTTAAAAACACCATCCATCATCTTGGTTTTCAACTTTCAAATGCTCCGCAAGCCGACTGGATGTCGTTGGTAAATTGCTGCGGTGCAAGGCCACATGCTTGCGGAAGTCCTGCTGGACCGGCGGATTCTAGGGCGTTGAAAACCCATTCCCAGTCATCCATGCGACAAGGCCAAGAAGGCCAAGTGAACGACCTGGAGCGCGGTGTCTTTCAAACTCCGACAGCTTTGAAAGAATGCCGCGGTCAGCCGAGAAAATGACAGAGGCATCCAAGATGCCCGCGTGCGCCATGGGCCGCGCTGCGGGATCGGCCGGCCTCCGGTTACAGCGCCCGCACCAGGGCCCGCACGGCGCGCGGGTAGAGCAGGTGTTCCTGGCTCAGTACGCGGGCCGCCAGGGTTTGCGCGGTGTCTCCGGGCAGTACCGGGACTACGGCCTGGTCCAGGATCGGGCCGGCGTCGAGCGCGGCCGTTACCTGGTGCACCGTGGCGCCGGCAAAGCGGCAGCCTGCGTCGATGGCGCGCTGGTGCGTGTGCAGCCCCGTGAACGCGGGCAGCAGCGAGGGGTGGATGTTGATCAGGCGCCCCGCGTAGCGCGCGACGAAGTCCGGCGTGAGGATGCGCATGAACCCGGCGAGCAGTACCAGCGCGGGCTGGTGGCGGTCGATGGTGGCGGCCAGTGCGGCGTCGAAGGCCTCGCGGCTGGCAAAGGCGCGGTGGTCCAGCGCCCCGGTTGCGATTCCCTGTTCGCGCGCGAGCAGCAACCCTGCGGCGTCGGCTTGGTTGCTCAGCACGGCCGCGACCCGGGCGCCGTAGCGCTGCTCCCAGTTTTCCTGCTGCGCGGTGCGGACGATGGCGGCCATGTTGGAGCCGCCGCCGGAGATCAGGATGACGATGTTTCTCTTCATGTGCGCCCGGATTATCCGGGCACGCCCCCGAATACCGGGAGGCGTCGCCGGGCTCAGCCGAACAGCGCCTTCTCCAGGCGCCTGAACTTGGCGTCGCCCACGGCATCGCGGATTCTGGGGGCCAGCGCCACCAGGTCGTTGTAGCCTCCCGTGCCCTCGACCGCCAGATTCAGCCGAAACCCCCGCAGTCCGAGACCGGAAGTCAGCTCCGCGGCGATGGGGTACGCCGTCTGGTAGCGCTCCTGGGGCGAGCGGTCCGTTTCATCCATCAGCGTCGTCACCGATTCCAATTCGCCCGCAGAGGGCGCGGCCACCGCATCCGGTGCCTGCGGCGACCCGGACAGCGGCGCCAGAAGCCCCTGCGCGACCATGGCCTGGATATCGTTCTGGGTGATTCCCACGGGGGCCGTGGCTGCGAGGATTTCACCCGTGGTGCGCTGGCCGTCAAAAAGAATGAAGGCCGATCGCAGACGCGAACTCAAATGGCCGTGCCGGCTTTTCAGCGCCTCTCGCCCTGCCAGGGTTTTGACGAGAACCATGGATTTCCTCGTGATGGATAGTGGGCAATGCTTGTGGCGCCCGGGCCGAATTATCGCCCAAGGTCCGGGGGTCTTGGGCCTGAATGTCGGGGCTTGCGCCCGTTCATGCGCCTGGCGGAGCCGTTGTTGCGAATCCCCCGCGGGGCGGCATTTTGCTGCGCGTCAGCGCGCTCACGAGCAGCGTCAGCAAGAGCCCGCAGGGGACACCGAACACGCCTGCGGAGACGGGTTGGATTCCGAACCAGAGTCCGTCGTCGGCCCAGGGCCAGTGGGGCAGGGTCTGGAGCGCCGGCGCGCGCGAGAGCATGTAGTACAGCGTGAGCGCCAATCCGCCGAGCATTCCCGCCACGGCACCCTGCCGCGTGGTACCCCGCCAGAAGATGCCGAGCAGCATGGCGGGAACGAAGGCCGACGCCGCGAGCGAGAACGACGCCGCCACCAGCGGCAGGATGTCCGCGGGTTTGAGCGTCGCCACGAAGGCCGCCGACAGGGCCACCGCGAGCAGGGTGAACTTGCTCAGGATCACGCGCTGCTCGGCAGACGCCTGGCGACCCGCCTGGTGGTCCGTTCCCTGAAAGTACAGGTCGCGCACCAGCGCGTTGCTGATGGTCAGCAGCAGGCCGTCGGCCGTGGACAGCGCCGCCGCCAGGCCACCGGCCGCGACCAGGCCGGAGACCACGTAGGGCAGTCCGCCGAGCTCGGGGGTGGCGAGCATGATGAGGTCGGCGCCGAAGCGGATTTCGCCAAACTGGATCAGGCCATCGCCATTCACGTCTTCCACCGAGAGCAGCGCGCCATCGACCCGCGCCCATTGCGCCATCCAGTTGGGCAGCGCGTCGAAATGGCTGCCCACCAAGTTCTGCATGACTTCAAACTTCACCAGCACGGCCAGCGCGGGCGCGCTCAGGTACAGCAGCGCGATGAAGAATACCGACCAGCCCACGGACGCGCGCGCCGCCGCCACCGAGGGCGTGGTGTAGTAGCGCGTGAGCAGATGCGGCAGGCCCGCGGTGCCGACCATCAGGCAGAACATCAGCGCCAGAAAGTTGCGCCGCGCGAGCGTGTAGTCCTGCTGCTCCTGCGGGCTGCCATGGGGGTCGCCCGCGTAGGCCCGGCTGTGCGGCGGCAGCCCGCCCAGGGGGTAGGCGCGCGCGTGGTTCTCGTGCATCTCGTGGCGCCAGAGCGCCCGCGCGCTGGCGGCGTCGTGCGGCAGCGCCGCCAGCTCGCGGCTGGCCGCGACGATCAGCCGCATGTCGGCGTTTTGGGCGCGCAGCGCGCGGATGCGCTCACGGCCCTTCGCGCGCTCGCGCTCCAGCGCGGCGTCCACGTCCTGCAGGCGCGCGGCAAAATCTTCGGCGCGTTGCAGATAGGCGCGCTGCACCTGCTGTTCGGCGGGGGATGCGCGCAGCTGCGCCTCCAGGTCGGCGATCTTGCCGATTTGCGCGCCGTAGACCAGGGTCGCGAGGGGATTGCCCAGCTGCTTGTACGCCAGCCACGACACCGGGATCATGAACGCCAGCAGGACCACCACGTATTGCGCCACCTGCGTCCAGGTGATGGCGCGCATGCCGCCCAGAAACGAGCACAGCAGCACCCCGCCCAGGCCGAGCATGATCCCGATCTCGAATTGCACGCCGGTCAGGCGCGACGCGATCAGCCCCACGCCGTAGATCTGCGCCACCACGTAGGTGAAGGAGCAGAGCACGGCCGCCAGCGCCGCGATGGCGCGCGGCCAGCGCCCGCCAAAGCGCACATGAAAGAAGTCGGGCACGGTGTACAGCTGCATGGCCCGCAGCTGCGGCGCGATGAGCAGCGCGACCAGGCAGAAGCCCCCCGTCCAGCCGAGCAGATAGGCGAGCCCGCCGGCCTGCCCCGGTGTGCCGGAGAAGCCTTGCAGGTACAGCGCCCCGGACAGGCTGATGAACGACGCGGCGCTCATCCAGTCGGCGGCGGTGGCCATGCCGTTGTACATGGGCGGAATGCGCCGCCGCGCGACGTAATAGTCCTCGGGGTCGCTGGTGCGGTGGTACACGCCGATCCCGGCGTAGACCATCACCGGGAGGAACAGGAAGATCGGGCCGATCCAGTGCCGCGCGAGGCCCTGGCTCTCGGCCCAGGCCATGAGCGCGAGAAAGCCCAGCACCCCCGCGGCATACAGCGCCAGGATGCGGTGCAGCCGCCACAGCTGGGCGCGGTCGGCGTCCACGTCAGCCCTGGTGGCGGTCTGTACCCGCGTGCCGCGGCCGCCGCGCGTCGCGCCGCTCGATGCGGCCCATGGCCCAGCCATCGGCGACCACGATGCCGATGAACACCAGCACCGCGCCCTGGGCGGAAATCCAGTAGCCCAGGGGCCAGCCACCGAACACCAGCCGTTGCAGGTCGTCCGCGCAGTAGGCGGCGCCAAACGAGACCAGCGCCCAGAGCAGCAGCAGCCCGGCCTTGGGCCAGAGATGCCGCGCGTCGTGCAGCTGCGGCGCGGGCGGGTCGGCCATGGGCTCCTCGCCCGGGTGCGCGGGGCGGTGTGCGGGCGGCTGCATTGGCGGCATCGGCGGCATCACGGGCCTGCGCGTGTCAGCCCGCGAGCCGTTGCCAGGTGGCGATCACGCTGTCCGGGTTGAGCGAGATCGACGAGATGCCCTCGTCCGCCAGCCACTGCGCAAAGTCCGGGTGGTCGCTCGGGCCCTGGCCGCAGATGCCGATGTACTTGCCCTGCGCCAGACAGGTCCGGATGACCTGGTGGATCAGCGCCAGCACGGCCGGGTCGCGCTCGTCGAAGTCCTGCGCCAGCAGTTCCAGCCCCGAGTCGCGGTCCAGCCCCAGCGTGAGCTGGGTCAGGTCGTTCGAGCCGATCGAAAAGCCGTCGAAGAACGCCAGAAAGCGCTCGGCCAGGATGGCGTTGCTCGGCACCTCGCACATCATGATCAGCTTCAGCCCGTCCTTGCCGCGCTCCAGGCCGTGCGTGGCCAGCAGCTGGGTCACGCGCTCGGCCTGGCCCAGCGTGCGCACGAAGGGCACCATCACCTGCACGTTGCTCAGCCCCATGTCGCCGCGCACGCGCCGCAGCGCCTCGCACTCCATCGCAAAGGCCGCGCCAAAGTCTGCGCTGAGGTAGCGCACGGCGCCGCGAAAGCCGAGCATCGGGTTTTCCTCCTCGGGCTCGTAGCGGCTGCCGCCGATGAGCTTGCGGTATTCGTTGCTCTTGAAGTCCGACAGGCGCACGATCACCGGCTTCGGCCAGAACGCCGCGGCGATGGTCGCCACGCCTTCGGCCACCTTGTCAACGTAGAACGCGCGCGGGCTCGCGTGGCCCCGGGCCACGGACTCCACGGCCTGCTTCAGGTCGGCGTCGATCTGCGGGTAGTCCAGGATCGCCTTGGGGTGCACGCCGATGTTGTTGTTGATGATGAACTCCAGCCGCGCCAGGCCCACGCCCTCGTTGGGCAGCTGGGCAAAGTCGAAGGCCAGCTGCGGGTTGCCCACGTTCATCATGATCTTGGTCGCGATCGGCGGCATGGCGCCGCGCTGTACCTCGCTGATCTCGGTCTCCAGCAGTCCGTCGTAGACGCGGCCGGTGTCGCCCTCGGCGCAGCTCACGGTGACCAGCGTGCCCTCCTTCAGGCGCTCGGTCGCGTCGCCGCAGCCGACCACGGCCGGAATGCTCAGCTCGCGCGCAATGATTGCGGCGTGGCAGGTGCGGCCGCCGCGGTTCGTGACGATGGCGCTGGCGCGCTTCATCACGGGCTCCCAGTTCGGGTCGGTCATGTCGGTCACGAGCACGTCGCCGGGCTGGACCCGGTCCATTTCGGTGACGCTGCGCACCAGGCGCACCGGCCCGGTGCCGATCCTCTGGCCAATCGCGCGGCCCTCGGCGAGCACGTTGCCCTGGCCCTTGAGCTGGTAGCGCAGCTCGGTCTGGGCCCGGGGCTGGCTCTTGACGGTCTCGGGACGCGCCTGAAGGATGTAGATCTCGCCGTCGCTGCCGTCCTTGCCCCATTCGATGTCCATGGGGCGGCCATAGTGCTGCTCGATGAGCAGCGCGCAGTGCGCGAGCTGCGCGACCTCGGCGTCGCTCAGCGAATAGCGGTTGCGCTGCGCGGCGGGCACGTCCACGGTCTGCACCAGCTGGCCGCTGCGCACCTGCTCCTCGGGGCTGGAGAACACCATCTGCACCAGCTTGCTGCCCAGGGTGCGCCGGATCAGCGCCTGCCGGCCGGCGCGCAGCATGGGCTTGTGCACGTAGAACTCGTCGGGGTTCACGGCGCCCTGCACCACGGTCTCGCCCAGGCCGTAGCTGCTGGTGATGAAGACCACGTCCGCGAAACCGGACTCGGTGTCGATGGTGAACATCACGCCGGCCGCGCCCAGGTCGGAGCGCACCATGCGCTGCACGCCCGCGGACAGGGCCACCCCCTCGTGCTCGAAGCCCTTGTGCACGCGGTAGGAGATCGCGCGGTCGTTGTACAGCGAGGCAAACACCTGCTTGATCTTGAGCAGAACGTCGGTCAGGCCCGTGACGTTCAGAAAGCTCTCCTGCTGGCCGGCAAACGAGGCCTCGGGCAGATCCTCGGCAGTGGCCGAGGAGCGCACGGCAAACGACGCACCGGGATGCTCCGCGCAGAGCGTGGCGAACCTGTCGGCGACCGCCCGTTTCAGGTCCACCGGGAAGGGCTGCGCCTGCACCAGGGCGCGGATTTCCGCGCCCGCCGCCGCGAGCGCGCGCACGTCCTCGGTGTCCAGCCCCTGAAGCCGGGAGCGGATGCGGTCCGCCAGCCCGTCGTGCTGCAGGAACGCGCGAAACGCATGCGCCGTGGTCGCAAAGCCCGTGGGAACGCGCAGGCCCTGCGGCAGCTGCGAGATCATCTCGCCGAGGCTGGCGTTCTTGCCGCCGACGGCCCCGACGTCGGTCATCCTCAGGTTTTCAAACGGAACGACCAGGGCGGTCGGGGGGAAGAGTGCAGACATGGGAAAGCTCCAGAAGTTGAAACCGGGTCTGCGCGCGCGTCCCCGGCGTGGCGGGGGTGCGCGGCCATGCACGGGCAGCGGCCTGATCTTCTTTGTGCTTGTGGGCCGGAGGGGTGCATTGCAAATTGGGGTGGAAATTGGGACGGGCGGTACGGGACGCCCCCGAATATTGGCCACAATTGTAGGCTTGCGTCAGCCGGCGGCCCGCGGCCCGGGCGGCGGGCGCACGCTGTCCCCTTCCAATCCCCCCATCCGGAAACTCCCGAAGTCGGCCCCCATGCACTCGCGCACCGTATTTTTCGTCTCCGACGGCACCGGAATCACCGCAGAAACCTTTGGCAACGCCATCCTCGCGCAGTTCGAGATGAAGCCGCGCCACGTGCGCCTGCCCTTCGTCGATACCGTGGACAAGGCGCACCAGGCGGTACGGCAGATCAACCACACGGGGGACGCGGAGGGCAAGAAACCCATCGTCTTCACCACGCTGGTGAACATGGAGGTGCTCAAGGTCATCCAGAGCGGCTGCAAGGGCATGCTGCTGGACATGTTCGGCACCTTCGTGCGCCCGCTGGAGCAGGAGCTGGGGATCAAGTCGCACCACCGCGTGGGCCGCTTCAGCGACGTGAGCGGCAGCCAGGAATACAGCAACCGCATCGAGGCCATCAACTTCAGCTTGGCGCACGACGACGGCCAGAGCCACAGCGACCTGGCGGGCGCCGACGTGATCCTGGTCGGCGTAAGCCGCAGCGGCAAAACGCCGACCAGCCTGTACCTGGCGATGCAGTGCGGCCTCAAGACGGCGAACTACCCGCTGATCCCCGAGGACTTCGAGCGCCGCCAGCTGCCACCGGCGCTGGAGCCGCACCGCAAAAAAATCTTTGGCCTGACGATCCAACCCGAGCGCCTGTCAAAAATCCGCAACGAGCGCCGCCCCGAATCGCGCTACGCCAGCCTGGAAAACTGCCGCACCGAGGTCTCCGAAGCCGAGGCCATGATGCGCCGCGCGGGAATCCGCTGGCTCTCGACGACCACCAAGTCCATCGAAGAGATCGCCACCACCATCTTGCAGGAGCTGTGGCCCGAGCGGTTGAGGTACTGAAGGCTACAGCCGACAGAGCCTGTGAAGATATATCGGCACGAATATTGCATGTCTTTTAACATGGTCAGCACCCCCACGAAACCCGGATCAAGCGGACACACGGACACCTTGTTTGAGAACCGGATGTTTTCGCCCGACAGCACAACGGCCCCGAAACGGCGTCTCCTCGTGAATTAATCGAAGTTGCTGTTTCCAATGGAGTCTGAAATGCAAGTCTTACGTAACGGATATCTGACAATCGCGGTTTACTGCGTCAGTACCGCACTTTCCGCGGTTTGGGTGACGTTTGCATTTTCGAACATCAGCGGGTCGACCCTGACTTTCATTGCCCTCCTGACGGCCTACGTCATTTTCCTTGGTGCGCACCTGATGAGAGGGGGGCGGCCATTCGATCTGCTGCGCAAGCATTTTTCGGAAGTTGTCATCCTGAACGTGCTGACTGTTGCTGCATGGTACTTCATGTTTTTGGCGTTGCAAAGAATAGAGGCTTCCGTCGAGTCAGCTATTTATCAGGGATGCGTGCCGATTGCCGTGCTGGTGTGTGGATTGTTTGCTGGACAAGCGAGTTTCTGGTCATTGCGCACGCTGGGCTGCATATTGATTTCCTTGTGTCTCTTCAGCCTCGTCGCCGCTCGCATCGCAACGGAAGGGGTGATCGCAATCGAAATGTCCAGGCTGTATTCCGGTATCGCACTGGCAACCATCGCTGGCATAGCTGGCGGGGTCTATGTCTATTGGTCGGCGCAAGTCGTCAAGAAAACCCAATGCAAGACGCTGGATATCCTTTGTAATCGCTTTGTAACTACTCAGCCCCCCGGCCCCCGGCCCAGCCCATCAACCAAAGCGAGGTTGAACCGGAGAGCCCAGAAAGGCTTGGGTGAGCGCGTCAAACAACTTGGCACCCTGCTTGTTCAGCGTCGCCAAGTAGGAGCGGATGATGCAGTAGATATCCGCTCCGTCGCTTGTCCGAAAGCACCCGGAAATCTTCTGCTTGACCTTGGGCATGCGCACAGCCTGCTCGGCCAAGTTGTTCGTGAAAGGTACGTTCGGCTCCGTCATGAAACGCCAAACGTCATCGCTGTAATCGCGTAGCCGGCCGATCAGGTTGGCGGCCTTGCTCTGCTTGATGCGACCGCGTCGGCCATTGGACTGCACGCGCGGATTGAGCAGATCGCCTTCGGCCAAAGTTGCCTCGAACTGACTGCGCAGATCGCACACTCGCTGCAGGTGCTCAGGCGCCGTGTAGTCGATCTGACCCTGTGCACGCAGTTGATGGATCAGGCTGTTGGCGTACAGCAGCACCTCAATCGATCGACCCGCCCAGTCCTGCTTGAGTTGCTCATGCACATACGTCAGTTCGCGTACATGGTGCGCGTTGCACAGGCTGTGCCTACTGCCCAGCATGCGATAGGACCCCCAGCCGTCGTGCACCAGCGTGCCTTTGAACAGGGGCAGGATGCCATGCTCGATGAACGCTGCCATGCCACGTTTCTCATGTCGCCCCAGCCAAGTCAACTTCTCGGTGACCAGCGTGTGCAACCAGTGCAGCGATTTGTTCACGCGCAGGCCCGTCTCGTCGGCGTGCACGATTGGCCGGTTCACCAACTCCTGCGCGATGGCCGTGACTGTGGGCGCCAGCACCTGGGCAGCCTCAGCGTTGGCACTCAGAATCGTTGCCTCGGACATGGGCATGTCAAAGAGGTCGCCCATCACTTCACCCGTGCGCTTGAGTGGCAGCATCTGGTACTGGTTCAGGTGCACGGCCGCAGCCTTCGCACGTGGGCCGTATTGCACTGCTGCGGTGACCTCCGCGGGGAATACGCCACGATGGGTCTTGCCGCAGTTGCAGATCGATTGCAGTACGCGGTGCTCGGTGACTTGGTAGCGCAAATCGGGCAGATCGTGGACCTGCCGGGCCTCAACCAGGCTGGCCTGACCCCAGACATCGCAATGCTCGGGCGGCGCATGGATGACGACCATATTGGGCTCGGCCACTTGGCTCAGGGTATGGCCCTTGTGCCCCTTCTGCCCGCCGACCGGCCGTTGCCCGGCTTTGCGCAATGACTTGGGTTGGGGCTTGTTGAGCCCATCGCTGGAGGGGGGCTTGCTGGAGTTGCGACTGTTCAGATTGAGCCGCGCTTGCAGTTCGTTGTTTTGCGCCATCAGCGTCTGCACCATCGCCCATAGCTCCAGAACCAGTGCACCCATCTGGGTCGAACTAAGTGTGCTGAGGTCGGGTAGCTGTTGCATTGAGTTGCGGATTATGGCCTACGGCGAGGGGGGCCTGAGTAGTTACATCGCTTTTATCTCCTGATCGTGCTCACGGGAGCCGTTGGCTTGTCGCAGTCGCTTGGCACGACTCTGCATGCCATCGACCTGATGCTCCTGGGCAGGCTGGTACTGCTGTCCCTGGTGTCCGTAGTGATTCCCGTATTTACGCTGCAGCATGCGATCGTCGTACTGGGTGCACCACGCGTCTCCATCATCGTGCCGTCTGTGCCGGCGCTTGCGCTGCTCGTCGAGCAAAGTTTTGTAGGTTGGCCGTCGCCGCTGGTTCCCTCGCTCATTGTTGCCACGTGTGTGGCCGTGTTGTTTTCGAATGCATGGATGAGCATGCGCCCCACGAATCATGCGCTATCCAGCGCAAAGCCTTGAAGCTGATCATGGTCAAGACCCTTGTATTCATCACACAGGCGTATGTGAATTTTGCTTCGGACGCGGCTCTCGAGAAGGTGCGATCCAAGGTGCGCACCGTCCTGGTACTCTATCGCGATGAAGTGGTCAACGCACGCATTGCACGGCACATGGACGACATCGTGCGTGTCGGCGGCGCGCTGACGGACAACGTACGGCCGGTACTGAGCGTCGAAGAGATGCTGGTTCTGGTCGAACATGAAATCGGGCAAGCTGGTAATGCGGACGCTGTTCGCGTGTTCTGCCAAGAGGAATGCAACGTGCTGGGTGCGGCGACGATCCGTGTCACCCTTGACATTCCGGGCGACTCCCCGGACATGGTACAACGCTTTCGCGACAAACTGGAGATGAAAGAGGCCGTAGCGAAGCACGGTGTGCGCGTACCAGCTTACGAAAAACTGGATCGCAACAGGCTCTCCGCTGAGCCGCAGGCCTACTACGACGCGCTGGTCGAGAAGCTCGGCAAACGTCTCGTCGTCAAGCCGACCAGAGCGGCCGGCAGCTTCAACGTCACGGTTGTTGAAAGCTACGAAGATTTCTTCGTGGCACGCAAAGTCGTCGAGGATGAAATCTTCCGTTTCGAGTACGAAGTGGATGAATTCATTTCCGGCACCATGTACCAATGCGATTCGTTCGTGCGCAACGGTATCGTCGTCTTCAGCGGTATCCTGGAACTCGGCTGTTCCAATTTCGATTTCGTCCAGGGTAAGCCGCTCTCCGTCTATCCCGCGATCCCCGAGGCGCTGAGGCAGCGTCTTTTCCAATTCAATCAGGACGTCGTCACCGCGCTCGGCTTTGAGAACGGCTCGACGCACCATGAACTATTCTTCAATGAAGCGGACGGCAGCATCGTCTTTCTCGAGATCGCTGCTCGCGTTCCCGGTGGAATCGGCGTGCCCTTCCATGAAAAAAACAGCCACGTCAATCTGATCGACGCGAACCTCTACTACACCGTTGATCCTGCATGGCTGAGCGACATTCAGCCGATCGTCTCAAACAACGTGGTTTCGGCATTGCTCCCCGTCGGTCACGGCACCGTGGTGCAGCTCAATGAGCCGGAAATAGAAAGCCGCTACGAGATCGTCTGGAACATCCAGCCCGGGGCGGTCGTGAATTCCCGTTCTTTGGTCGACAATGCTGGTATCTTGACGCTTTACAACGACGACAGGATAGTGCTGCGCCGAGATTTCGAGCGGCTGCAGCACTATGTTCCCGTGACGTGCAAATAGGCCGGTCGCCCTGGCTGCGTTGCGTTCGCCGCAGGGCACGGCCAGGCATCCCTGCTTCTGGGTCTGGGTGGCCTGCGTGGTGCCTTCGGTCTTCTGCATCGTCTTCTTGGTGCGCTCAGGCTTTTCCCCCAGTGCGGCAAGCACGCGATTGGTGCTCTAATCCGCCGGCCCCGGAAAACCCCCGTTCGACCTTTTCGACCCTCTGGCCCCCCGCGCAATGACCGATGCCGACGCCCCCCTCTCTTACGACAGCCTGCGCAGCGCGCGCTGGTTTGCGCCCGACGACCTGCGCTCCTTTGGCCACCGCTCGCGCATGCTGCAAATGGGCTACGCGCCGAGCGACTGGGCGGGAAAGCCGGTCATCGCCATCGTCAACACCTGGAGCGACGCCAACCAGTGCCACGCGCACTTCAGGCAGCGGGTGGACGACGTTCGGCGCGGCATCTTCCAGGCGGGCGGCTTTGCGCTGGAACTGCCGGCCATCTCGTTGTCCGAAAGCCTGGTCAAGCCGACGACGATGTTCTATCGCAACTTCCTGGCCATGGAGACCGAAGAACTGCTGCGCAGCCACCCGGTGGACGGCGCGGTGCTCATGGGGGGCTGCGACAAGACGACGCCCGGCCTGACGATGGGCGCGCTCAGCATGGGCCTGCCCTTCATCTACCTGCCCGCGGGCCCGATGCTGCGCGGCAACTGGCGGGGAAAGGTGCTGGGCTCGGGATCGGACGCATTCAAATACTGGGACGAGCGCCGCGCCGCGCGCCTGAGCGAGCAGGACTGGCAAGAGATGGAGGCCGGCATCGCGCGCAGCCACGGCACCTGCATGACGATGGGCACCGCCGCCACGATGATGGGAATCGCCGAGGCCGTCGGTTTCACGCTGCCCGGGGCTTCGAGCATTCCGGCCGCCGACGCCGGCCACATGCGCATGAGCGCCGAATGCGGCCGGCGCATCGTCGAAATGGTATGGGCCGACCTGCGGCCCGCGCGCATGCTCACGCGCGCGAGCTTTGAGAACGGCATCGCCTGCGCGATGGCCATGGGGTGCAGCACGAACGCGATCGTGCACCTGATCGCGATGTCGCGGCGCGCCGGGCACGCACTCACGCTCGACGACTTCGACGCCGCCAGCCGCCGCGTTCCGGTGATCGCCAACATCCGCCCCAGCGGCGACACCTATCTGATGGAAGACTTCTTCTACGCCGGCGGCCTGCGCGCGCTGCTCCAGCGCATCCGCGTGCACCTGCACGTGGACGCGCGCACCGTGAACGGCCGCACGCTCGGGCAGAACATCGAAGCGGCGCAGGTCTACAACGACGACGTCATCCGTGCGCTCGACCAACCCATCTACGCCGAAGGCGCGCTCGCCGTGCTGCGCGGCAACCTCGCGCCCGACGGCGTCGTCATCAAGCCCAGCGCCTGCGCGCCGCACCTGCTGCAACACCGGGGCCGGGCGCTGGTATTCGACGACTACCCGAGCCTGAAGAAAGCCGTGGACGACCCGGAACTCGAGGTCACGGCCGACGACGTCCTGGTGCTGCGCAACGCCGGCCCGCGCGGCGCCGGAATGCCCGAGTGGGGCATGCTGCCCATCCCCGCAAAACTGCTCCGGCAGGGCGTGCGCGACATGCTGCGCTTGTCGGACGCGCGCATGAGCGGCACCAGCTACGGCGGCTGCCTGCTGCACTGCGCGCCCGAAGCGGCGATCGGCGGCCCCCTCGCGCTGGTGCGCAGCGGCGACTACATCACCGTGGACGTTGCGGCGCGGCGCATCCACCTGGAGGTCGATGACGCGGAAATGGCGCGCCGCAGGGCCGCGTGGACCGCGCCGCCCGCGCGCTACGAGCGCGGCTACGGCTGGATCTTCGGGCGCCACGTTCTTCAGGCGAACGAGGGCTGCGACTTCGATTTTCTGGAAACCAGCTTTGGCCGCGCCGTGCCGGAGCCGGACATTTTTTGAGCAACGAACCCTGCGAGGCAGACTCCCCGTGAACCCCCAAACCCGCGCGCTGCTCATGCAAGTCAGCGCAGCCACCCTGTGCACCGTCCTGTTCAAGCGCGGCCTGCGCAACCAGTTCATCCAGGGCGTGCACCCGCTCAACCCGGCGCGGCCGAACATGGTGGGCCCGGCCTTCACGCTGCGCTACATGCCGGCGCGCGAGGACCTGAACCCGATCAGCGTATTCAACGACCACGGGCACCCGCAGCGCCAGGCCGTCGAGCGCTGCCCCGCGGGCGCGGTCCTCGTGATGGACAGCCGCAAGGACGCGCGCGCCGCGTCCGCGGGCGGCATCCTCATGTGCCGGCTCATGCAGCGCGGCGTCGCGGGCGCGGTCACCGACGGCGGCTTTCGCGACAGCCCCGACATCGCGCGGCTGGACTTCTGCGCCTACCACCAGCGCCCCAGCGCGCCGACCAACCTGACGCTGCACCAGGCCATCGACATCGACGTGCCCATAGGCTGCGGCGACGTGGCCGTCTGGCCGGGCGACATCATGGTGGGCGACGCCGAGGGCGTGGTCGTGATCCCCGCGGCCAGCGCCGAAGAAGTGGCCCGGGAGGCCCACGAAATGACGGTGTTCGAGGACTTCGTGCAGGAACAGGTGCTCGCGGGCCGATCCATCCTGGGCCTGTACCCGCCCACCGAAGAACGCAGCCGCACGGATTTTGCCGCCTGGCGCCAGGCCCGCGGGCGCTGAGGAGAACGACGCATGCAAGCATGGCATCGCCGCGCGGGGCTCCTGCTCGCCGCGCTCGCACCCCTCGCCCTCCTCGTCCCTCATGTGGCGTCGGCCGCGCCGCCATGGCCCGAGGCCAAACCGATCATCTACGTCGTGCCCTTCACACCCGGCGGGTCCACCGACATCGTGGGCCGCACGCTGGCGAACAAACTGCAAGAGAGCCTGAAGCAATCCGTCGTGGTCGAGAACCGGCCGGGGCAGGCCGGCGGAATTGGCGCCGCCTACGTGGCCAAGGCCGCACCGGATGGCTACACGCTGTTTGGCGGCACCATCAGCACGCACGCCATCAACGCGAGCCTGTACCCGAATCTGTCCTACGACCCGGTCAAGGACTTCGAGCCGGTGGCGCTGGTCGCGCGGCTACCCAACGTGCTGATCGTCAACAGCCAGCTGGGAGTGAACTCGGTCGCAGAACTGCTCGCGCTGCTGCGCAGCGACGCGTCCCGGCGCGTATTCGCGTCGTCCGGAGCGGGCACGTCCGCGCACCTCGCGGGGGAGATGTTCGCGGACCTCGCCGGAGTAAAGCTCACGCACGTGCCCTACAAGGGAACCCCGCCCGCGCTCACCGACGTGGCCGCGGGCCAGGTGCCATTCATGTTCGACCAGGTAAGCGCTGCGCTGCCGCTGGTCAAGAGCGGAAAGCTCAAGCTACTGGCCGTGACCTCCGCGAAGCGCATGGAACTGCTGCCCGAACTGCCCACGATGATCGAGTCGGGCGTTCCGGGCTTCGAGATGTCATCCTGGCAAGCCGTCTACGCCCCCAGGGGAACGCCCAAACCCATCGTGCAGCGCCTGAACGCCGAGATCGTGAAAGCACTCAGACAGCCGGACGTTCAGGCCCGGCTCAGCGGGCAGCTGGCAATGGAAATCGTGGGCAGCACGCCGGAGGAACTGCGTGCGCATATGGCGAGTGAGATTCTGCGGTGGGCTGAGTTGGTCAGGAAATCCGGGGCGACGGCGCAGTGATGCTTGGGGGTGGGGATTCGGCGTGAAAAGGCCGCTCCACCCGGCCACCATGCAGACCAGCGCAAACGGGTCATGCACGACTGTATTTGAGAGATTGTCATGATTGGGACATAGGTCGCCATCGGCATGGGAAATATTGGCTATGCTGGAACAGCGGCCATGATCTCCATGGTTGCCACACTGGAAAAACAACCATGAAAACCATCATCACAATCACCCTCCTGTTGGCAGCCGGGTTTGCCCAGGCCCACTCGGGTGGCACCGACAGTTCTGGATGCCACCGGAATCACAAAACTGGTGACTATCACTGCCATTGAAAGCAAGACCATAAGCCAGACTTGCGCCGCAATTTCTTCAGACCATCAGACTACTAGCTGCCAAATCGTAACAAGTAATTCATGATTGGAAAATGAATACAAATGACTGATCGAACCGATTCGGATTCGGAGAGAGAAATCAAGATTTTTAAGGAACTTGCATCAGTGGCAAAACTGATATTGGTTCCGAATACAGTTCGACACCCAGTCCCGCCTGCGCCCGACATCGAGTGTCAGGTTCAAGGTGCTGGTCTCCTTGCTGTTGAACTGGTCGCGCTTGATTCTGAAAATACTCACACTCGGTTGGCAAACATGCATGCAACACTCGATTGTTGGAAGGATGCCATTAAAACGTGGGGACCTACAGAACAGGAAAGGCTTCGCTGTTCTTGCGAAAATGCTCACTTGAGCATATCGATTTGCAATGATGCCGGTAAACGTGACCGGACGCGAATAATGAAATCAATCCAAGAGCAACTACTCAAAAAACCAGATAATTTCATTGGGGAATTGGATTTAGAGAGCTCATCAGATAAATGTAAAACGAGTGTAACTGTATTTCGTGGTGATGACATTGTTTGTGGGCCGCGAATATTTGCACCATCAGGCTACGAATGGCAAATGCCACAGATTTGTAAGATCAAACAGAAGTTGGTCGATAAGACCTATAAAACATCGGATCCAATGGATCTATTTGCGTACTCGATACATGATGATGTCGATAGCCATATAAAAAGTATGGCTATGATTGATCGTTGTGTAAAAAGGTATTTGGCGAGATCCCAATTTCGACGCGTTTTGGTGTTCAATTCATGGCCCACGAGACTTCAGCGAACTTACTCCCGTGAAGTCACTGACGATTGAATATGTCCGCACGGTTGGTTTGCACTGCGACGTCCCGTTACATCGTGTGCAGTGGCTGCGGTAAAACCACGCAGATGCCGGTGTCCTGGGTTCGCAAAAAATCGGACAATCTGGCCGTCATAATCGAACAGTTATGGGGCGCCAAGCAGGTGCGAAGCCTTTGATGGAATCACGAGTGGCAGCGCCTGTGTACTGACATCCCACCGAGCGTGATAAGAAACTGACCATATAGCACCTGAGAGCAAAACCAAGGGGGAAGCATGGCTTTGACCGAGAACGACAAGTTCGAATATAGCGCAAAAGAGGTTACTATTCTGAAGGGCATAATCGACTATGCCGACCGGATGATCTGCGAGGGTCAGAACCTCGATCCTCTCGGTGGATTTGCGGGTGATACGCGCGGGTACGTATCGCACTCCAGCGCCCCTTTGTACAAGCAACTTCGCCGTTGTGCGTACGCCAAAACGGTGGTCATCGACACCGAGCGGAAGGGTCGCTTGGAACTTCGCCTGAGCCCAACGGAGGCCATGTACCCCAACAATGAGTCAGGCTATTGCACTCCCCACTCGCCGGTGGGCCGGGCTTCCGCCGCCTTTCAGCCGGACTATGAAGGCCATAGCAAGGAGTGGGGCGATTACCGCGTCATTGAGGTGCGCTCGTTTGACCGTTTCGGTGGCCCTGACTTTGAGCGCAATGTCCGCAACTTCTTGCGCATGCGCATTTTGGGCGATGATGGCAAGGATACCGTTTCCGACCTGCGTGCATTCATTGGGAAACGGTCGTTCGCCGAGGTGCAGATTGCCAAATTCACCGTGGTGGATGGCCCTGATGACGCCGAAACCGAGTTGGAGATTGACGCTGACGAAAACTGGAATCCCGACGAGCCGCAGGCCAAGCAAGAAGAATATTATGGATTGAGCGAACGCTTCTTCACGCACCAGACTGTCGAGCAAAACCAGATCATTGCCCGCTCTCCGATGGGTGTGATGATTGTGGAGGGCATTGCAGGCTCCGGCAAGACTTCGGCTGCGTTGGGCCGTACGAAGATGCTGACCACATTCAATGCGGCTAGCGTGAGCGATGAGCAACTCTTCCGTGATGTGGTGGGGGAAGACCAAGATTACTGGTCGAAAGATTTTGCAGGGAAATTCTCGGAAGAAAGTTGTGTCGGTTTTGTGCGAACAGGTGAACTGATTCAGTACCTGAAAGAGACTTGCCGTCGCATCGACCTGCCCAACCTGCCGGTGCATGAATATAAGGAATTGCAAACTAGGCTGCGTGACTACCGTCGCCTGACCAGCAGCCCTGTACCGGGCCGCCGGTGGGTGGGTTTGACGGAAGCACGCGAAGCGCATGCTGCGACCGCCATGGACTGGTTGCATGCGGCTGACCAAGCTATCGCCCGACAAATTGCTGCGCGATTGATTGACGTTCTTCCCAACACAGCAGAGTTAGCAGAGCCGTTTGAGCTAAAAGCCCGTGCCAAGGTGGTGAGGGTTGCCAAAGTTGCGCTCGAATACTTGCAGCAAGACTTGCAAGAAGTTGCGACTGAACTGGCTACCCCCAGCGCGGGTGCGTTTGCGCTGGATCGGTTGGCGATGCGCCTGCTGAACAAGGTAGAGGACGTTCGCAAGCGCGTGATGAGCCCCAAGGTCATCTGGATGCGTATTGAAGACCAGACCATCTTTGCAAGTGATGAGAATGCCTTGGCGCGCAAACTTGTGGAGCGCAGGGCGGCCCTGTATTTCATCTCTGGCCACCGCCTGGTTTTTATCGACGTTAACGGACCAATCGACCCGTTTTTGCAGTTGCTGACGACCACGGGAGATCCATTGGCTTGGTCAGAAGAAACCCGGGCGCTCATGGCAACCGGCAAGGTGATTGTTCGTGAACCATCGGGCAAGAATGTCTACGCGGTGGCATCCGACGTAAACCACCTTTTTATGCGGCTGCTGCCAGAGGCAACAGAGTGGATCTGTGAGTCCGTGGACGGCACGTTGCGTCGTTTGCGGTGCGAGTTGGGTTGGGGCCGTGCCAAGCTTCCACTGCGACCAACCGATGACGGCAAAGGCGATGAAGAACTGGAAGACGACGAAGCCGACGCACCGGCGGAGGCGCCCGTGCCCGGCCAGCCGCGGAAAAGTACACCGGATGCCGTGTTTCGGCGCATCGTCCACCGCAAGCTATTGCAGCCCTTGGCATGTGTGGCCGATCAGTACCTTGCTGCCATGCAAGAGTCTGCGGCTCAGTTCCCTGATCCAGAACTGACAAAGCGCCTGCATGCGCAACTGAGCAAGTTCAAGTTGGCCGACGAAGACATTGACCTGCTACTGTGCCTGAGCCATTTGATGGGACGTGGCTTGAAGCAAGGTGGGTTGCGTCGACTGCACGAGCCCACGTTCTATCAAGCGGTGTTTGTCGATGAGGTTCAAGACTTCACCGAACAGCAAGTGTTTTTGATGGTCGAACAGTCCAATCCAAAGTACCGCGCAGTGACGGTGGTGGGCGATATCGCTCAGAAGCTGCACCATGGCAGCAGCATTGACTTGAAAGCTTGCTTCCCCGGCCAATCGGTGCCGCATGTCATGCTGACGGAGAATCTTCGCCAAGCCGATGCACCGGGATTGGCCTTGTTCAGTGCGAGCTTCCGTGCGGTCTTGCAAGGTGGCGAACAACCCTCTGCTGCGTTGGCAGAAAAAGCGAGTAAAGAAGGTGCCAGCGGAGGGTGCCCCCATATTTTGGTGTGTGAAACCGATGACATCATGGATGAACACATCGTCAAAGCGTTGACCTCGGCCAAACGCCATCAGACCGTGGCCGTGCTGTTTTCTGATTCTGCGACAGCAGCTAAGACTTACAAGCGCCTCGAAAAGGGCTTGCGGGAACGCATGGTTGAAGCGGAGCTTTCAGAGAAGGTGAATCTGGCTCGGCGACATGTGCGGCATTTCGCCGACGTAGCGAATTCAAAAGGCTTGGAGTTTGACGTGGTCCTGCTTGCAGATGTTGACCGCTATGACCTCGGTAACGCCTCGCACACCAATCGCCTATACGTGGGTATCACCCGCGCGCGCCAGAGTTTGACACTGTTGTCCGGTAGCAAGGCGCTGGCCCCACAACTGGCTGACGTGCGAATGTTATACCAAGACTCGGTGGGACAGCCATGACGTCCGTGTTGAAATCCAAGAAGAATTTAATCAAGGGGTTGTCGCCAGCGGCTTGGTAAATAGCGATTTCACGTAAGGACTTTTAGGCCATGCTTTTGCACCACAGCCAACAATTTAAGAGCCATTCCGCTCGGACGTTTTACGCCAGTCTCCCACTTCTGGATAGTTGACTCGCTGGTATTCAGGAGACGGGCAAAAACAGTTTGACTTACATGGTTGTGCTCACGAATTTCCTTGATTTCTTCATGGCTTATATCTCTCGGAATGATAAAACAAGATTCGTCAAAATTGCGCAACGTCACTTTATCAATGGCGCCCACTTTAAACAGGGCGTGTGCAGAGGAATGAATTGCTTCAAAAGCATCACTCTTGAATTTTGGCTTGGTCGTCATTGCAAATCTCCATGAATTCCTAGTCTCTCAGCAGTCGATTAATCTGTCCGTTATTGCAGATAAGCTCTCTTCGCGCGTGCCAAATGCTAGCACCTGGTGCAACCATTGCCAAGATGAGGCTACTATTTTTCCGTCGCTGAACAACTGCACGACTCAAGTCAGCCTTCCTGCGAGACACTCGCGGAAACCTGCGCGCAGCAGATCACGCGCGTATCCCTGGAGCGTGCACGCCGTCGAAAATCGGGTGTGGCGCTGCGCGGTACCAGCGGACGGCCATGCCCGCCCGCGCGGACGGACAGTTGCTCAATCTCGATCATGGCCCCACCCCCGCGCATGGGTGCGCCGCAGCAGCCATGCGAACACGGGCGCCCCTATCAGCGCCGTGATCACGTCCAGCGGGATTTCCGCGCTGGTCAGGCTGCGTGCCAGCGTGCCCACCAGCACCATGAAGACGCCACCGACGAGCGCAGAGGCTGGCAGCAGCACGCGGTGATCCGGTCCCATCAGCATGCGGGCAAAGTGCGGCACGACCAGTCGCTTCGGGCGGACATGCTGCGCGTGATCGTCGCTGCGTCCATGCCCCAATGAAACGGCGCAGCGGGTCAGCCAACGGGGTCGTCCGAACCGCCACCGCGCATGGCGCCAGGCAGCCGTGTTCGCGTTCAGCCCTCCGCAGGGGTCCAAAGTCCCCTGCGTACACCGGCTCTTGACGGCCTCGGGACGCGCCTGAAGGACGTAGATCGGCGCGGGCAATGCTGGCCATGCTGGAGTGGCGGCTATGATCTCAGCTCTTGAACCCGAGCGACCAGCTGCTCAACCAATGCATCCTTCTCCTCGTGACTCAACGTTGAAGTGTCGGGGGATCGGCATGGGGCGAGTATCACTGATTTATGTTCGAGAGACCGAATAGTCGCAATAATTCAACACTCATGATGCACGAAAAAATGTCTAAAATATTCATTCTGTTAATGATTTCCATTTCTTTCATGGCAACACCGGTTGGTGCGCATGCGAGTGCTGCTGAGGTGCTTCTCTTGTTGAATGATTTGTGCGTGAATACTGATGCTGATTTGTCATCTGTAGAGAAAATTGCTATCGAGAAAGGTGGAGTGAATATAAAACCAAAGGAGTTGGAAAGTGATGGTACTGAGCCATCTACTTTTTCATTCAGATATGGCAAGAACAAATATTTTGTTCAAGTCTACGAGAAAGACACTTGTTCAGTAATTGCTTTGGCAGATGCAGTAGATCCAAAACAAGTATCAGATATTATGCAAAGAAATTATCCTCTGAGCAAGCCGGAAATTGAATATTCTGACGTTAGTGTAATCACGGAATGGAAGATCGCGTATCAACCTCATGGAAGAATGACATATCCACCTCCAATTGGCGCTATTCTACTCCGTGTTGTAGTAAAGAAAGAGAGAAAAAGCGAGGGAACGTCATTGATTTTTGTAACTCCAAAATCGCTATACGAGAAAGAGTACTGACGTTTACGTGCAACGACGACGCGGGCGCATGCCTGCGTGAACAGACCAGTCGGATTGCACCGCACGGCTGAATAGTCACAATAATTCAACACACGCAGCAAAATGTCTAAAATATTCATTCCTGTCATGGTTTTCATCTCTTTCCTGGTGACATCGGTTAGTGCGCATGCGAGTGCGGATGACTTGATTTTTCTGTTGAATGAGATATGCATGAAAACTGGTGCTGATTTTCCATCCGCAGAGAAAATTGTTATTGAGAGAGGTGGGATAAAGGATCCGGAAAAACATGATGCCGTGCAATCCAGTTTTATGCTCGGCTACGCCAAGAATAAATATTTTATCCAAGCATCAAAGTACGAAAAGGAAGGCGTCTGCTCAGTAACTGCTTTGTATAAAATAGATCCAAAACAAATAGCAGATATTCTGCAAGAAAATGCTCATCTGAGCGAACCTGAAGATGGATCTTCTGACGTCAATGAAGTCACAGTATGGAAAATTGGATCTCGACCGTGGGGGGAAAAGAAATCTCCATATCTGATTGGAACTATTCTACTGCGTGTTGGAAAAGAAAAGTCTATAATCCCCGGGATACCAGAATTGGTTTTTGTAACTTCGGAAGCAATATACCGGGTAAAGCGCTGACCGGATCGCCGCCTGCAATCGCTATCCCGGCGAACGATTCGATATCGATAAGTGCGTGTGAATTTCTCAATCTCAGCGATGCAACAACGCCAGGGCCGCCACCAGCCCCGCCCGCCGGTCAGTCCCCAACCTTGACCAGCCCTCACCCCTCCCGCCCCCGCATACACCGGCATCAAAAGCTCCTCAATATCCCCGCAATATCAATGCGCGCCGCAACGGGTTCCCGGCCGGGGTAGTGGGCGCGTGCACGGGGCCGTAGCGCTTGGAGACGCGGTCGATGCGGGCGACGGGATGCATGGCGCTGCTGCTGTGCTGTTCAGGTACCCGCAAGTTCAGGGCAACCCATCCGGATGCCCGGCGAGCCAGGCTTTCGCGGACTCGGGCGCGGCGTACAGGCCGATGCGGACCTGTTGCACGCGCTGCGCCGGCTGTTTGCCGTGCGTGGCGGCCAGCGCCAGGGCAAAGGCCATGCGGCCGAGTTCGGTTCCGGAGACGTCCACGGTGGCTTTCAGGACGCGGTGGTCGAACAGCTCGTGGGCGAGTTCCGTGGTCATGTCGCTGCCGAACACATGGACCTTGCCGCTGCGGCCGGACTTTTGCACTGCCTTGATCGCGCCGAGCGTGGCGCCGCCGGATTCGCCGAACAGCACGTTGATCTCGGGCTGCGCCAGCAGCATGCCCTGGCCCACGGAGAGGGCCTTGTCGAGAACCGTGGCCTCTTGGTTGGCGACGACCCGGCTGTCGGGCAGCCGGGCCCTCAGCGCTTTTTCAAAACCCTTGCGGCGTTGCACGCAGACTTCGACGAACTCGCAGTTCAACACGCCGACGCGCGGGCTTCGGACGCCCAGCCGGGTCAGCTGTATCGCGGCTTCCGCGCCGAGCATTTCACCGAAGCGCAAGGCGTCGCCGAGCACAAAGGCGGTGACGTATTTGCCCAGGCTGGCTTCGTTGATGCAGGTGTTGTAGCAAACCACCGGGATGCCGGCGCTGGCTGCATGGCGGATGGCTTTCACCGAGCCATCGGCCGAGATCGCCGAGAGAATGATCGCGTCCACCCGGTTCGCAGTGAGGATCTGGATGAAGGAGCTTTCCTTGGCCAGATCGCCGGAGACGTTGATGTCGATCAACCGGATCCTCAGGCCGCTGGCCGCAGCCGCTTTCTCCACGCCGTTGCGCACGCCGGCGTAGAAGCCCTGCGAGTCCAGGTACACGACGCCGAACACCAGGTCTCTTGCCGGCAGCGCCGGGGAGTACGCGCACAGGGCCCAGCCCAGGCCGAGTGTTTGGAATAAACGCTTCATGTTGTGCTCTCTCCTGGTGCTGTGTCAGAGCCGGTAGATGCGCTGCGCATTCGTGCGCAACAGGGCGTCGCGCTCGGATGCGCTGCAGTCTGCGACGATCTGCGCATAGGTCTGCCACAGCGCGCGGTAGCTGCAAAAGAGTTTGTCCACGGGGAAGTTCGACGCGAACATGGCGCGTTCGCAGCCAAAGGCGTCGATCGCCTCCAGGGCGTAGGGGCGCAGGCTCTCCAGGGTCCAGTGGTGGTCGAGCATCGCGAGGCCGCTGATCTTCACGCTGACGTTGGGGCAGGCGGCCAGCGCGCGCAGCCCGTCGCGCCAGAGGCGCCAGCCGGCGGGGCTGCCGCGGTCGCAGAACATGCCGGCGTGGTTGAGGATCAGCGTGGTGTCCGGGTGCGCGCGCGCCAATTGCGCGGCCTCGACCATCTGCGCGGGGTAGATTTGCAGTTCAAAGCCCAGCCCGAAGCGTTGCAGCAGGCCGAAGTTCTTGCGCCACAAGGGCTCGCGCATGTAGTGCCGCCCGACGAAGTCGTACATCGGCGAGGGGTGCACGTTCAGGATCTGGCGCACGCCGCGCAGGTTGCGCAGCGCCAGATGCGCTTCGAGCACCTGCTGCGCGTTCTCTTGCGACAGGTCGGCGCCGGCGACGATGGCCTGCGGCAGGCCGCGGTTTTGTGGCGCATCGGCGAGCGACTGGATCCAGCGGGCCTCCGCCAGCGGGTCGGCCGGGTCATGGTTGGCCTCGACGTGCACGATTTGCTCGACGTGCAGGTCCGCGCCGGCGTCGGCGAGCAGATCGGGCAGCAGGTAGCTTTTTTTGATCGCCGAGGCGTCGCCCAGGAAGTTCCGTGCGCTGTTCTCCATCCAGGGATAGCGGTGCACCTCCAGGTCCAGGAGGTGTACGTGCGGGTCGATGATGTGCATCTGCGGGTGCTCCGGTTGAGGGGGTTACGGTGCCGGCTGTCCGGGGTTTTGCCGGCGTGGGAATGTATGTGTCATTGCAAGTTTACGAACATGCCGCCATCGACCAGCAGGGCGGCGCCGGTCACGTAGCGCGCCATGTCGCTGGCGAGGAACACCACGCAGTCGCCCACGTCGTCCGGCTGGCCCAGGCGGCCCAGCGGAATGCGCTTTTCAAGATGGCTGCGCTGGTCGGCGTCGGACAGGTGCTGCCGGTTCAAGTCCGTGGCGATGGCGCCCGGCAGCACCGAGTTGCAGCGGATGCCGTAGGGTCCGAGCGCGATGGCGCAGCTTTGCATCAGCGAGTGGACGCCGGCCTTGGTCGGCGTGTAGTGCGTTTGCATGGCGTCGCCCACCAGCGCCGAGATCGAGCTGGTGGCGACGATGGCGCCGCCCTGCCCCTGCCGCTGCATCTGCCGGGCCACCGCCTGGGTGACGAAAAAGGCGCCGTTCAGGTTGATGTCCACGGTGTCGCGCAGCAGCTGCGGCGGCAGGTCCAGAAAGCTGTGGAACGGGCAGACGCCGGCGTTGCTCGCCAGCGCGTCCACCCGGCCAAAGCTTTGCACCGCGTACTCCACCAGCGCGCTGGCGTAGTCGGGGTCGGCGACGTTGCCCTCGAGCGCCAGCGCGCGCCGGCCCAGCGTCCGGATTTCCGCCAGCACCTCGCGCGCCGCGTCGCCGCGCTGGCAGCCGGCGTCGCTCTCGTGCCGGTACGCGATCAGCACGTCGGCGCCGTGGCGCGCCGCTTGCACGGCGATGGCCCGGCCGATGCCGCGCGAGCCACCGGTGACGATCAGGGATTTGCCTTTGAGCAGCATGGTGTGGATAGCGCGAAGTCGCTTGCGCTGCGGTTTCAGAAGTTGAACTGGTCGATGTTGCCGGCGTCGAAAGTCGTCGGCGGGCCGAGGATCACCTCGCCCCGCCTGCCCACGGCGTACCGGCCGAGCTTGCCGGCCAAGAAGGTATCGCCGGCTTTGCCCGTGATGTTGCCGCTGACCAGGTGGGCTGCGGCGTAGGTCGCCAGGTAGCCCAGGTCGGACGGGTTCCAGAGCTGGAACGCGGTGACCGTTCCGTTGCGCACGAAGGCGCGCATCTGGTTGGGCGTGCCCAGGCCGGTGAGCACCACCCTGCCCTTGAACGGTGAGCTGGACAGGTAGCGTGCGGCGGCGGAGATTCCCACCGTGGTCGGCGCAATGATTCCCTTCAGCTTGGGGTAGGCCTGGAGCAGACCCTGCGCCTCGACGAAGGACTTTTGGTCGTCGTCGTTGCCGTAGGCCACTTTCACCAGGCGCATGCGCTGGTACCCGGGCTTCCTGAGTTCCTCGCGCATCCACCGGATCCAGGTGTTCTGATTCGTCGCGTTCGGCGTGGCCGAGAGGATTGCGAATTCGCCCTTGCCGCCGATCAGCCTGGCGAGCAGCTGCACCTGGGCGCGGCCAATGCCCTCGCTGTTTGCCTGGTTGATGAACATCGTGCGGCCGTCGGCGGCCACGTCCGAGTCCACCGCGACGACCCGCGTGCCCTGCGCCTGCGCTTTCTTCAGGTACGGCACGAGCGCGTTCGGGTCGTTCGCCGCGAGGATGATCGCGTTCTGTTTCTGCGTCACCAGCGTATTCACGTAGCCGACCTGCGAGGACGCACCCGCGTCGGACGGGCCGACCATCTGGCTGTTCGCCTTGATCTCCCGGGCCGCCGTTTCGACTCCGCTGCCGGCGATGGCGTTGTAGGGGTTGTTGATCTGCTTGGGCAGGAAGGCAATCTTCAGCCCTTGCTTCAGGTCTTGGGCCTGGCTGGCCAGTGTTGCCGTGGCGGCGAACGCGAGGACGGCGATTCGGCGTGTCAGCAGTGGGTGGGATGTCATTCTTGGGTCCGTGTTCAAGTCAGGTTGCAGGTTGCGGGAAAGAGGAATTCACGGGTGTGCGGCGCGGCGCTGGCGTGTGAGCCGGTACGCGCGCCAGCGGGCCGCCAGCTTGGGCAGCAGCATCGAGGACAGCAGCAACAGCCCGGTGGCGGTGGTGAGGGTTTCGTTCTCATTTCACCGCGCGCCGGTGGAGTCGGAGGAAAAAGGCCGATGCAGCCTGCACTGCGGATTGAGCCGCACGCCAAAGCCCGGCCGGTCCAGCGCCGAAGCCTGTATGCGCCCGTTGACCGGAACGGGTTCGTCGAGCAACTGCGGATGGAACATCGGCACGATCTCATCCGCCCCGGGGGACATGTTGAGGAATTCGGCGAACGGGCTGTTGTGCCGCGTGATGACGAAGTGGTAGCTGTAGACCGACGAGCCGTGCGGCACGACCAGCTTGCCGTGCGCGTCGGCGAGCGCGGAGATCTTCAGCAGCTCGGTGATCCCGCCGCACCAGCCCACGTCGGGTTGCAGGATGTCGCAGCATTCCATTTCGAGCAGCATGCGAAATCCCCAGCGCGTGGCCTCGTGCTCTCCGGTGGCCACCAGCATGCCGCGCGGCACGTTGCGCCGCAGTTCGGCGTAGCCCCAGTAGTCGTCGGGCGGCAGCGCTTCTTCGATCCACTTGAGGCCGAATTCCTCGTGCGCTGTTTTGGCCAGGCGGGTCGCGTATTCCAGGTCGAGACTCATCCAGCAGTCGTACATGAGCCAGAAGTCCTTGCCGCATTTTTGGCGCATGTCGGCCAGCAGTTGCAGGTTCTTGCGCAGCCCTTCCTCGCGCTCGGCGGGGCCGTGGTGCAGCGGCAGCTTGCCGCCGATAAAGCCTTGCTGCTGCGCGAAATCGGGCCGCGCGCCGGTCATGTAGAAGCTCAGCTCGTCGCGCACCGGCCCGCCCAGCAGCGCGTGCACCGGCTCCTGGCGCACCTTCGCGAGCAGGTCCCACAGCGCCAGGTCCACGCCCGAGATGGCGTTGAGCACGATGCCCTTGCGGCCGTAGTGCAGCGTCGCGTGGAACATCTGGTCCCAGATTTTTTCGATGTCCGTGACCCTCTGGCCCCGGACGAAGCGCGCCAGGTGGTTTTCCACGATCCAGCAGCCCAGGTCGCCGCCGGTGGTCAGCGCAAAGCCCACCGTGCCGTCGCTGGCCTCGAGTTCCACGACCAGCGTGCCGAGCACGTCCAGGCCAAAGCTTTTCCGGCTCTTGCGGTACTCGGGGTAGCGCGCCATCGGCGTGCTGATGTGCTCGTCGATCCAGTGCCCTGCCTCCTGGTCGTGGTAGTCGGCCCCGCCGCCGCGCAGCGTGAGGGCGCGGATGTGCGCGATGGTGGGCATGGGCATGGGCGGGCGCTCCTGCGCAGGAGATGGGGATGGGGGAATGGGGGAGGGGGGATGGACCGCGTCCCGCAGGAGCGCGCCGTCGTCCGCCGTCCGCCGTCAATACGTGGCGCGCCCGCCCGACAGGTCGAAGACGGCGCCCGTGCTGAAGGCGCAGTCCGCGGTGCACAGCCAGACGATCATGGCCGCGGCTTCTTCGACCTGGAGGAAGCGGCCCAGCGGAATTTTCGACAGCATGAAGTCGATGTGCTCCTGCTTCATCGAGTCGAAGATCGGCGTCCTCGCGGCGGCCGGCGTCACCGCATTCACCAGCACCCCGGTCTTGGCCAGTTCCTTGCCCAGCGATTTGGTCAGGCCGATCAGCCCGGCCTTGGACGCGCTGTAGTGCGAAGCGTTGGGGTTGCCCTCCTTGCCCGCAATCGAGGCAATGTTCACGATGCGGCCGTAGCCCTGCGCCAGCATGCCGGGGATGACGGCACGGCAGCTGAGGTAGCTGCCGATGAGGTTGACCTCGATCACCTGCCGCCAGACCTTGGGCTCCAGTTCCCAGGTGAGCCCGTTGCCGCCGGTGATTCCGGCGCTGTTCACCAGGGCGTGCACGCTGCCGTGCGCGCGCAGCGTGGCCGCGATGGCGGCGTTCACCGAGGACTCGTCCGTGAGCTCGACCCCGACGGCGCTGACCGGGCCGCGGGCCGCCAATTGTTCGCGTGCGACGGCCAGTTGGTCCTGGTTCACGTCCCACAGGGACACGGCGGCGCCGGAATCGAGCAGCCTCTGCGCGACGGCGTAGCCTATGCCCTGGGCGCCGCCGGTCACGATGGCGTGCCGCCCGGCCATGTCGAGTTGATTCATTCCCGTGTCTCCTGTGGGTGCTTCTTTGCCTGGTTGCTGACTTTTTATGCAGTTGCGAATAGTAAGATTTGCGGCGATAAGCTTCCAATCAAATAATTGAGCGCATTGATTCCCATGCGCTATCGATCATGCAAGCCCGCGCGAATCCCGCCGATCCCTGTTCCCAGAATACCGCCAGCGCAGCGGCCGGGGTCGCGCCGGGCGATGGCCTGGGGCTGTCCCGGCGGCTCGTCAACCGGCTGCGGCTGAAACACTGGGTGCTGCTGGGCGTTCTGGGCGAGGCCTCGACCCTGCGCCATGCGGCAGCGCGCATCCACATGACGCAGCCGGGCGCCACCAAGATGCTCGCCGACATCGAACACGCCTTTGGCTTCGCACTGTTCGAGCGCCACGCGCGCGGGCTGCGGGTCACGGCGCTCGGGCGCGAGGTGCTGGCCTACGCGCGGCAGGCGCAGGCCGCGCTGGAGCGGTTTCTGGAAGACCTGGAGACCAAGCGCCACGGCGGCCATGGGCATCTGGTGTTTGGCGCCATCATGGGCGCCGCGCCCGACCTGGTGGCGCGCGCGGTGGCGGACCTCAAACGCGAACGGCCGCTGCTCAACGTGCGCATCCTGGGGGAGACCAGCGACCAGATCTGCGGCCTGCTGGAGCGCCATGAAATCGAACTCGCCGTGGGCCGCCTGCCCGGTCCGCTGGAGCACAACAAGTTCGACTTTGCGGCCCTGTCGGACGAGCCCCTGTGCGCGGTGGTGCGGCGCCGGCACGCCTTGCTGCGCCGGCGCCAGCCGCTCGGCTGGCCCGAGCTGGTGCGCTGGCCCTGGGTGCTGCAACTGATCAGCTCGCCGGCGCGCGTCCTGCTGGAGGAGGAGTTTGCGCGTGCGCGCGTCGGCGCGCCGCAGAACATGATCGAGTGCACTTCCATCTTTGCCACCTTGCAGCTGGTGCAGTCCAGCGACGCGATTGCCATGCTGCCCGAATCGGTTGTGCGCGATCACGTCAGGGCCCGCTTGCTGCAAGTGCTGCCGATCGAGATCGGGCGCGACCTCAGGGCCTTTGGCTTGCTCACGCGCAAGAACGAAACGCTTTCCGAATTTGCCACCCTGTTCGTGGACCACCTCAGGCGCTACGCGGGGGACTGCGCGCAGCGGTAGCCCATCCCTGCGTGCACTTCGCTACTCTCTGATCTGCCGCCCCGAACCACCTCAACATCACCACAAAAACACCTGAAAGTCACCTGCAGCGACCGCCCGGGTACCGCCCCTGGTGCAGATGCCCGATGGGCAGCGGTCATTGCATCACCTCCCACGGATTGATGATCGTCACGCCTGTGAGCTTGAAATCAGCGACGTTGCGAGTAACCACCGCCATGCCATGCACAAGGGCCGTTGCCGCGATGAGTGCATCGCGCTCGTCGCGCTTGTCCGGTACATGCAGCCGGGCGCAGCGTTGCGCCACGGCGGTATCGACAGGCAGCGTGCGACCGGAGAACTCGGGCAATACGTGCTGCTCCAGCCATGAGCGCAGCATGGCCCCTTGTGTGGCGTCCTTACGCTCAATCGACAGAACGCCAAGCTCCAGTTCCATGATGGTGATGGCCGAAACAAAGAGGTCAGCGGCGTCCACGCTTTCCGTCCATGTCGTCACGTTTGCATCGGCCTTACCAAGCCGCACCTTGCGCAGTTCGGACACCACGTTGGTATCGAGAACAAACATCATGAGAAATCAACCGGCCGGGGTTCGATGCTCACACGCGGCGGCTCAAACTCGATGTCGGCAATACCCGGCATCGCCAGCGCATCGGCAATGTTGCGCCGTTGCTTTGTGAGCCGTTGATAGTCGTCAAAGCTCAAAAGCACATGGGCAGGTTTGCCCCGGGCTGTGATGAACACCGGTCCATTGTTTGCGGCCCGTTTTGCCTCGCTTGTCCCCTGGTTGAACTCGCGGCTTGATAAGGTGGTAATGGTCATGATGGCACCCCATATGCTTGAATAATGTAGATACGTTACTACAATGAGCAAACAAGCGCAAGCGTTAGCCTTGTCCAACGTGGTATGAGTCTGAAGGAGCCCCGTATTTCCAACGAGGTATGAGTCTGAAGGGGCGGTTTCAGGCCCCGAGCAAGGGTGGGTTGATCATCAGGAAATGGTGCTCAACATGGACGAGACGCGGCTCACGACGATCGCGCAAATTGAACAGTTTTTGCTCGCCAGCGCGGTGGTGCATTTCACCCCCAGCCAGGACGATGAGGAGCGCTACGTGCACATCAGCCGGGTGCTCAAACGCTTTGACTATTCCTGCGCCCCGGCAAGGCCGACGAAGCCGGTCTGCTTGCGTCGGCTCATTACCGGGTGGGCAACTACAAAAATGTAGTGCCATACACGCCGGGGAATCGATCTAAGTTGTTGATTTTATTGGGGTTGAAAGAGGCAAGTGACAAACTTGGGCTGGGGGTCGAGGTCCGGGGTGGGCTCGTCGAGCAGCAGCAGGCGCGGGTCGTTGACCAGGGCGCGCGCCAAGCTCAGGCGCCGCCGCATTCCGCCCGACAGCGCGGCGGGCCGGGGGCCGTACGTCAGGGCCGCGAATTCGAGCCCGTTGGCTTGGCTCATGCGCAGGAATGAAACACTGTCGTAGCGGTAGCCCACTACTCCCTGATCTGCCGCCCCGTGAGCTTGAGGAACAGGTCCTCGAGGTTCGCCGGGCGGTGCAGCGTGCGCAGGTGGCCGTGGGCGGCGAGCGCTTGCAGCAGCGGCTGCGCGTTCTGCGTGTAGAAGAACACCGTCTCGCCGCTGGTTTCCACGCGCGCGGCGAGCGCGCGCAGCGCGGCGTCCTCGGCCAGCGCCGCGGCGCCGACGCCGAATACCTCCACCACGTCGGGCTCCAGGTGCTCGGCGATCAGCGCGCGCGGGCGGCCCTCGGCGATCTTGCGCCCGTGGTCGAGCACCAGCAGGCGCGAGCACAGGCGCTCGGCCTCGTCCATGAAATGGGTCGTCAGCAGGATCGACTTGCCCTGCTGCAATAGCTGCTGCAGGCGCTCCCACATGAGGTGGCGGGCCTGGGGGTCGAGGCCCGTGGTGGGCTCGTCGAGCAGCAGCAGGCGTGGGTCGTTGACGAGGGCGCGCGCCAGGCTCAGGCGCCGCCGCATTCCGCCCGACAGCGTGGCGGGCCGGACGTCGGCCTTGTGCGTCAGGGCCGCGAATTCGAGCAGGCGCGCGACGCGCTCGTCCATCACCGGACCCCTGAGGCCGAAGTAGCGGCCGAACACGCGCAGGTTCTCGGCGCAGCTGAAGTCGGGGTCGAGCGTGTCGAACTGGGCGACCACGCCGAGCTGCGCCCTGATCGCCAGCGCGTCGTGGGGCATGCGCAGCGGCGCGTCTGCCGGTTGCGGTTGGAAATGCACGCTGCCGCCGTCGGGCGCTGCATGGCCCAGGCAGATGCGCAAGGTGGTGGTCTTGCCCGCGCCGTTCGGGCCGATGACGCCCAGGCATTCGCCGGGGGCGATGGCAAAGGAGACGTCGTCCACCGCCGTGGCCGTGCCATAGCGCTTGCGCAGGTGCAATGCTTCAAAGAGTGCGGTCATGCCCGGATTGTGTGCTCTGTCCGGCCCGCGCGGGCGCCCTTCGGCAAAAGACCGCACGCAGGCTCCTATGATTCGCCGGGGCCGCGGCTTGCGGCGCTGCAAAGGGAGCTTGTGATGGATTTGGGGATTGCCGGCAAATGGGCGCTGGTGTGCGGCGCGAGCAAGGGGCTGGGCTACGGCTGCGCGCACGCGCTGGTGCGCGAGGGCGTGCACGTGGTGGTGAATGCGCGCAGCGCCCGGGCACTGGACGCGGCGGCGAGCCGTTTGGCGGCTGAGGCGGTCGAGGCGGCCAAGGCCGCGGGCCGGGGCGGCGCCCCAGCGCGCGTGCTGAGCGTCGCCGCGGACATCACCAGCGCCGCAGGGCGCGCTGCGGCGCTCTCCGTGGCTGGCGGCCCGGGGCGGGACTTCGACATCGTGGTCACGAACGCCGGCGGTCCGCCCACGGGGGATTTTCGCGAATGGGACCGCGCCGCCTGGATTGCGGCGCTGGACGCGAACATGCTCAGCCCCATCGAGCTCATCGGGGCCACGCTCGACGGCATGGCGGCGCGCGGTTTTGGCCGCATCGTGAACATCACCTCCAGCGCGGTGAAGGCGCCCATCGACGTTCTGGGCCTGTCCAACGGCGCGCGCAGCGGCCTCACGGGCTTTGTCGCGGGCGTCGCGCGCAGCCCGATCGCCGCCCGGGGCGTGACCATCAACAACCTGCTGCCCGGAAGGTTCGACACCGACCGGCTGGTCGCGACCGTGCACGCCGTCGCGGCCAAGTCGGGCAAGAGCGTGGACGCGGTGCGCCAGGCGCAGCAGGCGCTGATTCCTGCGGGGCGCTACGGCCGGGCCGATGAGTTCGGCGCGATTTGCGCGTTTCTGTGCAGCGTGCACGCGGGCTACGTCACGGGCCAGAACCTGCTGGCCGATGGCGGCGCGTACCCCGGCGTTTTCTGACGCGGCGGCCGCTGTGCGATGATTCCGCGCGGCCCGCATTCCGAACCGCATTCCAGCGCAACAGGAGCCCGTTTCCATGAGCCTCGCCGTCCAGATCCGCCAGCACGGCGGCCCCGAAGAGCTTGCCCTCGTTGACCTGCCCGTGGGCGCGCCCGGCCCGGGCGAGGTGCTCATCCGCCACCACGCGATCGGCCTGAATTTCATCGACGTGTACCACCGCACGGGCCTGTACCCGCTGAGCCTGCCCGCGGGAATCGGCATGGAGGCGGCGGGCGTGGTGCAGGCCGTGGGCGCGGGCGTCACGCACCTCGCGCCGGGCGACCGCGCCGTGTACGCCAGCATGCCCCCGGGCAGCTACTGCGAAATGCGCGTGCTGCCTGCGCAGTGCGTGTGCCGGCTGCCCGACGCGATCGGCTTCGACACCGGCGCGGCGATGATGCTCAAGGGCCTGACGGCGCAGTATCTGCTCAAGAAGACCCGGCCCGTCGAAGGGCTGCAAGCCGGTGACCATGTGCTGTTCCACGCCGCTGCGGGCGGCGTCGGGCTGATCGCCTGCCAGTGGGCCAAGGCGCTGGGCCTGCAACTCATCGGCACGGCGGGCAGCGACGCCAAATGTCGGCTCGCGCTGGACAACGGCGCGGCGCACGCCATCAACTACTGCCGCGAAGACTTCGCTGCCCGGGTGCGCGAGATCACCGGCGGCAAGGGCGTGAAGGTGGTGTACGACTCGGTGGGCAAGGACACCTGGGAGAAGTCGCTCGAATGCCTGCGCCCGCTGGGCCTGATGGCGAGTTTTGGCAATGCCTCGGGCCCGGTGGCGCCGTTTGCGCCGGGCCTGTTGGGCGCCAAGGGCTCGCTCTACGTCACGCGCCAGACGCTGTTCACGCACATTGCCACGCGCGCGAGCGTGCAGGCCATGGCCGAGGATCTGTTCGCCGTGGTGGCCAGCGGCCAGGTCAGGGTCCACATCGACCAGCGCTACCCGCTCGCCGAGGTGCAGCAGGCGCACCGTGACCTTGAGGCGCGCAAGACCACGGGCAGCACCATCCTCACGCCGTGAGCGCGCCCGACGACCCGTCGTTCGGGCGCTGGCTCGCCGCCGCGCGGCGCATGGCGCAGCGCCCCGCGCCCCGGCCGCGCGAGGCCTTTGTGCTCGCGGGGCAGGTGGTGGGCTCGGTGGCCCCGGGGTTTTTGCAGCAAATCGACTTGGCGCGCCTGGCCGAACAGGGCGGCAGGCTGCGGCAGCATTCCGGGGCCTGGCATCTGGAGGCGGCGCCCGAGGCGCGCACCGCGGCGCTCAATGCCCTGGCCGTGGCGCTGCGCGACGCGCAGCTGTGCGGCCCGTGGCGCAACGAGCAATTGGCCGTGTGCAACCCGCAGGGGGAGCGGCTGGCCACGGTGGAGCGCGGCGCCGTGCGCGTGCTGGGTGTGGGAACGTGCGCCGTGCACCTCGTGGGTCTGGCGTCCGATGGCCGCATGTGGGTGCAGCAGCGCGCGCGGGACAAGCCCAACGACCCGGGGCTGTGGGACACGCTGATGGGCGGCATGGTCGGCGCCGCGGACACGCTGGCGCAGGCGCTGGCGCGCGAGACCTGGGAAGAGGCGGGCTTGCGCGTCGCCGATCTGGTCGGCGTGGCGCACGGCGGCCACGTGCTGCTCGAGCGCCCGAGCAGCGACGGCGGCGGCGCGGGCTACATGGTCGAGCGCATCGACTGGTTCCGCGCCCGGCTGCCCGACGGCATGCTGCCCTGCAACCAGGACGGCGAGGTGCAGCGCTTCGAGCTGCTGCCGCCGAGCACCCTGCGCGCGTGGCTCGTGCAGGGGCTGTTCACGCTGGAAGCCAGCCTGGTGATCGCGGGGTTTCTCGGGCTGTGAGCGTGGCGCGCGGGGTCAGCGCCCGCGCCGCACCCGCAGCAACTCGTCCAGGATGAGGCAGGCAACGCCCAGGGTGATCGCCGCGTCGGCGAGGTTGAACGAAGGGAAATACCAGCCCGCATGGTGGAACTGCAGGAAATCGACCACATGGCCGTGATGGTCGGCGCCGCGGACACGCAGGCGCGCGAGACCTGGGAAGAGGCGGGCTTGCGCGTCGCCGATCTGATCGGCGTGGCGCACGGCGGCCACGTGCTGCTCGAGCACCCGAGCAGCGGCGGCGGTGACGGCGGCGCGGGCTATATGGTCGAGCGCATCGACTGGTTCCGCGCCCGGCTGCCCGACGGCATGCTGCCCTGCAACCAGGACGGCGAGGTGCAGCGCTTCGAGCTGCTGCCGCCGAGCACCCTGCGCGCGTGGCTCGTGCAGGGGCTGTTCACGCTGGAAGCCGGCTTGGTGATCGCGGGGTTTCTCGGGCTGTGAGCGTGGCGCCCGCGCCGCACCCGCAGCAACTCGTCCAGGATGAGGCAGGCAACGCCCAGGGTGATCGCTGCATCGGCGAGGTTGAACGAAGGGAAATACCAGCCCGCATGGTGGAACTGCAGGAAATCGACCACGTGGCCGTGATGGTCGGCGCCGCGGACACGCTGGCGCAGGCACTGGCGCGCGAGACCTGGGAAGAGGCGGGCTTGCGCGTCGCCGATCTGATCGGCGTGGCGCACGGCGGCCACGTGCTGCTCGAGCACCCGAGCAGCGGCGGCGGTGACGGCGGCGCGGGCTATATGGTCGAGCGCATCGACTGGTTCCGCGCCCGGCTGCCCGACGGCATGCTGCCCTGCAACCAGGACGGCGAGGTGCAGCGCTTCGAGCTGCTGCCGCCGAGCACCCTGCGCGCGTGGCTCGTGCAGGGGCTGTTCACGCTGGAAGCCGGCTTGGTGATCGCGGGGTTTCTCGGGCTGTGAGCGTGGCGCCCGCGCCGCACCCGCAGCAACTCGTCCAGGATGAGGCAGGCAACGCCCAGGGTGATCGCTGCATCGGCGAGGTTGAACGAAGGGAAATACCAGCCCGCATGGTGGAACTGCAGGAAATCGACCACGTGGCCGTGATGGTCGGCGCCGCGGACACGCTGGCGCAGGCACTGGCGCGCGAGACCTGGGAAGAGGCGGGCTTGCGCGTCGCCGATCTGATCGGCGTGGCGCACGGCGGCCACGTGCTGCTCGAGCACCCGAGCAGCGGCGGCGGTGACGGCGGCGCGGGCTATATGGTCGAGCGCATCGACTGGTTCCGCGCCCGGCTGCCCGACGGCATGCTGCCCTGCAACCAGGACGGCGAGGTGCAGCGCTTCGAGCTGCTGCCGCCGAGCACCCTGCGCGCGTGGCTCGTGCAGGGGCTGTTCACGCTGGAAGCCAGCCTGGTGATCGCGGGGTTTCTCGGGCTGTGAGCGTGGCGCGCGGGGTCAGCGCCCGCGCCGCACCCGCAGCAACTCGTCCAGGATGAGGCAGGCAACGCCCAGGGTGATCGCCGCGTCGGCGAGGTTGAACGAAGGGAAATACCAGCCCGCATGGTGGAACTGCAGGAAATCGACCACGTGGCCGTGCCGCAGCCGGTCGAGCACGTTCCCGATGGCGCCGCCGAGGATGCCCGACAGCGCAAAGCAAAACAGCTTTTGCCCGGGGTGCGCGCGCAGCTGCCAGACGATGAAGACCGTGGCCACCAGGCCGACGCCGGTGAACAGCCAGCGCGGCCAGTCGCCGGCGTTCGAGAGGAAGGAAAACGCCGCCCCCGTGTTGTGCACCCGCACGATGTTGAAGAACTGGGTGACGGTCTGCGCGTCGCCCAGCTGGTAGTAGCCGACGATGAACGCCTTGCTGATCTGGTCGGCGAGCAGGACGAGCAGCGCCCAGACCAACCAGGGCCGCATGCGCGCGCCGGGGCGCCCGACCAAGGCTGCGCGCACCATCAGGCGTGCGTCCGGCTCTCGCCGGCGCCGTAGAGGTTGCTCGTGCAGCGTGCGCACAGGCCGGGGTGCGCGCTGTCGTGGCCCACGTCGCTGCGGTAGTGCCAGCAGCGTTCGCATTTCGTGTCGGCGCTGGCGCGCACGTCGATCTGCAAGCTGCTGCCCGCGACCAGTTCCACCGCCGAGGTGATGAAAACGAAGCGCAGGTCCGCGCCCAGGCTGGCGAGCAGCGCGTGGTCCTCGGGCGCCGTGGTGAGCCGGAGCAGAGTTTGCAGCGACGAGCCCACCAGGCCCTGCACGCGCAGCGCCTCGATCTCCTTGTTCACCGCGTTGCGGATCGCGCGGATGCGCGCCCACTTGGCGAGCAGCCCCTCGTCCGCGGCGGCGATGGTGCCGTAGGTTTCCAGGAAGATGGACGCGGAGCCGCCGCCGAACAGCTTCCAGGCCTCTTCGGCGGTGAACGACAGGAACGGCGCCATCCAGCGCAGCATGGCGTGCGTGATCTGGTGCAGCGCGGTCTGCGCGCTGCGGCGCGCCAGGCTCTTGGGCGCCGTGGTGTACAGGCGGTCCTTGAGCACGTCCAGGTAGAAGCCGCCCAGGTCTTCCGAGCAGTAGCGTTGCAGCCCGGAGACCACGGGGTGGAATTCGTAGACCTTGTAGTGCGCCAGCACCTGGGCCTGGAACTGCGCCGCGTGCGTGAGCGCGTAGCGGTCGATCTCCAGCATCTGCGCGAACGCAACGGCGTCGTGCGCGGGGTCGAAGTCGCTCACGTTGGCGAGCAGAAAGCGCAGCGTGTTGCGGATGCGGCGGTACGCATCGACCACGCGCGCGAGGATTTTTTCGTCGCCCGCAATGTCGCCCGAGTAGTCGCTCGCGGCCACCCACAGGCGGATGATTTCCGCGCCCAGCTTTTGCGTGACCTCCTGCGGGTCGATGCCGTTGCCCAGCGACTTGCTCATCTTGCGCCCGTGGCTGTCTACGGTGAAGCCGTGCGTGAGCAGGTCGCGGTAGGGCGCGCGGCCCTCGATGGCGCTGGCCAGCAGCAGCGAGCTGTGAAACCAGCCGCGGTGCTGGTCGTGGCCCTCGAGGTACAGGTCGGCCTCGGGGCCGCTGTCGTGGTGTCCCTCGGCGTGCGTGCCGCGCAGCACGTGGCTGAAGGTGGAGCCCGAGTCGAACCACACCTCCAGGATGTCGCTGCTCTTGCCGTAGTGCGCGGCGTCCTCGGCGCCCAGGATGTCCTCGGCGCTCATGCGGCTCCAGGCCTCGATTCCGCCCTGCTCGACGATGGCCGCCGCCTGGTCCAGGATTTCCATGGTGCGCGGGTGCAGCTCGCCCGAGTCCTTGTGCAGGAAGAACGGGATCGGCACGCCCCAGCTACGCTGGCGCGAGATGCACCAGTCGGGCCGGTGGGCGATCATGTCGTGCAGGCGGGCCTTGCCGTTCTCGGGGTAGAAGCGGGTGCGCTCGATGGCTTCGAGCGCGCTCTGGCGCAGCGTTGCGGGCGCCTTGTCCCGGGTGAACACGCCCTCGCCCTCGTCCATGCGCACGAACCACTGCGCCGCCGCGCGGTAGATCACGGGCGTCTTGTGGCGCCAGCAATGGGGGTAGCTGTGCTGCAGGTCCTGCGTGGCCAGCAGGCGGTCGGCGCTGCGCAGCGCCTTGATGATCGCGGGCACGGCTGGCCAGATGAGCCGGCCGCCAAACAGCGGGAAGTCCACCGCGTAGTAGCCGTCGCCCTGCACGGGGTTCAGAACGTCGTCCAGCGCCAGGCCGTGCGCGCGGCAGGAGTTGAAGTCGTCCAGGCCGTAAGCGGGCGCGGAATGCACGATGCCGGTGCCGTCCTCGGCCGTGGCGTAGTCGGCCAGGTACACGGGCGACAGGCGGCGGTAGCCCGCGTCCACGTCGTACAGCGGATGCTCGAAGGCGATGGCGTCCAGGTTCTTGCCCGGCGTGGTGGCGATCACTTGGCCGCTCAGGCCATAGCGCGCCAGGCACGCGGCCACCAGCGGCTCGGCCACGAGCAGGATGCGCGCGCCCACGTCGACCAGCGCGTAGTCGATCGCGGGGTTGAGGTTCAGCGCCTGGTTCGCGGGAATGGTCCAGGCGGTGGTGGTCCAGATGACGGCAAATGCGTCCCTGTCCAGCGCCGGCAGGCCGAACGCCGCCGCCAGCCGGGCGCGCTCGTGCGCCTTGAAGGCCACGTCCAGCGCGACGCTGCGCTTGTCGGCGTACTCGATCTCGAACTCGGCCAGCGAGCTGCCGCAGTCAAAGCACCAGTACACGGGCTTGAGGCCCCGGTACACGAAGCCGCGCTCGATCACGCGCTTGAACGCACGGATCACGCCCGCCTCGTTCGCGAAGTCCATGGTCTTGTAGGGCCTGTCCCATTCGCCGAGAACGCCCAGGCGCTGGAAGTCGGCCATCTGCTGCGCGATCTGCCCGGTGGCGTACGCGCGGCTCCTGGCCTGCATGGTGTCGCGCGAGAGCTTTCGGCCATGCTTCTTTTCGATCATGTTCTCGATCGGCAGGCCGTGGCAGTCCCAGCCGGGCACGTAGAGCGCGTCGAAGCCCTCGAGCTGGCGCGCCTTGGTGATCATGTCCTTGAGGATCTTGTTCACCGCGTGGCCCATGTGGATCTGGCCGTTGGCGTAGGGTGGGCCGTCGTGCAGGATGAACTTGGGCGCGCCGCGGCGCGCCTCGCGCAGGAGCTGGTAGAGCCCCTGTTCCTGCCACTGCCTGACCCAGAGTGGCTCGCGCTTGGGCAGATCGCCGCGCATGGGGAAGGGGGTGTCGGGCAGGTTCAGCGTGCTGCGGTAATCCGTGGCAGCGGGGGCGGGGCGGGCGGTATCAGACATCGGGGGGCCTTGAAGACTGGGCGCTGCGGGGCGGGTCCGCAGCATGATGGGGAGCGCGCAAGGCGGATGGTCGCCGCCGCGTGCGCCGGGTGGGCGCTGCGCTCTCAAATTCGGTCGCGTGTGGTCTGGCGCAGGGTTCCGGCGTGCACCGTGGCAAAGTAGGCGCGTGCGTCGGCGCAGTCCTTGGCGATTCCCGCAGTCAGGGCGTCGAGACCGGCGTACTTCAGCTCATCGTGCAATTTGTGCAGCAGTTCCACGCGCACGATCTTACCGTAAGCCCCTTCGGGGCCCAGGTCGGCGGGCCATTGCAGGCAGTGCGTCTCCAGCAGCACGCGGCCGCCGTTCACGTCGTCGGGGTCGAGCGAGGGGCGCACGCCCAGGTTCGCCACACCCGGCAGCGGCGCCGCGCCGAGCCCGTGCACCAGCACGGCGAAGATGCCGCTGGCGGCGGGCTTCCAGTGCGCAAAGCGCAGGTTCAGGGTGCGAAAGCCGGCGCCCGAACCGGTCGCGCCCAGCGTGCGCCCGAGCTTGCGGCCATGCACCACGTGGCCGGAGACGGCGTACGGGCGCCCGAGCAGGCGCGCCGCCGCCGCCATGTCGCCCCGGGCCAGCGCCTGGCGCACGGCGGAGCTCGATACGCGCAGGCCATGCACCTCGTAGCGGTTCATGCGCGCCACGTCGAAGCCCCGCGCCTGCGCGGCCGCATCCAGCATGGCGTAGTCCCCCGCGCGCTGGCAGCCGAAGCGAAAGTCGTCGCCCACCAGCACGTACCGGGCGCCCAGGCCCTGGAGCAGCACCGCGTCGATGAATCCCTCGGGCGACTGGGCCGCAAGCCGCGCGCCAAAGGGCAGCACCACGGTCTGGCGCACGCCGCAGCGCGCCAGTTCGGTCAATTTGTCGCGCAGCGTGCCAATGCGCGCAGGCGCCAGCTCGGGCCGGTTGTGCGCGCCTGCAAAGTAATCGCGCGGATGCGGCTCGAAGCTGAGCACGCAGCTCTCCACGCCCCGGTGCGCGGCCTCGCTGTTGAGCAGCGCCAGCAGCGCCTGGTGGCCCCGGTGCACGCCATCGAAGTTGCCGATCGTCAGCGCGCACGCAGGGGCAATCCCCGGATGCTGGAATCCACGAAAGATCTTCATCGGTTCGTTATATTTTTGATAGCAGCATGCGCAAGTGCACCAAGCACGGGACGCCGATTTGTCATGAAAACAAGGTATATTGTGACCGACGGGCGGTCCTGCGACCGCCCGCACGGTATCCGTATCCCGGATCCTCGTATCCCCCGTGTTTCAGGAGGCGTGTTTTGAAGGTCTTGAAGCTGTCAGCCCAGGGACTGCCCCAGTCGTGGATCTCGCTCGAGCAGGCGGTGATTCACTACGCCGCGGGCGAGGTGCGCTGGGAATCGGGCGGCCAGATCACGCGCTTTCGCGGCGGCTACAACGCCGTCACGGGCGAGCAATCGGTGATCGACGTGAACAGCATCATCGGCACCAAGGGCGTTCCCACGATCAACCCCTTCAACCTCAAGCCCGGCCTGACGAACGGCAAGCTCTTCGCGCGCGACCGCAACGTCTGCGCCTACTGCGGCGGGCATTTCCACGAAGAGAACCTGACGCGCGAGCACATCGTGCCCTTTGCGCGCAACGGGCAGGACCACTGGATGAACGTGGTCACGGCCTGCCGCCCCTGCAACCACCGCAAGGGGCCGCGCACGCCCGAGCAGGCGCATATGCCGCTACTGTACGCGCCCTACGTGCCCAGCCTGTGGGAAGACTTCATCTTACGCAACCGGCGCATCCTGGCCGATCAGATGGAGTTTCTGATGGCCCACGTGCCCAAGTCGTCCCGCCTGCTGGCCTGAGCTGAATGTAAGCGTTCAGCCTCTCTGCAACGCGAAAAAAACCGGTGCGGCCCGGAGCCCACCGCCTTTAAAACCCCCATCGGCTCTGGCAGTCTGAAAAAGACGCAGCCATTGCGCCGCAAGCCCGGCAAATGGGTCGCGCCATGAGCGTCCCCGGTGCCGTCCACCGCGGCATGGCCGTATCGATAATCGGTCCAGGTCACCGATTAATTGGGGTGCATTGCAAATTGTTTATGGCAACAAATCCCCACACGCTGTTGCAATAAATCCGCAAGACCTGGGGGCGCAGTGAGATAGTAGCCGGGCGGTATGGCACACATTGATCTTCGAAGATGGATATCCCCGTGAACACCCATTCAGGCGATGCGCAGGGACTCGTCGGACGAAATTTGCTGCTTTGGGCTCCAGCAACCCTTGGGAATGACGGCATCCGGGTAGACAAACGGGCGGCTGCGCCTGGAGATATTCGCATATGACAAAGTCATCTGACCACCACCCGTGCAGCGTGCCGCAGGGCTTCACGCTGATCGAGTTATTGGTGACACTCGCCCTGGCCGTCACCCTGGGCAGCTTGGCGGCCCCCTCGGTGCGTGATTTCATCGTGCGCAGCAAGCTGACCAATCTCGGCAACGAATTCAAAAGCAGTGTTCTGAAAGCCCGCAACGAGGCGGTCAATCGCAACACATGCGTCACCCTGTGCATGAGCAGCAGCGCGGGCGACGCCGCTCCGCAATGCACGGCGACGGGGGCGGATTGGGAGGTGGGTTGGATTGCCTTTCTCAACCCCAGCTGCGACAGCGGTGCCACGGCGCCAAAAGATGACATCAACATGCTGCTGGTTCACCAGGCAAGCGGAGCAGATTACAAATTGCAGGCACAGGCGAGCAAGAAGAAAATGACTTTCAATGCCCGTGGAGCACCCGGTGTGGCCGATTTGGATCAATTCAACATGATTTATAAAGATGCCAGCGATGAACTGACAAAAAAATATGCGTTCAACATTTGCATGGATGGCCTGGGGCGTACCCGCACGCTGCCTCCGGACAAAACATGTGCAAATTATAAATAATGGAATCATATGAACCATCTGCATGCGCTATCCAGAGCCGGACCGTCGTTCGCACACGGTGTGACCTTGATTGAAATGATGGTGGCGGTCCTCGTCATGTCCATCGGTTTGCTGGGTATTGCCGGGCTCCAGGCGGCCAGTTCCAAATACAAGATAAACACATGGGCGCGCTTGTCCACATCGACCCTGCTTTCCGACTTGTCGGAACGGATCCGGATCAATCCGGATGTCGCAGGGACCAGTTTTGCCGCCGAAGGGGTGAGCAGCGCGTCAGCGTACGTGATCAATGACGACTGGAAGACCCAGCAGTCGGCCACGCTGGTCGTGACGAAGAACTGTGAAACGACAGTGTGTACTGCCTCGGAGCGTGCCACTTTTGATTTGCTCGTCTGGCGCCAGCGGGTTCGCGAGAGCATGCCGCAGGGTGCGGCCCAGATCACGGGGGATAGAAGGAACGGGTTGACGGTCACGATGATGTGGTTTGACAAGGAGCAACTGAGGCCGGCGAGTGGCGTGCTGGTTCTGGCCGCTGCACATACCTGCGTCGCGGCGACGGACAAGGGAATGGCCCAGCAAACTTGCTGCCCGGCGGCTGCCGCTGTTCCGGTCGGGGTTCGCTGTGCCCGCTTCTCTTTTATTCCGTGACGCGCATGCTCCCATGCACGCGACGCCAACAGGGCCTGACCATCGTCGAACTGATGGTGGCGATGAGCATCAGCCTGGTGATCGTGGTTGCTGCTGCTTATGTTTATCTGGCAACGCGCGAATCACAGCGTGCTATCGACAGAACTTCCAGCAGCCGCGAAACCGGTGCATTCGTGATGCAGATGCTGGGACGTGAAATCATGAATGCCGGGTTTTATCCTGCCGCATCGGTGTCGATTCCTCCAGACCCCGCCCAAAAGGGCATGTACGACACCTATCCCCCGCTGCCATCTGATCCACGAGTGGATACGGACTGGCAGAATCCCGCGATCGGCTGGCCTCCTGCAGCATTCCAGTCGGGTATTTATGGCTGCGACGGTGGAGTATTCGACGTGGCCACCAGCACCTGCCCCGCTACCGTGAATGCCGATGCAGACACCCTGGTCATCAACTATTTCACCAGCGATACCAAAAACATGGGAACCAGTACCGGGCGACGCCTGGATTGCACTGGCAGCGATGTGGCTCCAGAGACGGCGGGAGGAGGAGACCCGCACAACGACGAGCGTAAGAAAAACTCCAACGGCACTCCGCCAACGCCAACGCCAACGCAGACGGATGAAAACATTCCCCCACAGCTGCCTGTTTTTGTATCGAATCGTTTTACGTTAAAGGCGACCAATATCGCAGTCGACCAACAAGAAATCAAGACCAAAAGCCTTGTCTGTAGCGGGAATGGGAAAAGCCCCCATGGAAAACCAGCTGATGCAGAGACATACCAGGCCATCATTGAAGGTCTGGAAGATCTCCAATTGACGTATGGTGTTTACGACAGCGAAACTACCGTGACCCCATCGCGATTCTACACGGCGACAGAAGTCAGTGCCTTGGGCACCCTGACGCTCAATGGCGTGGCCGTACCCCCTTGGCTGCGTGTGACGGCTGTGCGCGTTTGTCTGCTGACGCGCACCCTGGGGGGCAGTACGCGCATTGCAGACAAGGCAGGTGCTCTGCGCAAATACCGCGATTGCAGCGACACCGCAAAAGATCAACCCTCTGGAGACACCATCACCCGACATATTGAGGTGTTTGGCCTGCGCAATAGCATGAAGCAGTATTATTAGAATGCAAAGTTGCGGGGCAAACAAGAAATGCATATGACAGCAAAACAGCGAGCGCATGGCGTGGCACTGGTGGTCGTATTGCTATTTCTGGTTGCGATCACCGGAATCAGCGTCTGGACAGCCCGGCAATCAATGCTTGCGGAAGGTATGGCGCGCAATCAGATGGACCAGGAAGCCGCCAAGCAGGCAGCAGAATCAGCCCTGCGGGACGCTGAGCGGGACATAGACACTGCATCATTGGGGGCCAAGATGGACAAAGCATTGTGCCAGCGCTATGCATCTCCGACGAATACCAATGGCCTGAACCCCAATGATTTCAATGCGGATTGCAAGCAGGGCCTTTGTTTTATGGCTGATGCCGATTATGCGAAAAGCGATTGGAAGACGGCGGGCAATGCGGAGCCTTGGTGGCCAAAGAGCAAAGGGGGGAAGTGGAATGATGGTCCGAATGCAAAACCAGATTCAGCGAACCTCGCCCGCTGTTCCTCGTTCACGGGAGGTGTTCCTTTGGGAACATATACCGGCGTTCCTCCCATCCCCGGCGTGGCCAAACAGCCGGAATACCTGATCGAAGTATTCAGACGCAAACAGATACGAATGAATTTTGAGGAAACCCGCGTGACTTCGACGAACGAGAAAGCCAACCAGTGGTCCACCATGTATCGGGTCACGGCCCGGGGTTTCGGTTATTCGCAGAGAACCCAGGTGGTTCTGCAGGCAGTGTTTTTTCCATGATGGTCGAGAAGTGTCAGGAGCATGTCATGAAGATATATGATTATATGAAATCAGGTTTGCTGCTTGCCGCGCTGTTCAGCACGGTGAATCTGTCGGCAGGGCCTTTGGATGTCTCTGCACCGAGAAATACAATACCGCCAAACATCGTCAGTACGGCCAACATACCCATGCTGATGTTGACGGCATCCAAGGACCATCTGCTTTTTGGTCCCATTTATACCGATTTTGAAGATCTTGATGATGATGGCGTGGTTGATACCACCTTCAAGCCGACTTTTGAGTATTATGGATATTTTGATTCAATCAAATGCTATTCTTATGACAATACAACCGGACAATTCAATCCAAGCGTCATGGCCACCCAAACCACAAAAACTGTCGGCACGGTGACTTCGACAAAATACAGTTGCCCATCTGGAAAATCCTATTGGAGTGGCAATTTTCTTAATTGGGTAACAATGACCCGGTTGGATACTGTCCGCAAAATGCTGTACGGTGGTTATCGTGACGTAGATGTCAAAGATTCTACTGTTTTAATGGGATCCAGATTAACTTGGGACGCGCACTCATTTGTCAAATACTACAATGGAAAAGATATTGGAGAATACACTCCGTTCAGTGAGGCAAGTCTTACCAAGGCAGCAGGGCCCAACGCCAACGCATACGCAGGGCTGAGTATTTGCATCACTGGCACGCGGGATGAGGCTTCGAACACAGCGGCCCAGAGATCGCAGCCCATCATGCGCTTGGTCAAGGGAAATGTACGATTCTGGTCTACCGTAGAGTGGATAGCATGCCGATGGCGTGAGGATTATAATTTTGGGACTGGCGTCAAGCAGCAACTTGGGACTTTTGGTCCTAAACTTGCGCGATTTTACTCCTCTACAGAAACGGGGAACGGAGGGGTCAATCATGAAATAAGCATCCCGCTAAGGTCCACGGATGGCGCTGTTTATTCAGGTACCGGTCCTGATTTGAATGTTCGGGTCAAGGTTTGTGATCCCAATTTATTGGGAGAAGAGCGATGCCAGGCATTTCCACCTAACTCTACGACTAATTTCAAACCCTATGGATTGCTTCAGGAATTTGGCTACCCCAAGGCCATTGGAGAAGCGACCCGGGCAGAGTTTGGGTTGATCACTGGAAGTTATGACAACTACCACCAGGGTTATGTTGGTTATAACAACTACCATGACCTTCTGAATAATAATCTCCAGGTGGTAGGGGCAGCAGGGGCATTGCGGAAAAACATGGGTGATCTGGAGGATGAGATGAACCGTACGACCGGTGTTTTTTGCCACAGCCCTGGCTCTGGTTGCACGACTTTGCCGGATGGTCGAGTTACAGGTGTTGGCGTGATCAAGGCATTTGATTCCATGCTTCTTTATAGTCGCGCGCCCGCCCCAACTGGCTACAGCAGTGATGCGGCCTGGCTCAACCCCATGGGTGAAATGCTTGTTCAAGCATTGCAGTATTATGCCAACATCAAACCATCTACCAATCCATCCAGCGCTACCAATCCCAACGACAGCAGCGTCGGCATGCCGCTTCCCGAATGGAGTGATCCACTCGCGGATTCGCCTGCGCGAAAGGCAAAATACGGCAATGCAGTTTGCCGTCCGCTGAATATATTGGCGATTTCTTCCAGCACGCTCAGTTATGATGAGAGGGCGGGCGCTCCATTCGGAACTCTGCCCGGATCTCAAGCGGGTCTTGACTCCTTCGTCAACAAAATAGGTGATGCAGAGGGTATCACTGGCACCGCCCGCTCCGTAGGCTCTGTTCCCGGGAACGATGATAAATCGTGTTCTGCCAAACAAATTAATCGTCTTTCGGAGGCGAGAGGCATTTGCCCTGAAGCCCCGGCCGTGAGAGGTTCCTACCATATTGCGGGGGCAGCGCTCTACGGCAATACCAAGCCGATTCGCACACTGTCCGCCCCTCCCGCAGATCTGAACACAGTCGAAAATGCGCTGAAGGTCAGGACAATGACGGCTTCCCTCGCGGGTGGGGCGCCGCGCATTGATGTTCCTGTTCCCGCTGACCTTGATGCCCCTCCCCCCCCTGCGCCTCTTACCCCTGCCAGCCCAAAAAAATATGTCTCCATCACGCCTGAAAGTGTTCAAGACTCCGGCGTACCAAACTCACCCTTGAGCTTTGTATCGATCAGTTCCGGTCCGCTCTATGGTGCGTTTATCGTGACTTGGAACGACATATTTGCGGCTGCTGACTACGACATGGATATCACGGGTTTCATCCGGTATGATTTGATCAGAAATAAGAGTTCACCTTCTGGTTGGGACATCAGGATTCGGACAGATATTCCCAATGTGTGCGGTGGTCGCTCGGGAACGCATGGTTTCAGCATCGTCGGAGTTCAGAAGCGGGATGGTAGCCACACCAGCGCTAATGGCCGATATCTGACGCATCAACATGGCGGAGGGATACTATCCAATATGCCACCAGTGACTCAGTATTTGTGTGGTGATACTAATTATCGCAACAAGACACTCGCTGGCACCACTGTGACGTACGAGAAGACCGTGTGTAATGTTACTGGTGATGGCACCACAGGAGATCCCGTGTTTGATAATTTATATGGTCGCATTGCTAATGAGTGCTCAGTAAAGAATATGGATTATTTGCACGACGAAACATTCCATATGATTGGTGAAGCGGATGCCCTCATCAAGGATCCACTCTGGTACGCCGGAAAATATGGATCGTTCAAGTCCAGTGTCAAAAGTGCCGATGGCACCTACAGCACCGTGGACATGCCTTCCACCCAGTTGGACTGGGACAGTATCAAAGCAGATGGAAACGATGGTTCGGATGGTATTCCGGACGGTTATTTTCTTGCGCGACGCCCGGAGTTACTCGAAGCGCAGTTGCACAAGGCGCTGAATGTAGTCGCCAAAACATCGAGTGCTGCCCCCGCCGTTGCATCAGTGCAATTGACAGGGAATGACTATAAATATGTGGTGAAATTTGATAGTACTACCGTGTCAGGTACCGTGGATGCCTATAAGGTTGATTCTGAAGGTGAATTCAGTAGTTCGGTCGCCTGGGAGGCGGAGAAATTGCTCGATACCCGCGTCAGTACTGATTCGGGAAAAAATAGATCAATTATTACCAACAATGGAAATGGTTCGTCTGCAGGCGTGAAGTTCCGCTGGGCATCTTTGCCTGCGGCATATAAAAAACAGATGACGACAGACAGCACCAATAAATTGTCGGAAGCGAATGCAGAGGTGGTGCTAGATTATATGCGTGGAGATAAAACAAAGGAAGAGATCAGCGGTTTGCGCAAACGTGATGGCGGTTTTATCGGTCCGGTGGTGAATGGAGCACCCTGGGTCCAGGGCAGTCCCGGTTCTACCCTGGCTGGTATTGGGGCAGATGGTTATGCCAAGTTTTTCGGAGACCATAAAGAGCGCGTCAAACTGCTTTGGGTAGCCGCAAACGACGGCATGCTGCACGCGTTCAATTCGGACACAGGCGCTGAAGTTTTTGCCTATGTGCCAGGCGTATTGGCCAACCGACTGGCGGAGATACCATTGCAGCGGGGCACTGGTGCGCGTACAAAATTGGGTGGAAAGAATTTTGTCACAGGCGATGAAAAAAAACCTGTGGGAACGGTTTGGCCCTATGTGGACGGGAGTCCTTTTTCTGCCGACGTCAAAGTGGAAGCCGATTGGAAAACCTATGTCTTCGGCACCTTGGGACGTGGCGGCAAGGGTATTTTTGCTTTGGATACCACTGTGGTTGCCGATTTGACGGAGTCCAATGCTTCCAAGATATTCAAGTGGCAATTCACCTCGGATGACGATGAGGATCTGGGATATATTACAGGTGATGTGTCGATTCATCCTGCGTCCAGTCAAGCGCTGCCGGTTGCCAAAATGAATAATGGAAAATATGCCCTGCTTCTGGGCAATGGAAATAAATCCCAAACGGGTAAAGCGGTGTTGTTCATTCTTTATGTGGATGGCCCCAGTGGAGGCAGTTGGACGGGGCGCTACAAGAAAATTGTGGTGGATGCCGGTCCCGATAATGGACTGTCAGCGCCCCGCTGGGAAGATATTGACGGCGATGGCACAGCGGACGTTGCCTATGCAGGTGATATGAAAGGCAATGTCTGGAAATTCAATCTCGCAGACAAGAGTCCGGCCAAATGGGATTCTGCATTTAAAACGGGAACCACCGCGCAACCCTTGTACACTGCCACCTATGTCGACACTGCCGGCAACGTGACACCTTTGCCGATTAGCACGGCACCACAACTTTTGTTTATGGGAAAGGGCGGATTAATGGTCAATTTTGCCACTGGCAATGCATTTGAAACCGGAGATTTTCCCAGGACTGGCGTGGTGCAGCGGGTTTATGGTATTTGGGATCGACCCGGCCTGGGAATCCCGCCGGGGGGACGCGCTCGGCCCGTCGGGATCAAAACCTTGGCGGCCCGAAGCTACACCCGAAACGCTGATGGCGTAGTCACCATCAAGACCGATACCACTTTGAATTGGTCTACCCACGATGGATGGTATATGGATTTGCCAGGCTCTGCGGAGGCGGTTTTGTCAGACCCTTCTCTGGACGCGGGGGTCATGACCTTTGTGACGGTTCGTCCGAAGGGGGCTGCCAGCAGTGACTGTTCTTCAACCCCCGAATCATCGCTCTATACCGTGGATCCGATTTCTGGTCGGGCTGAACGCAATATTCAGGGCAGCATCATGGTGTCCAACCTCGATGTGCTGGTTGCAGCCAATGACATTAGCGATCAAAAGGTGCGTGTGGTCGCTGACCGAACCAAAAAACCTTTCAAAACCACGACCAAGGCTTGTACGGCCGGAGAATCCGGCTGCACTTGCGTGGGCACTAAGTGCACCAAGCAAGAGGCCCCTGTCTGCGGGCCCGGTCAACGCGCAAAAAGAGTCACCGGGCGCAGCGTTGACGCTGTTCTGTGCACCAGCACTGCGCCCCGCTTGCAATGGCGGGAAATCCCCGGCTTGAGGACAGATCAATGAACCATAAGCGGACGCAGCGTGGTTTTACGCTGATCGAGGTGATGATCGTCACGGCGATCATCGCCATATTGGCCGCCGTGGCCTATCCCTCATACAGGGAGTATATTGCCAAGTCCAGGCGTGCCGAAGCCAAGACCATCCTGATCAGTGCCCAGCAATGGATGGAGCGGTTTTATACGGAGAACTTTCGCTACGATGAAAATAGTGCCGGCGTGGCCGTGAGTGATCCATCACAGTTTCCCTCCCGCTTCAGTGTTTCTCCAGTTCCTGGTCAGGGTAGCCCGGTTTACAAAATTTCCCTGGATACTTCCATTAAGCGTGACGAATATTCTGTAAAGGCTGATCGGCTAGCGGGCTCTGTGATGGCCAATGATCGCTGCGGAGATTTTTCCATCGATCATCTGGGGAGAAAAGATCTGAAGAATTACTCCGGATTTGCCGACAAATCGGCTGCCATGGAGGCTTGCTGGAAGTGACGATGGGTGGCCACGGCCCAACTCATTGAGCAAAGCACGAGCGCAGCAGGGAATGACAAAACCTGTCCGGCTCCTCCAGCATCATCATGTGGCCGCAGCCGGGCAGCACCGTGTCGCTGCGCGCGCCTTGCCGAACCCACGCGGGCACGTTCCAGCTCGCTGCGGATCGGCTGCCGGCCAGAAGATGGACGGCAATACCGCGCGCCATGAGTTGGCGCACGGTTTGCAGGTAGCCAGGTTCGGCGGTTTCCTCTACCACCGCGCGTGCCATGGCCTGCAGCGTAGCGGCTGGCTGGTTGTGCAGGATGCAATGCGCCATTTGCAGCCGCTCGGCGGTGGCGGCGATGCCGCTCCGGGATAGCCAAGCCGCTGGATCGCTCTGGATGCGTTGCAGTTCGTTGGCCCATTCGTCTGCGCCGAGCGGGGCGATGCGGCGGCACATGAAGGCGTCGTCCAGCGTGAAGTTGCCTTCTGCGCTGACGATGCTCTTCACCAAATCGGGGGCGCGTGCCGCTGCGAGCACCACCACCGCCCAGCCCACGCTGTGGCCGAGCAAATGGCAGGGCTTCGGTCCCAGGGCGCGCACAATGCGCACCACTTCGTCGGCCTGCGCCGCCAGGCTCAGTTGCGCCTGCGGTTCCCGGCTGCCATAGCCGAGCAGATCCGGGGTCAGCACCGTGATCTCCGGCATGCGGGCCGTCAAGTTGAAGCAGTGCAGCGGTCCGAACAGGCCGTGCACCATCACCAGGGGGATATCGTTTCGCATCGTGTTCCTTTCTCATCAGGCCTTGGCCGGGGTCGGCGCAGGACTGGGCGGGTGGGCAGCATAATGCCGGACCTTTGATATCCAGGCCGCATGGCCGGACCCCAGCATGAGCAGCAAACACCTGCAAATCAGCCATGAAAACGCCGTGCTGCGCATCACGCTCGCGCGGCCGGAAGTCCGCAATGCGTTCAGCGAGGAAGCCATCGCCGCGCTCACTGCGGCCTTTGCCGAGGCCGGGGCGCGTGCCGACGTGCGCGCCGTGGTGCTGGCCGCGCAGGGCCCCGCGTTCTGCGCCGGCGCCGATCTGAACTGGATGCGCCGCATGGCCGACTACACGCGCGAGGAGAATCTGCAGGACGCCGCCAAGCTCGCCGAGATGCTGCGCGTGATGCACGAATGCCCCAAGCCGACGATCGCCCGCGTGCAGGGCGACGTGTACGCCGGCGGAATGGGGCTGGTGGCCGCGTGCGACATGGCGGTGGCGGTGGATACGGCGGGCTTTTGCCTGAGCGAGGTGAAGCTCGGGCTCATCCCCGCGACCATCAGCCCCTACGTGGTGCGCGCCATGGGCGCGCGGGTGGCACAGCGCTACTTTCTCACGGCCGAGCGCTTTGGCGCGGCCGAGGCCCTGCGCATCGGCTTCGTGCACGAGGTGGTGCGCGCCGAGGCGCTCGACGCCAAGGTCGACGAACTGCTCGCGGCGCTGCGCGGCACCGGCCCCGACGCCGTGCGCGCTTGCAAGAAGCTGCTGCGCGACGTCTGCGGGCGCGAGATCGACGCCCGCCTGATAGCGACCACGGTGCAGGGCATTGCCGATATCCGGGCCAGCGGCGAGGGCCGGGAGGGCGTGCAGTCCTTTCTGAACAAGCGCCAGCCTGCCTGGCTGCGGACCTGATGCCTGTTCTTGCCCGTCGCCCATGAACGCGCTCCGGCAGAAGGCATGGCATGTTCCAGAAGATACTGATTGCAAACCGCGGTGAAATTGCCTGCCGCGTGGCGGCCACTGCGCGCCGCATGGGGGTGAAGACGGTCGCGGTGTATTCCGACGCCGACGCGCACGCCCGGCACGTGGCAGCCTGCGACGAGGCGCTGCACATTGGCGGCAGCGCCCCCGGCGAAAGCTATCTGCGCGCGCAGCGCATCATCGAAGCCGCGCAGGCCACGGGCGCGCAAGCCATACACCCCGGCTACGGCTTTCTGAGCGAGAACGCAGGCTTCGCCCAAGCCTGCGCCGATGCGGGGCTGGTCTTCATCGGTCCGCCCCCTTCGGCGATCCGGGACATGGGGTTCAAGGCCGGCTCCAAGCAACGCATGGAAAAGGCCGGCGTGCCGCTGGTTCCCGGCTACCACGGCGCCGACCAGGACCCGGCGCTGCTCCGGGCCGAGGCCGACCGCATCGGCTACCCCGTGCTCATCAAGGCCAGCGCGGGCGGCGGCGGCAAGGGGATGCGCACGGTGGACAGGGCCCAGGATTTCGCCGCGGCGCTCGACGCCTGCCGGCGCGAAGCCCGCAACAGCTTTGGCGACGACGCCGTGCTCATCGAGAAGTACCTGCAGCGCCCGCGCCACATCGAGATCCAGGTGTTTGGCGACAGCCACGGCAACTGCGTGCATCTGTTCGAGCGCGACTGCTCGGTGCAGCGCCGCTACCAGAAACTGCTCGAAGAGGCCCCTGCGCCCGGCATGGCGCCGGAACTGCGTGCCCGGATGGGGCAGGCCGCCGTGGCCGCTGCCCGCGCGGTGAACTATGTGGGCGCCGGCACGGTGGAGTTCATCGCCGAGCAACGCGCGGACGGCACGCTGGACTTCTTCTTCATGGAGATGAACACCCGCCTGCAGGTGGAGCATCCCGTGACCGAAGCCATTACCGGGCAGGACCTCGTGGAATGGCAGCTGCGCGTGGCCTGCGGCGAGCCGCTGCCTTTGACGCAGGAGCAACTCCGGATCAACGGCCATGCGATCGAGGCGCGCATCTGTGCGGAAAACCCGGAAAAGGATTTCTTGCCCGCCACGGGCACGCTCGCGGTCTGCGGCCTGCCCGAGGGCACGGCCTTCGAGCACGGCGCGGTGCGCGTCGATTCCGGCGTGCGCCAGGGCGATGCGATCAGCCCGTTCTACGACCCCCTGCTGGCCAAACTCATCGTGCACGGCGCCACCCGTGCGCAGGCGCTGGCGCGGCTCGACGAGGCGCTGGCCCGCACGCACATCGTGGGCCTGGACAGCAACGTGCAGTTTCTGCGCCGCTTGGCCCGCAGCGACTCGTTTGCCAGCGCCCGCCTCGATACGACCCTGATCGCGCGCGAGCAGGCGGCGCTGTTCCAGCGCGAGGACCTGGGCCTGCCCTTGGCCGCAGCCGCCGCCGTGGCGCAGACCCTGCTGCGCGAGCGGGCGAGCGAAGGCGCGGACCCGTTCAGCCGCCGCGATGGTTTCTGCAGCCACGGCCTGCTGCGGCGCCGCTTCGAGTTTGCGTTCGGCGACGCGCGCGCGACAGCCTGGCTGACCTATGGGCGCGGCGCCAACTGGCATCTGACCGTAGGCGAGGGCGCGGCGCAGCAGGCCGGGCCGCTGGTCTTTGGCCCGGCGGCGCAGGGCATCGATCTGCAATTTGCCGGCCTGCGCACGCACGCCGCCGTATACACGCAGGGCGAGGTCGAGCATGTATTCACCCCGCTGGGCGCCACGCGGATCGTGGCCATCGACCTGCTGGCCCACGCGGGCGAAGTGGAGGCGCCCGCCGGGCGCCTCACGGCCCCGATGCCGGGCAAGCTGCTGTCGTTCGCCGTAAGGGCCGGCGACAAGGTGCGCCAGGGCCAGCCGCTGGCGGTGCTGGAGGCCATGAAGATGGAGCACTTGATCGTCGCCCCCCTGGACGGCGTGGTGCAGGAACTGCTCTACGCACCTGGCGATCAGGTCAGCGAAGGGGCGGAGTTGCTCAGGCTGAGCGCAGAGCCCAGAATAACGCCACACATGATGGACAAATAAACGAAAATCGTCCAAAATGTGTGGCGTTATGCCAAGCAAGCCACTGCCCATGTTCCCCGCCGAGAAGAAGCTGCTTGCCGATTTCGGCGAGCGTCTCCGGCTTGCCCGGTTGCGCCGGGGCTATACGGCGGAGTTGGTTGCCGAAAGGGTTGGTATCTCCAGAATGACGCTTGGCCGGGCAGAGCAGGGTTCGCCAGCGGTTTCTCTTGGCGTCTATCTGAGGATCTTGGTCGTTCTCAATTTGGAGGGCGACATGGACGCCCTCGCGGCCGATGATCGCCTTGGGCGCAGATTGCAGGATTTGGGGGTTCCGGCACGCAAGCGAGCCAAGGGGAAATAATATGCCGGACAAGATGGAAGTGTGGCTGGATGCTGATCTCGTGGCAGCGCCGCAACGTGTGGGAACACTATTCCATGATCGTGGGCAGGTCTGGTTCTCCTACGCCAATGCCTGGCTGAAAAATCCGGTTTGCTTTGCTCTCGATCCGGACCTGACGCTGGATGCGGCGCCATTCTTTCCGAAACCGGAGACGGGTAGCTTCGGCATATTTCTTGATTCCTCACCGGACCGCTGGGGGCAGACGTTGATGAAACGCCGTGAAATGCTGGAAGCAAGGGATGCCAAAAGGCCCGTGCGCAATTTGTACGCATGGGACTATCTGGTTGGCGTTCAAGATGAAACACGGCAAGGCGCTTTGAGATTTCGGCGCGAGGGGGAGAACACTTTTGCGTCCGTGCACCCATTGGCAGCACCTCCTGTCACCAGCCTTCGTGCGTTGCAGGCCGTCGCATATGAGCTTGCAAATAAGCGGATTGATGACTTGAATGCGCTGCGGCAATGGTTGTCCGTGCTGGTAGCTCCCGGTTCCTCGCTTGGAGGCGCGCGGCCAAAGGCGAATTTCCGGGAACTGGATGGTTCGTTATGGATCGCAAAGTTTCCTGCGCGGGACGACAGCCTCGACGTCGGTGCATGGGAAGGTGTCGTGCATTCGTTGGCGCAGAACGTGGGTATTCATGTCCCGCAAGCAAAGACTGTCCGGCTCGGCGGCGATCACCATGCATTCTGTGTAAAGCGGTTTGATCGGAATGCAAACCAGCGGGTCTTCTATTCATCCGCGATGACGCTGCTCAGAAAGGAGCAAAGCGAAGGCTCCAGCTATTTGGAGATGGCCCATTTTCTGCAAACGCATGGCGCTGCGCATCTGATCGAGGAAGGGCTTGGGCAACTGTTCCGGCGCGTGGCATTCAACGTTGCAGTGGCAAACAGGGACGATCATCTTCGGAACCACGGATTCCTTCTTCGGCCCGGTGGTTGGGCACTTGCACCAGCATTTGACGTCAATCCGAACCCGGACAAGAGCGAGCATGTTCTTGCCGTTGACGATGGTGATAACCGGCCGAGCCTGGATACGGTGTTGCTTACCGCTGAATGGTATGGGTTGAAACCGGCGCGCGCAGAAGAGATCATCGGCGAAGTCGTTGACGGGGTGAAAAAGTGGCCTCAGGTGGCGCGTCGTTTTGGCATTGGTGGTGCGGAGATAGCGCTGATGCAAGGTATATTTGGCGTGCCACCGGATTCTGACGGTGATTCAGGACAAGATCGTGTTTCTCCCTAGATGAATGGCAGGCTGGAATCCCATGAAAATCACCTTTTGCTGCGCCAACACCGAGTCCGGGCCCTGGCTGCAAGGCTTGGCCGCTGCACTGCCCGGCGCCGACGTCAGCCTGTGGCAACCCGGCGCGCCGCAGGCCGACTACGCCGTGGTTTGGGAGCCGCCCCAGCGCTTCATGGACGAGCAGCCGGGCCTCGAGGTCCTGTTCAACATCGGCGCGGGGGTGGACGCCCTGCTCCCGTTGCGTCTGCCGCGCGCCGCGCGCGTGGTGCGCTTGGACGATGCGGGAATGGCCGTGCAGATGGCCGAGTACGTGTGCCATGCGGTGATCCGCCATTTCCGCGCGCTCGATGCCTGCGCGGCCGATACGCGGGCCGGGCGCTGGGACTGCCACGGGCCGCGCCAGCGCAGCGATTTCCCGGTCGGCGTCATGGGTCTGGGGGTGCTGGGCGCGCGCGTGGCCCAGGCCCTGGCGCATTTCGAGTTTCCGGTCAACGGCTGGAGCCTCTCGCCCAAGGCCCTGGCCGGCGTGCGCAGTTTCAGCGGGGCCGGGGCCCTCGACGCCTTTCTGGCGTGCAGCCGCGTGCTGGTGAACCTGCTGCCGCTGACTCCCGCCACGCAGGCAATCCTGCACCGCGGGACGCTCTCGCGGCTGCTGCCCGGCGCTTACGTGATCAACGCCGCGCGCGGCGCGCACCTGGTCGACGAGGATCTGCTGGCGCTGATCGACAGCGGTCACGTCGCCGGCGCCACGCTCGACGTGTTCCGCACCGAGCCGCTGCCCGCCGGCCATGCGTTCCGAACCCATCCCGCGATCACCGCCACGCCGCATATCGCGGCGCGCACGCTGCGCGAGGAAAGCATTGCCCAGATTGCGCGCAAGATCGCGGCACTTCAGCGGGGCGAGTCCGTGGCCGGGATGCTGGACCCGGCGCAGGGCTACTGAGCCCGAAGCGGCGCCGTGCGCTCGCGAGCCTCCAGCCAGCGCGCGTAGTCTGCCGGGTAGGCCGCCCGGTAGCGCTGCATGTGAAAGGCCGCGTCGTCATCTCGCCCGAGCAAGATGGCACTTTCGATCAGCGGTTCGATCACGCGGGGCTCGGGGGAGAAGTGCAGCAGCTTGTTGGCGACTGCAAACACCTGCCCCGCGTTGTCCTGCGTGGGCCGGACGTTCGGCAGCAGCGCAAAATCGACTTGGTCCGTGAAAAACGGCGTCGTGCCGACCTTGCGCACGGTGTCGTTGCGCAAGGAGGGCGCGCGCTCGTCCAGGGGCATGTAGAGCTGGCTGACGCGGTAGAAGTCCCACCCGGCGTACGCGCCCAGCGCCACTGCGGCCCCCGTCGCCAGGGCGGCGCCCAGCCGCAGGACCGAAGCAGCGGCCCCGCACGGCAGCGGCCAGCGGCACAGCAACATCAGGGCCAGCCATGTGACCAGTTGGAAGGGCCCATACCACAGGGGAAATTCCAGCAGGCTGTGCAAGCCGACGAGCGCCAGGACGCCCCAGGCCAGTTGCCGGCCGGGGTCGCGCTCGCTCCAGGGTTTGCTGCGCAGCAGCCAGACGAGCAGCGCCGCGCAAAACAGCGCGGCGGCGGGCAGCCCCAGTTCCACGGCCAGATGCAGGGGCAGGTTGTGGGCATTGTCCAGCAGCGCGCAGAAGCGCTCCCCCGGGAACAGGGTGACGTAGTGCGCGTAGTCCAGTTCGCCCCAGCCCCATCCGGTCCAGGGCTTTTGCGCGATCAGGTGCAGCACGTTGCTCCAGAGCACGGCGCGGCTGTTGCAATCGGCGGACCCGGCGGCGAAGCGCGTGAACAGATCCTCTGCGACGACCCCGGTCCAGGCCTGCAGGACAACCGGCAGGGCCCACGCGGCCAGGCCATGGAATACCAGCGCCGCGAGCGCCAGGTCCCGGGACCTGCGCTCCCCTGCGACCGGCCAGAGCGCCGCCATGGCCACCACGAGCAGCCATTGCAGCGCCCCGGTGCGCGACGCGGTGGCAGCGCTGGCGGCGGCCAGCAGCGCCAGCGCGGCAGCGCTGAGCCCGGCGGGCAGCCACTGTGTGCGCGGTTTTCCTGGCGCAGCGCCGGTGCTTGGCGCCTGTTCGAAGAGCCACAGCACGGCGAGTGCGCCCAGGCTGATGAGCGAGGCCTGCTGATTGCGCTGGCGCAGATTGCCGATGGCCTGCCCGGGACTCGACGGCTGCACCCCGGCAATTTCCGGGTCTCCCAGAAAGTACTGCAGCAGCCCGATGGCGCTCGCCGCGAGCGCGGCGCACAGCAGCCCGGCAGCCAACTCCCTGGCGGAAACGACGCACCACGGCGCTGTGCCGGACGCCGCCCGCCCGCGCGCGTCCGCCAGGGCCAGCAGCACCGCGGCGCAGCCCCAGGCGGCGAGCAGCGGCCAGAAATTGGTGCTCGGCGGCCGGGTAAAGCAAAACAGAAAGGGCCATGCCAGCGCCAGCAATCTCAGCGGCGTGCGCATGGCGGAGGAAAGCATGTCGGAGCGGAAAAAAGCGGGTGCGGGCACCGCGGATCATAGACGCCACGGTGACAACGGAGCAGACATTGGGCGCGCGCCGGGGGCGTTTGCGCAAGCGGCTGCTCATACAATGTGCGGTCCTTCAGCACAAGGCCAATCGCTTTGAAAAACCGGGCTGTGCCGCAGGCAGCGGGACAGAAAGTCGCATGCGAATTGATGAAGAATCTGCAAAAAACACCCGCACCCTTCCCTTCGCCGGCGCCAGCAACTTTCGCGATCTCGGCGGCTACCCGGGCCATGGCGGGCGGGTGGTGAAATGGCGCTGCCTGTTCCGTTCAGACCACCTGGCAGACCTCACCGCGCAAGACCGGGCCCTGCTCGCCACGCTGGGCGTGGCCCGCGCGGTGGACTTTCGCGGCCAGGCTGAGAGCGCCGCGTCTGCCTACGCATTCCCCGGGGTCGCGTACCACCCGCTGGCCATCGAACCCACCGTGGTGCAGCGCGCGCTCGAACTGCAACGCAGCGGCCGGCAGCTCAGCGCGCAAGACGCCGTGGGCCTGATGCAGGAAACCTACCGCGGCTTCGTGCACGACAGCGCCCCGCGCTTTGCCGCGCTGTTTCGCCTGCTGCTCGACGAGCGCCAGACGCCCCTGGTGTTCCACTGCACCGCAGGCAAGGACCGCACCGGCTTTGCCGCCGCCCTCATCCTGCTGGCCCTGGGCGTTGCGCGCGACCTGGTGATGCAGGACTACCTGCTCACCAACGCGCTCTACCGCCGCCCCAAGGGCGTTGGCAGCCACACCTCCGAGGAAGTGCTGGCCGTTCTCTGGCGCGTGCAGGAGGAGTTTCTGAACGCCGCGCTGCACCGCGTGGACCAGGACTTTGGCGGCGTTGCGGCGTATCTGGCGGATGCGCTGGGGGTCGATTCGGCCGCGCAAAGAGAGCTCGCCGGACGCTATCTGCGGGCGCCGTGATGCGCCAGGGTGGCGGCGCACCGCGGTTGACCGTCTCCAAAGCACCACAATCCGGGACGCAGCGGTGGCAGTTCAAAGGCCGGCCAAGCCCGGGCTCCCTACACTTCAGCCCTGTTTCGTTTTTTCGCCGGGCAGGGCATGCCCGCACGGAGGCTGTGCATGAAGTTTCGCTTTCCCATCGTCATCATCGATGAGGACTACCGTTCCGAAAACAGCTCCGGCCTGGGCATTCGCGCGCTGGCGCAGGCCATGGAGGCCGAGGGCTTCGAGGTGCTCGGGGTCACCAGCTATGGCGACCTGTCGCAGTTCGCGCAGCAGCAGAGCCGCGCCAGCGCGTTCATCCTGTCCATAGACGACGAGGAGTTCACGCAGGGCGAAGGGCTCGATCCGATCGTGCTGAGCCTGCGCAGCTTCATCGGTGAAGTGCGGCGCAAGAACGCCGAAGTGCCCATCTACGTGCACGGCGAGACCAAGACCAGCCGCCACCTGCCGAACGACATCCTGCGCGAGCTGCACGGCTTCATCCACATGTTCGAGGACACGCCCGAATTCGTCGCGCGGCACATCGTGCGCGAGGCCAGGAGCTATCTGGAAAGCGTGCAGCCGCCGTTCTTCAAGGCGCTGCTCGACTACGCGGAAGACGGCTCGTACAGCTGGCACTGCCCCGGGCATTCGGGCGGGGTGGCGTTCCTGAAGAGCCCCGTGGGCCAGATGTACCACCAGTTCTACGGCGAAAACATGCTGCGCGCCGACGTCTGCAACGCCGTGGAAGAACTCGGGCAACTGCTCGACCACACCGGCGCCATCGGCGAGAGCGAGCGCAACGCCGCGCGCATCTTCAACGCCGACCACTGCTTCTTCGTGACCAACGGCTCGTCCACCTCGAACAAGATGGTCTGGCACCACACCGTGGCGCCCGGCGACGTGGTGGTGGTGGACCGCAATTGCCACAAGTCGGTCCTGCACAGCATCATCATGACCGGCGCGGTGCCGGTGTTCCTCAAGCCCACGCGCAACCACTTTGGCATCATCGGCCCGATCCCGCAAAGTGAGTTCGAGCCGGCAACGATTTTGGCCAAGATAGCGGCCAACCCGCTGCTGCAGGGCGTGGACGCGAGCCAGGTCCGGCCGCGCGTGCTGACGCTCACGCAGTCCACCTACGACGGCGTCCTGTACAACACCGAGACCATCAAGCGCATGCTCGACGGCTACGTGGAGAACCTGCATTTCGACGAAGCCTGGCTGCCGCACGCGGCCTTCCATCCGTTCTACGGCAGCTACCACGCCATGGGCAAGAAGCGCTTGCGGCCCCGGCATTCGGTGACCTACGCCACGCAGTCGATCCACAAGCTGCTCGCCGGAATCAGCCAGGCCAGCCATGTGCTGGTGCAGGACTCGCAGCTCGTCAAACTCGACCGGCACCTGTTCAACGAAGCCTACCTGATGCACACCAGCACCAGCCCGCAGTACAGCATCATCGCCAGCTGCGACGTGGCCGCGGCGATGATGGAGCCGCCCGGCGGCACCGCGCTGGTGGAGGAGAGCATTCTGGAGGCGCTCGACTTCCGCCGCGCCATGCGCCAGGTCGAAGCCGAGTTTGGCAAGAAGGACTGGTGGTTCAAGGTCTGGGGGCCCGAGAAGCTGGTCGAAGAGGGCATAGGCTCCGCGCAAGACTGGATCATCCGCAGCGACGCCACGAGCCGCAGCAGGAGCGCCAGCAAGTGGCACGGCTTTGGCCAGCTGGCCGACGGCTTCAACATGCTCGACCCGATCAAGTCCACCATCGTCACCCCGGGGCTGAGTCTGGACGGCAGGTTCGACCGCAGCGGGATCCCCGCGTCCATCGTCACCAAGTACCTTGCAGAGCACGGCGTGGTGGTGGAGAAGACCGGCCTGTACAGCTTCTTCATCATGTTCACCATCGGCATCACCAAGGGCCGCTGGAACACGCTGCTGAGCGCGCTGCAGCAGTTCAAGGACGACTACGAGAAGAACCAGCCGATGTGGCGCATCCTCCCCGAGTTCTGCCAGCAGCACAAATGCTACGAGCGCATGGGACTGAAGGACCTGTGCCAGCACGTGCACCAGATGTACGCCAAGTACGACATTGCGCGCCTGACGACCGAGATGTATCTGTCGGACCTCACGCCCGCGATGAAGCCCTCGGACGCCTACGCGCACATCGCGCACCGCCAGACCGAGCGCGTGGAGATCGACCATCTCGAGGGCCGCATCACCGTGGGTCTGGTCACGCCGTACCCGCCGGGCATCCCGCTGCTGATCCCGGGCGAGGTGTTCAATCGCAAGATCGTCGATTACCTGTGCTTCGCGCGCGAGTTCGCGCAACTCTGCCCCGGCTTCGAGACCGACATCCACGGCCTGGTCGAGGTGGAGGACGAGAGCGGCCAACTGCGCTACTGCGCCGACTGCGTGCTCATCCCCGAAAGAGCCTACGGCAGCCCCGAGCCACCGGGCGGCAGCCCCCGGCGCAGGCGCAGGGTCTGAGCCACCCGCCTTGCCAGCGCCAGCGCTGCTGATAGCATTGCGCCCCCTCCACCTGCATGCCGGATGCACGCTCCGGCGGAAAGCACTCCATGCCTGCAAACCACCTCGGCCACCCCGGCCGCCGCCATTGGCTCGGCGCCGGCAGCGCGCTGGCGCTCGGCGGCCTGCTGCCTGCCGCATCGGCGCAGGCCGCGTGGCCCGCCAAGGCGCTGCGCTTCGTCGTTCCCTTTGCGCCGGGTGGAAGCTCCGAAATCGTCGCCCGCTCCACCGCCGTCGAGTTGGGCAAGACCCTGGGCCAGAGCGTTTTCGTGGACAACAAGCCGGGCGCTGCCGGCAACATCGCAATGGCCGAAGTGGCGCGCGCCGACGATCAGCACACGCTGATCCTGGGCCATATCGGCACGTTGGCGGTGAACCCCTTCATCTTCGACAAGCTGCCCTACGACGCGAACAAGGACTTCAAGCCCGTGAGCCTGCTGGCCAAGGTGCCCAGCCTGTACGTGGTGCACCCCGATCTGCCGGTAAACGACCTGCGCGAGTTCGTCGCGCACGTGCGCAAAAACCCGGGCCGGCTCAGCTACGGCTCGGCAGGCAACGGCAGCGCGGGGCACCTGGCGTTTGAATATCTGAAGATGAGCGCCGGGCTGTTCATGCTGCACGTGCCGTACCGTGGCACCGGCCCGATGCTCACCGACCTGCTCGCGGGCCGCCTCGACGCAGCGGCCGTGGGCGCGGCAGCGATGCTGCCCTTCATCCGCTCGGGCAAGCTGCGCTGCATCGCCAGCGGCGCCGCGCAGCGCCTGGCGCAGTTGCCCAACGTGGCGAGCGTGGCCGAGCAAGGCTTTCCCGGCTTTGAAATGACCCAGTGGTACGGCATGCTGGTCCCCGCCAGCCAGCCCCCGGCGCAGCTCGACCGGTTGGCCGCAGAAACCATGAAGGCCGTCAAGGCACCCGCCGCGCTCGAGCGCCTGCAGGGCGACGCCGCAGAGGCCATCGGCGGCACGCCCGCACAGTTTGCGCAGTTCATCGCGGCCGAGCAGGCGCGCTGGAAGAGGGTGCTGCTGCGCGCCAAGGTCAGGCCGGACTAAGTCGTCTGCCCATGGCGCAAAGTCCTTGGATGACGTGCCGGGCAAGAGAGCGGTAGATCGCGTTTTCAGCCAAGGGCCGTCGTTGCGGTCCGGATGCCGGCCGGCGCGGCGTCTTGAGCAACCGGTGCAACAGATCGGCCCGCGGCTCAGGCGCAGGATTCCGTGGCCGCAGCGGCGGGCCACTCCAGCCGCACCGTGCAACCGCCCCCGGGGACCGCGCTGGCCGTGATCGTCCCGGAATGCCGCCGGGCAATCGCACGGCACAGCGCCAGCCCCGCACCCACGCCGTCAAACTCGCTCTCGCGGTGCAGGCGCTGGAACAGGCCGAACAGCTGCGCCGCGTGCGCGGGGTCAAAGCCCGCGCCGTTGTCCTGCACCGTGAACGCCGCCTGGCCCGCGGCTGCGGCCTCGTCGGCGTGCACGCTGATGCAGGGCTGCGCGCTCTGGCGCGTGAACTTGAGGGCATTGCCCAGCAGTTGCACCAGCAGTTCCTGCAGCAGCGCCGAATCGGCGCGCAGGGTGGGCAGCTGCGCCCCCACGCGCCACTGCACGGTGCGGCCGGCCTCGGCGGACGCGAGCGTGGCACGCGCCTGGGCCACGGCCCGGGCCAAGGGGATGGGCTCGGCGCGCAGCGGGGCGCGGCTGGCGCACAGCAGGGCTTGCAGGCCGTCGATCATCCGTCCCATGCGCCGGGCGGACTGCTCCAGGCTGGAGAGAAGGCCCAGGGCCTCCTGCGTCCCGGGGGCGTTCAGCGTGTCGGGGGGCAGTTCGCACAGCGACTCGCGCACCAGCGCGCCGTAGGCGCCGACATGCCGCAGCGGCGCGCGCAGGTCGTGCGCGACGGCGCGCAGGAGCTCCTCCTGCGCCGCGGCCATCTCGGCCAGCTGCTGCGCGGCGTCGGCCTGCGTCATGGTTTCGGGCGCTTGGCAGGGCGGGCCCAGCCGGGAATGCTGATCTGCCGGCCGCGCGCCACGCTGAGCGCGCCGGCGGCGGTGTTTTTGGTGATGTTGCTGCCCGCGCCCACGGTGCCCCCGGCGCCAATGGTCACGGGGGCCACGAGCACGCAGTTGCTGCCGACGTGCACGTCCGCCTCGATCACGGTGCGGTGCTTGTTCGCGCCGTCGTAGTTCGCGGTGATGCTGCCGGCGCCGTAGTTCACGCGCTCGCCCACCGTGGCGTCCCCCAGATACGCCAGGTGGTTTGCCTTGGCGCCGTCGGCCAGGCTGCTGTTCTTCACTTCCACGAAGTTGCCGATATGCACCGCGCGGCCCAGTCGGGTGCCCGGGCGCAGGCGGGCAAAGGGGCCGACGTGCGCGCCTGCGCCCACCGTGGCGCCGGAGTTTTCGCCGTCGATGTGCGTGTAGGGCTGGATCACGGCGTGCGCAGCGATGCACGCATTGGCAATCCAGCAGTGCGCGCCGATCTGCACGCCAGGGCCCAGTTCCACGCGGCCGACGAAGACGCAGTTCACGTCGATCTCCACGTCCTGCCCGCAGACCAGCGCGGCGCGCACGCCGCTGCGGGCGTCGTCGCGCAGATCGAAGCGCGCGGGGTCGGCGAGGCGCACGCCCTGCTCCATGAGCGCCTGCGCCTGGCGCAGTTGCAGCGCGCGCTCCAGATCGGCCAGTTGCCGCGGGCTGTTCACACCGGCCACCTGCAGCGCGTCGCTGATGCGCTGCGCCACCACGGGGACGCCGTCGGCCACGGCCTGCGCCACGACGTCCGTGAGGTAGTACTCGCTCTGGGCGTTGTCGCGGCTCAAGCGCGCGAGCCAGCCGCGCAGCTGCTGCGCGGGAGCGGCCATGATCCCGCTGTACACCTCGGTGATCGCGCGCTGCTCCTCGGTCGCGTCCCCGTGTTCGACGATTCCCTGCACGGCGCCCTGCGCGCCGCGCACGATGCGCCCGTAGCCCGTCGGGTCGGGGTGCTCCACGCTCAGCAGCGCCAGCCTGCCGCCTGCTGCGGCGCCGAGCAGTGCGCGCAGGGTATCGGCGTGCGTCAGCGGCACGTCGCCCGAGAGCACGAGCACCGTGGCGTCGTCGCGCAGCTGCGGCGCGGCCTGCTGCGCGGCGTGGCCGGTGCCCAGCTGGGGTTCCTGGCGCACGAACTTCAGCTCCGGGCCGCCGGCCTGCGCACCGCCTGCGGCGGCGGCCTCGACCTGCGCCGCAGCGTGGCCGGTGATGACGATGGCGCTGCGCGCCTGCAACTGCACGGCCTGGTCCAGCACGTGCAGCAGCAGCGGGCGCCCGGCCAGGCGCTGCAGCACCTTGGGCAGGCGGCTTTGCATGCGCGTGCCCTTGCCGGCGGCGAGGATGAGGATGTCGATCGGGGTCATGGAATGTCCGGGTTCCGTGCGCGGCGCGGGCAGAGCGCACGCATGCGCCATGGACCCCGGGGGTGTCTCACGTGAGCACCACGCGCGCAAACCGGCGTTTGCCGACCTGCAGCACATAGGTTCCGGCGCCGAGCCGCAGGCCCTTGTCGCTGACCACGCTGCCGTCGATGCGCACACCGCCGCCGTCGATCAGGCGCTGCGCCTCGCTGGTCGATGGCGCCAAGTTGGCCTGCTTGAGCAAGGCGCCAATGCCCAGCGGCGCGCCGGGCAGGGACAGCTGCGGGATCTGCTCGGGGACGCCGCCCCGGCTGCGGTGCATGAAGTCCTGCTCGGCCGCGTCCGCCGCCGCCGCGCTGTGAAAGCGCGTGGTGATTTCCTTGGCCAGCAGCACCTTCGCGTCCTTGGGGTTGCGGCCCTGCGCGACCTCGGCCTGGAGCGCCTGGATCTCGGTCAGCGAGCGAAACGACAGCAGTTGGTACCAGTTCCACATCAGCGGGTCGGAGATCGACAACACCTTGGCGTACATGGTGTTGGCGTCTTCGGCGATGCCGATGTAGTTGTTTTTCGACTTCGACATCTTCTCCACGCCGTCGGTCCCGACGAGCAGCGGCATGGTGAGCACGCACTGCGGCTCCTGGCCGTACTCCTGCTGCAGATGGCGGCCCATGAGCAGGTTGAATTTCTGGTCGGTGCCGCCGAGCTCCAGATCGCTCTTCAGCGCCACCGAGTCGTAGCCCTGCATCAGCGGGTACAGGAACTCGTGCACCGAAATCGACTGGCCGCTGGCAAAGCGTTTGTGGAAATCGTCGCGCTCCATCATGCGCGCCACGGTGTACTTGGCGGCGAGCTGGATCATTCCCGCGGCGCCCAGGGGCTCGCTCCATTCGCTGTTGTAGCGGATCTCGGTGCGCGCCGGATCGAGCACCAGGCTCGCCTGGCGGTAGTAGGTCTCGGCGTTCGCCCGGATCTGCCCGGGCGTGAGCGGCGGGCGGGTGTCGTTGCGCCCCGAGGGGTCGCCGATCAGGCCCGTGAAGTCGCCGATCAGAAAGATCACCTGGTGACCCAGGTCCTGCAACTGGCGCAGCTTGTTGAGTACCACCGTGTGGCCGATGTGGATGTCCGGCGCCGTGGGATCGAGCCCCAGCTTGATGCGCAGCGGCTGGCCCGAGGCCTCGGAGCGCACCAGCTTCCCGACCCAGGCGTCCTGCGGCAGCAGTTCCTGGGCACCGCGCAGCGAGATTTCCAGGGCCTGTCGGACCGCTTCGGAAACCGGGGACGTTGTAACGACTGATGGATGCATAAGGGGGTTTTTTGGGATGTCCGGACAGACTGCGTCGCCGCTATACTCCGGCCTGCTTTGCAAAGGCGGGATTCTAAGTGGGCCCGCTGTTTCCGCCCTCACCCTGACCCAAGCCCGTGCGCTCTGCCAAGCTGATGTAGCCGCAGCGGGAAAACGCCGGGGCTTCGCGCGATCACCCTGGGGATAGCAGCTTTGATTTACGGCCTGACCCGCGCCAGCAGCGCTTTTTTTCTCTACCGACTGTCGCGCACGATCCAGCGCTATCCCGGACGCATTGGCGCCGCTGTCGCGGCCTTGCTGCTGACGGGCGGCGGCGGCGCGTTCGCCGTGGCGTCCCTTGCGCCCGATCCGGCCGAACTGCCGGTGCGCATGCTCAGCCATTCCGTCGAATCGCTGGCTGAGAACCGCATGCTCAGCGAGCTGCAAGCCCCCGGCTTCTCGCTGTTTCGCTCCGAGCAACTGCGCAGCAGCGATACGCCGGAATCCCTGCTGCGGCGCCTGGGTGTGGCCGACCCGGCCGCGGCCGCCTTTCTGCGCAGTGACCGGTTCGTGCACCAGAACATGCTGGGTCGCAGCGGCCGCAGCGTGTCGGCGCAGACCACCGACGACCACCGTCTGATTCGCCTGACGGCGCGCTGGGTGCCCGACGGCAGCGGCAACTTCCGCCGCTTGGTCGTGGAGCGCACGGGCGATGGCTTCAGCTCGCGTGTCGAAAACGCCAAGATGGCGCTCGACAGCCGCCTCGTCGGCGGCGTCGTGAACAGCTCGCTGTTCGCTGCCACCGACGCATCGGGCATCCCGGACGCCGTGGCCGTGCAACTGGCCGAGATCTTCTCGGGCAGCATCGACTTCCAGCGCTCGCTGCGCAAGGGCGACCGCTTCTCGGTGGTGTACGAGACCCTGGAGGCCGATGGCGAGGTGCTGGGCAGCGGCCGCGTGCTCAGCGCCGAGTTCGTGAACGACGGCAAGGTCCACCAGGCGGTTTGGTTCCAGGGCGCGTACTACACGCCGGAGGGCACCAGCCTGCGCCGCGCCTACCTCACCTCCCCGGTGGAGTTCTCGCGCGTGACCAGCGGCTTCAAGATGCGCCTGCATCCCATCCTGAAGACTTGGCGCGCCCATCTGGGCACCGATTTCGCCGCGCCCACCGGCACGGCCGTGCGCACCGTGGGCGACGGCACGGTGGAGTTCGCCGGCGTGCAGAACGGCTACGGCAACGTGGTCTTCGTCAAGCACCGCAACCAGCACGTCACGGTCTATGCGCACCTGAGCCGCATCGACGTGCGCACGGGCCAAGCGCTCAGACAAGGCCAGACGCTGGGCGCTGTGGGCGCCACGGGCTGGGCCACCGGTCCGCACCTGCATTTCGAGTTCCGCGTGAACGGCCGGCACCAGGATCCGATGACCATCGTCGCGCAGAGCGAGGCGGCAGCGCCCGTCTCGCCCGCTGCACGCCCCGCCTTCGCGCGCCTGACAGCGAATATGCGCGTGCAGCTATCGGCTGCGGCCCTGATCGGTCAGGCCAGCGTCGATTGATTCCTGCGCGCGCACCGCAAACGGGCCGGCCCGCCAGTGTCCGATCTGTACATCGGCCTGATGTCGGGCACCTCGCTCGACGGCATCGACGGGGTGCTGGCGGATTTCTCCGGCCCGCGCATGCGGGTCGCGCAGCACGCCAGCGCCGCATTCGCACCCGAACTGCGCGCCGTGCTGCGCGACCTGAACACCCCCGGTGAGAACGAACTGCACCGCGCCGCGCTCGCAGGCAATGCGCTGTCCCGGTCCTATGCCCGGGTCGTGCGGACGCTGCTGGAGCGCAGCGGCGAGCCCGCCAGCGCGATCCGCGCGATCGGCGCGCATGGGCAGACCGTGCGGCACCGCCCCGGGGAGTTCGACGGCACCGGCTACACGCTGCAACTGGGCAACCCCGCGCTGCTCGCCGAGCGCACGGGAATCGCCGTGGTCGCCGATTTCCGCAGCCGTGACGTCGCCGCCGGCGGGCAGGGCGCGCCGCTGGTTCCCGCGTTCCACCAGGGCGTCTTCGGGCGCGCGCAGGAGACCGTGCTGGTGCTGAACGTCGGCGGCATCGCCAACCTCAGCGTGCTCGGGGCGGACGGCAGCGTGATCGGCTTCGACTGCGGCCCGGGAAACGCCTTGATGGACGACTGGTGCCGGCAGCACACCGGCGAGCTGTTCGACAGGGACGGCGCCTGGGCCGCGCGCGGCCAGGTGCTGCCGCAGCTGCTGGCCGCGCTGATGCAGGAGCCCTTCCTGCAGCAGCCACCGCCCAAGAGCACGGGGCGCGATCTGTTCAATCCGGCCTGGCTCTCCGCCCGGCTGCGCTGCTGCGCGGGCGCGGCTGCGGTTGACGTTCAGGCCACGTTGACGGAGTTCACCGCGCGCGCATGCATGCAGAGCGCCAGAGCCTATCCCGGCCAAATCCTCGCCGTATGCGGGGGCGGCGCCCTGAACACCCATTTGATGGAGCGCCTGCGGGTGGCGGCAGGCCCGTCGCTCCAGGTGCTGGCCAGCGACGCCCTGGGACTGCCCGCCCTGCAGGTAGAGGCCGCGGCCTTTGCCTGGCTGGCGCGCCAGACGCTGCGCGGTGCACCGGGCAACCTGCCCGGCGTGACGGGCGCAGCCGGCGCGCGCGTTCTGGGGACGGTGCATCCGGCCTGATCCGTCGCGCACCCCGCCCCCGCGGGGGCGAAAAAAAACCGCCCGAAGGCGGTTGTTTTCATGCGCGGCAATTTACGCGGAGAAGCTCGAACCGCAGCCGCAGGTGCTGGTCGCGTTCGGGTTCTTGATGACGAATTGCGCGCCCTGCAGGTCTTCCTTGTAGTCGATCTCGGCGCCGACGAGATACTGGTAGCTCATGGCGTCGATGAGCAGCGAGACACCGTTCTTCGTCATGGTGGTGTCGTCTTCGTTGGTGATTTCATCGAAGGTGAAACCGTATTGGAATCCCGAGCAACCGCCGCCCTGCACGAAGACGCGCAGCTTCAGCTCGGGGTTGCCCTCTTCGGCGATCAGGTCCGCCACCTTGGCCGCCGCGCTGTCCGTAAACAGAATGGGTTCGGGGATTTCGGTCTGGATGTTTTCTGCAACAGCGTTCATGGGGATACTCCGGGTTCAGGGGCTAAGGGGCAATACTACTGCCAAGCGCTCGGGTTCACATCACGGGTGGCTGGACGCCAACTCCAGTGGGGGCTTTCCTTCGACCAGCACGGCCGCCTCTGCGGGAACCAGTTGCCCGGCAACCACGGCCCCCTGGTGCATCTCCAGCGCCGCGTAATGCACGCTGCCCGTGACCCGCGCCCTGGGTTGCAACTCCAGGAACTGCGCATGCACGGGGCCGATCATCTGGCCGCCAATGACGACGTGGTGAGCGTGCACCGTGCCCTCGACACGGGCCGTCTCGGAGATCACGAGGATGCTGGGCTGCTCCGGCTGCGCGCAGATGTCCCCCACCACCTCGCCGTCGATGCGCAGACCCTCGGAAAAATGCACCTCCCCCTCGATCCTGCTGCCCTGGGCGATCAGGCTTTTGATGGGGGGTTGCTTCTTGCGGGAAAACATAGGATCCGGGCTCCTGGAGATGCGGCTGGGCCAAGCGGCCGGCATGCGGGTTGGCAACGCCCGACGATACACCCACTCCCGGCTGGCGCATCTGCAAGCCGGGGCCTATTTGAGCGCCATGGTCTGCACGGCACGCACTGCCGTGCCTTCCAGCACACGTGCGGTAACAGTCTTTACCACGGTGTTCGGCGGCAGGTCGAACACGCCCTCGACGCGGCGGTATTGCCTGAGCTGCAGCGGCTGCCCCTGCGGCGGCAGGGTCTGCGTCCAGGGCCTGCCGTCGCGGGTGCCGGCGAGCATCAGCTCCAGACTCCCGTTGAAGTCGGGCGCGTTGCGCGTGGCCTGAATGACCAGCACCTGCCAGCGCAACTGCATTCCCGCGAGCACTTCCGCCTGCAGGGCGCGAATCGCCGGCCCCTGCGTCTTGGCAGCGGGAATCAGCTTTTCGAAGAAGCCCAGGTCCTCGCGCAGCGTCTGGTTGTCCGCTTGCAATTGCCGCACCTGCGCCAGCAGGCTTTCCTTGGCGGCGCGCTCGGCGGCGAGCAGGCTTTCGGCCGTGAGCGCCACCGCCTGCCGCTGGCGCTCCTGCTCGTGTAGGCTGGCAAGCTCGCTCCTGAGCGCGAGCCACTCGGCGCGCGTGCCGGCATCCAGCCTGGCGACGACGGGTTTCCCGGAATCGAAAACCCGGAACGCGGCGACTGCGCACAGGCCCAGCAGCACGGCCAGGGCGAGCCAGCGAAAGGGCCAGGGCAGGGCGCTGCGGACTGCAACCCGGGGGGCGCTGATGGTCAGCCGGTGGCGCAGAAGGCGAAAGCGCATGGTGATGAGAAGAAAACCGCCCTTGGGCGGTTTTCTGCCGAGCAGGGCAGGGACACAGGGCCCCAAGCCGGGGATACCGCGCGCCGGGAAGGGAGTCCGGACCAGCTCAACGCTTGGAGAACTGCTTGGCGCGGCGTGCGGAATGCAGGCCGACCTTCTTGCGTTCCACCTCGCGCGCGTCGCGCGTCACGAAACCGGCCTGGCTCAGGACGGGCTTGAGCGCAGCGTCGTAGTCGATGAGCGCGCGGGTGATGCCGTGGCGCGCCGCACCGGCCTGGCCGGATTCGCCCCCGCCGTGCACGTTGATGCGGATGTCGAAGCTCTCGGCATGGTTCGTCAGCGCCAGGGGCTGCTTGGCGATCATGATCGAGGTTTCGCGGCCGAAGTAGGACTGTATGTCCTTGCCGTTGACCGTGATCTTGCCGCTGCCTTTTTTCAGAAATACGCGCGCGACGCTGGACTTGCGCCGGCCCGTGCCATTGTTCCATGCACCAATCATTTCGAGGCTCCCTGGATTTCCAGCACCTTGGGCTGCTGGGCGGTGTGGGGATGCTCGGCACCACCGTACACCTTGAGTTTCTTGATCATCGCGTAGCCCAAGGGGCCCTTGGGCAGCATGCCCTTGACCGCTTTTTCCAGCGCGCGGCCGGGGTGCTTGGCCTGCATGTCGCGGAAGTTCGTGGCCTTGATTCCGCCGGGGTAGCCCGAGTGCCGGTAGTACACCTTGTCCAGGGACTTGGTGCCGGTGACCTTGAGCCGGGCGGCGTTGACGATGACGATGTAGTCACCGGTATCGACGTGAGGCGTGTAGATGGCCTTGTGTTTGCCGCGCAAACGGAGAGCAACTTCGCTGGCTACTCGTCCGAGGACCTTGTCGGTCGCGTCAATCACAAACCACTCGTGCACGACCTCAGCGGGTTTTGCGCTGAATGTGGGCATGGGGGGTTCCCAAGAAAGGGTGGGGTGGTTTGGTGGTCCTTTCATCCACGGTCGGTGCAACTCTTGTTGGGAAGCCTCTCCGGTGGACGTCGATCTTCGCCGCGGGACCACGAAAACGCTGCGAAGCCCGCGATTATACGAACTTCTCGGGGGAGCGCGGCGCCGCGCCGTTACCATCGGAGCATGTTCAGCTATCGCCACGCCTTCCACGCGGGCAATCATGCCGATGTGCTCAAGCACACCGTGCTGATCGCCGCCTTGCAGCACCTCATCGAAAAAGACGCGGCCCTGACCGTGCTCGACACGCATGCGGGCGCGGGCCTGTACCGGCTCGACGGGGACTGCGCGCGCACCAGCGGCGAGGCCACGCACGGCGTGGCGCGTCTCTTCGCCCCCGCGGTGCCGGCGCTTGCCCCGGCGTTGCAGTCCTACGTGGAGTTGGTGCGCGCCTTCAACCACCCCGGCGACACCCCCCGGGTGTACCCGGGCTCGCCCTTTATCGTGCAGCGCCTGCTGCGCGCGCACGACAGGCTCAAGCTGTTTGAATTGCATCCGACCGACCTGCGGTCGCTCGCGGGCAACGTGGCGCAACTGGAGGCGGGCCGCCAACTCGCCGTGCTGCATGAGGACGGCTTTGCGGGCGTGCGGAAATTCCTGCCCCCGCCGGCGCGGCGCGCCCTGGTGCTGTGCGACCCGAGCTACGAGATAAAGAGCGACTACGGCAAGGTTCTGGACTTCGCCACCGACGCGCTCGCGCGCTTTGCCACCGGCGCCTATGCGTTCTGGTACCCGATCATTCCCCGCCCCGAAGCGCATGGCCTGCCGCGCCGCTTGAGGACGCTGGCGAACCAGGCGGGCAGGGGCTGGCTGCACGCCACGCTGACCGTCAAGTCGAGCCGGATCACGGCAAGCGCCGACGGCGAGGTCAGGCGCCCCGGTCTTCCCGCGAGCGGCATGTTCCTGATCAACCCGCCCTTCACGCTGAAAGCGGCCCTGCAGGCCGCGTTGCCGCAGATGGTGCAGTTGCTGGCGCAGGACAGGCACGCCGCGCACACCCTGGAGTCATCCGGCGGCTGAGGTCCGGCGCGGGCGCGGGCGTGCGTCAGATCCCCAGCCGGCGGCAGATCTCCAGCGCCGCGGCGCTTTGGTTCAGCGTGTAGAAATGCAGCGCCGGCGCGCCTGCAGCGCATAGCCGATCGCACAGATCGGTCACCACGTCCAGGCCAAATGCCCGGATGCTGGCGCTGTCGTCGCCAAACGCCTGGAGCCGCAGGCGGATCCAGCGCGGAATCTCTGCCCCGCAGGCGTCGGCAAAGCGCATCAGCTGGGTCGAACTGGAGATCGGCATGATTCCCGGGACCACGGGCACCTCGGCGCCCAGCCGCTGGGCGTCTTCGAGAAAGCGCAGGTACGCGTCGCTGTTGTAGAAAAACTGCGTGATCGCGGAGTCCGCCCCGGCGCGCACCTTGGCCGCATACGCCTGGAGGTCGGCGTCGGGCGAGCGGGCCTGGGGATGCGTCTCGGGGTAGGCGGCCACTTCGATGTGGAAGTTGTTGCCGGTCTCGGCGCGGATAAAGGCCACCAGATCGCCCGCATGCTGAAACTCGCCGCCCAGGCCGTAGCCGCTGGGCAGGTCGCCACGCAGCGCGACCAGGCGTTTCACGCCCATGGCCTCGAGCGCGGCCAACTGCTCGCGGACCAATTCGTGCGTGGCGCCGACGCAGGAAAAATGCGCGGCCGCGCCCATGCCCTCGGCCAGAATTTCGCGCACGGTGGCGAAGCTTCCCGCCTGCGTGGAGCCGCCGGCGCCGTAGGTCACGGAGCAAAAATCCGGATGCAGCGTGTACAACTCCTGGCGCGCTGCGCGCAGCCGGTCCGCGCCCTGCGGCGTCTTGGGCGGGAAAAACTCGAAACTCACCGGAAAACCGGTGCCTTCTGCGCTGGCAGCAATCATGCGTTCCTCCTTGCGTAGACAAAAAACTCCCGGTTGCCGTCGCCCCCGCGGATCGGGCTGTCGATCCAGCCCCGGACCACGAGGCCAAGGTCGGCGCAGCAGCCCCGGATGCGGTTCTCCACCACCGCGTACAGCGCCGCGTCCCGCACGATACCGCCTTTGCCGATTTGCCCGGGTTGCAACTCGAACTGTGGCTTGACCAGCATCAGCAGATCGCCATCGGCGGCCAGCAGCGGCGCCAGCGCGGGCAGCACCAGCGTGAGCGAGATGAACGAGAGGTCACCGGTCACGATGTCAAAGGCTTCGGTGGCGGGCGTGGCCTGCCGCGTCGCCGCGCACGCCTGCCGCAGAGCGCTTGCCGTGAGTGCGCGCGCATTCAGGCCCTCGACGCAGAGCACGCGCGCATCGCCGCGCAGCCGCGCGTGCAATTGGCCATGCCCCACGTCCACGCCCAGCACCTGGGCCGCGCCTTGCTGCAACAGGCAGTCGGTAAACCCCCCCGTGCCCTGGCCCACGTCCAGACAGTGCCGCTGCGCGACGCAAGGGCCGGCCGCGTGCAAGGCGGCTTCGAGCTTGATCCCCCCGCGCGAGACGTAGCGGGACTCGGCGCCGTCGAGCAGGCGCAACTCGGCGTCGGCCGGAATCTCGTCCCCGTTCTTCGCCACCCGGCGCCACGGCGACCCGCAAGGCGGGCGCCATTCAACCCCCGACGCGATCAGCCGCTGCGCCTGCGAGCGCGTCGCGGCATTCCCGGATTGCAGCAAGAAAACATCTGCGCGCATCGGGCATCAGGCATCAGGCATCAGTAGCGGTAGGTTTCCGGCTTGTACGGCCCCTGCCGGGGAACCCCGATGTACGCGGCCTGCTCGGGCGTGAGTTCGGTGAGCACCGCGCCGACCTTCCGAAGGTGCAGGCGCGCGACCTTTTCATCGAGGTGCCGGGGCAGCACGTATACCTTGCCGCTCTGGTAGCGCTCGCGCTGCGTGAACAGTTCGATCTGCGCGAGCGTCTGGTTGGCAAAGCTCGACGACATCACAAAGCTCGGATGACCCGTTGCGCAGCCCAGATTCACGAGGCGGCCCTTGGCCAGCAGGATGATGCGCCGGCCGTCGGGGAAGATCACGTGATCGACCTGGGGCTTGACCTCCTCCCACGGGTACTGTTCCAGCGCGGCGACCTGGATTTCGTTGTCGAAATGGCCGATGTTGCAGACGATCGCCTGGTCCTTCATGGCCCGCATATGTTCGTGGCGGATCACGTCCCTGTTGCCCGTGGCGGTCACGAAGATGTCGGCCTTGTCGGCGGCGTACTCCAGCGTCACGACCCGGTAGCCCTCCATGGCGGCCTGCAGCGCGTTGATCGGGTCGATCTCGGTCACCCACACCTGGGCGCTGAGCGCGCGCAGCGCCTGCGCCGACCCCTTGCCCACGTCGCCGTAGCCGGCCACGCAGGCGATCTTGCCGGCGATCATCACGTCGGTGGCGCGCTTGATTCCGTCGAGCAGCGATTCGCGGCAGCCGTAGAGGTTGTCGAATTTGGACTTGGTCACCGAATCGTTCACGTTGATGGCACGGAACATGAGCCGGCCCTGCGCCGACATTTCCTTGAGCCGGTGCACGCCCGTGGTGGTCTCCTCGGTCACGCCGAGGATGCGCGCGCTCTTGCGGCGGTACCAACCCGGGTCGGCGGCCAGCCGGGACGCGATGGCGGCGAACAGGGCGCGCTCCTCTGCGCTTGCGGGGTGCTCCAGCACGGACGGGTCCTGCTCGGCCTGCCGGCCCAGATGCATCAGCAGCGTGGCGTCGCCGCCGTCGTCCAGGATCATGTCAGGCCCCTCGCCCTCGGTGTCGGCGGCGCCAAAGTCAAAGATGCGGTGCGTGTAGTCCCAGTAGTCGGCGAGCGTCTCGCCCTTGACGGCGAATACCGGCGTTCCGGTCGCGGCGATCGCGGCCGCGGCGTGGTCCTGCGTCGAGAAGATATTGCACGAGGCCCAGCGCACGCGCGCGCCCAGGGCCTGCAGGGTCTCGATGAGCACCGCCGTCTGAATCGTCATGTGCAGGCTGCCGGCGATGCGCGCGCCCGCGAGCGGCTGGCGCGCGGCAAACTCCTCGCGCAGCGCCATCAGGCCGGGCATCTCGGTTTCGGCGATGCGGATTTCCCTGCGTCCCCACCCGGCCAGGCCGATGTCGGCGACGCGGCAATCGGCATGGACGGGGGCCTCGACTCGTGCGTTCATATGGATGCTCCAAAGCAGGTTTGCCAAGCCACTACGCGCGGGAGGAGGACGCGCCCCATCGCACGCAAAGTGGATGAGCGTCGTTGCGCAAACAGGTTCTGCTGACTCCGAGCCTCACGCCCCGCCGGTGCTGGGGGCGCTGCAACGCTCCTCGGAGCCGCGGATTATAAAAAGTCCCCCGCGCGCCGCAAGGACGGCGTGGGCAAGCCGTGGCTCGCGGTCGGTACGGGGTTCAGGGCGTGGCGGAGAAGGGGACGTTGATGACAGCGTCGCTCTCCATCTGGTCCTTGCGCCTCAGTGTCACTTGCAAAGCGCCCTTGGCGCCCCCGCCCACGAGGTAGATGCTCGCGGCCTGCTTGCCCAGGATCTCGCCTTCCAGACCATCAAGGGTAAAGCTGTGGTTGTATGAGGTGATTCCGGTCTGGACACTGGTGCGCTGCTGGCGCGAGGCGCTGTCGAGCCGCGAGTTCTCGAACTTCAACTCGGGCAATTCCAGCTGCATGTACTTCCGGGTTTTGGGATTGGTGTAGTCGATGCGGACCCCGGCGAGCCTGCCTGTGACCGTATCCAACTCGGTCTCGTAGGTAACGTCTTCTACCTCCAGAATGCGACCGTCCGTGCCGGTCAATGTCCAGACGGTACCCACATAGCGCACTTTCCGGGTCTTGGGGGCGTCGGCTTGGTCGGTAAGCACTCCGAACACGGTAGTCCAGGAGATTCCCGTCGTGTCGGGTGTGGTGGCGCGCTCGTCCTCGCGGAGTCCGATGCCCCAGAGGGTTTCCTTCCGATGGCCCATGCTTTTGATGAGTTCGACGGTGACGTTGCTCCCGCGATCACCTTTGTAGACATAGCGGATATCTTCCCCGGACTGGCTGCGTTTGCCCTCCCCGTAGCGCCTGCCATCCACGGTAAAGGCATTGCGCCCGGCCTGGATGCGGCGCCGCGCCATGCCGTAGGAGGTGATGGATATCTTGCCGACGGAGAAGAGTTCGTTCTCCATGTAGCCCGGGCCGTCGAAGTCGATCACCGAGCCGTTGGGGTCGCTGATGGCATCGAACAGCGCCTGTTCATCGGTGGAGGACGAGGTGGGCTGAATGCAGTTATTGCTGTTGGCATCGCGTTGGGCGCACAGCGCCCCGGCCGGAGCAATGAAGGGGTTGGCGGTTCTTGTGTCGTCAGCACCGTTGCCGGAGCCAGAGTCGCCGCTGCCGTTACTGCCGCCGCCTCCTCCGCAGGCGGCAAGGGTCAGGCCAAGAAAGCAGGCAGACAGCCAGGACGGTAAGCGGGTGCGGGGCGCCATGGCATGAGCCGGGGATGAGAGTAAATGTCGCATATTGGTGAATCAAAAAGCAAAGAGACGCAAGTACCATGCCGTCGTCCGGTGGTGCTGCGTGGGAGATGGCGCAGACCCCCACATACGTTCCGGGGTCGGCCGGCGGATCGTACAGGATCATCCGGCAAACCCGGCGCTGATCGACTCCAGGTAGTCGATCGCATCCTCCGTGCGTCCTTCCTGAACCAGTTGCAGCAGGGTCTTGTGGCGAAAGACGGGGATGGGCTCGTTTTTGACCAAAAAGATGGCGCGTTGGGCGTCCGGTTGCACGGCCATCGCGGCTGACAGCACGCGCATCAGGTCACGCAACGCGCGCTGGAGCCGCGGGGACTCGGGGTGGGTGCGCAGTGTGTTGCGGTGCACTCCTGCCAGCGTGGCCAGATCCTGGTGTTGCAGGCCCAGGGTTGTGGCGATGTTGGCGGCCGAAAAGAGCGGGCTGTCAGCCTCCCGCGCCGATTCGAGCATGTCCGCAAAGGCAGTGGCAGTCATGGCGTTGCTCCGAAGCGTTGTAGCAAAGCATATTCTATGCATATTTTTCGCATTCCTGATTGCTTGCTCGAAGAGGCTGTACCCGCGCAAGCAGGGCGCCCCGGACGCGACCCGACCATGCACCGACAGCGGCATGAACACCGACGTGGCCGGTGCCGAGGGGGCGTTGGCGGTCGACCTGTTTCCACGCCGCTGACTGGGTGTGATGGGTGAGGGCCAAACGCAAGCAGCAAGAGGCGGTGCTTGTGGGGGAAGGAGCAAAGGACGATGGCGATCAAACGGCGCTGTACCTGACGCCACTTTGTCCCACTTGGACTAGCATTCAGTCCGTTTTTCATATTTGGAGGGGCTTTTCATGCCTGCCGCTGCTCTCACCCGTTCGGCCCGGCTCGGACTGCGTGCCACACCGGAACAGGAAGTCGTTCTGCGTCGTGCCGCTGAACTCGTGCACAAATCACTGACGGATTTCATCCTCGATGCCGCGTGCCAAGCGGCAGAGCAGACCTTGCTCGACCAGCGATTGTTGATGGTTTCCGGCAGCCAGTACCAAGGATTTCTGGAAATGCTGGATCGTCCGGAATCTGAAAATCCTGGCTTGGCCGATCTGTTCTCTCGGCATCCGGTTTGGACCGAGGGATGAATCTGTGTGCGCCGCAGCCACTCGATACGCGCCATCGGCTGGAAGCGTTTGACTGCGGAAAACCGGCCCTCACCGATTGGCTGCTGCGCCACGCACGCCAAGCCCAGGGTAGCGGTTCGGCGAGAACTTTCGTCGTCTGCGATGGGGATCGCGTTGCAGGGTACTTCAGCCTGACTGTTGGCCAGATCGACACGCTTGAGGCGCCCGAGCGGGTTCGCCACGGGATGGGTCAGTACCCGATCCCGCTGGTCATTCTGGCGAGACTTGCCGTCGCTCTCGACTACCAAGGGCGGGGTCTCGGTTTCAGCCTGTTGCAGGACGCCATCCGCCGGGCGATTGCGATTGCTGAGCAAGCGGGTATCCGGGCTCTGCTGACACACCCCATGGACGCAGATGCTGATGCGTTTTATCGCCGTTTTGGCTTCGAGTCGACGCCAATGCACGAGCGGCAATTAATTTTGCTGCTCAAGGATGCGCGCCGTTTTGCCAGAAAACCAAGGGTTGTTCCCTAGAGGTCGGCGCATGGCTGGAGCAGAAGATGTGCGGGCTCAATCCAGCCAATACCTCTTCAGGAGACAGCCAGATGCAAGTCCAGTTCACGGTCAACGGGCGCGCGCTCAGCGTTGACGTTCCACCGAATACCTTGCTCGTTCACGCGCTGCGCGAGCAGCTTGCGCTGACCGGCACCCATGTGGGTTGCGACACCAGCCAGTGCGGGGCCTGTACGGTGCTCGTGAACGGCGACGCGGTGAAGTCCTGCGCCATGCTCGCGGTGCAGGCGCAGGGGGCCGAGGTGACCACCATCGAGGGCCTGGCCGCAGCCGATGGCACGCTGCACCCGATGCAGGCGGCGTTCAAGGAATGCCACGGTCTGCAATGCGGCTTTTGCACGCCCGGCATGGTGCTGAGCGCGGTCGATCTGTGCCGCAACCATCCCGACGCGAGCGAAGAAGAGATCCGCGAACTGCTCGAGGGCAATATCTGCCGCTGCACCGGCTACCAGAACATCGTGCGCGCGGTGCAGACCGGCCAAAAAGCCATGGCCTGCGCCTGACCCCCGCGCACAACGACTCTGAGGAGACAAGGACCATGGGTGCATCCGATTTTTCCAAACTGCCGTACATCGGCGAATCGCTGCGGCGCAAGGAAGACTACCGCTTTCTGACCGGCGCCGGGCAGTACACCGACGACGTGGTGCTGGCCGCGCAAAGCCACGCCGTGTTCCTGCGCTCGCCGCATGCGCACGCCAGGATCGCGCGCGTGGACACCGACGCCGCGCGGGCCGCGCCCGGCGTGCTGGGGGTGTTCACCGGCGCCGACGTGGCGGCCGACAAGGTCAACGGCCTGCCCTGCGGCTGGCTCATCACCGGCACCAACGGCGAGCCCATGAAGGAGCCGCCGCACCCCATCCTGGCGCAGGACAAGGTGCGCTACGTGGGCGACCACGTCGCCATGGTGGTGGCGCAGACCCAGCAGCAGGCGCGCGATGCGGCGGAACTGATTGCCGTGGACTACGAGGTGCTGCCCGCCGTGGTCAGCGTCTGCGACGCGGCCTCGGGCGCCGTCGCCGGCGCCGCCCTGCACGACGCCGCCCCGGACAACAACTGCTTCAAATGGGCGCTCGGCGACCAGGGTGCGGTGGACGCGGCGTTTGCCAACGCGGCGCACGTCACCCGGATCGACCTCGTGAACAACCGCCTGATCCCGAACGCGATCGAGCCGCGCGCGGCGATTGCCAACTACAACCGGGCGAACGACGAATACACGCTGTACGTGAGCAACCAGAACCCGCACGTCGAGCGCCTGCTCATGACGGCCTTCGTTCTCGGCCTGCCCGAGCACAAGGTGCGCGTGATCGCCCCCGACGTGGGCGGCGGTTTCGGCTCGAAGATCTATCTGTACGCCGAAGACGTGTGCCTGACCTGGGCCAGCAAGAAGCTCACGCGCAGCATCAAATGGGTGGCCGACCGCAGCGAGTCCTTTCTGTGCGACGCGCATGGCCGCGACCACGTCAGCCACGCCGAGATGGCGCTGGACAAGGACGGCAGGTTCCTGGCGCTGCGCGTGCACACCGACGCCAACCTGGGCGCGTACCTGAGCACCTTTGCGAGCGCCGTTCCGACCATCCTGTACGCCACGCTGCTCGCCGGCCAGTACACCACGCCGCTGATCCACGTGCAGGTGGACGCCTGGTTTACCAACACGGCGCCGGTGGACGCGTACCGCGGCGCGGGCCGGCCCGAGGCCACCTATCTGCTCGAGCGCCTGGTCACCCGCTGCGCCTGGGAACTGGGCCTGGACCAGGACGAGATCCGCCGGCGCAACTTCATCAGCACCTTCCCCCACCAGACGCCGGTGGCGCTGCAATACGACACCGGCGACTACCACGCCTGCATGGCGCAGGCGCAGCAGCTGGCCGACGTGGCGGGGTTCGACGCGCGCAAGGCGGCGAGCGCGGCCAAGGGCCTGCTGCGCGGAATCGGCTATTCGTCGTACATCGAGGCCTGCGGCCTTGCACCGTCGAACATCGCCGGCGCGCTGGGCGCGCGCGCCGGCCTGTTCGAATGCGGCGAAGTGCGCGTGCATCCCACGGGCAGCGTGAGCGTTTTCACCGGCTCGCACAGCCACGGCCAGGGGCACGAGACCACCTTTGCGCAGGTGGTCGCGGCGCGCCTGGGAATCCCGGTGGAGAACGTGGACATCGTGCACGGCGACACGGGCCGCGTGCCCTTCGGCATGGGGACCTACGGGTCGCGCTCGATCAGCGTGGGCGGCACGGCGATCATGAAGGCGCTGGACAAGATCGAGGCCAAGGCGAAGAAAATCGCCGCGCACCTCATGGAAGCCAGCGACGCCGACATCGACTTTGCCAACGGCGAATTCAGCGTCCGGGGAACGGACAGGAAAATCCCCTTCGGCCAGGTGGCGCTCACCGCCTATGTGCCGCACAACTACCCGCTCGACACGCTCGAACCCGGCCTGAACGAAACCGCTTTCTACGACCCGACCAACTTCACCTTCCCCGCGGGCACCTATATCTGTGAGGTCGAGATCGACCCCGCCACCGGCGCCACGCGGGTCGATCGCTTCACCGCGGTGGACGACTTCGGCACCATCATCAACCCCATGATCGTCGAGGGCCAGGTGCACGGCGGCCTGGTGCAGGGCATAGGGCAGGCGCTGCTGGAGAACTGCGTCTACGACCGCGAAACCGGCCAACTGCTCAGCGGCAGCTTCATGGACTACGCGATGCCGCGCGCGGACGACTTCCCCCTGTTCAAGCTGGGCCATGTGTGCACGCCCTGCACGCACAACCCGCTGGGCACCAAGGGCTGCGGCGAGGCCGGGGCCATCGGCGCGCCGCCCGCGGTGATCAACGCCGTGCTCGACGCGCTGCGCCCGCTGGGCGTGCGCGACTTCGACATGCCCGCATCGCCGCACCGCGTGTGGCAAGCGATGCAAAACGCCAAGGCCTGAGAGGAGAAGCAGCATGTACACATTCACCTACGAAACCCCCGCGACCCTGGCCGACGCCGCGCAACTGGCCGCTGCGGGCGGCAAGCTGATCGCCGGCGGGCAGAGCCTGCTGCCCTCGATGCGCCTGCGCCTGGCCAACCCCGAGCAGCTCATCGACCTCGCCGGCATCGCGGAGCTGGCCGGAATCCGCCGCGCAGGAAACGCGCTGGCGATTGGCGCCATGGCACGGCACATGGACGTTGCGCGCAGCGCCGAGGTGCGCGCCGCGATCCCGGCGCTCGCCGACCTGGCAGCGCATATTGGCGACCGCCAAGTGCGCGCGCGCGGCACGCTGGGCGGCTCGGTGGCGAACAACGACCCCGCCGCCTGCTACCCCAGCGCGGTGCTCGGCCTGGGCGCGACCATTTTCACGAACCGGCGCGAGATCGTTGCCGACGATTTCTTTCTGGGCATGTACAGCACGGCGCTGCAGGAGGGGGAATTGATCACGGCCATCCACTTCCCGATCCCGAAGCGCGCGGCCTACCTGAAGTTCAAGCAGGCCGCATCGCGCTTTGCGCTGGTGGGCGTATTCGTCGCGCAGACCGACAACGGCGTGCGCGTGGCCGTGACGGGCGCGGCCAGCAGCGTATTCCGCCACACGGCGCTGGAGGCCGCGCTCACGCGCAACTTGACCCCCGAGTCGGCCGCCGCGGTAAAAATCGACGCCAGCGACCTGAATACCGATATCCATGCCAGCGCCATTTACCGCGCGCAGCTGATTAGCGTGCAGACGCAGCGGGCGGTGGCGCGGATGGTGGGGTGATCCGTCTGCATGCTTCGGCAATGGGTTTATTGATGGCGTGGGCTTTTTTGATAATCAAATGGCCATGAACGCTCCCGCCCCGGCACCTGATCCACTCTCCGTCGATACCCTGCTACAAGCCCTCCAACACGCCGGCTATTTTGCCGACCGGCGCCTGGCCATAGCGCTGTTTCTGGCGCTGCGCCTGCAGCGCCCGCTGCTGCTCGAAGGCGCGCCCGGTGTGGGCAAGACGGCGTTGGCGCAGGCGTTGAGCCAGGTGCTGGGGCGCAGCCTGATTCGTTTGCAGTGCTACGACGGGCTGGAGCAGCGCGAGGCGCTTTATGAATGGAACTACGCGGCCCAGTTGCTGCACATGCGCGCCGCCGAAGGCCGGGGTGGCGCCGATATGGGGCAGTTGGAGCGCGAGGTCTACCAGGAGCGCTATCTGATCCGCCGCCCCCTGCTGCAGGCCCTGCAGGCGCCCGCGCCCGGCGCGGTGCTGTTGATCGACGAGGTGGACCGCGCCGACGAGCCGTTCGAGGCTTTTTTGCTCGAGTACCTGGGCGAGTACCAGGTGAGCGTTCCCGAGATTGGCACCGTGCGTGCCACGGCCACGCCGGTCACCCTGCTGACGAGCAACCGCACGCGCGACCTGCACGACGCCGTCAAGCGCCGCTGCCTGTACCACTGGCTCGACTACCCCGAGCGCGCGCGCGAACTCGCCATCGTGCGCGCCCAGGCGCCCGGCGCGAGTGCGGCGCTGAGCGCGCAGGTCGCAGAGTTCGTTGGTCGCCTGCGCAGCCAGCCCTTTGCCGAAGCCTTCCAGCGCGCGCCCGGCATTGCCGAGAGCGTGGAATGGGCCAAGGCCCTGGTCGCGCTCGACACCGTCGTGATCGACCCCGAGGTGGTGTCCGACACCGCGGGAATCCTGTTCAAACAGCGCGAGGACGTGGCGGCCCTGACCCGGGAGATGGCGCTGGAACTGCTCGGGCCGCTGCCGGCGCAGGCCTGAAGGACGCCGCTGCCCGCATGGCTTCGATCTCCCCATCCCCTGCGCTCACCCCCTGGGGCGACGCGCGCAGCGGCAAGCTGGCGGACAACCTCAGCGGCTTTGGCCGCGCGCTGCGCCGCGCCGGCGTTCCGGTGGACGCGGCGCGCATGGCGCTGGCCCAGCGGGCGCTGCTGCTGGTGGGCCTGCGGCGGGACGACTTTGGCGCCGCGCTCGAGGCCGTGCTGCTCAGCCGCGCGCAGGACCGCATGCTGTTTCGGGAGCTCTTCGACGCCTATTTCCGCAACCCCGAACTGGCGCAAAGGCTGCTCGCGCAGATGCTGCCCGGCGCCGAATCCCGGGCTGCCCGCGCGCAGCGCCGCCCGCGGGTGAGCGAGGCGCTGGCCCCGGTGCACGCGGCGCGCAGCGGGGCACGCGAGGAGGAGAAGCTGCAATTCGACGCCGCGATGACGGCCAGCGCGCTGCGGCGGCTGCGGCAGGCCGATTTCAACCAGCTCTCGGCGAGCGAATACCTGCTCGCCGAGCGCCTGGCCCGCGACGTCCCCCTGCCGCTGCCGCACTACGCCGCGCGCAGGCTGCGCCCCGGGGCACGTGGAAGCCGCCCGCATTGGCCCGGCGCCATGCAGCACGCGGTGCGCAGCGGGGGCGAGCTGCTGCGACTGCCGCTGCTGCAACGGCGCCGGCAGCCGCTGCCGCTGCTCGTGCTGGTCGATGTGTCGGGCTCCATGGAGCGCTACGCCCGCCTGCTGCTGGCCTTTCTGCACGCGGCCACCGCGCCGCGCCATGCCCGTTGCGCCGGCGGCGCCGCGCTGCGCCGCGACGTGTTTGCCTTTGGCACGGGCCTGAGCGATCTCACGCCCGCGTTCCGCCTGGCCGACACCGACGCCATGCTCTTGGCCGCGAACCAGGCCATCGCCGATTTCGCTGGCGGCACGCGCATCGGCGAGAGCCTGGCCCGGCTGCGCCTGCGGCACGCCCGCCACCTGGTCGGGCGGCGCACGCTGGTGCTGCTGATCAGCGACGGCCTGGATACCGGCGCTCCCGAGGCGCTGGCGCAGGAACTGGGCTGGCTGCGCCGCCACTGCGGCCGGCTGTTGTGGCTCAACCCCCTGCTGCGCTTCGCGGGCTACGCGCCCACGGCGCGCGGCGCTGCCGAATTGCAGCGCCAGGCGCACGGCGTGCTGGCCGTGCACAACCTGGGCTGCCTGCAGGATCTGGCCGCGAGCCTGGCCAGCCTGCTGCGGCAATAGACAGGATGCAGCGCATCCATCGCAGACCATCACCCCAAAAGGAACCCCCATGGAAATGCAAGCCAGCCGCCCCCTTGCCGTGAGCCAGCAACAGGCCTGGGACGCGCTCAACGACCCCGGGGTGCTCAAGCTTGAAAGGATCGACCCCACGGGCGAGAACCAGTACGCCGCCGCCATGGCGCTCAGGATCGGCCCCGTGTCCGCCAAGTTCGCGGGAAAAATCATGCTGCGGCAATAGACAGGATGCAGCGCATCCATCGCAGACCATCACCCCAAAAGGAACCCCCATCATGGAAATGCAAGCCAGCCGCCCCCTTGCCGTGAGCCAGCAACAGGCCTGGGACGCGCTCAACGACCCCGAGGTGCTCAAGCTGTGCATAGGAGGATGTGAAAAGATCGACCCCACGGGCATGAACCAGTACGCCGTCGCCATGGCGCTCAGGATCGGCCCCGTGTCCGCCAAGTTCGCGGGAAAAATCACGCTGAGCGACATCGTCGCGCCCGAGAGCTATCGCCTGGCCTTCGACGGATCGGGCGGTGTCGCCGGTTTTGCCAAGGGCCATGCGCAGGTCAGGCTGGCGCCGCTGCCCGCGGATGCGACCGGGTCGCCGGGCTGCGAACTGCACTACAGCGTGCACGCCAGCGTGGGCGGCAAGATCGCCCAGCTGGGCCAGCGGCTCATCGATGGCGCTGCGAAAAGCATGGCCGAAGACTTCTTCAAGCGCTTCGACGAAGAAATGCAGCGCCGCCACCCGCGCGCCGATCCGGCGCAGGCCGCAGATGCAGCCTCTGCGGCCGCGGGCGGCGGCGTTGTGCCGCGCTGGATATGGGCCGCTGGCGCAGCCGCGCTGGTGCTGCTGCTCTGGTGGTTCAGCCGCAGCTGAGCCGCCCCCGAACGGAGGACCCTGGCCATGGAAAATCTGGACCTGATGGTGCTGCGCGCGCTGCACGCTTGGCGCGCCGCAGGGCAGCGCGCATTGCTCGCGACGGTGGTGCGCACCTGGGGCTCGTCGCCCCGGCCGGTGGGGTCGATCCTGGCGCTGTGCGAGGACGGCGCGCTGGTCGGCTCGGTCTCGGGCGGCTGCATCGAGGACGACCTGATCGCGCGCTACAGCAGCGCCCATGCCGCGCAGGCCCCGGCGGCGGGTGGCATCCCCGGCGGGCCGCCGGCGTTCCTGAAGTACGGCGTCAGCGCCGACGAGGCCCACCGCTTCGGTCTGCCCTGCGGCGGCACGCTGGAACTGCTGCTGGAATACGACCCGGATCCGCTGCGGCTCGCCGAACTGCTGGCGCTGCTCGGGTCCGGACGCCTGGTGCAGCGCAGCGTGCGCCTGGCCGACGGCGCGGTCACCCTGTCTGCCGCGCCGGCCGCGGCAGACCTGGCGCTGGATGCGCAGCAACTGAGCAACACCTTTGGGCCCGAGTACCGCATGCTGCTCATCGGCGCCGGGCAACTGACCGAGTACCTCGCGACCATGGCCCTGTTCAACGGCTTTGCCGTGACTGTCTGCGACCCGCGTGAGGAGTACCGCAGGAGCTGGAGCGTGCCCGGCGCGCGCCTGGTCAGCGGCATGCCCGACGACGTGGTGCAGTCCTTCCAACCGGACCGCCGCAGCTGCGTGGTGGCGCTCACGCACGACCCCAAGCTCGACGACCTGGCGCTGCTCGAGGCGCTCGGCAGCGACGCCTTCTACGTCGGCGGCATCGGCTCGCGGCGCAACAACGAGGCGCGCCGCGCGCGCATGATCGGGCATTTCGGTCAGACCAGTGAGGGCCTGGCGCGGCTGCGCGGCCCCATCGGCATCTACATAGCCAGCAAGACCCCGCCCGAGATCGCCGTGAGCGTGATGGCGGAAATTCTTGCGGTCAAAAACGGCGTGTGCCTGCCACGCGACGTGCAAGTGGCGCAGGCGAAGAACGAGCGCGAGCTCGCGCACAACGACCCCGGGGCGCAGGTCTGCGCAACGCGCTAGAACGCCCTGTGTCCTTGGGGCAGGGCAGGGCGGGCGGCTCCCCGTGGGCGCATCAACCGCCCTTGCGTGAACGCTTGCCGGGGTTCTTCTTGCTGCGCGTCGTGATGCCGCGCTCCAGGCTCACACGCTGGCCGCGGCCGGGGGTGCGCAGTGTTACGCCGGGCATGGGCTTCGGGGGAGGAGTGCGCTTGCGGTCTGCTTCGGTGACGATCTTGTTGCCCATGGTCATTCTCTGCGGGAGTGAAAAAATAAAACCGCCATTAGGCCACATCCGGGCCCTGTTGCACGGCCCACAAGGCTTGCATTCGTCGCTTGCAAGCAGCGATACTGCGGCCCTCACAAACTGAACAATTGGAGACGAAAAAACCATGAGCCTGCCTTTCCACCCGCTGGACCCCGACCTGTTCTCCCGTGCACAGTCGCTGCTCGACGAAGAGTGGCTGGCGCGTGACCCCGATCTGGCACCCATGCTGCCCACCGTGCTGGCGCGCAATGTGGGGCAGGACTGGCACAAGGCGGGAACGTTCCGCCACCACCTCGTGGGCGTGGCCCGCTCGCTGAGCGTCTGGCAGCAACCGCGCGACGTGCGCCTCCTGGGGCTGCTGCACAGCGTGTACGGCAATGCGTTCGTGGACCTCGTGAAGTTCGACCCGGCCAAGGAGCGGGCGCGGATGCGGGGCCTGATGGGCGAGTCCGCCGAGCATCTGGTGTACCTGTTTTGCACCCAGTCGCGCACGCAGTTCGTGCAGCGGGTGCTGGCCCACGCGCTGGAGGCCGACGGCAGCCTGGTGCTGGAGAAGGACGGCCAGCGCCACGTGCTCACGCCCTACGAGGTGGCGGTGTTCATCATCGTCAGCATGGCCGACACCATCGAGCAATGGTCCAGTTGGCAGGACGATGTCTACTCGCGCTTCCCCGACGTGCAGCAGCGCCCGCAAACCGCGCACTGGGCGGCCTCGCTGTGGCCCGGCCCCATGCGACCCACGGGGCGCATGCTGCACCAGATCAGCGCGCTGGGGCAGGCGCTGCAGCACCCGGCACTGAAGGACCTGCTGCCCATTCCGCCGGTGTTCGCGCATTGCAGCCAGAACCTGTCCGCGTCCGACGAGGCGGCCGCCAGCGCGCTGTACTGGGCGGTCGTCCAGCAGGACCAGCCCCTGGTGGACCTGGACGTGGCCACGGGCGTGCTCGAGAACGCCGTGCGCCACAACCCCTGGGTGGGCGAGTCGCAAATGACGCTGGCGCAGCTGTACCTCACGGCCGGCCGCAGGGACGAGGCCAGGGCCGCGGCGAGCAGCGCCCTGCAGCTGTTCTGCGTCTGGGGCAATTCCTGGGACAAGCGCGTGCAATGGGAGGCCTGGATCGCCTGGACGCGCATCCTGCTGCAGGGCGCCACGGTAGACGGCAGCTGGCCCGAGCGGCTGGACAAGCTGAACAACCTCGCGCTGCGCGACTGAATTCCTGCCGCGCTTCAGGCCGCAGGCTCGTCGGGCGGCAGGCCGGCCGGGATCAACTGCAGTTCGTTGTCGCGCGCAAAGTGGATGACGAAATCCCAGGCCATGGGCTCGTGCGCGCGCAGGTCGCTGTGCACGAGCACGCACTTCACGCCGTCGATGGTGGTCGGAACGCACCAGGGCGAATAGCTCAGATGGCTGCCAAGGCGGACTTCCCCCGGGCGAAAGCGGCTCATCACACCGGCCAGCCGCTCGGCCCAGTCGCTGGGGCGAAAGCTTTTCCCTTCGTGGGTGATGCCCCGAATGCAGATTGTGTGGGAGGAGGGGGAGGCCATCGGGGGTCGAGGGGGAGGGGGCGCGGTGCGCGCAGGATCACTGCCTGCCGCTAGCGCGGGCTGCGGCATTCTAACTCTTATATAAGAGTGGGCCGCCATGTTCGTGCGCAAGGAATGCAACTCCGCGCAGGCTTCATCGATCCCGCTAAAGTCCCCACCCATGCCGGCCCGCCACCACGACCCCATTGTTGCCATCGCCACCGCCCAGGGGCGCGGGGCGGTCGGCATCGTGCGGGTATCGGGCCACTCGATCGGCGCCCTGGTGCAGGCCCTGTGCGCGCGCGCGCTCAGGCCACGCGAGGCAAGCTATCTGCCGTTTCGCGACGCGCGCGGGCAGGCCATCGACCAGGGGCTGGCGCTGTACTTTCCCGGTCCGCACAGCTACACGGGCGAAGATGTGCTGGAACTGCAGGCCCATGGCGGGCCCGTGGTGCTGCAGTTGCTGCTCGCGCGCTGCCTGGAGGCCGGCGCCAGCGTGGACCCGGCAACGGGCCGGGCCTGCCTGCCCGGCCTGCGTGTGGCGCAGCCGGGCGAGTTCACCGAGCGCGCCTTTCTCAACGACAAGATCGACCTGGCCCAGGCCGAGGCGATTGCCGACCTGATCGACGCAAGCACCGAGGCCGCGGCGCGCAGCGCGAGCCGCTCGTTGAGCGGCGCCTTTTCTGCCGAGATCCACAGCCTGCGCGACGCGCTCATTCACCTGCGCACGCTGGTCGAGGCCACGCTCGATTTTCCGGAAGAAGAGATCGACTTCCTGCGCCAGGCCGACGCCCGGGGCCAGCTCTCGACATTGCAGCGCACCCTGGACTGCGTGATGCAGCGTGCGCGCCAGGGCGCGCTGCTGCGCGAGGGCATCCGGGTGGTCATCGCCGGCCAGCCGAATGCGGGCAAGAGCTCGCTGCTCAACGCGCTCGCGGGGGCCGAACTGGCCATCGTCACGCCGGTTGCGGGAACCACGCGCGACAAGGTAGAGCAGACCATACAGATCGAGGGCGTGCCCCTGCACGTCATCGACACCGCAGGCCTGCGCAGCAGCGCCGACGCGGTGGAGCGCATGGGCATCGCCCGTGCCTGGGACGAGATCGCCGCCGCCGATGCGGTGCTGTTTCTGCACGACCTGTCACGCGCGGGCGCGGCGCAATACATGGCCGACGACGCAGCCATAGAGCACGCGCTGGCGCAGAAATTGTCCCCGGCGGTTGCGGTGATCGATGTCTGGAACAAGACCGACTGCGCTCTGGCGGCGCCGGCGCCCCCGGCCGCGGGCGCTGCGCGTCCCGCCGTGCGCCTGTCCGCCCGCACCGGCGAGGGGCTGGACGGCCTGCGGCGCATCCTGCTCGAAGTGGCGGGCTGGCAATCGGCCCCCGAAGGCATTTGCATCGCCCGCGCCCGGCACGTCGAGGCCTTGCAGGCGGTATCGGCCCACCTGCACGAGGCCTCGGAGCAATTGCAGGCCCAGGACCCGGCGCTGGACCTGCTGGCCGAAGAACTGCGCTTGGCGCTGAACGCGCTGAACGCGATCACCGGAGCGTTTGGCGCGGACGAACTATTGGGCGCGATCTTCTCGCGCTTTTGCATCGGCAAGTAGGCGCGCGCGCCGGTGCCTGCCGCTGCGCCAAGTCGAGGGGGCTTAGCGCGGTGCCAGGCGGATCGCGCCATCGAGGCGAATCACCTCGCCATTGAGCATGTCGTTTTCAAAGATGTGCTGCACCAGCTTGGCGTAGTCCTGCGGCGTTCCCAGGCGGCTGGGAAAGGGGACGCTCGCAGCCAGCGCATCCTGCACTTCCTGGGGCATGCCAAAGAGCATGGGCGTGCCGAAGATTCCGGGCGCGATGGTCATGTTGCGGATGCCGTTGCGCGCCAAGTCGCGCGCGATGGGCAGCGTCATGCCAACCACGCCGCCCTTGGACGCCGAGTACGCCGCCTGGCCGATCTGGCCGTCGTAGGCGGCGACGCTGGCGGTGGAGATCAGCACGCCACGCTCGCCGGTGGGCTCGGGATCGTTCCCGCACATGGCCTGCGCGGCCAGGCGGATCATGTTGAAGCTGCCGATCAGGTTGACCGTGACGGTCTTGCGAAAGAGCTCCAGCGCATGCACGCCGCTGCGGCCCACGGTCTTTTCGGCGGGGGCAATGCCGGCACAGTTCACCAGACCCATGAGCTTGCCCATGGAAACCGCCTGCGCCACCACGGCCTGGCCGTCGGCCTCGCTGCCCACATCGCATGGCACAAAGGCAGCGCCGATTTCCCGGGCCACGGCCGCGCCCTTTTCGGCCTGCATGTCGGCAAGCACCACCTGGCCGCCCTGGGCCGCAAGCATGCGCGCCGTCCCCTCGCCCAGACCCGACGCCGCGCCGGTCACGATGAATACCTTGCCCTTGATTTCCATGTCCTGTGTCTCCAGCCGGGTGAAGTGAGCGCCGATTATGGGGGATCCCCTGCGGGCAGCCCGCGGAGCAAGAGCACAGCGGCGGAAACCCCCGGCATGCTGGTCACGGGCGCTGCGTGGGAGCGGCCCAGCACCGGAACTGCGCCAGGAGAGTAACAATTTTTTATACCCCCTTTTACATGTCGGGTATGCCTTCGCCCGATGCGAGCGGAGTAACATGAGAGACAAATATCCGCGATGAACTGAAGTTACTCCGAGCTACTGGCGCCCTCCGTCGAACCCGACGGGCAGCCAGCCGTTTCGGCCCTACCAGTCTCTGCCCAGGAGCGCAAGCCCTGCGGCAAATCAAGAGAAGGGATGGATTTCACCATGACGGAAAAGAATACGGATACGGAGACAAGCCCCCCCGTGGCCACGGCAAGCACGCCGGACGCAACCCCGGCAGCACCGCAGACCGGCGCGCAACAGGACCCGGCAGCAGACTCGCTCACCGCCCTGTGCATGGTCGCCCGGTTGCACCAAACCGCAGCCGACCCGGCCACGCTGGCCCACCAAATCGGCTTGCGGCCCAGCGAACCCGCGAGCACCGAGGACCTGCTCCGGGCGGCCAAGCACCTGGGCCTGCGCGCCAAGCGCTCGCGCACCGGCACCGACCGGCTCTCCCTGAGTCCGCTGCCCGCGCTGGCCCTGCTGCGCGGGCCGGCCGGTTCGGCGCGCACGGTCGTTCTTGCCCAGTGCGACGGGCAACGGGTGCTCTTGCAGGACCCGTCGGCGCCCGCTGCGGGCAGCCAGCCGGTGATCGAACCCCTGGAGGTCTTTGCCGCCCGCTGGACGGGCGAACTCATCCTCATCACCAGCCGCGCGAGCTTGGCCGGCGAACTGGCCAAGTTTGACTTCTCCTGGTTCATCCCCAGCCTCGTCAAGCACCGCAAACTCCTGGGCGAGGTGCTGCTGATCTCGTTCATGCTGCAACTCTTTGCGCTGGTCAGTCCGCTGTTCTTCCAGGTCGTGATGGACAAGGTGCTGGTGCACCGGGGCGTGACCACGCTGGACGTTCTGGTCATCGGCCTCGTGATCGTGGTGCTGTTCGAGAGCGTTCTGAACGCACTGCGCAGTTACGTTTTCAGCCACACGACGAACCGCATCGACGTGGAGCTCGGCGCGCGCCTGTTTCGCCACCTGGTGCAGCTGCCGCTGGCCTACTTTCAGGCGCGGCGCGTGGGCGACTCGGTGGCGCGCGTGCGCGAGTTGGAGAACATCCGCAGCTTTCTGACCGGCAACGCCCTGACCGTTGTGCTGGACGTGCTGTTCTCGGTGGTCTTCATCGCGGTGATGCTGTTCTACAGCGTCCCGCTGACGCTCATCGTGCTCGTCAGCCTGCCGCTGTACTTCGGCCTGAGCCTCGCGGTCGTGCCCCTGCTGCGCCGCCGGCTGGACCACAAATTCGCCCGCGGAGCAGAAAACCAGGCGATGCTGGTGGAGACCGTGAGCGCAATCCAGACCGTCAAGGCGGGCGCGCTCGAGCCCTCCTTCGCACGCCGCTGGGACAAGCAACTGGCCGCCTACGTCAGCGCCAGCTTCCGGACGCAGAACCTGGCCAGCTGGGCGCACGAGGGAATCAACCTGATCGGCAAACTCGTCAACGCCGCCACGCTCTGGTACGGCGCGCGCCTGGTCATGGACAACGCGCTCACCGTCGGCCAGTTCATCGCCTTCAACATGTTTGCCCAGCGCGTGGCGCAGCCCATCATGCGCATGGCGCAGCTGTGGACGGACTTCCAGCAGACCGGCATCTCCATGGCGCGGCTGGGTGACATCCTCGACACGCGCACCGAAGTGCCCCCGAGCAGCGCCGCCCAATTACCCCCGATCGAGGGCCGCATCACGCTCGACGGCGTCCACTTTCGCTACCGGCCCGAGGCCGCGCCCGTCCTGGCGGGGGTGAGCCTGGACCTGCACCCCGGAGAAATCATCGGCATCGTGGGCCGCTCGGGCTCGGGCAAGAGCACGCTCACCAAACTGATCCAGCGCCTGTACACGCCAAGCCAGGGCCGCATCCTCGTGGACGGAATCGACATCAGCCTCATCGACGCGGCCCAGCTGCGCCGCCAGGTGGGCGTGGTGCTGCAGGAGAACCTGCTGTTCAACCGCAGCGTGCGCGAGAACATCGCCATCGCCGACCCCGCGACTCCCATAGAGGCCGTGCTGCAAGCCGCCCGGCTCGCGGGAGCGCACGACTTCATCAGCGAACTGCCCGAGGGCTACGACACCCTGGTCGGCGAGCAGGGCGGCAGCCTCTCGGGTGGCCAGCGCCAGCGCATCGCGATCGCGCGTGCGCTCTTTACCAACCCGCGCATCCTCATCCTCGACGAAGCCACGAGCGCGCTCGACTACGAAAGCGAAGCCATCATCCAGCACAACATGGTCCCCATCTGCGCGGGCCGCACCGTGCTCATCATTGCCCACCGCCTGAGCGCCGTGCGGCACGCGCACCGAATCCTCGTCATGGACAAGGGCTGCATCGTGCAAACTGGCACGCACGACGCGCTGCTGCAAAGGCAGCAGGGCCTGTACGCGCACCTGTGGCGCATGCAGGACAGCCGGGCCGCGGCGCCAGCCCCCGGCGGCACCACCATCCCGCCCCGGGGACTGGCATGAACACCACTGCGCCGCGCCACCCGGCCCTGGAACTGCTGGCCCGCTACCGGGCCGTGCTGCGAACCGCATGGGCCCGGCGCGCGGAACTCGCCGGGCCGGCGCGCCTGGCCGACGAACAAGCCTTCCTGCCCGCCGCCCTGAGCCTGCAGGAAACGCCGGTGCACCCGGCGCCCCGGCGCATCGCCTACGCGCTGATGGCGCTGTTCCTGAGCGCCGTGGCGTGGACCACCTTCGGCAAGATCGACATCGTGGCCGTGGCGCCCGGGCGCATCATCGTGAGCGAGCGCACGAAGACCGTCCAACCGCTGGAGCGCAGCGTGGTGCGCCGCATCCTCGTCCAGGACGGCGACCGGGTGCAGGCCGGCCAGTCCCTCATGGAACTCGACCCCACCGACGCGCAGGCCGACCGGGCCAGCCTGCTCGAAACGCACAAGGCCGCGCAGTCCGAATGGCTGCGCACCCGCGTGCAGCAACAGATGCTGCGCGCGGGAAAGCACAGGGCCCCCGTGGACCGGGCGCTGGACGCAGCCATCCGGGAAAACGCCGCCGCAGCCGACTGGACCGACGCGGAACACGCAAGAGCCCAGGCCCAACTGGCCGCGGAATGGAACGACGTCAGCGCGCGCCTGGACCGCCTGAGCGCAGAACAGCAGCGCCGCGAGGCCGAGAGGGCCACCGTGCAGGCCATGATCGACAAGCTCGAATCCACCGTGCCCATCGCCCGCCAGCGCGAACAGGACTTCCAGACCCTGATGGCCCAGGGCTTCATGTCGGTCCACGCCCGGCAGGACCGCACCCGCGAACGCATCGAACTCGAACGCGACCTGGCAACGCAGAAGGCCCGCTTGTACGAAGCGCAAGCGGCGCTGCGCGAGGCCGAAAAAACCCGCAGCGCCTACCTCGCAGAAACCCTGCGCGCGCTGAGTGAACGCCAGGCGCAGGCGGACCTCAAGCGCCACCAGACGGGCCAGGAACTGACCAAGGCCAGACAACGCGAACAGCGCGCGACGCTCACGGCCCCGGTCAGCGGCACCGTGCAGCAACTGGCCCTGCACACCGAAGGCGGCGTGGTCACCGAGGCGCAGGCCCTGATGGTCATCGTCCCCGAAAGCGCGAGCATGAGCGCCGAGGTCACGCTGGAAAACAAGGACATCGGCTTTGTAGTTCCCGGGCAGGACGTGAGCATCAAGCTGGAGACCTTCCCGTTCACGCGCTACGGCACCGTGCCTGCGGAGGTGGAGAAAGTGACGCAAGACGCGGTGAACGACGAGAAACGCGGCGCGATCTTCCCGGCCATACTCAAACTCGGGCGCACGCATATCGACGTGGATGGAAAACCCATCCGGCTGGCGCCGGGGATGAATATCACGGCGGAGATCAAGACGGGACAGAGGCGGGTGATTGAATATTTGCTCAGTCCGATTCAGAGGGCGGGGAGTGAGAGTTTGAGGGAGCGTTGATAAGGAGAGAATCATGTTGGTTAAAATGCGCTACGTTTCGTTGTTTTTTGCTGTTTGTAGTCAAGCATATGCTCTTGACCATGCAAGCCATCCCATTCAGAAAGCTTCCGGCAGCAGGCAAATAAAATGCCCTTCGCGTGATTTTTCTGAAGGCGGCGATGCTAGCGGTGCGGCTGGTGGCGCGGGTAGCGCGGGTTGTGCCGCTGGCGCTGACGGCACAACTCCTTCGCGCCGTGATCCGCTGGCCCTCGACCTCGATGGCGACGGCATTGAAACCACCAGCACCCGCGAAGGGATGGCCATCTTGTTCGGTCATGATGCGTGCGCTCCCTTGGAAGCAAACTGCCCGGTACGTAACGGGACGGTCATCTTGTTCGATCATGATGCCGATGGCGTGAAAACCGGCACTGGCTGGGTCAAACCCGACGACGGCTGGCTGGTGCTGGACCGCAATGGCAATGGCACGATCGATTCGGGCCGCGAACTCTTTGGTGTGGACACGCTCAAGAAAAACGGTCAACGGGCCACCGACGGCTTTGACGCGCTCAAGGACCTGGACGCGAATAACGACGGAAAGATCAACTCGGCGGACAGTGTTTTTGCCAATTTGCGCATCTGGCGTGACTTGAACCAGGACGGCATCAGCCAGGCCAAGGAGTTGAGCACACTCAGCGCGAACAAAATTACCGCAATAGGCGTGAATTCAAGCGCTGGGCGAATCGACCTGGGAAATGGCAATGTGCAGACAGCAGCGGGCACCTTTACCCGGTCCAACGGTACCACGGGGGAAACCAATAGCGCAACGGCCAACCTGGACCTGCTGGTACATACCTTCTATCGGCAGTTTAGCGAGAGGATTCCACTCACCGATCAGGCCATGGCATTGCCCAATTTGCGCGGCTCAGGGCGTGTGCGTGATCTGTCTGAAGCCATCAGCCTCTCGACCGAACTCGGCAATTGGGTGCAAACCTACGCCCAACTAACCACCCGCCAAGGACAGCTCGACAAGCTCGACGGTTTCATTGAAAAATGGGCCAATACAGCCGATTTGAAACCACTCAAGGCGCAGGCAGACGCCCTATCAAGCAATGGGGTCACGTTGACCTACAAATTGGCCGGGTTGACTGCAGGCACACCAGACTACAAGGAATTCATTCGCAAGCTGGGCGTGGTCGAGCGCTTCATGGGTTTTACCTATGGGGGTGCCACCGGGCAGGCCCGGTTTACGCCATTGGATGTCAACTCGGGCACGCTCAGGGTAACGCTGGCTGCTGAGCAGATCGCCAACATTTCTTTGGCGTACGACCGATTCAAAACGGACATTTATGAATCTCTGGTTCTGATAACCCGATTGAAAGCTTACACCGATATGTTTGATTCCGAGCTCCTCGATGCAAACACGCCTTGGTTCTCCGGGCTTGAATCGACCTTTATTCAGGGCATCGCATCGAACGGTCAACAAGGAATTGTCGATCTGGTCGAGTTTGTGAGTTCTTACGGATACGGAAACTTGGCTGAACTTGGCTGGGACGCCATCGAATTTCTCATCACCCAACTTGATACCACCATCGATCCGGGAGCATTCAGCGAGGAACTGAGCAGTTGGACAGTCCGTTTCGCTGCATCCACCGAGCACAGGTTCACCGGAACCTCACGGCCGGATTTGATTGTCGCCAGTGCAGGGGATGACAATATCCGGGGTCTCGACGGCAACGATATTTTGATTGGCAAAGCAGGCAACGATGCAATAGACGGTGGAAATGGTGACGACATCGTTCTGGGCGGTTCAGGCAACGACTCTTTGTCTGGCGGTGCTGGAGATGATCGCTTGAAAGGCGGTGATGGTGACGATTGGATCCAGGGAGGCGCGGGAGCCGACACGCTCGACGGTGGCGCAGGCAACGACGTGCTCCGTGGTGGTGCGGAAAACGACACCTATCTGTTTGGCAAGGGCGACGGGCAGGACACCATCAGTTCGGGCTTCGCCGAGTTCGACGTGCTGCAGTTCAAGGTGGGTGTGGCGCCCTCGGAGATCGTGGCTACGCGCGCCGGCACGAGCTTGGTGCTGTCCATTGTGGGTACCGCAGACAAGGTGACCATCTGCGAATTCTTCCCCGGTGAGGACCCGGACAACTCCTACAACCCGATCCAGCAGGTCAGGTTTGCCGACGACACCATCTGGGGCGTCAATGCGCTCAAGGGCAGGGTCTCCGCGGGCACGGCAGCGGCCGATTACATCATCGATAGCAACGCAGGACAACGCGATCAGCGGTCAGGCCGGAGCCGATACGCTTGTTAGGCCAGCATTTTCTGAAAAAGAGAGAATCATGTTGATCATAATGCGCTATTTTTTGTTGTTTTTTGCTGTTTGCAGTCAGGCATATGCTCTCGACCATACGAGTCATTCGGTCCAGCAAGCGTCTGGCAGCAAGGAAATAAAATGTCCTTCCCGTGATTTTTATGAATTCATGAAAGTGTTTTCTGAAAGCAAGGAGGTGCAGATCAAATTTATCAAATATCCACTCAAGATCCAAGTGCTGGAGGACGCAGAACCTGAGGCAAAGCCTGTCATGCGAACATTCCGACGCGATCAGGTCTCCTTTCCTGTTATAGATAATGCAATTGAGAGAAAGCAAGAAAACCTGAGCTTGCGCATTGATTGGATCAAATCGAATCGTGCCAAATTGACCATGACGAAAGAGGATACCTGTTATGTTGTTAATTATTTCTTTGTTCTGAATTCCTGTTGGAGTTTGGTGCGTATTGAAAATTGGTCGCATTGAACTTTGAACTGCCAAGGAGAAAATCGTGCGTTTTAATGATGTGCCGAACACGGTATTGCCAGCCCAAAATGGCAGAACACCACATCTCACTGGGAGTCACGGTGGAAATCGAAAACCCGAAGAACCACATGCAATCGTACAGCATGCTCATGCTGAGTTGTTAGGTCAGCATTTTCTGGAAAGGAGAAAATCATGTTGATTAAAATGCGATACTCTTTGTTGTTTTTTGCTGTTTGTAGTCAAGCATATGCTCTCGACCATGCAAGTCATCCGGTCCAACAGGCTTCTGGCAGCCGGCAAATAAAATGTCCTTCCCGTGATTTTTCTGAATTCATAAAAGTTTTTTCTGAAAGCAAGGAAGTACAAATAAAATTTACGAAATATCCACTCAAAGAACAGTGGCTTGATTTGACCGCGATGCCTGAGCCAAAACCCGTCATGCAAAAATCTCGACGCAATCAGATCGATTTTCCTGTTATTCCTGATGAGGTCGAGAGAAAACAAAGAGATTTGATTTTGCGTATCGATGAAATAAAATCGAATCGCGCCAAATTGACTCTCACGAAAGATGACACTGATCATTTGGTAAATTACTTTTTTTCTCTGAATTCTTGTTGGAATTTGGTGCGTATTGAAGACTGGTCACTTTGAATTATTAAGGAGCAATCATGCCTTTCAATGATACAATGAACAAAATGCTTCCAAGTCAGAATGGTGTCGCGGCACACATCACTGGAAATTATGGTGAAACTCATAATCGCAAGGGGCCACATGGTGGAGTTGATTTTTAATTATAATGTTGGACAATCTGGAATCAATCTGACACATCCAACAATTCACTCTCCCATTAGTGGCACTGTAACTTTTGTTGGCGGCCAATACGGCACCATCAAGATTCGTGACGCAGATGGAAATAGTCACGAGATCCTCCATACCCAAGAACGAAATGTGAAGGTCGGGGAGAAGGTAAATGCAGGTTGTCCGATTGGCACGATGGGTGGCCGTGGTCCAGAAGGAGAGAATCAATTTAAACAGCATGTTCATTACCAGATAAAGAACCAACAAGATCGAACAATTAATCCCAAGCAGTGGTGGGATAACCGACCCAGCGGAGGTTCTGGCTCTGGTGATTCCAGGAATCCCGGCGGTGGTAGCAGCGATGCTGGCGGCGCGGCTGGTGGCACGGGTAACACAGGTTGTACCGCTGGCGCTGCTGGCACAACCCCACCGCGCCGTGATCCGCTGGTCCTCGACCTGGATGGCGACGGCATTGAAACCACCAGCACCCGCGACGGGACGATCATCTTGTTTGATCACGACGCCGATGGCGTGAAGACCGGCACTGGCTGGGTGAAACCCGACGATGGCTGGCTGGTGCTGGACCGCAATGGCAATGGCACGATCGATTCGGGCCGCGAACTCTTTGGTGTGGACACGCTCAAGAGCAACGGTGAACGGGCCACCGACGGCTTTGACGCGCTCAAGGACCTGGACGCGAATAACGACGGCAAGATCAACTCGGCAGACAGCGGTTTTGCCAATTTGCGCATCTGGCGTGATTTGAACCAGGACGGCATCAGCCAAGCCGACGAGTTGACCACACTGGACGCCAACAGCATTACTGCGATTGGCGTGAATTCAAGCGCTGTGCGGACCGACTTGGGAAATGGCAATCTGCAGACGGCAGCAGGCACCTTTACCCGGTCCAGCGGTACTACGGGAGCGACGGGGGAAACCAATAGTGCCACGGCCAACCTGGACCTGCTGGTCAATACCTTCTATCGGCAGTTCAGCGACAGGATCACACTCACCGATCAGGCCATGGCATTGCCCAATTTGCGCGGCTCAGGACGTGTGCGCGATCTGTCTGAAGCCATCAGCCTCTCGACCGAACTCGGTAATTGGGTGCAAACCTACACCCAGCAAACCACCCGCCAAGGGCAGATCGACAAGCTCGACGGTTTCATTGAGAAATGGGCCGATACAGCCGATTTGAAATCGCTCAAGGCGCAGGCAGATGCCCTCTCAAGCAATGGTGTGACGTTGACCTACAACTTGGCCGGGTTGACCGCAGGCACGCCAGACTACAACGAATTCATTCGCAAACTGGGCGTGGTCGAGCGCTTCATGGGCTTTACCTATGGGGGTGCCACCGGGCAGGCCCGGTTTACGCCATTGGATGCCAGCTCGGGCGCGCTCAGGGTAACGCTGGCCGCTGAGCAGATTGCCAACATTTCCTTGGCGTACGACCGATTCAAAACCGACATTTATGAATCCCTGGTTCTGATAACCCGATTGAAGGCTTACACCGGCATGTTTGATTCCGCGCTCGAGGCGGACACGCTTTCGTTCTCCGGGCTTGAATCGGCCTTTATTCAGAGCATCGCATCGAACAGTCAACAAGGAATTGTCGATCTGGTCGAGTTTGTGAGCTCTTACGGATACGGAAACTTGGCGGAACTCGGCTGGAACGCCGCCGAATTCCTCGCGACCCAACTCGATACCACCACCGATCTGGGAGTATTCAGCAAGGAACTGAGCAGTTGGACAGTTCGTTTCGCTGCGTCGTCCACCGACAGGCTCACCAGCACCTCACGGCCGGATTTGATTGTCGCCGGTGCAGGGGAGGACAACATCCGGGGTTTCGACGGCAACGATATGCTGATTGGCAAAGCAGGCAACGATGCAATAGACGGTGGAAATGGTGACGATATTGCTCTGGGCGGTGCAGGCAACGACACTTTGTTTGGCGGTGCGGGAGATGATCGCTTGAAAGGCGGTGATGGTATCGATTGGATCCAGGGTGGCACGGGAGCCGATACGCTTGATGGTGGCGCAGGCAATGACAGCCTCTACGGCGGGGACGGAGCCGACACGCTCGACGGAGGAACAGACAATGACCTGCTCAGCGGAGGTGCGGGCAACGACATTTATCTGTTTGGCAAGGGCGATGGACAGGACAGCATCAGTTCGGACTACGACCTGGCAGCAGACAAGCTCAATGTGCTGCAGTTCAAGGCGGGTGTGGCGCCCTCGGAGATCGTGGCGACACGCGCCGGCCTGAACTTGGTGCTGTCCATCGGGGACACCGCAGACAAGGTGAGCATTTGCGACTTCTTCTCCGGCGAGGGCCCGGCCAACGCGAACAACCCGATCCAGCAAGTCAGGTTCGCCGACGGCACCACCTGGGGCCTCAATGAGCTCAAGAACAAGGGATTCGCGGGCACGGCAGCGGCCGATTTCATCTTCGGCACCACGGCAGACGACAGCATCAGCGGTCAGGCCGGAGCCGACACGATCTACGGGCGCGATGGCAACGACACGCTCGATGGCGGCGCGGACAACGACAGCCTCTACGGCGAGAACGGAGCCGACACGCTCGACGGAGGAACAGGCAATGACGTGCTCAGCGGAGGTGCGGGCAACGACACCTATCTGTTTGGCAAGGGCGACGGGCAGGACACCATCAGTCCGGACTACGAGCAGGCGGCAGACAAACTCAACGTGCTGCAGTTCAAGGCGGGTGTGGCGCCCTCGGAGATTGCGGCTACGCGCTCCGGCTCGACCTTGATGCTGTCCATCGTGGGCACCGCAGACAAGCTGACCATCTGCGACTTCTTCTCCAGGGACGACCCGGCCAACGCCGGCAACCCGATCCAGCAAGTCAGGTTCGCCGACGGCACCACCTGGGGCCTGAATGAACTCAAGAACAAGGCCTTCGCGGGCACGGCAGCGGCCGATTACATCGTCGGTACCACTGCGGACGACAGCATCAGCGGCCAAGCGGGAGCCGACACGATCTACGGGCGCGATGGCAACGACACGCTCAATGGCGGTGCGGACAGCGACACCCTCTCCGGCGGGAACGGAGCCGACACGCTCGATGGCGGAGCAGGCAACGACACCCTGGACGGCGGCAATGGCAACGACACCTATGTTTTTGGCCGGGGCTCTGGTGTGGACAACATCACCGACTACGACAGCACCGCAGGCAATACCGATTGCCTGTCCATTGGCGCAGGCGTGAACACGAATCAGCTGTGGTTGCGCCGCGTGGATGCGGACCTGGAGGCAAGCATCATCGGCACCTCGGACAAGAGCCTGATCAACAACTGGTATGTGGGCAATGCCTACCATATCGAGCGCTTCCAGACTGCGGATGGCAAGGTGCTGCTGGACAGCCAGGTGAATGCCCTTGTGTCTGCGATGGCGGCCTTTGCACCGCCGCCCGCAGGGCAGACCACGCTGGCGGCCGATTACCAGACGGCTCTGACCCCGGTGCTGGCTGCGGGCTGGAACTGATGGGCCCTGCCTGCGCAGGCCTTGTGGCGACCGGGTGTGCGCGGGCGGGGCAATGGAATGAATTGCCTGCTGGCAAAGACGGGGAATTGAATATCTGCTCAGTCCGATCCAAGGGGCGGGGAGTGAGAGTTTGAGGGAGCGCTGATCGATGCATCTGAATCTTGGATTTTGGATTATGACAGTATCCATATCGGAGATATCCATGGAAATATCTTTTGTTCTGACGCAGGAGGCAACGGCTGGCTACCAAGGAGGACAGTAGATATTCATGATGAATTTACCGACGCAAGTTTCTGATTACTCAACCCCTTGGAGTTGCTATGCTTTTTGCTGGTATAAAAATATTTCTCCGGATTGTTTTTCTGTTTTTGATACTGCCGTTGACAATACTACTTTTATCAATACCATTTCTTAGGTTGATTAACTGGCTCAGTACTTTTGAAGATCGTGCTTTTGAATCCATGGTGGCTGAAAAATTAACTTCCGAAAAAGAGGTGAAACTTGAAGATATAATTCAGATTGGCGAGCAGGTATGCTTTCTTCCTTCATACGTGACGCCAGAGTCAGTGGATTCATATTTATCAAAGAATCAATTGGATTTCTTGAACAGCAGAATATCGGATGACATAGGTGATCATGTTTGGTGGATTGCTATTCTATCAAAAGAAGAGGTTCTCAAGACCTACAAGATGGCCGGTCACGTCAGATCGGATTTCAGAGAAGGCAGATGCGTAAGACGAAAAAATTCCATAAAACTTGTGCTTCTTGATATGGATAAATATACGCTGTACTTCGATATTCAGAAGAATATGCCATGGATGTATCCCGGTATCTCAAAATAGACTTCCCGGTCACGCTTCGGATATGGCGCCCTCGGAGATCGCGGCGACGCGCTCCGGCTCGAATGTCTTTGGCCGGGGCTCTGGTGTGGACAGGCCTTGTGGCAACCGGGCCTGCGCGGGCGGGGCAATGGAGCGAATTGCCTGCTGGCAAAGAGGGGGTAAGCGCTGCGCTCGGCCCAACCTGTCGCCGGGGTGTGGCCACGGCAGGGTACCGCGCGGCGCTTTGCCTTTTCAATACTGCTTGTAGGGCAGGAACTTGCCCGACAGGACCACTTTCACACGGTCGCCCTTGGGGTCGGCCTCGCGCGTGATGGCCATGCTCAAGTCGATGGCACTCATGATGCCGTCGCCGAACTCTTCGTGGATCAGCTCCTTGATGGTGCTGCCGTAGACGTTCACGATCTCGTACCAGCGGTAGATCAGCGGGTCGGTGGGCACGGGCGTTTGCAGCGTTCCCTTGTGGGGAACGATTTGCAGCCATTTCTGCTCCTCGTCCGTGAGGCCAAAGATCTCGCCCAGACACCGGGCCTGCTCGGCGGACGCGCTCATTTGGCCCAGGCACAGCGCGGTGGTCCATTCCTTGGACCGGCCAAGCTTGCTGGCGATGGCACTCCATTGCAGGCCCTTGGCGACCTTGGTGCTGATGATTTTTTCGGTGACGTCGTTGCGGTTCATGGGGTTTCCTTTTGCGGGCGTTGAGGGGCATCGGGCTTGCGATCAGCAGGGAAGGGGTGGCCTTGGCGCCGCTGCAACAGCGGGGCAGAAACCAGCGGCAGACCGGGCCAGGCAGTGCTGCGCAAAAAGCGCGCCTGCCGGTTTACACCGCACAATAGGCGCATGCCAAGCGCCACCGCCTCCGCCCCCAGCATCACCGCAGTCCAGCCGTCCATATGGCGCCCGCCCAGCCTCTCGGCCCGTGCCTGGCCGGTGTTCCTGCGCAACCTGCTGGTATGGCGCAAGCTGGCGTTTCCGAGCCTCGTGGGCAATATCGCCGAGCCGCTAATCTGGCTCGTCGCCTTTGGCTACGGAATGGGCGCGCTGGTGGGGCAGATCCAGATGGAGGGGCAGACGGTTCCCTACATCCTGTTCCTGGCCAGCGGCTCGGTCTGCATGAGCGCCATGAACGCGGCAAGCTTCGAGGCGCTGTATTCGGCGTTCTCGCGCATGCATGTGCAAAAGACCTGGGAGGGCATCATGAATGCCCCCATCAGCCTGGACGACGTGGTGCTCGCCGAAATGCTCTGGGCCGCGTTCAAGGCGCTGTTCACGGTCTCGGCGATTTTGTGCGTGATGCTTGCCCTGGGAATCAGCCACAGCCCCAGGCTGTTGCTCGCCTGGCCCATTTTGCTGGGCGTGGGAATCATGTTTTCGAGCATTGCCCTGATCTTCAACGCGCTCGCCAAGGGCTACGATTTCTTCACCTACTACTTCACGCTGGGGCTCACGCCCATGATGTTCCTGTCGGGCGTGTTCTTCCCGCGCGCGCAGTTGCCCCCTGTGGTGCGCGCCATCTCCGACTGGCTGCCGCTGACCCATGCGGTGGAACTGGTGCGGCCGCTGTTCATGAACCAGTGGCCCGCCGACGCACTGCGCCACGGCCTGGCGCTGGGGGGCACCACCGTGGCGGCGTTCTGGATCGCACTGGCGCTCACGCGCCGGCGCTTCAGAGCCTGAGGTGCGCATTCTGCGGCGCCGCGGCGGCGTTGTTCGTGGCGTAGAAATTGCTCGCGCGCAGGGATATGTATGACTGAGGCTTTGCGCATCGTGGTGGTGGCGCCGGATCTGGACGTTGCCGACCCGGGAGACGAGCACGCCGTGCGCTTGGCCGGGCGCTCGCGCGCGCTGCGCATCGGGCTGCTGGAGAACGGCTTCAACCTGGTGGCGACGCTGCCCGCGGATGTCTTTCTGAGCGAGCGCATCGCCCAGTTGCAGCCCGACCTGATCGTCGTGGACGCCGAAAGCGACGCGCGCGACGCGCTCGAGTACGTGGTGCTCGCCACGCGCGACGCGCGCCGCCCCATCGTGCTGTTCACGAACGACGAGGACACCTCGCACGTCAAGGACGCGGTGGCCGCGGGCGTTTGCGCCTATGTTGTCGCGGGCCTTGCGCCGCAGCGCATCCGCCCCATTCTGGACGTGGCCCTGGCGCGCTTTCGGCACGAGCAGGCTTTGCGCGCCGAACTCGCCGGGGCCCGGGCCGAACTGCGCGAGCGCAAGATCATCGAGCGCGCCAAGGGCCTGCTCATGCAGCGCCAGGGTCTGAGCGAACAGGAGGCCTACGCGAAGCTGCGCAAGGCCGCCATGGACAAGAGCCTCAGGCTCGCGGAACTGGCCCAGCGCATGCTCGATGCGCTGGACTTGCTGGACTGACGGCGCCCGCGCCCGCGTTCCCGGTGCAAAACCGGTGCGCGATGGTGCAGCGCACAAATCTGGTGCGCTGCGGCGTGCAGAGCCCGGTCCGCATTCGTCCGCGGGGATCGGGAGGCAGACGGGGCCCAGGGCTTGGGCTGCACGCGTCCCATGGCCCATGGCTTGCCCGCCCGGAATCCGCGTTGCTGGCACGCGGCTTGCACCAGCACCTGCAAGACCAATGCAGGTCGCACCACGGACAGCACCGACCCAATGGCGGGATCGCGCTTGTCCGTGTCGGAGCCCCGGGCTCCGCAATGGACAAAGGCGTCCCCGCCCGCACCCGGCTTTGCTGAGAGCAGCAACCGGGCGCGTGGTGAGGACGCCTTTCTTGTTTTTCACGCCACCAGGGACGCCCCATGACGAATAGGTTGAAAACCAGCATCGACCGCCGCACCGTGCTGCAGGCCGCCGGTATCGGCGCCGTGGGCGCGGGCCCCGCGCTGCGCGCACTCGTGCACGCGCAGGGCTCGGACGCCCCGGAGAAAAAGGAAGTGAAGATCGGCTTTATTCCGCTGACCGACTGCGCCAGCGTGGTCATGGCCTCGGTGCTGGGAATCGACAAGAAATACGGCGTGAGCATCGTCCCCACCAAGGAGGCTTCCTGGGCCGGTGTGCGCGACAAGCTCGTGAACGGCGAACTCGACTTTGCCCATGTGCTCTACGGTCTGGTCTACGGGGTGCACCTGGGCATTGCCGGACCGAAGAAGGACATGGCCGTGCTCATGGGCCTGAACCACAACGGCCAGGCGATCACGCTGTCGCGCAAGCTCGCCGAAAAGGGCGCAGTCGATGGCGCGGGCCTGGCCCGGCTGATGGCGGCCGAAAAGCGCGAGTACACCTTTGCCCAGACCTTCCCCACCGGAACGCACGCCATGTGGCTGTACTACTGGCTCGCTGCGAACGGCATCGACCCGGTGCGCGACGCCAAGGTGATCACCGTGCCCCCGCCGCAGATGGTGGCGAACATGCGCGTGGGCAATATGGACGGCTTTTGCGTGGGCGAGCCCTGGAACCACCGCGCGATCATGGACGGCATCGGCGTGACCGCCACGACCACGCAGGAGATCTGGCGCGACCATCCGGAAAAGGTGCTCGGCACCACGTCCGAATTCGTGCGCCGGAATCCGAACACGGCGCGCGCCGTGACCGCCGCCATCCTGGAGGCCAGCCGCTGGATCGACGAGGGTCTGGCGAACAAGAACCGCATGGCCGAGACGATTGCCGGCAAAGCCTATGTGAACACCGACGTGCAGGGGATCAACCAGCGCATTCTGGGCCGCTACCAGGACGGCATGGGCAAGACCTGGGACGACCCGAACCACATGAAGTTCTTCAACGCCGGCGCGGTGAACTTCCCGTACCTGTCGGACGGCATGTGGTTTCTCACGCAGCACAAGCGCTGGGGCCTGCTGAAGGAGCACCCCGACTACGCCGCAGTCGCCCGGGCGGTGAACCGCATCGACGTCTACAAGCAGGCGGCAGCGGCGTCCAAGACACCGCTGCCCAAGAGCGAAATGCGCAGCCAAAAGCTGATCGACGGTGTGCTCTGGGACGGCAAGGACCCCGCCCGGTACGCCGACAGTTTCAAGATCAGGGCCTGAACTTCCTGACCGACCCGCGAACAGGAGAACACCATGGTCAGTGCCGTGTTTCACGCCCCGCCCGATTCCGCCCCGGCGCGCAATGCCATGCCGCATGCAGCCGACGCTGCGGGCGCGGCCCGTGCCGCAAGCCCGGCGCCGCCAACGGCAAATCCCCCGGCCGCACGCCAGGCGGTCCGGACCCTGTCGCAGGGCTTCTGGCTCTGCGTGCTGCCGCCGCTGTGCGGCCTGGGGCTGCTCGTGGGCGTGTGGGCGCTGGTGTCCGCGAGCAGCGGCATTCCGGGCCCCCGGGAAACCTGGACGCAGGCGCTGAAGGTGTTCGCCGACCCCTTCTACCGCAACGGCCCGAACGACCAGGGCCTGGGCTGGAACCTGCTGATGTCGTTGCAGCGCGTGGCCATCGGCTTTGGCATGGCGGCGCTGGTGGGCATTCCGGCGGGCTTCGTGATCGGGCGCTTCGACTTTCTGGGGCGCATGTTCAACCCGCTCATCAGCCTGCTGCGCCCGGTGTCCCCGCTGGCCTGGCTGCCGCTGGGTCTGCTGGTCTTCAAGGGCGCCAACCCGGCCGCCATCTGGACCATTTTCATCTGCTCCATCTGGCCCATGATCATCAACACCGCCGTGGGCGTGCAGCGCGTTCCGCAGGACTACATGAACGTGGCCCGCGTGCTGAATCTGTCCGAATGGAAGATCGCCACCCGGATCCTGCTGCCCGCCGTCCTGCCCTACATGCTCACCGGCGTGCGCCTGGCCGTGGGCACCGCCTGGCTCGTGATCGTCGCGGCCGAGATGCTCACTGGCGGCGTGGGCATAGGCTTTTGGGTGTGGGACGAGTGGAACAACCTGAACGTGAAGAACATCCTCATTGCCATCTTCGTGATCGGCGCCGTCGGGATGGTGCTCGAATACGCGCTCATCCGGCTCGCCAGCGCGTTCACGTTCGAGGAGGTCAGGGCATGAACGCCGGCAATCGGTTCATTGAAGTCCAGGGCGTGGAACAAAGCTTCAAGACGGCCAAGGGCCTGTTCCCCGCGCTGCGCGGGATCGATCTGGCGATTGCCCGCGGCGAGTTCGTCGCGCTCATCGGCCACTCGGGCTGCGGCAAGTCCAGCCTGCTGAACCTGATTGCCGGGCTGGCCACGCCCACGCGCGGCGTCCTGCTGTGCGCGAACAAGGAGATCCGGGGCCCCGGGCCGGAGCGCGCGGTGGTCTTTCAGAACCACTCGCTGCTGCCCTGGCTGAGCTGCTTTGACAATGTGTACTTGGCCGTGGAGCGCGTTTTTGGCGCCAAGGAAGACCGGGCCCGGCTCAGGCAGCGCACAGCCGACGCTCTGGCGCTGGTCGGCCTGGCGCACGCGGGGCAAAAGCGCCCCGGCGAAATCTCCGGTGGAATGAAGCAGCGCGTGGGAATCGCGCGCGCGCTGTCCATGGAGCCGCAGGTGTTGCTCATGGACGAGCCCTTCGGCGCACTCGACGCGCTGACCCGCGCCAGGCTGCAGGACGAACTGCTGGAAATCGTTGCGCGCACGCAGAGCACCGTGGTCATGGTCACGCACGACGTGGACGAGGCCGTGCTGCTCGCCGACCGGATCGTGATGCTGAGCAATGGGCCGGCCGCAACCATTGGCGAGATCCTGTGCGTGGACCTGCCCCGCCCGCGCCTGCGCGTGGAACTGGCCGAGGACCCGCGCTACCTGCGCTGCCGCAAGGCGGTGATCGACTTTCTGTACACGCGCCAGGCGCATGTGGAGCGGGTGGACTGAGTCACTGCGCCGGGTCGCGCATTTCCCGGCGGATGGCGTCGATGGCCTGCAGCAGTTCGGGCGACAGGCGCGTTCCCCAGGCGTTCAGGTTTTCGTCGAGCTGCGCGGCGCAGGTCACGCCGATGATGCTGCTCGCCACCTGCCACTTGGTGTAGCAGAACGCGAGCGCCATCTGCGTGGGCGTCAGGCCGTTGGCGCGGGCCAGCGCGTTGTAGCGGCGCGCGGCCTGCAGCGCCTCGGGGCGCCCCCAGCGCTGCCCGCGCATCGACTCGTAGACGGTGATGCGCGCGTCCTTGGGTGCGCTCGGGCCCGTGGTGCCGCCCGCGTCGTACTTGCCCGTGAGCAGGCCAAAGCCCAGCGGCGAATAGGCGAGCAGCGATACCGCGAGCCGGTGGCAGGTTTCGTCGAGCGCGTTTTCCCAGCTGCGGTTGATCAGGCAGTACGGGTTCTGCACCGTGGCCACGCGCGGCAGGGCGTGCTGCTCGGCCAGGCGCACGAACTCGTGCACGCCGTAGGGCGTCTCGTTGGACAGGCCGATGCAGCGCACCTTGCCCGCCTGCACCAGCCGCGCCAGCGCCTGGAGCTGCTCGTGGATCGGCGTGCTCGATGCCTCCTTGGCCGGGTCGTAGTACAGCGCGCCGAACGCGGGCACGTGGCGCTCGGGCCAGTGGATTTGGTACAGGTCGATGACGTCGGTGCGCAGGCGGCGCAGGCTGCCCTCGCACGAGGCCGCGATGTCCGCCGCCGTCATGCCCCGGCCGCTGCGCACCCAGGGCATGCCGCGTCCAGGGCCTGCGACCTTGGTCGCGAGCACCAGCTTCTGGCGTGCGCCCGGATTCTTCGCCAACCAGTTGCCGATGATGCGCTCGGTGGCGCCGCAGGTCTCGGCGCGGGCGGGCACCGCGTACATCTCGGCGGTGTCGATGAAGTTCAGGCCGCGCTCCAGCGCGCGGCTCAGTATGGCGTGCGCGTCGGCCTCGGCGACCTGTTCGCCGAAGGTCATGGTTCCCAGGCAAATGGGGGTGACGCGCAAATCGCTCTGGCCAAGTTGGATTTTTTGCATGGGTGGGACCGGACGGCGGGCAGCGGAACGAGCGCGCAGGATAATGGATTTCCACGCCCTGCACCCTGCGGTGCGCACCCGCCCGAACCCCTGCCGACTCCACAGCCCCGCCCCCATGTACCAACCCCGCCAAGCTTCGCGCAGCAGCACACTGGCGCTGCGCCATCTGAACTACCACGTGCGCCACTGGGGGCCGCAGGACAGCCCCCGGCCCGCGCTGGTGCTGCTGCACGGCTGGATGGACGTGAGCGCCTCGTACCAGTTCACGGTGGACGCGCTGCGGCAGGAGCGGCGCATCATTGCGCCCGACTGGCGCGGCTTCGGGGGCACGTCGAGCGCGCAGGCGGACCATTATTTCTTTCCCGACTACCTGGCCGACCTGGACCTGCTGCTGGACCACTGCGCCCCGGGTCAGGCCGTCGATCTGGTGGGGCACAGCATGGGCGGCAACGTGGCCATGATGTACGCCGGCGTGCGGCCCGATCGCGTGCGCCGGCTGGTCAATCTGGAGGGCTTTGGCCTGCCGGCCACACAGCCCGCGCAGGCCCCCGCGCGCTACGCGCAATGGATCGACGAGATCCGGCAACTGCACCAGGGCGCGATGGCCCTGAAGACCTACGACAGCGCCGACGGCGTGGCGCGCCGCCTCATGCGGACCAACCCCCGCCTGGCGCGGGACAAGGCCGAATGGCTGGCGCAGCACTGGGCGCGACCCAACGCCCGGGGGCAGTGGGAAATCCTCGGCGACCCCGCGCACAAGATCACCAGCGCGCAGCTCTTTCGCGTGGACGAGGTTCTGGCCATGTACGGGCGCATCAGCGCCCCGGTGCTCGCCGTCGAGGCCGACGCCAACAGCCTCGGCCAATGGTGGGGCGGCGAGTACACGCTGGACGAATACCACCAGCGCCTGCGCCATGTGCGCGACTGCCGCAGCGCCGTGGTGCGCGACGCCGGCCACATGCTGCACCACGATCAGCCCGGGCAGGTCGCGCAGCTCATCGAGCAGTTCCTGGACGCCGCGTGAGCGCAACAGCCTCGGCCAATGGTGGGGCGGCGAGTACACGCTGGACGAATACCACCAGCGCCTGCGCCATGTGCGCGACTGCCGCAGCGCCGTGGTGCGCGACGCCGGCCACATGCTGCACCACGATCAGCCCGGGCAGGTCGCGCAGCTCATCGAGCAGTTCCTGGACGCCGCGTGAGCGCCCCGGAAGGGCCGCGCCGTTGTTCCCAGTTGTTCACAAATCCCGCCCGGGCAGCGTCCCGTGAGAAAATCGCGCGCCCACAAACCCACAGAACCGGCAGGACACCATGGACGCAGAACGTATCAACCTCATCGGCAACACCCTCTCTGACCTGATCGGGCGAACGCAGGCGTTGCGGAGGTATCTTTGACTTCGATGCCAAATTCGAACGCCTGAGAACCGTCAACGCAGCGCTGGAGGACCCGGCGGTCTGGAGTGATCCCCGCAAGGCGCAGGAGCTGGGCAAGGAAAAGAAGGCCCTCGACGGCGTGGTGCTCACGCTCGACAGGCTGGTGCGCGAGCTCGCGGACAACGCCGAGCTGTTCGCGCTGAGCCGGGAAGAAAACGACACCGCCGGCTTGGCGGCGATCGAAGCCGAAACCGCCAAGCTCAGGCCCGAGATCGAAGCGCTCGAGTTCCGCCGCATGTTCGGCAACGAGGCCGATCCGCTGAGCTGCTTCATCGACATCCAGGCGGGCGCGGGCGGGACCGAGGCCTGCGACTGGGCCGGCATGCTGCTGCGCCAGTACCTGCGCTACGCCGAGCGCAAGGGCTTCAAGGCCGCAGTCGAGGAGGAAACGCCGGGCGACGTGGCGGGAATCAAGAGCGCCACGATCAAGGTCGAGGGGGAATACGCCTACGGCCTGCTGCGCACCGAAACCGGCGTGCACCGCCTGGTGCGCAAGAGCCCGTTCGACTCCTCGGGCGGGCGCCACACGAGCTTTGCCAGCCTGTTCGTCTACCCCGAGATCGACGACTCGATCCAGATCGACATCAACCCGGCCGACGTGCGCACCGACACCTTCCGCGCCAGCGGCGCGGGCGGCCAGCACATCAACAAGACCGACTCGGCCGTGCGCCTGACGCATATTCCCACGGGAATCGTCGTGCAATGCCAGGACGGCCGCAGCCAGCACGGCAACCGCGACATCGCGTGGCAGCGCCTGCGCTCGCGCCTGTACGACCATGAAATGCGCAAGCGCCAGCAAGCGCAGCAAAAGCTCGAAGACAGCAAGACCGACGTCGGCTGGGGCCACCAGATCCGCAGCTACGTGCTGGACAACAGCCGCATCAAGGACCTGCGCACCAACGTCGAAATCTCGGCCACGCAAAAGGTGCTCGACGGCGACCTCGACGCCTTCATCGAAGCCTCTCTGAAGCAGGGCCTGTGATGCGCACCGAAGCCATCATCTTCGACATGGACGGCACCATGGTCGATTCCATGCCCTGGCATTCCCGGGCCTGGGGCGAGTTTGCGCGGCGCCGCGCCGTGCCGATCGACCTGCCCGACTTCATGTCCCGCACCACGGGCCGCAACGGCGCCGAATGCCTGCACGAACTGCTCGGCCGCGCGCTCGTGCAGGACGAGGTGGACGCGCTCACGCGCGAGAAGGAAGACATCTACCGCGAATTGTTCGCGCCGCACTTCGCCGAGGTCGCGGGCTTTCGCCGCTTTGCCGCAGAGGTCGCCGAGCGCGGACTGAAGGTCGCCGTGGGAACGGCGGGCGACATCCACAGCGTGCGCTTCGTGCTGTCGCAGCTTGGCATGGAGCCTGCGCCCCTGGCCATCGTGCGTGGCGACGAGGGGCTGCCCGGCAAGCCCCGGCCGGATATTTTTCTCGAGGCGGCGCGGCGCATCGCGGCGCAGCCCGCGCATTGCATCGTCTTCGAAGACGCTCCCTTCGGCATCGAAGCCGCCCGGCGCGCGGGCATGCGCGCCGTGGCCATTTGCAGCACGCACAGCGCGCAGGAACTCGCGGGCCCGCACGTGCTCGCCGCCGTGCGCGACTACACCGAACTCATGAACACCGACTTTCTGGAGCGCATCCATGTTGCCACTGCATGAGGCCGATACCGGTGGCGACGGCGCAGGCCCGGCGCACGCCATTCGCCGCGAGGACTACTGCGCGCCCGCATTCTGGATCGACAGCGTGGATCTCACGTTCGACCTGGACCCCCAGAAGACGCGCGTGCTCAACCGCATGACGCTGCGCCGCAACCCGGACCTGGCCGCGCAGCCGCTGAGACTCGACGGCGAGGACCTGAACCTGGCGCGCGTGCTCGTCGATGGCCAGGGTTGCTCGTTCAAGATGGAGGGCCAGCGCCTGGTGCTGGAAAAGCTGCCGGACAGCGCGCCCTTCACGCTGGAGATCTTCAGCACCTGCTGCCCGGTGAAGAACACGCAGCTCATGGGCCTGCACATGAGCCAGGGCAGTTTCTTCACGCAGTGCGAGGCCGAGGGTTTTCGGCGCATCACCTACTTTCTCGACCGCCCGGACGTGATGGCCAGCTACAGCGTCACGCTGCGTGCCGACCGGGCCCTGTACCCGGTGCTGCTGTCCAACGGCAACCTGGTCGCCAGCGGCGCGCTCGAGGGCGGGCGCCACTTTGCGCGCTGGGTCGATCCGCACAAAAAACCCTGCTACCTGTTCGCGTTGGTCGCGGGCAAGCTGGTGGCGCGCGAGCAGCGGATCAGGAGCCTCTCGGGCCGCGAGCACCTGCTGCAGGTGTACGTGCGCCCCGGTGACCTGGCCAAGACCGAGCACGCGATGCGCGCGCTGATGCACAGCGTGGCCTGGGACGAGGCGCGCTTCGACCTGCCGCTCGACCTGGAGCGCTTCATGATCGTCGCGACCAGCGACTTCAACATGGGCGCCATGGAGAACAAGGGCCTGAACATCTTCAACACCAAGTACGTGCTCGCCAGCGAGGCCACCGCCACCGACACCGACTACGCGTACATCGAAAGCGTGGTCGGCCACGAGTATTTCCACAACTGGACGGGAAACCGCGTGACCTGCCGCGACTGGTTCCAGCTGAGCCTCAAGGAAGGGCTCACGGTGTTTCGCGACCAGGAGTTCAGCCAGGACCTGGCGGGCAGCGCGTCGGCCCGCGCCGTCTTGCGCATCAAGGACGTGCGCGTGCTGCGCACCATGCAGTTTGCCGAAGACGCCGGCCCCATGGCGCACCCGGTGCGGCCCGACAGCTACGTCGAGATCGACAACTTCTACACCGTCACCGTCTACGAAAAGGGCGCCGAGGTGGTGCGCATGATGCATACCCTGGTCGGGCGCGAAGGCTTTGCGCGCGGCCTGAGGCTGTACTTCGAGCGCCACGACGGCCAGGCCGTGACCTGCGACGATTTCGCGCAGGCCATTGCCGACGCCAACCCGGCGAGCGCGCTGGCGCGCCTGCTGCCCCAGTTCAAGCGCTGGTACAGCCAGGCCGGAACGCCGCGCGTGCGCGCCTCGGGCAGCTACGACGCGGCCACGCGCTGCTACACGCTCAGCCTGGCGCAAAGCTGCGCGCCCACGCCCGGCCAGCCCGACAAACAGCCCTTCGTCATCCCCGTGGAACTGGGACTGCTCAGCGCCAGCGGCGCCGCCCTGCCGCTGCACCTGGCGGACGCGGCCCCGCACGCTGCGGCGTCAGACGAGGCCACACACCTCGTGGTGCTCACCGAAGCCGAGCAGACGCTGGTCTTCAGCGACCTGGACGGCGAACCCGTGCCCTCGCTGCTGCGCAACTTCAGCGCCCCCGTGCTGCTGGACATGGCCTGCACCGACTCCCAGCTGCTCACGCTGCTGGCGCACGACACGGACCCGTTCAACCGCTGGGAGGCCGGCCAGCGGCTGGCGCTGCGCAGGGCCATGGCGGCGATCGCCGACAAGGCATGCGGCGCCAACGGCCGCATCGGGCAGCCGATTCTCTGCGCGGAGTTCGTCGCGGCGATGCGCGGCGTCCTGCGCCACCCCACGCTCGAGCCGGCCTTCAAGGACTTGGTGCTCATGATGCCGTCGGAGAGCTACATCGCCGAACAGCTCGACGTGGTCGATCCGCAGCGCGTCCACACCGTGCGCGAAGCCATGTGCGAGCAGCTTGCGCTGGCGTTGCACGCCGACTGGGTCTGGGCCTGGGAGCAGAGCCAGAGCCGCGGCGGCTACTGCCCCGACCCGGCGTCGTCCGGCCGCCGCGCGCTCGGCGGTCTGGCGCTGAGCTTGCTGTGCCTGGCCGCCCGGAGCACGGGCGACACGCTCTGGCCCGCAAAGGCCTACCAGTGCTTCAAGGACGCGACGAACATGACCGAGCGCTTCAACGCGCTCGTGGCGCTGGTGTCCTGCGACAGCGAACTCGCGGCCCCGGCGCTGGCGCGTTTTCATGCGCAGTTCCGCGACGAGCCGCTGGTCGTCGACAAATGGTTCGCGCTGCAGGCGACGGCGTTCGACCGTGGCGGCAACGTGCTGCCCGTCGTGCGCCAGCTCATGCAGCACCCGGACTTCAACCTGAAGAATCCGAACCGCGCGCGCAGCCTGCTCTTTGGCTATTGCAACGCCAACCCGGGCGCGTTCCATCGCGCGGACGCGGCGGGCTATGTGTTCTGGCGCGAGCGCGTGCTCGAAATCGACCCCATCAACCCCCAGATCGCCGCGCGCCTGGCGCGCGCGCTGGAGCACTGGAAGAAACTGGCCGAGCCCTGGCGCAGCGCGGCGCGCGAGGCGATTTCGCGCGTCGCTGCGAAACCCGATCTCTCCCCCGACCTGCGCGAGGTGCTCAACTGCGCGCTGGAGTGAACACCCCCGAGCCTGTTTCATGGGCCGTGGGGGACGCGTAGCATCATGGAAAACCGCAAGGAAAAACCAGCATGACGAAGCGCATCAGCCTGACCCGCTACCTCGTCGAACAGCAACGGGCCGACGGCCTGATTCCGGCGCAGCTGCGCCTGCTGCTCGAAATCGTTGCGCGCGCCTGCAAGAGCATCAGCCACGCCGTGAACCAGGGCGCCCTGGGGGGCGTGCTGGGCAGCGCAGCGAGCGAGAACGTGCAGGGCGAGATTCAGAAAAAGCTCGACATCATCGCCAACGAGGTGCTGATCGAGGCCAACGAATGGGGCGGCCACCTCGCGGCCATGGCGTCGGAGGAAATGGCCGGAATCTACCCGGTGCCGAACCGCTACCCGCAGGGCGAATACCTGCTGCTCTTCGACCCGCTGGACGGGTCGAGCAATATCGACGTGAACGTGAGCATAGGCACGATCTTCAGCGTGCTCCGAAAGCCCGACGGCGCGCGCGACGTCGCGGGCAGCGACTTCCTGCAGCCCGGCAGCCAGCAGGTCGCCGCCGGCTACTGCATCTACGGCCCGCAGACCACGCTGGTGCTCACCGTGGGCGCGGGCGTTGCGCTGTTCACGCTCGACCGCGAGCAGGGCTCGTTCCTGCTCACGCAGGAAAACCCGCGCATCCCCGAGGACACGCAGGAATTCGCGATCAACATGAGCAACCAGCGCCACTGGGACGCGCCCGTGAAGCGCTACATCGACGAATGCCTGCAGGGCCGCGAAGGCCCGCGCGGCAAGGACTTCAACATGCGCTGGATCGCCAGCATGGTCGCCGACGTGCACCGCATCCTCACGCGCGGCGGAATCTTCATGTACCCCTGGGACCGGCGCGAACCCGAAAAACCCGGCAAGCTGCGCCTGATGTACGAGGCCAACCCCATGGGCTGGATCGTCGAGCAGGCCGGCGGCGCGGCGACCAACGGCAGGCAGCGCATCCTGGACATCCAGCCCACCCAGTTGCACGAGCGCGTGAGCGTAATCCTCGGATCGAAAAACGAGGTGCAGCGCGTGACGGACTACCACCGCGGGCTATAATGCCCGTTTTTCGCCGGTGTAGCTCAGTTGGTAGAGCAGCTCATTCGTAATGAGAAGGTCGGGGGTTCGACTCCTCTCTCCGGCACCACAAGCCTCTGAATTCCTGATGCGCAGGTGATAGCGCAGGACCAAGGAGGCTTTTTTCATGCCCATGCCCATGGCCCATGCCACTGCCTCGCGTTACTCGGTGTCTTCAAATACCAGGGACACAGGGACCATGATGCGCGCTGTCTGCGCGAGCTCGTCGAGCACCCGGTTGGCGAAGTAACTGTGCGGCGTGTCGGGTTCGAGCGCTGCCACGGCCAGATGCGCGCGGGGCTGGTTCAGTGGCACGTAGAAGCTGCCCGCAGGCAGATCGATGGCACGGCGCTGCACGGCCACCTGCACGCGCACGGTTTCCGGGTCGCCCGCGATCGGGCCGCGCACGCCGGATTCATGTGCCGTTTCGTGATAGGTTTCGGCCAGCGCCGTTCCAGACTCGGCAATGCGCATGACCTGCAGGCCCAGCAGCCGCAGGCGCTCCACGGCGGCCGTGGAACTGGCTGCCAGCCAGTAGCCGCAGGGGCGCGCGCGCGACTTGGTGGGGCGCAATGCCAAGGTGGAGTCCCAATCGACGTGGATGGAGCGCTGCGCGCCCGTTTCGGGGTCCAGGAAGTCCAGGTTGCGCTGGCCGGGGGTGGCCGCGGCTTCGAGCACCACCTGATCGCGGCAGGCCTGGGTGCTTACCTCCCGCTCCACGAAGGACTGCACCCGCTTCAGATCGGTGGCCCGTTTCACCGTGCTTTTCAGGACGCTGGTAATGGCCGTGACCTGCGTGTGCACGCGGCGCTGGATATGCATGCGGCCGATGCCCACGCCGCGCGTCGCGATCATCAGGCTCACGGCGTTCTTCAGACCGTTCACGTTGCGTCCCGTATCGGGCTGCGCCGTGCCCATGGAGATGCGCTTGTCCTGCGGATCGGTCGGGGTGGTGTAGTACCAATCGCTCGTCAGACCCTGCGCGGTGAGCGCCTGCGTCATGGGCTCGAAGTACCACTCCTGCGAGGCCCGGGTCAGGAACTCGGGATAGTTCGCCGTGGTGGTGTATTGCAGCAGCGCGTCGTAGCGCTGGACGGCGTTGAATTTCTGCAGGTAGCGGCCGGCGACGGTGAACTCGTGCGCCTCGACGACCAGGACCGGCCGGTACTCGCTGACCAAGCGGGCGAGCGCGCGCGCCTCGGGGGTGTTCAGCAGCAGGTGGTCGTGGTTCATGTCCACACCATTCGCGGTGTTCCGGGTGCCCGCATCGATCCCGTCGGGATTCGCGCGCGGCACCACGATCACCTGGATGTGTTTCAGCAGACCCTCGAGCATGCCCTGGGCCAGTTCCCGGCTGATCACGAGCAGGGCCTCGGTGCTCGCGGGTTCGTCGCCGTGCTGCGCGCCGATGAGCAGCACCGTGGGCCGGTCGCTGGTGTCCGGGCTGGCGCGGTCCGTTGCCGGATCGCCGGTGAGCAAAAGACCCAGGATGGGTGCACCGCGCTGCGATTTGCCGGCATGGAACACCCGGGCGAGCTTGTTCGGCGAGCGTGCCTGCGCGGCGATGGACTCCAGCCACTGGCCCAGTTCGGCATTCGTGGTGAAGGCCCTGCGCCCGGGGGCCAGCCCGGGCGTGTCGTAGACCGTGGGGGGATCGGGAAATTTTGCGCTCACGCTGGCGCCATACGGCGGCGTTCCGCCGGATGGCGCCGGCGCGACCGGTGGCGGTGGGGCGACGGGCCGCGCCGCGCCAGGTGTTTGGGCTGCGGGAGCCGTGGGCCACGGGGGCAGCGGCGTGCTGCTGCATGCCGTCAGCAGCGCTGCTGCGAGCGCGGTGCAGGCCGATGCAGGCCAGGAGGACAGGCGCCGGGGCGGTGCGCAGCGGCGCAGAAAGGAGCGCAGGAGCATGGTGGATTCTTCCGATGGATGCGCTCAGCCTGCCGGTGCGTGGCGCAGCAGATGCGCGTGCACGGCGCCGGCCTTCAAATGGCGGTGCAGCGCGAGCCCCAACGGCGCCAGTTGCGCGTCGCTCCAGGCGTCGGGCGCCTCCAGGTAGATGAAGCCACTGGCCGCCAGCGCGCGGGTGGCGCAGCGCAGCGCGGGGCCGGACAGTGCGCTGTTGAATGGTGGATCGAGCAGCACCAAGTCGATGCTCGCAGGCGCCGCCCGTTCCAGCGCGGCGATGCCGTCGCCGCGCTGCACGCGCACGGTGTCCGCCCGCAGGCGCTGCTGCAGTCCGTGCAGGCGCTCCACCAGCGCGGCGTCGCGCTCCACCAACTGCACGGCCGCCGCGCCGCGCGACGCGGCCTCCAGCCCCAGGGCGCCGGTGCCGGCAAAGGCGTCCAGGCAGCGCCAGCCGCGCAGGTCCTGGCCGAGCCAGTTGAACAGGGTTTCGCGCACGCGGTCGGGCGTGGGGCGCAGGCCGGGGTGCCGGGCCACGGGAAGCCGTGTGCGCTTCCATTGCCCGCCGATGATGCGGATCGCACCCGCCGGCGCAGCGTCCAGGCTTCTTGCGCTCCGGGCAGCGCGCACCGGGTGGCTCATGGCTGCCCCCCGACCACCACGGTCACCATGCGTTCGGGCTGGAGCTTGCGCGCCATGGCCGCGCGCACCTCGTCCACGGTCAGGGCCTGCACCTTCCGGCTCCACTGCTCCAGATAGTCCAGCGGCAGATCGTTCCAGGCGATGTTGGCCACGTTGCCGAGCAGTTTCTTGTTGCTGTCGATGCGCAGCGCAAAGCCGCCGACCAGGTTGTCCTTGGCGGCGCGCAGCTCGGCCTCGGTGGGGCCTTCGGCGATGAAGCGGGCGAGTTGCGCGCGCGCAACCTCGACGGCCTCGGCGGCCTGGTCGGGGCGGGTCTGCAGGCCCACGGTGAAGGCCCCCGCGTGCAGGCCGGGGGCAAAGTAGCTGTAGACGCTGTAGCTCAGGCCGCGCTGTTCGCGCAGCGCATGCGTCAGGCGCGAGACGAAGCCGCCCCCGCCCAGAATGTGGTTGCCCACCAGCAGCGCCAGAAAGTCCGGGTCGCGCCGCTGGAAACCGGGTTGGCCGATGAGCACGTGGGCCTGGGCCGACGCGAACGGGATGCGCTGCTCGGCGGGCGCGGTCAGGGCCGCGACCTCGCCCACGTCCGGCAGCGGTGCGCAGTCCGGGGTCGCGGGCAGGCGCGCGAGCAGCGTGGCCACCAGCGTCTGCGCCTGCGCGCGCGAGACGGCGCCGACGATGCTCACGCGCGCGCGGCAGGCGGCGACGTGGCGCGCATGAAAGTCCTGCAGGTCGGCGACGCCGATGCGCGCGAGCGTCTGCGGCGTGCTGCGCTGGCCATAGGGGTGGCTGCCGTACACGGCTGCCGCAAAGGCCTGTTCGGCCACGGTTGCGGGGTGCGTGTCGGCCTCGCGCAGGCTCGCGCTCCAGCGCGCGCGCTCGCGCTGCCAGAGTGCCTCGTTCCATTCGGGTTCGGCAATCTGCCGGGCCGCCAGGCGCGCGGCGTGTTCGAGCAGCGGCGCGTCGGTCAGTGTGCGCAGCCAGTAGTGCAGTGTGTCGTTGTCGGCCCGGGCCTCGAAGCCCGCGCCCAGGTCGGCCCAGGCTTCGCCCAGGGCGTTCTCGTCCAGCGGCGGCTCGGCGCCCTTGCCCTGCACGCCCTTGCTGGCCATGGTGGCCACGGCGCCGGCCAGGCCCGCCTGCGCGGCCGGGTCGCGGCGGCTGCCCGCGTCAAAGTCGATCTGCACGTCCACCATGGGGATCACCGGGCTGTGCACCAGCCAGACCCGGGCGCCGCCCGGCTCCGTCCAGTGCTCGATGGGCAGGAGCGCCCAGGCGCATGGGGAGGAGAAGAACCAGGCGGCGCCAATGAGCAGGGCGCGCATGGCGATGTGTTGGGTGCTGCGCATAGAAAGGGAGATCGGCCTGGGCGGGTTCAACGGATGGTCGTACCGGGGGGGAGCACGGGGCGCCCGCGCGGGGCGTCGAGGGGTTGCGGCAGCAGGGTGGCCACGGTCAGCTGGTCGTCACCAAAGTACTTCGCGGCCACGGCCTGCACCTGCGCGGAGGTGACCGTGCGCAGCAGGGCGAGCAGGCGTTCCCGGGCGTCCAGGGGAAAGCCCTGGGCCCAGTTGCTGCCCAGTTCCTGCGCCTGGCTGAACACCGAGTCGCGCTCGTACACGGAGGCGGCGATCCACTGCGTTTTGACCCGCGCGAGTTCTGCCTCGCCAACCCCCTCGCGGGCCACGCGGGCGACTTCGGCGCGCAGCGCGTCTTCCACCTGCTGCGCCGTCTGGCCCGCCGCGGGCACGCCGCTGAGCATGAACAGACCGGGCCCCCGCCCCATGACCATGGCCGCGCTGTTGGCGCTGTCGGCCACGCGCTGCTCGCCCTGGGTCAGCGCGCGATCGAGCCGGGCGCCGCTGTAGCCATCGAGCACGGCCGACAGCACCAGCAGCGCCAGCGCGTCGCGGTCGGCGTCGCCGGGGTTCTCCATCTGGTCGAGGCAGGGCGCACGGAACGCGAGCGCCACATAGGCCTGCTCGGCCGGCGCCTTCACGGCAATGCGGCGCAGGCCCCGCTGCACGGGTTCGGTGCGCGGCTTGCGCACGGGCAGCGCGCGCGCGGGGATTGCGCCGTAGTACTTCTGCGCCAGCGCGCGCACCTGCTGCACGTCCACGTCGCCCGCGATCACCACGGCGGCGTTGCCGGGCTGGTACCACTGGCGGTGGAAGGCGCGCACGTCCTCGGGCGTCATGGCGTCCAGATCGCTCATCCAGCCGACGACGGGGTGGCGGTACGGCGCCGCGGTGAAGGTGGTGGCAAAGAGCTGCTCGGCCAGCACGGCGCGCGGCTGGTCCTCGGTGCGCAGGCGGCGCTCTTCCTTGACGACCTCGATCTCCTTGCGGAACTCTTCGTCGGGCCAGTGGTTGTTCGCGAAGCGGTCCGATTCCAGCCGCATCGCTTCCTCCAGGTGTTCGGAAGGAATCTGCTGGTAATAGCCGGTGTAGTCGCGGCTGGTGAAGGCGTTCTCATTCCCGCCCAGGGCCGCCACGCGGCGCGAGAACTCGCCCGGCGGCAAGGTCCTGGAGCCCTTGAACATCATGTGCTCGAGCGCATGCGCCACACCCGTGGTGCCGTCCACCTCGTCCATGGAGCCGGTGCGTACCCAGAGCATGTGCACCGCAGTGGGCGCGCGGTGGTCGGGCTGCACGATGAACTGCATGCCGTTGCTCAGCGTGAACTGCTGTGCACCGGAGTCCGTGGCCGTGGCGTCGGCGCGGGAAACCGGTGGCGTTGCCGCAGCTGCGCACGCCATGGTGCAGGCTGCGCTGAAGATGCAGCGGGCCAGCAGGCCCGCGAGGGGAGAAACGTGTTTCATAGAATGGCGCCATTCTAAGAGCCCTGCCAATGTTCAGCTTCTTCAAAAAAACGCCCGCACCGGCTGCGGCACCCGCGCCGACCGCCGCCGCACCGGCAGCGCGCGGCGGCTGGGTCGAGCGCCTCAGGGCGGGCCTGCGCAAGACGGGCAGCAGCATCGCCACGGTATTCACCGGCACGCAAATCGACGACGTGCTGTATGAGGAACTGGAGGCCGCGTTGCTCATGGCCGACACCGGCGTGCCGGCCGCCGCGCGCTTGCTGGCCGACCTCAGGCGCCGCGTCAGGGAGGGCAAGGCCGCCGACCCCGCCGCCGTCAAGGACCTGCTCGCGGATGCGCTCACCGACCTGCTGCGCCCGCTGGAAAAAAACCTGGTCATCGGCGCGCACAGGCCCACGGTGATCATGGTGGCGGGCGTCAACGGCGCGGGCAAGACCACGTCGATCGGCAAGCTCACGAAACATCTGTCGGACGCAGGCGCTGCGGTGCTGCTCGCGGCGGCGGACACTTTCCGCGCCGCAGCGCGCGAGCAATTGGGCGTCTGGGCCGAGCGCAATACCGTCGAGATCGTGAGCCAGCAAGGCGGGGACCCCGCCGCCGTGGGCTTCGACGCCGTGACCGCCGGCCGGGCGCGCGGCAGGGACGTGGTGCTGGTGGACACCGCCGGCCGCCTGCCCACGCAACTGCACCTGATGGAGGAGTTGAAAAAAATCCGCCGCGTGCTCGCCAAGGCCGACGCGAGCGCGCCGCACGAGGTGCTGCTGGTGATCGACGGCAACACCGGGCAGAACGCGCTCGCCCAGGTGCGCGCATTCGACGACGCATTGCAACTCACCGGGCTGATCGTGACCAAGCTCGACGGCACGGCCAAGGGCGGCGTCCTGGCCGCCATCGCGCAGGAGCGGCCCATCCCCGTCTACTTCATCGGCGTGGGCGAGAAGCTCGAAGACCTGGAGCGCTTCGACGCGCGCGAGTTTGCCCAGGCCCTGCTGGGTTGAGAGTCCGCAAGGAATTCCGATCGCTGCACGCGGCGTGGGCGCCGCGTCCGGCGCTCACACGCAGCGCGCCCCGTCCACCTCGATGCACACGCCGCTGATGAACGCGGCCTCGTCGCTCGCCAGATACAGCGCGGCGTGCGCCACGTCCAGCGCGCTGGAGAAGCGCCCCAGCGGGATGCTCGCGAGGAACTGGGCGCGGCGGGCCTCGTCCACGGGGCCGCCGGCGAACTCGGCCGCCAGGCCGGTGTCGGGGTTGAACACGGGGTTGATGCAGTTCACGCGGATGTTTTCCGGCCCCAGTTCCGCGGCCATGGACTTGCTGGTGGTGATGACTGCGCCCTTGGAGCCGTTGTACCAGGTGAGGCCGGGGCGCGGGCGCAGCCCGGCGGTGGAGGCGATGTTGATGAAGCTGCCGCCGCCGGCCTGGCGCATCACGGGAACGGAGTGGATCGCCGTCAGGTAGAGGCTTTTCACGTTGACGGCGTAGACCCTGTCGAACTCCTCCTCGCCGACTTCGAGCAGGGGGCGGTTGCGGTGCGTCCAGCCGGCGTTGTTCACCACCACGTCGAGCCGGCCGTACCGCTGCAGGGCCTCGTCCACCAGGGCCTCGACCTGGGCCGAACAGGTCACGTCGGCCCGGAAGAAAGCGGCCTGACCGCCTGCGGCGCGGATCTCCGCCGCGACGCGCCGGCCACCGGCTTCGTCGATGTCGTTCACGATGAGCCTGCCGCCTTCGGCGGCCAGGCGTTTCGCAATGCCCTCGCCAATGCCGCTGCCGGCGCCGGTGACGATGATGGATTTGTGCTGTACGCGCATGGGGGCCTCTGTGGATCGTTCGGGTTCGGGTGTCAATCAGGTGGGTCGTCGGAGCCTGCCGCGCAGGCGTGCGCCCACGCGGGAAAATATCGCCGCGCATGATAGGCCATGGGCGGGCGTCGCGTGAGCGCGCACTCCCGGCCGCCCTTTCGGGGTCGCTGCGCCGGGTCCTTGGGTCCGCAGCTTCTTACAATCGCCGGGATTGAGAAGGGACTGCCCGCGTGGGCGGCGCCTTCCGCGGTTTTTCCCAACAGCGTTTCTGCACCGGGCGCACAAACAAGGCTCATCCATGTCCACCAGCCAACACGCGAAAGTTCTGATTCTCGGCTCCGGCCCGGCGGGCTACACCGCCGCGGTGTACGCCGCCCGCGCGAACCTGAACCCGGTGCTCATCACCGGAATGGCCCAGGGCGGTCAGCTCATGACCACCACCGACGTGGACAACTGGCCCGCCGACGTGCATGGCGTGCAAGGCCCGGACCTGATGCAGCGCTTCCTGGAGCACGCCGAGCGCTTCAAGACGCAAATCGTCTTCGACCACATCCACAAGGTCGACCTCGGCCAGCGCCCATTCACGCTGGCGGGCGACAGCGGCAGCTACACCTGCGACGCGCTGATCCTGGCCACCGGCGCGTCGGCCAAGTACCTGGGACTGCCTTCGGAACAAGCCTTCATGGGCAAGGGCGTCTCCGGCTGCGCGACCTGCGACGGATTCTTCTACCGCGGGCAGGACGTCTGCGTGGTGGGCGGCGGCAACACGGCGGTGGAGGAGGCCCTGTACCTGGCGAACATCGCCAGCAAGGTCACCCTGGTGCACCGCCGCGACAGGTTCAAGGCCGAGCCCATCCTCGTGGACAGGCTCAACGAGAAGGTGGCCGCCGGCAGGATCGAGCTCAGGCTGTTCCACACGCTCGACGAGGTGCTGGGCGACGGCACCGGCGTGACGGGCGTGCGCATCAAGAGCACGCAGGACGGCAGCACGCAGGACATCGCGCTGCAGGGCTGCTTCATCGCGATCGGTCATGCCCCGAATACCGAACTCTTCCAGGGCCAGATCGAAATGGAAAACGGCTACCTCATCACCCGGGGCGGTCTCAAGGGGTTTGCCACGCAGACCAGCGTTCCCGGTGTCTTCGCTGCCGGCGACGTGCAGGACCACGTCTACCGCCAGGCCATCACCAGCGCAGGAACGGGCTGCATGGCGGCGCTGGACGCGCAGCGCTTTCTGGAGCAGGGCGCGTGATCGAATCAGGCTATACTGCGCAGCTTTGCCAAATTTGGCCCGTCGTTTCCACGGCGCGCCGGGCAGGGCAATCGATCGGGTCCAACCCGGGGTTACCGCCACCCTTCTTTCTGGCGAGGTGAGGCCACTCGCTGCCTTCGGGTTTCCGAGGTGCCGAGGGGCTGTTCAAAAATCGGAGTGTCCTCATGGCACGCGTCTGCGACGTAACGGGCAAGAAGCCCATGGTCGGAAACAACGTTTCCCACGCCAACAACAAAACCCGGCGCCGGTTCCTGCCGAACCTGCAATACCGCCGTTTCTGGGTCGAGAGCGAGAACCGCTGGATCCGCCTGCGGGTCTCGAGCGCGGCCCTGCGCTTGATCGACAAGAACGGTATCGACTCGGTGCTCGCAGACCTGCGCGCACGGGGTCAGGCTTAAAGGAGAAGCACCATGGCAAGCAAAGGTGGACGCGACAAGATCAAGCTGGAATCCACGGCGGGTACCGGCCACTTCTACACCACGACCAAGAACAAGAAGACCATGCCCGAGAAGATGGCGATCATGAAGTTCGATCCCCGGGCGCGCAAGCACGTCGAATACAAGGAAATGAAGCTGAAGTGATTCAGCCCTGTGGCGATCGGGGCCCGGCTCAGTGCAGGCGAGAGGGCCTGTCCGGGATCGGGCCCTGATGCCAGCACCGGCGGGTTCGGGCCTCGCCGGTCGTTTTTTGTGGGCGTAAAAAAACCGCTGCGGTCCAGCGGTTCAATGCTTCGAAAACCGCCACCGGTTCTCGTTAAACTTGGTGCCCAGGAGAGGACTCGAACCTCCACGATGTTACTCGCTAGTACCTGAAACTAGTGCGTCTACCAATTCCGCCACCTGGGCATTTCAGGAAAGACCGAGATTGTATAGCAAAAAAAATACCCCTCCCGGTGCGCAGCCCGCGCATTTCTCGGACGAGATCGAGGGCAGCGCGCAGGGGCACCGGGACGGACACGGTTTCGTCGTTCGCGACGATGGCGAGGGCGACATCTATATCCCCCCGAACGAAATGCGCGCCGTGCTGCACAAGGACCGCGTGCGCGTGCGCATCGTGCGTCAGGACCGCCGCGGCCGCCCCGAGGGCCGCGTGCTCGAGATCATCGAACGCCCGCCCCAGCCCATCATCGGCCGCCTGCTGCAGGAAAGCGGCGTCTGGCTGGTGGCGCCCGAGGACAAGCGCTATGGCCAGGACGTCTTGGTTCCCAAAGGGGCCACCGGTGCTGCGCGGCCCGGGCAGGTCGTGGTCGTCGAGTTGATCGAGCCGCCCGCGCTGTTCGGGCAGCCCGTGGGCCGCGTCACCGAGGTGCTCGGGGAGGTGGACGATCCGGGGTTGGAGGTCGAGATCGCGGTGCGCAAGTACGGCGTGCCGCACGAGTTTTCTGCCGCCTGTCTGGCGCAGGCGAAGGAGCTGCCGGACAAGGTGCGCGCGCAGGACAAGAGGCGCCGCGTGGACCTGACGGACGTGCCCCTGGTGACCATCGACGGCGAGGACGCGCGCGACTTTGACGACGCCGTGTACTGCGAACCGGCCAGGGTGGGGCGCAGCAAGGGCTGGCGCCTGCTGGTGGCGATTGCCGACGTGAGCCACTACGTGGAGACCGGCAGCGCCATCGACGTGGACGCCTACGACCGGGCCACCAGCGTGTACTTTCCGCGGCGCGTGATCCCGATGCTGCCCGAGAAGCTGAGCAACGGACTGTGCTCGCTCAACCCCGAAGTGGAGCGTTTGTGCATGGTCTGCGACATGCTCGTCACGGCCAAGGGCCAGGTGCACGCGTACCAGTTCTACCCGGCGGTGATGTACAGCCACGCGCGCTTCACGTACACCGAGGTCGCTGCCATCCTGGCGAACACGCGCGGACCCGAGGCCGGCAGGCGCGGCGAGCGCGTCCGGGACCTGCTGAACCTGCACGACGTGTACCGCGCGCTGCTGCTCGCGCGCCGTGAGCGTGGTGCGGTGGACTTTGAAAGCACCGAGACGCAGATCGTCTGCGACGAGAACGGGCGCATCGAAAAAATCGTTCCGCGCACGCGCAATGACGCGCACCGGCTCATCGAGGAGGCGATGCTCGCGGCGAACGTGTGCAGCGCCGACTTCATCGCCCAGGGGGGGCAGCCCGGGCTGTTCCGCGTGCACGAGGGCCCCACGCCCGAGAAGCAGGAGATGCTGCGCGGCTACCTCAAGTCGATGGCCGTGGGCATGACGATCGGCGACGACCCCAGGCCCGCAGAGTTCCAGGCGATCGCCGAGGCCACCCGGGACCGGCCCGACGCCCAGCAGATCCACACCATGCTGCTGCGCTCCATGCAGCAGGCGATTTACACGCCGACCAACAGCGGTCACTTCGGATTGGCGTTCACGGCGTACACGCATTTCACGAGCCCGATCCGGCGCTACCCCGACCTGCTGGTGCACCGCGTCATCAAGGCCATTCTGTGCGGGACCCGGTACCGGCTTCCCGTGCTGCCCACTCCGGGAGAGGCCCAGGCCAAGCTGGTCAAGCGGCTGGCGGCGCGCGGGGCCGCGCCGGGCGCCGGGGCGCGCAAGGATGCGCCGCCGCCGAGCCGCGAAACCCAGGCCTGGGAGGCGGCGGGCCTGCATTGCAGCGCCCACGAACGCCGGGCCGACGAGGCCAGCCGCGACGTCGAGGCCTGGCTCAAGTGCCGGTACATGCGCGCGCATCTGGGCGAGGAATTCAGCGGTGTGGTGAGCACGGCCACGGGCTTCGGCATCTTCGTGACGCTGGACGCGATGTACGTGGAAGGGTTGGTGCACATCACCGAACTGGGCGGCGAGTACTTCAAGTTTGACGAGGCGCGCCAGGAACTGCGCGGCGAGCGCACGGGAATCCGCTACGCGATTGGCACGCGGGTGCGCGTGCAGGTGAGCCGGGTGGACCTGGACGGCCGCAAGATCGACTTTCGCCTGGTGCGCGAGGGCGAGGAACTGCCCGAGCGTGCGTCCAAGGACAAGGGCTCCGCAGGCGCTGGCGCGAACGCCCGCAAGGCGGGCGGGCGCAGGTCGGGCAAAGCGGACAAGGTGGACGCGGCGCCAGCGGCCACCGGGCTCGCGGGGCGCACGCGCGAGCGCGCCGCGCGTGCGCCCGCCGCCTTGCTCAAGGCGGGCGCCGAGAAGGTGGTCGCGCAGAAGGCCGTCAGAGCCAAGGCGCGCAAGCCGCGCCGCAGCTGACTTGGCGCGCGAGCGCGCTGGCCGTGAGCGCCCGCCCGGCGGGCCACAGGTCGGCGGCCAGGCCATGGGCGTAGACCGCCTCGCTGGCCGCGCGCAACGCGCCCGTGCCTGCCGCCAGGCGCGCGCCCACCATGCCGGCCAGGACATCGCCCGTGCCGGCGGTGGCCAGCCGCGCATTGCCCGTGGGGTTGATCGCAGGCGCATGGCCCGGCGCTGCGATCACGGTTCCTGATCCCTTGAGAACGGCCACGCAGTCGAAGCGCGCGGCCAGTTCCCGGGCCGCGCCCAGCCGGTCCGCCTGCACTGCGGCCGTGTCCAGCCCGAGCAGCCGGGCGGCCTCCAGCGGGTGGGGGGTGAGCACGGTGGGCAGTCCCTGCCGGCCGCGCGCAGCCACCAGCGCGTGCAGGGCGGCGTCGGCGGCGAGGGTGTTCAGGGCGTCGGCGTCCAGCACCAGGCGCGCCGAGCGCGCGATGACTGCGCGCAGCACCTGGCCCACCGCCTGGCCCCCGCCGCAGCCGCAGACCACGCTGAGCCGCTCCAGTGCCAGGGTGTCGAAGCGGCGGAACATGAGCTCGGGCTGCTGCGTGTCCAACGGCAACTGCCCGTCGTCCAGCAGGGCCAGCAGTACCCGGCCCGCGCCGCTGTGCAGTGCCGCGCGCGCGGCGAGCAATGCGGCGCCGCCCATGGCCATGCCGCGCGCCGCGAGTCCTTCGCCGCCGACCACGGCCAGGTCGCCGTAGCTGCCCTTGTGGCTGGCGTGCGCGCGCGGCGCTGTCGGCGCGGGGCCGGACAGCCAGGCGCTGGGCGGCTCGGTCCCGGGCGCAACGCCCAGGTCGTCGAACCACACTTGGCCGGCGGCGTCGCGCCCCGTGGCGGTGAACAGGCCGGGCTTGAGGCTGAGCAGGCTCAGCGTGTGCCGGGCCGGGTGGCAGGCGGCGGGGCCGGGTTCGGCGGGGGCAAAGCCTGGTGCAAATTGGCCGGTGTCCGCGTCCAGTCCGCTGGGCAGGTCTGCTGCCAGCACGGGCGCGGGGCTGCTGCGCAGCGCGTCCAGGCAGGCGCGCAGGCGTGCGTCGGGAACGCGCGCCTGCGCGCCGACGCCAATGCCCAGCAGGGCGTCGATGCACAGGTCGCAGGCCCGGAGGCCATCGGGCGCGACGTCGGCCCATTGCACTGCGGGGGTGGCCCGGGCGCGCTGCCAGGCGGCCTGCGCGTCGGCAGGGGCCGCGTCGGGGCGACCCAGCCAGGTCAGTACCACCTGGCGCCCATTGCGTTGCAGGTGCCGGGCCGCCTCCAGGCCGTCGCCGCCGTTGTTTCCGGGGCCGCATGCAATCCATACCGTGCGGGCATGCGGCGCCAGTGCCTGCGCCAGCTGCGCGAGCGCAAGGCCTGCGCGCTGCATCAGCGTGTGCGCGGGCAGCACGGCTGCGGCCGCATGCTCGATGCGGCGTGTCGCGGCGGTATCGAACAGGGGATGGGGCTGGTGCGGGCTGATGCGCTGCATGGCGGGCCGTGGAGGAGGGCTTGCTGCTATTGTTTTTGCGGTATCGGTGGTGTCGATGGTATCGGCCCGACCGGCAGTTCCCCCGGCGCAGCGCTGGCGGTCGCGGGCGGGCTCGGGGAGGAGCATGGGCGTGCTAGAATCTCCGGGTTTTGCTGGATGCTGCCCCATGCCCCCAAGGGTAGCGCGGGGGGCGGGGCTGTGCAAGCTGGCAATGTCCGATGAGGGGCAGTGCGCTACGCGAGCCCGGACGAGTGCATGCGCGGCGGCCGCGGCAAAACCAATCGCAAACCAGCCCCGGAAAGGTGTTGCGTCTGTCGTGCCGAGCACCGACAGCGCAAGTATTGGGGCTGGATTTCAGACCCAACCTTTGGAGTGTTTTTTTATGCAAGTCACCATGCGCGAAATGCTGGAGGCCGGTGTCCATTTCGGTCACCAGACCCGCTTCTGGAACCCCAAGATGGCCCCCTACATCTTTGGCCATCGCAACAAGATCCACATCATCAACCTGGAAAAGTCGCTGCCGCTGTTCCAGGAGGCGCAGAAGTTCGTCAGGCAACTGGCCGCCAACCGCGGCACCATCCTGATGGTGGGAACGAAGCGCCAGGCGCGTGAAATCCTGGCCACCGAGGCGCAGCGCGCCGGCGTGCCCTTCGTCGACCAGCGCTGGCTCGGCGGCATGCTGACGAATTTCAAGACCGTCAAGACCTCGATCAAGCGCTTGAAGGACATGAAGACGCAGCAGGAGGCCGGCCTCGACAGCCTGAGCAAGAAGGAGCAGCTGACGTTCTCGCGCGAGATCGAGAAGCTGGAAAAGGACATTGGCGGAATCCAGGACATGGCGGTGCTGCCCGACGCCATCTTCATCATCGACGTGGGCTTTCACAAGATCGCCGTGGCCGAAGCCAAGAAGCTCGGCATTCCGATGATCGGCGTGGTCGATACCAACCATTCACCCGAGGGCATCGACTACGTGATCCCGGGCAACGACGACTCGGCCAAGGCGGTGACGCTGTACGCGCGCGGGATCGCCGACGCGATCGTCGATGGCCGTGCGAACGCGGTCAACGAAGTGGTCAAGGCCATCGTGTCCGAGAACTCCGACGAATTCGTCGAGGTGCAGGAGCCCGCAGTCTGATCTCCCGGCTGCGCGCTGCGTCGCAAACCAAACCAAAGTGGGGCTGGTGAGCCCCCTTTTTTTCAGCCCGGATCCAGACCGGGTCCGATTCAACCGACAAGGAAGGAATACGACATGATGGCTGCAATTACTGCAAGCATGGTCGCCGAACTGCGCGGCAAGACCGACGCGCCCATGATGGAATGCAAGAAGGCGCTGACCGAGGCGGGCGGCGACATGCTCAAGGCCGAGGAACTGCTGCGCGTCAAGCTCGGCACCAAGGCGGGCAAGGCGGCGTCGCGCATCACCGCCGAGGGTGTGGTGGCCTGCCATATCAGCGACGCCGGCGACGGCACCCGGGGCGCCCTGATCGAGGTGAATAGCGAAACCGACTTCGTGAGCAAGAACGACAGCTTCATTGCGCTGGCCCGGGCCGCAGCCGAACTGGTCGCCCGGCACCGGCCCGCGGATATCGCCGCGCTCGGCGCGCTGGCCTACGCGCAGGACGGGTTCGGTCCGACGCTGGAGGACGTGCGCCGGGGCCTCGTCGGCAAGATCGGCGAGAACATGTCGTTTCGCCGCTTCGAATACTTTGGCAGCGGTGACCGGCTGACCTCGTACCTGCACGGCACGCGCATCGGTGTCGTGGTCGCATTCGACGGCGATGAAACCGCCGCCCGGGACGTGGCCATGCATATCGCCGCGATGAAGCCCGTGGCCCTGACCAGCGCGCAGGTGCCCGCCGCGCTGATCGACAAGGAGCGCGCGGTGGCAAGTGCCAAGGCCGCGGAAGACAAGGCCCGGGCCGAGGCCGAGGGCCGGCCCGGGCAGTCCGACGAAATCGTCGCCAAGCGCATCGAAGGCGGCGTGCAGAAGTACCTCAAGGAGGTCGCGCTGTTCGAGCAGGCTTTCGTGAAGAACGACAAGCAGACCGTGGCGCAGATGCTCAGGGCCGCCGGCACCACGGTCAAGGGCTTCACGCTCTACGTCGTGGGCGAGGGCATCGAGAAGAAGGTCGACGATTTCGCCGCCGAAGTGGCCGCCCAAGTCGCTGCCGCGAAGGCCGCCGCCTGATCGTTCCCGTCCCGTCCCGCCACCGGAGAAATTTGCCATGCCGCACGCCGCACCAGTCCACAAGCGCATCCTGCTCAAGCTGTCTGGCGAGGCGCTGATGGGCGACGACGCTTTCGGCATCAACCGCGCGACCATCGTGCGCGTGGTCGAGGAGATCGCCGAAGTCACGCGCCTGGGTGTCCAACTGGCGGTGGTCATCGGCGGGGGCAATATTTTTCGTGGCGTGGCCGGGGGCTCGGTCGGAATGGACCGCGCAACGGCCGACTACATGGGCATGCTCGCCACCGTGATGAACGCGCTGGCGCTGGCCGACGCGATGGACAAGCAGGGTCTGGTGGCGCGGGTGATGTCGGCCATCGGCATCGAGCAGGTGGTCGAACCCTACGTGCGGCCCAAGGCCCTGCAGTATCTCGAAGAAGGCAAGGTCGTCGTGTTTGCCGCGGGAACGGGCAACCCGTTTTTCACCACCGATACCGCAGCCGCGCTGCGCGGCGCGGAAATCGGCGCCGAGGTGGTGCTCAAGGCGACCAAGGTGGACGGCGTTTATACTGCCGACCCCCAGAAGGACCCCAAGGCCACGCGCTACACGAAGCTCAGCTTCGACGAGGCCATGGCGCGCAATCTGGGCATCATGGACGCGACCGCGTTCGCTCTGTGCCGCGACCAGAAGCTGCCCGTGCGGGTGTTCTCCATCGTCAAACATGGCGCCTTCCAGCGCGTGGTGATGGGAGAAGACGAAGGTACGCTGGTCTACGCCTGACCACCTGCATGGGGTCGCCGTTCCCGAGGAGAAAAAATGACGCTTGCCGAAATCAAGAAAACCGTGGAAACCAGGATGGACCAGTCCATCACGGCGTTCAAGAGCAATCTGCAGAAAATCCGCACGGGCCGCGCCAACCCGGCGTTGCTCGACACGGTGCAGGTCGAGTACTACGGCGCGCTCGTGCCCCTGAGCCAGGTCGCGAACGTGGCGCTGATCGACGCGCGCACCATCAGCGTGCAGCCCTGGGAAAAGGGCCTGGGCGCGAAGATCGAAAAGGCCATCCGGGAGAGCGAGCTGGGCCTGAATCCGGCTTCGGTGGGCGATCTGATCCGCGTTCCCATGCCGCCCATGAGCGAGGAGCGCCGCAAGGAAATGACCCGGCTGGCGCGCACCGAGGGCGAGAGCGCCAAGATCGCCGTGCGCAACCTGCGCCGTGACGCGAACGAATCCGTGAAGAAGCTGGTGCGCGACAAGCTGGCGTCGGAGGACGAGCAAAAGCGCGCCGAGGCCGACGTGCAGAAGTTCACCGACCGGCACATCGCCGAGATCGACGCGTTGGTGGTGGCCAAGGAGCAGGAAATCATGGCCGTCTGAAGGCCCTCATCGGTTCTCACGACAAGCATCGTTCTCCATGTCCGTACCGCCGCAGGGGGGCCCGCGCCACATTGCCATCGTCATGGACGGCAATGGCCGCTGGGCCACGCGCCGCTTTCTGCCGCGCCTGGAGGGACACCGGCAGGGGGTAGACACCCTGCGCCGTTGCGCGCGTGCCTGCGCGCAGCGCGGCGTGGCGGTGCTGACCGTGTTTGCTTTCTCTTGCGAAAACTGGGGCCGTCCTGCCGAGGAGGTCTCCGGCCTCATGGAACTGCTGGTCCAGGCCTTGGCGCGCGAAGTGCCGCAACTCCAGCGCGACGGTGTGCGTCTGTACTTCGTGGGCGAGCGCGAGGGCCTGTCGCCCAAGGTGTGCGCCGGTCTGGCGCAGGCGCAGGCGGCGACGGCGGAAAACTCCCGCCTGGTGCTCAACGTCTGTTTCAACTATGGCGGCCGCTGGGACATCGCGCAGGCCGCCGCGGCGCTCGCGGCGCGCGGCGAGCCGATTACCGAGGCCAGCCTGCACGGCGCGCTGGGGCTGGCGCACGTGTCCGACCCGGACCTGCTGATCCGCACCGGGGGCGAGATGCGCATCAGCAACTTCCTGCTGTGGCAGGCCGCATACTCCGAGCTGTTCTTCAGCGACCGGCTGTGGCCGGACTTCGACGAACCGGCGCTGGACGAAGCGCTTGCGGCCTTCCGGGGACGCGAGCGCCGTTTTGGCAAAACTTCCGAACAACTGCTGTCCGTGCACTCCTGCTGATTCCCCTGATTCCGTGTAGCCGTCGCGCAAATACCTGCATATGAAACCGCGTTTCCGCACCCCTGGTGGCGTTGCATTCCCCCGCGCTGGCTCCGGCCAGCGCGGGGATTTGCGCCTCGCCCCGGGCGCGAATGCCCCGACCTCATTGCGTGCAACTGTTTACGGGGCAGCGCACTGATCGGGCTAAAAAGGCTCCATGCTCAAACAGCGCGTCATCACTGCCCTGGTCCTGCTGGCCGTTCTGCTGCCCGCGCTGTTTTTCCCTTCCGGCGTGCCGTTCGCGCTGCTGGCGCTGGCGCTCATCGCCGCAGCGGCGTGGGAGTGGGGGCGCCTGAGCGGCCTCGGCCAGTCCGGCTCCTGCGCCGTGGGCGCCGCGTGTGTCGCCCTGTGCGCCGCGTCCTGGGCGCTGGGTTGGCTGGAGCGCCCGCTGACCGGGCTCTGGGTCGTGGGCGGCGGGCTCTGGGTGCTCGCCTGTGCCTGGCTGCTGCGCGCCGGGGTGCCCGGTTGGCCGCGCATCCCCGCAGCGGGGCGGCTCGCGGCGGGGCTGCTCGCCCTGTGGCTGGCCTGGCTGGCCGTGGTGCAGGCGCGCGGGGTCGGGGTGAATTTTCTGCTCTCGGTGCTGTTGCTGGTGTGGGTGGCGGACATCTTTGCCTATTTCTCCGGCCGCGCCTTCGGCCTGCGCTTCACGCAGGGCCGGCTGGCGCCGTCGATCAGCCCGGGAAAGAGCTGGGAAGGCGTCTGGGGCGGGCTTGCGGGCGTGCTGCTGCTGGCTGTCGTCTGGGTCGCCGCGGACGCGCATTGGCAGGCGGCCGTGCCCAGTTTCTACAGCCGCATGGCGCAACCGGGCTGGTTCTGGCTGGTGCTCGCGGCGCTGTTCATGGTCGCCATGGCGGTCTCCGGCGACCTGCTGGAGTCGCTCATCAAGCGCAGCGCGGGCGTGAAGGACAGCAGCGCCCTGTTGCCGGGGCATGGCGGCGTGCTCGACCGGGTGGACGCGCTGCTGCCCACGCTGCCGCTGGCGATGATGCTCACGGCTTTGGTGCGACCAGCATGAAACAACGAATCACCATTTTGGGCTCCACCGGCTCCATCGGCGTGAGCACGCTGGACGTGCTCGCGCGCCACCCGGACCGCTTCGAGGTGTTCGCGCTCAGCGCGGCCACCCGGGTGGACCTGCTGCTGGCGCAATGCGCGCAGTTCCGTCCCCGGTTCGCCGTGATGAGCAGCGGGGCCCATGCGCGGCTGCTGGCGGAAAAGTTGCAGGCCAACGGCCTGCCGACGCAGCTTCTCCTGGCGCCGGATGCGCTTGAGATGATTGCCGCGCACGCCGAGGTGGACGCCGTCATGGCGGCCATCGTCGGCGCGGTGGGCCTCGCGCCCTGCCTGGCCGCCGCACGTGCGGGAAAGCGCCTGCTGCTGGCGAACAAGGAGGCGCTGGTCGTGGGCGGCGGCCTGTTCATGCGCGCGGTGCGCGAAGGCGGCGCCACGCTGCTGCCCATAGACAGCGAGCATTCGGCGATTTTCCAGTGCCTGCCCGAAGACCCCGAGACTTGGCCGCAGCGCGTCGACAGCATTCTGCTCACGGCCTCGGGGGGGCCGCTGCGCGGCTGCGACCCGGCGCTGCTGGCGCAGATCACGCCGGCGCAGGCCTGCGCGCACCCCAACTTCAGCATGGGGCGCAAGATCTCGGTGGACTCGGCGACGATGATGAACAAGGCGCTCGAGGTGATCGAGGCGCGCTGGCTGTTCGACCTGCGGCCCGAGCAGATCAAGGTCGTGATCCACCCGCAGCAGATCATCCATTCGATGGTGCAGTTCCGGGACGCGTCGATCCTGGCCCAACTGGGAACGCCCGACATGCGCGTGCCGATCGCCTGCGGGCTGGCATGGCCCGAGCGCATCGCCAGCGGCGCCAGCCGGCTGGATTTCTCGGCCCTGGGCACGCTGGCGTTTGAAGACGCTGACGCCGTGCGGTTTCCCGGCCTGCATCTGTCCTGGCAGACGCTGAACGCCGCCGAGGGGACTGCCGCCGTGCTCAACGCGGCGAACGAGGTGGCCGTGGCCGCGTTCCTGTCCGGGCGCCTGCGCTTCGACCATATCCATGCGGTCAACCTCGCCACGTTGGACCGGATTTCGCCCTACAGTCCGGACTCGCTCGAAGCCCTGCTGAGCCTGGACGCCCAGGCGCGCTGCGCGGCCGAGCATGCCGCCGGCCTGCTGGCCGCCTGATCGTTGCCACCCCCCGAAAGCACCCATCCCCATGCTGCTGACCATCGCCGCCTTCCTCGTGACCCTGGGCCTGCTGATCACGGTGCACGAGTACGGGCACTACCGGGTCGCCGTGGCCTGCGGGGTGAAGGTGCTGAGGTTCTCCGTGGGGTGGGGCCGGCCCCTGCTGCGCTGGCAGCCCAAGGGGTCGCCGACGGAGTTCGTGCTGGCCGCTTTTCCGCTCGGAGGCTATGTGCGCATGCTCGACGAGCGCGAAGCCCCCGTGCTGCCGCAGGAGCGCCACCTGGCCTTCAATACCCGGCCCCTTTGGGCGCGCGCCGCGATCGTGGCAGCGGGGCCGGGCGCGAATCTGCTGCTCGCGGTGCTGCTGTATTCCACCGTCAACTGGATCGGGGTGGAGGAGCCCCGGGCCGTGCTCGCCAGCCCGGTCGCGGGATCGGTGGCGCACGCTGCGGGTCTGCGCGGCGGGGAACTGGTCGAGCGGGCAGCGCTGGGCGCGGACGAACTGGAGCCGGTGCGCTCGTTCACGGATCTGCGCTGGCTGCTCGCGCGCGGGGCGCTCGAGGGCGTGGGCGCGCGCCTGGAAGTGAGCGCCTCGCGGGGCGCCGGGCACCGCGAGATGCTTTTGGACCTGTCCGGGATCGACAACGGCGAGGTCGATTCCCGGCTGTTGCACAGGATCGGCGTCGCCGGGCCCTGGACGCGCCCCGTGCTGGGCGAGATCCTTCCCGAAGGTGCGGCGCAGCGCGCGGGTCTGCGCCAGGGCGACCTGGTTCTCGGGGTGGGCGCCACCGACGTGGTCGATGGCGAGCAGTTGCGCGAGCTGATCCGGCAGTCCGTGCGGGGCAGCGAGCCCCTGGTGCAGTCCTGGCGCATCGAGCGCGCAGGGCAGCGGCTGACGATCGAGGTACTTGCCGAAGCCCGGGCGCAACCGGGCGCGGTGCCGGGCCACATCGGGGTCATCGGGGCCTACGTCGGCGCCACGCCCGAGTTGGTGACGGTGGAGTACGGTCTGTTCGAGGGCGCCTGGGCCGGCCTGATCAGGACCTGGGACATTTCGGCCCTGACGCTGCGCATGCTGGGCCGCATGCTGATCGGCGAGGCGTCGCTGAAGAACCTGAGCGGGCCGCTGACGATTGCCGATTTCGCGGGCCGTTCGGTGAGCCGGGGGCTCACGCCGTACATCGGCTTCCTGGCGCTGCTCAGCGTGAGCCTGGGCGTGCTCAACCTGCTGCCGCTGCCGGTCCTCGATGGGGGACACCTGATGTATTATCTTTGGGAGGCCGTCACGGGCAAGGGCGTATCGCAGGCCTGGATGGAATGGCTGCAGCGTGCAGGGGCCGCGCTCCTGCTCCTCATGATGTCCGTCGCCCTGTTCAACGACGTCACCCGGCTCTTTGGCTAAACTCCTGCCGCGCTTCTCCGCAGCGGCGCCTGCTTCACCCATGACACAACATATTCATCGCCTGGGCCTGCGCGCCGCGTCGGCTGCTTCCGCTTTGCTCACCCTGTTTCTTGCCGCCGGCACGGCCTGGGCGCTGGAGCCTTTCAAGGTGCAGGACATCCGCGTGGAAGGCTTGCAGCGGGTGGAGCCCGGCACCGTGTTTGCCTCGCTGCCGCTGCGCGTGGGGGACGACTACGACGACGAGAAGGGCGCCGCCGCGATCCGCGCGCTGTTCGCGCTCGGCCTGTTCAAGGACGTGCGCCTGGAGGCGAGCGGCAACGTGCTGCGCGTGCTGGTGCAGGAGCGCCCGACGATTGCCGACGTGGACTTTGCCGGAACCCGGGAATTCGACAAGGACGTGCTCAAGAAGACCATGCGCGACGTGGGTCTGGCGGAGGGCCGTCCGTACGACAAGGCGCTCACCGACCGCGCGGAGCAGGAACTCAAGCGCCAGTACATCAACAAGAGCCTGTACGGCGCCGAGGTGCTGACGACGGTGACGCCGGTCGAGCGCAACCGCGTGAACCTGAGCTTCACGGTGGTCGAGGGCGAGCCCGCGCGCATCAAGGAGATACGCGTCGTGGGCAACAAGGCGTTCAGCGAATCCACGCTGAAGGGCCTCTTTGACCAGGACACGGGGGGCTGGCTGAGTTGGTACACCAAGTCGGACCGCTATTCACGCGCCAAGCTCGACGCCGACCTGCAAACCCTGCGCTCGTACTACCTGGAGCGCGGCTATCTGGAGTTCCGGGTGGACTCCACGCAGGTCGCGATTTCGCCGGACAAGCAGGACATCTCCATCGCCGTGAACGTCACCGAGGGCGCGCGCTACGTGGTCTCGGGGGTGAAGCTCGAAGGCGACTACCTCGAGCGCGACGACGAGTTCAAGGCGCTCGTGGCGATCCGCCCCGGCGAGCCTTACAACGCCGAGCAGGTCACGCAAACCACCAAGGCGTTTTCCGAGTACTTCGCCCGCTTCGGTTTTGCCTTCGCGCGGGTCGAGGCGGTGCCGGAAATCGACCGCGAAAACAACCGCGTGGCCTTCATCGTGCAGGCCGATCCGGCGCGCCGGGCCTACGTGCGCCGCATCAACGTGAGCGGAAACAACCGCACGCGCGATGAAGTGATCCGGCGCGAATTCCGCCAGTACGAGGCCTCGTGGTACGACGGCGACAAGATCCGGCTGTCGCGCGATCGCGTGGACCGCCTGGGCTTCTTCTCCGAGGTGCACGTCGAGACGCAGGAGGTCCCGGGTTCCCCGGACCAGGTGGACCTGGTGATCAACGTGGTCGAGAAGCCCTCGGGCTCGCTGCAAATGGGCGTGGGGTTCTCCACCGCCGAGAAGGTCTCGCTCTCGCTGGGCTTCACCCAGGAGAACATTTTTGGCTCCGGCAACTACCTGGGCGTTGACGTCAACACCAGCAAGTACCGCCGCACGCTGGTGTTCAGCACCACCAACCCGTACTTCACGCCCGAGGGAATTTCGCGCACGCTGGACCTGTACTACCGCACGGACAGGCCCTACGAAGACCAGGGCGGCAACTACCAACTGATCACCATGGGGGGTGCGGTGCGCTTTGGCGTACCGTTCAGCGAAACAGATACGGTGTTCTACGGGGGGGGGATCGAGCAGACCCGGATCAGGCCCGGGACGAACATTCCCGCAACCTATCTCTCCTACGCCGAGCACTTCGGGTACAGCAGCCTGTCGGCCCCTCTGACGCTGGGCTGGTCGCGCGACGACCGCGACAGCGCGCTGGTGCCCAATTCGGGGCGTTACCAGCGTCTGAACTCCGATTGGTCCGTGGCCGGGGACACGCGCTACCTGCGGGCGAACTACCAATTCCAGCAGTACGTGCCGCTGAACAAGCGCTTCACCGTGGCCTTCAACAGCGAGCTCGGCCTTGGCAAGGGAATCAACGGCCGCCCCTTCCCGGTGTTCAAGAACTTCTACTCGGGCGGCCTGGGGTCGGTGCGCGGCTTCGACCAGGGCACGCTCGGTCCGCGCGACGTGACGGGCGCGTCGCTGGGCGGACCGAAGAAACTCACGCTGAACGCGGAACTGATCGCGCCCTTCCCGGGCGCCGGAAACGACCGGACCCTGCGCGTCTTCACCTTCGCGGACCTGGGCAATGTGTTCGGAGAGAACGAAAAAATTGCCTTCAAGGACCTGCGCGCATCCGTGGGGCTGGGCCTGAGCTGGATTTCGCCGCTCGGCCCCCTGCGTCTGGCGTTTGCGCAGCCAGTACGTAAGTTCGCTGGCGATAGAATCCAGAAACTGCAATTCCAGATCGGAACCTCCTTCTAATGAACTCCCTTTCCCGCCAGATCTCCTTGGTCCTGTTGCTCGGCGCGCTCGTCGTTGCGGCCCCGGCCCGGGCACAAGAATTCAAAGTCGGTTTCGTGAATACCGACCGCATTTTCCGTGAAGCGAATACGGCCAAGGCCGCGCAGGCCAAGCTGGAGCAGGAGTTCTCCCGCCGGGAGAAGGAGTTGGTCGAACTGGGCAACACGCTCAAGAACGCCACCGAGAAGTTCGAACGCGAAGCGCCCACCCTGGCCGAGAGCCAGCGCACGACGCGGCAGCGCCAACTGGTGGACCAGGACCGTGATTTTCAGCGCAAGCGCCGTGAGTTCCAGGAAGACCTGAGCGTGCGCAAGAACGAGGAACTGTCCTCGGTTCTGGACCGCGCGAACAAGGTGGTCAAGCAGGTCGCCGACGCCGAAAAATACGACGTGATCCTGCAAGAGGCCGTCTACGTGAACCCCAAGTACGACATCACCGACAGGGTGATCAAGGCGCTCAACAATACCGCTGCCGGCAATGCCGCGTCCAGCGCCAAGTAAGCTCCGGCGCAGGACAGGTGGCGCGTGAGCCTGCTTCTGGGGCAGATCGTCGACGCGCTCGGTGGCGCGCTCGAAGGGGGCGCGCGTGACACCCCGATTGCCCGCATTGCGTCACTGGACGCTGCCGGCCCGGGGGATCTGAGTTTTCTGAGCCATCCCCGCTACCGCCAGCAGCTGGCCGCCTCCCGGGCGGCCTGCGTCATTGTGGCGCCGGCCATGCGCGAGCTGGCCCTGGCGCGCGGCGCGTGCATCGTCGCGCACGACCCCTACGTCTACTACGCGCGCGCCACGCAGCTGTGGCGCGCGCGCAATGCGCCCGCGCCGCGCGGCGGTGTGCACGCCAGCGCGGTGGTCGATCCCGGCGCGCAGGTCCATCCCTCGGCGCGCATCGGTCCGCTGTGCGTGATCGAGCGCGGCGCGCAGGTCGGCGCGGACAGCTGGCTCAAGTCGCGCGTCACCGTGGGCGAGGACTGCCGCATCGGCGCGCGCTGCATCGTGCATTCCGGCGTGGTGATCGGCGCCGACGGCTTTGGCTTCGCGCCCGAGCAGGGGCAGTGGGTGAAGATCGAGCAACTGGGCGCGGTGTGCATCGGCGACGACGTCGAGATCGGCGCGAACACCTGCATCGACCGCGGCGCCCTGCAGGACACCGTGGTCGAGGACGGCGTGAAGCTCGACAACCTGATACAGATCGGGCACAACGTGCGCATCGGCCGGCACTCGGCGTTCGCCGGCTGTGTGGGCGTGGCCGGTAGCGCGCGCGTCGGCGCGCACTGCACGGTCGGCGGCGGCGCGGTCGTGCTCGGGCATCTGGAACTCGCGGACGGGGTGCATATTTCGGCCGCCACGGTCGTCACGCGCTCGCTGACCCGGCCCGGACAGTACACCGGCTTCTTTCCCATCGACGACAATGCGCGCTGGGAAAGGAACGCTGCGACACTCAAGCAACTGCACCGTTTGCGCGAGCGTATCAAGGCGTTGGAGCAGACGCTCCAAGGGAGCATGAACGGAAGAACCCCCCGATGATGGATATCCACGCAATCCTCAGGCAACTGCCTCACCGCTACCCGTTCTTGCTGGTGGACAAGGTGCTCGAGCTCGAGAGCAACGTTCGCATCAAGGCGATCAAGAACGTCACGTTCAACGAGCCTTACTTCATGGGCCATTTCCCGGGCCGACCGGTGATGCCCGGCGTGCTGATCCTCGAAGCCCTGGCGCAGGCGGCGGGGTTGCTCGCGTTCGACGCCATGGGCAAGGTGCCCGACGAGAACAACATCTACTACTTCGTCGGCATCGACGGCGCGCGCTTCAAGCGCCCGGTGGAGCCGGGCGACCAGCTGCTGCTGGCCATCACGATCGACCGCGTGCGCGGCGGCATCTGGAAGTTCAAGGGCCTGGCCAGCGTGGGCGACGAGGTCGCCTGCGAAGCCGAGCTCATGTGCACCATGCGCAGCGTGGGAAGCTGACCCGAGCCTGCGCCGGACGTGAGCACCATCCATCCCACCGCCATCGTCGCGGACGGCGCCTGCCTGGACCCCTCGGTCAGCGTGGGGCCCTACGCCGTGATCGGCGCGCAGGTGGTGATCGGCCCCGGGACCAGCGTGGGCGCGCACTGCGTGATCGAGGGGCGCACCACGATCGGCGCGGACAATCGCATCGCGCCGTTCGCTTCGCTGGGCGGGCCTCCCCAGGACAAGAAATACGCGGGCGAGCCGACGCGGCTCGTCATCGGCCAGCGCAACACCATCCGCGAGTTCTGCACCTTCAACCTCGGCACCGCGCAGGACCGGGGGGTGACGCGCATCGGCGACGACAACTGGATCATGGCCTACGTGCACATCGCGCACGACTGCGTGGTCGGCGACCAGACCATCCTCGCGAACAACGCCACGCTGGCCGGGCACGTGCAGGTGGCGGACCAGGCGATCATTGGCGGGCTCACCGGAGTCCACCAGTTCGTGAAAGTCGGCGCGCACGCGATGGCCGGTTTTGCCAGCCACGTCACGCAGGACGTGCCGCCCTTCATGCTGGTGGCGGGAAACCCGCTGGCGCTGCACGGCCTGAACCTCGAAGGTCTGCGCCGGCGCGGCTTCACGGCCGCGCGCGTCGCGGGGATCAAGCAGATGCACCGCCTGCTGTACCGCGAGGGCCTGACGCTGGAGGCCGCGTGCGAGGCCCTGGCGCAGCTGCCCGCAAGCCACCCCGAGGCCGCGTCCGACGTCGCGCTGATGCGGGACTTCCTCGGCACATCCACGCGCGGCATCGTGCGCGCCCGGGGATGACGGCGCCTCCCCCCCGCGTCGCCATGGTGGCGGGCGAAGCATCGGGCGACCTGCTCGCCGCCTTGCTGCTCGACGGATTGCAGGCGCATTCGCCGGGCCTGCAGTCCCACGGTATCGGCGGCCCCCAGATGGAGAGCCGCGGATTCAGCGCCTGGTGGCCGAGCGACAGGCTCGCCGTGCACGGCTACAGCCTGCAGGTGCTGCGCCGGCTGCGCGAGCTGCTGGGAATCCGCAAGCAGCTGCGCGAGCGCCTGCTCGCAGACCGTCCGGACGTCTTCATCGGCGTGGACGCGCCCGATTTCAACCTGTCCCTGGAGGCCGATTTGCGCGCCGCCGGCGTCAGGACGGTGCATTTCGTCTGTCCGTCGATCTGGGCCTGGCGCGCCGACCGGGTCGAGAAGATCCGCCGCAGCGCGGACCATGTGCTGTGCGTCTTTCCGTTCGAGCCCGAACTGCTGGCGCAGCATGGCATCGCCGCCACCTACGTGGGCCATCCGCTCGCGGGGGTGATTCCCATGGAGCCGGACCGTGCTGCGGCCCGGGCGCGGATCGGCCTGCGCGACGCCGACGAGGTGCTGGCGATCCTGCCCGGCAGCCGGGAGTCGGAGATCGAGTACATCGCCCCGCTCTTTTTTGCCGCGGCAGCGCTGCTGCGCAGAACCCGGCCAGCGATCAAATTGCTCGTTCCCGCGCTGCCGGCGCTGCGCGAGCGCATCGTGCTCGCGGCGCGGTCCTGCGGTCTGGCTGGCGCTGCGCTGGAAATCGTTTCCGGGCAGTCGCACAGCGTGCTCGCGGCCTGCGACGCCGCGCTCGTCGCCAGTGGCACGGCCACGCTCGAAGCCGCGCTCTTCAAGCGCCCGATGGTCATCAGCTACCGCATGCACCCCTTGAGCTGGCAGCTCATGCGCCGCAAACAACTGCAACCCTGGGTCGGGTTGCCGAACATTCTTTGCCGCGACTTCGTGGTTCCGGAACTGATTCAGAATGCTGCCACGCCGCAGGCGCTGTGCGCTGCGACGCTGCAATGGCTGGACGCGCGGTGCAGCGCGCCGCAAAAAATCACGGACCTGGAGCAGCGCTTTACCGCGCTGCACGCAAGCCTGCAACGCAATACATCTCAACTGGCTGCCGATGCGATCTGCAAAATCATCTCCAACGCCGCCTGAGCAGGCGCGCCTGCCGTGGCACCCGCCGGGCCTCGTCGCCGGGATCGACGAGGCCGGCCGCGGCCCCCTGGCGGGGCCCGTGGTGGCTGCCGCCGTCATCCTGGACGAATTGCAGCCGATCGTGGGCCTGGCAGATTCAAAAAAGCTCACGCCGGCCCGGCGCGAGAAGCTGTACCACGAGATCCGGGCCAAGGCGCTGTGCTGCAGCGTTGCCGAGGCCAGCGTGCAGGAGATCGACCAGCTGAACATCCTGCAGGCGACGCTGCTGGCCATGCGCCGCGCCGTGCTGGGCCTGCGGCTCAAGCCCGCGCTGGTGCTCGTTGACGGCCGGCAACTGCCGGCGCTGGACGTTCCCGCAGAGGCCATCGTCCGGGGGGACGCGCTGCTGCCCGCGATCTCGGCGGCGTCGATCCTCGCCAAGGTGCACCGCGACCACTGGTGCGTCGAGGTGCACCAGCAGTTTCCGCAGTACGGCTTTGCCGGGCACAAGGGCTATGGAACGGCCATGCACTTGGCGGCGCTGCGCGTGCATGGCGCCAGCGTCCACCACCGGCGCTCGTTCGCCCCGGTGGCGCAGAGCCTGGCCGCCTGAACCGGTCCGACGGGACCCCCGATGCGCTCCGCGTCCGTTGCGGCGATCCACTCCCGGGACAACGCCTTCGTCAAGGACCTGCGCAGGCTGTCCCGGGACAGCGCGGCGTACCGCAGGCAGGGCCGGGTGTGGCTCGAAGGGGAGCATCTCTGCCGCGCAGCGCTGGCGCGGGGTCTGCGCGCGGCGGTCGCGGTGTTTTCCGAGCCTTTCTGGCCGCAGGCGCAGGCCGAATTCGCGCACGCCGCGGACAAAACCGTCGTGCTCGCGCAGGCGCTGTTTGCGCACGTCAGCGCGCTGGAATCGCCCGCACGCATGGGCTTCATCCTGGATCTGCCCGCGCCCGCCGCCCTGCGGCCCGCGGTGGCGAGCGTGGTCCTGGACCGGGTGCAGGACGCGGGCAACGTGGGCTCGATCCTGCGCAGCGCCGCCGCGTTCGGGTTCCGCCAGGTGCTGAGCGTCGAGGGCAGCGCCGCGCTGTGGTCGCCCAAGGTGCTGCGCGCCGGGATGGGGGCGCATTTCGCGCTCGATTTGATCGAGAACGTGGCGCAGGACGCCATTTTGCGGCTCGACCTGCCCCTGCTCGTGACCAGCCCGCACGCCGGCGACCTGCTGCACCGCACCGACCTGCCCTGGCCCTGCGCCTGGGTCCTGGGGCATGAGGGGCAGGGCGTCGCACCCGCGCTGGAGGCCAGGGCCGCCCTGCGCATCCGCATTGCCCAGCCCGGCGGCGAGGAGTCGCTGAACGTGGCGGCAGCGGCGGCCATCTGCTTGCACGCCAGCGGCGCGGGGCGCTGAGATGGCTTCGGTCCGGGTCTCATGACCAGAAAATAACAGCACATGAATATGCGTCTTTCACGCGATGGATACGTTGCAAATTCTCGCGATAATTAAGGGTATCGCTGCGATTTTGCCTTGCCATGAAGCGAAATTCAGGCGTTTCATTTTGTGCTATTATTTTCGGGTAAATACTAGAATTTATAGGGATGATGGACATCATTCGGGTCGATGTCCATCATGTTGATGATGGCGGACCGGACGCATCCCGTCTCGAAGGCCAGCGCCTCGGTGTCGTTCCATTGCTCAAGCTTTATGGTCGCGGTTCGCGTGATGCTGAAGTGGTGTCTGGGGAATTGATACGTGCGCCTGGGAGCGACTCCCACGACGGCATGGCAAATCGCCTGCCCGCGGCGTTTCATGGTGAAGGCGGTGGAGTAGATGAAAATCTCCCACGCGTCGGCGGGAAAGCGGGCGGTAAAACCGTCTGTCACAAGGTCTTGAACGTCCTTCGCCTGGACGTTGCCGTAGCTCGCGATCACGAATTCGCCAGCGCTGGCCAGGTTCAGGCTTGATGCCAGGGTGCAAAGGGCAATGAGTCGTTTCATGGTGGGTGCTCGCAATGATCAGAACCAGAAGGTCTGGTACCCGGAGTCGGGCGGATATCCCAGGAGCGACAGCGGCATACGCGCCGCCGCACCGGCTGCGGTGATGCTCCCGTCGGCCTGCGCGCCCGCGTCGAAGCGTCCGCCGTCCTCGATCCGGAAGTCGAGCCGCAACTGCTCGCCTTCGAGCACCATCTTTCCGCCGTAGAGCTCGCTGGCCAGGTTCACCCAGACTCCCTCCTGGTTCGGCATCCAGTAGCCGTTGACGTCCAGCGCCGGGTCCACGTAGAGGCTGAATGTCTCCGTGCGGATTCCCGGGGCCAGTTCCGCCTGGAAACTGATGAGCCCGATGGGCATTTCCAGTCCCCGGGTCAGGTCGGCGGGGGCGTCCTTCTGCGCCAGGCTGGTGATGCGCGTGCCGTGGTCGGCGCTGAGCTGGCCGTCCTGGCCGCCGGCCACCAGGGTGGTCTGCGTGGTCGGCGCGCTGCCCGGGCTGCTTTCGCCCTGGGGGCTGACGACAAGGGTGGTCGAGGCCACGGCGGTGCGCTGGCTGCTCTTGGTGCTGGTGCTGCTGCTACCGCTGCTGCCGCCGCCGCCTCCTCCTCCTCCGGAACCCTGGGGCTGGTCTGCGGCGGGATGGGGTCTGTCTGGCGCGTCGGCGGTCGTGGTCGGGAGCAGCTTGTCGGCCACGCTGCGCACGCCGATGGTGTGGCTGCCGTCCTGGCTGCTGGCCACCGGGGTGGTCTGCGTGGTCGGCGCGTTGCCCGGGCTGCTTTTATCCTGGGGCTGGTCTGCGGTGGGGATGGGGTCTTTGGGTTTTGGGTCTCTGAAGAGGACGCTGCCGAACAGCGGCCACAGGGTGCTGACCGTGGACATGCCACCCCAGGTGTCCACTGCGGCGTCGGTGTTGCTCGCCTGTCCGCTGTCCTTGCCGTCCTGGCTGCTGGCCACCAGGGGGGGCTGTGTGGTCGGCGTGCTGCCCGGGCTGTCCTGGGGACTTACGACAAGGGGGGCGGAGGCCGCGGCGGAGTGTTGGCTGCTCTTGGTGCTTGCGGTTGCGGGGCCCTGGGGCTGGTCTGCTGCGGGATTGGGTCTGTCTGGTGCGGCTTTGTGGATGGACTCGGAGCCGGCGTTGCCCACGGGCCGGGCGGCGTCCTTGCTGGCCGGGTTCCGGGTGCTGTTCCCCCGGTGTCTACTGCGGTGTCGGTGTTGCTCGCCTGCCCGCTGTCCTTGCCGTCCTGGCTGTCGGCCACGGCGGTGCGTTGGCTGCTTCGGGTGTCGTTGCCGCCTGCGGCTGCGGGGGGATTGGACGTGTCTGGCGCGGCTCCGGAGATGGCTCCGGGGCCGGCGTTGTCCACGGGCCGGGCGGCGTCCTTGCCTGCCGCGTCCCGAGTGCTGTTCTCCCCGGCTGCGGGGTGGGCGTTGGCGGGCGTGGTGGCGGTGTCGGGGAGCCGCCGTGGCGGCGTGCGCTCGACGGTGTTGCTGCCCCCGCTGGCGGGGGGCGTGGCCGAGAGCAGGTTGCCGGCCACGTTGTGCGCGCTGATGGTGTGGCTGTCGTCTTGGCTGCTGCTATCCGGAGCCAGGATCGCACGCGGGGAAGTGCTGCCCCCGGTGTCCACTGCGGCGTCGGTGTTGTCCTTTTGTCCGCTCCCCTTGTCGTCTTGGCTGCCGTGCGTGGTCGGCTTGACGGCAGGGGGGGTGGAGGCCACGGTGGTGCGTTGGCTGCTCCGGGTGTCGTTGTCGCCTGCGGCTACGAGGTCCCGGGGCAGGTCCGCGGTGGGGGCGGGCGTGTCTGGCGCGGCTCCGGGGGTGGGTCCGGGGCCGGGGTCTTTGCGTTTGGGGTCTCCAAAGAGGGCGTGGCTGAGCAGCGACCACAGGACGCTGACCGTGGAAGTACCGCTCCGGTGTCCATTGCGGCGCCGGTGTTGTCCGCCTGTCCGCTGTCCTTGCCGTCCTGGCTGCTGGCCACCAGGGGGGGCTGTGTGGTCGGCGTGCTGCCCGGGCTGTCCTGGGGACTTACGACAAGGGGGGCGGAGGCCGCGGCGGAGTGTTGGCTGCTCTTGGTGCTTGCGGTTGCGGGGCCCTGGGGCTGGTCTGCTGCGGGATTGGGTCTGTCTGGTGCGGCTTTGTGGATGGACTCGGAGCCGGCGTTGCCCACGGGCCGGGCGGCGTCCTTGCTGGCCGGGTTCCGGGTGCTGTTCCCCCCGGCTACGGGGCGGGCGTCGGCGGGCGTGGTGGCGGTGTTGTTGCCTCCGCTGGAGGGGGGCGTGGCCGAGAGCAGGTTGTTGGCCACGTTGTGCACGCTGATGGTGTGGCTGCCGTCTTGGTTGCTGCTATCCGGGGCCAGGATCGCACGCGTGGAAGTGCTGCCCCCGGTGTTCACTGCGGCGTCGGTGTTGTCCTTTTGTCCGCTTCCCTTGCCGTCGTGGCTGCCGTGCGTGCTTGGCTTGACGACAGGGGGGGTGGAGGCCACGGCGGTGCGCTGGCTGCTCTTGGTGTCGTTGCCGCCTGCGGCTGCGGGGTCCCGGGGCTGGTCTGCGGAGGGATTGGGTCTGTCGTGGATGGCCTTGGAGCCGGCGTTGTCCACGGGCCGGGCGGCGTCCTTGCCGGCAGCGTTCCGAGTGCGGTCCTCCCCGGCTACGGGGCGGGTGTCGGCGGGCGTGGTGGCGGTGTTGCTGCCTCCGCTGGAGGGGGGCGTGGCCGAGAGCAGGTTGTTGGCCACGTTGTGCACGCTGATGGTGTGGCTGCCGTCTTGGTTGCTGCTATCCGGGGCCAGGATCGCACGCGTGGAAGTGCTGCCCCCGGTGTTCACTGCGGCGTCGGTGTTGTCCTTTTGTCCGCTTCCCTTGCCGTCGTGGCTGCCGTGCGTGCTTGGCTTGACGACAGGGGGGTGGAGGCCACGGCGGTGCGCTGGCTGCTCTTGGTGTCGTTGCCGCCTGCGGCTGCGGGGTCCCGGGGCTGGTCTGCGGAGGGATTGGGTCTGTCGTGGATGGCCTTGGAGCCGGCGTTGTCCACGGGCCGGGCGGCGTCCTTGCCGGCAGCGTTCCGAGTGCGGTCCTCCACGGCTACGGGGCGGGCGTCGGCGGGCGTGGTGGCGGTGTTGTTGCCTCCGCTGGAGGGGGGCGTGGCCGAGAGCAGGTTGTTGGCCACGTTGTGCACGCTGATGGTGTGGCTGCCGTCTTGGTTGCTGCTATCCGGGGCCAGGATCGCACGCGTGGAAGTGCTGCCCCCGGTGTCCACTGCGGCGTCGGTGTTGTCCTTTTGTCCGCTTCCCTTGCCGTCGTGGCTGCCGTGCGTGCTTGGCTTGACGACAGGGGGGGTGGAGGCCACTGCGGTGCGCTGGCTGCTCTTGGTGTCGTTGCCGCCTGCGGCTGCGGGGTCCCGGGGCTGGTCTGCGGCGGGATTGGGTCTGTCGTGGATGGCCTTGGAGCCGGCGTTGTCCACGGGCCGGGCGGCGTCCTTGCCGGCCGGGTTCCGGGTGCTGTTCCCCCCGACTACGGGGCGGGCGTCGGCGGGCGTGGTGGCGGTGTTGTTGCCTCCGCTGGAGGGGGGCGTGGCCGAGAGCAGGTTGTTGGCCACGTTGTGCACGCTGATGGTGTGGCTGCCGTCTTGGTTGCTGCTATCCGGGGCCAGGATCGCACGCGTGGAAGTGCTGCCCCCGGTGTCCACTGCGGCGTCGGTGTTGTCCTTTTGTCCGCTTCCCTTGCCGTCGTGGCTGCCGTGCGTGCTTGGCTTGACGACAGGGGGGGTGGAGGCCACGGCGGTGCGCTGGCTGCTCTTGGTGTCGTTGCCGCCTGCGGCTGCGGGGTCCCGGGGCTGGTCTGCGGAGGGATTGGGTCTGTCGTGGATGGCCTTGGAGCCGGCGTTGTCCACGGGCCGGGCGGCGTCCTTGCCGGCAGCGTTCCGAGTGCGGTCCTCCCCGGCTACTACGGGGCGGGCGTCGGCGGTCGTGGTGGCGGTGTTGCTGCCTTCGCTGACGGGGGGCGTGGCCGAGAGCAGGTCGTCGCTCACGTCGTGCATGTCCACGGTGTGGCTGTCGTCGTCTTCGCTGCCGGTCTCCGGGGTCAGGATCGCATGCCAGATGGTTCCGTCGCTGTCCACGCGCTCAAAGCCGGTCAGCACGCCGCCGTCCATGGGCAGGGAGGTCTGCCGTGTGAGGCCGGTCACTTCCTTGTCGAAGCTCAGGGCGACGGTGGTGTCCTCCCCCTCTGCGCGATGGGAGTCGGGAAAGCTGATTTCGGTCAGCTGGGGCACGGTGGGGGTCGAGAGCAGGTTGCCGTCCTGATCGGTGACTGCGCCGAGGTAGTCCCGGCGAATGATGTCGTCGATCTCTGCGCTGCCGGAGTACACGGTCAGGGTGGCGTGCCAGGTGAGGCTGCCGTCAGGGTTTGCAAAGTTGGACAGCGTGCCGCCGGAGACGGCCAGCGAGGTCCCCGCGTCCAGGCCGGGCACCACTTCGTTGAAGGTCATGGTGACGGGGAGCATGACGATGGAGGTGGTCCCGGCGGTTTTGAGTTTGGGGTCTCCGAAGGAGATGCTGTCGATCCGCGGCCACAGGGGGTCAACCGTGGAAATACCGCCCTGGGTGTCCATTGCGGCGTCGCTGTTGCTCGCCTGTCCGCTGCCCGGGTTGCCGTCGCTGTCGATGATCCGGTCCAGGTTCAGGGTGACCACGGCGCGGCTCTTTGGCGCGGGAATCGGCCTGGGCCTGGCGCTGAAAACCCAGACCAACCGGGCGTCGTGCGCCGATCCGCTCGCGTCGAACAGCTCGCCAAAAGTGGCGTGCACGCTCCCTTCATTGATGCTGTCGAAAGTCACCGCTTCGGTGAATGCGACCCTGACCTGCAAGGAATCGATTTCCTTCGTGGTCAGGTAGCCCTCGTTGTTGGAATCCGAAATAGTGATGCTTTTTACTGTAACTGCCAAGGGTATCCTCCTGATGGGTTGTGACCTGAATTTCCGTATTACGCCGTGGAAGCGGTTTGCAGCCGCAGCGCAGGGGTCATTTCCTGTCGATGGCGAAGTTTAGCTAAAGAATGTTTTGACACAGTTATGTACATCGGGACACAGCGCTGGCGCGCCTTGTGCAGTCCGCTCTTGCCGTGCGCGGGCGGCAAATTTCGGCGTGGCCGGGCGGCCGGCGCCGAACACGCATGGCCTGTGCGGCGGTGGGTGGGCCGTGGCGAGGGGATACAATCCAAGGCTTTTCGCGCAACCGCGTCGCCCGACCTGTAGCCCAAGCAACAACCCTTTCGAGAACAGCCGCTGGCACCCGCGCGCGGGTGGACCGCAGGCGCGGGGCGACCGTAACCATCCGGAGAACCCAGTGCTTTTGTCTCTACAGGGAAATTCCCCGCCCGCCATCCTGGCGCTTGCAGACGGCACGGTCTTTATCGGCCATTCGATAGGCGCCAGTGGCAGCACGGTCGGAGAGCTGGTGTTCAACACTGCGCTCACCGGCTACCAGGAAATCCTCACCGACCCGAGCTACTTCCAGCAGATCGTGACGCTCACGTACCCGCACATCGGCAACTGCGGTGTCAACGACGAAGACGTCGAGGCCGACAAGATCCATGCCGCGGGCCTGGTCATCAAAGACCTGCCGCTGCTGGCCAGCAACTTCCGCGCGACGGAGACGCTCGCGCAATACCTGGTGCGTCAGCAGACCGTTGCCATCGCCGGCGTGGATACCCGCAAGCTGACCCGTTTGCTGCGCAGCAAGGGCGCGCAGAACGGCGCCATCGTGGGCCTGGCCCCGGGGCAGGCGCTCACGCAGGAACGCATCGACGCAGCCAGCGCGCAGGCCCGGGCGGCTCCCGGCATGGAGGGGCAGGACCTGGCCCAGGTGGTGAGCACCGCGGTGCGCTACGACTGGACGCAGACCGCGTGGCGAATCGGTAGCGGCCATGGCGAACTCGGGCAGCCGCGCTGGCATGTGGTGGTCTACGACTTTGGCGTGAAGAAAAACATCCTGCGCCAGCTCGCCGAGCGCGCCTGCCGGCTGACGGTGGTGCCCGCACGAACACCCGCCGCCGAGGTGCTCGCCATGCGGCCCGACGGCGTCTTCCTGTCCAACGGCCCCGGCGACCCGCAACCCTGCGACTACGCCATCGACGCCACCCGGCAGATCATGGACAGCGGCATCCCCGTGTTCGGCATCTGCCTGGGCCACCAGATCATGGCTCTGGCCTCGGGCGCCAGGACCTTCAAGATGGACCACGGCCACCATGGCGCCAACCACCCGGTGAAGGACCTGGCCAGCGGCCGCGTGAGCATCACCAGCCAGAACCACGGCTTTGCCGTGGCCATGGAGTCGCTTCCCGCCTGCCTGCGCGCCACGCATGTCAGCCTGTTCGACGGCACGCTGCAGGGCCTGGAGCGCACCGACCGGCCCGCGTTCTGCTTCCAGGGCCACCCCGAGGCGTCGCCCGGCCCGCACGACATCGCCTACCTGTTTGACCGCTTCACCGCGCTGATGGAGAAAAACTGATGCCCAAGCGCACCGACCTCGCGTCCATCCTCATCATTGGCGCCGGCCCGATCGTCATCGGCCAAGCCTGCGAATTCGACTACTCGGGCGTGCAGGCCTGCAAGGCGCTGCGCGAGGAGGGCTACCGGGTCATCCTGATCAACAGCAACCCGGCGACGATCATGACCGACCCGGCCACGGCCGACGTGACCTATATCGAGCCGATCACCTGGCAGACGGTGGAAAAGATCATCGCGCGCGAGCGTCCCGACGCGATCCTGCCGACCATGGGCGGCCAGACCGCGCTCAACTGCGCGCTCGACCTGTGGCACAACGGCGTGCTCGACAAGTACCGGGTCGAGCTCATAGGCGCCAGCCCCGAGGCCATCGACAAGGCCGAGGACCGGCTGAAGTTCAAGGACGCGATGACCCGGATCGGCCTGGGCTCGGCGCGCTCGGGAATCGCCCACAGCATGCAGGAGGCCTGGGCGGTGCAAAGGAGCCTGGGCTTTCCCACCGTGGTCCGCCCGAGCTTCACGCTCGGCGGAACGGGCGGCGGAATCGCCTACAACCCCGAAGAGTTCGAGAGCATCTGCAAGCGCGGCCTGGAGGCCTCGCCCACGAGCGAACTGCTGATCGAAGAATCGCTGCTCGGCTGGAAGGAATACGAGATGGAGGTGGTGCGCGACAAGGCGGACAACTGCATCATCGTCTGCTCCATCGAGAACCTCGACCCCATGGGCGTGCACACCGGCGACTCGATCACCGTGGCGCCGGCGCAGACGCTGACCGACAAGGAGTACCAGATCATGCGCAACGCCTCGCTCGCGGTGCTGCGCGAGATCGGCGTGGACACGGGCGGCTCGAACGTGCAGTTCGCGCTGAACCCGAAGGACGGGCGCATGGTCGTCATCGAGATGAACCCGCGCGTCTCGCGCTCGTCCGCGTTGGCGTCCAAGGCCACGGGCTTTCCGATCGCCAAGGTCGCGGCGCGGCTCGCCGTGGGCTACACGCTCGACGAGCTCAGGAACGACATCACCGGGGGCGTGACGCCGGCGTCGTTCGAGCCCTCGATCGACTACGTGGTCACGAAGATTCCGCGCTTTGCGTTTGAAAAATTCCCCACGGCCGACAGCCGCCTGACCACGCAAATGAAGTCCGTGGGCGAGGTGATGGCCATGGGCCGCACGTTCCAGGAGTCGTTTCAGAAAGCCCTGCGCGGTCTGGAGGTGGGCGTGGACGGCATGAACGAGAAGACGCAGGACCGCGAAGTGCTCGAAAAGGAACTCGGCGCGCCCGGCCCCGAGCGCATCTGGTACGTGGGCGATGCGTTTGCCATGGGCCTGTCGGTCGATGAGGTGTACGCGCTCACCTGGATCGACAAATGGTTCCTGGTGCAGATCGAGGAACTCGTGAAGATCGAGCTGGATCTCGATCGACTGGCCGTGGAAAAGGGCGAAGGCGCATTGGCGAGCCTGGACGCCGATACGCTGCGCGCGTTGAAGAAGAAAGGCTTTTCCGACCGCCGCCTGGCGAAGCTCCTCAAGACCCGCGAAAAGGCCGTGCGCGCAGCGCGCCATGCGCTGAACCTGCGCCCGGTGTACAAGCGCGTGGACACCTGCGCGGCAGAATTTTCTACCCGCACGGCGTATATGTACTCGACCTACGAGGACGAATGCGAGGCCGCGCCGAGCAGCAACAAGAAAATCATGGTGCTCGGCGGTGGCCCGAACCGCATCGGCCAGGGGATCGAGTTCGACTACTGCTGCGTGCACGCCGCGCTCGCCATGCGCGAGGACGGCTACGAAACCATCATGGTCAACTGCAACCCGGAGACGGTATCGACCGACTACGACATGTCCGACCGCCTGTACTTCGAGCCGCTCACGCTCGAAGACCTGCTCGAGATCGTCGAAAAGGAAAAGCCCACCGGCGTGATCGTGCAGTACGGCGGCCAGACCCCGCTGAAGCTGGCGCTGGACCTGGAGGCCGAAGGCGTTCCCATCATCGGCACCAGCCCCGACATGATCGACGCGGCCGAAGACCGCGAACGCTTCCAGAAGCTGCTCGGCAAACTGGGCCTGCGCCAGCCACCCAACGCCACGGCCCGCACCGAGGCGCAGGCGCTCGAGAAAGCGGCCACGCTGGGCTACCCCCTGGTGGTGCGTCCCAGCTATGTGCTCGGCGGCCGCGCGATGGAGATCGTGCACGAGCAGCGCGACCTGGAGCGCTACATGCACGAGGCCGTGCAGGTAAGCCACGACGCTCCGGTGCTGCTCGACCGCTTCCTGAACGACGCCATCGAATGCGACGTCGATTGCCTGCGCGACGCGCAAGGCCAGACCTTCATCGGCGGCGTGATGGAGCACATCGAGCAGGCCGGTGTGCACTCGGGCGACTCGGCCTGCTCGCTGCCCCCCTACTACCTGTCCAAGGAGACGGTCGATGAGCTCAAGCGCCAGTCCGCCGCCCTGGCCGCGGGCCTGAACGTGGTCGGTCTGATGAACGTGCAGTTCGCGATCCAGGAGGTCGGTGGCCAGGATCTGATCTACGTGCTCGAGGTCAACCCGCGCGCGTCGCGCACCGTGCCCTTCGTCTCCAAGGCCACGGGAATCCCTCTGGCCAAGGTGGCTGCGCGCTGCATGGCGGGCCAGTCGCTGGCCTCGCAGGGAATCACCCGGGAAGTCACGCCGCCTTACTTCAGCGTCAAGGAGGCCGTGTTCCCCTTCGTCAAGTTCCCCGGCGTGGACACCATCCTCGGCCCCGAGATGAAGTCCACCGGCGAAGTCATGGGCGTGGGCAAGACCTTTGGCGAAGCCTTCGTGAAGAGCCAGCTCGGCGCGGGAACCCGGCTGCCCACCGCGGGCAAGGTGTTCCTCACCGTGAAGAACGGCGACAAGCCGCGCGCGGTGGAGATCGCGCGGCAACTGGTCGCGCTGGGTTTCGAGCTCGTTGCGACCAAGGGAACGGCAGCGGCCATCGAGGCTGCGGGGGTTGCGGTCCAACTGGTGCACAAGGTCACCGAAGGCCGCCCGCACATCGTCGACATGATCAAGAACGACGAGATCGTGATGGTCATCAACACGGTGGAAGAGCGGCGCAACGCAATCGCCGATTCGCGCGCGATCCGCACCTCGTCGCTGCAGGCGCGCGTGACCACCTTCACCACCATCTTCGGCGCCGAAGCCGCCGTCGAGGGCATGCGCCACCTCGACCGGCTTGGCGTGTATTCGCTGCAGGAACTGCACGCGCAGCTGCTGGCCTGAGTGCCGGCAAAACGGCATAATCCGTGCCTGACCAGACACCGCCGCGCGCCCGCCGCGCGGCGGTTTCCTTTTTGCAGCCCGCCGGCGAGGCCCTGCGGATGCCCTGACCCGTGGAGACTGACAAGCATGGCCACCATTCCGATCACCAAGCGCGGCGCCGAAAAGCTCAAGGAGGAGTTGCTGCGCCTGAAAACCGTGGAGCGTCCCGCGGTGATCAGCGCAATTTCCGAGGCGCGCGCGCAGGGTGACCTGGGCGAGAACGCCGAGTACGACGCGGCCAAGGAGCGCCAGGGTTTTGTCGAAGGCCGCATTCAGGAGATCGAAAGCAAGCTGTCCGCCGCGCAGATCATCGACCCCTGCGCGCTCGACGCGGGCGGCAAGGTGGTGTTTGGCGCCACGGTGGAGTTGGAGGACGAGGCCTCCGGCGATACGGTGAAGTACCAGATCGTGGGCGAGGACGAGGCCGACCTGAAGCAGGGGCTGATCAATATCTCCAGCCCCATCGCGCGCGCGCTGATCGGCAAGCAAGAGGGCGATACGGCCGAGGTGCAGGCGCCCGGCGGAATCCACCGCTACGAGGTCGTGGCGGTCCACTACCGGTAGGCGGCCCATGCGCCGCGCACCGGGCCTGCGTCGCCGCCTTCCGGCGCTGGCCGCCGCCCTGTGGTGGGGCAGCCTGAGCACCCTGGGTTTGCTGGTGGCTCCCCTGCTGTTTGCCAAGCTGCCGACGCCAGCGCTGGCAGGCGGCATGGCCGCCGAGCTGTTCGCTGCGCAAACCTGGGTGACGCTGGCCTGTGGCCTGGTGCTGCTGCTCGCTGGCAGGCCAAAGCATGCGGCGCCGTATCCATGGGCGCGGGACGCCATGGTCTGCATACTCGGGGGCATGCTGCTGGCATTGCTGAGCCAGTTTGGCGTGGCGCCGCGCATCGTGGCCCGCCAGGACCTGCGCTGGTGGCACGGCGTGGGCACGGTGATGTACGCGGTGCAGTGGTGCTGCGCTCTGGCCGTGCTGTGGCGCATTCTGGGCCAGGCTCCGGTGCCCGATGGTTTCGAGCAGCGGGGGGACGCAGCCGGCGGCACCTGAAACCGGATGCCCCTCCAGGGGCGCAGAAGGGTTCTTCATTCGCGCCAGTGCTGCGCCACCCAGGGGGCGGGGCGGATGTAGCGCCAGCGGCGATTGCGCCGCCCCGCGAGCGCGTCCGGCGGATTGCATTCCCCGTGGAAGATCACGATGCGCGCACCCGGCGGAATGCACGGCGGGCGCCAGTAGTTCGTCGGCCAGGGCGGTATGCCGTGGTATTTGAAACTCGGGCACCACGCGGCGGGCCAGTATTGCAGCTGGCCCTGCTGGTGCAGAAAGTCGGACAGATAGGCCTGCTCGTTGCGAAACCGGGCGCGTATCGCGGCGCAATGCGCGCGGAAATGCTCCAGCACGTCGGAGTGCGCGCCGAGCTCGAAGCGGTAGACCGACGAATTGCCGGTGATGCGCCAGGGGCGCTTGTAGTCGTGGATGATCAGGAACGCACCCGGGTGGGTGAAGAATGCATCCAGACTCCCGGTGATGACCAGGTCCAGATCGAGGAACAAGGCCGTGCCCTGGAGGCCGTGCAGGTCGGCGCTGAAGGTCACGAGCTTGGTCCAGCCCCTCTCGGGAATGCCCGCAGGCAGCGCGAGCGCGGGGATGGGCAGGCACTGCACCTCGCTGCGGATGGCGCGGCTGTCGTCGGTCAGGCAGATGAAGCGGAAGTCACCCGTGAGCTGCCTGCGCACCATGGCGTAGAGCCGGTTGACGTATTCGGGGCCGTATTTCGAGCCCCATTTCATGCACAGGACATGGCGGCTGCGCGCCGGTGCTGCCTGGGGACTCATCCACTCGCCTGGCGCTTCTTGATGGATTTTTGCTTCGGCTTGGCGCGCTTGATCTGCCCGCCCGCGGTCAGGCGCTGATTGCCCAGCACGCGCAATTGCCGGATTTCCGGGCGCTGGCCGCTGCGCTTGCTGTACTTGAGCAGCCTGACGTCGCGCGGGCCGGGCATGCGGTCCTGCGCGGGTGCACGCTCCTTGACCGGCCGGGGGCGCCATAGCACCAGCAGTTTGCCGATGTGCTGGATGGGGGCCGCGTCGAGCGCGGTCGCGAGCTGCTGGTACATCAGCTCGCGGGCCGCGCGGTCGTCGTGCGCGACGCGCACCTTGATCAGCCCATGGGCGTTCAGTGCGGCGTCAACCTCCCGGGTGACGGCGGCGCTCAGGCCGGCGCCGCCGATCAGGACCACGGGGTCCAGGTGGTGCGCCTGGGCGCGGTGTTCCCGGCGCTCTGCGGGAGTCAGTTGAATGGCGGGCATGCGCCGTATTATCGAGGCAGGACGAGAAGCGATGAAAGTCAAAACCAAAAGCGGGAAGGTCGACAGGGCGTGGCTGAATGAGCACGTCAACGACCCCTACGTCAAATTGGCCCGGAAAGAGGGTTACCGCGCCCGCGCCGCCTACAAGCTCCAGGAGATGGACGAGCAACTGGGCCTGATCAAACCCGGCTACACCGTGGTCGATCTCGGCTGCACGCCCGGCGCCTGGAGCCAGTACCTGCGCAGGCGCATGGCGGCGGGCGCGGCGGGGCCGCTCGACGGCACGATCATCGCGCTGGACATCCTGCCGATGCAGCCCATCGAGGGCGTGACCTATCTGCATGGCGACTTTCGCGCGCCCGAGATGCGCGAGCGCCTGGAGCAGGCATTGAACGGCCGGGGGGTGGACGTCGTGGTGTCGGACATGGCGCCGAATCTGTCCGGCATCGGGTCCGCGGACGCGGCGCGCATGGCGCAGCTGGTGGAACTGGCGCTGGACTTCGCCTGCAAGCACCTGAAACCGGAAGGGGCGCTGGTGGCCAAGCTTTTCCACGGCAGTGGCTACAGCGATTTGGTGAGCCTGTTCCAGCAGACCTTCCAGCGGGTCAAGCCCTTCAAACCCAAGGCCTCGCGCGGCAAGTCCGCCGAAACCTTCCTGGTGGGCAGGGGCTTGGGGCCTGGAAAAGGGGCGGCTGCAACGGAGCTTGCCCGGAGCGCCTGAAAACAGCGCCGTGCAAAGTCCACGTTGCTTCCATGGTCACGCGCGCAATCCGCATGACCTCGCGGCTTGAAACACATAAAATGGGCCGCATATCTTTGCCGTGACGGTTCGTGACGGCACTTCCGTTCTATCTGCCCCCGCAACTGGAGCTCCGCTTGAACAATCAGTGGTTTTCAAAAATTGCCGTTTGGCTGGTCATCGCCATGGTGCTGTTCACGGTGTTCAAACAGTTCGACACCCGGGGATCGGCCAGTTCCGGACACATCGGGTATTCCGAATTTCTTGAAGAGGTGCGCGGCGGCCGCATCAAGAACGCCACCATTCCCGAAGGACTGAGTGGCGGCGAGATCGTCGCCACGACCACCGACGAGCGCAAGATCCGCACGAATGCGTCGGTGCTCGATCGGGGCCTCGTGGGCGACCTCCTGAACCACAACGTCAAGTTCGACGTCAGGCCCCGTGAGGAAGGCTCCCTGTTCATGACCTTGCTCGTCAGCTGGGGGCCGATGCTGCTGCTCATCGGCGTGTGGGTGTACTTCATGCGCCAGATGCAGGGCGGCGGCAAGGGGGGGGCCTTCAGCTTCGGCAAGAGCAAGGCGCGCATGCTCGACGAGAACAGCAACCAGGTCACGTTCGCCGACGTGGCCGGCTGTGATGAAGCCAAGGAAGAGGTCAAGGAGGTCGTGGACTTCCTCAAGGACCCCCAGAAGTTCCAGAAGCTCGGTGGCCGCATTCCCCGGGGCCTGCTGCTGGTCGGCCCGCCCGGTACCGGCAAGACGCTGCTCGCCAAGTCCATTGCGGGCGAGGCCAAGGTGCCGTTCTTCAGCATCTCGGGTTCCGACTTCGTGGAAATGTTCGTCGGCGTGGGCGCGGCCCGTGTGCGCGACATGTTCGACAACGCCAAGAAGAACGCGCCCTGCATCATCTTCATCGACGAGATCGACGCCGTGGGCCGCCAGCGCGGCGCCGGCCTGGGCGGCGGCAACGACGAGCGCGAGCAAACGCTCAACCAGATGCTCGTCGAGATGGACGGCTTCGAGACCAACCTGGGCGTGATCGTGGTCGCCGCGACCAACCGCCCCGACATTCTGGACTCTGCGCTGCTGCGCCCCGGCCGTTTCGATCGCCAAGTGTACGTAACGCTGCCCGACATCCGGGGCCGCGAGCAGATCCTGAACGTGCACATGCGCAAGATCCCGATCGGCCAGGACGTGGCCCCCGGAATCATCGCCCGCGGCACGCCCGGAATGAGCGGCGCCGATCTGGCCAACCTGTGCAACGAAGCCGCCCTCATGGCCGCGCGGCGCAACGCGCGCACCGTGGAGATGCAGGACTTCGAGAGGGCCCAGGACAAAATCCTCATGGGCCCCGAGCGCAAGAGCATGGTCATGCCCGAGGAGGAGCGGCGCAACACGGCCTACCACGAGTCCGGCCACGCGCTCATCGGCAAGCTGCTGCCCAAATGCGACCCGGTGCACAAGGTCACCATCATCCCCCGGGGCCGCGCCCTGGGTGTGACGCTGAGCCTGCCCGAGCAGGACCGCTACAGCTACGACCGCGAGTACATGCTCAACCGGATCAGCATGCTCTTCGGTGGCCGCATCGCCGAAGAAGTGTTCATGAACCAGATGACCACGGGGGCCAGCAATGACTTTGAGCGCGCGACCCACATCGCGCGCGACATGGTCACCCGCTACGGCATGACCGAGGCCCTGGGCCCCATGGTGTACGCCGAAAACGAAGGCGAAATCTTCCTGGGCCGCTCGGTGACCAAGACCATCAACATGAGCGAGCAAACCATGGAGAAGGTCGATGCCGAGGTGCGCCGCATCATCGACGAGCAGTACAACCTGGCGCGCCGGTTGATCGAAGCGAGCCGCGACAAGATACACGCCATGGCCCAGGCCCTGCTCGAGTGGGAGACCATCGACGCGGACCAGATCAATGACATCATGGCAGGCAAGCCGCCCCGTCCGCCCACGGACTGGGTACCCCGCACGCCGCCCTCGTCGGGGGGCGACAACTCCAGCGGTGGCACGCCTGCGGTGGCTACGGGAACCGCTCCAACAGCGGCCTGAGCACGGGGCTCCCGGGCCCTCGCCTTCGTCGTTCGTTGGCCGGTGTTTTTTTCTCCCCGACGTTCCGGCTCCGCTTCGGCGCGGCGCCGTTTTTCGATGCATCGATGATCTGGCAGACCTCCCGCTTCTCCATTGACCTGACCCGGCCCCAGGTCATGGGCATCGTCAACGTGACGCCAGACTCCTTTGTCGATGGGGGGCGCCATGACTCCACCCCCGCGGCCCTGAGGCATTGCGAGCAACTCATTGAGGACGGCGCCCGGATTCTCGACATCGGGGGGGAATCCACGCGCCCCGGCAGCCGGGCAGTTCCGCTGGACGTGGAACTGGCGCGCGTGCTGCCCCTGGTGCGGGACGCCGTTTCCCTGGGTGTGCCCATCTCCGTCGATACCTGCAAGCCCGAGGTCATGCAGGCGGTGCTGGATCTGGGCGCCGACATCGTGAACGACGTCTGGGCGCTGCGCCAGCCAGGGGCCGCGGCCGTCGTCGCGGCGCACCCGCGCTGCGGGGTCTGCCTGATGCACATGCACCGCGACCCGCAGAGCATGCAACTGGAGCCCATGGACGGCGATGTGTTGTCCCGGGTGCTGTCATTCCTGGAGCGATCGGCGCATGGCTTGCTCGCGCAAGGGGTCGAAAAGACGCGCATCGTGCTGGACCCGGGAATCGGCTTCGGCAAGACGGCGGAGCAGAACTTCGTTTTGCTGGCAAGGCAGTCGGCGCTCCTGGCCGCGGGCTATCCCCTGCTGGTGGGCTGGTCGCGCAAGTCGTCCCTGGGCGCGGTCACGGGACTGGACGTGGACCAGCGCATGGCGCCCAGCGTGGCTGCGGCGGTTCTGGCCGTGGAGCGCGGCGCGGCCGTTGTGCGCGTGCACGACGTGCGTGCAACGGTGGCTGCGCTGGCGGTGTGGAGCGCCATGCGGCGGGCCTGCTGATTTCAGACGACGAGAGACGACGGGCAACGGAAGAAGCACCAGGAGACGCTGCACCATGACACGCCAATACTTTGGAACCGACGGCATTCGCGGCACGGTCGGGCAGCCGCCGATCACGCCGGATTTCGTGCTGCGCCTGGCGCACGCCGTGGGCCACGTGCTGCGCCAGACGCAGGAGCGCCCCTCGGTGCTGATCGGCAAGGACACGCGCATTTCCGGCTACATGCTCGAGAGTGCGCTGGAGTCCGGGTTCAACTCTGCGGGGGTGGACGTCGTTCTGCTGGGCCCCCTGCCCACGCCCGGTGTGGCCTATCTGACCCGAGCCCTGCGCGCCAGTCTGGGGGTGGTCATCAGTGCGAGCCATAACCCGTACCCCGACAACGGAATCAAATTCTTCGGCGCGCAGGGCAGCAAGCTCTCCGATGCCTGGGAGCAGGCCGTGGAAGCGGCCCTGGGCGATCCGCCGGTGTGGGCCGACTCGGCCCGCCTGGGTCGGGCGCGGCGGCTCGACGACGCCGCCGGGCGCTACATCGAATTTTGCAAAAGCAGTTTTCCGCAGGACCTGACCCTCAAGGACCTGAAGATCGTGGTGGACGCGGCGCACGGCGCGGCCTACCAGGTGGCGCCCAAGGTGTTCCATGAACTGGGGGCCGAGGTGCTCCCGATCGGCTGTTCGCCCGACGGCCTGAACATCAACCACGGGGTGGGCGCAATGCATCCCGACGCCCTGGTGCGCGCCGTGCGGGAGCACGGCGCGGACTACGGGATTGCGCTCGATGGCGACGCCGACCGCGTGCAGATCGTGGACGCCACGGGGCGTTTGTACAACGGTGACGAGTTGCTGTATCTGATGGTCTGCGACCGCATGGGCCGGGACGAGCATGTGCCCGGCGTCGTCGGCACCCTGATGACGAACATGGCCGTCGAGGCGGCGTTGCAGGCCAAGGGCGTGCAGCTGGTGCGCACCCAGGTGGGGGATCGGTACGTGCTCGAAGAACTGGTGCGCCGCCGCTGGGTGCTGGGCGGCGAAGGCTCCGGGCATTTGCTGGTACTGGATCGCCACACCACCGGCGACGGTCTGGTGAGCGCCTTGCAGGTGCTCCAGGCCTGCGTGCGCAGCGCCTGCACGCTGGCGCAGCTGCTCGGCGGCGTCACGCTGTATCCCCAGGTGCTGCACAACGTCCGTTTGGCCCCGGGGCAGCAGGACTGGAAGTCGAACCGCGTGCTCGCAGACACCACACGGGCGGTGGAACAGGAACTCGGCGCGGCGGGCCGGGTGCTCATCCGCGCCAGCGGCACCGAGCCCTTGCTGCGGGTGATGGTCGAGGCGCGCGACGCCCAACACGCCGGCGCATGCGCGCAGCGGCTCGTGGACGCCGCGCGCGCGGGTTGATCGAAGCACCCCCCGAGAGTCGCCTGCGCATCGATCCACGCCATGCACGCGATGAGGAGCACAGCCATGCGCAAGAGAACACCATTCGCGGGACTGGTCTTGTCGGCCCTGTGGGTGCATGGCGCGGCCCAGGCGCCGGCCGCCCCGGAGCCAGCCCCGGCCGGCGCCACCGCCGAATCACGGGCCCCGCTGACCCAGGGCGAAGCCAAGACCATGCGCGAGTTCAGGCTGCTGGACCTGAACGGCGACGGCAAGCTCAGCCGCACGGAAGTCAGGCTTTTCCCCCGCCTGGCGAACGCCTTTGACGCGGCGGACACGGACGGCGACGGCTACGTGTCGTATGCAGAAGTCCGGGAGTTCGCCGCCAAGTACCGTGCAGAACGGGAGCGCAACCGGGCCGCGCGGGAGGCCCCGGCGGCGGCGCCAGCGGAACCGCAGACCCGGCCCTGAGGGTTTTGCTGGACGGCCCCCGAAGCTGCGCGAAGGGAGCTTGAGAGCGGGCAGGCGGCGCGCCACCCACCGGGCCGGCAAAGCTTTTTGCTACACTGCGCGCCATGTTCATTCACCGCATGTTCATCACAGGTCGCAGCGACCGGGGAGCCTGGCCCTGGCGCCGGGCCGTCGCCTTGAACGCCTGATGGCACCCGGGTCCGCCCGGGAACCCGTGGCCCCCCGCCGGGGCCGTTTGAATGAACCGCAGCAACGCCCGCCAGAAGTGCCAAACACCGGGGCCCGCGTTGCTGCCTGCCGGGAGTGCTCCGCGTGATCACGGAACTTGAATTCAAAAGCCTGGCCAGCGAAGGCTACAACCGCATTCCGCTGATGCTCGAAGCCTTTGCGGATCTGGAAACCCCCCTGTCCCTGTACCTCAAGCTGGCCCATGCCCAGAACGCCGGCAGGCACAGCTTCCTGCTCGAATCCGTGGTCGGCGGCGAGCGCTTTGGCCGCTACAGCTTCATCGGTCTGCCAGCGCGCACCCTGTTGCGCGCCAGCGGCTTTGGCGCCGACGCGCGCACCGAGGTGCTGAGCGACGGCCAGGTGGTCGAATCCGCGCCGGGCAACCCGCTGGACTTCATCGCCGCGTACCAGCAGCGCTTCAAGGTCGCGCTGCGTCCCGGTCTGCCGCGTTTCTGCGGCGGGCTCGCGGGGTACTTCGGCTACGACACGGTGCGCCATATCGAGAAAAAACTCGCAAGCACCTGCCCGCCGGATACCCTGGGCTGCCCGGACATCCTGCTGCTGCAATGCGAGGAACTGGCCGTCATCGACAACCTCTCGGGCAAGCTCTACCTCATCGTCTACGCCGACCCGGCCCAGCCCGAGGCCTACGCCCGGGGCCGCAAGCGGCTACGCGATCTCCGGGAGCAACTCCGGTATTCGGTGAGCGCCCCGGTGCTCAAGGCCAGCGAAAGCCACCCGGCGCAGCGCACCTTTGCCAAGGCCGACTACCTCGCCGCCGTGGAGCGCGCCAAGGAACTGATCGCCGAGGGCGACTTCATGCAGGTGCAACTGGGCCAGCGCATCCACAAGCGCTACACCGAAGACCCGCTCTCGCTGTACCGTGCGCTGCGCTCGCTGAATCCCTCGCCGTACATGTACTTCTACGACTTTGGCGAATTCCAGGTGGTCGGCGCGAGCCCCGAGATCCTCGTGCGCCAGGAGAGCACGCCAGACGGCGCCAAGCTCACCATCCGCCCCCTGGCCGGAACCCGCCCGCGCGGCGCCACCCCCGAGAAGGACCAGGCCGCCGAGGCCGAGCTCGTCAACGACCCCAAGGAGCGCGCCGAGCATGTGATGCTGATCGATCTGGCGCGCAACGACATTGGCCGCATCGCCAAGACCGGCAGCGTGAAAGTGACCGAGGCCTTTGCGGTGGAGCGCTACAGCCACGTGATGCATATCGTGAGCAACGTCGAGGGCCTGCTGCGCGACGGCGTGACGAACATGGACGTGCTGCGGGCCAGCTTCCCTGCCGGAACGCTCACCGGCGCGCCCAAGGTGCACGCCATGGAACTCATCGACCGGCTCGAACCGGGCAAGCGCGGTCTGTACGGCGGCGCCTGCGGTTATCTGAGCTACGCGGGCGACATGGACTTGGCGATTGCGATCCGCACCGGAATCATCAAGGACGGCACGCTCCACGTGCAGGCGGCCGCAGGCGTGGTGGCCGATTCGGTTCCCGAACTGGAGTGGAGGGAAACCGAGCACAAGGCGCGCGCGCTGCTGCGCGCCGCCGAACTCGTCGAGGAGGGCCTGGAATGAGCCGTGACACCAGCGCAGCAGCAAGCCCGGGGAGCGCCGCATGAAACTCCTGATGATCGACAACTACGACAGCTTCACCTACAACATCGTCCAGTACCTCGGCGAACTCGGCGCCGAGGTCGAGGTGGTGCGCAACGACGCGATCACGCTGGATGGCATCGCCGCGCGCGCGCCCGAGCGCCTGGTGATCTCGCCCGGTCCCTGCTCGCCGGCCGAGGCCGGGATTTGCGTCGCCGCGGTCAGGCAGTTTGCCGGCAAGCTGCCCATTTTGGGCGTGTGCCTGGGCCACCAAAGCATAGGCGCCGCGTTCGGCGGCACCATCGTGCGCGCCCGGCAGCTCATGCACGGCAAGACCAGCGTCATTCGCACCACACAAGAGGGCGTGTTCTCCGGGCTGCCCGCGCAGTTCACGGTGAACCGCTACCACTCGCTGGCCATCGAGCGCGCCAGTTGCCCGGACACGCTGGAGATCACGGCCTGGACGGAGGACGGCGAGATCATGGGCGTGCGCCACAGGACGCTGGCCGTGGAAGGCGTGCAGTTCCACCCCGAGAGCATCCTCACCGAGCATGGCCACGCCCTGCTGAAGAACTTTCTGGAGCAGCGCGCGGCCCCCGGCGCGTGATCCCGTGCACCCCCCTGACCGACGAAAGCCCCCATGCCCGATACCCAGCGACTGCCCATGCTCGGCGCCCTATTCATGGGCTTCATTGGCCTGGGCTTCGGAGGCGGGTGGCCCGCGGCGTAAAAAAACTTCAGGAGACGGCAGATGTCCATCACCCCCCAGGAAGCGTTGCAGCGCACGATCGAGCACCGCGAAATCTTCCACGACGAGATGCTGCAACTGATGCGCATGATCATGCACGGCGAACTCTCGCCCGTCATGACCGCCGCCATCGTCACCGGCCTGCGCGTGAAGAAGGAGACCATCGGCGAGATCACCGCCGCCGCGCAGGTGATGCGCGAGTTTTCGACCAAGGTGCAGGTGCCCGAGCGCACGCATCTGGTGGACATCGTGGGCACCGGTGGCGACGGGACCAGCAGCTTCAACATCTCCACCTGCGCCATGTTCGTCGCCGCTGCGGCGGGCGCCAAGGTCAGCAAACATGGCGGGCGCAGCGTCTCGAGCCGCTGCGGCAGCGCCGACGTGATGGAGGCGCTGGGCGTGCGCATCGACCTCGCGCCGCAGGCCATCGCCCAGTGCATCGCGGAGGTGGGGATCGGTTTCATGTTCGCCCCCAGGCACCACCCCGCGATGAAGAACGTGGCCCCGGTGCGGCAGGAACTGGGCGTGCGCACGCTGTTCAACATCCTGGGCCCGCTGACGAACCCGGCCAGCGCGCCGAACATCCTGATGGGCGTTTTCCACCCCGATCTGGTCGGCATACAGGTGCGCGCGCTGCAGCGCCTGGGCGCCGAGCACGCGCTCGTGGTGTATGGCCGCGACGGCATGGACGAAGTGAGCCTGGGCGCCGCGACGCTGGTGGGCGAACTCAGGAACGGCCAGATCACCGAGTACGAAATCCACCCCGAGGACTTCGGGATCGGCATGCTCAGCAACCGTGCGCTCCGGGTCGAGACGCCCGAGCAGTCGCGCGCGATGCTGGTCGGCGTGCTCCGGGGCGACGCCGGCGCTGCGCGCGACATCGTGTGCCTGAACGCCGGCGCCGCCCTCTACGCGGCGAATGTGGTGGATACCATCGCCGCAGGCATCGTGCGTGCCCGCAGCGCCATCGATTCGGGCGCCGCGCTCGCCCGGTTGGAACAACTCGTCGTGCGCACGCACGCGCTCGCCTCCGCTGACACCCCATGAATGACATCCTGAACCAAATCCTGGCCACCAAGCACGAGGAAGTGGCCGCCGCCAAAAAGCGCATGCCGCTCGCCGCCATGCGCGCCGACGCCGAGAGCCGCATGCGCACGCGCGACTTCGAAGGCGCGTTGCGCGCCAAAATCGCGCGCAATCAAGCGGCGGTGATCGCCGAGATCAAGAAGGCCAGCCCGAGCAAGGGCGTGCTGCGCGCCGACTTCGTCCCGGCCGACATCGCGCAAAGCTACGCCGAGGGCGACGGCGCGGTGAGCGCAGCCTGCCTGTCGGTGCTGACGGACACCCGCTTCTTCCAGGGCGGCGTGGACTACCTCAAACAGGCCCGCGCCAGCTGCCCGTTGCCGGTGCTGCGCAAGGATTTCCTGATCGACCCCTACCAGGTGTACGAGTCCCGCGCCATGGGCGCGGACGCGATCCTGCTGATCACCGCCTGCCTCGACGACGCGCAGCTGGCCGACTTCGAAGCCATCGCCCGCAGCCTGGACATGGCCGTTCTGGTGGAGGTGCACGACCGGCGCGAACTGGAGCGCGCGCTCAGGCTCCGGACCCCGCTCATGGGAGTCAACAACCGCAACCTGCGCAGCTTCGAGGTCACGATCGGGACCACGCTGGACCTGCTCGGTGACATTCCGCCGGACCGCCTGCCGGTCACCGAGTCGGGAATCATTGCGCCGCAGGACGTGCAGACCCTGCGCGCCGCGGGCGTGCAGGTCTTTCTGGTCGGCGAAGCCTTCATGCGCGCGGACGACCCGGGTCTGGCGCTGGCCAAGTTGTTTGCCGGGTAGAAGCCGATGACGGCGGTTGCAAGAAAGGCATGCGCATGAGGCCCCGACGATGAATGACATGGTTCCACCTCCTCCAACCCGGCTGATGCGCGCCGACCCGGCCGACTGGCCCGTGGCGCCGGGCTGGCAGCCGCTGGTCGACGCCTTCTTTGCCGGCGCGCGCGGGCAGGCGCTGCTGGCGTTTCTCCAGGCCCGGTTGCAGGCGGGCGCGGTGATCTTTCCGCCCCGGCCGCTGCGCGCGCTCGAGCTCACGCCGCCCGAACGGGTGCGCGTGGTCATCCTGGGGCAGGACCCATACCACGGCCGCGGCCAGGCCGAGGGGCTGGCCTTCTCCGTGGCGCCCGGCGTGCCACTGCCGCCCTCGTTGAGCAATATCTTCAAGGAAATGCAGCGCGACCTGGGAACGCCCATGCCCGCCTGGCCCGAACCGGGCGGCAGCCTGGTGAAATGGGCCCGGAACGGCGTGCTGCTGCTCAACACCGGCCTCACGGTGGAAGAGGGCCAGCCCGCGAGCCACGCCGGCAAGGGCTGGGAAGATCTGACCGACGCGGTCATCCGCCATGTGGCCCAGGGCCAGCGCCCCGTGGTCTTCATGCTCTGGGGCGCGCACGCGCAGTCCAAGCGCAGCTGGATCGCGCCAGACCGCGGGCATCTGCTGCTCATGTCCAACCACCCCTCGCCGCTCTCGGCGCTGCGTCCGCCGGTGCCGTTCATGGGCAACGGCCACTTTGGCCGGGCGCGGGAGTTTCGGCTGCGGCACGGGTCGCAGGACTGAGCGCCTGTGCGGCCGCTCAGGGCGCGCCGCGCGGGCGCTCCAGCAGCATGGCGTCCCCATAGCTGAAGAAGCGGTAGCGCTGCGCGATCGCATGGCGGTAAAGCCCCATCACCTGCGCGTGGCCGGCAAAGGCGCTGACGAGCATCAGCAGCGTGCTCCTGGGCAGGTGGAAATTGGTGAGCAGCACGTCCACCACCTGGAACCGGAAGCCCGGGGTGATGAAGATGCTGGTGTCGCCCGTGGTCTGTCCCGTGCGGGCCCAGGACTCGAGCGTGCGCACGGTGGTGGTGCCTACGGCGACCACGCGGGCGCCGCGCTGGCGGCAGCGCCCGAGCGCGGCCAGCGTGGCCGGGGGCACCTGGTACCACTCGCTGTGCATCTGGTGCTCGGCCAGGTTCTCGGTCTTCACGGGCTGGAAGGTGCCCGCGCCCACGTGCAGGGTGACGCCGGCGCACTCGACGCCGCGCGCCGCCAGCGCGGCGAGCACGTGCGCGTCGAAGTGCAGCGCGGCCGTGGGCGCGGCCACGGCGCCGGGGGTGCGCGCGAACACGCTCTGGTAGCGCTGGCTGTCCTGGGCCGCGTCGGGGTCGTGGCCGCTGCCCTGCTGGCGCACGATGTAGGGCGGCAGCGGCATATGGCCATGGCGCTCCATGAGTTCCCAGGGCGATTCGTGCGCCGGGCCGTGCAGCGCAAAGCGGAACAGGGGGCCGTGCGCATCGGGCCAACGGCCCAGCAGCGTGGCGTCGAAACCGCCCGCGCAGCGGCCCCCGGCCATGCGCACGGTGCTGCCTGGCGGCGGCTTCTTGCTGACCCTCATGTGCGCCACGACCTCGTTGCCCGGGCCGTCCACCGCGGACCCGAGCACGCGTTCGATGAGCAGCTCCAGCCTGCCGCCGCTGGCCTTCTCGCCAAAGATGCGCGCCTTGAGGACGCGGGTGTCGTTGAAGACCAGCAGGTCCCCCGCGCGCAGCAGCCCGGGGAGTTCGCGGAAGATGCGGTCCTCGGGCTGCGGCGCGCGGCCATCGAGCAGGCGCGAGGCGCTGCGCTCGGGGGTGGGGTGCTGGGCGATGAGTTCGGGGGGCAGCGCGAAGTCGAAGTCGCTGAGCCGGTGGGCGCGCGCGCCGTCGCCGGGGGAGTGGTCGCTCATCGTGCTCGCGGGCCGGGCCCGTGCCAGGAAGAAATGCAGAAGGGAAAACGCCGGGGCGCGATTCTCCCATAGCGGCTGGCACGCAGGCTCCGGGGCTTGGAGCGGCGCAATCGTGGTAGCCTTTTTGCTCCGCAATCGCTCTGCATGCACTTCACGCTTGCCCCGGCCCACCGCCGCATATGTCCGCCGACTCCCCACCCTCCGCCGAACCCATGGCCCCATCCGCCGCCGCGACGACCGTCCAGGGCGGGGTCTCCGTGCTGCAAAAGGCGCTGCAAAAGCTGGGGCTCGAGCGCGACATCGATTTGGCGCTGCACCTGCCGCTGCGCTACGAGGACGAAACCCGCATCACCGCGCTGGCCGACGCCCGCGATGGGCAGGTGGTGCAGATCGAGGCCACGGTCACGGCCAGCGAGGTGCAACTGCACCCGCGGCGCCAGCTGCTGGTCCGGGTGGAGGACGCCACGGGCGTGTGCGAGCTGCGGTTCTTCAGCTTCTACCCCTCGCACCAGAAAACCCTGGCCGTGGGCGCGCAGCTGCGCATCCGGGGCGAAATCAGGGGCGGGTTCCGGGGGCGCCAGATGCTGCACCCGTCGCTTCGTGCCGCCGGCGGGGAACTGCCGGCGGCGCTGACTCCGGTCTACCCGAGCACGGCCGGTCTGCCGCAGCCCTACCTGCGCCGTGCGGTGGGCAGCGCGCTGGACCGGGTGGACCTGTCCGACACGCTGCCCCCCGGTGCCGAGCCGCCCTGTGCGCGGCATGCACGGCACGCCCATGAAAACGGCGGGCAGCATTTCTTCAGCCTGCGCGAGGCGCTCGACTTCCTGCACCACCCCGCGCCCGACGTCACGCTCTCCACGCTGCAAGACCGCAGCCACCCGGCCTGGCAGCGCGTGAAGGCCGAGGAGTTGCTGGCGCAGCAACTGTCGCAGCAGCAGTCGCGGCGCGAGCGGGGCCTGCTGCGCGCCGCGGTGCTGCGCGTGCAACAGGCCGCAGATGGCAGCCCGCCGCTGCACGAGCAACTCCTGGCCGTGCTGCCGTTCGCGCTCACCGCCGCGCAGCGCCGCGTGGGCCGGGAGATCGCCGCCGACCTCGCGAGCGAGGTGCCGATGCACCGCCTGTTGCAGGGCGACGTGGGGTCGGGCAAGACGGTGGTCGCGGCGCAGGCCGCCTGCCTGGCCATGGACGCGGGCTGGCAGTGCGCGCTGATGGCGCCCACCGAAATCCTGGCCGAGCAGCACTTTGCGCGGATGCTGGGCTGGCTCGAACCCCTGCTCGCCGCGCGCGGGCGCCGCGTGGCCCGGCTCGCGGGCGGGCAAAGGAAGAAGGAGCGCGCCGCCATGCTGGCGCTGATCGAAAGCGGCGAGGCCGCGCTGGTGGTGGGCACGCACGCCGTGATCCAGGAGCAGGTGCGCTTCAGGAACCTGGCGCTGGCGATCATCGACGAGCAGCACCGCTTTGGCGTGGCCCAGCGGCTGGCGCTGCGCAAGAAGCTGGCCGAGCACGGAATCGAGCCGCACCTGCTCATGATGAGCGCCACGCCCATCCCGCGCACGCTGGCCATGAGCTACTACGCGGATCTGGACGTCTCGGTCATCGACGAACTGCCGCCGGGGCGCACGCCCATCGTCACCCGGCTGATCGCCGACAGCCGCAAGGGCGAGGTGATCGCGCGCATCGGCGCCCAGGTGGCGGCGGGGCGGCAGGTGTACTGGGTGTGCCCGCTGATCGAAGAAAGCGAGGCGCTGGATCTGACGAACGCCACCGCCACCCACGCCGAGCTGAGCGCCGCCCTGCCCGGCGTCACGGTCGGCCTGCTGCACGCGCGCATGCCCGGCGCCGAGAAAAAGGCGGTGATGGCGCTGTTCAGCGGTGGCCAAATGGGCGTGCTCGTGAGCACCACGGTGATCGAGGTGGGGGTGGACGTGCCCAACGCCTCGCTCATGGTCATCGAGCACGCCGAGCGCTTCGGGCTCAGCCAGTTGCACCAGCTGCGCGGGCGGGTGGGGCGCGGGGCCGCCGCGTCTGCCTGCGTGCTGCTCTACGCGACCAACGACAGCGGCCGCGTCGGCGGAAGCGCCAGGGAGCGCCTGCGCGCCATGGCCGAAACCAGTGACGGTTTCGAGATCGCCCGGCGCGATCTGCAAATACGGGGTCCCGGCGAATTCCTCGGCGCGCGCCAGTCGGGCGACGCGCTGCTGCGTTTCGCCGACCTCGCCACCGATTCCCCCCTGCTCGAATGGGCGCGCGCGCTGGCCCCCGTGATGCTCGACCGCCACCCCGAACTGGCCGCCCGGCACGTGGCACGCTGGCTGGGCGGGAGAGCCGACTACCTCAAGGCGTAAAGCGCGACGGGTCCGGGCCTGGAGCGCCTCTGCGCCGGGATAATGTCCTCAGTGGTCGGGCTTGAGCCAGTTCTTCAGGCTATTGCGAAACGCCACGTCAAAGCGTCCGTAGGTGTCCATCCCGGTAGAAAATCTGGAAAGGCAACGGGAGGATCCACCATATAACTGCCCCATCACATAGCGTGTATTGCCGATCGTATAGAGCAGCCCTGAGCCACTGCTGCCCTTCTCGGTGCGGCCCTGCCGCCACCTGATGGAGTAGAAATTCCCGTTCTGCGCGTTGCTGATGGAGCAGTTGAACGTGCCGTCATCCTCTCCCGGCACGCAGCGGTTGAAATCCATGATGGCGCCGGTGCTGAGCTTTTGCAGATCGCCCTTGGGGTGGTGGATTCCGGAGATATTCGGTCTTCTGACCATGTCTATGTTCATGTTGCCAAAGTACGAGCCTGCGTAGACGCTGCCTTGCGGAGCAGGGGAATTGAGGCGCATGAAGGATGTGTCCGTGTCGGCACTGTTGTACAGCAGCGTCGCGCCGCCTGTGACACGCCGCGTGTCCGGGTTCAGTTCCCCGCTGTTGCAGGCCGTGGAGCGATAAAACCAATCCGTTGTCATCGTCGAGGCCAGCGTCTGCGTGGAAATACAGTGATTGGCACTCAGGAAATAGGGGGTGCGGCTCGAACTGGCGTCGTTCAGCAAGGTGCCTGTGCACAGATAACTGGTTCCGTCGTCCTTCACATAGATGATGCGTGCCACGGAGCGGCTCTCGCTGCTGTACTGGGCGTCGCACGAAACATCGGTGTGGCAACTGTCCGCATCCCCCAGAGCCTTGGTGACAGGCGCCGCGTCGGCTCCGGGTGAAACGAAGAAATGCGAGAGCGTGGGGACGGCGATATCCAGCTCTGCCAAATTCGCTTTGGCAGGCAGTTCCAGTTCCACCGTGGTTTCGGCGCCGCCAAAGTCGGGCACCCAATAGGTGCGCGCTGCGTCGCTGGTATCGCCCGCAGCCAAGTTGCGCTGCACCGTGCGCAGCACCTCGTCGCCCGAGACCTGAATTACTTCGGTGCCAGCTTGCGTATAAAAGCGCAGCATGGTGTTTGCCGGCAGGCTGCGCACCAGCAACCCCGGACGCACGCCCCATGCGTCCTCTGAGGTAAAGCTCAGGGCCGCACGCTGCACGCCGCCCTGGGCGGACTGCCAGCGCAGTTGCGCGAGCGTGCCCCGCGCGGTGGCCGTTGCAGCGATGCTGCGCGCAACGCCAATTTTCCGGGGTATTCCTGATTCGGACGCCGCTTGTGCTTTCTTTTTCAGGCCCGAATCCTCATCGAGCGGACCGAGCCGCACGGCCGTTGCCAGCACCAAACGGCTGCGCGGCAGTTCCGCTGCGGCCTTGGATTTGGCGGTCCTGGTGCTTGCGGTGCCCTGCGCTCCCGGGTCGAAGGGCTCGATGCGGTCGTTGGCTGCCGGGGCGGGAGCGGGAGATGGCGCTGGAGCGGCGGGAGCGGGAGATGGCGCTGGGGTGGCGGGAGCGGGAGATGGCGCTGGAGTGGCGGGAGCGGGAGAAGAGGGCGCTGGAGTGGCGGGAGCGGGAGATGGCGCTGGAGCGGGGGGGGCGGGAGACGGCGCTGGAGGGGCGGGAGCGGGAGATGGCGCTGGAGGGGAGGGAGCCGGAGATGGCGCTGGAGTGGCTGGAGCGGGAGAGGGCGCTGGAGTGGCGGGAGCGGGAGATGGCGCTGGAGCGGCGGGAGCGGGAGAGGGCGCTGGAGCGGCGGGAGCAGGAGATGGCGCTGGAGTGGCGGGAGCGGGAGATGGCGCTGGAGTGGCGGGAGCAGGAGATGGCGCTGGAGCGGCGGGAGCGGGAGAGGGCGCTGGGGTGGCAGGAGCAGGAGATGGCGCTGGGGTGGCGGGAGCAGGAGATGGCGCTGGAGCGGCGGGAGCGGGAGACGGCGCTGGAGCGGCGGGAGCGGGAGATGGCGCTGGAGGGGAGGGAGCCGGAGCGGGAGTCGGGGACGGTGAGGGCGCTGGAGAAGGACTCAGGGAAGGAGTCGGAGTGGGCGCGGGAGCAGGACCCGGAGCGGAGGTCGGGGCCATATCATCGTCACCACCACCGCCGCCACCACCACCACAGGCCGCTACCGCCAGCATGGCGAGCAGGCCAGATATCTTTAATGGAAAGCGAAACATCGGGCGTTCTTTCTTCTCGCGACAGATGCGCGTTCTTGCGAACAATGGATGCATGCGCAGATCCAGACGTTCGCCTTATTGCGGACAACTTGCAGAAAACGTGGTTCATGGGCCCCGCCACGACACCCAGCTTGCTTGGCATGGCTGTTCAGCGGGACGAATTTTGCCAACGAGTTTGGCAAAAAGTAACTTGAACGTTATTGTAATGCGATTTTTTGCAAAACTGCCCACAGATCGCGAAGCTATTACATTTTCCCTCATATGGATGGACCAGATCGGGTGACTGCTGCGGTGCGTGGCCTGGGCGAGGCCGAGCCTGGTATTGCAGCCACCCGATTCAGCAGCGCCGACATGCTGCACGCGCTGCTGCGCTGCGCCACTGCGAACGGGTCGCCCAGTTGTGGGGGCCGCTGGCTGGAGGGAAAAACCAGCTATTTCAAGGCGTGAAGCACAGCCGGTCCGGGCTGGAGAGCGTTCCAATCCTCAGTCGGGATTGATCCATTTCTTCAGGACGCTGTGAAACGGCAGGTCAAAGCGGCCATAGAAGTCTTTTCCGGAGGGCCTTGCCGGGGCAGCGGCTTCCTCGAAGGGGCTCGACGACGGGGGGCGGCAACGAGAGCTTCCGCCATACAACTGCCCCACCAGATAGCGGGAGCCGTCGATGGTATGGAACAAGCCCGAACCACTGCTGCCCGGCTCGGTGATGCCCTGATTCCAGGCGATGGAGAAGAACTTCCCGCTCTGCGCGTTGCTGGGGATGCAGTAGAAGGAGGACGATGACATCGGTATGCACTGGTTGTATGCCGTGATGGTGCCGATGCTGAGCTTTTGCAGATCGCCCCTGGGATGGTGGACTCCGGCGACATTCGAGGACGTGCGCACGACGCCAGCGTACGAGCCCGCGTAGACGCTGCCTTCCGGAGGTTGTGCATTCAGGCGCATGAAGGAAATATCCGTGGCGGCATCGTTGTGCAGCAGCGTGGCGCCGCCCGTGACGCGCTGCGTGCCCGCGTTCAGCGTCCCGCTGTTGCAGGCCGCGGCGTGATGGAACCAGTCGGTGGTCAGCGTGGACGCCTCCGCCTGCGTGGAGATGCAGTGGTTGGCGCTCAGGAAATAGGGGATACCGCTTGAATCGACGTCGTTCAGCAAGGTGCCCGTGCACAGATAACTGGCTCCGTTCCTCACGTAGTTCATGAGCGCCACGGAGCGGCTCTCGTCGAGGTACTGGGCATTGCACGTCACATCGACGGTGCAACTGGCCCCATCCCCCAGAGCCTTGGCGACGGACGCTGTGTCGGTCCTGGAGGGCGATACGAAGAAATGCGAGAGCGTGGGAATGGCGAGATTCAGTTCTGCCAGATTCGCCCTGGCAGGCAGTTCCAGTTCCAGCGTGGTTTCGGCGCCGCGAAAGTCGGGCACCCAATAGGTGTGCGCCGCGTCGCTGGTATCGCCCGCGGCCAGGTTGCGCTGCACCGTGCGCAGCACCTCGTCGCCCGAGACCTGAATCACGTCGGTGCCGGCTTGCGCATAGAAACGCAGCGTGGTGTTTGCCGGCAGACTGCGTACCAGCAGGCCCGGGCGCACGCCCCATGCGCCCTCTGAGGTAAAGCTGATGGATGCACGCTGCATGCCGCCCGGGGCGGGTTGCCAGCGCAGTTGCGCGCGCGTGCCCTGTGCGGTGGCCGTTGCAGCGAGGCTGCGCGGAACGCCAATCTGCCAGGGAATTCCTTGTGCGGCAGCCGCCGCTTGCGACTTCTTTTCCAGGCCTGGCTCTTCATCCAGCGGGTCGAGCCGCACGCTCGTCGCCCGCACAAAACGGCTGCGCGGGAGCGCCGCTGGGGTCGTGGATTTGGCGGTGCTTCGTGGCCCCGTGTCGTGGGGTTCGATGCGGACGCTTGCCGCCGAGGTCGGGGCCGGATCACCATTGCTGCCGCCACAGGCGGCTAGTTTTACTGTGTCATAAACGAATTCTCGCGTTTACGCGCAGGCAGCATGGGCAGCGCGGCAGCGTCCTGAGCAAGGCTGCGGCGATACGCAGTCGCAAAGTTGTGATCGACGATCGGACGTGGCGCTGCGTGCGCGGGGCTGCCGCGAGGCTTGTAATGCGTGGGTAGGGCAGGTTCTTCGCTTCGTGCAGAGTTTTTTTTACCCCCACCTTTCGGCTGGCGCAGCTGCTGCGCCATCAAAAAACCGTACGCAGCGATGGCCAAGCTGGCGTGGTGGTGAAAGCCCCTCCAATTGCGCCCTTCGTAGTGGCCCAGACCCAGGTCTTGCTTGAGGTCCTGGTAGTCGCGCTCAATGCGCCAGCGCATCTTGGCCTCAAACACCATGCGCTCCAGGCGGTGCGTGGTCTGGGTGACGCCGGGCGCGTGCGCGTCGGGGCGGGGTATTGCAGTCATCCGATTCAACTGCGCCGCGCGCAGTTCCGGGCGCTGTCCCGCCCGGCTCCGGTACTCAGGACCCGGGCTTGAGCCAGTTCTTCAGGGCGCTGCGAAAGACCAGATCAAAGCGTCCGTAGTTGTCCCGCCCCGTCGTGCGCGCACCCCAGCGCAGGCAACGGGAGTTTCCGCCAGACAACTGCCCCACCAGATAGCGCGTGCTGCCGATCGAATAAAACAGCCCCGAACCGCTGCTGCCCTGCTCGGTGATGCCCTGTTTCCAACGGACTTCGTAGGAGTTGCTGCTCTGCTCGGTGCTGATGGGGCAATACAGGTTGTCGTCGAGGAAACTGCAATCGCTGAATTGGGTGATCGATCCGGTGCTGATCTTTTGCATATCACCCCGGGCGTGATGGATTCCGGCGACGTCCGCGTTCTTGCTCATGGCGCCAAAGTACGAGCCCGCGTAGACGCTGCCCTGCGGAGCCGAGGCATTCAGGCGCATGAAGGCGGTATCCGTCAGGATATTGCTGTGCAGCAGCGTTGCGCCGCCCGTGACGTGCTGCGTGTCCGCGTTCGGTTCCTTGCTGTCGCAGGCCGTGGAGCGATAGAACCAGTCGGTGGTCAGCGTGGATGCCACCGTCTGCGTGGGAATGCAGTGGTCGGCGCTCAGGAAATAGGGGGTGCGGCTCGACCGGATGTCGTTCAGCAAGGTGCCCGTGCACAGATAACTGCTTCCTCCGTCCTTCACGAAGGTCATGCGCGCCACGGCACGGCTCTCGCTGCTGTACTGGGTGTTGCACGACACATCGACGTTGCAGCGGTCCGCATCCCCCAGATCCTTGGCAATAGGCGTCGCGTCGGCCTTGGCGGGCGAAACGAAGAAATGCGAGAGCGTGGGGACGGCGACGTCCAACTCTGCCAGATTCGCCTTCGCAGGCAGTTCCAGTTCCAGCGTGGTTTCGGCGCCGCCAAAGTCGGGTGCCCAATAGGTGCGCGCGGCGTCGCTGGTATCGCCGGCGTCCAGGTTGCGCTGCACCGTGCGCAGCACCTCGGCGCCCGAGACCTGAACCACCTCGGTGCCGGCTTGCGCATAGAAGCGCAGCGTGGTGTTTGCCGGCAGACTGCGTACCAGCAGCCCCGGGCGCACGCCCCATGCGTCCTCCGAGGTAAAGCTGATGGCCGCGCGCTGCATGCCGCCCGGGGCAGGTTGCCAGCGCAGTTGCGCGTGTGTGCTCTGCGCGGTGGCCGTTGCCGCGACGCTGCGCGCAACGCCGATCTGCCGGGGGATTCCTGGTTCGGGCGCCGCTTGCATCTTCTTTTTCAGACTCGGCTCCTCAGCGAGCGGACCGAGCCGCACGGCCGTTGCCAGCACGGGCTGGCTGCTGCGCGGGAGCGCTGTTTCGACCTGCGATTTGGCCATGCTCCTGCGCGGCCCCGAGTCGAGGGGTTCGATGCGGTCGCCGGCTACCTGGGCGGGAGCCGGGGCCGGGGAGGGGGCCTGCGCCGAGGCGGAGTTATCGTCGCCGCCCTCACCACCGCAGGCCGTTAACGCCAGCATGGCGCACAGGCCGACGCTCTTGATTGGAAAGCGAAACATGAAGGCCATCCTTTCTTGTAGTGACTGCGCGTTCTCGCGCACGACGAATTTGCGGGCGCAGCCCCGCGTTGTTGTTTTGAAGATGAATATCCCCAATGACACCACAAGTCAGCGCGCGGTGTGGTCAGGATTTGTGCAACAGCAACCCAAGCAAACTCTGGCGCGCCAGCAATTGACGAGTGACACAGTTGCTGGCACAAATGTATCACTTCTGATTGTGTGCAAGCTTTTGCAAGAGGGCCGGCGCACGGCACGCTATTTGGCGTGATCCTGCGGCTGCGTGTCCAACGGGTCGGGGCAGGCTGCCGGCTCTCAGTGGTTGTGCCGCGGTGGCGATGCGGCGGCCACGCCCCGATACTTCAGCGCGGGCTCCATGCAGGCACCATCGGCCAACTGGCCAACGGTCGCGCGATAGAGCTCCTGCCAGGGGGTCTGGCTTGGCGGGGGCGGCGGCGGGCCGGCTTGCTTGCGCAGCGCGATTTCTGCCTCGGGAACCAGCATGTCGCAGCGGCCGCGCTGCGTGTCGATGCGCACCCTGTCTCCGGTTCGCAGCCAGGCCAGTCCACCGCCCGCAGCCGCCTCCGGCGAGGCGTTGAGAATCGACGGGCTGTCCGAGGTTCCGGATTGGCGGCCGTCGCCCAGCGTCGGGAGCGTGGCGATGCCGCGCTGGATCAGGGCCTGCGGCGGCTGCATGTTCACGACTTCGGCGGACCCGGGAAAGCCCAGGGGGCCGGCGCCGCGCATGACGAGCATGCAGTGTTCGTCGATCTCCAGCGCGGGGTCGTCGATGCGCGCGTGGTAGTCGTCCGGCCCGTCGAAGACGACGGCGCGGCATTCGAAAATCCCCTCCTGGCCCGGCTGGTTCAGGTAGCGCGCCCTGAATTCGTCCGAGATGACGCTGGTCTTCATGATCGCAAAGTCGAACAGATTTCCGCTCAGGACCAGAAAGCCCGCCCGGTCCATCAGCGGCGTTTCGTAGGCGGCGATCACGTCGCGGTTGTTGCTGCTGCGGCCTGCGACGTTGTGCGCCAGGGACTGTCCCGTGACGCTTGCGCAAGCGCCGTCGATGCGGCCGGCGCGCAGCAGTTCGCTGAGTACGGCCGGCACGCCGCCGGCGCGATGAAAGCTCTCGCCCAGGTACTTGCCCGCAGGCTGCATGTTGACCAGCAGCGGGATGTCGAAGGCCTGCCGCCAGTCCTGCGCGCCCAGTTCGAAGCCCGCGTGGCGCGCCATGGCGTGCAGGTGGGGCTGCGCGTTGGACGATCCGCCGAGCGCGGACACGGCGGCGATCGCGTTCAGAAAAGATTGCCGGCTCAGGATCTTCGACGGGCGCAGGTCCTCGAAGGCCATCTCGACGATGCGCCGTCCGGTGGCGTAGGCCATCTGCCCGCGCTCCCGGTACGGTGCGGGTATCGCGGCGCAGCCCGGCAGCGAAAGTCCGAGCACTTCGGCGAGCGCGTTCATCGTCGACGCCGTTCCCATCGTGTTGCAATGGCCGGCCGAGGGCGCCGACGCGGCTGCGGCTTCCAGGAATTGCTCTGCGTCGATCTCGCCCGCCGCGAGCTTGCGGCGGCTGCGCCAGATCACCGTCCCGGAGCCCACGCGCTCGCCATGCATCCAGCCGTCGAGCATCGGTCCGCCGGACAGCACGATGGCCGGCAGGTCAACGGTGCACGCGGCCATGACGGCGGCCGGCGTGGTCTTGTCGCAGCCCGTGGTGAGTACGACGGCGTCGATGGGGTAGCCGTGCAGGATTTCGACCAGTCCCAGGTACGCCAAGTTGCGGTCCAGCGCGGCCGTGGGCCGCCGGCAGTTCTCGAAGATCGGATGCATGGGGAACTCCAGCGCAATGCCCCCCGCGTCCCGAATCCCGTCCCGGACGCGCTGCGCGAGTTCGACGTGGATGCGGTTGCACGGTGCGAGGTCGCTGCCGCTCTGGGCAATGCCGACGATAGGGCGGCCCGAGCGCAGTTCCGCCGGCGTCAGCCCGTAGTTCATGAAGCGCTCCAGATAGACCGCCGTCATGTCGATGCGCTCGGCGTTGGCGAACCAGTCGGCTGAGCGCAGCGGTTTCGTGGGGCGTTTTTCAGACGGCATCGGCGTGGGACTCCATGGGGGCAGCGGCTGGAATGCGGGGTGGCTGCTAGTCTTACTGTGTCACAAACGAATTCTCGCGTTTACGCGCAGGCAGCATGGGCAGCGCGGCAGCGTCCTGAGCAAGGCTGCGGCGATACGCAGCCGCAAAGTTGTGATCGACGATCGGACGTGGCGCTGCGTGCGCGGGGCTGCCGCGAGGCTTGTAATGCGTGGGTAGGGCAGGTTCTTCGCTTCGTGCAGAGTTTTTTTTACCCCCACCTTCCGGCTGGCGCAGCTGCTGCGCCATCAAAAAACCGTAGGCAGCGATGGCCAAGCTGGCGTGGTGGTGAAAGCCCCTCCAATTGCGCCCTTCGTAGTGGCCCAGACCCAGGTCTTGCTTGAGGTCCTGGTAGTCGCGCTCAATGCGCCAGCGCATCTTGGCCTCAAACACCATGCGCTCCAGTGTGATGTTCTCTGCCAGCGTGGACAGCCAGTATTTCATTGGCTCTTCATGGCCTTCGGGCCATTCGATGAGCAGCCACTCTTGCGCTCGCTGCTCTGTGCGCAGGTGCTCGCGGTGGGCCGCATGCACGCGCACTCGCGCAAAACGCGAACGCAATGTGAAGTTCGTCCCCTCACGCCACTCGATGCTTTGCCATTGGGTCGGCTCCAACCCCAACGCCACTTCCTTCACGGACAGCGGTCGCTCGTGCCTGGCATCGCCCAAACGCTGGCGGGTGGCCACCACGCCGCGGCCACTGCGCGGCCGCGGCGCCAGCGGGGCATGCCCCGGCGGCCACACCGTCACCTGCCCCGTCACGCCCACCACGTAAGTCAGGCCCATCGCCGTCAGGCCCTCACGAAATGCGGTGACCACCCCGTAGCCTGCATCGGCCAGCACGGTGTGCTTTGGCGCGCCTTGCTCCACCAAGTGCTCGATCTGCGCCTGCGCGATCTGCCACTTGGTGGCGAACGACACATTTTCGGGCACACCGGCCTTCTCGCGCCGCGCCATGTCATCGGCCCATTGCTGGGGCAGGTACAACTGCCAGGCCGTGGGCAGGCTGCCCGCCAAGCAAGCCAGACTGACGCTGACGGCCACTTGGCAGTTGTCCTGCTTACCCAGCATGCCGCAGTACTGTCGGGCCACTCCCACCGAGTGCTCGCCCTGTTTGGGAAAGCCGGTGTCGTCCACGATCCACCAGCCTCCATCTCCAAAGTCCATCGCTGGCACGACCCATTGCGCAACGCGCCGCAGCATCTCTTCGTCCGACCATGACGACTGGGCCACGAAGTGGTGCAGCGACTGGTGACGCGAGCGAGTGGCCTGCGGCGCCAAGTGTGCGGCCATCGGCTCCACGCTCTTGCGCGCAAGCGGCGCCATCAGGCCGATGCAATACCCGCGCAACCCGGCTTGCCGGTCCGCATGGCCCAGTCCGCCTCCCAAATGCTCAAGGTAGCGTTCAAACTCTTGCAGTTCGTCTTTCAAGGCTCATCTCCTGTGTGAGAAGATTCTCTCATAATTCCTTGAATTTACTAACACAGTAAGACTAGTGTCCTGCCCTGCGAATAGCGGCACATGAAACTGCGCCTTTCACGCCATGGCGGCGTTGCAAATCCTCGCGATACCTACGGGTATCGCTGCGGTTTGCGCCTTGCCATGACGCGAAATGCATCAGTTTCATTTTGTGCCGCTATTCGCAGGGCAGAACACTAGGCGCTGGCAGAACGGGTTCTCACCGCCACCCCGCGTCGACAAAGTAGTTCTGCGCCGTGCACATGCGTGCGTCGTCCGAAGCGAGGAACAGCACCATGGCCGCCACGTGCTCGGGGTCGATGCGTTCCTTCAGGCATTGGCGCTCGAGCATGCGCGCCTCCTCGTCGGGGGTGTGCCACAGGCGCGTCTGCCGCGGTGTGCGCACGCCGCCCGGGACGACGCAGTTCACGCGGATGTTGTAGCCGCCCAGGTCGCGCGCGAGCCCGCGGGTCATGCCTTCGATTCCGGCCTTCGCGGTCTCGTACAACACCAGTTCGGGCAGCGCCAGGTGCCAGGAGATGGAGCCCAGATTCACGATCGCGCCGCCGCCGGCGGACTGCATCGCCGGCAGGACCGCCTGGCTGCTGAACAGCAGGTGGCGCAGGTTCACGGCCATGCGCTGGTCCCAGTACGCGGGCGTGATGTCCTCGATCCGGTGCCGGTCGTCGTTGGCCGCGTTGTTCACCAGCACGTCCATTCCACCGGCCTGCGCCGCGATGTCCCGGATTCCCGTGGACAGCGCGTCGAGATTGCTCAGGTCGCAGTGCTGGAAATGCGCGCTCAGGTTCGCGGCGCCAAGCTGCTCGAGCAGCGCGCGCGACGCGTCTTCGGCGATGTCGATGAACCAGACGCGCGCCTGCTGGCGCGCGAAGGCCTCGACCATGGCGGCGCCGATTCCGCTGCCACCGCCGGTGATCAGAACGCGTTTGCCGGCCAGGCTGGGGTAGATGGCGGAGCGCATGTGCGGGTCCATCACGCAAGCAGGCCGCGGCCAGCGAGGTTGCGCATCAGCGCGGCGACGCCGAACGACCACGGCGGCGCCTGTTCGCAGTGCACGACGCGGTTCTCGAGCCGGCCCAGCCGCGGGCTGGCGATGCGCACGATGTCGCCGATCTGGTGCGTAAAGCCCTTGCCGGGTTCGCCCCGGTCCTTCACCGGGGCGAACATGGTCCCCAGAAAGAGCGCAAAACCGTCCGGGTAGCGGTGGTTCTTGCCGATGGTCTGCTCGACCAGCTCCTGCGGGTCGCGGCTGATCTGGCGCATCGAGCTCTCGCCGTCGAGCGTGAATCCGTCGGCGCCGAGCAGGTCCAGGCGCACGGTGCACTGGCGCACGTCGTCGAGCGTGAAGCCTGCGTCGAAGAGGCGGATGAAGGGGCCGACGGCGCAGGAGGCGTTGTTGTCCTTGGCCTTGCCGAGCAGCAGGGCGCTGCGGCCTTCGATGTCGCGCAGGTTCACGTCGTTGCCCAGCGTCGCGCCCCGGATCCGGCCCTGGCTGTCGCATACCAGAACGACCTCGGGTTCGGGGTTGTTCCAGCCCGAGTCCGATCGGATGCCGACGTCCGCCCCGGCGCCCACGGCAGACAGCACGGGCGCCTTGGTGAAGATTTCGGCGTCCGGTCCGATCGCGACTTCCAGGTACTGCGACCACAGGCCGTCGGCCTGCAAGGCTGTCCTGAGCTGCTGCGCCTGTGCGGAGCCCGGTTTCACGCTGCGCAGGTCGCCCCCGATCCGCTCGGACAGCGCCCTGCGGATGGCATCCGCGCGCTGGGCGTCGCCGCCGGCGCGCTCTTCGATCACGCGCTCCAGCGCGGACACGGCGAAGGTCACGCCGCTGGCCTTGATGCACTGCAGGTCCAGCGGCGCGAGCACGCTGGTGCGCGGGTGCGCAGCGATTTCCCCGATGCCGCCCATGCGCTGGCCGCAGGGAACGCTGCCGGGATCGAGCGCTTCCAGCAGCTGCGAGACGGTTGCCGCCGCTGCGCTCAGGTCCTGCACCTCGCCCTGGTGCAGGAGCACGGGCGTCGGGCCTGCGCCAAAGTCCATGCGCCCGACGAGGAGCGCGGCGGCTGCGTCGTCGGGCAGGCATTGCTGCCAGGGGTGCATGCGCGGCGCCGGCGCGGCGCCGCTGTGTGTGTCTGTGCTCATGGGTGGACTATTTGATGGGTTGCACTTGGCTGCGACTCTCCATGCGCCAAGTGCGGCCGAGTATGCGCGATTCGCCCACCGCTTCCACCTGCGTCTGCAACCGAATGTCGGCGCTGGACGCGCCGATGGCAACGTCGAACAGGCCCGGCTCGACGATGCGCTGGCCGGCCATGCCGGTGAAGCCGAGCATGTCCACCGGCAGGTGAAAGCGCACGCGCGCGCGCTGTCCCGGGTCGAGCTGCACGCGCCGGAACGCCTTGAGCTCGCGCACCGGACGCACCACGCTGGCCTGGCAGTCGCGCACGTAGAGCTGCGCAACCTCGACGCCCGGGCGGCTGCCGGTGTTGGCGATCTCGAAGCTGATCTCGAACTCGCCGTCCTCGGTCGGCGCCTTGGGCGCGCCGACTTGCAGGCTCCGATAGTCGAAGTGCGTGTAGCTCAGGCCGTGCCCGAACGGGTAGCGGCTGCCGAAATGCAGGGCGATCGGCGTGCCGCCGCTCTTGAGCTTGTGGTTGTAGTAGCAGGGCATCGCGCCGACGTTGATCGGCGTGGACAGCGTCATCCTTCCCGAGGGTTCGACCTGGCCCGCGAGGACTTCGGCCAATGCAATGCCGCCCTCCTGGCCGCCGGCAAAAGCCATGACGAACGCGGCCAGCCGGTCCTCCAGGCCGCCCAGGTTGTACGGGCGCCCGCCAGACAGCACGGCGATGGTCGGCGTGCCGGTGGCGACGACGGCCTCGAGGAGCTGCTGCTGCACCCCGGGCAGGCTCAGGCTGTCGGTGTCCGAGCCCTCGCCGACCGTTCCCCTTTGGAACAGGCCGGCCAGGTCTCCGACGCAGACGATGGCCAGGTCGGCGGTGCGCGCGGCCTGCGCGGCGGCCGGGATGCGGTCGGTGCGTAGCGACACCGGCGAAGCCTGGCGGGGCGCATTCGCGTCGTCGTGCAGGTCCCCGGGGAATACCGGTGAGCCCGCGCGGCGGTGCTCCAGAATCCAGCAGCCCTGCTCGTGGTGCAACTGCCCGGCAGCGAAGACCCGCGCAATCCCCTGCAGCGGGGTGACGATGTGGCCCGTGTCCAGCGCTTCGTCGGGGTCGATGAAATGGGCGTGGTAGCTATAGCCACTGAGCTGGCCCATCGGGTCGTCCGCCGTCGGGCCAATGACCGCGATGCGCCGCGCGACGGTCGGGTCCAGGGGCAGGATGCCGCTGCGGTTTTCCAGCACCACGATCGACTGGCGCGCGGCCTCGCGCGCGGCGGCCACGCTCGCCGGGCTGCGCAGCAGCGGCGGCTCGGCGGGGTCTTCGAAGGAGCGCTCGAAGAGTCCGAGGCGGAATTTCTCCTTCAGCACGCGCGCGACGATCTCGTCGATCCGCGCGGGCGTGATCGCCCCGCGATCGAGCGCAAGGCGCAGATTCCGGGCGCAGTCGTCCGCCGGCAATTCCACGTCGAGACCGGCGTTGAAGGACAGCGCCGCCGCGTCCGCCGCGTCCGCCGCGACACGGTGGTGCTGGTACAGCAGGCTCACCCCGCTGTAGTCGGCGACCACCAGTCCGTCGAAACCCCAGCGCGTGCGCAGCACGTCGGTCAGGAGCTGCCTGGACGCGTGGCAGGGCTCGCCGTCGATGTCGTGGTAGGCCGGCATCACCGAGCCCGCGTTCGCCTGCTTGACGGCCATCTCGAACGGCAGCAGGAAGACGTCGCTCAGCTCGCGCCATCCCACGTGCACCGGGGCGTGGTTGCGCGCCCCTTCGCTGAACGAGTGGCCGACGAAGTGCTTCAGGGTCGCGAGCAGGTCGCGCCGGGGGCCTTGCAGCCCGCGCACGTAGCGCGTCGCGAGCACGCCGACCAGGTACGGGTCTTCGCCGAAGGTCTCCTCCGTGCGGCCCCAGCGCACGTCGCGCGACACGTCGAGCACCGGCGCCAGGCCCTGGTGGCAGCCCAGTTGCTGGCTCTCGTGGCGGATCTGCTGCGCGACGGATTCGACGAGCTCCGGGTTCCAACTCGCGCTGAGCGCGAGCGCGGAAGGAAACGCCGTGGCGTCACGGGTCATGAGGCCGACGAGGCATTCCTCGTGCGCCAGCGCCGGAATGCCCAGGCGCGTCTCGTTGCGCAGAAAGCGCTGCAGCCGGTTCAGGGCGCGCAGGCCGCTGCCCGCTTCCACGCTGTGCGTGCCGAGCGGCCGCGTGATCTGCCCCACGCCGTGGGCCAGCCGGTGCTCGAAGGACTGCTGCCCGGTGCCCTCGATGAACAGCGTTCCCGGGCGCACGCGGTGCTCCCCGTCTTCGGAGAGGATCAGCCAGAAGGCGTGCAACTGCGCGATCTTCTCGTCCAGACTCATGCGCGCGAGCAGGTCGTGCACCCGGGCGTCCAGGGGCTGCGCGGGGTCCTTGTAGAGGGGGGCGGAAACGGGTGTCGGTGTCGTGTCGTTCATGGTGGATGGATGAAGGGAGGGCGGTACGGGGCGGGAGAGGTCACCGGGTCAGGCGGGTTGCGGCGCAGCGGCGGCGTGCTTGCGCACCAGCCCTTCGAGCGGCGCGTTCACGAGGCAGCGCTGCCGGGCAAAGGACGAGAGGACCCGGTCGATGTCGTTTTCCTTCAGCTGCTGAAACAGCTTTGCGTAGCTTCGCTGCAGCAGCGCACCGGTAAGGAAGCACAGCGCGGATTGGCTGAAACAGGCTTTGGCGTAGCGGCGGTCGATGCTGGCGTCGCCGATGACCTCGCAGACCTGCCCGGCGAGCCTGTCCACCGCCTCCTTGACCAGCGTCGGCGGCATCCATTGCATCCAGTCGTCGGTTCCCAGGGCCAGCTTTTTGCGGATGAAATGCCCGACGCGCTGCAGGTACTCCGACGCCGGGTCCAGCGTCACCAAGCCCATCACGCCGACGTCCTTGTAGGTCCAGGTCGTCCAGTGCGCGCCGTGGCGCTCGAACAGGCCCAGCTGATCGTCCATTGCGCGCAGCCGGTCCGGCACCTCGTTGGCCGGTCCGTTGTAGACCGAGCCGAACTCGCCGACCCACAGCGGAACCTGGTGCCGTGCGCTGAACCGGCTGCCCTCGTGCTCCAGGAAGCCCCGCTCCTGCCGCGCCAGGTCCCAGTGTTCGGGGCCGGCGGTCCTGGGCCCTGGCAGATCGATGACGCCCGGGTAGCGGCCAGGCCCGAACCCGGCTGCGGTGTAGTTGTGGCTGCTGTAGACCAGGTTGTCGGCGAACGGCGCGTCCAGGCCGGCGAACTGCTGCGCATAGCGATCGCCTTCGAGGAAGATGATGTGCCGCGGATCGATTTTGCGGATCGCGTCCACGGTGCGCCGGTACACGGCGTTGATCAGCGGCCACCCGGGCTGGTAGTTGTCGTAGACGTTCCAGGGCAGGTCGCCCCGTTGGTTGCCCACGCAGGGCTCGTTGATCAGGTTGTAGCCGGCGACCACGGCCCGGTCCTGGTAGCGCCGGGCGATTTCGCACCAGAGCGCGACGAAGCGATCTTGGTAGTGCGCGTCGTGCCAGAACAGGCTGATGCGGGACGCGTTGTCGCAATGCCAATGGACGTTTTGCCAGCCTTGGACCGCGTGCAGGTCCAAGATGGCGTACAGGCCGTGCTGCGCGCACCAGTCGAGCACGCGATCGAGGCGCGCAAACCCGGCCTCCTTGTAGACGCAGGGAGCGCTGTCGTCCTCGAAGTGGCGGTAGTTCAGCGGCAGCCGGACGACCGTCGCGCCGAGGCTGCGCAGGTACGCGATATCGCTCTCGTTGAAGAAATGCGCGAGCAGGCGCTCGAAGAAAAACTCCGCCCGCGACGCGCCCAGCACCTGGGCCATCTCGTGGCGCAGCGTGTGTTCTGCGCCCGAATGGCCGGTGATGAAGTCCTCCATGTTCATCCAGCCGCCGGCGCAGCTGCCGCGCAGGCGCAGCGCGCAGCCGCGCGAATCGACGATGTTCTGGCCCTCGGTGTGCAGGAAATCCATGGCGCTCTTTTGGGTTGCTCGGGGTGGCTTGCTTCTGCAAGCGTCGGCGCAGTGAGTGCTGCCGATATTTGAACGGTATCGATAACGTTCAAATATCTGTATGGTGCTTACCCTAGTCCGTCTGCAAAGGCCTGACCCTCTGCGCTTGCGGCGACTGTCCGGGTTTTCCATAAAGAGTATCACCAGTTACAGGGGGTTTACACCTATTGGGCGAATGGCCATTGTCCATAACGATAAAACATCTTGCAAAACCAACGACATGCCGCAGCCCATGAACCTCGCACAACGCTTCGTCGCAGCCACCGCATTCGGGCTTGCTGCGACGGTCCTCGCCCAAGGACCCCAGGTCATTGCCGAGTGGGACATTCAGACCCAGCCTGGAGGAGCCCGGCTCATACAGGACGCGCAGGCGCGCTTCGAGAGGGCGCACCCCGGCTTCAAGGTGCAGCGCACGCAGATTCCGAACGACGCCTACAAGACCAAGCTGAAGATCGCCATGGGGGCGAACGAGCCGCCCTGCGTGTTCACGAGCTGGGGCGGCGGGGTGCTGCGCGAGTACGTCCGGGCCGGCCAGGTCGTCGACCTGAGCTTTTACTTGGCGCAGGACCCGGCGTTCCGGGACCGTTTCCTGCCCAGCGCCTTCGCTGCCACGACCACGCAGGGCAAGGTCTACGGCCTGCCGGGGGAGAACACCACGGCGGCCGTGATTTACTACAACACCGAGATCTTCGCCCGGTTCGGACTCACGCCGCCCAAGACCTGGTCGGAACTGATGAAGCTCGTCGAGGCGCTCAGGGCCCGGGACGTCGCCCCGTTTGCGCTCGCCAACAAGGCCAAGTGGCCCGGCTCCATGTACTACATGTACCTCGTGGACCGCGTCGGCGGGCCGGAGCCGTTTCGCAAGGCCCTGGCGCGCGCGCCGGGTGGCAGCTTTGCCGACCCGGCGTTCGTCGAGGCCGGAAAATACCTGCAGGAACTGGTCAGGGCCGGCGCCTTTGCGCAGGGTTTCAACGGCCTGGACTACGACGTGGGTGCGTCGCGCAGGCTGCTGTACTCGGGAAAGGCCGCGATGGAGCTGATGGGCAGTTGGGAGTCGTCGAACATGAAGAACGAAAACCCCGGGTTTGCGAAGAAGATGGACTTCTTCCCGTTCCCCGGCTTGGCCCGTGGCAAGGGGCAGGCGGGCAACGTCGTCGGCTCCGTGGGGCAAAACTTCTACAGCGTATCCACCGCCTGCAAGACGCCCGACGCGGCGTACAAGCTGATCACGACGATGTTCGACGACGAATCGGTGCAGGCGCGCCTGCAAGACAAGCGCCTGGTTCCGCTCAAGGAACTTGCCGTCACCGACGCCGCGATGCAGCGGATGATGAAACTGGTGGCCGACGCGCCGAACGTGCAGCTGTGGTACGACCAGGAGCTGCCACCGCAGCTGGCGGAACTGCACAAGGACACGGTGCAGGCCCTGTTCGGGCTGTCGATCACGCCCGAAGAAGCGGCGCAGAAGATGGAAGCGCTGGCAGCGCAAATCCTGAAATAGGCCATGCGCACCCAGGCCGTCGCTGCGCAGGGCCGGCCGCAGCGCCATGCACCGAAATGGCTGGCACCGGCCCTGTTTCTTGCGCCTGCGATCGCGCTTCTGACGGCCTTTCTGATCTACCCGCTGATCGAGAGCCTGCACCTGTCGCTGCTCGAATGGAACGGACTGGGCAAGGGCCGCATTTACGTCGGTCTCGACAACTGGTCCGCGCTGCTGCGCGACGGGCAGTTCCGGCACGCGCTGGGCAATAACCTGCTGCTCGCACTGATGTCGGTGCTGGTCCAACTGCCCATCGCGCTGGCGCTGGCGCTGCTGCTCGACAAGGCGGGCCGCGGCTCGCGCACGCTGAAGATCCTGTACTTTCTCCCGCTGCTGTTCTCGAGCGTCGCGCTGGGCGTGGTCTTCAAGAACATCTTCGACCCGCACTTCGGGCCGGTGAACACCGCGCTGAACGCGGTCGGCGCCACGGCGCTCGCGCAGGACTGGCTCGGTGACCGCCGTTTCGCGCTCGTCGCCGTCACGCTCGTCGTCTGCTGGCAGAACATTCCCTTCTACATGATCCTGCTGCTCGCCGGACTGGCCTCGTTTCCGTCCGAACTGCGCGAGGCCGCGACCCTGGACGGCGCGAGCGAAGCGACCATCTTCTGGAAGATCAAGCTGCCGCACCTGCGGGGCACGCTGCGCACCGCGGCCATGCTCGCGGTGATCGGCTCGCTGCGCTACTTCGACCTGATCTACGTCATGACCGGAGGCGGCCCCGAGGGGGCTTCCGAACTCATGGCGACCTATATGTACCGCACGGTGTTCTCCTCGTTCCAACTGGGCTACGGCAGCACCGTGGCGCTGGCGATGTTCCTCGTCGTGACCCTGATCGCCGCAGCGGGAATGCGCTTGACGAAGCGCTTCGAGACGCAGGTGTAGGGGCCATGCACACCCCCAAAATCCTGACCCGGGGAGTCCTCTGGACGCTTGCGCTCGGCTGGCTCGCCGTGACGCTGCTGCCGCTGGCCTTCGTCGTCTTCACGAGCCTGAAGTCGCAGCAGGACACGTTCGACAGGCCGGTGTGGGCCTTGCCGAGCCGCTGGGACTGGAGCCATTACGCGACGGTGCTGCACAGCGGGTTCTTCACCTACCTGCGCAACAGCGTGTTCGTCGTCGGCGTCTCGGTGGTGCTCATCGTGCTCGTCTCCGCGATGGCCGCGTACGCGCTGTCCCGGCTGAAATTCCGCTTCAACCGGGCGCTGTTCGGGCTGATCGTCGCGGCCATGATCGTCCCGCTGCACATCACCCTGGTGCCGATCTATCTGATGACGCGCGACCTGGGCCTGTACGACACGCCGTTTGCGCTCATCGGCCCCTACGTGGCGACGAGCCTGCCGGTATCGATCTTCATCCTGACCGAATTCATGCGCCAGATCCCGCGCGAACTGGAAGAGGCCGCGCAAATCGACGGCTGCGGCCCGCTCATGATCTTTCTCAAGATCTTCCTGCCGCTGTCCGGGCCCGGGATCGCGACGGTGGCGATCTACAACGGCATCCATCTCTGGAACGAATTCATCTTCGCCTACGTGCTGACCGCGTCGCCAGGCAATCGCACATTGCCGCTGGCACTGTGGGACTTTCAGGGCGAGTTCTCGTCCAACATTCCCGCGATGCTCGCCGTGGTCACGCTGACTTCGCTGCCGCTGATCGTGGCCTATGCCTTCGGGCAGGAGCGGATCGTCAAGGGGCTCATGGCGGGCTCCCTCAAGGGCTGATCGGGGTTCCCGGGAGCGCGGGCGCAGCGGAGCGCTTCCCACGGGAAAATACCCGATAACGATAACGTTAGATGTGCTTTCACCGATCCGTTATGATGCCCCGTCCGAAGAAAATTTCATGAGCACCTTGTGAGCCGAACCATGCCTACCCTGGCCGACCTCGCTGCAGCGGCCGGCGTATCGACGATGACCGTCTCGCGCGCGCTCAACAACCAGCCCGGAATATCGCCGCGCACGCGCGACATCATTCTCAAAGTGGCGTCCGAAAAGGGCTATACGAGCAACCGGGTGGCGCAGAAGCTGTCTTCGGGGCAAAGCCGGGTCATTGGCGTGATTGCCTTGCAGCTGGAACTCCCGTTCATCATCGGCGTGGTCAGCAGCGTCGTGCGCGCCGCCGCCGCCGCCGGCAACGAGGTCCTGATCTACTCGCACCCCGAGCGTGAAAAGCAGCCATCGAGCAGCGTGCTGCATCTGTTGCAGCAGTTCACCGACGGCGCGGTGGCGCTGCCGCCCTACCACGACGGCTTCGTCGAGGCGCTCGCGCGCGGGCGCTTTCCGGTGGCCATGGTGGACAGCCCGATCGACCATGCAGACCTGTCCTGCGTGGCGTGCGACGACTATGGGGGCGCGCGCTCGGCCATGAAGCACCTCGCGGACCTGGGGCACAAGCGCATCGCGTTCATCGACGGGGTGGAGAAGCTGGGTTCGGCCAAGGAACGGCTGCGCGCCTACCACGAGGCGGTCGCCGTCCACGGGCTTGCGCGCGACCCGGCGCTGCTCGTCCCCGGGCATTTCAGCCATGCGGGAGGGCACGCCGCTGCGCTCGCATTGCTCGCGCTCAGGAAACGGCCGACGGCGATCTTTGCCGCGAATGACCTGAGCGCGTTCGGCGCCATGGCGGCGTTGCAGGAGCAGGGGCTGAAGATTCCGCAAGACATGTCGGTCGTGGGTTTCGACGACGCCCCCGCGGCATTGCACGTACACCCCGCGCTCACCACCGTGCGCCAGCCCATGGAAGGCATCGGGCGCGCCGCAGTCAGCACCTTGCTCTCGCAGATTGCCGGCCTGGCGCCCGACAGCGTGCGCGTCACCCTGCCCACGGAACTGATGGTGCGGCAGTCCACGGCAGCCCCGCGCGATTGACCCCGGGCCGGCGCAGCCCGCGAGCATGGGGCGAGTATCACCGATTCATGTTTGAGAGGCGGGATAGTCACCTCAGGTAATATCTGGGCAGGGAATGTAAATGACTTCTGAGCAGACAAACAGCGGTGAGCAGCTTGAACGTTCGCTGATCGATATCGCAGTCGAGAGCTGGCGGTTCTCGCGGCTCTTCGCGCGCTTGGTCAACAAGTTGGACGCTGGCGAGGGATCGCGGTACGTGAATCAGATTCGATACTTTCAGAAGAAGGTCGAAGAGAGCCTTGATGCGAGCGGGCTGAAGCTCGTCAACGTTGAGGGTCACCAGTTCGAGCCGGGCATGGCGGCATCAGCGATCAACATCGGCGACTTCGGCCCCGACGACGTTTTGGTCGTCGAGCAGATGGTCGAGCCGATCATCATGGGCTCCGAGGGGCTGCGCAAGCAAGGTACGGTGATGCTCAGGAAGGTACAAGAATGAACTACATCGGAATCGACCTCGGGACGACGAACAGTGCGATTTGCTCGTACGACGGGGAGGCTGTGCGTCTGTACAAGAGCCCTGATCAAAACGACGTGACACCCTCGGCCATCTTCATCGATCGCCGGGGCAACAAGTATCTGGGCAAGCGCGCTTACGACAGCGCAGCCAAGAACCCGGACAACGCTACCACGAAGTTCAAGCGAATGATGGGCACCAGCACGCCCGTCAAGCTCTCGGCTGTGAACGTCACCATGACGCCAGAAGAGTGCTCGTCGGAGATCCTGAAGCTCTGCTTCGGGTACCTGCCCGAAGAGATCCGAAACAGCGGTAACACCGGAACGGTGATCACCGTCCCTGCCGCATTCAATCAGATGCAGAAGGATGCGACGCTGGCCGCCGCTGAAATGGCAGGGCTCGGCAATGTCGTGCTCATGCAAGAGCCTGTCGCAGCCGTCATGTGCGTCATGAAGCAACGCAAGGGGGACGGTGTCTTTCTTGTCTTCGACCTCGGGGGCGGGACCCTCGACATCGCGATTGCTGAAAGCATCAGCGGCCGCGTCAGCCTACTGGCTCATGGTGGGGTGGCGATGTGCGGCGGGACGGACTTCGACCGCTCGATTCTCGACAACATCGTTAAGCCCTGGTTGCTTGCGAAGTTCGATCTACCCGATGACTTCAGCGCGAACGCGAAGTACAAGTCGTTGCTCCGGATGTGCCTCTGGGCCGCAGAGAAGGCGAAGATCGAACTGTCGTCCAAGGAAGAATCGATCATCAGCTTGACTGAATCAGATTTGGGGGTCAGTGATGAATCTGGCTCAGAGATCTATGTCGACATCCCTTTCGAGCGCAAGCAGCTCGACGACCTCATTGCCGCGAAGGTGAACGAAGGTGTTCAGTCTGCGCGCGAGACGCTAGAGAAGGCCGGTTTGACCCCGCACGATGTCGAGCGAGTCGTCTTCGTCGGTGGCCCGACCCAGTACAAACCCCTGCGCGATAAGGTTGCCTTTGAGCTTGGTATTGCTTCGTCCACCGATGTGAACCCTATGACGGCGGTTGCAGAGGGTGCTGCTGTCTTCGCCGAGTCAATCGATTGGGCCTCACAGAGCCGCGGGCGCAAGAGTGCGCGCGGAGCCATCAGTGCGGGGGGATCGCTCGACATCCAGTTCAACTACATCGCGCGAACCCCGGATTCCAAGGCACGAGTCGTGGCAAAGGTCGGCGGTGCGGCGGTGTCGGGGACGGAGTTCCAGATCGACAGTCTCGACACCGGCTGGTCATCTGGACGGATGGCGCTCAAAGATGGAGCGACGGTGGAACTGAGTCTCGCGAAGTCTGGCGAGAACACATTCAATATCTTTGTGTTCGATTCGAAGGGCGGACCGGTTGCCCTGAAAGAAGACAAGATCATCATTGCCCGCACTGCTGCCAGCATCGATGCGATTCCGGCGTCCCACTCGATTGGCATCGAAGCACGCGAGAAGCTCGGGGGGCGCTTGGTCTTGGACTACTTGGTTCGCGAAGGTGATCAACTGCCGAAGAAGGGGAAGCGGGTCTTTAAGGCTGCGGAGTCCCTGAAGGCAGGCAGCGTCGGGTCGATCAAGTTCAAACTCTGGGAAGGTGAGATTCCAGACCTGATCAACGACAACCGCTTCATCGGCATGTTCGAGATCAAGGGCTCCGACTTCGACGACGGCGTGATTGGGGCGGGCGCCGAGCTCATTCTCGAGTACGAAGTTCTGGACTCTGGGAACATCGCGATGGAGGTCTCCGTGCCCTCTATCGGAGGTTCATTCCACAGTGGCCGAAACTTCTACTCCCGACAGGAAGGTCAGATCGACTACAGCCAAGCGTCCAAGCTGGTCGCGGAGCAGTCGGAACATGCGATGCAGAGGCTTGAAGAAATGGCCTTGAAGATTGACGACCCGCGCCTGGATCAGGCCAGGGAAAAGCTCAAACAAGCAGATTCGATCAAGTCCGGTGAAACAGACCCGGAACTTGCCAAGCAGGCGATGGACAACGTGCAAGAGGCGAAGCGTCTGCTGGCCCTGGCACGCAAGGAGCACCTGGAGGACATCCGCCAACTCGAGCTCGACAAGGTGGTCGGGTTCTTCGACAAGTATGTTCGGGAGCATGCGCGTCCCACGGAGGCGAACGCCTTCGACAACCTGACGAAGACTGCTCAACGAGCGATTGACAACAACAGTGGCGACTTCGAAGCTCACTTAGATGACCTGCGCGGCAAGAACTTCATGATTTTGTGGCGCCAGGACTGGTTCGTGATCAATCGCTTCAAGCGGTTGGCCAAAGACACGTACCTGTTCCCAGATGCAAGGGAGCACGCACAACTGATGAGCGGAGGCGCGGAGGCTCTGAAGGCGAACGACATGACCAAACTCCGTGCGGTCGTCGCGCAATTGGATTCGGTCCGGATCGGGTCAGGCGGCGACGACGAGATGATGGCCGGTGCAAATATTGTGCGGAGTTGATCGATGGCGCTCGATGCGTGGCTGCCCATTGGCTTCAAGCTTCCAGACGGTGCAAAGTCGCGAGTCACCCTTTTCGGCGGGCGGAACTGGCAGATTCTGGAAACACAAGGCGACGGTCGGGCTCTCGTCGCGCACGATGACCTTGGGACGCGATGGATGGATTCGGGCCTGATCGAGCTTGGTGCATTCAGCTCGTTTGACTTCGGAGAGCGTCGTCTGTGGGCGATCTCGTGCGGCCCGAGCCAGGTCTTGTGCCCAGTCGCGGATGGCAAGTCACCGGACACAAAGACTGAAGCTCTTGCATTCGCAATGGCCTTGAAGGCGACCAGGAGCATCGATACCGAGACTCCCTTGCAGGATGCGTTGTACGTCGAGAAGATCAGTAGATTGCTGCCGACCTACAGCATCAGCTCGCGAACTGATGACGATGTTGTTCTGGGCTACTGGTTGACTGGGGGGGCGAGCGTTTCCGCCAAGTCGTTTCGCAGACTTCGCCAAACCATGAGCTGGCTGGGTGCGAGGCATCTCAAGGACGTTGTCCAGGCCGCAAGCTTTGAGGTTGCTGAGGTGATGCTTGCAGAGCCAACTCGTACGGCGCCTGCGACTCAGGAAGCTGTGCAGTCGGATCGCCAGGAGCCGCAGAAGGGGCCGCCCGCTGCGTACGATGGCACGAAAGTCTTCGAACTCGCAGGTCGACCGGAACTGGCTGCCTTCTTCAATGAACATGTCATCGATATTGTTCAGCATCGCGATCGATACAAGGCGCTGGGAATCGATTTCCCATCGGCGATCGTTCTGCATGGGCCGCCGGGATGCGGGAAGACGTTCGCCATTGACCGTCTCGTTGACTTCCTTGGATGGCCGAGTTTCCAGATAGATGCGTCTAGCGTTGCTAGCCCGTACATCCACGGGACCAGCAAGAAGGTCGCCGAGGTTTTCGACAAGGCGATGCAGAACGCACCGTCCGTCTTGGTTATCGATGAGATGGAAGCCTTTTTTGCAGACCGCGAAATGGGATCGGGTCATCACCGTGTCGAGGAGGTCGCCGAGTTCCTAAGACGAATCCCGGAAGCCACGAAGAACGAAGTGCTCATCGTCGCGATGACGAACCGGGTCGACATGATCGACCCGGCGATTCTGCGCAGAGGGCGGTTCGACTATGTGATCAAGGTCGACTTCGCCAGCGAAATCGAGGTGTTGTCGCTGCTGGAGAAGTTGCTCTCGACCTTGCCAAGGTCTGACAACGTAGATCTGAAGCCGTTTACGAGCGAGCTCGCGGGACGACCGCTGTCTGATGTGGCCTTTGTGGTTCGGGAGGGTGCCCGTCTTGCGGCGAGATCCGGCAAGGACAAGCTCGATCAAAAGAGCTTGCTTGCAGCCATGGAATCTGCCCCGGCCCGTGAACGCGAAGGTGGTCAGCCGCGAAGGATCTGCTTCATCTGACGGGAGAACCTGTGGCTCAGAGAGAAAATCAAGAAAAAGGGGATTCGAGCAAGGGCTTCGCAGGGCTGTCGTCCATGGTCTCTGACGTGGACAGCATCGTCGAGCAGACAACGCGCGACTCGCGGGTGACCACAACTGCAACGTCTAGCCCGCCACCGGAAGTCATCCTACGATCTTCTGAGAGCGAGGAGTCCGGTCGACCACCGCACCAAGCGCCAGCGCAGCCGAGCGGAGGGTCGTATGCGGGCAAATGGTTACTCGGCATTGGGGCGGTCGTAGGTCTGATCTGGCTTGTCTCGCAGTCATGGGATAAGTCGTCATCGTCGTCTCCGGTCTATACACCGAACAGCGATTCGTCGGCCATTGCATCGCCGAGTCCGGCGTGGCCGCCTGCGTCGAGTCCGCCATCGGTCCCCACGCGTCCGACTGAGGAGATGCCGCCAGTCGGCACCAACAACGTCCTCACTTCGGAACAACTTCGCTATTGCGTCGCGGAAGAGATTCGTCTGAATGCAGCCAAAGAGGTCACCAACAACTACAACGATTCGGACGTTGACCGCTTCAATGGGATAGTGGCTGACTACAACAGCCGATGCGGACAGTCTCGATACCGGAGCGGTTCGCTTGAAGGTGCCAGGGCAGAGGTTGAGCGCTATCGAGCGGTCTTGGAGGCCGATGGACGAGCAAGATTTGTGCAAAGCAAGTCGGCGTCGTCACAGGACTGGGCGGTTGTGTCCGAAGCACCGACCCCAGATCCAATGGTGAAAGCGATTCAGGAGCGATTGAACGAACTTGGATACGACGCTGGAGCCGCTGATGGTCTCTTTGGGGGGAAGACGCGCGCCGCAATCTTGGCCTTTCAACGAGGTAATGGTTTCAAAGAAGACGAAACCACTGGGACTGCGCTACTAAATCAACTGTGGCAAGCGACTTCTCAAGTATCTTCTGAATCTGTCACAAGGAGTGGATCTAATTTTTCGTCGCGTTCGGCTCCGGCAGAAGCCACTGGGAGCGTGAGACCGAACGTAGAGCCACAGCCGTCGAATGCTCATATCGTGCCACCGTCGGAACCGTCGTCTCTAGCTGCGCCGGGAATGCCTGATCTGTCTCGCACAAGTACGTCAGAGCAGGCAGCCATCGAGAACGCCTGCAGCTACCACAAACGAAACAGCGGCCCTGGCGATTACTACAGCTGCTTGCGTCGAGAGCTGGCTGCGCTCGGCAGTTTTCAAGGCAAGCCTGATATGTCTCGCACAAGTGCGTCAGAGCAGGCAACCATTGAGAACGCCTGCAGCTACCACAAACGCAACAGCGGTCCTGGCGAGTACTACAGCTGCTTGCGTCGAGAACTGGCTGCGCTCGGCAGTTTTCAAGGCAAGCCTGATATGTCTCGCACAAATACGTCAGAGCAGGCAGCCATCGAGAACGCCTGCAGCTACCACAAACGCAACAGCGGCCCTGGCGAGTACTACAGCTGCTTGCGTCGAGAGCTGGCTGCGCTCGGCAGTTTTCAAGGCAAGCCTGATATGTCTCGCACAAGTACGTCAGAGCAGGTAACCATTGAGAACGCCTGCAGCTACCACAAACGCAACAGCGGTCCTGGCGAGTACTACAGCTGCTTGCGTCGAGAACTGGCTGCGCTCGGCAGTTTTCAAGGCAAGCCTGATATGTCTCGCACAAGTACGTCAGAGCAGGCAGCTATTGAGAATGCCTGCAGCTACCACAAACGCAACAGCGGCCCTGGCGAGTACTACAGCTGCTTGCGTCGAGAGCTGGCTGCGCTCGGCAGTTTTCAAGGCAAGCCTGATATGTCTCGCACAAGTACGTCAGAGCAGGCAGCCATTGAGAACGTCTGCGGTTACCACAAACGCAACAGTGAGCCCGGTGAGTACTACGGTTGCCTCCGAAGAGAGATGAGCCAACTTGGCTATCGGTACGACATAAGACCCTTGAGATGACTACCGCCATTTGCTTTAATTGTGGCCGAGAGAAATCGGGGCCATTTCACGCCTGCACCGAGTGCGGTGCTTCGCCCAGCGTAAATGATGAGCTTGTGCAGTCCGTGTTGCTCTCGGACCGCATTTCATCCGAGGCTCAGTTGGGCCATTTCGCTCATGAGGTTCGTCATCATCTAAAGTTATCAGCGCCGGACAGTCTGATCGCCAAGGCCCGTACCGCGCTTGCCGGCATAAGTGCTCGTCCGACGGCACCGCACAGTAGTGCGGGAGCACCTGTCAAGACTTCGCGCGACGCACCCGAGCGGAGCGCCGCACCTGTCGCAGGTTCTTCGGCGAAGGTAACTTCTTCTATTCTTGGCAAGGCAAGTGGCGTCAAAGGTACAGCGTTGCAAGAGAGTCCGTTCGCCCTCTTGGCCGCAAGTCCCCGAGATGATCGCAGGCGGATCGTCGACTTGGCAGAGGAGAAGGCGCTTGAGATCGATCACGCCAAGTGTCAAAAGGCCCGCTCCGACCTCACGAACCCTAGAACGCGACTCAGCGCAGAAGTGGCTTGGTTGCCGGGAGTGTCACCCAGACGGGCCCATGCACTGACTCAAGCGCTGCTGACAGACCCGATGGCCGCTCGCGCCGAGGTAGGGTTGCCGGCACTTGCGCACTGCAATCTCATGGCTGCAGCCTTCGAGGCCGTCGATGCACAGGATCGGCCTGGTGAGATTGCCCAATTCATCCAGGAGATGGCCCTTCGTGTGGATGAACTTGATGCAGAAGAAGTCCTGCAGGCCGTGAACGAGGATAGGGCCGTCTCCGGCTTCCCGGAAGTGCGAGGTACGGACCAAGTCGAGTCTGAGCTAGCCGAGCGAAAGAGGTACTTCAGAAATGCTATCAAGGACGCGTTGAACAGGCTCCAGCCGGACGCGCTCGTCCAGTCGATGACGCTCACGGTTGACCGTGCCACCAACGGCGGAGCCGAACACGCGCCAGAGCTGATCGACGAGATCGTCGATAGCTACGCAGTGGAGACGCAGAGCTTCCTACAGAAGGAAGCTGAGAATGTTGAGAAGCTCATCAGTGCGATGCGAGAGTCTGCGAAGGCTGGTGAGGGGGCAGTCCGGCCGCTGATCGACTGTCTCAACGGCGTCATTCGCAATTGGGACAAGGTTGCGCAGCCACTCCAGGTGAGCTTTAAGGCGCGGGGCATGGATCACGACGCAAGCAGGGACCTCGCCTACAAGGTTCGCAGCTTGGCTGTCGATTTGTTCAATGAGCACGATTTGCTCAAGCAGTCACAACGGCTCACCAGTCTGCTCAAGGAGGTCTTCAGTGAGATTCCGGACATCGTTGATCGAGTCGAGGAAGACGCACAAGCGTTGAATGACATCGCCCAGCGTCGCAACGAATCGACGCTGATCGACCCGATCCGTAAGCTCTGCGAAAGCATATCGGCGAGTGTGGACAGGAACCCATCGCTGGCACATCATGAAGGGCAGCGAGTTCTTGAGGAAGGTGGTGCCATCCTGAAAGCGACTCTCATCAAGACGAGCTCTCCGACCTATCAAGAGGCTCAAAACCAGATGGCGGTGACGCTTTTGCACTGCGCGGTCTCGTACGGCAACGAGACATCGAAGTGGGCACCCTGTATGACATTGTTGCAGAAGGCATTGGAGCTCGCTTCGGACAACAAGCTGCGTCAGAAACTGCGGGAAAACCTGGCTACCGTTCAGGGAAACCTAAATAGTCTGGGTGATTTGAAACCAGTGTCTTCTGCACCGGAGCTGTCCTCGATAAATGGCATCGGCTTCACTCTGTATGGAAGCACCGACCAGAATCCGTTTAATGGATCTTATATGGTGACCTATTATTTTGTGTTCTTCTTTGTTCCGATATTTCCAATTGCGAGATATCGCGTCATTCCAACCGGCGGTGGGTATCTCTTCTTGGGGAAAGGGCCACTCAGAGTATTTGACAAGTGGCACATCGCCATCTCGCTTTGCTTAATCTGCTGGATTATCATGAACTGGTGGCGCATGTTAAGATAGCTGTCGCCTTCCGCAACTTGATACAACAGCTACCCGACCTCAACTCACTCATTCCTACCCAGAGGGATGAACTGGTTCTGGAGCTATGGGCGAGGGTGCAGATGCTGACGGCGCAGAACAACGAGCTGCAAGCGCGACTCAGCTAAGATCGACGAATTCAAAGGCGCTTGGCGCGCATTCTTCCGGTCGCCGCGTAACGCACCAGGAACGGCTATCCGCGCGCAAGCAGAAGCAGCACGGCCCCGGCCAGGGCGACCATGGCGACGTTGAACACAGCCAGAAAGAACGCAAAGCGCGTGAACTGCTGCTCCTGCGGCAGTGATTGCTTGGCCAGGCCCAGGATAAGGGAAACCATTGGCAGGGAGCCCAGGGCTGCATGGCCCGCAGCGCTGTTCTGGATGGCCGCGAATAACCGGAGATATTCAGGGGACAGGCCCAGATGCGCGATTTGGGGCATGACGATCGCGTTTCCACCGACGTTGGACCCGGTCAAATATCCCGCCAATCCACCGAGCGTTGCAACGAGACCGACCAGGGGAACATGGTCGATTTGCCCAAGAGTTGCGGTGAAGAGTTTCAAGAACCCGGCCTTGACGAGAACCTGCGACATGAGAAGAAAGAAGAAAATGGTCAGCAAGGGCCGCTTGGCGCGGACCAAGAGCGACTGGACCACGCCGTCGGCACTTGACTTGCGCAGCAGCAAAAGGTCCATGAGCAGGAGGGCGACGCCAGGGGAAGCCAGCGGTTTCCAACGGATCTGATCGCCCTGAAGAATGAAATGGTCGGCGAAGCCCGTCGCGGTATTGAACAGTTTGAGAACCACGATGATTGCCAGCAGGAGGCCGTAAGGCCATGCCGCAACCGGCCAGGGTGTGCGCATGCCGGCGCGGATTCGCGCGAAGGCGAGAACGGCGATCGTGATGACGGCGGCGGCGCTCACGCCGGCAATTTCGGGTCCTGTCGCGAGACTGACCAGATGCAGCACGGTGATGAAAAGCGTCCCGGCCAAGACGAGCAGACTGGCGGACGCAACCGATCCAAGGCCGGCTACGAACAGGGCGATGCATGCCAGACCGACAAAGACGGGAGCGCTTGTGAAGGCAGAGGTCGATCCGAGATCGAAGGCTGAAATGCCAGCGAGCGCCGCACCGATCACGGTTGCGAGGCCGAGCGTTCCCCAGGGCATGATCGCCATCCCGCAAAGTGCAACCCGGATACCGCGCTCCTTGTCGAACAATGCGACGAGCAGCGGCACCGTGGCAATCAGGGAGACACCGAATCCGGTCATGGATTCGAGCAGGGGTGCGAGCCCGAAAACAATGAAAACGACCTGAAGCCGTGGCGAAAGACCCAGATTCTTCACCCAGGACGAAAGCGACAGATTCACTTGGCCGCGCTCCAGGAAAATGACGAATAAAAGACCCGGCGCCATCACGAATGCGGTCGATGCAAACAGAATCAGGGTGTCCTGGCTCACCGCAGAGGCAATGGATTCGCTGAAGGGAGTCGCCGCGCCACCCAACCAGAGCGCGATCGCCAGGGCCGCGCCAACGACGGACGCCTGGACTGGCGGTCGCCGCAAGAGCAGGATCATGGACATGACGACCAAGATGGGCGAGATTTGAAGCATTCCGAGATACATCAATGGCTCTCCGTCATGTCGGGACCGCTGCGACGGCGGAGGGACGAATGAACATATTGTCTCCCGACTGAGGGACTCTGTTGGATCGATTTCAGTTGGTCAAAGAATGAAACGAACGCCCGATTCGTCATCAATAGGCAGGCGTATACCCGCCCCAGCGACTGTGGTCCGCGCCGCGTTGACGCGATGGCGGGCGTGGCTCTCTCTACCAAGTGATGAGCGGACGCAGCACGCTTCTGATTTGCGCACGCTCGATGGGGCCGAAGTAGCGGGCGTCGAAGGAGGTGGCGCTTGCGTCCGACATGGGCAGCAGTTCGGACTCGCCGAGCTTGTAGCGTCCGGAGCGGTAGCGCGGCAGCGCCCGGCCGGATCTGTCGGTCCGTATCGGTGCGCTGTGCGCGAGCAACTCGCCGTTGACGCGCACGCCGTCGTCGGCGACGGCCACGGTGTCGTCCCGGGTGGCGACCACGCGCTTCATCATGTAGCCGTAACCGCCGGGGCAGAAGCCGGCGCCGATATAGCCCCTGTCCCTGGCGTCGTCGAACACGCTGCGCTGCGGCGGGCAAAAGAGGATGTAGACCCCCTTGTCCACCGGCGCGCTGCTCGCCCAGTACAGGCCGAGCGGGATGCTCTTGCTGGTGTTCACGCGGGCACCGGCGGCGGCCAGTGCGAGGACGGCGACGCCGGCGCAGGCGACGCCGGCCACGATGCGTGTGCGGGTGCGGCGCATGGATCGATCAGGTCGGGTGCGCAGCGTTGTTGGCGCTATCGCGCAGGAAACGGCAGACCTCGTCGTGCAGCCGCCGCGCGCTCACGCTGACTTCGAGCGCGCGCCAGCAGCCGTGCACCATGCCCACGCCGCACCATGAGCGCGCCGTTCCGCCGGCCGCCTGTATGCGTTCGGCGAACACGCGCGGGTCGTCGCGCAGCGGGTCGTGCTCGACGCCGATCGCCAGCGTGGGCGGCAGGCCGTCGAAGCGCTGTGCATTGAGCGGTGCAATCCAGTCCGGTGGCCGTGCTGCGCCCCAGTAGTGGCGGCGAAACGCATGGATGTCGGCGAGCGTGAGCATGGGCGCATGCGCTTCGGTATCGCGCGCGGGGGGCTGCGGTTCGTCGCCGAGCATCGGGTAGACGAGGGCCATTCCCGCGATTTTTCCGCAACCGGCATCGCGCAGCCGCAGCGCGATGCCCGCTGCGACGCTGGCGCCCGCGCTGTCGCCGGCGAGCAGCAGCGGCGCGTCGGTCGCGCCCGGCAGGCGCCCGGCGAGCGCCGCGCGGGTGACCTCGAGGCAGTCCTCGTGCGCGGCCGGCGCCGGGTGTTCGGGCGCGAGCCGGTAATCGACCGCGATCACGCGCAGGCCGGTGTCCGCGGCCAGGCGCGCGGTCACGACCTGGTGGCTGTCGAGCGAGCCGAGGACGAAGCCGCCGCCGTGGAAATACAGCACGCAGCCGCGCGTGCCGCCGGGCGGCGGTCGGTAGAGCCGCAGTGCGATCCGGTGTCCGGCCGCAGCGTGGAAGACGCGGTCCTCGGTGCGCACCCCTTCGGGCAGCGGTGGCGTGAACGACGCCGCATAGCGGTCGTAGATCAGGCGTTGTTCGGCAATCGGCAGCGTTGCCGCGTGCGCGGGATACACGGCGGCGGTGCGTGCGACGAAGTCGGCGATGTCGGGTGTGAGCATGGTGTTTGCGGGGTTGGGCTGCGGTGCTTGCGTCATGCGCGCCGCGCGGGCGGCAGCGCGATCGTGCGGCCCGCGTATTGCGCCGGTGGCAGCGCGGCGCAGGCGTGCGCGAAGGCCTGCACGCGCGCGGCGACGTCCGGATCGAAGGCGACCGCGCGCGGGCCGCCCGTGTCCACGTGCAGCAGCATCTGCTCGCTCGCCGCGACCGGATCGGAGCGCGCGTCGGCGAACATTTCGAGGTACAGATGCAGGCGCTTCGCGTCGTGTGCGATGGGCCGCGCAGCGATGCGCAGCTGCGCGCCCAGCCGGGTTTCGTGCAGGTAGTTGATGTGCGCTTCGAGCGTGAAGAGCGAGCGCTTGCGTGCGCTGCGGGTCGCCGCGTCGAGGCCGATGCGCTCGATCAGCGCGTCGGTCGCGAAGCTGAAGATCAGCATGTAGTAGGCGTCGCGCAGGTGGCCGTTGTAATCGACCCATTCCGGCCGCACCGTGCCGCGGTAGAGCTCCAGTTCTGGCATGGCTTGCGCTCTTGGAAGGTGAGGGGACCGAAACCCGCGGCGCTACTCGTCGGCGCGCAGGCCGTGGCGCGCCTTCGCGGCGTGGATCGCTGCGAGCACGCTCGTGATGCAGTCGTCGCGGTAGCGTTCGAGCTGCCTGATCGAGCGCGTGCCGAGTTGCTGCGTGCTGCCGTCGACCACGCGCTCGATCAGCTCGGCGCTGAGCTGCGGCGCGACGAGGCGGGTCCACGGCAGTTCGAGCGCGGGGCCGAACTGCTGCATGAAATGGCGCATTCCCGCGTCGCCGCCGGCCAGCGTGTAGCTGAGGAAGCTTCCCATGAACGACCAGCGGATTCCCGCACCGAAGCGGATTGCGTCGTCGATCTCGCCGGTCGTCGCGACGCCGTCATTCACCAGATGCAGCGCCTCGCGCCACAGCGCTTCGAGCAGCCGGTCGGCGATGAAGCCGGGCACTTCCTTGCGCACGTGCAGCGGCCGCATGCCGAGCGCGCGGTACACCTGCTGTGCGGCTTCGAGCGCCGCGGGCGCGGTGCGCTCGCCGCCGAGCACCTCGACGAGCGGCAGCAGGTACACCGGGTTGAATGGATGGCCGACCATGCAGCGCTCGGGATGCGCGGTGCGCGCGTAGAAATCCGTCGGCAGCAGGCCCGAGGTTGACGAGCTGATGAGCGCATCGGGCCTTGCGGCAAGACCGATTTGTTCGTGCAGCGCGCGCTTGAGCTCGGCGCGCTCGGGCGCGCTCTCCTGAATGAAGTCCGCGTCCGCGACGCAGGCCGCCAGCGTATCCACGAAGCGCAGTCGTGCCTGCGACGCCCCGGCGCGCAGGCCGACGCGCTCGAGCGCGGGCCAGGCGTTCGCAAGGTTCTCGCGCAACTGCTTTTCGGCACCCGGCGCCGGGTCCCAGGCCAGCACGTCAAGGCCGTGCGCGAGCGCGCGCGCGACCCAGCCGCTGCCGATCACGCCGGCGCCGATGGCGGCAAATGTCCTGATATCGACGATCACTGGCATGGTGCTCCCGATGCTTGCGAAAAATGATGCAAATGATGCCTTGCTGCCCCGTTCATCAGGCGAACGGCTCGGGCGGGCGGCGTTCCAGCGGTCGCGCGCCACGTGCCGGCAGGCCGAGTGTGCGGCGACCCTCGGCGGGCGAGAGCGCGCGGCCGCCGAGCCGCTCGATGATCTCGAGCGCGCGCTGCACGAGCGTCCCGTTGCGCGCGGGAACGCCCTTGTCGAGCCAGAGGTTGTCTTCGAGGCCGACGCGCACGTGGCCGCCGAGCAGCAGCGCCTGCGCGAGCATTGGCATTTGCATCCGGCCGATGCCGAAGCCGGCCCACTGCGCGCCCGGCGGCAGGTTGTCGACCATGGCCTTCATCGTCGCCGTGTCGGCGGGCGCGCCCCAGGGAATTCCCAGGCAGATCTGGAACAGCGGCGGCGCATCGAGCAGCCCCTCCTTGAGCAGCTGTTTGGCGAACCACAGGTGCCCGGTGTCGAAGACCTCCAGCTCCGGTTTCACGCCGAGTTCCTGTATGCGTTTTGCGCCGGCGCGCAGCTGCGCGGGGGTGGACACGTAGATGCAGTCGCCGTCGCCGAAATTGAGCGTTCCGCAATCGAGCGTGCAGATCTCCGGCAGCAGTTGCTCGATGTGCGCGAGCCGCGTCAGCCCGCCGACGAGGTCCGTTGCCGCGCCGAAGCGCATCGGCTCTTCGCCGGAGCCGATCTCGAGGTCACCGCCCATGCCCGCGGTCAGGTTGATGATCACGTCGGTACCCGACGAGCGGATGCGGTCCAGCACCTCGCGGTACAGCTTCGGGTCGCGGCTGCCGCGGCCGGTCAGCGGATCGCGCACATGGCAGTGCGCGACGGTGGCGCCGGCCCGCGCGGCTTCGATCGCGGCGTCGGCGATCTGCCGGGGCGTGACCGGGATCGCCGGATGCTTGCCGACCGTATCGCCCGCGCCGGTCACGGCGCAGGTGACGATGACTTCGTGGTTCATGCGCGGGGTCATTCCTGTGCTTGTACGTGGGAGGGGGCGTTCCGGTGCCGGCTTCAGAGACCGAGGTGGGCTTTCACCGCCGGCAGCCCCTCCCTGCCGTCGTACGTCTTCACGCCGACCAGCCAGTCGTCGAGCACCTGCGGGTTTTTCTTGAGATACGCCTTCGCTGCGTCGGCGGGCTTGGGTCGGTCTCTGCTCAGCAGGTCCTGCATCACGGTGTTCTCGATCTGCGCCGTGAAGCGCAGATTGCCCACGAGCCTGCCGGCGTTCGGGCAGCGCGTGAGGAAGTCCGGCGCGGTCAGCGTATAGACGCGCGCGACGCCGTCGTTGATGAACGCGCCCTGGCTTCCGGTCAGGTAGCGCATGTCGATCTGTATGTTCATCGGATGCGGTTCCCACCCGAGGAACAGCACCCACTTCCTGTCGCGGACCGCGCGCTCGACGCTGATGAGCATTCCCGCCTCGCTCGATTCGACCAGCTTGAAGCTGCCCATGCCGAACTGGTTCTTGTCGATCATCGCCTTGATCGATGCGTTTGCGCTGGTTCCCGAATCGATGCCGTAGATCTTGCCGTCGAGTTCCGTGTGGTAGCGCGCGATGTCGGAGAAGGTCTTGAGTCCCGCGTCGTATGCGTAGCTCGGCACTGCGAGCGACGCCCTTGCGTTGGGCAGATTCGGCGGCTCCAGCACCTGGATCGTCTTGGCCTCGACGAACGGCGTGATCATCCGCTCCTGCCCCGGCCACCAGTAGCCGAGCGACACGTCGATCTGCCGGTTCTTCAGCCCCGTGAACGAGATCGGCACCGACGCGACGGTCGTCACCGGCTGGTAGCCAAGCCCTTCGAGCACGGTGGACGCGAGCGCCGTGGTCGCCGTGATGTCGGTCCAGCCGATATTCGCAAAGCGGACCTTGCGGCAGCTGTCCGGGTCCTGCGCGCAAACCGGCTGCAGCAGCGCTGCGGCGCACAGCAGGCTGGAGGACAAGGTTTTGGCGTCAAGTGGCATGGAGCTCCTTCCCCTTGGATCTGTTGCGCGCGGCTTGCGCATCCGCCTGCCGCGCGGGCAATAGTGCTTGGCGTGGGGGGAAGGTACCGTGGCGTGCCCGTACCAAAGCGACCGGCAGCGACCGGTTCTTGCCCGTTTGCGACCCCAAGGGAAAACCAGCATGGTGCGCGCGCCGCCAAGCCAGTACCCATGGGCCTTGCGGGCGTGGGCACCGCTTGCTACGCTCACCCGACCCCGCACGAAAGCCAACACCGTACCCGCTGCACGATGCCCGAAGACATCTCGTTCCTGCTGCTGCCGGGCTTTTCGGCCATCGGCTTCATGTCCGCCGCCGAACCGCTGCGCGTCGCGAACCGCTTTTGCGACGACCTGTACCGCTGGCGCATCCTGAGCATGGACGGCGCATCGGTCATGGCGAGCAACGGCATCTCGCTGAACGCCGAAGCCGCGTTCCACGCCGCCGATCCGCGCACCGTGTTCGTCGTCGCGGGCTTCGACCCGCTGGCCTGCTACAGCCGCGCGCTCGCCGCGTGGCTGCGCCGGCTCGCGCGCGCGGGCGCGACGCTCGGGGGCATCGATACCGGGAGCTTCGTTCTCGCCGAGGCCGGGCTCTTTTGCGCGACCGACCGGCTGACCCTGCATTGGGAGGCGTTGTCGGCGTTCCGCGAGCGCTATCCGGCGCTGCGCGCGAGCCAGGAATTGTTCGAGATCGGCGCCAAGCGCATCACCTGCGCCGGCGGCACCGCGTCGATCGACATGATGCTCGACCTGATCGGCCGCAGCCACGGCGCGGCGCTCGCGGCGGCGGTGTCCGAGCAGTTCGTCGTGGGCCGCATCCGGCAGCGCTCGGACCATCAGCGCATGCAGATCGCCGCGCGCTACGGCGTGCACAACCGCAAGCTGATCCAGGTGATCGGCGCGATGGAGCAGAACATGGAGGAGCCGCTCGCGCCCGACGCGCTCGCGCAGGAGGTCGGCGTCACGCGCCGGCAGTTGGAGCGACTGTTCTGCGCGGCGCTCGAGGACACGCCGAAGCATTTCTATCGGCAATTGCGCCTGGAGCGCGCGCGCGAGCTGCTGCAGCAGACCGATATGACGGTCACCTCGATCTGCGTCGCGTGCGGGTTCGAGTCGCCATCGCATTTCTCGCGCACCTACCGCGCGAAATTCGGCACCAGCCCGCGCAGGGACCGCAGTCCGGCGCGGGCCACCGCTCGCGTGCCGCACGCACGCACAACTTCGTGAACGACGCCAAGGGGAGAAACCAGCGCATTCCTCCTTTTCATTTTCTGTCGCAAGGGGCCCTCGGGCCCCATTTTTCTTGGGCGCTGGCGTTCGCGGAACTTGTCAAACCGCTGTCACCAGAGGAACGCAAGATGAATGAGGCATTCGCCGCGCGCTCCCTGCCTCCTCCACAAACACGGCACAACAAAGGATAGACCCATGAAATTTTCCCCCCTGAGCGTGCGGCTCCTGCCCGCGCTGATCGTGGCCTGCGCGCTTTGCGCCTGCAGCGACAGTGGCGGCGACGTCGCCGCTGGCTCGCCCAGCACCCCACAACAGCCTGACACCGGCGTCGCTCCCGTGAAGAGCTGCGCACCCTGAGGGCCAACGACATGAACGACCAGACCAAGCCCATGAACTCGCGCCGCAAATTCCTGACCGGTACCGCCGCCACGGGCGCCGCCGCGCTCGCGTTCTCCGCATTCCCGCCGAGCATCCGCCGCGCGCTCGCCATTCCTGCGAACAACAAGACCGGCACGATCATGGACGTCGAGCACGTCGTGATCCTGATGCAGGAGAACCGCTCCTTCGATCACTACTTCGGCATGCTCATGGGCGTGCGGGGCTTCGGTGACCGCTTCGCCATTCCGCTGGCCGGCGGGCGCCGTGTCTGGGAACAGAGCGACGCCAACGGCAAGGTGGTGCTGCCGTATCACCTTGATCAGACCAAGGGCAACGCGCAACGCGTCACCGGCACGCCGCACGGCTGGACCGACGCACAGAACGCATGGGACGGTGGGCGCCTCAGCCAATGGCCGAAGCACAAAGCCACCGACACGGCGCCCTTCACGCAGTCGATGGGCTACCTGCAAGAGGCCGAATTGCAATTCCAGTACGCGCTGGCCAACGCCTTCACCGTGTGCGATGCCTACCACTGCAGCATGCACACCGGCACCAACTCGAACCGCCTGTTCCACTGGAGCGGCACCAACGGTCCCTCGGGCCAGACGGGCAGCGGCCTGGCAGGTGTCTCCTCGGTGAACAACGCCTGGGACAACCTCCGGTTTCCATGGGACCCCGTGACCAACCCCGGCGTCGATTCGACCACCTACGGCTGCAATTGGACGACCTATCCAGAGCGCCTGCAGGACGCCAAGGTCAGCTGGATGGTCTACCAGAACCTGCCCGAAAACTTCACCGACAACCCGCTGGCGGGCTTCCAGAAATACCGGGTGGCGAACAGGGCATCCGGCAAGAACGACATGCGCTACGACGACAACGCCGGCCCGCCCGCGGGCGTGACACTGCCGGCCTACGACCCGGCCAGCGACGATGCGGGCAACCCGCTCTACAAGGGCGTCGCCAACACCATGCCCGGCGACGGCGGCCTGCTCGGCACGTTCAAGCGGGACGTGGCCAACGGCAAGCTCGCGCAGGTGTCGTGGATCGTGGCCCCGGCCGAGTATTCCGAACACCCGGGACCTTCGAGCCCGGTGCAAGGCGCGTGGTACATCCAGCAGGTGCTGGACGCGCTCACCGCATCGCCTGATGTGTGGAGCAAGACGGTGTTCATAGTCAATTTCGACGAGAACGACGGCTACTTCGACCATGTGCCATCGCCTGCCGCGCCGTCGATCAACCCGGACAAGAGCGTGGCGGGCAAGACCACGCTCAGCGACGCCGACGTGGCGTTCGAGCGCTACACCCACCCGCTGATCCCCGGTACGCCCGCGAGCGTTCCGGCGCCGGACGGTCGTGTCTACGGCCCCGGCCCGCGCGTGCCGATGTACGTCATCTCGCCCTGGAGCCGCGGCGGCTGGGTCAACTCGCAGGTGTTCGACCACACCTCGGTGCTGCGCTTCCTCGAAGTGCGATTCGGCGTGAAGGAAACGAACATCTCGCCGTTTCGCCGCGCGATCACCGGCGACCTGACCAGCGCCTTCAACTTTGCAACGCCGAACAGCGAAGTGCTGCCCACACTCGCGGGACGCAAGACCCGGGCCGAAGCGGACCAACTGCGGACCGAGCAGGAGAAGCTCTCGCAAATTCCGCTGCCCGCTACGCAGGCGTTGCCGCAGCAGGCCACCGGCACCCGCCCCTCGCGTGCCCTGCCGTACGAGCTGCACACCAGCGCCAAGGCCGACGTGGCGAATGGCAAGCTGCAACTGCTGTTCCTCAACACCGGCAAGGCCGCCGCCGTGTTCCATGTCTACGACAAGCGCCACCTCGACCGCCTGCCGCGCCGCTACATGCTGGAAGCAGGCAAGGGACTCGACGACACCTGGGCCGCGGTGGCCGACGACAGCGGCGTCTACGACCTGTGGGTGCTGGGGCCGAACGGCTTTCACCGCCACTTCAAGGGCCATCTCGACGCGCTGCGCACCAGCGGTGCGACGCCCGAGGTGCGGGTGTGCTACGACATCGCCAACGGGAATGTCTACCTGAACATGCGCAACGACGGCAAGGCCGCGTGCAAGTTCACCATCAACGCCAAGGCCTATCGCAACGACGGCCCGTGGACCGCGACGGTGAACGGCGGTGCCAACGTGGACCAGCACTGGGAGCTCGCCGCGAGCGGCCAGTGGTACGACTTCGCCGTCACCTGCGATGCCGACCCCGGCTACTTCCGCCGCTTTGCCGGCCGCGTGGAAACTGGCAAGCACACGGTGAGCGATCCGGCGATGGGTCGGGCCGACCTCTGAGAAGCATGCGCGGCCGCAGCAGCGCGGCGTAGATCGGCAATCGACGAAATGGCGTGGTCGGCGCGCCGGTCGTGCGCCTGTTCACCGGCAAACCGGGGCGGCCATCGCATGAGCGCCGCCCCTTTCCCATGCATCTGGTTACTGTGCGTGATGTACAGTACCATCCACAGAAGGACCTCTACCTATCTTTCTTGCAAGGAGGCCGGACATGGATCGGCGCTGTTTACCGCTCAATGCCCTGCGGGCATTTGAAGCGACCGGGAAGCATCTGAGCGTGACCGCTGCGGCCAATAGCCTGTTTGTGTCGCAGAGCGCAATCAGTCGGCATATCTTGGCGCTGGAGGCCCAGCTGGGCATCAAACTGTTCGAACGCAAGCATCAGCATCTGGAACTGACGCAGGCAGGCCGCATGTTGTTGCCGGTAGTGAATAAATCGTTTGATCGCATCGAACAGACGCTCAAGGCCATCCTCGACGAAGGCGCGGCACCGCGCCGCGTGCTGCAGATGCAAATGCCGCCGACCTTCGCGCACAATTTGGCGGTGCCGATATTGTGCGAATTCCGCGATGCCTTCCCCGACATCATGCTGGACCTGACGATATCCAACCGGGTCGGCATGTCGGAAAATAACGGTGACATTGTCGTGGTCTATTCCAAACCGGAGGTCAACGATCTGATCGCCGACTTGCTGTGGCATGTCCGGTTGACGCCGCTATGCCACCCGTCGCTGCTGGAGCGTCGCAAGGCAAGCGACCTGGAAGACCTCCTGGCGCACAACGATATCGTCCACGTGCAGCTGGAAGGTCAGCCGCGCCACCGTTTGTGGGAACACTTTATGCGCCAGGCAGAATTGCACAACGTGTCTGTGAACCGGGGGCTGGTGTTCGACACGGCGAGCTTGGCGGCGCAGTATGCGATGAGCGGCACCGGCGTTGCCCTGCTCGACCCCTTGCTGTTCCTGGACGAGTTGCGCCGCAACGCGCTGGTACAGCCGTTCGATGCCTGGGTCGACGACGGCTACGGCTACTATCTGCTGACGCATTCGGACGATTTGATGGATGACGCGATTGCCTCGTTCCGTTCGTGGATGATCAAGCGCTTTTCCGGGCTGTCGCTGCAAAACGGTGCGCTGGTGGTGCCTCCCTGCCCGCGCTGAGGGACTGCGCGCGCGGGAAGCGTGTTGGCGTCTCCGATGCTGGGGTTGCTCCTTGCCGATCTGCTCGGCTTGGGGCCCCTGCGCTCACGGCATCCGGGGGCGGGCACCGTACGCTTGCCCGGACTGCCTCTGGGGCCCGGCAGGAAGCGTCCTGCCGCGGGCGGGGCTGGGCCTGCCGGGCAGGGCGGAAGAGGAGTTTTGGCGAAAAGTTTGACGGAGCACAAAAAGCCGTGCTATAGTGCGCAGCTTGGCTGATCGAGGCCGGGTTGGGAAGCGAAGGGGGCCACGGGCTGCCTTGGCGAGCAGGATCATTAAAAACAAACAGCCGATAAGCGTGGGCGTTTGATGGCGAATGCCAAGTTCCAAGGAACTGGCGCCTGGGTGAGAACCTGGGGGCCGCAAATGCTCATGAGACAGAAGTGAAGATTCACTTTGATTCTTTTGAGTAGCCCGCAAGGGCAAGAGAAGACGAGATTGAACTGAAGAGTTTGATCCTGGCTCAGATTGAACGCTGGCGGCATGCCTTACACATGCAAGTCGAACGGTAACAGGTCTTCGGACGCTGACGAGTGGCGAACGGGTGAGTAAAACATCGGAACGTGCCCGATCGAGGGGGATAACGGAGCGAAAGCTTTGCTAATACCGCATAAGATCTGAGGATGAAAGCAGGGGACCGCAAGGCCTTGCGCGGACGGAGCGGCCGATGGCAGATTAGGTAGTTGGTGGGGTAAAGGCCTACCAAGCCGACGATCTGTAGCTGGTCTGAGAGGACGACCAGCCACACTGGGACTGAGACACGGCCCAGACTCCTACGGGAGGCAGCAGTGGGGAATTTTGGACAATGGGCGCAAGCCTGATCCAGCCATGCCGCGTGCAGGATGAAGGCCTTCGGGTTGTAAACTGCTTTTGTACGGAACGAAAGGGTCCTGATGAATAATTGGGGCAGATGACGGTACCGTAAGAATAAGCACCGGCTAACTACGTGCCAGCAGCCGCGGTAATACGTAGGGTGCGAGCGTTAATCGGAATTACTGGGCGTAAAGCGTGCGCAGGCGGTCATGCAAGACAGATGTGAAATCCCTGGGCTCAACCTGGGAACTGCATATGTGACTGTATGGCTGGAGTACGGCAGAGGGGGATGGAATTCCGCGTGTAGCAGTGAAATGCGTAGATATGCGGAGGAACACCGATGGCGAAGGCAATCCCCTGGGCCTGTACTGACGCTCAAGCACGAAAGCGTGGGGAGCAAACAGGATTAGATACCCTGGTAGTCCACGCCCTAAACGATGTCAACTGGTTGTTGGGTCTTGACTGACTCAGTAACGAAGCTAACGCGTGAAGTTGACCGCCTGGGGAGTACGGCCGCAAGGTTGAAACTCAAAGGAATTGACGGGGACCCGCACAAGCGGTGGATGATGTGGTTTAATTCGATGCAACGCGAAGAACCTTACCCACCTTTGACATGTACGGAAGACTCCAGAGATGGAGAGGTGCTCGAAAGAGAGCCGTAACACAGGTGCTGCATGGCTGTCGTCAGCTCGTGTCGTGAGATGTTGGGTTAAGTCCCGCAACGAGCGCAACCCTTGTCATTAGTTGCTACATTAAGATGGGCACTCTAATGAGACTGCCGGTGACAAGCCGGAGGAAGGTGGGGATGACGTCAAGTCCTCATGGCCCTTATAGGTGGGGCTACACACGTCATACAATGGCTGGTACAGAGGGAAGCCAACCCGCGAGGGGGAGCCAATCCCAAAAAGCCAGTCGTAGTCCGGATCGCAGTCTGCAACTCGACTGCGTGAAGTCGGAATCGCTAGTAATCGCGGATCAGAACGTCGCGGTGAATACGTTCCCGGGTCTTGTACACACCGCCCGTCACACCATGGGAGCGGGTTCTGCCAGAAGTAGTTAGCCTAACCGCAAGGAGGGCGATTACCACGGCAGGGTTCGTGACTGGGGTGAAGTCGTAACAAGGTAGCCGTATCGGAAGGTGCGGCTGGATCACCTCCTTTCTGGGAAGAAAGCATTCAAGATTGAACGTCCACACTCATCGGTTGTAGGAGGGAAGGTTGGCGCGAGCCGACGGGGGTCTGTAGCTCAGCTGGTCAGAGCACCGTCTTGATAAGGCGGGGGTCGTTGGTTCGAGCCCAACTAGACCCACCAAGAGGCGGAGCGGGCAACCGAGGCAGGCACGGAAAGAAGGGGGATTAGCTCAGCTGGGAGAGCACCTGCTTTGCAAGCAGGGGGTCGTCGGTTCGATCCCGTCATCCTCCACCAAGTGCAGTGGGAAAGGCATTCAACACCGAAGCGGCTTCGAGAGAGGCTGCTTCGTTGTTGATCGACATCAAGCGATCAATCGGCTGTTCCTTAAAAATTCATAGAGTCGAAATCAGAGTCGCCGGCGAGGACCGCGAAGCCGTAAGAGGTGGAAGCGGGATGGCTGGCGACGAGAAATTTTGATTGCGTCAAAACGAATATTCAAACTTGGTTTGAAATTCAAGTAAACGATGAAGGATCGAAAGATCCGGAGTCGCATTACGGCATAACGCGCCAGGTGAAAGACCTGGCAGGTCCTTGAAGAAGACGGAGGCGGCTCGAAAGAGACGTCAAAGTTATAGGGTCAAGTGACTAAGAGCATGTGGTGGATGCCTTGGCGATTACAGGCGAAGAAAGACGTGATAGCCTGCGAAAAGCTTCGGGGAGCTGGCAAAAGAGCTGAGATCCGGAGATATCTGAATGGGGAAACCCACCTTGAAAGAGGTATCGCATGCTGAATAAATAGGCATGCGAGGCGAACCGGGCGAACTGAAACATCTAAGTAGCCCGAGGAAAAGAAATCAACCGAGATTCCGAGAGTAGTGGCGAGCGAAATTGGAAGAGCCTTCCAGAGATAGCAAGACAGTTAGAAGAACGGGATGGAAAGCCCGGCCATAGAAGGTGATAGCCCTGTAGACGAAAACTGGAGTGTGGTACTGAGCTGGAGAAAAGTAGGGCGGGACACGAGAAATCCTGTCTGAAGATGGGGGGACCATCCTCCAAGGCTAAATACTCGTAATCGACCGATAGTGAACAAGTACCGTGAGGGAAAGGCGAAAAGAACCCCGGGAGGGGAGTGAAATAGATCCTGAAACCGCATGCTTACAAAAAGTAGGAGCCCTGAGAGGGGTGACTGCGTACCTTTTGTATAATGGGTCAGCGACTTACATTCAGTGGCAAGGTTAACCGAATAGGGAAGCCGAAGAGAAATCGAGTCCGAAGAGGGCGAAGAAGTCGCTGGGTGTAGACCCGAAACCAAGTGATCTATCCATGGCCAGGATGAAGGTGCCGTAACAGGTACTGGAGGTCCGAACCCACTAGTGTTGCAAAACTAGGGGATGAGCTGTGGATAGGGGTGAAAGGCTAATCAAACTTGGAAATAGCTGGTTCTCTCCGAAAACTATTTAGGTAGTGCCTCAAGTATTGGCTGCGGGGGTAGAGCACTGTTTAGGCTAGGGGGTCATGGCGACTTACCAAACCTATGCAAACTCCGAATACCGCAGAGCAGAGCTTGGGAGACAGAGCACCGGGTGCTAACGTCCGGACTCAAGAGGGAAACAACCCAGACCGCCAGCTAAGGTCCCTAAAATTGGCTAAGTGGGAAACGAAGTGGGAAGGCAAAGACAGTCAGGATGTTGGCTTAGAAGCAGCCATCATTTAAAGAAAGCGTAACAGCTCACTGATCGAGTCGTCCTGCGCGGAAGATGTAACGGGGCTCAAGCCAGTTACCGAAGCTGCGGATTTGCGAGGAATCGCAAGTGGTAGGAGAGCGTTCTGTAGGCCTGAGAAGGTGTCTGGAGACGGATGCTGGAGGTATCAGAAGTGCGAATGCTGACATGAGTAGCGTGAAAGGGGGTGAAAAGCCCCCTCGCCGTAAGCGCAAGGTTTTCTACGCAACGTTCATCGGCGTAGAGTGAGTCGGCCCCTAAGGCGAGGCAGAGATGCGTAGCTGATGGGAAACAGGTGAACATTCCTGTACCGAAGTGTAGTGCGATGTGGGGACGGAGAAGGTTAGCTCGGCCAACGGATGGAAGAGTTGGTTCAAGCCGGTAGTCGTGCCCGGAAGGCAAATCCGCCGGGCTGAGATGAGGGGTGATAACGAGTCTGCAAGCAGACGAAGCGAGTAATACCCTGCTTCCAGGAAAAGCCACTAAGCTCCAGCTACACGCGACCGTACCGCAAACCGACACAGGTGCGCGAGATGAGTATTCTAAGGCGCTTGAGAGAACTCAGGAGAAGGAACTCGGCAAATTGATACCGTAACTTCGGGAGAAGGTATGCCCTGAGTAGGTGAACTCGAACAGAGGGAGCCGGAAGGGGTTGCAAAAAATCGGTGGCTGCGACTGTTTAATAAAAACACAGCACTCTGCAAACACGAAAGTGGAAGTATAGGGTGTGACGCCTGCCCGGTGCTGGAAGATTAAATGATGGGGTGCAAGCTCTTGATTGAAGTCCCAGTAAACGGCGGCCGTAACTATAACGGTCCTAAGGTAGCGAAATTCCTTGTCGGGTAAGTTCCGACCTGCACGAATGGCGTAACGATGGCCACACTGTCTCCTCCTGAGACTCAGCGAAGTTGAAATGTTTGTGATGATGCAATCTCCCCGCGGAAAGACGGAAAGACCCCATGAACCTTTACTGTAGCTTTGTATTGGACTTTGAACAGATCTGTGTAGGATAGGTGGGAGGCGAAGAAGTGCAGTCGTCAGATTGTATGGAGCCGACGTTGAAATACCACCCTGGTGTGTTTGAGGTTCTAACCTTGGTCCATGAAACTGGATCGGGGACAGTGCATGGTAGGCAGTTTGACTGGGGCGGTCTCCTCCCAAAGCGTAACGGAGGAGTTCGAAGGTACGCTAGTTACGGACGGAAATCGTGACGATAGTGCAATGGCAAAAGCGTGCTTGACTGCGAGACTGACAAGTCGAGCAGGTGCGAAAGCAGGACATAGTGATCCGGTGGTTCTGAATGGAAGGGCCATCGCTCAACGGATAAAAGGTACTCTGGGGATAACAGGCTGATACCGCCCAAGAGTTCATATCGACGGCGGTGTTTGGCACCTCGATGTCGGCTCATCTCATCCTGGGGCTGTAGCCGGTCCCAAGGGTATGGCTGTTCGCCATTTAAAGAGGTACGTGAGCTGGGTTTAAAACGTCGTGAGACAGTTTGGTCCCTATCTTCCGTGGGCGTTGCAGATTTGAGGAATGCTGCTCCTAGTACGAGAGGACCGGAGTGGACACACCTCTGGTGTATCGGTTGTCACGCCAGTGGCATGGCCGAGTAGCCAAGTGTGGAAGAGATAACCGCTGAAAGCATCTAAGCGGGAAACTCGTTTCAAGATGAGATCTGCCGGGGCCTTGAGCCCCCTGAAGAGTCGTTCAAGACCAGGACGTTGATAGGCAGGGTGTGCAAGCGCAGCAATGCGTTGAGCTAACCTGTACTAATTGCTCGTGCGGCTTGACCCTATAACTTTGATGGACTCGGAGCCGTCAAGGACAGGATAGTTATGCCATGTGGACGCAGTCAAAACAAAAAATCTGATTCCAGACTCTATGAATGCGTCGCCCTGACGCGAAGCCAGGGTGACACCCGGTTATGCCTGATGACCATAGCAGGTTGGTCCCACTCCTTCCCATCCCGAACAGGACAGTGAAACGACCTTGCGCCGATGATAGTGCGGGTTCCCGTGTGAAAGTAGGTCATCGTCAGGCTATTACAGCCCTCAAACCCCCCAGCCCATAAAGCTGGGGGGATTGTGTTCGTATGGAACATGAATAATTTTGCAAGTGCGGCTTCATGGCTGAGTCCGATTCTGCTGTGTCTGTATCACGGGCTGATCTTGTCGATTCGGGTCAGGACCTTGCGATCTCGCCCGCCGGCCGGGTCTTCCTGGGGAGTGCCTCCGGACGGACCGACGCCCCGACCGTAACAACGCGCATCGCCAAGGCCTTCGCGCGCAGCGGTGCGCACGGCCTGTTGCAATTGGGCGCGCTGGAATTGGGCAGTCCCTTGCCCCCCGCTCTGTCCTTCGGACGCGAGTTTGCCCATCTGTTCATGGCGCGCTTCACGTCCGTCGCCGCCCTGCCCGAGCAATGGGCCACGCTCGTACTCCCTGCCCCAAGCACGGAATTGCAAGAATTGGCGACCGCAGTGCCACCGATGACCGGGGCGGAATACCTTGATGCTGCGGTGCTCGCGTCTTGGTGGGAGGATCTGCATGAGGCCGTGCGTGAGGACGTTGCCGCGAGCGGCGGTGACATCGATGCCTGGCTGCGCAGCAAGCACCCCAGTTGGAACCTCGTGGGTCGGGTCTGTTTTCACTTGGCGGAGAACAAGGGCAACGCGCAGGCACCGTTTGCCTTCCTCGCCACCTGCGCGAGCCATGTGTCCAAGGATGCGCGCGTCCAGCATGTGCCGCTGGGTCGGGCGCTACAGGGTTATTCCGACGCCCAGGATCGCGCAGGAATGCTCAAACTGCTCTTGCCGGTGCACAAGGCGGCCGAGCAAACCCCGTGGCTCAAGGCGCAACTCGATGCGGGGAAGCTCTTTCATCCGCAGGCCTGGGCACCACCCGAGGCGTACCAGTTTCTGCGCAATGTGCCCGTGTTCGAAGCCAGCGGTCTGGTCGTGCGTATCCCGGACTGGTGGAAGCCGCGGCACCCACCGCGCCCGCAGGTCCGGGTGAATCTGGGGAAGAAGGCATCGGGGCTGGGCCTGGACACGATGCTCGACTTCGAGGTTGAACTCACGCTCGACGGTGAGCCGCTGTCGCATGCGGAATGGAATCAGTTGGTGTCCGCCAGCGACGGCCTGGTCCGGCTCAAAGGGCGCTGGGTCGAGGTCGATCGCGCAAAGCTCGACGCCGTGCTCGCGCATTGGAAGAAAGTACAGCGGTCGGCCGAGCGCGACGGTGTTTCCTGGTCTGACGGGATGCGCCTGCTCTCGGGCGCAGCCCTCGACGGCGAGGCTGCCGCGGAGCTGGCGCAAACCACGGCCGAATGGTCGACGGTCGTGGCGGGCGACTGGTTGCACAAGACGCTGGCGCAACTGCGTGAGCCAGGCGACGGACCGGACCCACATCCCGAGCTCAAGGCGCAGCTGCGACCCTACCAGCGCCAGGGCGTGCATTGGCTGTGGTGGCTCAATCGCCTGCGGCTGGGCGGCTGTCTTGCCGACGACATGGGTTTGGGCAAGACGGTTCAGTTGCTCGGACTGTTCTCGCTGCTCAAGCGCGAGCGTGACCCGGGGCCGCATCTGCTGGTCGTACCGGCGTCGCTGATCGCCAATTGGCAGGCGGAGGCGGCGCGTTTTGCACCCCATTTGCGCATGCTGGTTGCGCATCCTTCGGCGATTCCATCCAGGGAATTGGCGGCATTTTGCGTGCAACGGCTCGAGGGCGTCGACATCGTCGTGACGAGCTACGCGAGCACAGTCCGCCTGCCCTGGTTGGCCGAGGTGCAGTGGTCGCTGATCGTGCTGGACGAAGCGCAGGCGATCAAAAACCCCGGGGCGCAGCAGACGCGCAAGATCAAGGCGCTCAAGAGCCGTGTGCGCATTGCGTTGACCGGAACACCCGTGGAAAACCGGCTTGGCGACCTGTGGTCGCTCTTCGACTTCATCTGCCCGGGATTGCTCGGGTCGGCCACGACTTTCAACCGCTTCGTGCGCCGTCTCGCGGACAACGCGCACGTCGACTACGCGCCGCTGCGCCGCCTCGTGCAGCCCTACATCCTGCGGCGCCTCAAGAGTGACAAGCGGGTCATTGCCGACCTGCCCGACAAGACCGAGGTCAAAGCGTACTGCGCGCTGAGCCGGCTGCAGGCCAGCCTGTATCAGCAGGCGGTCGAGGCGCTGGCCATGCAGATCGAGACCTTGGATGGGATAGCGCGGCGCGGCGTGGTGCTGGCCTTCCTCATGCGCTTCAAGCAGATCTGCAACCATCCTTCGCAATGGCTGGGCGATGGTGCGTACCGACCGCAGGACAGCGGCAAGTTCGCCCGCCTGCGTGAATTGACCGAGGCGGTCGCGCTACGCCAGGAGAAGGTGCTGGTGTTTACGCAGTTCCAGGAGATGACGGCGCCGCTGTCGGAGTTCCTGCAGGGCGTCTTCGGACGACCGGGGCTGCTCCTTCACGGGGGCACCGCGGTGAAGGAGCGCGCGGCGCTGGTCCAGGCGTTCCAGAGCGAACAGGGGCCACCATTTTTTGTGCTCTCGCTCAAAGCCGGGGGCACGGGCCTGAACCTGACCGCCGCATCGCATGTCGTGCACTTCGACCGCTGGTGGAATCCCGCCGTGGAAAATCAGGCGACCGACCGCGCCTATCGAATCGGACAGAGGCGCAACGTGCTGGTGCACAAGTTCGTCTGTCGCGGTACCGTGGAAGAGAAAATCGACGCCCTCGTCGAGGCGAAACTGGGTTTGTCGGAGCAAATCATCGAGGGCGGCGGCCAGGCCCTGTTGACCGAGTTGAGCAACGACGAGTTGCTGCGCATGGTCACGCTCGACATCGACAGTGCGCTGGGCGAGGGCAAGACCGGGTAAAAATCACCGTCACGCACGACAAGGAGCAGGACAAGCATGGGACGAGGCTATTACTATGGCGGCTGGGCGCCGTACATCCCGGTGGCGCAACGCCAGCGCCAGGCCAAACAAAAAGCCGCAGCGCTGAAAAAGCAGGGCTACAGTTGCCAGCCGGTCACGATCGAAGGCCGCGCCATCGCCAAGAGTTTCTGGGGCAAGGCCTGGTGCGACAACCTGGAGGCTTACAGCGATTACTCGAACCGGTTGCCGCGCGGACGGACCTATGTGCGCAACGGCTCGGTCATCGATCTGCGCATCGAGACCGGAAAGGTCAAAGCGTTGGTGTCCGGATCGGAAATCTACACGGTCGAGATTGGCGTGCAGCCATTGGTGGCTTCGAGGTGGGACGCGATCACCAAGGAATGCGCGGGCAAGATCGACTCGCTGATCGAGTTGCTGCAGGGCCGCTTGTCCAAGGCGGTGATGGAAACGGTAACGCGCCATGGCGAGGGATTGTTCCCGCAGCCCAAGCAAATCAGCCTGCGGTGCAGTTGCCCGGACGGTGCGTCGATGTGCAAGCATGTCGCGGCAGCACTGTACGGCGTGGGCGCGCGCTTGGACGAGGAGCCGGAGCTGCTGTTCCAACTGCGTCACGTCGATCCGCAGGAACTGGCCCAAAAAATCGGCAGCATTCCCGCCGTGCCGATGTCCGACACGCAAGCGGCGTTGGACGGCAGCGATTTGTCGGCCTTGTTTGGCATCGATATCGACGACGCGTCTGTGGCTTCGCCAACGCCACCCGGCAAGCGTGTGCGCGCGGCGAAAGCAGCAGCGCCACCAGCGCCGTTGGCGAGAACTGGCAAGGCGGCAGCGCCGAGCCCGACTCGCAGCAGGACCGTGGCAGCCAGCGCCCTGATCGCGCGCGGCGTTGCCAGGCACATGATCCAAAACTGGATTGCTCGCGGTGTCTTGCTGCGCACCGGGCAGCGCGGGGTGTACGGGACGACAGCACAGACCGAAGCGCGGATTGTGGCGTATCTTGCTCGAGCGGTTTGAGGATATGATGCGCCACGGGCGGTGTTGCATAAATTCTGGGCCGCATGGCGCCGGACGTTTACGCGCAAGCGACGGTGGGCACTTCTGCCAACTGCCAACTGCGAAATGGACCGCGTACATTCCCGAGCTTTTCAACGAGGCTTTATTCATGCATATATTGATACGTCGGGATATCAATTGTCTGGCTGTTGAAGATCTTCCAGCATGACGCGGGGAACCCGTGCTTGCTCAGCCTGCAATGGCGTTGGTTGGCTTTTCCACGTAGGCAAGATGATGTCTTTCGTCACCATCACGTTGAACCGGTAGCCGGGCCGGATTTCGAGCGTCGGCTGAATGTTCATATTGCGCTTGGCCATTTGCTGCCCGAGTTCGCCCATCTGCTGACCAATCGCGCCTGCGGTGGTTTGCTGCGGGGTGTTCTGCTGCGAGCCGCTGTTATTTTGGCTGTTGCTTGCCGGCGGCTGCGATAATTGGAGACCGGCAGAGAACAGCGACAACAGCAGACCGTTGCCGAAGATACGCCAATAGTGGTTGTTCACCTTGTCATTGAATCCGGCGTAACCGCTCACGTCCGTGCCCGGCATTTTGGCCAGCGAGATGGAGGATCCGTCAGGGTAGATGATGCGCTCCCAACCCACCAGGACGCGGTCCTGGCCAAGGGTCACGCTGCTGTCATAGGTGCCGACCAAGCGCGCTCCGGCCGGAATGAGCAATTGCGTACCAGTCGCGGAGTCGTACACGCTCTCGCGTACCTGCGCGATGATCTGACCCGGCAAATCGGAGTTCAGGCCGGAAATCATCACACCGGGGATGATTGTGCCCGCCTTCACTTCCTGCGCCGGAGCGAGCGCTGCACGACGCCGTGCGTTGAGGGAGGTGTCGTTCAACGTGCCCGAGGACAGGAATGCACGTTTCTCGTCTTGCTGGTTCTCGGCCGCCATGCCACCGTTGCCACCCATCGCAGCCAAATACTGCCGCATCTTCTGGTCAGTTTCGCTCTCCTGCGTCGTGCTGTTCTGCTGAGGGCCTTTCTGTTGATCGTCCTGCTGTCGTCGTCCACCTTGCCGGTTGCGCTTGAAGTTCTGCACCGTGCCATCGGCCACCAAGGCGGTCTCAAGGTCGGCGAGTTTCTTTTCCTCGATGCGCTGAATCAGCCGCAGCCAATTTTTGTACACCTCAGACTGTGCGGCCGGTGGCACGCTCGCTTGCCCTTGCGGCTGCGTGTCGTTTGGCGTTGCCGGCGTTTCGACCGGAGTCTGCGGTGGCTCGGAAATGTAGTCAGGACCGCTCGGACGAACCGGTGGGGCCGCTGTCGTGGAAATGGGCGGCTGTGGATCCGTGGTGGACAACTTCGCCGTGTTCTGCGCCTGCCGGGCAAAGAACGTGTAGGAGATTCCGAGAAAAACCAGCATGACGATGCCACCCACGGTCAGCAGCGGGACACGGTTCAGGCGACGAACCCCCTTGCCCTTCTTTGGTTTGGCCAGATAATCGCGCGACTCTTGGGGCCCGCGCGCGGGATCAGGGCGCGGGTCGATCTTGTCATTGCTCATTGGCTGCACCTTTCTCGCGGACCGTGAACGGCGCGTCAGTCATCAGGCTGCCGTCCGTGGTGCGTGGATAGAACTTTGTCGCTTCGCGACTGAGGTATTGCAAGCGCAGCACCACGCCCCCGTTGAGCGGCGATGCCAGATAGCGCAACGGCGTCCCCTGCCCGACTTTCGGACCGGTTTGTGGGTCCGTCTGCGCAATGCCGTAGCCCCGTGCGCGCAGTTTCCCGATCATGTCCGCAGTCAGCATGTCGTCGCTGCTGTGCGGCGGATCGAGGACGAGTGTCGTGTGCGCCGGAGGCAGCGGCTCGGACAGATGCTGCACGGTGTCACGGCTCAGCGTTTGCGCATCGCTGGCCGTCACTTCCGGATCCACGTAGGACGTGGTGGGCCGTGGAGGCTTGGCGCAGGCGCTCAGGACAAGCGCGGCAACCAAGGGCAAGATCACGCGGAACGGTTTCATGGTTGGCGGCCTCCCCGGCTGATTTCGACCTTGGTTTGTCTGCGACCGACACCGACGATCAGTGCCGCGCGGTCGAGCACCTTGTCCACAACGTAGCGGTCGCCGATCACGCGGTAGTTGACGAGTTGCTCGCCATCGTTGCCCAAGGCAACGAGCGCCGGAGCTTCGTCGTTGAAGTTCGAGGACGGGAACTGGATATAGGTCTTGGATCCGTCCGAATAGACGCGCAGTGGTCGCCAACTCGGGCTATCTCCGCCCATGTGGAAATTGAAGTCGAGATTGGCTACGTTCTGACCGGTAGTCAGGGTGTTGTTGAACGTCGTGCGGGCCTGTTGTGCGCGGTGGGCCGCCCATTGGCGTTGCATGTCGTCCGGGTAGTCGAACGACAGCACCGGAATCCACTCGCTTGGCATGCTGGCCAGCTTGATCGTGTAGACGCGACGATCCGTCGTCACGATGAGGTTGGTAGTCAGGCCCGCATTGGTCGGTTTGACGATAATCAACGTCGTCGTTTCCGCGTCGCGGCCTTCGGTTGCCGGGGTGATTTTCCAGCGCGTAGTATCGCCTGCGTGAACGTCGTTTACCACTTCGCCGGGCTGCAAGCGAATCGAGCAGACTTGCAGCGGTGTGCAGACGAGCGTCGGGAGCGTGGCGCCAAAGAGATATTTCACGCTCCCATCTTCGCCGCGGCGCGGCTGGTCGGGATTCATCTTCCACTCTTCGGCCAGACGGACGCCATGGATTTCCTTGTCATCGAGCTGGATTTTTTCGTTGGAAATCGTGGGTATGGGTGGCAACTGCTCTTGCGCGCCCGGCGTAAGAGCCGGAACGGTTTGGGCGAATATCGGAAAAACCAGCGAGGTCGCAAGGAACCCGGCCATCCACTTGGTATTTTTCATGATCATCACCTGAAACGGGTTGATTAAAGTCGGGTTGTCCAGGCGCACTGCTGCGCGTAAATACCGAGCGGATTCACCATGATTTGCGCGTCACTGGTCGGTGGTGCAATAACCGTGGTGATGCTGCCTTGGTATTGTTTGGTGTCAATCACCTTGCCCGAGCGCTGCTTGGTGATTTCCGTCCAATCCACTTGCCACGTGCTGTTGCTGACTGGTACGACCGCGTTCACTGTCACTTCGACGGTTTCCTTTTGCGCGCGCACATAGGGGTTGTTTTCCTGGTGGTAGGTGGACAGCGTTTGGTAGCAGGCACTGCCCGGGTAGGTCATGGCGTAGGTTTGATCGACAATGGCCTTTTCGGCCCGGCCATCGACATAGACCGTCCGGGCGCCGATGATCCAATTGCGCAGCGCCGCGACCATTTGCCGGTTGTTTGGTTGGCTGGCCACGTCCGCGCGCGCGACCCGCGCCACTTCGCCATTGCCGTTGAACTCGACCGCATAGGGCACGATCTTGTGTTGGCCAGACACCCACACCAGACCGCTGACCGCAATAATGGCCACGGTGATGCTGCCGAGCGCGGCAAGCCGCCAGTTGTTCGCCGTCGCTATGAAATTTCCGTAGCGTTCGTTCCATTCCCGCCGCGCGGCGAGATAGGGTGTTTCGAGTGGGGTTCTTTTCTCGGGCATGGCGTGTCTCTTTCGCTGTAGTTTGATAGTCTATAAACTGCATTCATGTCCATGACGAACCGTGTTGGCCGGCTTGAGGGACCCCATACTGGCTCCTGCTGTTACTGCTGTCCACCGCTCTTGCTGCGGTCATTTTGGCGCGCGTGATGCTGCAGATCGCTCCACACTTCGCGCTGACGCTTGGAGCCGAATGGATGCGCTCGAGAGATCGCGACGCCTGCCCCGACAAGCAGCGAACCCAGCGGGCCAATAATGCGAATCACGCTGCGTCGCGTGCGGTCGGCGCGTTCTCCTAACTGGTCGAGTCGTTTGCCGTAGCCCCGGCGGCGTAGCCACTGACCGAACGCCCACCAAGCAATTCCCACGGTGAGCGTGGCAAGCATGATGCCGACGAGGCCGAGCAGGTCCGCGAATATGCGCATCATGATGTGCCCCCCTTGTCATCGGTCGGCACATCACCGCCCGGTGCGTCGCCGGGGAACTTGGCGTGCTGGTCATTTGCAGTGTCCGGAACTTCGGCCGAATGGATGGTGTTGTCCACACCTTTTTGCCCCATGTCCGAAAGCGGGTTGTTGTGGCCGCCCGGACCGGGCTGCGGAGCATCCGTCGATGGTCCGGCTGCGTTTTCCATACCGGGCACGGAAATCGCCGACAGGACATGCGCCGTGCGCTGTGCGCCCGAGGCAATGTGCTCGCCAGCGCCGGAACTGCCACCTTCGTTGGAACTATCCGGAGCCTCCGGCGTGGAGCCGGTTGGTCCTCCTGCCATATCGTCCGCACGGGGCGCTGCAGCCTTGCTGGCAGTTCCCTTGCCCGAGGCAAGGCGATTGTCCGCGTCGGAACTGCCCCCTTCGCTGGAACTATCCGGCGCATCCGGCGCGGAGCCGGTTGGTCCACCTGCCGTATCGTCTACGCGGGGCGTTGCAGCCTTGCTGCTCACTTCCCTGCCCGAGGCAATGCGATCGTCAGCGCCGGAACTGTCCCCTTCGCTGGATCCATCCGGCGCATCCGGCGCGAAGCCGGTTGGCTTACCCGCTGCACCACCTATGCGGGGCGTTGCAGCCTTGCTGGTCACTTCCCTGTCCGAGGCAATGCGATCGTCAGCGCCGGAACTGTCCCCTTCGGTGGATCCATCCGGCGCATCTGGCGCGGAGCCGGTTGGTGCGCCACCAATACGGGGCGCTGCAGCCTTGTTGGCTGCTCCCCGGTCAGATGTGCCTGCGCCCGATGCACCTCCAAGGGATGCGTTGATCAGCCCGGACAGACCGACGCTGCTTGCGGCCCTGCCTGCACCCGATGCACCTCCGAGAGACGCGTTGATCAGCCCGGACAGGCCGCCACTTGTGGCACCGCCGACCCCGCCCGCACCGAGCGCATTGGCTATGCTCCCGATCGCAGCCGCTGCGCCCGCTGCACCCGCTGCGCTGGCGGCCGCCATGCCGCTGGTTGTACCGCCGCCGCCCATGGAGGTGCTGGAAATCATGCCCGCGACCAGTTCGGGCAGTGTCTTGCAGATGTAGGCGCACGCGAGGGCCAAGCCGACCATCGTCCACATGCTGACATCGTCGTGTTTGTAAGCAGTTTGCCACGCCTTGCTCGAATCAATGATGTGGCCAATCAGGAGGGTCAGCACGAATAGTTTGGCGCTGACTGCAAGCGCATAGCGGACGATGGCCAGTGCATAATCCCGTGTCCATTGCGAACCACCGAAACCGGTGAACAGCACAGCCGCATTGATGACCACATAGGACTCGATAATGGTCAGGCCCATGAATGCGGCGATAAAAGCAAAGCACAGCAGCACCAGAGTGCTGGCCAGCGTGACCATGAAGGCCGCGAGCGGGTTCCACGTATCAATGTCGCCGATGGTTTTGGCCAGTTGCACGGCCACATCAAAAATCTCGCCCGGCCTGATGCTTGTTTTCAGATCGGCCGCATCGGTCGCGACCGCATGCGCGCCTGCTTGCCGGAAACTTTGCACGACGACCTCCCCCCAAACGCTGGCGTTCTCCAGCAGTGCATAGAAGAAGCCGATCACGAGAATGAAGCGGATCAACTCGCCGACAATCTCGCTGAAATCGGCTTGGCGGAACACCAAAGGAAAAAAAGTCCATATCAACTGGATGCCGGCGAGTAACCAGAAAAGCGTCGTGGCGTAGCCCGTCAGGCGGTCGTTCCATTGGTTCGCGTTGTTCCTGACGAGATCAAGCAGGCCCGTGAATGAGCCGCTCGGGTCATGGAGGTTGGCTGACTGCTGCGCCATCGCGGCGTTGGAAAACACAAAAGACGCGAGCACCAAGAGCAACCCCAGCAGTATGAGATTGAGCCTGTGCCGGGTCATTTTGAATACTCCTTACCACGCTTGGCGCTATGCAATCCAGTGGAACGGAAATTCTTCCGGAATGCACCACCGGCAACACGTTGCTTCGGCGCGATGGGTGCGGTGCATTCGTATCGGCATATCAATACTCCTTATTCGCACCGGTCCCGCGGACTTGGCCGGAATGGAACTTCTCCCGGAACGCATCATCGACGGCTACGCGTTCGGTTTGCTGTGCCATGTAATTGCTCTGCAGGGTGATTTGCGTTGCCAACAGATCGCGCAATTTTTGGAGTTGCTGAACATTTTGCGCAACAATCTCGTTGCCCACCTGAGCTACCTGCTTGGGACTGATGGACTCGAACGACCGCTGCACCAATTGATCCAGTATTACATCATCATTGGATATGGTTCTGACGTTGGTGTCTGCGGCCTGCATCGCTGTGCGCGCATTGTCCAAACCCTGATTTGACCAGTTTTTATAGTGACTTGGCATTGCCGACGAGGCGACAACCCGCGATTGCAGATATTTTTCGTAGCCGATGAACTGCTGCTGAAACTGTTGAATATCGTTCCGACCAATGGAATTCGTGCCGTTATAGGAGCTTAATACATTTGTTATCAGTCCTTGGATGCTGCTGAATAGGGGAGATTTTATGCCCTGCCGCATGATCCTGACTTGTTCATCGGTATTTTTTATCAGCTGTCCAAGATTGAGCAGCATTTCGGTATCTTTGCCAGCTTGGCGGAGAGCTTCTTTTATCTGTTCCCAGTACGACGTCGATTGTTGAACACTCGTCGAACAGTTTACGCAGGTGGTTATTGGACTGGTTGCCTGCGCTGGCATTGTCAACAGGCTGATGGAGCCGAGCATCAGCGACATGGCGATGATCGCAAAAAACGTTCCGTTACGCAGTGGTTTTTGAGAAAAAGCGCTCATAATTGACTCCTTTGTGGTTAAGCCATGCAAGCGGCCAATCGGCCCCGTGTTCTGCAATCAAGTTGCGTATTTCTGCCAGTTCCTCCTTGTCTGATACAGCGACAAACGACAATGCGAGCGGGCCCAGGCCCAATTCGAAAACACGGCGGCCGAGGGGGGATTTATAGTAATATTGTCGCTTGTACTGGCCATTTTTTAGAATGGCGATTTCGCGTTCGTTCAGACCGAACATCGTGTAGAGATCGGCCGGTCCCGGCGTCTCCTTGGTGCCGTACAAATCGGCCTCCTTATTGGGTAGCAGGATTTTCGTCGGGCACTGTTCGAGCAGCACGTCGAGCAGCCCGGAGTTGACCGCATCGGAAAGCGACTGCGTTGCCAACAGCACGGCGCAGTTTTTCTTGCGCAACTCCTTGAGCCATTCACGCAATTTCTCGCGAAACACCGGGTGGCCCAGCATCACCCAGGCCTCATCGAGCGAGAGGATGGACGGCTGACCGGCCAGCGAGCGCTCAAACCGGCGGAACAGATACAGCAGCACCGGGATTGCGTTCGCGTTTCCCATCTTCATGAGTTCGTCAATCTCAAAAACGGTCCAGCCGGACAGGTTCAGGGCGTTTTCCTTGCCGTCGAGCAGGTGTCCCATGGACCCGGTGATGGTGTAGTGGTTGAGTGTGGCGCGCACTTCCTCATCCTGTACCGTCGTGACGTAATCCGTCATCGAACGGAACGCGCGTGGGGCCTCGCGCAGCAGGTTCATCGCCCGGTGAATTTCGACTTTCTGGTTCGGGTTGGGTTGCCTGCCCGCCTGCAATTCGAAGCAGGTGGCAATCCATTCCTCGGCCCACAGGGCTTCGGAATCGCTGTCGATGTTCGCCAACGGCGTCAGCGCCATGGTGTCCGCTTCATCGTTGCCAATATCGTAGTGCGTGCCACCCGTGGCCTTGCAGAGCGCATAGAGCGAGCGGCCCTTGTCGAATGCCACGATGTTTGCGGGCATGTGTTTGCCGTCGTGGCGCGCGCGGCTATGGTAGCGGCGGAACTGCGCGAGCAGTGTTGCCAACAGGGTCGATTTACCAGCGCCAGTCGGGCCGAAAACAAGCGTGTGCCCCACGTCCCCCACATGCAGGTTCAGGCGAAACGGCGTCGCGCCCGTCGTCACCGTGTGCATGAGCGGTGGCGATCTGGCCGGGTACAGGTTGCAGGGATTTTCCCGCAGGCCTGGCCACACGCCGGCCAACGGCAGCAGATCAGCGAGGTTAAGGGTATGCACCAAGGGGCGGCGGATGTTCGGGTACGTCTGTCCCGGCAGGGAACCCAGCCATGCTTCGAGCGCGTTGACTGTTTCGATGCGGGCCGCGAAGCCCTTGTGCTCGATCTCGCGCCGCACATAGTGCGCGTGCTCTTCAAGAAACCGGCGATCCTCGTGCATGAGAACCACGACCGGCGTGTAGTAACCGTAGGCCACAAGCCCGGAATGGGTATCGTTGATCGCCGTTTCCGATTGTTTGACCATTTCGATGGCATCGGTGTTGACCATGCCCTTCTGCGATTTCATGACCTGCGACAAGAAACCGCGAATCTTCTGCTGCCACTTGAGCCGATATCGGTTGAGCGCAGCCACGGCTTCCTGCTGTTCCAGGAAGATGAACCGCGAGGACCAGCGATAGGACAACGGCAGGCCGTCAAGCATGTCGAGAATACCGGGGAAGGAACTGCCAGGGAAACCATTGATCGCGACGCAGGCAATGAATTTGTCACCCAGTTTCGGCGTGTCGCCCGGCCATAGTTCCGGGTAGCCCAGCCATGCATCCAGATACATCGGGCAGTCTGGAATGCGCAGGGCGAGGGTTTCGCCGGTCAGCGAGAAATGCAGGTAGTTGATCAACTCATCACTTTCATAGGCGTCGTTACCCGTGCCAATGGTGACCGTGCCCACGCGGCGCATGTTCAGCAGATCGCCAAGGTCATTTTCCAAATCAACCAGGCGTTTTTTGAAGCTGACCAACAGACGGTCGGCGGGCGAGGTATCATCGCGGCCATCATCGTCATAGACCAACTCGTCCAGCTTGGAGTCCCTGCGTGTTGGTGGGAGAAATTGCAGGATGAGTGCATATTCCGTCTCGAAATGCGTGTCCTGCTTTTCGAACATTTCACGGCGCTCGGCATCGATCAGCGCCGTGATGGGTTCAGGGAAGTGCGACAGTTGCGGAGCCGGATAGCCGGGCGACGGCAGGCGGACCGCATCAACCCACATGGCCCAGCCGGACCCGAAGCGGGCCAGATAGTTGTTTAGCAACGCAGTCAGATAGTTCCGCTCCGAATTCGTCGCCGACGCCGCATCGTCACCCCGAAAAAAGAACCCGGCCAGCAGCGATCCGTCCTTGCCCAATACGATGCCCTCATCGACGAGGGCCGCATAGTTGAGCAGATCTGGCAGACCGGCAGCCTTGCTGCGAAATGGTGCTAACGCAAGCATATCCTCTCCTTATTGATTCGGCAATGTTGAACAGTTTCAAACAGATGGAGTTTGTTTGGCAGGAACAGAATCGATTCAAGAACATTCTCGGTGGTGTTGTTGCATAAAATGGATTGAATACCCGATCAATGATTCAGTGGATGCGTGGCGACTTGGCCATGCGGAAGGGCCGCGAAAATGGACCGTAGTAGTGCTTGTATTTGAGCTGGCGAATGTAGACTTTGGACATTTCAGGGTCCGCTTTGGCCATTTTTCGCAGCCCTTGGACGCAAACGAACCAGATTATCAGACCAATGATCGTGGCCACGAAGTTCATGGCCGAGACGATCAGGCCGACTGCAATCAGCATGGAGAACAGCATGAGCTCACGCTCACCTCCCATGATTTGCTGCGGACGATGCAAGGCCCGATGAAATGGCGTCAGGCGACGCGGTTGCATTCCTTCCATCAGTGGCTCCCCGCCCCCTCGACGGAGGCTGCTGCCGCGCCCCCGGCCTTGGCCTGCGCACAGGCCGTCAGATCGGCCATCGAAATGTGCGCTGATGCCGGGACGGCAGCACCAGAAGAGAACATGGTGCTCAGCATGGCGTTGGAGAACACGATCAAGCACACGACGAGTACGACGTAGACGATGCGGCGAACGAAATCGGAGATTTCACCGCCCCAAATCAACGACGCGCCGCACGCGATGATGCCCAGCAGTGCGATGGCGAAAGCGACCGGGCCGCTGATGGATTGGCGAAGTTTGGCCAATGGCTCTTCCCACGGCAGACCTTGGCCGCCACTACTTTCGGTCGCAGTGGCCGCGTGGACCGGGTCGATGGTACCCAGGAGAAGGAGCAAGGCAAGCACCGCGAGCCAGAAGTAGGGGGTGGCCAAGAAGGAGGGCGAAGCCGGTGAGCAGGCCGAAGTCGTAGCAGTAGTCATATTGAACTCCTCAGATTGGTTTGGTGATGTAGTGGACGCCGTCGTGCCCTTCGACCGTGACGACTTCCTTGATTCGCCTTCCCACATGGGCGATTTTTTCAATGGAGATGATCAAATCGATCGCTTCTGCGATAAGGGTGTGCATCGGCGCCTGTGTGGCTTCTGCCACAAGCTGTTCCATGCGGATAAGGCCCGCAGGCGCTGAATTTGCGTGGACCGTGGCCGCCCCGCCGGGGTGCCCCGTATTCCAGGCCTTGAGCAAGGCCAGTGCAGCGCCATCGCGCACTTCGCCGACCAGGATGCGGTCGGGGCGCAGGCGCATGGTGGCCTTGAGCAACCGGGTCATATCTACGTGATCGACGGCACGCATCAGCACCGCATTTTCTGCCGAGCATTGGAGTTCGCCCGTGTCCTCAATGATGGCAATGCGGTCCTGCGGCGAGCACTCGGCCATATAACTGATAATGGCATTCGTGAGCGTTGTTTTTCCGGTTCCAGTCCCGCCGACCACGAGGACGTTGCGCCGATTGCGCACCGCGGCCTTGATGGCGGCGCACTGCTGCTGCGTCATGATCCCGTTTTCCACGTAGTCATCCAGTGTGAAGACGCGGATAGCCTTCTTGCGGATGGTGAAGGTCGGGCCGGACACGACCGGTGGAATCAGCGCCTCGAAGCGGGAGCCGTCGAGCGGCAATTCGCACTCCAGAATCGGATTGTGGGCCGTGATTTGCGTGCGCAGCGTAGACGCCACAGTGCCCATGAGGGACTCCGCCTGCGATGCAGGCATGATCCCTATCTGCTGCATGGGGGCGCCCAACCGCTCAACCCACAGTCGACCGTTTGGGTTGAGCATGATTTCGATGACAGTCGGCTCTTCCAACAGTTCGCAAATGACCGATCCCAGCTCGCGCTTGAGTTTCTCGGCGATGCGCTGCTCGTACTCGGCCCGGCTCAGGGAAACGCTGGAAGCCTGCTGTGCTGAATGTCCTATATCCATACCCTCATTCCTGTGCGGCGAGATAATAGATTGGTAGGAACTATAAATCCAAACTTCCGCGCATTTTCTAGGGAATTACCCTTGTAACATCCAAATTCTCTTGGGTATAAGTACCATGCGATGCGTCAGATAAAAGTGATCTTATCTGCCTGGAATTATTTATGACACATTGCCAATATGTCTGCACGCCTGCGGGCAGCGAAACTTGGCATTGTTGCACAAATTGAAAGTCCCTATGGCGCGTAGCAGTAAAGCAAATATTTGGCTTGAGACCCTGGCAGGAATGACGGCATCCGGATAGGCGAGCGGCTATTCCCAAGGATTCGTGGTGCGCAGTTCCGGGTTCCCGGTGATCGGTGCAGTCGCACAATACCATTCAAATATCCATACATTTGTTGGGCAGTGTGATTGGTAATTTGGGCGGTTTTTTGACCAGGGAAAACCTCAATGGATCAACCAGGACTTGCGCGGTTGGTACCCGATCTGTGGGTGCGACGACTGGACGAAATTTCCTTCGGCGTCGAACTACTGCGAAGGACGAAGGCCCGTGGTGGTGGCCCAACTTCAAGCACATCGTCACCAAGTCCAAGCCCGCGCCCTGACATCTGCTGCCGCGCTACCCGGCCGGGCGTCGCGAAAGTCAGGGGATGCGCCGGGGCCTGCGCCTGTGGCCGCATGTTTTATCGCCGAAGGCGCATGCTGGCATTGCGCCAAGCTCCGCTACCATGCTCCACCTCTTCGCTATCCGACGCTCCCCGCGTCTTGCCCATGACCGAGAACGCTCCCCGCATCGTCCGTGTCGATACGCCCCAGGGTCCCTGCGCGCAGTTGCACGGGCGCTGGGGGGCGGCTGAGTTGGGGAACAGGGCCCGGTGGAAGGCCTTGTCTGCGCAACTGCGCAGCCACCCGATGGCACTGGCGCTGGGTTGGGACCTGCGGCAGCTACAGTGGCTGGACCATGTGGGTGCGCAGCTGCTGTGGAGCCGCTGGCGGCACGCCTGGCCGCAGCGGCTGATCTGCACCGATGAGCAGCGCGCCATGCTGGCGCGCGTGGCGGCGCTCACCACTGCGGCGGCGGCGCCTGAACCGTGGCGCCTGGGCGCGCAGATCGACCACTTGGGGGTGCTGGTGCTGCACGGCGTGGACCACGCACGCCACATCCTGGAACTGCTGGGCCAGTTGCTTATCGACTTGGTGCGCTTGGTGCGTGCGCCGCAGCGCGGGCCGTGGCGCGATATATCGGGCCATCTGTACCGCATGGGCGCCACCGCGCTGCCCATCACGGCGTTGCTGGGTTTTCTGATCGGCGTGGTGTTGGCCTACCTGATGTCGCTGCAACTGCGGCAGTTCGGCGCCGAGTCGTTCATCGTCAACATCCTGGGCATTTCGCTCATGCGCGAACTGGGGCCGATGCTCGCCGCAATCTTGGTCGCGGGGCGCTCGGGGTCTGCCATCACGGCGCAGATCGGCGTGATGCGTGTCACCGAAGAACTCGACGCCATGCGCGTCATGGGCATTGCGCATGGCTTTCGGCTGGTCATGCCGCGCACGCTGGCGTTGGCGCTGGCCATGCCGCTGGTCAGCGTGTGGACCACGCTGGCTGCGTTGGCGGGCGGCATGCTTGCAGCGGACCTGACCATGGACATATCGCCCGCGTACTTCATCCAGGCGCTGCCCGCAGCCACCCAGGTGGGCAATCTGGGGCTGGCCATGGCCAAGTCGGTGGTGTTTGGCGCGTGCATCGCGCTCATCGGCTGCCATTGGGGCCTGCGCGTAAAACCCAATACCCAGAGCCTGGGCGAGGGAACGACCGCCTCGGTGGTCAGCTCGATCACCATGGTCATCATCGTGGACGCAGTGTTCGCCGTGGCTTTCAGGAACATCGGCATTTGATGAAAGGCGTGGGTGTGTTTGGCGACATCACGCCCACAGAGCAGCAGGGTCAGGCCATTCCGTTATACACAAGTCCGTTTTCAACCGATGTCGCTGGCAATGAAGTTCCGTAAGTGCCTGGTTTGTATAGGTTCAACATGAACCAATCACACGGTGACCAATATCTGCAAGTTGTTGACTTTTATGGATTTCACAATTTGTGTATAACGAAATGAATTAGGCAGAGGTCTAGAATTTACATCTTGCTATTGTGTCGCCGGAAGGCCTGTAGCGCAAGCAGCAGGGCAAAAGCGGCAAAGGCGACCAAGTAGCCAAGTTGCGCATTTTTTGTGGATGGATCATTGTCGAGGTAGCCTGCCCGTGCGTGGACGACAGCCCAATTGACGGAATTGAACTGTGTCAGTCGAGCCATGATCGTGTTCACGGGAGATGTTCCAGTGAGTATTTCCGAAATGAAGAGCATCGGCAGCGCAATGAAGTTCATGATGCCTAGTACTGGTTCTGGTCGTCCTGCCAGGACGGCCAATCCGATGGAGAGCGAAGAAAAGGCAAAGCCGACCAAGGTTGCCGACAGGAGCGTCCGGACGAAACCCTGAGCCAAGTCCTTCGGGCCGACACCAAATAGGCTTGCTGCAACTACTACAATTGCGGATTGAATCAGAACCAGCACCGTCGCGTGGAGAACGTAAGCGAGCACGATGCTCCCGCGCGCGACAGGCGCCACCATTTGTCGGGCCAACATTCCGCTTTCGGAGTCCTGCAGGATGTACATGCCAGCATACGCTGATGAGAAGTATGCTGCCATAATCGTGAGCCCAGGCACCAGCACCTGCTGGTATGAGATCGATTCCTGAGCTTGAATCATGATGGGCGCAAAGAGGTTGCCAAACAGCAGCAGCCAGAAAACAGGCTGCACTAGCGCGATCAGTGCGAATACGGGCATGCGGATCGTTGCGGTCAGCAGGCGCGAACTTAGTGCCAGAGTCGAATGCATCATGGGAGGAACTCCTATGCGGATGGGTCGAATGCTTTCGTGGTCACGCGCGTGTATACGTCGCCAAGCGAAGCCTGCGCAACCTGAAGGCTGAGGATCTCAATATTTGTTGATTTCATTAGTTGGGAAAGTTGTTGAGAAAATTCATGGTCAGCATCACCGGTAATGTGTAGCTTGACCCCGATCTGGAACACGCGTGTAACCCTCGGTATTTTCTGGATAATTTCCATAGCGGCGTCGCCATCACTGCGCCGAGCAAGTTCCACCGTGTACATCTTGCCTTCAATGCATCGCTTTAACTCGGCTGGAGAGCCTTCTGCCATTACCCGACCTGCATCAATGATTGCAACCTTGCTGGCATACTGATCGATTTCGTCCAGATAATGGGTGGAAAAAACCAAGGTCATCTTATCTCGATCCACCGCTTTGGTCAGCATATCCCACAGTTCCAGCCGTGCATCGGGATCAAGGCCGACCGTTGGTTCATCCAGGAGCAAGAGCGTAGGTTTGTGCACTATGCCCATCGCAATTTCCAGCCTGCGACGCATGCCTCCCGAAAGTTGGGACGCCATGCACGAGGCCGAATTCATCAGTCCAAAATCGCTCATCAGTTGATCGATGCGTACCATGCGTTCGCCGCGTCTGATTCTATACACCCGAGCTTGGAACAGCAGGTTGTCTCGAACGCTAGCGTATGGATCCGAGCATTTCGTCTGCGGTACATAACCGATCTTTTGCCTTATTTGCGATGATTCAGTTGAGGTGTCGAAGCCAAGTACTTTTGCCGTGCCGGCCGTCGCTTGGGTCAGGGTTGCCAGTGTGCGCATGGTCGTCGATTTGCCGGCACCGTTTGGTCCCAACAAGGCGAAGATTGAACCTTTTTCGATGCTGAGATTAATTCCACGCAAAGCATGGATTCCACCAGAGTAGGTTTTCTCTAGTTGATCGATTTCTACAGCAACGGTACCGCCAGTTTCAGTTGGATGAGTGGCCATGGGCATTGATACGTATCATGTGGTTTTATTTGAATGTCGCATTATGGCTACTCTGGCTACTCAACCGCTCCGTTCTCGGGATCTATGCAACAATGCCCAGCGGCTCGTTCATGCGCAGGTGGGCCTCGTCGGCATTCATGTGAACGCATTAAGGGGCCGTGCAGCTTGGAAAACGGAAGCACCTCGGCTCCGGTACTCTGCGCAAATTCGGCGTCATGGGTCGAGATCAGGATCAGTGCTTTTTCCCTCATCTGGCGAATGCGCGCTATCAAAACATCACGCGTAGCGAGATCAAGACCATTACTTGGTTCGTCCATCAGCATTACGGAAGGCTGGCCAATCCAAGCCGATGCGAGCATGGTTTTCTTCTGCGTGCCCAGCGACATCTGGCCAAAGCGGGTGTCCAGATGGGCCCCTAGCGCAAAGCTTTCCACCAGTGCCTCGACATCAGGGAAAATCGAGGTGCTCTTGGCATGTGCCACGAACTGCAGTAGCTCGCACCCTGTCATGAACGGGTAGATCGGGCACTTGTCCGGGACGTATGATAATCGGGCCTTTGCCTCCAGTGGTGCACTGTGTAGTGAATGGCCAGCGACCTCAATCTCGCCGGCATCTGGTTCCAGAATGCCGGCAAGAATGGATAGAAGCGTCGACTTGCCGATCCCATTCGGTCCATGCAGCGCGTACAGACCAGTGCCAAAAGCATAGCTCACCCTATCGAACACCTTTTGGTAACCGAAGGTCTTTGAGAGATTGTGAAAGCGGAGAGTCATTGGATTCATGATTAGAGAATGCTTGCCACCCCGAAGGTCCAAAGGGTAGCGATCAGTGAGGAATTCATGACGGCGTTGCGGTTGGAGAGCAACTGTGGCAGGTGCAACAGCAAGACCAGCAAGGCAAAGCTTGCCACAAAACCGACTATCCGTAGTGCAGACAGTCCGGCGTGATCCCACAGAGTGCATGCCATAGCTAACACAAAGGGCAAGCCGAAACTTAGGACGGCGAGCGTGTCACCCAGTAGCGCCCAACGACGTGGCATGGGCAGCGCCGCAGTGAAAGGGAGGGCATCGTCGTGCGCCATTTTCAGGTGACGGAACAGTCCGCTAGCGCTCAGTGCAACAAGCCCAGCGGCGATCAGCGCCATTGGCAGGCTTCGACCGTCGTAGCGCCAGATGGACATCAAGCCTTCGGCCGTGACGAGAATCAGCAAGCAGTTAAAGAGCTTGCCCAACATGGAGGAGCGATGCTGCCGGTACAGAATCCCTAGCGACAAACGGGTCAACGGTGGCAGCCTGGAGAAGAGGTGCCGAGTCAGCAACAGCCAGATCTCTTGCACAGGCCTCGGTAGCGCGACAGCCCGCAGCAAAAGCGCTGGCAACGGACTCACCAGAGCCCACAGTCCAGCGATCGCAGCCATCGCCAGCATGCCACTCCGCATGGGGTCGTCCAGACTCAAGGCGTATGCAACCCATCCATCGACAAACACCATGCTGATGAGCGCCCGGGTACTTCCCCCCAGCACCGCGAGCTGGCAGGCCAATTGCGTGGACAACAGAAAGACAATCAACAAGCCACCCGTCAGGGCATCCCAAGAGAGTTCCTGGTGACTTCCCAGAATGAAAGCGGCCGCGACGAATGGCAGGAATAGGGGAGTGTCTGACACCAGCAGCACCAGCAGGTCAATCGTCCGCCAGTGCTGCGGCGACAGTGGCAGGGATTGCGCAAAGTCGCGAAATCGGCCGCCGCGCAGCTGATCGAACTGCATTAGCACCCACAGGAACCAGCAGCCTTGCCATAGTCCAATCACGCCCAAGCGCCAGACCATCCCGTGCTGATCATTCAGCAGCACAAGCACCCAGTGCGACGACTCCACCAGCAGCGAGCCGCCGAGCACTCCAACGAGGAGCAGGACCGCCTGCCATCGACGCAGCAGCAGTTGCGCGGTCGCCTCTCCGTACCAACGCAGGCGCAGGGCCAGGATCTGGTAGATCATTGACCACCCTCGGCCCATTTTGCTTGATCCCGCAGGACGGTGACGGCGGGAAATTGCCGAACGGGCAGTGGCGAGCCGGTCTCAGGTAGCATGTTGAACCTGTAGGAAGTTGAGGCGCTTTCTGATGGCTTGCCGGATGTTCCAGAAATAGACGCAGCCGATGGCGAACTCGAAGACCGAGCCGATAATCCAGATCCGCGGCAGCCATGCGGGATCGCCCGCGTTGTGGTGCGTGGCCAGGTAGATCAAGGGCAGGCTGAGGCCCCACATCAGGCCGATGCGTGTGACCAGGATGAATCGCGTCATTCCGAATCCCTCGAGCACCGCCGCTCCCGTCATGGAGAAGACGAAGGACGCGAAATAGGTCCACAGCACGCGGGTGGTATCGACGGCGCTGCTCAGGATCTGCGAATCGCTCGAGAGGCCGAAGGGCTGCAGCAGGATCGTGGGCGCGAGCACTTGCGCCAAGCTCACGATGAGCACATACGCCCCTTCGATGAACAGCGTCACCTTGAGGATGGGCGGGATCTGGTCGTAGTCGTTGCGGCCGATGGCGTTGCTGCATAGTACGCTGCAGCCGATGCCCAGCCCGATGATGGGGATGATCGCCAAGTAGTTCAGCGTGAGGTTGACATTGTTTGCCGCTAGCGCGATGGGCCCGAGGACCGCGGCCAGCCAGACGAAGCTGGTGTTGCCGAGTTCGTCCATGCCGGCAGCGATGCCCGAGGCGAAACCGCGGCGCAGCCGGAGCCCAACTTGCGCACGCAGCGCCGCTCTACCCGCATCCGTCCAGTGCCTCAGGCCATCCCGGAGGAAACCGCGCGGCAGTTGCCATACATAGCACACCAGCATCGAAGCGGAACCGACGAGGGTACCCAGCGCGGACCCGCGCATGCCGAGTTCTGGCAGGCCGAAGCGGCCGAACACCAGCCCGTAGATGGCCAGCGCGGCGACGACTTGGCCGAGCAGGCCAACGTACAGCGAGACCTTGGTCTTTCCGATGCCGTTGAAATAGGCAGACATCGACACGTTGAGCACCATCACGGCGCCGAAGAGCGTGGAGAGCTCCAGGAAGCTCGATTCGAGGGCGCGAATGGCCGGCGGGCGGTCGCTCAGCGAGGGAATCATGCCGAGCAGCGGTGAGAGGCTCAGCAGGACCACCCCGAGGCCTGCGGCGATGAGCATGCCCAGCACGCCTTCGGCGCGTGCGGCCGGTTCTCCGGAACGACCGAAAGCCTGGGCAACACACGAGCGGGAGAGATTGGTGGTCGTCGTAAGGAAGGTGATGACGGTCATCGCGGTGAAGACCGCGGGGCCGGATGCCGCCAGGGTATCGCTGGAATACTGCGCGAGGCAGATGCGATCGACCAGCATCATCAGGAGGTTGCCGGCCATTGTTCCCATCAGGGGCAGCGACATGCCCACCACTTCGCGCGCCAAGCCGAGGTCGAGCTTTCGGGGCGACGTCGTCATGCTGCCTCTCGTTCCGTGTTGAAGTGCTCGGCGCTGCGCCGAAGAGCATCCATCAGCTCCGAAGGATCGAACCCTTGCGTTGCCGCCAGGAGGCACAGCAAGCGGTCATATGGTATCTGGCGAAGCCGATACAGAGACCGAAGGTCAAGATCGCCACGAGCGCGTTGCCGACTAGCTGGCCGACGAGCACACCGCTGGCCCCGTATTGCGCAGCGCCGAAGAGAACGAACGGCACAGTACCCACGCTTGCACGCGTCCAATTGGCGACCGCGGAGAACAACGGTTTGCCCATGACGTTAAAGACGGGTAGCGCCACGAACTGAAGTCCGATCAAAGTCCAGTTGATTCCGCCGACTGTGCAGAACAGGACGACCAAGTCATGCCCGGGGGGCTGCAGTTGGAAGGCGGACGCAATGGCCTCGGAAAACGCGTAGAGGAGCGACGAGGAGACCAAGCCGAAGGCCAGAACCAACAGAGCGCCCGACCGGATGGTTGCCACCACGCGGTCGTTCCGTTGCGCCCCCAGGTTCTGCCCCAGGATCGGCGCAATGGCGCTGGGCAACGCGAAGTACGCTCCAAAGGATAGCTGGAGCACGCGATCAGCCACGGTGGCTCCGGCAAGGACGTCGGGACCGAATCCCGCCATCCGGCTGAAGACGTAGGCTGCTGCTGCGCCCGGTGCGATATTGCTCAGTACGGTGGAGAGCGCGAGCAAGAAAGCGCCGCGCAGTTGCTTCAGCACAGCAGCGGCAGGAGCGGCACGAATCAGTTGCAGCATGAGTACGAAGTACATCCCGGTGGCGAGAGCCACCATCCTCGAGACAGCGTACGAACTCGCCGCGCCCGCCAGCCCCATCTCGGCGTACCCGATCAGGATCGGGTCGATGGCAACTGCAGTGCCACTGAGCACTACGATCATTGCCCGATTGTTCTGGCCGTGAGCGAGCAGAATGTATATGCAGATCTGCCCCAGCGCCATGGCGACGAAAGCTGGCGCCAGCATCCGCAGGTACTTGGCCGCAGATACGAGGACGTTGGCCTCGGCACCGAGAAAACGCAAAGCCGGATCCGCAAAAGCCAGTAACAGAAGCGAGACGATCAGTGTGAGTGCGAGCATGCCGATCACGCCGGCATAGGCGACCGTCCGCGCTGCATCGGGCCGCCCGGCGCCCACTTGGCGCGACATGATCGTCATCACCGCGGTCGATAGACCCAGGCACAGCGAGATCACGATGAACTGCCAGACGCTCACAAGTCCCACACCCGCTATCGCATCCGGATCCCCGGCGCGAGCCAGCCAGTACAGAGCGAGTATGTCCACCACGTACAGTGACAAGAGACTGATCGAATTCGTGAGGGTCACGTGCACGAGGTGTCGCGTGACGGACCCTTGTGTGAATTTGGCTTTCATCGACGGCCTCACAAAAAATTCGCGATCATGGCAGAGACATCCTCTTCAATTCGATTCAATCCGCCGCACGCGAACCGGCTCAGCTAGCGCCCGCGCCCCGTGGGCAGGGCGTCGTACGCCGAGCGCCCATGGGCCACTTTCCGCTCGAAACGCTCAGCCGCGGACCATCGAGTGGAAGTTCGTACGTCAGAATGCAGACAGTCTGCATGGAAATCCCCTTCCTCATGTTGCGATTCCAATCTCGCGATAGAAAGACGCCGCAGATTCGAGCTCTACGAGTCTCTGATTGCGAACGGCGATGAACCGATTAGCGACCCGCTCAGTGAACTCCCGGTCGTGCGACACCAGCACGCACGTGGCTTTGTGCTCGATGATTTCCGACTCCAGCTGCTCCTGCCCTTCGATGTCCACGTGATTGGTGGGTTCATCCAACAAATAGAAGTTCGGCTCCGTGAGTCGCAGGACAAGAAGCAACAAGCGCACCCGCTGCCCGGCGCTCAACGTCGCGATTTCCCTGTCGTGGGTGTCGAGCTTGAATCCGGCGCCGACCAGCAGCGAAGTCACGCGATTCAGCGGAAAGCCAAACAAGCTATTTACGTAATTGGCTGCGCTGCACCCGTGAGGAAGCTGTGTGAGCATCTGGTCCAGATAGCCATACGTGACACTGGGTGTGACTGAAATGCCCCCAGCCTTTCCCTCTTCCCGGTCGCAGATTGCTCGATGAATTCGCTCGATGAGCTGGCTCTTGCCAATTCCATTGCGACCGAGCACGGCGATGCGCTCGCCCTGTCGGATCTCCAATTTGGGAATGTGGATGAGCGGGTCACCGCGAGGCGAAGCAATGACGACATTCTCGAAGGTGACCAAGACTTGCGCATGGGTGCCGCGGTTCGCAAGCCGAATGTCTCGGGCTGCCTCACGATGGATGGGGGTCGAGACCTTCTCCAGTTGCTCCACGCGCTTCGAAAGCTGCATCGAACGCTTCAGCGCGGTGTCGCTGTGCTTGTTGTTACCTATCTGTCGGAGGTGGTGAGCGCTCCGCTTCAACCTGTCGATCTGCTGCTGTTCGCGTTCTCGTCGGCTCTCCGCTGCCGCGTCGTCTGCTGTCAGCAGTTGTACGGCCCGGGAATACGAGTGCGGATAGAGCCGAGAGTTTGAGGAGCGCAGGAACAGGGTTTGCTCAGTGACGTTGTCCAAGAACCGCCGGTCATGGCTGACGATGAGCATCGGCGTGTCTCGACCGGCATCGGCGATCCACCGTTCCAGCATTGCCATCTTCTCCAGGTCCAGGAAGTTTGTCGGTTCGTCGAGAACCCAAAGCTGAGGTTCGTCCAGCCAAGCACGCGCCAGGAGTGCGAACCGTTGCCAGCCACCACTCAGCTGCGCCATAGGACGCTCGCGGATGGCCTCAGGAACTTCGAGCTGATCGAGAAGATAGCTGATCTGCCAGCTGCGGCTTTCCATCTCATCCTGCGGAATCGCCGTCGCTACGCATTCCTTGAATCCGCACCCGAGGAGATATTCTGGTGTGTGCTGATCCAGGACCGCGACCTTCAAGCCTCGTTGCATGGTTATTGAACCGCGGGTCACTTCCAGTTCGCCGCGCAGACATTTAACCAGGGTTGACTTGCCGGCCCCATTGATGCCGACGATACCCACCTTTTCTGCGCGATCAATGCGCAGGTTGACTTCTTCGAACAGGGAGGTGGAGTAACCGTATCCGACGTCGCTCACGAGAAGCATGCTCATATTTAGCTCGTTCTCGAACGACGGAACAGTACGTTGGCGGAAAGGGCAAACAGGCTCGCCATTAACCACGCAGCAGGCCACGACCACAATTTCGCAATGATTGGCGTAAAGTACGGCGCGACGAACAACGCAGTGTAGACCGCTGTATTGCACATGCCCAATGCAGTGCCGACGCGACGGATCCCTACCTGTACGGCGAGCTCCGCATTCGCGATACCAGTCCAGGCCGATACGCATATGCCAGACACGATGAGCAACGCGGCAGTGATCACCAGCTTGATCGAACTGTCGACGGGCAACAGATCCATGAAGAACAGGGACAGCGCCAAGATCGCAAAGGACACGGCAACCAGCAGGCTACACCGGATCAGATAGAACGGCCGGTTACCATGCTTGTCAGTCCAGCGTCCGCTCCAGATTCGCGCCACGATTGCGCCCGACTGAATGGCGATCATGACACTGGCGGTCATGAAGATCCCGGCATTGCAGACGTCGTGCAGGAAGATCGATGCGAACGTGATGACGGCGAACTGCGGGACACTGAACAGACCGATTGCGGCGATCAGCCGCCATATCTTCAGGTCGCGCAATGGGCTGGGAGCCACTTCGGCGCGGTGCTCAGTTCCCCCAACGCTGCTTGCCTCCCTCTTGACCCCAGCGTCTTGGCCGGGTTTCTCGGGCGGCTCGTGGAGCCACACCCAGGTGAGGCCGGCCGCTACAATGGCCCCGAACGCCAACACCGCGAACGTCGCATCAAAGCCGTACCGCGACGCGACAATAGGCAGCAGCAACGCCCCTATCCCCCCGCCCAACGGGTAGGCAATTTGCCGAATGCTCATGGCAAAACCCTGTTCGTTATTCTTGAACCATGACATCACCGCACGGCCGCTCGATCCGTTGACGCTCCCGCCAAGCAAACCGACAATGAACAAACCCAGCGCCAACTGCCACGGGCCAGGAACATGGGTGGGCGTCGGCGAACCGAATAGGGCGAACAGGCATAACATCAGAGATGTTGCGCCCAAGCCAATCAGCAGCACGCGCCTATCTCCCCAGCGGTCGGTCAGCAGCCCCCAGGGTATTTCGCTGACTGCAATCCCCAAGCCGAGCAGGCCGAGTGCCAATCCCAGCTGATCGTTCGACAGGTTGTAATTCATCCGCATAAGCACGGATGTGGTGGGCAAACCCTGGAACACCGCAGCGAAACTCGCGTTTGCCAAAACGCCTAAACCCAGGATCTTCCAGCGATGCCGGTCGCCATACTGTGCGGAAGACTGTTCGATTATTGATTTTTGTTCAACCATTTCTGCCACTCCTTGAGGAAAGCCAACGGCTTCTCGATTAAAGACTGTGCGGGTGACTCGGGTTTGAGTCCAATCACAAATAGCGCAGCCAACACCAACACCAACACCAACACCAACACCAACACCAACACCAACACCAACGGCGTTGTTGCATAAATCCCGAACCACAAGCGTGCTGATGTTTGTGCGCACAACGGCGATGCAAGCAGCAAGCGCTGCTGTCAGTCGCGACACGGACCAGGTACATTTCCGACCTTTTGCCAGAGAACATGCGCAGAGACACCAGCCAACGAACCGAGCCCAAGGCGACCTACCGTGTCAAGAACTGGGCGCAGTACAACGCCGGACTGATTGCCAGAGGAGATATCGAGGTGTGGATCGACAAGAACCTTCTGAGGCCCGCACCGGCTGCGGATGTCTGCAGGCGCGGACGTCCGATCATCTACCCGGATGCCGTTATCCAAGGCTTGCTCAGTCTCAAGCAGGTGTTTGATCTGCCGCTGCGTGCGCTGCAAGGATTCGCTCGAAGCCTGCGCCAGCTTGCCTTCCCGGATCTGCCGGTACCCAACTACACAACCTTGAGCCGCCGCGCGCAAAGCCTGCAAGTCGTCTTGCCCGCGCTGCGCCCGAGCGAGCCACTGCACTTGGCCGTTGACAGCACAGGCCTCAAACTCTACGGCGAGGGCGAATGGAAGGTGCGCACACACGGTTGGTCCAAGCGCCGCACCTGGCGCAAGGTCCATCTGGCGATGGACACAAAGACCGGCCAGATTTGCGCGGCGTTGATGACCCACCAAGAGATGGGCGACAGCGAGGCCCTGACCGATTTGCTTGAGCAGATTCCGTCCGAAACGCCGATTGGCATCGTCGGCGGCGATGGCGCCTACGACACCAAAGCGTGCCACGCGCAGATTGCCGCACGCGATGCGACGCCCTCGATTCCCCCGCGCGAAGGCGCCATGCCCTGGCCGCAGGCCACGCCGGGCGCAACTTGGCGCAATGCGGCCATTGACGAGATCGCAAAGAGCAGCCGACGCGAATGGAAAAAAGCCAGCGGCTACCACAAGCGCTCGCTGGTGGAGAACCTGATGTACCGTCTGAAGACGCTGACCAGCCATTTCCTGTGGGCACGCACGATTGGCTCGCAGGCCACCGAGGTTGCCATCCGTGCGGGCGTGCTCAATCGCATGGCCTCTCTGGCTCGCCCGCAGTCCGCACGCCTCACCTGAATTAGTGTTCCTGGGGAGGTACATCTTCGAAGGTCGATTTATGCAACAACGCCACACCAACAGCAACGACAACGCATCGATCAAACCGAATGCCTCACCTAGAATCAGCACGGCGATCGCCATCGCCGACAAGGGCACGAAGGCCATGTGCACTCCTGCAGCAACAGCGGAGATTTTCGACAGACCCGCATAAAACAGGCTGAAGCCGATTACGGTCACCACTACCCCGTAATAAGCCAACAGCCACCATACCTTCGGCGATATACTGCGGAAATCGAATGATGCCGCTTCATACAGCGCACCGGGCATGAACAGCGCTACCCCGATCAAGATCACCCAGCAGGTGACGGTGACGGCAGGCAAGCTTAAGCCGGACAATTTGCCAATCACCGAAAACATCGCTTCGCAAAACACCGCGCACAAGATCAGCAGCATACCCACCACGCCCACACCGAAGCCGCCGCCGTCGGCGGAGCGCAACTCCAATAACACTGCACCCAATACCGACAAACCGATGCCAATCGCATAGCGCTGATTCAATTTTTCATGCAGCAGCCACACCGACAACAAGGCATTGACCGCGGGCAGCATTCCAAAAATCACACCGGCATTGACCGCTGCCGTGCGCTTCAAACCCAGCAACAAGCAAACCGAGAACAAAAATATTCCGAAAAACGCCTGCGCACCAAGCAACAACGCCACCTTGCGTGGAGGCAACCGCAAAGACCCCGCCAACATACGGTTTAGCGGCACAATGAATAACAAGGCGACCGCAAACCGTATGAACGAAGCCAAAAACACTGGCACCTCGGCGCTAACGACTTTGCCGACGGCAACCGAGCTCCCGACTATGCACATGGCCAGTATTACCTGAACATGACCAATAATTTCTGGATGTAACATCGGTGTATTGCCTCTTCTCCATATTTGCATATGCAACCTGTATGTAACGTGGGAAATTTATCCAATAGCTTTAATTCATATTGCCTGACGTGAGGCTGTGGTCAATCGATATGAGTTATGGGCACCCAAGCTGGTTTGCGGGTTCACGATGCGCAACCAGTGTGTCAGCTTTGAAATGTTCATGGCATCATCTCCATATGATCATCCAGGCAAATTTGCAACCTGCACCGGCGTTGTTGCATAAATCCCGAACCACATAGTGTGCTGATGTTTGTGCGCACAACAACGGCGATGCAAGCGCTGCTGCCAGTCGCGACACGGCCCGGGTACATCCCCGACCATTTGCCAGGGAACATGCGCAGAGACACCAGCCAACGAGCCGAGCCCAAGGCGACCTACCGTGTCAGGAACTGGGCGCAGTACAACGTCGGGCTGATTGCCAGAGGAGATATCGCGGTGTGGATCGACAAGAACCTTCTGACGCCCGCACCGGCTGCGGATGTCTCCAGGCGCGCACGCCCGATCGTCTACCCGGACGCCGTCATCCAAGGCTTGCTCAGTCTCAAGCAGGTGTTTGATCTGCCGCTGCGTGCGCTGCAAGGATTCGCTCAAAGCCTGCAAGTCGTCTTGCCCGCGCTGCGCCCGGATGAGCCACTGCACTTGGCCGTTGACAGCACGGGCCTCAAGCTCTACGGCGAGGGCTGATGGAAGGTGCGCACACACGGCTGGTCCAAGCGCCGCACTTGGCGCAAGGTCCATCTGGCGATGGACACAAGGACCGGCCAGATTTGCGCGGCGCTGATGACCCACCAGGAGATGGGCGACAGCGAGGCCCTGATCGATTTGCTTGAGCAGATTCCGTGCGAAACACCGATTGACATCGTCGGCGGCGATGGCGGCGATGGCGCCTACGACACCAAAGCGTGCCACGCGCAGATTGCCGCGCGCAAAGGTGTCCTGCTCTGGCCGCAGGCCACGCCGGGCACAACTTGACACAACGCCGCCATTGACGAAATCGCAAAGGTCTTCGGTCATAGCTTGACCTCGCTGGTACTTGGCGGTGCGTGTATCGGAGAGAGTGCGGACCATGTCAAACCTCTTTGGGGAGTGGATGAAAAGCAATCGTAGTCAGCTTCGCGCAATCATTGTCACTTAAGTCTCATTTTTAAGCACAGAGCAAGAAAAATAACCAGTGTAAAAGTAGGGGTATTGGCTATTTCGTGGGCAGGGCAATCGTGCTGTCCGCCCCCTGCGTCAGAATAGTTGTCGCCTCCATAGAACCAAGAACTGGGGGCGGCGATGAAGGACAAAAATGGCTCGATACGGACAAGCATTCAAGGACAAGGCGGTGGCAAGATTGCTGCCGCCGCACAGCGCAACACTGCAAGCGGTTGCGCAGGAAGTTGGCGTTGCAGCGGAAACGCTGGATCGTTGGCGCAAAGATGCGCAGTCCAGGCCCGCCCGGCTGGCGGCGGTGATCACCACGGCGGCGATGAGCGAAGTGAGCAAGAGCGCCTGGTGCCGCGAGCACGGCGTGTACCCCAGCGAATTGGACAAGTGGTATGCCAGTTGCACTACGGCACTGACGGATCCCCAAGACCTGCGCGCCAGCCCACAGACCACGCGTGCTCCGCCCAAGCGCACCAAGGAGCTCGAACGCGATCTGCTGCGCAAAGACCGTGCGCTGGCCGAGACGGCAGCCCTGCTGGTGCTGTCAAAAAAAGTCGAGGCGATCTTCAACAAGGGCGAGGCCGCATGATCAGCCTCGAAGACCGCCAAACCATGGCCCAGTCCATCCACACAGCGCATGCCGCAGGCGCGAGGCTGCGCCTGGCCTGCAAGACCGCCGGCATCGATCTGCGCACCCTGCAGCGCTGGCAGGCCCACGCAGGGCTGACGGCCGGCGACGGCCGCCCGCAAGCCGTGCGCCCCTGCCCAGCCATGCCTTGAGCCCGGCCGAGCGCGACCGACTGCTGGCCGTGGCCAACGAACCGCGCTTTGCGGACATGTCCCCGGCACGCATCGTGCCCATGCTCGCCGACGAAGGCGTCTATCTGGCCAGCGAGTCCAGCTTCGCGCGGGTGCTGCGCGCGCATGGTCAGAACACCCATCGGGGCCGCGCCAAGGCGCCCAAGGCTACGCGCCCACCGACCACGCACATCGCCACTGCCGTGTGCCAAGCATGGTCCTGGACCTGTACAGCCGCAAAATCGTCGACTGGGAGGTCCACGACACCGACCACAGTGACCATGCGGCACGTTTGGTACAACGCACCTCGCTGGCTGAACGCATTGCCGTGCTGCAAACCAAGCCGTTGCTGCACGGCGACAACGGCTCCACGCTCTGGGCCACGACAGTGCTGGCAATGCTCAACTGGCTGGGCGTCAAGCCCTCGTACTCGCGACCGCGTGCCAGCGATGACAACGCCTATGCCGAGTCGCTGTTTCGCACGGCCAAGTACCGCCCTGAGTTCCCGGTCAAGGGCTTCGTCGATCTGCACGAGGCCAGAGCCTGGGTGGCCCCGTTCGTGCGCAGGTACAACCATGACTACCGGCACAGCGCCATGCAGGTCAAGACAAAGTGATCCTGACCGCTCAGCAGGCGCTGTACATGAGTGCTCGCGCCCTCAACCCGGCACGCTGGTCTGGCGCTACGCGCAACTGGTCGCACATTGAGGCCGTGAGCCTCAACCCCGAACCCGATTCGGTCATCAAGACGCATTCGCGCGCACAGGATATTCAGCCAATGGCTGTTTGAATGAGGCGACAACTATCTTGACACGCGCCGCTGTCAAGCAACAGCCAGCATCTGAAGCTTGAGCGTCGTGCTCCAGTTCCTCGTAGTTGCACGGGTCTTGCAGAGTCGCTCGAAAAAGCGGGTGTTGAGCTTGGTACGACCATAGCCGTCCGGGCAGTAGACGTACGCGACTTTCCCTCTGAGCGCATAGAGGTCGGGCGCATAGCCACCATTGGATGCACTTGCCTGCACTAAGATGCTCTTGAAGAAGGTGATATGCAGCTTGGAACTGTCGTGTGTCCTCCAGTCCTCAGGCAATCCGGAAATCACCTCCATAAGGTCCTTGGCGGTGAGAGCAATGACATCGACATCCGCGTAGCTGAAACGCAAACAGATCTCATCCTGTAGCAAGGTTTCCACCTGGGGCGCCTTCAGGCTTGATTCAACCAGGAGGTTACCGCTCTGTAGCAGACTGCTTGCGTTCCGCAGTCCAATGCCCTTACACACCTCGACCAATTCCTTCATCGCAATTTTTCGGAGACCACTGACGTTTATCCCACGAAGCAAACAAGCATAACGCATAGACGAACAATCTATCCTATTCTTTGACAATCGGGGGCTGAGTCCTGGAATGAATCAGTTCTCGCTTCTCGTCTATTCTTGGACACCGCCAGCAAACACACATCGCCGACAGGACGTCCCGTCCTCGCAGCAGCATCGACGATCCTGGCCCGTACGGTTCTCAGATTTTACAGCATGTTCATGCTTTACGCTGGGCGATGTAGACGCCACTCAGGATAATCAAACACGCCAGCCCCAAGTAGTCCGTGATGGACTCCTGCAGGAGCAAGGCGGCAAATGCAAGACCGAACACCGGCATGGCAAGCTGCAGCGTGGCGATACGGGCAATCCCTCCTCGCGACAGCGCGAAAAACCACAGGCCATAACCGACCAACGAGGACATCAACGCCATCCACGCTACCGCGCTCCAGAACTCCAGTGGAAGCCGCTGCAGCCCCCGCAGGGGCGTGCACAACAGAAAGATTGGCGCCAGAAGCGGCAACGAGATGGTCAGACCGAGAAAGGTGGTCGCCATCGTCCCGATTTCTTGGGCAACCCGGGCACCGCTTGCATAGCCAATCGCGCACAGCACGGCACCGAGCAGCACCCACAAATCCCCGCGGAGCGATACACCTTCGACAACCGCAGGAAGGAAGAGGCCCCGATGCACGAGCAGGAGCACGCCGCCTGCGAACGCAAGCGATGCCCCAAGCCACCAACTCAGCGCCGGCGCACGCCGTTGGGCCGCACTGCCAACCAGCACCGTCAAGATGGGAATCAGTGCCATGATCACCGTCGCATCTCCGACGGTCGTATGCTGGATGCCTACGCTCATGAAGACCGGCCAAAGGACAAAACTGCAAAGTCCGGAGAGCACCAGCAAGCCTCGCTGTCTGCCGCTCGACGGCAGTCGGTATCCAAGCACCAGCACCACGAGCAGTGCGGCGAAGCCGGCCACCATAGAGCGCAGTACACCCACGGACAAGCCACCCAGGTAGCGATTCGCAATTTTGTTGGCCACTGCAGTGCCACTCCATATCAGCAGCGCGCTAATCGCGGCAACATAGGTCAGTCTGGTCTGAGTGCTTTGCATGATGGCGATTGGCCCTCTCACCTCAATGGATGGCGAGGCGGATCGACCGCTCGGCATGCTCTTGATGAATCTCCGCCATCAGCAAGCGGACCTGCTCCTCCTCGCAGACCTCGCGCATGCGCCTGCCAGATCAGCCCAGAGAACGGCTCAAGCATCTTTTGCAAACGTGACCGCCGACCGGGGTCAAGACCCTTGAGGTACGAGCGCATCATGGCTTCGCCAAATCCGACGTGGTGGGCTTCGTCTGCGAAGGCACCTTTGACAATGTGACTGAACGCTGAATCGATCCGTGACCAGTACTTCATTTCGTACCGATAAAGCGGGTAGACCATCCCTTCCATTTCAATGTTCTGGGCGAGCGAGCCAGCAATGAAATCACCCTTGTCAACCTGTTCCAAGATCAGGTCATAGAAGCGACGGAGGGCCAAGCGGTGGAGCTTGCCGAGCGCGAGATCGAGGTGCTGCGCTGGACGGCCGACGGCAAGACCTCGACTGATACCGCCAAGATCCTGCGCATCTCCGATGCGTACGGTGAACTTCCACCTCAACAACGCGTCGGCCAAACTCGGCACCTGCAACAAGACCGCCGCCACGGTCAAGGCGTCGCTGCTGGGCCTCATCTGGTAGCGCGCGGCGCATGGAACACCGGTGCTTCGCGCCGGTCCTCCATGCCGTAGTCACGCAGCACCCAGATGCGAAAGCGCTGCTCGCCGGCGCCGGCCGGCGAGCGCAGCAGGTGGTACTCGGCCGCCGCGGCGTCCGGCCACGCGGCCAAGCGCACATGACGCGCCGCATTGAGCACGCCGGTGAAGAGACTGCAGCCGACCGGCACGGCGTCGAACGCAGTGCAAGCGATCTCTAGCGTCAGCAGCGGATGCGCGGACACTGTGCTCAGCTCGTCGGCCGCTAGCGCGGACCCGTGCCGTAGGCCCTGCTCATCGACCTGCAAGTCGATGCGTCCCACGCGCATGCGGTAGTTGTCCAGCACGCCGGCGCGGCCCTGCAACTGCACACCGTGGTGCTGCCCATGGGTGCGCCAGCGCACCAGCGACTTCTCGTCACGCCACAGCGACAATGACAGCAAGAGGCCGTCGTTGCCGTCGTTCGTGAAGCGCTCGTTCATTACGAAGCCGTCCATGGCCTGCAGCGTGGGACCCAGCTCGCCGGCCAGGCGCAGATAGTCGGAGAAGCGCTGGCTGCTGGGCTGCGTCTCGAAGATGACTGCGTACATCGATGGCAATCCTCCTAGTGATGTGCTGATATTTGCGGGGCAGGACACGAGGCCAGTGCCGTGCGCAGTTCAGGCACACGCGCGTTCAGTGAGCGGCGGTACTGCACCGGCCGCAGCACGTCGCGCGGATCCAGGCCCTCGTCTTTCAGTTGCGCCAGCGCCGCGGCGGTGATGGCCAACGCCATGCGCTGGCCCGGACAGCCGTGGCGCCCATGGCCGAAGGTGAACAGCATGGCGGGGGCCGCGCGACGGATCGAAGCGCTCGGGCTGCGCGTGCAGCGTCGGATCGCGGTTGGCGGCGGCCAGCAACAGCAGCAGGCTTTCGCCGGCGCGCACGGTGGAGCCGTCCAGCTCGAAGTCCTCGGCAGCGAAGCGGCGTGTGTTATGGATTGGCGGGTCGTGGCGCAGCACTTCGCGCAGAAAGGCCGCCGTCGCCTGCGCGTCGCGCGTGTCGGGTGCGTCCGCACCCGCGGCCAGCGCGAGCCACGCGTTGCCGATCAGGCCCGCCGTAGCCTCGAAAGCCTGCGTCATGAAGCCGATCGCGTTGGCAATCACGGCCTCGCGCATGGTGCCGCCGCCGTCGTCCCGCGCCGCGTGCTGCAGCGTCCACAGCAGGCCAAGCCGGCCGTCGGGCACGCCGTCGTCCAGCAGTTCGTCAAATAGCTGCCACAGCAGGCCGGCGGCTTCGCGGCTCGCGTTTAATTGGTCGGCGGTGCTGCTGCCCGGGCTGATGCAGCGCACCAGCAAGCTGGTCAGGCGCGCCGCCCGCGGCAGCGCCGCCGGTAGGCCCAGCAGCAGGCCCATGGTCTGCGCCGGCAGCTGGTAGCAGAAGGAGGTCAGCCCGTCGGGGTGGCGCACGGGTTCGGTCAGCGTCGCGCACTGGCGCGCCGCCTCGCGCGCGATCTCCCACAGCGTCTCGTCGCTCACCGCATCCAGGCACCGTGCGATTTGGCACTTCAGGCGTTCGTGCACCGGCCCATCGTTCATGCGCACCAGGTGCCGGAACAAGAGCCCGGCCTGCGAGCCGAGCAGTCCCGGCGGCACCGGCTCGGTCGCCGGCCGCACACGCGCGACCGGGTTCTCCAGCACCTGCGTCACCGCAGCCGCGGAGGACACCACCCAGGCGTTGAGCGCGGCGTCAAACTGCACCGGCGCCGCGCTGTGCAGCTGCGCGTAATAGTTATAGGGGTCGGGATGCGTGGGCGCGTCCAACGGCGCGCCGCCCTTTGTCTCGTTGGTCATGGTGCTGCCCTTTCGTCACAGCCGGCCGCCAGCAACTGGTCGGCCAAGAGTCGGATGATGCGCGCTTCCTGCCACTTCGAAAAAGAAGTGGTCGCCGGGCAGCCGTTTCAGGGTGCAGCCGCCCTGGGGCCTCGTCGGCCCAGCCGGCGACCCGCGTGGCATCTGCGTGCGGATCGTCGGCGCCGTGCAGCGCCAGCAGCGCCGCGCGGCCGCCGTAGCTGTACGAGGCCACGAGGTCGAAGTCGGCCTCCAAGGTCGGTAGCAGCAGGGCCAGTATATCGTCGCCCTCGAACACCTCGGCGGGCGTGCCGTTATAGCCGCGCAGCGCCTCGATCAGTCCGGCGCGGTCCAGCTGCGCCAGCGCGCGGCCGCGCTCGGTGGGCCAGTGGCGCGGCGCGACGCATGCCGACACCGCCAGCCCAAGCAGCGGCGCCGGCCGCGATGCGCCCGCAACCGCGCACCATTGGCGCGCGACTTCGTACGCGAGGATGGCTCCGAGGCTGTGGCCGACGAACAGGCTGGGCCGGTCCAGGCGCTCCGGCAGGCCGCGCCAGGCCTCGTGCTGCGCCGTGCTGGAAGCGGTGCAGCGGCGCTTCGCCGCAACGCGTGCCGCGGCCCGGCAGCGGCAGCGCCAGCAGTTCCCAATCGGCGGGCAGCGCCGCCGCCCAGCGCACGTAGGCGGTCGCGCCGGCGCCGGCATAGGGGAAGCAGAACATCCGCAGCGCCGGCTGCGGCACGGCGCGCAGCACGACCCAGGGGTCCAGCAGGGGAATGATGGCGGTGTTCATGATCAGGTCTGCACGAAGGCGCGTTCGACGACGAAATCGCCCGCGCGGCCCACGCCTTCGGACACCTTGAAGCCGCGCGTTTCGAGCAGGCCCTGCAGTTCGTTCAGCATTGCGGTGCTGTCGCAGATCATCGCGCGGTCTTCCTTGGGGTTAAGCGGCGGCAGGCCCATGTTCCGCCACAGCTGGCCGGTGCGTATCAGGTCGGTGATGCGCGCGGAGCGCGGGAAGCCTTCGCGCGACACAGTGGGGTAATAGCGCAGGCCGGCGGCGATGGCGTTGCCCAGGTACTCGTGCTTGGGCAGGCGTTCTGTGATCAGCTCGCGGTAAGCCAACTCGCTGACAGTTGTTGATTTGTATGGGTTTTCATGACTTGTGTATAATTGAATGCACTAAACCCGCCTCCAACGATTACGATAGAAATTGGTGTTCTCCGAATTTCCACTCTCTGCTCCTCATTTCATGTCAACTATGTTCCGAAATCGTCCCCGCCTTCGGAACGCTAATATTAATAATCGAGCCTTCCTTTCAAATGCGTAAAAGGCAGCATCACATTGTTCCGGTACGGTGCACGGAGTTGGAGCTTGCTATACCAACGCTCGACATGTGGAGTATACGGGCGATCGATATCGAGTTCGTAATACCGGTAACAGGTTACCCCAACTGCAATATCTGCCAGACTCAGCCTGTCACCACAAAGAAAATGACGATCAACAAGTTGTCGATCAATCAACCGAATGTGGTCTGCACAATTAGCGATTTTTTGAGAGATGCTATCCCATTGCTGCTTATCTTCCGGCGTACGGTAATAGGACCAGAAAACGCCCTTCAGAAAATCCGGCTGCAATGTTGTTAACATCCAGTCCATCCAGCGTTCTTCAAGCGATCGCGCGAAGGGATCAGATGCCCGGAAGATTTCGCCTCCATATTTGTTTGCGAGGTAACGCAGAATCGTGTGCGATTCCCAGATCGCCTCGCCATCGTCCAACACTACCGGGATACGGCCATGGGGGTTCATCGCTCGAAAAGTCGTATCATCGAGACCACCGAATTGACCACCAGCCGGCCGCCAATCATAGGTTAAGGCTAATTCATCCAGAAGCCACAAAACCTTCTGAACATTGAATGAGTCACGGCGCCCCCAGATCGTCAATCGATTCATCTTCGTCTCCCGTGCTCAATCATTCAACAGTTCACGTCCCAAGCTGCTTATTGCGTAGTTTCTATCAGATTTGGAATCGAATCAGGAGTCCATCGCAAGGCATGGAGTTTCTCCGGGTAGTGTATAGCGAACCTGCGCCACGCGAGCGCAGCCAGCCGCTGGGCGTCCGCGAGCACAATGTTCTCGTCTATCGTTACGACCCTCCCATCCCGGATCACAGGAACACCATCGTTTCGCCGCCGGGGCGTTCAGCGCATGGCTGCCGACGAGCGCAGCGTCCACGACGTCAGCTTGCTCGACGGTGTGGCACGCGCCTTCTACTGGCAGCACCTATTGGACAGCGGCGCGATGCAGAGCGGATCGGCCATCGCTCGGGCCAAAAAAACTGCATCACTCGGTGGTCAATGAACTGCTGCGCCTGACCCTGCTGGCGCCCGACATCATCGAGCAGTTCATGGCGGGCAAGCAGCCGCGTCGGCTGACCCTGATGTGGTTCCAGCGAAACCTCCTGGCGATCGACTGGCATGCCCAGCGCCAGCTCATAGCCAGTTGCTGCGTGGCAAGTTGTCGGCGTCTTGGCGGGTGCAACGCGAGGCGCTGGCAGCCGGACTTGCCGTCCATGCCAAGTCCCCAGAAATCGGTGGCCAAGCCGCGCTCGGCCGGCGTCTGCGCGTCGTCGGCCTGCGAATAGAACACCGGCACGTTCAGCGCGTGGCAGCGCCGCCGCAGCGCGGCGATGTTGGCCACCATCTCGCGCAGCAACGAGGCGTCGGCCGGATAGAACTGCAGGAAGTAGCGCTGCATGTCGTGGATCAGCACGGCGCAGTGATGGCGTTCGGGCCACCAGGCGACGCGGTTGGCCGCCCAAGCGCCGACCGTGGGAATGGGGTAGTCCTCAATGCGTGGAATGCTCATGGCTGGTCGCCCTCCTTGGCCGTAGCGCAGATACCGGGATCGGTGCGCGGATCGGCCTCGAAGGAGATTTCCGAGCGGTCCGGCGTGACGGCCAGCAGCGTTACCGAGCGCGCGGCCCACTGGCGGTGCCAGACGCCGCGCGGCACCACCAGCACGCAGCCGGCTCGCGCCAGCGTCAGCACCGGCTTCGGGCCGGACAACAACGTCACCTCGACTTCGCCGTCGAGCACGTAGAGCAACTCGTCGGCGTCCGGGTGGCATTCCCACGGCGAGACACCGCTGAAACGGCCGACATACACGGCCCCCTGGTTGAAGGTGGCCAGGCGGGGGAAGGCGGCGGCATCCTCATCGGCGTTGCTGACGGTGCCGGCCACCAGCCCGGCCAGGGCGGCGTGCACGTCGTGGGCGCGCAAATCAGTGGCGCAGATACCGGGATCGGTGCGCGGATCGACCTCGAAGGAGATTTCCGAGCGGTCCGGCGTGACGGTCAGCAGCGTTACCGAGTGCGCGGCCCACTGGCGGTGCCAGACGCCGCGCGGCACCACCAGCACGCAGCCGGCTCGCGCCAGCGTCAGCACCGGCTTCGGGCCGGACAACAACGTCACCTCGACTTCGCCGTCGAGCACGTAGAGCAACTCGTCGGCGTCCGGGTGGCATTCCCACGGCGAGGCACCGCTGAAACGGCCGACATACACGGCCCCCTGGTTGAAGGCGGCCAGGCGGGGGAAGGCGGCGGCATCCTCATCCGCGTTGCTGACGGTGCCGGCCACCAGCCCGGCCAAGGCGGCGTGCACGTCGTGGGCGCGCAAATCGGCGCCGCTCATGATTGCACCTGCGGGCTGGACGAAGCAGAGGCGGCCGGCGGACGCGACACAGCCTGGGCATGCTGGGCGTATGGTTTCGCCGGGGTCGCGTGGAGCGGCGCCGCATCGCGTTCGGCGGCCAGTTTGGCGGCGATTATTTCGCGCAGCGCCTTCTTGCTGACTTTGCCGACGCCGGTCTGGGCGAAGCTGGGCAGCAGTTCGAGTCGGTCGGGCAGTTTGAAGTCGGCCACGCCGCAATCGCGCAGGAAGCGCCTCAGCTCGGCCAGCGCGGGCGGCGCGCCGCGCGCGATGACGAAGGCGCAGCTGCGCTCGCCGAGGAAGTCGTCGGGCATCGCCACCAGGGCGACGTCGAGCACCGCCGGATGGCTCAGCAACAGGTTCTCGACCTCTTCGGCGGCCACCTTGTCGCCGCCCCGGTTGATCAGATCCTTGACACGACCCTCGACCACCAGGTGGCCGGAAGGCAACTGGCGCGCCAAGTCGCCGGTGCGGTAGAAGCCGTCGCTGGTGAAGGCGCGGGCGTTGTGCTTGGGCGCGTTGAAGTAGCCACGGATGGTGTATGGACCGCGCGTCAGCAGATTGCCGACGGCGCCGAGCGGCAGCGCGACGTCGTCGTCGACGATGCGGATCTCGCCGGCCGGCGAGATCGGCTGGCCCTGGGTGGTGGTGATGGCCTCGTCGCCGTCCTCGGCGCGGGTGTAGCAGACCAGGCCCTCGGCCATGCCGAACACCTGCTGCAAACGGCAGCCCAGCAGCGGTCCCACGCGGCGCGCCGCCTCCTCGCTGAGTTTGGCGCCGCCGACCTGCAGCAGGCGCAAGCTGGACAGGTCGGGCCGCAGCGCCGGTGCCTGCTCCATCCATATCAAGACCAGCGGCGGCACCAGAGCGGTGATGGTGACGCGCTCGTCGGCGATCAGATCGAAGGCCTGCTCCGGATCGCCACCCTGGGCGAACACCACACGGCCGCCGGCGTGCAGCACGCCGAGTATGCCCGGCGAGCTGAGCGGGAAGTTGTGCGCCACCGGCAGCACGGCCAAGTAGACGCTGTCGGCGTCGAGCTGGCAGATGTTGGCGCTGGCGCGGATGCTGTAGGCGTAGTCGGCGTGGGTGCGCGGGAACAGCTGCCACAGCAGGCCGGCGGCTTCGCGGCTCGCGTTGAATTGGTCGGCGGTGCTGCTGACCGGGCTGATGCAGCGCACCAGCAAGCTGGTCAGGCGCACCGCCCGCGGCGGCAGCGCCGCCGCCGGTAGGCCCAGCAGCAGGCCCATGGTCTGCGCCGGCAGCTGGTAGCAGAAGGAGGTCAGCCCGTCGGGGTGGCGCACGGGTTCGGTCAGCGTCGCGCACTGGCGCGCCGCCTCGCGCGCGACCTCCCACAGCGTCTCGTCGCTCACCGCATCCAGGCACCGCGCGACTTGGCACTTCAGGCGTTCGTGCACCGGTCCATCGTTCATGCGCACCAGGTGCCCGAACAAGAGCCCGGCCTGCGAGCCGAGCAGTCCCGGCGGCACCGGCTCGGCCGCCGGCCGCACACGCGCGACCGGGTTCTCCAGCATCTGCGTCACCGCAGCCGCGGAGGACACCACCCAGGCGTTGAGCGCGGCGTCAAACTGCACCGGCGCCGCGCTGTGCAACTGCGCGTAGTAGTTATAGGGGTCGGGATGCGTGGGCGCGTCCAATGGCGCCGTCACCGGCGCGCCGCCCTTCGTTTCGCTGGTCATGGTGCTGCCCTTTCGTCACAGTTGGCCGTCAGCAACTGGTCGGCCAAGAGTCGGATGATGCGCGCTTCCTGCCATTCGAAGAAGAAGTGGTCGCCGGGCAGCCGTTTCAGGGTGCAGCCGCCCTGGGCCTCGTCGGCCCAGCCGGCGACCCGCGCGGCATCTGCGTGCGGATCGTCGGCGCCGTGCAGCACCAGCAGCGGCAGCGCCGCGCGGCCGCCGTAGCTGTACGAGGCCACGAGGTCGAAGTCGGCCTTCAAGGTCGGCAGCAGGTCCAGTATAGTTCGTCGTCCTCGAACACCTCGGCGGGCGTGCCGTTATAGCCGCGCAGCGCCTCGACCAGTCCGGCGCGGGCAAGCGAAGAAGCAAACCGATGGCCCGCAAACCCGCGCCAATACACGACTTCGGGTCTTGAATGTTCAAGAGGACAGCAGAGAACAGAGAGAGAAAAACGGCGGAATGTGCGCCTGGAGGGGCCACTTCGACAGGGGTGTGCTCAAGAGGCCAGGGTGCGAGACCGCGCCAGCACGGGGGGATCAGGTAAAAAAAATCCCAACCGGATAAGGGTTGGGATTTTGCATAGTGGTGGTGGAATACGGACTTGAACCCAGAACCCTTCTTACGACAGAAGCCAAACAGTGCTAACGTTTGTGTACGTATAGCGGACAAAGCGTTGATCAAGCAAACGGTTTGCGCACGAGAATATCAACTGCGAAGATACCTAGCACAGCCCCAGAAACCCAGCGTTGAGCGCGCATGGCGGATGGGTGCTTGGCAAGGTATTTGCTAACCGTCGAAGCGGTTAAGACAATCATGCCATTGATACTAACAGAGATGACAATCTGGATAATCCCAAGTTGGATGAATTGCGGCAAAGTCGATCCAGTTGAGGGATCGATAAACTGAGGTATCAGCGCCGAGTACATTAGCGCAATTTTAGGGTTAAGCAGATTTGTCACCAGACCCATAGTGAACAGTCGCCGAGGCGAGTGAGGTGGCAACTCTCGTACCTCGAAAGGCGACACCCCCTTGGGCTTGACCATGTTCCAGGCTAGGTAACCCAGGTAGAAAGCTCCTGCAATCCTAACAACATCATAGGCTATCGGTACTGCTTTGAATAAGGCAGCCAGCCCCAGACCTGACGCCAACAGATAGCACAAAAAGCCCAGAGTTACGCCCGCTAGTGAAATAATCCCTGCCAGTCGTCCCTGGGAAATTGTCCGCGATGTTAGATAGACCATGTTCGGTCCGGGCGTCAGTACCATACCCAAAGCGATGATGGCCATACCTGCCATATGCTCGAATGCAATCATTGGTATTCTCCCTTGACAATTGATGAATGGAGAGATGATTGCTTATCACGCCAGCGAAGATCGCCTCGAAACAAAGCGTGCTGCGCACGCTGGGCAACCGGCCGCACCACGATTTCATCGACATTGACATGAGCTGGGAGGTTGGCGACCCCAACAACCACCTGTGCGATATCGTTTGCGGCCAGCGGTCGATCAACGTTCTCGTATACGGCCCTGGCCCTCTCAGCATCGCCACGAAGGCGATTCAGGGCAAATTCCGGCGTGTTCACCATGCCGGGCAATACTTCAGTGATCCGCACTGGTACGCCCTTCATCTCGAGGCGCAATGATTGCGTGAGTGCTCGCTGGGCGCTCTTGGCCGCGCAGTAACCACCGCCGCCTTCGTATCCGGCCAGTGCAGCGGTGGAAGTAATATTCATGATGCACCCTTGGGATTCGACGAGTCGAGGCAGCAAAAGCTGGATCATGCGCAAAGTGCCCAGCACGTTTGTGTTGAACATGTTTGTCCAATCATCAGCATTCGCTTGGCCGACCGCATCTAAACCAAGTGCTCCGCCCGCGCAGTTCACCAGCAAATCGCAACGGGTGACAGGCCCAACATCGATTTCCTGGGCCTTGGTTACATCCACTACGATGGCGTGCCCATTTATTTCACTGGCGATGTTCTCTAGCCGTTCCCGTCTGCGCGCCACAAGAAATACCTTCCAGCCACCGCCGGCCAGCAATCGGGCACAGGCTTCGCCAATGCCACTGCTTGCTCCTGTAATAACTGCTGTTTTCAAGATTGAATTTCCTTCTCTGACTCTGGTTTTAATGGTTGGGATTTTGCATTTTGGTGGTGCAACAGGCAGCCGAGTTCACACCCATTCTCCGAACCAGATAGTAGCGCATTGGCCTGGAGGGTACGGTTTTGATAATTTGGCCATGTAACTGCTCACTCCATGCATTCCTCTGGGTAGGAACGAGTGCGTCGAGGTTGGGTAGCTGTTGCATCGAGTTGCGGATTATGGCCTACGGTGAGGGGCTGAGTAGTTACACAGCGTGTAGCTCTACACGCCTCAGCGTGTAACCTACGATGTCCGAGACCGGCCGTCTACTTCTGGGCGGCGACCATCATGTCTGGCGCATCAAGAGTACATGGCAGTCAGTAGGCGCTGCATTTCGGCTGCCGGCACGACCTTCTTGTGCGTGGCGATGGTCCACGTGTTGCCGAACGGATCCATAATTCGTCCCTCGCGCGAGCCAAAGAACATGTCTCTCACCGGGCTCAGTTCCTTGGCGCCCACCTTCAAGGCCAGCGCGAAGGTGGCATCCGAATCGCTCACATATATCTGCGCCAGCAGCGGCTGTTCCGGCCAGCCTTCCGTCGCTTCGCCCAAGTTGAGGCGAGAGTCACCGATTTGCAGTTCGCAATGGACCACCTTGCCATCTGGCGAGGTCAAACGCAGAACCTCCTCGGCGCCGAAGACTTTCTTGTAGAAAGTCACCGCTTCGGCCACGTTGCTGACGATGGTGTTCGGCGTGACGGTGTGAAATCCTTCAGGTTTTCCATACGTGATCATTTGTTTCTCCTTGGTTGAAAAGTTAGTGTAGGGTCTGCAAAGTGACGCATGATACAAATTAAAGTCACCATGCAACATTGCTCTCTATGACCTCCCGCCACGATCTGGGGCGGGCGGTTACGTCCGACCCATGCAACGCGGTGACGAAGCAGAAAATGCTTAGGGCCCGTGGCGGAATAACTTGAACATTCGGCGCAGCAGGGCTCCTCGTGAGGTCCCCCGCGAAATGGTCAAGTTGTTCCTGAACGCGCCCTTAGCGGTCGGAGCAATAGCATGCCGTTCCGCCATCATGCCCCGAGTGCGGCCCCGCCGTCGACACACAAATTGTGCATTGTAATGTGGCGCGCGCCGTCCGAGCAAAGAAACAGCACTGCGGCGGCGATGTCGGCCGCCTCGGCGATGCGCCCCAGCGGTATGCCGGTGCGGAACTGTTCCAACGATCCGGCCACCACGCGCGCTGCCGCCGCGTCGTCGCCGTCCCACAGCGCGCGCTGCATCGGCGTGTCGGTCGAACCGGGCGAGACCACGTTGCAGCGGATGCCCAGGCTGGCCAGCTCCAGCCCTAATCTTACTGTGTTAGTAAATTCAAGGAATTATGAGAGAATCTTCTCACACAGGAGATGAGCCTTGAAAGACGAACTGCAAGAGTTTGAACGCTACCTTGAGCATTTGGGAGGCGGACTGGGCCATGCGGACCGGCAAGCCGGGTTGCGCGGGTATTGCATCGGCCTGATGGCGCCGCTTGCGCGCAAGAGCGTGGAGCCGATGGCCGCACACTTGGCGCCGCAGGCCACTCGCTCGCGTCACCAGTCGCTGCACCACTTCGTGGCCCAGTCGTCATGGTCGGACGAAGAGATGCTGCGGCGCGTTGCGCAATGGGTCGTGCCAGCGATGGACTTTGGAGATGGAGGCTGGTGGATCGTGGACGACACCGGCTTTCCCAAACAGGGCGAGCACTCGGTGGGAGTGGCCCGACAGTACTGCGGCATGCTGGGTAAGCAGGACAACTGCCAAGTGGCCGTCAGCGTCAGTCTGGCTTGCTTGGCGGGCAGCCTGCCCACGGCCTGGCAGTTGTACCTGCCCCAGCAATGGGCCGATGACATGGCGCGGCGCGAGAAGGCCGGTGTGCCCGAAAATGTGTCGTTCGCCACCAAGTGGCAGATCGCGCAGGCGCAGATCGAGCACTTGGTGGAGCAAGGCGCGCCAAAGCACACCGTGCTGGCCGATGCAGGCTACGGGGTGGTCACCGCATTTCGTGAGGGCCTGACGGCGATGGGCCTGACTTACGTGGTGGGCGTGACGGGGCAGGTGACGGTGTGGCCGCCGGGGCATGCCCCGCTGGCGCCGCGGCCGCGCAGTGGCCGCGGCGTGGTGGCCACCCGCCAGCGTTTGGGCGATGCCAGGCACGAGCGACCGCTGTCCGTGAAGGAAGTGGCGTTGGGGTTGGAGCCGACCCAATGGCAAAGCATCGAGTGGCGTGAGGGGACGAACTTCACATTGCGTTCGCGTTTTGCGCGAGTGCGCGTGCATGCGGCCCACCGCGAGCACCTGCGCACAGAGCAGCGAGCGCAAGAGTGGCTGCTCATCGAATGGCCCGAAGGCCATGAAGAGCCAATGAAATACTGGCTGTCCACGCTGGCAGAGGACATCACACTGGAGCGCATGGTGTTTGAGGCCAAGATGCGCTGGCGCATCGAGCGCGACTACCAGGACCTCAAGCAAGACCTGGGTCTGGGGCACTACGAAGGGCGCAATTGGAGGGGCTTTCACCACCACGCCAGCTTGGCCATCGCTGCCTACGGTTTTTTGATGGCGCAGCAGCTGCGCCACCCGGAAGGTGGGGGTAAGAAAAACTCTGCACGAAGCGAAGAACCTGCCCTACCCACGCATTACAAGCCTCGCGGCAGCCCCGCGCACGCAGCGCCACGTCCGATCGTCGATCACAACTTTGCGGCTGCGTATCGCCGCAGCCTTGCTCAGGACGCTGCCGCGCTGCCCATGCTGCCTGCGCGTAAACGCGAGAATTCGTTTATGACACAGTAAGACTAGTTGCGCTTGCAGCCGGTGGTAGTATTTTCGGTCAATTTACTACTGGATCGAATCATGAAGAAGCTTCCTTCCGTCGGCATCGTTGGCGCCACAGGCGCGGTCGGCGTCCAACTCATCAAATGCCTTGAGGTGCGCGGTTTTCCGCTGTCAAGTCTCAGGTTGTTCGCATCTGCTCGGTCTGCAGGGAAAAGGCTACCGTTTCGTGGCCAGGATCTGATCGTTGAAGAACTCGGAAGCCGCAGTTTCGAGGGTTTGGACATCGCCCTGTTTTCTGCCGGTGGTTCGACGTCTAGGGAGTACATCCCGATCGCGGCAAAGGCAGGCACGGTCTCCATCGACAACTCTTCGGCCTTTCGAATGACCGACGGCGTGCCGCTGATCGTCCCGGAAGTCAATCCCCAGGCGCTTGGACCCGACGACAAGATCATCGCCAACCCTAACTGCTCAACCATCATCGCGCTGGTCCCGCTGTGGCCCATCCACCAGCGCCTGTCGATCTCCCGCGTGGTGGTCTCTACGTACCAAGCAGCTTCTGGTGCGGGCGCAGCCGGGATGGCGGAGCTGGAGCACTCAACCCGGGCGCACCTCGCTGGCGAGGCATTTGCCCCGCAGGTCTTCCCCCATTCGTACGCCTTCAACGTCTTCAGCCACAACTCGAAGGTCGACATCGAAGACGGCGACAACGAAGAAGAAGCGAAGATGCTGAAGGAGACGCGGAAGATCTTCTCCGCTCCAGGTTTCCGGATCTCCGCCACGTGTGTGCGAGTGCCCGTAATGCGAGCGCACTGCGAGTCGCTCCACGTCGAATGCGAGAAGCCGGTCGACCTGGAAGAGGTTCGAGGCATCCTGTCGAACGCCCCCGGCGTTCGGATCGTGGATGACCGGGCCGGCAACAAGTTTCCGATGCCCGTCGAGGCCAGCGGCCAAGATGACATCCTGGTCGGCCGTCTGCGCATGGACACTACCGACCCGACAAATCGCAGTTTCTGGATGTTCGTTTCCGGGGACCAACTGCTAAAGGGTGCGGCGCTCAATGCTGTCCAGATCGCGGAGTTGCTGCTGCAGAAGTAGCCCCTACATCCGCTTCGGAAACCGCTGATCGCAGGAGCGCAGCGCACGCGCCCAACGTGACGACGTTCTGGCTCCTCAGATCGAGCGCGTTTGGCAGGCCAACATGCAGGTCTACGGGGCTGACAAGGTCTGGCGTCAACTTGCTCGCGAAGGGACGGCGGCGGCGCGATGCACGGTCGAACGGCTGATGCGTCGACTCGGACTGCGCGGCGTGATGCGAGGCAAGATCGTGCGAATGACGATCAGCGACAGCAAGGCGTCATGCCCGCTGGACAAGGTCAACCGCCAGTTCCGCGCGGAGCGGCCGAACCAGCTCTGGGTCTCGGACTTCACCTACGTGTCGACGTGGCAGGGCTGGCAGTACGTGGCCTTCGTCATTGACGTCTTCGCCAGGCGCATCGTCGGCTGGCGCGTCAGCAGTTCGATGCGAACGGACTTCGTCCTCGATGCCTTGGAGCAGGCGTTGTACGCGCGGCAACCCGAACGGGATCGCAGCCTGGTGATTCACTCCGACCGCGGGTCGCAGCCCAGTGTCCGTCAGAAGGGTGTTCTGGTCCGTTCGGCACCGCACGCGGCAATGAGCAAGGGGATCCCGACCGGGAGCCTCCGGTGCCCTGTAGCGCATAGCGACAGGTGGCGGTGAGGATGCACGTTCGAGCTGCGGTAGGCAGGGATCTCTACGCCATCCGGCAGTCGTCGTCCTGCTCCGCTGTTCCAGGATTGAACAAGAGGTGGGAGCAGCCATTTGGCGGAGGGCTTGCCGTCTCGATCCACGCTACCACGCCGTTCTCGCCGTCAAGGTCTGCGCGCTCGCGGGGCGAGCGCTTGCGGCCTGCGGCCGTCTTCGAACCCTGACTGCTGCGCTGCGCCGTGGTGCTCCGGTCTCGGGCAATCCCGCCCGACACAGACCGGAGTTCGCCATGTCGATGACTTCCACTTCTTCCGCTGATGCCGCGCTGCTGGTGCGCGATGTCGATGGGCAGTACCGTCCTGCGCGTGCCGAAGAGGTGCTGTCGCAGGCGCGGCGCGTGCTGTCGCAACGGGTGCGGCGCGGTGCCACGATGTCGTCGCCGCAGGCGGTGAAGGACTACCTGCGCCTGGAGATCGGTGTGCTGGAGCACGAGGTGTTCTGCGTGCTGTTCGTCGATGCGCAGCACCGGATCATCGAGTTGAAGCAGATGTTCCGCGGCACGGTCACGCAGACCGCGGTGTATCCGCGCGAGGTGGTCAAGGCCGCGCTGGGGTGCAACGCGGCGGCAGTCTTGCTGGCGCACAACCATCCTTCGGGCGCGGCCGAACCGAGCGGTGCCGACGAGTTCCTGACGCAGACACTGAAGACGGCGCTCGCGCTGGTGGACGTGCGGATGCTCGATCACCTGGTGGTGACGGGAGCCGATGTCCGTTCGTTTGCGGAGCTGGGGTTGCTTTGAGCCTCTGGGGGCACCTCGCGTGCCCCTTCGTTGTCTCTCGTTCGCCGGCCGGGTCAGGCAAGGCTGATCCGCCTGACATCGAGCGCGAAGGGGCCGACCTGGCGGGAGGCAATCATCAGGCCGACCTGGCGGATGCGGGCGGGGTCGAGCGCGGGTGCATTGGTGACTTCGCGTCCGTGGAAGCTGGCGCGGAAGTCGGCCAGCGGCAGATACAGGGTCTGCCAGACGGCGCCCGCGGGCGCGAAGCTGGCCTGGTAGTTCAGGCTGTCGAAACCGTCGTCGGTGAACAGACTGAGCTTGAACTGCTTGGATCGCGTCGCACTTCAATCAGGCAGGTTGCGGCACCGGGAAAGCCTCGATCGCCGGGGCCGGACCTCACGGAGGCGAAGCCGCCGTTGTGCTCCAGCGAGACTTCGCTTTCGAAGACGGCGTGCCCGGTGGGGGCACTGCGCAGCCTGCTGCGAGAGATGCCGCCCATCACGCGGGCGTCGATGGCGTGCCACGTGTTCGCCGCGGTCGGGTCGGTGAAGTCGAACAGCGGCTTGGACATTCTTGCTGCTCCTGGCATGGCAAGTGGAAGGGCGGCCGGGGATCGTGGGCCCTGTGTCCTTCACGCTGCGCGTGAACGAGGCCCGCTTGGCGAACTGACCGGCTTGCAGGTCGCTGCGCTCGGTGCGGCGCCTGCCAGATCGCCACCCCGGTCACCCGCCAAGCCCGGAGCCGGGCCGCTCAATACAGGGTGCAGAGAAGTGCCCGCAGCGGCTGCGCCGCTGCAAGCCAGCGATCAGCGGCTCGACCGCGGCGCCAGTCGCTGCGCTTTGTGTCACGTCGGCCGCAGAGCCGCCGCTGCTCGTGATCGTGCGGTCGGCTGCGCTGCAACGGCTGCGCCAGGCGAACTGGCACATCGGCCGCGACGCTGCGTCGCCCGTGGAGAGGGGGCAGCCTGTGCGCCAGTCGTCCCTCCGCGCTCCCCCCACGCGCCCCCGTCGAATTGCGAGGGGGACTTGTGGGGGGATCTTCAAGCGGTGGGCCGGGAAACCGGCTCACTGCTTCTGCTGCTGATGACACCACCCATCCCCAACCCCTTCCCGAGAGGGAAGGGGCGATGCCCACCCCCCGCCCGCCCGTGGGCGGGAGCAAGGGAGTCCGAGCGAGAGGATCAGTTTTCAGGGAACCGGACCGGGGCCCGGCTGGATGCTCTCGATTGGAGATCGTCATGGCAAACGTTTCTGTCATCCAGCGTCACGCGCACCTGGCCGGGGGCCGTCAAACTCGAATTCGTCAACGGACGCGAAGGCAAGATTGCCAAGGCCGTGCTGACCACGATCAGCAACACGCGCCGCGGTTCGGGCGAGGCGCGCGAGGAGGAGTCCACCGCGATGCAGTGGACGCTGTGCGGCAAGCAGGCCGAGAACGCGGCCGAGTACCTGGCCCAAGTTTGTCACTTCCCTCCGTCAACCCCAATAAAATCAACAACTTAGAGAGATTCCCCGGCGTGTATGGCACTACATTTTGTAGCTGCCTACCCGGTAATGAGCCAACGCAAACGGCCGGTTCAGACGAGCACGCGATGGGTGCGACCGGGATTGGGGTCCAGCTTGAGGATGGTGCTCAGCGTTTGATGCCCCGGTTGTGGACGCGTGGCCTTGCGCACATGCACGGTGCGGCCATCGCGCCGCTGCATGGTGACGGTGACCCGGCGCTGCGTGGACAGTGTCTGGCGCAGCGTATTCCAGCTATCGCTGACCCCCTGGGCCTTCAGTTGCGAGCGCAGCATGTGCACGAAGTGATACGCCAGCACGCTGATGAACAAATGTCCTTCGACACGGCGATCGATCCGGTGGAAGACCGGGCGCAGGCCCAGGTCGGTCTTGAGTGAACGAAACACCGATTCCAGTTCGGTGAGCATGGAGTAGGTGCGCCATAGCGCGGCGTTGTCCTGCTCGACCAAGGTGGTCCGCAGGCAGTACACGCCAGGGTGCGCAGCCGCGCTACCGGGCTTGGTGCGTTTGTCCCAAGTGATGGCGGTGATGCGCTGGTCCTCGGGATCGGTGGTGACGCTGATCGCGTAGTGTTGCGCAGCACGCGCGAAGCGTTGTTTGAGGCGGCCCAAGCGCTGCATGATGGTGGCTGCATCCTGACGGCCTTTGGACTTGCTCAGGCTGGCGTGCAGTCTGGCCAGCGCGGCCTCCAAGCCACTGGCCTTGGCCTCGTCGATGGCGCGATCCTTTTGTTCGCGTGCGGGCGAATGGCAGTACAGCAGCACATGGCCTTGGGCGTCCAGCACGCGCTGTAGTTTGATCGTCACGCCGCCGGCCGATTGCACCTCGGTGGCCAGCGCCGGATCGAACTGACGCCGGCGCAGTTTGGAGACGACCACGTAGTGGTAGCCCTGATCGCGTAGCCATCGCAGGTTGGCCTCGGTGGAGATGCCCGCGTCCATTACCACCGTGGCACTTGGGGCCGCGTCCAGGCCGGTGAGCATGTCCTTGAGGGTGCTCGGCTCGCTGGCATTGCCGGCGAAGAACTGCACGCGCCGCACGAACCCGCTGGCGTCCCAGTGTCACCAGCGGGCAGTCGCTGCGGCGCTCCTTGCTGCGGCCGCGTTTGGCTTTGTTTACCGCAGCAGCCCCGCCCTCGAAATAGGTGTTGGTCAGGTCGTACAGCGTGATCGTCTGGCCCAGGCCGAACATCGTGCGGGCACGACCGAACAGGTGCTCCTGCAAGGCCTCGCGGTGCTTGTACAGCGCGTCCGAGGCGCGGTACAAGCGGTTCAAGTCCATCGCCTGGAAGTCAAATTCGAGCAACTCACCCAGCGCCGATTGGTCCTTCAACCAAGCGTGCGTTGCCAGTTCGCTGCACGGCAGGGCCATGCGCGCGACGACGTTGCCAACAGCCGCAGCGATCTGCGGGCGGTTCAGGCCCAACTGTGCGAGCTTGTCCTCAAAGCCGCATTGGCGCATCGCCGACAGCGCAGCGTGCTCCGACGCCCACACTGCGCGGGTTGACCAATTCCAAAGATTCCAGGTCCACCTCTTGGTAGCGATCGACGGCGCCAGTTTCAGTGGGCGACTTGCTGGCCGGCAGGGCAGCAGCCGGGGCATCGGGCAGCGCTGTGCAAGGCAGGTCCAGGTTGGGCGTGCGCGCAATGATCTGGGCTGCGAAGCGTTGCGCCAAGACCTGCGCCTGCTCGGGCAGGGACGCATCGGGCATGGAACATTGCCCATGCAACAGTTCGTCGATGCGCTTGGCCAACGCGGGCCAATGGGCTTGGGGCAGGTCCAAGTGGCTGCCCAAGTTGAGCAAGGTGCTTTGCTTGATGACATGACCGACCCGGGCGCTGTGCACCAGGCGGTGGGTCACGTAGGGTTCGCCCGAGAGACGATTGCGAGTCTGGGTGCGGCGAATAAACATGAGCGCGATGATGCACGAAAAGCCGGGGGATTTGTGTAATGTTATAAATTATGGCACTACAATTTGCTTCTGAGAAAAAACCTAATGAAAACAATGACTTACGTGAGTCGGAGAGGGAAAATCAGCGAAAAGTTGACAAACTTGGGCCAAGCAAGCGAAGAAGCAAACCGAGGGCCCGCAAACCCGCGCCAATACACGACTTCGGGTCTTGAATGTTCAAGAGGACAGCAGAGAACAGAGAGAGAAAAACGGCGGAATGTGCGTCTGGAGGGGCTACTTCGGCAGGGGTGTGCTCAAGAGGCCAGGGTGCGAGACTGCGCCAACACGGGGGGAGGGGGTAAAAAAATCCCAACCGGATAAGGGTTGGGATTGTGCATTGTGGTGGAGCTGGCGGGAATTGAACCCGCGTCCGCAAGCCTTTACCGGGCAGATCTACATGTTTAGCGGTCTGATTTGAGTCTCGCCACCAATGTCGCGCAGGCGCACGCTACGTTGGCCGCCAGCACCCTGTTTTCTCACCCCGATCCAAGGTGCCCGGATCGGGGCCAGCCCATGTAATTATCCTTGCAGCCGGGAGGCGCTGATTGCTCAGAACCCCCTTGCCCAGCCCATCGGCCAACTGTTGCAAGGCTCACCGCAATCAAGCAGCGAGTGCGAAACGTTCGTCGTTTGCAGTTAGTTTGTTGAATCGAGATTTACGAGCGTGACCCAAGCTCGACATGCACCACACCGGCTCCGAACCCACGTCGAAACCAGGACAGCCCCAAGCCCTGCATTCTAAGCGTTCGTGAGCAGCTGCAGGAGTTCTGAAGGAGATTTAATTGTGGCATGGGCGCCCCATTCCAGCGGATTGGACTTTGCGCCCAAATAGCCGTAGGTGGCAGCCACTGTGCCCATGCCGGCGGCCAGACCGGCCACGATGTCGCGTTCATCATCGCCGACATAGATGCACTGCCCGGGGGCAAGTTGCAATCGTTCTGCCGCTTCAAGCAGGGGGGCCGGGTGCGGCTTTGCGTAGGCCGTGGTGTCTCCGCTCACCACGGCCCCGGCAGTTCCGAACAACGCAATGGCGCGGGTCAGGGGCTCGGTGAACCGCGCTCCCTTGTTGGTGACCACGCCCCAGGCCATGCCACGGCGCAAAATTTGATCGACGAGTTCGGCGATTCCGTCAAAGACGTTGGTGCGTTGCGTCAGGCACGACGCGTAGTTCACGAAGAACTCCTCACGCATGCCCATGAACTCCGGGTGGTCGGGGGCCATGCCGAAGGCCTCGCCCAGCATGCCGCGGGCACCGGCGCCTGCCATGGGGCGGTAGCGTTCCAGCGGCAGGGAGGGCAGGCCCCGGTCGGTGCGCATCTTGTCGGCAGCGGCTCCAAGGTCGGGAGCGCTGTCGATCAGCGTCCCGTCCAGGTCGAACAGAACGGCACAGATATTATGGAACATTGGTAAGACTTCAGGTGGCGCGCCGGGTGGCAAGAAGATAGTTCACGCTGGTGTCAGCGCTCAGCCAATAGCGCCGCGTGAGCGGGTTGTATTCCAGGCCCTTTGTCTTCTGAATGTCAAGCCCCGCGCTGCGGCAGTTCGCTGCCAGTTCACTGGGCCGGATCAGTCGGGCGTATTCATGCGTTCCGCGGGGCAGCATGTTCAGCAGGTATTCGGCACCCACGATCGCCAGCATGAAGGCCTTGGCATTGCGGTTGATGGTGGAGAAAAACACCCAGCCGCCAGGTTTCACGAGTTCCGAGCAGGCATGCACCACGGATGCCGGGGAAGGAACATGCTCGAGCATCTCCATGCAGCTGACCACGTCAAAGCCCGCAGGTTGCTCCTTGGCCAGGGCTTCGACGCTGATTTCCCGGTACCGGACATTCGCGGTCCGGGCTTCCAGCGCATGCAGTTCGGCCACGCGCAGGGCCTTGGACGCCAGATCGATCCCCGTCACGTCCGCCCCCTTGCGGGCCATGGCGTCGGCCAGAATGCCGCCACCGCAGCCAACGTCCAGCACACGCTTGCCGGACAACTGGCACAGCCCATGGATCCAGTCGAGCCGCAAGGGGTTGATCTGGTGCAAGGGGCGAAACTCGCTCTCGGGGTCCCACCAGCGATGGGCCAGTTCCGAAAACTTGTTCAGTTCGGCGGGATCGGCATTCACGGTTTCACGCATGCCCGGATTGTCCACGATGCGGGGAAGGAGGAAGGGCCCCGCAAGCAGAGAAAACCTCGCTGTACGGCATACATGCCCGTAAAAAAGCCCCGTCACCGGGGCTTTTTGCTCATCCAGGGATTGAGCCGGGATGATTACTTGGAACTGCGGGTTCCGACCACTTCGATTTCCACGCGGCGGTTCTTCGAACGGCCTTGGGAGGTCTTGTTGTCGGCAACGGGTTGCTTTTCGCCCTTGCCTTCGGTGTACACGCGGTTCTTTTCGATGCCCTTGGAGACCAAGTAGGCCTTCACGGCTTCGGAGCGGCGCACCGACAGTTTTTGGTTGTAAGCATCGGAGCCCACGGAGTCGGTGTGACCCACGGCGATGATCACTTCCAGGTTGATGTCCTTGACCTTGGAGATCAGGTCGTCAAGCTTGGCCTTGCCTTCGGGCTTGAGCACCGACTTGTCGAAGTCGAAGAAGGCGTCGGCGGCGTAGGTTACCTTGCTCGCCGCAGCGGGCGCTGGAGTCATCGGGGCAGGCGCGGGGGCTGGAGCCGGGGCAGCAGCGGCCGGAGCAGGTGCCGACGAAGCCGCAGCAGCGGCCGGAGCCTGGGAGACGATGGCACCATCGCAACCACGGGTGGCGGCGGCAGGCGTCCAGTTGGAATCGCGCCAGCAGAATTCACCGGTTCCGTTCTTCCATGCCAGTTGGCCGGAAGCATCGTTCCAGTTGGCAGTCTGTGCACCTGCGGCGGTTGCGAGCGCTGCGGAAGCAAACAGCATCGCTACTTTGTTCAGTTTCTTCATGGTTCTCCTCTTGGGGAAAAAGCCGCAGCCGCGCTGCGAATCAAGACGCTTTGGGTGAGTACCACCCGAAGCGGTCGGCCAATTGTGCCATACGCACCGGGGCAAGCCGTGGCAACGGCCGCTCGGCCTGTAGGAACAAATCCTGAATTGCTTCAATATGTTGCGCGATTGCTACACGGTCTTGCCCCTAGAATGGCCCTCCCGTGCCGTCCTCTGCCGTCCCAATGACCCAGTTCGCCAAAGAAACCCTGCCGATCAGCCTCGAAGAAGAGATGCGGCGCAGCTACCTCGACTACGCGATGAGCGTGATCGTGGGCCGGGCCCTGCCCGACGCGCGCGACGGCTTGAAGCCCGTGCACCGCCGCGTATTGTTTGCGATGCACGAGCTGCGCGTCGATTGGAACCGCCCGTACAAGAAGTCGGCCCGCCTCGTGGGGGACGTGATCGGCAAATACCACCCGCACGGCGATTCTGCGGTCTACGACACCATCGTGCGCATGGCGCAGGATTTCTCGCTGCGCCACATGCTGGTCGATGGCCAGGGCAATTTCGGCTCGGTTGACGGCGACAACGCCGCGGCCATGCGCTACACCGAAATCCGCTTGGCCAAGATTGCGCACGAGATGTTGGCCGACATCGACAAGGACACGGTCGATTTCGGCCCCAACTACGATGGCAGCGAAAAAGAGCCGCTGGTCCTGCCCAGCAGGCTGCCCAATCTGCTGGTCAATGGCTCGGCGGGAATTGCCGTGGGCATGGCCACCAATATCCCGCCGCATAACCTCAACGAGGTGATCGACGCCTGCCTGCACCTGCTGCGCAACCCGGATGCATCGATCGACGAGTTGATGGAGATCATCCCGGCGCCCGATTTCCCCACGGCCGGAATCATCTACGGCATCCAGGGCGTCAAGGACGGTTACCGCACCGGCCGCGGCAAGGTCGTGATGCGCGCCAAGTGCCACTTCGAGGACATAGACCGTGGCCAGCGCCAGGCGATCATCGTCGACGAGCTGCCCTACCAGGTGAACAAGAAGACGCTGCAGGAGCGCATGGCCGAGCTGGTGCACGAGAAGAAACTCGAGGGCATCAGCCATATCCAGGACGAGTCCGACAAGTCGGGCATGCGCCTGGTGATCGAGCTCAAGCGCGGCGAAGTTCCCGAGGTGGTGCTGAACAATCTGTACAAGCAGACGCAGCTGCAAGACACCTTCGGCATGAACATGGTGGCGCTGGTCGATGGTCAGCCCCGGCTGTGCAACCTCAAGGACTTGATCGACGTTTTCCTGCAGCACCGCCGCGAAGTCGTCACGCGCCGCACGGCGTTCGAACTGCGCAAGGCGCGCGACCGGGGCCATGTGCTCGAGGGCCTGGCCGTGGCGCTGGCGAACATCGACGAGTTCATCGCCATCATCCGCAACGCGCCGACTCCACCGGTGGCCAAGACCGCCCTGATGGCGCGGCCCTGGGACAGCGGGCTGGTGCGCGAGATGCTCACGCGCACCCGTGCCGACGGTGCGGCGATCAACGCCGACGATTACCGCCCCGAAGACCTGGACCAGGGACTGGGCATGGGTCGGGACGGCCTGTACCGCCTGTCGGACACGCAGGCCCAGGAAATCCTGCAGATGCGCCTGCAGCGCCTGACCGGCCTGGAGCAGGACAAGATCGTCGCCGAGTACAAGGAGATCATGGCGGTGATCGAAGACCTGCTGGACATCCTGGCCAAGCCCGAGCGCGTGTCGCTCATCATGGGCGACGAGCTCGCCGCGATCCGGCAGGAGTTCGGCCAGCACAAGCTGGGCGTACGCCGCAGCGTCGTCGAGCACAGTGCGCAGGACATCTCGACCGAAGACCTGATCACGCCCACCGACATGGTCGTCACGCTCAGCCACGCGGGCTACATCAAGAGCCAGCCGTTGTCCGAGTACCGTGCGCAAAAGCGCGGTGGGCGCGGCAAGCAGGCCACGGCGACGAAGGCGGACGACTGGATCGACCAGCTCTTCATCGCGAACACGCACGACTTCATCCTGTGCTTTTCCAACCGCGGCCGGCTGTATTGGATCAAGGTGTGGGAGGTGCCCGCAGGGTTGCGCGGCGCGCGCGGGCGACCGATCGTGAACATGTTTCCGCTCCAGGATGGAGAGAAGATCAACGTGGTGCTGCCGCTCACCGGCGAGATGCGCAGTTTCCCGGCGGACCGCTACGTGTTCATGGCGACCAGCATGGGCACGGTCAAGAAGACCGCACTCGACGAATTCAGCAACCCGCGCAAGGGCGGAATCATCGCCGTGAACCTGGACGAGGGCGATTACCTGATCGGCGCCGCGCTCACGGACGGCCGGCACGACGTGATGCTGTTCAGCGACGGCGGCAAGGCCGTGCGCTTTGACGAGAACGACGTGCGCCCGCTGGGGCGCCAGGCACGCGGCGTGCGCGGCATGATGCTGGAAGACGGGCAGAGCGTGATCGCCATGCTCGTGGCCGAGGACGAAACGCAGAGCGTGCTCACCGCCACGGAAAACGGCTACGGCAAGCGCACCAGCATCGTCGAGTACACACGCCATGGCCGCGGCACCAAGGGCATGATCGCAATCCAGCAAAGCGAGCGCAACGGCAAGGTCGTCGCAGCCACGCTGGTGCATGCCGACGACGAGATCATGCTGATCACCGACAAGGGCGTTCTGGTGCGCACCCGGGTGGCCGAGATCCGCGCGCTGGGCCGCGCCACGCAGGGGGTGACGCTGATTGCGCTGGACGAAGGCTCGAAGCTCGGGGGCCTGCAACGCATCGTCGAAAACGATGCCAATGCGGCCGATGCGCAGACCGATGGCGAAGGCAGCGCAGACGGCGACGCGCCGGACGTCTGAAGCCCCGGCGCGAGTCGCCCTGCGACGCAAACACCATCCAGGGCAGCACCGACGACGCTATTAAAGCTGGAGCAGCTTGCGCCCATGCAAGCAGCCTGCGCCCATACAATAAGCACAAGATGCTTTCTGCCGATAAGTCATGATGCGCCCTTACAACTTTTCGGCCGGCCCGGCCGCGATTCCCGCCGAAGTCCTGGAACAGGCTGCGGCCGAGATGCTGGATTGGCATGGCTGCGGCATGGGTGTGATGGAGATGAGCCACCGGGGCCGGGAGTTCCTGTCCCTCTGCGAGCAGGCGCAGGCCGACCTGCGCGCCTTGCTCGCCGTGCCTGCGCACTTCGAGATCCTGTTCATGCAGGGCGGCGGCTTGGCTGAGAACGCCATCGTCCCGCTCAACCTGTCGCGCGCTGGCGCCGTCGATTTCGTGGTCACGGGCAGTTGGAGCCAGAAGTCGCAGCAGGAGGCGCGCAAGTACGCATCGGAGGTGAACGTGGTGGCCTCGGCCGAGGACAGCGGCTTCACCCGCCTGCCCGACCCCGCCACCTGGACGCTCAGCCGGGGGGCGAGCTACCTGCATATTTGCAGCAACGAGACCATCCACGGAATCGAGTTCCACCAACTGCCCGACCTCAGGGCGCTCGGCAGCGACGCCCCATTGGTCATCGACTTTTCGTCGCACGTGGCGTCGCGGCCGGTGGACTGGTCACGCGTCGGGCTGGCCTTTGGCGGCGCGCAGAAGAACCTCGGCCCCGCCGGCCTCACGTTGGTCGTGGTGCGCGAGGACCTGCTGGGCCACGCGCTGCCCGCCTGCCCGAGCGCGTTCGACTACCAGATCGTGGCGCGCAACCGGTCCATGTACAACACGCCGCCCACCTGGGGCATCTACGTGACGGGCCTGACCTTGCAGTGGATCGGACGCCAGCGCGAAGGCGCGCTCGGCGGCGTGGCGGCCCTGGAGCAGCGCAACATGGCCAAGGCCGCGCTGCTCTACGAAGCCATCGACACCTCGCAGCTGTACGTCAACAAGGTGGCCGCGAACTGCCGCTCGCGCATGAACGTCCCCTTCTTCCTGCGCGACGAAACGCGCAACGACGCTTTCCTGGCCGGAGCCCGCGAGCGCGGCCTGTTGCAGCTCAAGGGCCACAAGTCCGTGGGGGGCATGCGCGCCAGCATCTACAACGCCATGTCGCTGGCGGGCGTGCAGGCGCTGGTGGACTACATGCGCGAGTTCGAAGAAAAACACGCCTGAACACCGGGCCCCGTCCATGAACCATCCGCCAAGCCCACCCGACCTGGCCAGTCTGCGCGTGCAGATCGACACGCTCGATCAGCAACTGCTCACGCTGCTGAACCAGCGCGCCCGGGTGGCCGAGCGGGTGGGCGAGGTCAAGAAGCGCGAAGGCACGTCCTTCTTCCGCCCCGACCGCGTGGCGCAGGTCATCGAGAAGATCCAGGCCGCCAACCCGGGCCCGCTCAAGGGCCCGCACGTTGCGGCCATCTGGCGCGAGATCATGTCCGCCTGCCTGGCGCTCGAAGCGCCGCAGCGCGTGGCGGTGCTGGGGCCCGAAGGCACCTTCTGCGAGCAGGCGGCGATCGAATTCTTCGGCGGCGCCGCCGACCTGATGTACTGCGCCAATTTCGACGAGGTCTTCCACGCCACGGCCGCGGGCAGCGCGCAGTACGGTGTGGTGGGCGTGGAAAACTCCACCGAAGGCGTGGTCACGCGCTCGCTCGACCTGTTCCTGCACACCCCTGCGCACGTCGTGGGCGAGGTCAGCCTGCTGGTGCGGCACAACCTGCTGCGCACGGCGAATTCGCTCGACGGCATCGAGGTCGTTCTGGCGCACCCGCAGGCGCTGGCGCAGTGCCAGTCCTGGTTGGCCAAACAGCTCCCGCACGCCGAGCGCCGCCCGGTATCGAGCAACGCCGAAGGCGCGCGCCTGGCGACCACCTGCCCGGCATGGGCCGCCCTGTCCAGCGAGCGGGCGGCCACCCAGTTCGGCCTGCACATCGTCGCGCACGCCATTCAGGACGACGCCTACAACCGCACGCGCTTTGCCGTCATCTGCCTGCCGCACACGCTGCCGACGCCGCCGCCGTCGGACAGGGACTGCACCAGCCTCGTGGTATCGGTGCCGAACCGGCCCGGCGCCGTGCACGACCTGCTCGTTCCGCTCAAGACCCACGGCGTGTCCATGACGCGCTTCGAATCGCGCCCCGCGCGCACGGGCCAGTGGGAGTACTACTTCTACATCGACCTCGACGGCCACCCCACCCAGCCCCATGTGGCGCGGGCGCTGCAAGAGCTGCGCAGCTTGTGCGCGTTCTACAAAATCCTGGGCGCCTACCCGGTCGCGCCCTGAGGAGCCGCCATGTTCGAACAATTGGGACTGATCGGCTGCGGGCTCATGGGGGGATCGTTCGCGCTGGCCGCGAAAAAAGCGGGCCTGGTGCAGCGCGTGGTCGGCTACAGCAAGTCCCCCACCACCACCGACCGGGCGCGCCAACTGGGCGTGATCGACGTCGAAGCGCCCTCGGCCCTGCTCGCGGTCTCGGGCGCCGACATCGTGCTGCTCGCCGTCCCCGTGGCCGCCACCGAGGCCACGCTCAAGGCCATCAAGCACCTGGTCACGCCGCAGATGCTCATCATGGACGTCGGTTCGACCAAGGCGGACGTGGTCCAGGCCGCGCAGCGCGCGTTGCGCGACCGGGTGGGCTCGTTCGTTCCGGCGCATCCGATCACCGGGCGCGAGGTCTCTGGCGTGGAGCACGCCGACGACAGCCTCTACAGCGGGCGCCAAGTCATCCTGACCCCGACCGAACACACCCTCCTGGTCCAGTTGCAAAAGGCCGAAGACGTCTGGGTTGCGCTGGGCTGCCGCGTGACCAGCATGCTGCCCGAGGCGCATGACATGGCCTTTGCGGCCGTCAGTCACCTGCCCCACGTGCTGGCCTTTGCCATGATGAACAGCATCACCGGGCAATCGGACGGCGACGATTTCCTCTCGCTCGCCGGGCCCGGCTTTCGGGACTTCACGCGCATCGCCGCCGGCGACCCCAAGATGTGGCGTGACATCCTGCTGTCCAACCGGGAAGAGCTGATCGCCCAGTCCAGGCTGTTCCGGCAGGCGCTGCACGCGATCGAGCAGGCCATGGAAAAGGGCGACGCGCAGGCCCTGGAGGACATGCTGACCCTGGCCAGCAAAACCCGCACCCACTGGCGCATGGGCGTTCAGAGAGGGACAAAGCCGCGTTAGCTGGCTGCGCCCGTTCCGGTAGCCCGCACCCATTCCCCCATTCCCCATCCATGTTCGACACCGCCTTTCTCGACCTCCCCGCGCTAAGCGCCGCAGGGGGCGAGGTCCACTTGCCCGGCTCAAAGAGCATTTCCAACCGCGTGCTGCTGCTGGCCGCGCTCAGCAGCGGAAGCACCACCGTGCACGATCTGCTGGCGTCCGACGACACCCGCGTGATGCTCGACGCGCTGCGCGAGATCGGTTGCAGCGTTGACGTGGCGGGCAGCAGCAGCGTGCGCATCACCGGCCTGGGCGGACGCCCCCCGCGGTCGCCCGCAAAACTTTTTCTGGGCAACGCTGGAACCGCGATGCGCCCGCTCACGGCGGCGCTTGCGCTGCTCGGCGGCGAGTTCGAGCTCAGCGGCGTCGCGCGCATGCACGAGAGGCCGATTCGCGACCTGGTCGATGCGCTGCGCCAGATTGGCTGCCGCATCGACTACCTGGGAGCCGACGGCTACCCGCCGCTGCGCATCGTGCAGGCGCCGGGCGTCCTGGCGCTGACCGCGCCCATCCGCGTGCGCGGCGACGTATCGAGCCAGTTCCTCACGGCGCTGCTCATGGCGCTGCCGCTGGCCGCTGGCACGCAGGACATCGTGATCGAAGTGCTCGGCGAGCTGATCTCCAAGCCGTACATCGCGATCACGCTCGCGCTCCTGGCGCGCTTTGGCATCGTCGTCGGGCAGCAGGACTGGCAGCGCTTCACGATCGCAGCGGGCAGCCGCTACCAGTCGCCGGGCAGCATCCACGTCGAGGCCGACGCCTCGTCGGCGAGCTATTTCGTGGCACTGGGCGCCATTGCCTCCAGCGCCTGCGAGCCCAAGGGCATCACGCTGCGGGGCGTGGGGCTGGATTCGATTCAGGGCGACATCCGCTTCGTCGATGCGGCGCGGGCCATGGGCGCCGTGGTCACGGGCGGACCCAACTGGCTGCACATCCAGCGCGCAGCGCCCGGACAGGGATGGCCGCTCAGGGCCATCGACATGGACTGCAACCACATCCCCGACGCCGCGATGACGCTCGCGGTCATGGCGCTGTACGCCCAGGGCAGCAGCACGCTGCGCAACATCGCGAGCTGGCGCGTGAAGGAAACCGACCGCATCGCCGCCATGGCAACCGGGCTGCGCAGGCTTGGCGCCAGCGTCGAGGAAGGGGCGGACTTCATCCGCATCACGCCCCCGCCGCAGGCCCGGGACTGGAAAGCCGCGAGCATCCCCACCTTTGACGACCACCGCGTGGCCATGTGCTTCTCGCTGGCGGCGTTCAACCCCGCCGGCCTGCCGGTGCGCATCCAGGACCCCGGGTGCGTGGCCAAGACCTTCCCGGACTACTTCGAGGCCCTGCTCGCGCTCGCGCAGGCGCCGGCCGAGCGCATCCCGGTGATCTGCATCGACGGCCCCACGGCCTCGGGCAAGGGAACCGTGGCCGCCGCGCTGGCCCGGCAACTGGGCTACCACTTTCTGGATTCGGGCGCGATCTACCGCGTCACCGCGCTGGCCGCAGTGCGCGCGGGGCTGGCGCCTGACGCCGGCAACGAAGCGCGCATCGCCGCCCTGGCCCAGACCCTGCCCGTGCGCTTTGCCGGCGACCGGGTGCTGCTCGGCAGCGACGACGTGAGCCAGGCCATCCGCACCGAAGAGGCGGGCGCGAACGCCTCCCGCGTCTCCGCCATGCCCGCCGTGCGCGCGGCCCTGGTGGCGCTGCAACACGGCTTTTTGCGCCTGCCGGGGCTGGTGGCCGATGGCCGCGACATGGGGACGGTGATCTTCCCGCAGGCCCCGCTCAAGATTTATTTGACGGCCAGCGCCGAGCGCCGCGCCGAGCGCCGCCATAAGCAATTGATTTCAAAGGGCTTTTCGGCTAGCATCGGCGACCTTTGCGCGGCCTTGCAGGCGCGCGACGCGCGGGACGGCTCCCGCAGCGTCGCGCCCCTCACGCCCGCGCAGGACGCCCTGGTTCTGGACAACTCCGACTTGACGATCGATGAAACCGTCGCCCGGGTGTTGGCCGAGTGGCAGGCGCGCCAACCTTTCGCAGTGTCTGCGCAAGGTTGAGGAATGCCGGGCCGCAAGGCCTTGGCAAACAGGCCCACGCAGCCCCTCCCGCGCAGCAGCGCACCGGTTGTGTGGATCGTTTAACCCGAACCGCGGTAGCCCCGCAACAAATCACCGCAGACAGCGATAAAAACAGCAGCAATAGTGCTGCTGGAACCCTGTTTGTGGCCAAGGAAACACATGTCCGAATCTTTCGCCGCCCTTTTTGAAGAGTCCCTGCAGCACACGGAAATGCGCCCGGGCGAAGTCATCACCGCCGAGGTCGTGCGCGTGGAACACAGCTTCGTCGTGGTCAACGCCGGCCTCAAGTCCGAGGCCTACGTGCCGCTCGACGAGTTCAAGAACGACAAGGGCGAGGTCGAGGTCCAGGTGGGCGACTTCGTCTCGGTGGCCATTGGCACCATCGAAAACGGCTACGGCGACACCATCCTGTCGCGCGACACCGCCAAGCGCCTGGCTTCCTGGATGAGCCTGGAAAAGGCCCTGGAATCAGGCGAATTCGTCACCGGAACGACCAGCGGCAAGGTCAAGGGCGGCCTGACCGTTCTGGTCAACGGCATCCGCGCGTTCCTGCCCGGTTCGCTGATCGATACCCGTCCGATCAAGGACCTGACGCCCTACGAAAACAAGACCCTGGAGTTCAAGGTCATCAAGCTCGACCGCAAGCGCAACAACGTGGTGCTCAGCCGCCGCGCCGTGGTCGAGGCCTCGATGGGCGAAGAACGCGCCAAGCTCATGGAAACCCTCAAGGAAGGCAGCATCGTGCAAGGCGTGGTGAAGAACATCACCGAATACGGCGCCTTCGTCGACCTGGGCGGAATCGATGGCCTGCTGCACATCACCGACATGGCATGGCGCCGCGTGCGCCACCCATCGGAAGTGGTCACGGCGGGCCAGGAACTCACCGCCAAGATCCTCAAATTCGACACCGAAAAGAACCGCGTCTCCCTGGGCCTCAAGCAAATGGGCGACGACCCCTGGCTCGGCGTCGGCCGCCGCTACCCCCAGGGCACGCGCCTGTTCGGCAAGGTCACGAACATCGCCGACTACGGCGCGTTCGTCGAACTCGAACCCGGCATCGAAGGCCTGGTGCACGTCTCCGAAATGGACTGGACGAACAAGAACATCGCCCCCGCCAAGCTGGTTGCGCTGGGCGACGACGTCGAGGTCATGGTGCTGGAAATCGACGAAGACAAGCGCCGCATCAGCCTGGGAATGAAGCAGTGCAAGGCCAACCCCTGGCAGGAATTCGCCCAGGACACCAAGCGCGGCGACCGCGTCAAGGGTCCCATCAAGTCGATCACCGACTTTGGCGTGTTCGTCGGCCTGGCTGCCGGCATCGACGGCCTGGTGCACCTGTCCGACCTCTCGTGGAACGAACCCGGCGAAGCCGCGGTGCGCAACTACAAAAAGGGCCAGGAAGTGCAGGCCATCGTGCTCGCCGTGGACGTGGACCGCGAACGCATCTCGCTGGGCATCAAGCAACTCGACGGCGACCCGTTCACGACCTTCGTCACCGTGAACGACAAGGGCCAGACGGTGACCGGCAAGGTCAAGAGCGTGGACGCCCGGGGCGCCGAAATCGAACTCGGCGAAGACATCGTGGGCTACCTGCGCGCCTCGGAAATCTCCCGCGACCGCGTGGAAGACGCGCGCAACGTGCTCAAGGAAGGCGACGAGGTCACGGCCGTGGTGGTGAATGTGGATCGCAAGACGCGCAACATCCAGCTGTCGATCAAGCAAAAGGACATGGTTGACCAGCAGGAAGCCATGCAAACCCTGTCGCAGCAGTCCACGCGCGAGAGCGCCGGAACGACCAGCCTCGGCGCCCTGCTGCGCGCCAAGCTGGACAACGCGGAAAAGTAAAGCGCACCGGAGAACCCGCCAAGAGAAAACCCTGGGCAGCGAAGGCCCGAGCGCGGGCGCGCTGCCCAGGAAACGCGGCAGCCGGGCGGGGCTTCGGTCGAGCGCGGGGGCCCGCTGATAATGCAGGCCAGCCATGCCGATCAAGCCCATTCCCCAGGACTCCATGACCCGCTCAGACCTCGTTGAAGAACTGGCTGCCCGCTTCAGTCAGCTGACGCCCCACGACGCCGAATACGCCGTCAAGACCATTCTTGACGCCATGGGCGCTGCCCTGGTGCGTGGGCACCGCATCGAGATCCGGGGCTTTGGCAGCTTTTCGATCAACCACCGCCCGCCCCGCATGGGCCGCAATCCGCGCAGCGGCGAAGCGGTGGCCATCCCGGAAAAGCGGGTTCCGCACTTCAGGCCCGGCAAGGCCCTGCGCGAAGCAATGGACGAGCGCACAGCCGAAATGCAGGAGAGCACCAGCGTCGTCTCCCCCGAGTCCGGCGAAGCGCAATTGCCCGCGCCTCGCCCGGAATGAAGCTACAGATGCCGCGCTATGATGCGCGGCATGCAGAACCGGCCTGTCCTTGCCTGCGCATCCCTCCCCGGTATGGGCAGGCGCTGGGGATCAGTCGTGCCTTACCCCGCCCAGCGGACGTTGCGCAGCTGGTTTTGCCAAGCCGCAAGCATCTCTCCCTGGAAGGCCTCCTTCCGGGGCCTGGCGATGTGCCGAAGGCCGAACCGCCCGCTCCACCCCGTAGAAACCGCTGGCCCCATGGCACGGCTGGCTGCTGAGTTCGTCCCCACGGGCGCCAAAACACCGGCGCCCGGCAAGGACACCGGGCATGCGCACCCGCAGCGTCCTGTGTGACCCCCCCCCCCCCCCCCCCCCCCCCCCCCCCCCCCCCGATCTGATCGGTAGGGGTTCAAGGCACCAAGAAACCGTTCGCGGGGCCTTCCCCGGGGATTGCTGCGCATGCCAGCCCATGGTCCGGGCTGCATCGCCGCTCCCCTGCATGTCGGGGGGATGGCCGCCTGGCGCACGCCGCCAGAAGGGGGACAACGCGCGCGCCTGCGGACAAGACCGCGAACAGGCTCTAGCCCATCGGAATCACCCCCCATCGCGTCCCCTGCCCGCAAGGGATAGGCGCCCGTGCCCCATCCAACGCACATTCACCACGCAAGCACCATGACGATCACCACAGACACCACGCCCCCGCAACTGGAGCGCACGCGCGACTACCCCTCGGTCAACGATAACCAGCTGTCGCTCAGCTTCCACGACGAAAACAACTTGGACGCGGACCCGGCGCGCAAGCCGGCCAGCGAGGACTTCACGGTATACGTGGATGGTGTTCGCAGCACCGTCAACAATGTCGTCGTGGGGGGCAAGCTGATCATGCTGGGACTGTCCACCTACGTGCAGTTTGGCCAAAGAGTGACCCTTGCCTACAACGACAGCACGCCCGACGACGACAAGGGCATACGGGACACACAAGACAACAGCTTGGCCAGCATTCCGACCACGGAGATCAAGAACAACTCACGAGACCGCACGCCCCCGCAGCTGATAACCACCGGTGACGCGCGCCCCAAGGTCAGCGGCAAGCAACTGCTGCTCAGCTTTAGCGACGCCAGCAACCTGAACACGGACCTGGACCGCAAACCAGTTGCCGGGGACTTTGCGGTGCTCGTGGGGAGCAGTCCCAATGCCGTGACCGAGGTCACCGTGGACGCCCAGGCCAAGACCATTGCGCTGACGCTGACCACCGCCGTGACGCCTGGTCAGACGGTGACCGTCGCCTACAACGACAGCACGCCGGACACCGATGGCAATGGCATACAGGACGCAGCGTACAACCCCCTGGTCAGCTTTCCGGTTACGGATGTCAACACAAACACTGTGCCCCCGCAGCTGATTACCACCGGCGCCACGCGCCCCAAGGCCAACGGCCAGCAACTGGTGCTCAGCTTCGACGACACGGACCCCCTGAACGCAGACCCGACCCGCAAGCCGGTTGCCGGTGATTTCACCGTGCTCGCGGGGACTACCGCGAACGCCGTCACCGCCGTTGCCGTGGACGCCCAGGCCAAGACCATCACGCTGACGCTGAGCACCACCGTGACACCCGGCCAAGCGATGACCGTCGCCTACACCGACAGCACGCCGGGAGACACCAGCGCCATACAGGACGCAGCAAGCAACCGCCTGACCCGCTTCGCGGCCACGGATGTCAACACGGCAGACACCGTGCCCCCGCAGCTGATCACCACCGGTGACGCGCGCCCCAAGGTCAGCGGCCAGCAACTGCTGCTCAGCTTCGACGACGCGAGCTCCCTGAACGCGGACCCGACCCGCAAGCCGGTCGCCAGTGATTTCACCGTGCTCGCGGGGACTACCGCGAACACCGTCACCGCCGTTGCCGTGGACGCCCAAGCCAAGACCATCACGCTGACGTTGAGCACCACCGTGACACCTGGCCAGGCGCTGACCGTCGCCTACACCGACAGCACGCCGGGCGACACCAGCGCCATACAGGATGCAGCGGGCAACCACCTGACCCGCTTCGCGGCCACGGATGTCAACACGGCAGACACCACGCCCCCGCAGCTGATTGCCACCGGGACCCCGCGCCCCAAGGCCGACGGCCAGCAACTGGTGCTCAGCTTTGACGACGTGAGCCCCCTGAACGCGGACCCGGCCCGCAAGCCGCTTGCCGCTGATTTCACCGTGCTCGCGGGGACTACCGCGAACGCCGTCACCGCCGTTGCTGTGGACGCCCAGGCCAAGACCATCACGCTGACGCTGAGCACCGCCGTGACACCGGGCCAAGCGATGACCGTCGCCTACACCGACAGCACGCCCAGCGCCACCGACACCAGCGCCATACAGGACGCAGCGGGCAACCGCCTGGCCAGTTTCGCGGCCACGGAGATCAATACGGCAGACACCGTGCCCCCGCAGCTGATCACCACCGGTACCGCAGGCCCGAGAGTCCTTGGCAGCGACTTGGTGCTCGAATTCAGCGACGCGAGCAACTTGGACGCCGCCGAGGCGCGCAAGCCGCTCAGCGGGGACTTCACGGTGCTTGTGGATGGCACAGCCAATGTCGTCACCTCGGTCGTCGTGGGTGCAAACAGCAAGCTCGTCTACCTGACGCTGAGCACCCCCGTGCGACATGGTCAGAGCGTGCGCATCGCCTACACCGACGGCACGCCCGACGACACCAGCGCCATACGGGACACGGCCGGCAACCGCTTGACCAGCTTTCCGTCCACCGCAGTGGACAACCGCGTGCCGGACCGCGAGAGCCCGCAGCTGATCACCACCGGCGCCACGCGCCCCAAGGTCAACGGCAGCCAGTTGGTGCTCAGCTTTGGCGACGCAAGCAACTTGGACGCCGACCCGGCGCACAAACCGGCCACCGGGGCCTTTACGGTGCTCGTGGATGGCGTCGCGAATGCCGTTACCGCGGTCGCCGTGAACGCAACGGAAAAGACCGTCACGCTGACGCTGAGCACCGCTGTCACCAGGGACCAGTCAGTAAGCGTTGCCTACAACGACCCCACGTCCGGCGACGACGCCAACGCGATACAGGACGCGGCGCACAACGACGCTGCCAGCTTCGCGGCCACGACCGTGGACAACCTCACGCCCGCCCCACCCGCACGCACCCCTCCCAGGGCGCCCGACGCAGACAGCGATAGCGACGGCATTTCCAGCGCCCAGGAGGACCAGGCCGTCGGCCCCAAGGGCTCCACCACCGGAGACGGCAACAACGACGGCATCCAGGACAGCGCGCAGGCCGCAGTCGCCTCCTTCAGCGCCAAGACCAGCAGCAGTTCCGGCACCTCGGTCACCTTGGTAGCAGACAGCCAGGACGGCAAGGTCCCCTCCGGCAGCCACACCCGCATCACCAGCCTGGAGCAAAAAGCAGTGCCCGCCCAAACACCCAAGGCGCTGGAGACGCCGATCGCGCTGACGAGTTTCCAGGCCGCGCTGAACACCGTCGGCAGCAGCGAGACCTTCAGCCTGTACGTGGACCCGAAGATCGGCGCCAACGGCTACTGGGTGCAGGACAACACGGGCACCTGGGTGAATCTGGCGAGCAGCCCTTACGGCGGCAAGATGGTGAACGAAGGCGGGCGGTTGCGGCTGGACTTCCAGATCAAGGACGGCGGACCGTTCGACGCCGATGGGGAGGCCAACGGTGTGATCACCGCGCCCGGCGCCGCGGCGCAGATGCCGCTGTCCATCGTGGGGCAGGCGCCGGACGTGGCGCATGACGGGTTCTGGTTCTGAGCGGGGCCAGCGGGCGCGTATTCAGGCGTACTTGTCGCCCACCGCGGCGCGCAGCGGGTGGGTGTCGTAGACGATGTGCATGCGCGCGATGCGCTCGCTGCCGGGCGCGAAGTCAAAAATGTCCACGCAGTGGAAGGCCACGAGACTGCCGTCCAGGAGCGTCCAGTCGTAGCGGAAGTAGGCGGCCACGCGGGTGACTTCGGCGTCCGGCTGCACGTTCGTGAACAGGTCCATGAGCGTGATCACGCTGCGCGCCGAGGCCTGCGCCAGTTTCGGGAAGAAGCTGCGCGCGGGCATGGTTCCCAGAAAGGGCGAGAGCACGCAGCCTTCGGCCTCGAAGCAGGCGACCAGAGCCGCGGTATCGCCGGCCTGCAAGGCATCGAGGTAGCGGCGCACGGTGTCGATGGGGGACGGGTTCATGGGCGGTTTCTCCTGTCCCATTCAGCGATGGTGCCGGTAGTTCCACGGGGCCTGCGGCTGTTTTTGCGACCACAGTCCCAGACCTTGCTCCTGGGCTTGGCGCTCCAGGGGCGGCAGGTGGGGGTGTGCGCGGGCGTAGGGCCGGTACACCCAGGCCAGGCCCGCGCGCACCTGCGCGGAGGCCGCGTCGGTGTCGCCACAGCGCACATCGGCCACCGTGCGGCCGTAGCTGTCCTGGTCCACCGGACGCAGGGTGGCCTGCTGCCTGAAGCAAATTTGCGCCAGGTGCTGGCGCGCCTGCTGGCCAAAGGCCTGCTGCCACTCCGGTGCGTCGATGGCGGCAATGCGCACCCTCACCGGCTGCCGGTCGTCTGGCGCAGCGCAGCGCACGGTCAGGGTGTCACCGTCGTTGACGGCGATGACCAAGCAAAGCAGGGAGGCAAGGGGCATGGGGCGGTATGGGGTGGGCCACGCGGAAAGCTATCGATAGTGTAGTGGCCTGCCGGCCACGCCAGGATTCGCAGGTGTCGCATGCAACGGCTTGTGTCCAGCCATGGAACCACCTGGCGGACAGACCATCAGACTTCCCGTGGCCCCGGACTTTTGCTGAACAATGGGGGCTTTGCGCAAAAGCAGGCACAAGGAGGGACCGGTCTTGACTATCCCATGGACTCACAACACATTGCCTGGACACACGGTCTGGCGTCGCGCTCTGCGCGCTGGCGCTGCGGCCTGCACGGTCCTGGCGCTCGCGGGCTGCGTGGGCGGCGTCACCGTGAAAACGTTTGCGGTGCAGGAGAAATTCGGGTCCGAGGGCACGTACTCGCGCATGTTCGATGCGACACCGGCGAAGACCTGCGAGGCCTCGCGCCGCGCGCTGCTCAGCCAGGGCTACGTGATTTCCTCCAGCAGGGTGGACTTGGTGGAGGGCACCAAGAGCTTTCAGCCCGAAGCCGAATCGCACGTGCAGATCGTGGTGCGCGTGGTCTGCGTTCCCGAGACCGGTGACGGCAAGGTCAGCCTGGGCTTTGTGACGGCGCTGCAAGACACCTTTGTTCTGCGCAAGACGAACAATTCCGCCAGCCTGGGCGTGGGGGCCATCGGCTCGGTGTCGTTGCCGGTTTCCTCCACGAGCGAATCGTTGGTCAAGGTGGGCAGCGAGACCATCGCCAAAGACATGTTCTACGAGAGATTCTTTGACTTGGTGAAACGCTACCTCGCGATCGATCAGGAGTCGGACGGCTGACGCCTGGCGGGCGGGGGCCGGCCTGCCTCCGCTTACGCAGGAACGAACAGCGCCGGGTCGACCATCGTGCGGTTGAGTTGCACGCCCCAGTGCAGGTGCGGGCCGGTCGCGCGGCCGGTGGCGCCCACGGCGCCCAGGTGCTGGCCGGTTTGCAGCGTGTCGCCCACCTGCACGTCGATGGCGCTGAGGTGGCACATCAGGCTCAGCAGGCCCTGGCCGTGGTCCAGCCACACCGTGCCGCCGTTGAAGAAATACTCCCCCGTGTCGATCACCCGCGCGGGCAGCGGCGCGACGACGGACTCTCCCAGGGGGGCGGCAATGTCCATGCCGGTGTGCGGATTGCGCGGCTTTCCGTTGAACACGCGCCGCAGCCCGAACGAACTGGAGCGCCGCCCCGGCACCGGCACCTGCATGCGCAGCGATTGCCCGGCGCTGCCCGCAGGCACCTCGGAGAATGTGTTCATCACCAGCACTTGGTGCTGGCGCTCGCGCGTGTGGCGCGCCAGGTCTTCGGGCGACAGGTCTACCGTGTGCGGCGGCACCCTGAGGTGCTGCTCCTGGTACTGCTTGGGGCCCACGGTGTAGGGCAGCCGCCGCGTGCCAGAGCCAGCGGTCTGTACGGTGATGTACGCCGTGCCCGGCGCTGCCGTCAGCGCAATGCCCACCACCGCCGTCCACGCGCTGGCGTCGCCGAGCACCAGCAGCGGCACGTCCTCTTGGCCCTGGCGCAGATGCGCCACCGGCCGCGTGGCAGCCGCTCCCAGCGGCAGCTGCACCACGCCACCGGGCACCGGCAGCGCGCGCGGCCACGGATCGGGCGCATCAGACTGCGCGCGCACGGCGGGCAGCCCCGCGGCAGCCCCCAGGATGGCAAGCACGAGGCTGCGGCGGCTCGGACGTGGGGTGCAGGGGGGAGGCAGGGCAGGCATGGAGCAGGGGAGGGCAGGGTGCTTGAACGGGGCCGGTGGCAGTGTAGCCCGGCCCGTGTTCGAGCCCCGCGTCGGTGCCTTCGGGCGCGACAAGGATGGTGGTGGGACACGGCCAGGGACGGTTATCAGCGCGTGCAGCGCAAAAAAATCGTTAGACTGTGCGCATCCCTCTATGCGCACATTGAGAATCCGCATGCCTGTACAAACCTCTGCATCCCCACGCCATGTCCGGTCGCGTCAATCTCTGAAGCGGGCCACCAATTTGAGTTTGAGTACGGACGTGTTGAATGCCGCCAAGGCGCTGGATCTCAACCTGTCACAGGTGTGTGACGACTATCTGCGGCAGCTGGTGCGGCAAGAACAGGAACGCCGTTGGCGGAGCGAACACACCGATTTCGTTGCCACCTACAACGCCACCATCGAGGCCGAAGGTCTGCCGCTGGAGCAGTGGAGAACCTTCTGATGGCGCGCTTCGACGTGTACGTCAACACCGGCGCGCTGGCCAGCACCACACCGTACCTGCTCGATGTCCAGAGCAATCTGCTCGATGGGCTGGAGAGCTGCGTAGTGATTCCGTTGCGTAGCCTGGATCACTATGCCAAGGTGAAACTGCCCACTCGCCTGACGCCGGTGTTCCCGATTCTGGGCAGGGATTGCCTGCTGGAGACACCCAAGATGGCGGCCGTTCCCCGGCGGATACTCAGGGACTGCGTCGCCTCGTTGAGCCAGGAGCAGGCGCGCATCACGGCTGCGCTGGACTTCTTGTTTCAGGGGTACTGAGCGTCCTGTCAGCGCAACACCACGCAAGGCCGTCAGCGCGCGGACATCTGCTGCGGCAGCCAGGTCACGATGCCGGGGAACGCATAGATCAGCGCCACGGCGGCGCACATGAGCAGGAACATGGGCAGGGCCACCCGGGAGATCCAGGGCAGCTGGCGGCCCGTCATGCCTTGCAGAACGAACAGGTTGAAGCCCACGGGCGGCGTGATCTGCGCCATCTCGACCACCAGCACGATGAAGATGCCGAACCAGAGGGGGTCGATTCCCGCGGCCTGCACCGTGGGCATGAGCACGCCCATGGTGAGCACCACCATCGAGATGCCGTCCAGAAAGCAGCCGAGCAGGACGAAGAACAGCGCCAGCGCGGCGATGAGCTGCGCCTGGTTCAGTTCCAGCGACGCGATCCATTGCGCGAGGTGGCGCGGCAGGCCGATGTAGCCCATGGCCAGCGAGAGGAACGCGGAGCCGGCCAGGATGAGCGCGATCATGCAGTACAGGCGCGTGGCGCCCATCAGCGCTGCCCTGAAGCTGCGCCAGTCCATCGAGCCCTGCACGCCAGACAGCACGAGCGCGCCCAGCACCCCGAGCGCTGCGGCCTCGGTGGCCGTGGCCCAGCCGATGTAGATCGATCCGAGCACGGTCGCGATGAGCAGCAGCACCGGGATCAGGCTGCGCGATTGCGCGAGTTTCTGCATGAACGCCATGCGCTCGTCCGCCGCGGGAACCTGCTCGGGGTGGCGCAGCGCCCACAGCACGATATAGCCCGAGAACAGGGCCGCGAGCAGGATGCCGGGCAGCACGCCGGCAATGAACAGCTGCGAGATCGAGACCTCGGCCGTCACGCCGTAGACGATCATGATGATCGACGGCGGGATCAGCAGGCCCAGCGTGCTCGCTCCGGCCAGGGTGCCGACCACCATGTGTTCGGGGTAGCCGCGGCGCGTGAGCTCGGGCAGCGTCATCTTGCCGATCGTCGCGCAGGTCGCGGCGCTCGACCCCGAGACGGCAGCAAAGATGGTGCAGCCGATCACGTTGGTGTGCAGCAGGCGGCCCGGCAGCGCCTGCACCCAGGGTGCAAGCCCCTTGAACATGTCCTGCGACAACCGGGTGCGGAACAGGATTTCTCCCATCCAGATGAACAGCGGCAGCGCGGTGAGGGTCCAGCTCGACGCCGAGCCCCAGATCGTCATGGCCATGGCCTCCCCCGCGGGGCGCGCGGAAAACAGCTGCATGCCGATCCAGGCGACGCCCGAGAGCGTGAGCCCGATCCATACGCCGCTGCCCAGGATCAGGAACAGCGACAGCACGAGCAGGCCGGTAATTGCGAGATCATCCATGGCAGGCAGCGCCCGGTTCATTCATTGCGCAGCGCCGCGCCGGAGTTCGCCGCACTGCGCCGGCCCAGCGCTTGCAGCAGCAGTTCGTCCAGAAACGCGACGGCCAGCAGCACCGTGCCCAAGGCCATGGCGAGCTGGGGAATCCACAGCGGCGTGGCGTCGTTGCTCGTGGAGATGTCGTGGAACGCGTGCGACTGCCAGGCGAGCTTGCAGCTGTACAGCGCAAACAACAGCGCCAGCAGCGTGGCGATGCTCAGCGCCCAGAGTTCGAGCGCATTGCGCATGCGGCCCGGCAGGGCGTTGAGCAGCAGCGTGACGCGGATATGCTCCCCGCGCCTGAGCGTGTGCGCCAGCGCCAGAAAGCCGCTGGCAGCCATCAGGTAGCCCGCGTAGGCGTCGGTGCCCGGCACATGGAAATCGAGCTGGCGGCTGACGACGGACAGCAGCACCATGCACAGCAGGCCGAACATGAACAGCGCCGCCAGGGCTGCGGCGGCGTCGTACAGGAAATCAAGCAGGCGGCGCATGGGTGGCCTACCTGCGGTAGGCGTCGATCAGCGCCTGGCCCTCGGGGCCGGTCGTGGCGATCCATTCCTTGAGCATGCTCTCGCCCGCCCGGGCCAGGTCGGCTCTGAGCGCCGCCGGCGGCTCGACGATCTTCATGCCATGCGCCTTGAGCTTGGCGGTGGTGTCGGTGTTCACCTGGGTGCTGGTGCTCCAGCCGCGTGCATCGGCGTCGGTGCCGGCCTTGAGTAGGGCTTGCTGCAAGGGTTTGTCGAGCGCGTCAAAGGCCTTTTTGTTCACGAGCACGGCGTTCTTGGGCAACCAGGCCCGGGTGTCGTAGTAGTACTTGAGGTGCTCGTAGATCTTGTTGTCCATGCCCGTCGCGCTTGAGGACATGGTCGCTTCGACGACGCCCGTGGCCAACGCCTGCGAGAGCTCCGCGGCCTGTACGGTGACCGGCTGCGCGCCGAGCAATTGCGCAAGGCGCGCCGTCGCGGGGCTGTAGGTGCGCCATTTGACGCCCCTCAGGTCGGCGGCGCTGCGCAGGGTCTTCTTCGTGCCGATGCCCTGGGGCGGCCAGGCCACGGAATAGAGCAGCAGCATGCCCTGCTCGGCGAGCTTCTTTTCCAGAAACGGCTTTTGCGCGGCGTAGAGCTTTTTTGCGGCCTCGTAGCTGTCGGCCAGAAAGGGCAGGCTGTCGATGCCAAAGATCTGCCATTCGTTCTGGAAGTTGCCCAGCAGGATCTCGCCCATCTGCACTTGGCCGCCTTGCACCGCGCGCTTGATTTCCGGGGCCTTGAACAGCGCGGCGTTGGCGTGCACGGTGATCTTGAGCTGGCCGCCCGTGGCCTTGTCGACCTCGCTGGCCAGCTGCGCCATGTTCTCGGTGTGGAAGTTGCTCGCCGGGTAGGCCGCAGCCAGATCCCATTTGACCTGGGCCCAAACCGGGGTGGCGGCAAGGGCCAGGGCGAGTGCGGTGGCGGGGAGGATTCTTCTGCGCTTCATGGGATGCGGGCTCCACTCGGGGTGTTTGTTCTTGGCAGGCCACTGTATGGGATGCCGGCCGGATGGTTCCTAGGTGTTTGCCTGATACCGACAAATTGTCGACGAATTATCATCGGATTGTCTGTAATTTCAGTAATGACTTGCGTGCACGAGCCGTGGCACCCTGTGGAGGCCCTCATGAAATCTGCTGCCCGGGCGTCCGGTGCACCCGGACCCATCGTATCGTCCGCGCACCTGGTGTCCGCGCGCAGTGCGGAGCTCAGCGAGTTCGAGTTCGGCCTCATCGTCGCGGGCAATGCGTTTCACCGCTGGGTGGTGCACTGCATGGCGGCGGCCGGCCTCAGGGACCTGACGGCGCTGGACGTGCTGGTGCTGCACCACGTCACGCACCGCGCGCGCGACAAGCGGCTCGCCGACATCTGCTTCATCATGAACGTGGAAGACACGCACTTGGTGAACTATGCGCTCAAGAAGTTGCAGACCCTGGGCGTGGTCGCCGCACGCAAGAACGGCAAGGAGGTCACCTACGCCGCCACCGATGCGGGCCGCGCCCATGTGCAGCGCTACCGCGAAATCCGCGAGTCCTGCCTCATCGACGCCTTGCAGGCCGGCGACGCGCTGAACCGCGACATCGGCGAACTGGCCCGCCTGCTGCGCCTGCTCTCGGGCCTGTACGACCAGGCGGCGCGCTCTGCTGCCGCGGCGTGATTCCTTTCCCAACGGCTCCGCGCACGGAGCCATGCATCGAGCAGAAAAAAGCAAATGTCCAGACAAACTTCCCCCCGCGCCCCTGCCCTCCGCTGGCAATTCTGGATCGACCGCGGAGGCACCTTTACCGACGTGGTGGGCCGGCGGCCCGACGCGGACGGCGGCTACACGCTGCTCACGCACAAGCTGCTCTCGGAGAACCCGGGGCAGTACCGGGACGCCGCCGTGGCCGGAATCCGCCACTTGCTGGGCCTTGCGCCCGGTGAGCCGGTGACGCCGCAGCGCGTGGAATGCGTGAAGATGGGCACCACCGTGGCCACGAATGCGCTGCTCGAACGCAAGGGCGAGCCCACGCTGCTCGTCACCACCCGGGGCTTTCGGGACGCGCTGCGCATCGCCTACCAGAACCGCCCGCACCTGTTCCAGCGCCACATCGTGCTGCCCGAGCTGCTCTACAGCCGTGTCATCGAGGCGCACGAGCGCATGGGCGCGCACGGCGAGGTGGTCGAGCCGCTCGACACGGCGCACCTGAGCGAGCAGTTGCGCGCCGCGCACGCAGCGGGTCTGCGCAGCGTGGCCATCGTGTTCCTGCACGGCTACCGCTACGGCGCGCACGAAGAGGCGGCGGCGCGCATCGCGCGCGCGCTGGGCTTTGCGCAGGTGAGCGCATCGCACGCCACCAGCCCGATGATGAAGCTCGTGAGCCGGGGCGACACCACGGTGGTCGATGCCTACCTCTCGCCGATCCTGCGCCGCTACGTCGATCAGGTGGCCAGCGAGATGCCCGGGGTGAAGCTGTTCTTCATGCAGTCCTCGGGCGGGCTCGCCGACGCGCAGCGCTTCCAGGGGAAGGACGCGATCCTGAGCGGGCCGGCCGGCGGCATCGTGGGCATGGCGCGCACCGCTGCGCTCGCGGGGCACGGGCGGGTGATCGGCTTCGACATGGGCGGCACCTCCACCGACGTGAGCCATTACGCGGGCGAGTTCGAGCGCGAGTTCGAGACCCAGGTCGCCGGCGTGCGCATGCGCGCGCCGATGATGGGCATTCACACCGTGGCCGCGGGGGGCGGTTCGATCCTGGGCTTTGACGGCGCGCGCTTTCGCGTCGGCCCCGAGAGCGCGGGTGCCGACCCCGGCCCGGCCAGCTACCGCCGGGGCGGCCCGCTGACCGTGACCGACGCGAACCTGATGCTGGGCAAGATCCAGCCAGCGCATTTCCCCAAGGTGTTCGGGCCTGCGGCCGACGAGGCGCTCGACGGCGCCGTGGTGGCGCAAGGGTTCTGCGCGCTGGCTGCGCGGACCGGGCGCCGGGCCGAAGACGTGGCGCATGGCTTCATCCGCATCGCCGTGCAGCAGATGGCCAACGCCATCAAGAAGATCAGCGTGGCGCGGGGCTACGACGTCACGCGCTACACCCTGCAATGCTTTGGCGGCGCGGGCGGGCAGCACGCCTGCCTGGTCGCCGACGCGCTGGGCATGACGCGCGTATTCGTGCACCCGCTGGCGGGCGTGCTCAGCGCCTACGGAATGGGCCTGGCGGATCAGAACGTGATCCGCGAGCAGACCGTGGAATGCCCGTTGACGCCCGATGCGTTGGCGGGAATCGAGGCCAGGCTCGGGCAGCTGGCCGCCAGCGCGTGCAGCGAACTCGAACGCCAGCAGTCGGGCAGCGGCGGTCAGGTGCTGCTGCGGCGCCGCGTGCATGTGCGCTACGAGGGCAGCGACGCGGCGCTCGTCGTCCCCTGGCCCGACGCCGGTGCGGCGTCCCTCGATGCGGCCGCGCTGGGTGCCGCGATCCGCGCGGGATTCGAGCAAGCCTACCGCCAGCGCTTTGCCTTTCTGATGCAGGGCAAGGGCCTGGTGGTCGAGGCCGTTTCGGTTGAGGCCGTGCTCCCCGGCGACGCGCCCGTGGAGCCCCGCCACGCGCTGCAACCCGCGCGCGCGGTGCCGCGCCGCAGCAGCGTGCGCATGTACACCGGCGGCGTGGACGGCGTGGCCGCCTGGCACGACGCCGCGCTGGTGGTGCGCGAGGACCTGCGCCCGGGCGATGCGATTGCCGGCCCGGCGATCATCGCCGAGAAGAACGCCACGACCATCGTCGAGCCCGGCTGGCAGGCGCAGCTCACCGAACTCGACCACCTGCTGCTCACGCGCCACGCCGCGCGCGCGGTGCAGCATGCCGCGGGCACCACGGTGGACCCGGTGCTGCTCGAGCTGTTCAACAACCTGTTCATGAACATCGCCGAGCAGATGGGGCTGCAACTGCAAAACACGGCGTACTCGGTGAACATCAAGGAGCGGCTCGACTTCAGCTGCGCGCTGTTCGACGCCGCGGGCAACCTGATCGCCAACGCGCCGCACATGCCGGTGCACCTGGGAAGCATGGGCGAGAGCATCCGGACCGTGCTGCACGAGAACGCGGGCCGGATGCGGCCCGGCGACGTATACCTGCTCAACGACCCCTACCACGGCGGAACGCACCTGCCGGACATCACCGTCATCACGCCGGTGTGGATTGCCGACGAGCGCACGCCCAGGTTCTACGTGGGCAGCCGCGGGCACCATGCCGACATCGGCGGCAGCACGCCCGGATCCATGCCGCCGTTCTCCACGCGCATCGAGGAAGAGGGCGTGCAGATCGACAACGTGAAGCTGGTGGACCGCGGCGTGCTGCGCGAGGCCGAGGTGATCGCGCTGCTGCAAAGCGGCGCGTACCCGAGCCGCAACCCGCAGCAAAACATGGCCGACCTGCGCGCGCAGATCGCGGCCAACGAAAAGGGCCAGCAGGAATTGCGCCGCATGGTCGCCGAGTTTGGCCTGGACGTGGTGCAGGCCTATATGCGCCATGTGCAGGACAACGCCGAGGAATCCGTGCGCCGCGCCATCACGCGCCTGAAGGACGGCGCCTTCACGCTGCCGCTGGACAACGGCGCGCAGATCCGCGTGGCGCTGCGCGTGGACGCAGCGAACCGCAGCGCGACCATCGACTTTGGCGGCAGCAGCGCGCAGCAGCCGAACAACTTCAACGCGCCCACGGCGGTGTGCATGGCCGCCGTGCTGTACGTGTTCCGCACGCTGGTCGACGACGAGATCCCGCTCAACGCCGGCTGCCTGAAGCCGCTGAACGTCATCATCCCGCGTGGCAGCATGCTCAACCCCGACCCGCCGGCTGCGGTGGTGGCGGGCAACGTGGAAACCTCCACCTGCATCACCAACGCACTGTACGGTGCGCTCGGCCTGATGGCGGCGGGGCAATGCACCATGAACAACTTCACCTTTGGCAACGCGCGCTACCAGTACTACGAGACCATCGCGGGCGGCAGCGGCGCGGGCGGCGTGTGGGACGCGTCGGGCGCCCTGGTCGGCGGCTTTGCGGGAACCAGCGTGGTGCAGGCGCACATGACGAACTCACGCCTCACGGACCCCGAGGTGCTGGAGTTCCGCTTCCCGGTGCGGCTCGAGGGCTACGCAATCCGCGCAGGATCGGGCGGCGCCGGGCGCTGGGCAGGCGGCGACGGCGGCGTGCGCCGCGTGCGCTTTCTCGAACCCATGACGGCGAGCATCCTCTCCAACGGCCGCCGCCACGGCGCCTTCGGCATGGCCGGCGGCGCGCCCGGCGCCGTGGGAATCAACCGCGTACTGCGCAGCGACGGCAGGATCGAACAGCTCGGGCATATCGGCCAGGTCGAGATGCAGCCGGGCGATGTGTTTGAAATCCACACGCCGGGCGGCGGCGGGTTTGGCGCAGCCCAAGACCCCTGAGCGGCGGAGCCTCCCCGCGCGCTGCGCTGTGCGTGTTCGAGCGCTTGAACCGCCACAAACGCGGCTGCATCCTTCTGGCAGTATCTGCTTTAACTTCCCTAAAGTTTTTTAGATAATTCAGCCATATTGGAGGACACCCAGCATGGCAAAACGACAACTCACCGCGACGCAAGCCTTTGACCTGCGCCAGGCGCTTCACGTCGCGACCTTGGACGCCCTGATGGCATCCCGCCGCTGGGAGCCGGGCGACCTCGTGTTCCAAGGCGGCACCAGTTTGCATCTGGCCCACGGTTCGCCCCGGTTCAGCGAGGACTTGGACTTCCTCGTCAACTCTGCGCTCAAACTCGGCTCCATCGGAGATGCCATGCAGGCCCGTCTTGAAGGCACGGCTTGGCTTCCCGGTGACACCCGCCTGACGGTCGGCAAGGCCAAGGACGGACACAACCCGCACGCCTTCGTCGTGTCCATTGGAGGCCCCAACGTGATCGGTGCCGTGCGGGTGAGGGTGGAGATGTGGCAGACCGAAGAGACGGCGCTGTCCGTTGTGAAAGCGGTGGTTGCGCCCGTCAAGCTGGCCCGTGGGCCAGCGGCCGGGATGCAGGCCTTCGTGCCCACGGCCGATCTGCCGGAAATTTACGCGGACAAGGTGTTCGCCCTCGCGGCGCGGCCCTACCTCAGGCCGCGAGACGTGTTCGACCTGCACTGGCTGGGCACGCACAGCGGATTGCGCGAGTGCTCGGCAGACGACCTGCGCGTCAGGCTCGCCACCTACCCCAACGAGACGCCATCGGCATGGCTGGAAAAGGCGTTCACACGCCGCGTGGAATTGCGCGAGGCCGGTGACGCCATCGTCACTGACCTCAAGCGCTGGTTGCCGTCGTCGTGGCCTCTCACGGAGGCCAGCGCGAAGGAAATGACCCGGACAGCGGTGCAGGCCATCGAACAAGGCATCGACATGATGCGCGAGATCGAGGCCGAGCACCGCGACGACTACGAAAGCCCGACGCCATGAGACAGCAGACATCAGCCATCGTGCGACTGCAAAGCCTGCCGCCCGTGTTTCGCGGGAGCGATCTGACGGTCCGGTTCCAGTGGACGTCCAAGGCTGCTTCCCAGTACATCTACCTGTGGAAGCGTCGCGGCCTCGTGCGCGGGCTTGGCGGGCACAGCGACGTGTACGCCAACCTGCTGACGAACCCGACGCCCGACTGGGGCAAGGCGGTGATGGCCGCGATGCCCTCCGCCGTGACCATCGGGATTGAGGCGCTGCGGCAAGCCGGATGGACGACGCAAGTGCCGCACCGCCCCACCGTGGCCGTGAACGCCAAGCAGGGGGTATTCAGCGTCGAACCCTTCGAGATCGTGGCACGCGGCCCAAAATGGTTTCAGTCGGCCGGCAATGGCATCCAGGGTGAGCGCGCCTTGGGCCTGCCGACGCTGCGCCCGGCATGGGCGCTGGCCGACATGCTGCGCACGGAGGGATGGGGCCAGTGCGGCCTCTGGCCCGATGACATCGAATGGGATCAGGCCGTGGACAGCGACGAGGCAGACTGGCTGGCAGCTTGCGCAGCGTTCGGACTGCCCTGCTCTCCCCTGCTCGAACAAGCGGTCGCTTCGCGTTGAGGGGTGTCCTTCCTTTTTGGTCTTCGCGGGGATGGCGGTTCACATGCTCCGATCCGGCGCTCCCGGCGCACCCAGGCAGCCCGGAACATGTCCGTCCTTTCCGCGAAAAGCTTGGAGATCCTCGGGCAGGGGCGGCTGAAAATCCATCCGGGGATCGGCAACGGGTTCGGCGAACGCGCAGTGCGCCGGGATCACCCCGGTCCACACCGGCCAGTCCGGCATAAAGCGCTCCGGGTCCGGCAACTCGTCCCGAATCTTTGCCGCCACCTGTTCCAATTTCAGGCGAAAGACGTTCACGGCATTGATCTCCGCGTCGCGCAGCGGCCGCAACTGGTCCCATCTGGAATGAAATATGCCCGTAAAAAAATTCTTCATCGCGGCGCGCTTGTGTTCCTGCCCCTCGACTTTTTCAGCGATGCCATGCACCACGACGGACCGGTAGTTCATGGAATGGTTGATGGCACTGTGCCCAAGCACCAATCCGTCGAAGTGGCAAATGCTGATGCACACTTCGCCGGAACAAAAGGCATTCGCGAACCGTCCTGCCGCAGCGCTGTGGAAGTAAACAAAATCGTCCTCCCGCCAGTACGTCATCGGAACCACGACCGGCCGGGCATCGACAACAAAGGCGACGTGGCAGAAATAGCCAGCGTCAAGAATCGAGTAGACAGTCTCCCGGTCGTACGCGGCGCGCTGGGCCTTGCGCCGGACCCGGTGTTCCGGCGCGGTATCGAAACTTGAAAGGTTTTCCATGGGTGCTCCTGCATGCTTGAAAGAAAAAAACGGGAATCCACGGCGTGCGACGACCGCGTCGTGGTCGCGCCCGGTGCTTGCTGTGCCAGCTCGCCGGTCGGTGTCTTGGCGCATGGGTGCCGGGAAGATGCGGAAAATGTACGCGGTCCGTGCCCCCATTGCCAAGGGTTCCCGTGTCGCCGATGCGTACCAGCGCCGGCGTGCCGTGGCGGGCCAGATCGACGCCTTTGGCAGCGAGCACCTGGCGTTCTCCGGGGAGAGCCGGCAATGAGCAAGGCATTCACCAGGGAAAGCGACGGCGCTGAGGAGGAGGATTCGGCGCATCCGGATTCGCCCGCGCTGCCCGCGGGGAGCCGCAACTACATCACGCCCGCAGGCTTTGCGCGCTTGCGCGCGGAACTGCTGGAACTGATCGACGGCGAGCGGCCCAAGCTGGTGGACACCGTTCACTGGGCTGCGGGCAACGGAGACCGTTCGGAAAATGGCGATTACCTGTACGGCAAAAAGCGCCTGCGCGAGATCGACCGACGCATCCGCTTTCTGACCAAGCGGCTGGAGATCGCCGAAGTGGTCGATCCCGCCGTTCACGCGGGCAGCGACCAGGTGTTCTTTGGCGCCACCGTCACCTATGTGGACGACCAGGGCGGCGAGCGCACGGTCACCATCATGGGAATCGACGAGGCCGAGAGCCACCGGTCCCAGGTGAGCTGGATTTCCCCGGTGGCCCGTGCGCTGCTCAGGGCCCGCGTGGGCGACGAGGTCCGGCTCGCGACACCGGGCGGCGTGCGCCATCTGGAGGTCGTCGCGGTGCGCTATCCGGCGGCGGATGCCGCGCCGTAGGCCCGCGCGTCATGCCTGCGGTGTGATCCGCGCCGCCCGGATGACCGCGGGGGTGCGCCGCAGATTGCGCAGCGCGGTTTCCAGATGCGCATGGTCGCGCACGGCAACGATCAGGCGCAGGTCGGTGGTGTCGAGCGCCGCCTCGTCGCCCATGTCGACGTGGGTGATGTCGGCTTCGGAATTCGCCAGGTCCGCCGCCACGCGGGCGAGAACGCCCTTGCCGTTGGCGATGGTGACGAGCACGCCGGTCTCGAACAGGCGTGTCGGCTCGTCGGACCAGTCCACCGCGATGAAGCGCTCGCTGTCCTTGTGCTGCAGCCGCTTGGCGACGCTGCAATGCGCGCGGTGCAGCACCAGCCCTTCGCCGCGGCCGAGGTAGCCGACGATGCTGTCCCCGGGCACCGGGCGGCAGCAGGGCGCGTATTGCACGGATGCATTTTCGCTGCCGTCGAGCGTCACCACCCCCAGCGACAAGGCCTCGTGCGAGCTGTAGCGCTCGCGCGTCATGAGCAGCGCGTTGGGGCGGTGTCCGTGCTCTGCCATCAGCACCATGAGCCGCTTGGCGACGATTCCGGCGATGCGCTTGCCCAGCCCCAGGTCGGTCAGCAACTCGCTGTGGCTGCGGTTGCCGGTAAAGCGCAGCAGCTTGTCCCACAGGGGCTGGGTCTGCGCGTCCACCGGGGGCAACTGTTCCAGGCCCTCGGCCCGGATGGCCTGCGTCAGCAGTTTCTCTCCCAGACCCTCCGACTCGGTGTGCGCCAGGGTCTTCAGATAGTGGCGGATCTTCGAGCGCGCCCGGCCGGTGCGCACAAAGCCCAGCCACGCGGGGTTGGGCGTGGAGACGGGGGCCGTGATCACCTCCACCACGTCGCCGTTCCTGAGCTCGGTGCGCAGGGGGGCGAGCTCGTTGTTGATTTTTGCTGCGGTGGTGTGATCGCCCACGTCGCTGTGGATCGCGTAGGCGAAGTCCACCACGGTGGCCCCGCGCGGCAGCGCCATGATCTGGCTCTTCGGTGTGAAGACGTAGACCGCGTCAGGAAACAGGTCCACCTTCACGTGGTCCCAGAATTCGGCCGCGTCCCGGGTTTCGTTCTGGATGTCGAGCAGCGATTGCAGCCATTTGGTTCCCAGGCGTTCGGCGGAGGTCCCCTCACCGTCCTGCGCCTTGTAGAGCCAGTGCGCGGCCACGCCGGCTTCGGCAACGACGTGCATCTCCTCGGTGCGCATCTGAAACTCGATGTTCACCCCCGAGGGACCGACGAGGGTGGTGTGCAGGGACTGGTAGCCGTTGAGCTTGGCAATCGCAATGTGATCCTTGAACTTGCCGGGCACCGGCTTGTACATCTGGTGCAGCACGCCGAGCGCCGTGTAGCAGTCGGTCACGGTCGGGACGATGACCCGAAAGCCGTAGATGTCGGTGACCTGGGCGAAGCTCAGGTGCTTGAGGTCCATCTTCTGATAGATCGCGTACAGCGTCTTCTCGCGGCCCGCGAGGCGTACCTGCATGCCGATTCTCGAGAACGCGGCGTCCACTTCGGCCTGCACCCGCTGGACCAGGTCGCGCCTGCGGTTGCGTGATTTGTCCACGGCCTTGGACAGGGTGGCGTAGCGCCAGGGGTGCAGGTGCCTGAACGCCAGGTCCTGCAATTCGCGGTAGGTCTGGTTGAGCCCCAGGCGGTGGGCGATGGGGGCGTAGATCTCCAGCGTTTCCGAAGCGATGCGCCCCCATTTGCTGCGCGGCACGCCGGACAGCGTGCGCATGTTGTGCGTGCGGTCCGCGAGCTTCACGAGGATCACGCGCACGTCGCGCGCCATGGCGAGCAGCATTTTGCGAAAGGACTCGGCCTGGTTTTCTTCGCGGGTGTGAAACTGCAGTCGGTCGAGCTTCGTGAGGCCGTCCACGAGCTCCGCGACGGGGGCGCCGAAGCGGTCGATCAGGTCCGCCTTGGTGACGCCGCAGTCTTCCATGGCGTCGTGCAGCAGGGCCGCCATCAGGGCCTGCGCGTCCAGCTTCCAGACGGCGCATTGCGTGGCGACCGCAATCGGGTGCGTGATGTAGGGCTCGCCGCTGTTGCGCAACTGGCCCAGATGCGCTTCGTCGGCAAAGCGGTAGGCCTGGCGCACCTGTTCGATGCCCGCCGCGTCCAGATAGTCCAGGCTGTCCGTGAGCGCGGCAAAGCTGGCTGCAGTGGCATTCGCAGCGGCCACGGCCGCCGTTCGGGGCTGCGTTGCAGGAGCTGGGTCGGGCACCGCGTTCATGTCTCAAATGTAGCGCACGAGCGTATCAGGACGTAGTGCGCGGGCGCTGCGCCCGAGCCAAGAAAAAGCACCGCTGTGGCGGTGCTTTTCTGTTGGCTTGGAGGAAAGGAAAAGCCAACCGGGGCGGCTCAACCGGGGACTTTTTTGAGCATCTCCAGACCGACCTTGCCTTCGGCGATTTCGCGCAGGGCGGTCACGGCGGGTTTGTTGCGGCTGTCGATGCGCGGCGCGTGGCCCTGGGTGAGCATGCGCGCACGGTAGGTGGCGGCGAGCACGAGCTGGAAGCGGTTGGGGATTTTTTCCAGACAATCTTCTACGGTGATGCGTGCCATCGTCGTGCTCCGGGGTGGGGGTCAGGGGATATTCAGCGACTCGAAAGTGTTCGCGCGGGCGCGGCGCTGGGCGGTGTACTTCAGGCGTTGGGCGTGTACCACGGCTTTGAGGTCGAAGAGCGCGCGCTCGAATAACTCGTTGATTATAACGAAGTCGAATTGGCTGACCTGGGCCATCTCGACGGCGGCGTTTCTCAGGCGCATTTCGATGACCTCGGACGCGTCTTCGCCCCGGCGTTCCAGGCGCGCGCGCAGTTCTTCCCGGCTCGGCGGCAGGATGAAGACCAGCACGGCGTTGGCGAAGGCCTGCCGGATCTGCAGCGCGCCCTGGAAGTCGATTTCCAGAATCACGTCCGAGCCTTGGGCGATGCGCTCTTCAATGGCCTTTCTGGAGGTTCCGTAGCGCTTTCCGTGCACGTGCGCCCATTCCACGAAGGCGTTGCCCCGGACCATGGCGTCGAACTCGGACTCGGAGACAAAAAAGTATTCGCGTCCGTGCCTCTCTTGGCCGCGCGGCGCGCGGGTGGTGTGCGAAATGGAGGGCTGGACGTGCGAGTCGAGCTCCAGCAGGGCCTTGACCAGACTCGACTTGCCGGCGCCGCTCGGGGCGGCTACTACGATGAGGTTTCCTGGGTAGTCCATGGTTCGCATGCGCCTTCGCACCGCCAAAGAATGCGCTTCATTCGATGCGCTGCACCTGAAGCGTGAGATGCGCTCCAAGTCGTTGATTTTTGTGGAACCTCACGCGGCAACCTCCTCCGAATCCGCCTATAAACCCGCGGCCGGATGGCGCGGTATGAACTGGCATTGCGTGTTCCCGGACAGAACCTGCGCCGCGATTTTAGCAAGCGGCCTGCCATGCGGTCGGGCGTTTTTGCATGAGCGAGGGCACGCTGGATCAGACGCGCGGTGCGACGTTTTGCCGTTGGCGGTCGAGGGGAACAGGATGTGGCTGTAGTTGCTGGCGATCGCGAGGACCTGCGCTGCAACGTTCTCGGCCAGGCTCGGGCTGTCGGCGACGATGGGCTTCGACACGCCAGCGATCTGCGCGGTGGCCACGGTGTTGAGGGTGGCCGGTTTGATGCGGGTGTGGTCGTGTTCGGCAATGACTGGTTTCGTGAGACCGAAAGGGCTTCAGCTGCAGTACTTTGATGGCCGCAAAGGGCCTGTTTCTCATTGACAAATTGCGTGGATGCCGGATTCCCGTGATCCTTCCATCCATGCAACTTTTTTCCTATCAAAGGCAAACCCATGTCGACGATTGATTGGCCCGAGAAGATCTATCAGAGCTTCAAGGAGCTGGGTGTGAAGCAGGTGGCGTATGTGCCGGACGCGGGGCACAGCCAGCTGATTCGCAAGTGCGAGGCGGATGCGCAGATCCACTCGGTGTCGCTGACGACCGAGGAGGAGGGCGTGGCGATGCTGGGCGGCGCCTGGATCGGAGGCGACCGCGGCGTGCTTTTGCTGCAGTCGAGCGGTGTGGGCAACTGCATCAACATGCTGTCGCTGCAGCATGAGACGCGCATGCCGCTGTTCATGATCGTGACGATGCGCGGGGAGTGGGGCGAGTTCAACCCGTGGCAGGTTGCGATGGGCAAGTCGACGCAGCAGGTGCTGGAGGACTCGGGCGTGCACGTGTACCGGGCAGACAGTCCGCAAGAGGTGCCGCCGACCGTGGAGGCGGGGGCCCAGTTCGCGTATCAGACGGGCCGCATGGTGGCGGTGCTGATCGGTCAGCGTGTCATCGGCACGAAGAATTTCAACAAGTAAGGAGCAGACGATGGCGAACGAAAAATCTCTGCTCAACCGACGCGACGTGGTCTCGCGCATCCTGCACGATCGCGGGGATGCCCTGGTGATCACGAGCCTTGGGAACCCGACCTTCGACGTGGCGGCCGCGGGCGACTGCGCGCAGAACTTCTACCTGTGGGGCGCGATGGGTGGCGCCGTGATGGTGGGCATGGGTGTGGCGCTGGCGCAGCCGCAGCGCCGTGTGATCGTGTTCGTGGGAGACGGCGAGATGATGATGGGGCTGGGCTCGCTCGCGACGGTGGCGGTGCATGGGGTGAGGAACCTGAGCGTGGTGGTGCTCGACAACGAGCACTATGCGGAAACGGGGATGCAGCTGGCGCACGCGGGCCGCGGGGTAGACATCACGGCGATAGCGAAGGCGGCGGGCTTTGCCGAGAGTCGGGTCGTGCGCACCGAGCAGGAACTGGAGGCGGCGGTCGATGTGGTGCTGGGCACGAGCGGTCCGGTGCTGGTGACGGTAAAGGTCGGCACGGAGCCGACGCCGACGGCGTTGCCGCCGCGCGATGGCCCGTACCTGCGCAGCCGCTTTCGCGAAGCCCTCCTGGGCGCCGACGCGCACAAATAGCGCCTGGGACAAGGACGCGAGCGGGCGTCCGAAGCGGTCGAGGCACCCCGGCGGATGTCGGATCCGTCGCAGACCCCCCGTCTCGCCCATATTCACAAGGAGACAGCATGTTCAGAAACAGGCAAGGTCATCAATACTTGATGGCACGGGTCGCGGCCGTCCTGGCGTTCGTTCAGATTTCACTCGCCTCGCCAGCATTTGCCCAGGACCAGTATCCCTCCAAGCCCATCCGGCTGATCGTGCCGTTCCCTCCGGGCGGCGGGGGGGACAAACTGGCTCGAACAATCGCGCCCGTGCTCGGGGATGCGTTGCACGCGAAGATCCTGATCGACAATCGTGGCGGTGCCAATGGCAACATTGCGCTGCAGGCCGTGGCCACGTCGCCTCCGGACGGCTACACGATCGGCTTGACACTGACGGACCACATCGCGCTGAGTCAGGCGATGCACCCGAACCTGTCGTACGACCCCGTCAAGGATCTGGCGTCGCTGGGGCTGATCGTTTCGACGCCCTACGTGTTCACCGTCAGTGCGGAGTCCAGCATCGACAGCATCGCCGGGCTGCTGGCGAGGGCAAGGAAGGAGCCTGGAGCGGCCAGCATCGGCCATCCCACGGTCACTCCGCTGCTGGCCGCTCACCTGCTGCAGAAAAGCGCTGATGTGAAGTTCAACTTCATTCCCTACCGGGGCATCGCCCAGGGCATGCCCGATCTTCTGGGTGGCAGGCTCGACGTGTGGATCGGAACGTCGGTCACGATGCGAAGTTTCGTGGATGGAGGCAAGGTCCGCGCGATTGGCGTGACATCGGCGCAGCGCAATCCCGCACTGCCCAAGGTTCCGACGATCGCGGAGAGCGGTGTCCCGGGCTTCGAACTGGTGACCTGGTACGGGCTGGTCGCTCCTGCGCATACGCCAGCTGCCATCGTCGAGCGGTTGAATGCCGCACTGGGTGCCGCGCTGCGCGATCCGGGCGTAGGGGAGAAGCTGGACGCCGACGGGGCGGTGATCCTCGGAGGTCCGCCGGTCAACATGGCGCGCGCCCTGAGGGCCGACATGGAGCGGCTGGGGCGATTGATCAAGGAAGTCGGGATCAAGCCCGAATAGGCCAGCGAGAAGATGACGTCAGACGACTCCGTACTGCGTGCGCCGACAGGAATCGCTGCAGGTCACTTTCCGAGCCACCGGGCCTGCGGCCAAGCGCCGGACATGACGGCCTGTTTCGTGCATTCTTCCAGTGTGCTGATGGCATGTCGGACGTAGGGAGGTGTTTCTCTATTGGTCGGCAATGCGAGGACGATCGTGCGGGCGAGGTTCGGTTTGCTCAAGGGCGAACCTGTGAGTTGACCTGATCGCAGGTCTTCTGCCACCGCGATGGGGGGGAGGATGGTCCAGCCGTGGCCACCATGGACCAGGCTGCGCTGTACGCTCAGCGCATTGACCTCAACGGAGATGTTCAATTGCACCTTGTTCTTGGCGCAGGCGTGGTCCACGATCGTTCGGATACCGTGCGATGGGCTGGGCAGCACCAGCGGATGACGGCTCAACTTGGCAAGCGGAGTTGGGCGGTTCGGACGCAACCCTGCATCCGCCTGTCCAATGACCCACAAGGCTTCTTCAATCAAAGGCCTGCTCTCCACATTCACGGACCGCTCCACCCCGTAGAGCAAGCCGGCATCGATTTCTCCGTTGTCCAACCAGCTGAGCAGCGTGCCTGCGTATCCCATCGCAATGCGCAGGCGGATCCCGGGGTAGCGAGCGGCGATGGTGGAAACCACGGAACTGGCCAGCACGTCGATGGTGCTCGGCAACAGGCCGATCGTCACCAGTCCAGTGATGTTTCCCGTGCGCCCGGTCATTTCTGTTCGCGCGCGATCCAACTCCAGCATGACGCGGCGGGCATAGCCGACCAGCGATTTGCCCGCTTCGGTCAGCGCCATCCCATGGCGTTCCCGTTCGAACAGGATCTGGCCGAGATCCTCTTCGAGCAGACGGAGCTGACGCGATACCGCTGGTTGTACGAGATGCAGCATCTCCGCGGCCTTGGTCACATTGCCTGTATCGGCGACGGTCAGGAATGCCTTCAGTTGCTTGAGATCCATGGAATTTTGATATCCAAAAGTGTAATAGGAGAATCACAAAATTCTATTTCATAAAATAAATGATCAAATTCTATGATGTCAGCATCTCTGCCAACAACGTGACACCCCGTACCGCAATGAGCCAGCAACCCATCTCTTCGCCTGCTTGGCAGGACGCCATCTTCAAAGTTCTCAAGGAAGGGGGCACCAAGCAGATCGCTTATGTTCCCGACGCAGGGCATTCGGGCGTCATTCGAAGCGCCATCGCTGATCCCGACATCGAAGATGTCGTGCTGACCACGGAAGAAGAGGGGGTGGCTGTCGCCAGCGGGGCCTGGCTCGGTGGCCAGCGCGCCGTGCTGCTGATGCAAAGCAGCGGTGTGGGCAACTGCGTGAACATGTTCTCGCTGTTGCAGGCTGCGGATTTCCCCTTCTTCACGCTCGTGACCATGCGCGGCGAATACGCGGAGTTCAATCCCTGGCAGGGGCCCATGGGCAAGGCCACGCAAGCCGCGCTCGAACTCATGGGCATCCACGTGCTGCGTGCATCAAAGCCCGAGGAGGTCGAGGAAGTCGTCAGTGCCGGCTTCGATGCCGCTTTCGAAGCGGGCGAGAAGGTCGCCGTGCTGCTGGGTCAGGAATTGATCGGCCGCAAGAAGTGGGAGCGCACGTGATGAGCAACAGCAACCAGCAGCGCGCTGACCGCCGCGCCTTCGTCGCACAACTTCTCGCAGCCACGCCCGAAGCGCTCGTCGTGACCGGCCTGGGCTCGGCCTCGTACGACGTGTTCGCAGCGGGCGACCGTGACAAGAACTACTACTTGTGGGGCGCCATGGGTGGGGCTACCGGCGTCGGGCTGGGGCTGGCGCTCGCCCGGCCTGACGAGGCGGTCATTGTGATCACGGGCGACGGCGAGCAACTCATGGGGATCGGGACGCTCGCAACGATTGGCGCGAAGCTGCCAAGGAATCTGACCATCATCGTTCTGGACAACGGCCATTTCGGTGAAACAGGCATGCAGCGCAGCCATTCCAGCCTGGGGACGGATCTTGTCGCGGTGGCGAAGGGCTTTGGCATCGCAGATGCATTCACTGTCGGCAGCGTCGACGCCTGCGGCGAGATTGCACAGGGAATCAACGCCCGCCAGCGCACGGCCTTCGTGCAAGTGTTTATCGAGGCGAATGAGCCGCCTCGCGCGTTGCCGCCGCGTGACGGTCCGTTCATCAAGAACCGCTTTCGCGCGGCACTGGGCCTCAGGCCGTTCTGACAACACCCGGTCAGGACCGCCCCCGTCGTGCCAAGCCCCCGGTTCAATTGACTGCTGGTTTCTCCAGCCTTTGCAGTGATCCGAGGGGCCGTCGCTTTGCGTGAGGCGTATTCCACCGTACAGGAGGCAGACATGAAACGCTACCAGTTGTGCATCGCCGGACAGGCTCGTGACTCCAGGGCAGGCGCTTGGTTCGAGACTCAGAATCCTTTTACGGGCGAAAGCTGGGCCGAGATCCCGCGTGGGAACGCGCAGGACGTTGATATGGCCGTACAGGCCGCCCACCAGGCCCTGACCAGCGGTCCCTGGGCTGACCTGACGCATACACAGCGCGGCGCGCTGCTGCGCAAGCTCGGCGATCTGATCGCGCGCGATGCTGCCAGACTCGCCGCCACCGAAGTGCGCGACAACGGCAAGCTGCTGGCCGAGATGCAAGGCCAACTCAACTACATCCCGCAGTGGTTCTACTACTACGGCGGCTTGGCCGACAAAGTGCAGGGCAGTACGCTGCCGCTGGATAAGAAGGGCTACTTCGCCTTCACGCGACACGAGCCTGTGGGGGTGGTTGCCGCCATTACGCCGTGGAACTCGCCGCTGCTGCTTCTGGCCTGGAAGATTGCTCCCGCGCTGGCGGCAGGCTGCACCATCGTGGTCAAGCCCTCGGAGTTCACCTCGGCTTCGACATTGGAGTTTGCGCAACTCTTCGAGGAGGCAGGATTTCCCCCGGGCGTGTTCAACGTGGTGACGGGCTTCGGCGCCGAGGTGGGCATGCCCCTGGTAGAGCACCCGTTGGTGGCGAAGATCAGTTTCACTGGCTCCGATGCCACAGGCCGCCTCATCAACGAGAAGGCCGCTCGCCTGCTGAAGCACACGACCATGGAATTGGGCGGCAAATCACCCAACGTGGTCTTCGAGGATGCGGATCTGGAGCAGGCCGTATTCGGCGCCATATCGGGCGTCTTCGCCGCAACGGGGCAGACCTGCATTGCCGGCTCACGCCTGTTGGTGCAGGACAGCATCCACGATGCGTTTGTCGAAAAGCTGCTGGCCGTCGCGCGCTGCGCGCGCATGGGCGACCCCATGCACCCCGACACGCAGGTCGGCCCGGTAACCACGCCAGCGCAGTACCAGAAAGTGCTGGAGTACATCGACATTGCCCGCGCGGAGGGAGCCACCGCCGTGCTGGGGGGAGGAAAGGGCACGGGGGCCGAGTGCGGCAATGGTTGGTTCGTGCAGCCCACCATTTTCACGGGCGTGACCAACGGCATGCGCATCGCGCAGGAGGAGGTCTTCGGGCCTGTTCTGTCCGTCATCCGCTTCCAGGACGAGGAGGACGCGTTGCGCATCGCGAACGGCGTGCGCTTCGGCCTGGCCGCCGCCGTATGGACGAAGGATATCGGTCGCGCGATCCGCATGTCCGAAAAGCTGCAGGCCGGCACCGTATGGGTCAACACCTACCGCGCAGTGAGCTTCATGGCGCCCTTCGGGGGATACAAGGACTCCGGGATCGGCCGCGAGAACGGCATGGACGCCATCCGCGAATACCTGCAGACCAAAGCAGTGTGGATCAACAGCGGCGCGGTCACGGGCAATCCGTTCGTTCTGCGGTGACGGGGCAGGGCCGCCTGCGGCGGTCACCCAGAGCAAGTGGAAAGTCCATTCAATAACCAAGGAGACAAGACATGAAAGACTTTTATCGACGCGGTTGCATGAAGCTTGCGATCGCACTGATGGTTGACCCCATGGCTCTCGCGTCTGCACGCGCGGAGCTACCGAAGGGGCCGATCACGCTGGTCGTGCCCTTCGCTGTGGGCGGAGCAACGGACGTGGTCTCACGGTTGGTGGCGCAAAAGCTCGGCGAGCGCATCCAGCGCACCGTGGTGGTGGAGAACGTCGGCGGCGGCGGCGGGGCCATCGGCGCGGCCAAGGTTGCGCGGGCCGGACCCGATGGCAACACCTTGCTCATGGGCACGATCGCCACGCATGTGATCAATCCGCTGTCGATGGCACAACTGCCCTACAACGCCCAGCGCGACTTCACATCCGTATCTCTCATCGCCATGGTTGCGAACGTGCTCTTGGTACATTCCTCGGTCAAGGCCAGGAACGTGCAGGAACTCATTGCCTTGATGAAGGCGCAACCGGGACAGTTCAGTTACGGCTCCTCAGGCGTGGGTACGCCGCCGCATCTGTCGGGCGAGTTGTTCAAGTCGATGACCGGCGTGGACATGTCTCACGTGCCATACAAGGGTGGCGGGCCAGCCATGGGTGATCTGGTGGCCGGCCATATCCCTGTCCTGTTCGATGTGCTTTCGGGCGCCGCATCGCATATACGCGCGGGTTCGGTGCGCGCCCTGGCGGTCACGACTCGCGAGCGTGTGGTTTCGTTCCCCGACATTCCCACCGTGGCAGAGTCGGGCGTTCCCGGCTACGAGACTTGGACGTGGAACGCGATCTTCGGTCCCGCAGGGTTGCCGCGGCCCATGGTGGACGAGTTGAGCGGCGCGCTGCAAGCCGTGACGGCGCTGCCGGATGTGCAGGCCAAACTCAAGGAGCTGAGCGCCACGCCGGTAGGCTCGACGCCCGAGACGCTGACCACGCTGGTGGCGACGGAGACCGCAAAGTGGCGGGCCGTCATTCAATCGATCGGCGGCTTGAAGCGGGATTGATCCATGAATGCATCCTTGGACAGCGCCACGTTGCTGGCGCAGTTTGGCCAGGTCGTGGGTCCATCGCGTGTGCTCACGCAGCCCGATGACGTGGCTCCCTATCAACAGGACTGGCGCGGCCGCTATCGGGGGGCGGCGCTGGCCGTCCTCATGCCCGGCTCCACGCAGGAGGTTGCCACCCTGGTGAAGACTTGCGCGGCCATGCACGTGGCCATCGTTCCACAAGGCGGCAATACGGGCCTGACGGGCGGTGCCGTTGCCAGTGGCGACCGGCCCGCGGTGCTGCTGAACCTCTCGCGCATGAACCGCATCCGCGAGATCGATGCCGCCAACAACTCGCTCACCGCCGAAGCGGGCTGCATCCTGGCCAACGTGCGCGAGGCCGCCGACGCCCAAGAGCGCCAGTTTCCGCTGTTGCTGGGCAGCGTGGGCAGTTGCGAAATCGGGGGGCTGGTGTCCACGAATGCGGGGGGTACCGGCGTGCTGCGCTACGGCAGCATGCGCGAGCTGGTGCTTGGCGTTGAGGCGGTGCTGCCCGACGGCAGCGTGTGGGACGGGTTGCGCGCTTTACGCAAGGACAACGCGGGCTATGACCTGAAACAACTGTTCATCGGCGCCGAAGGCACGCTGGGCGTGGTGACGGCTGCGGTGCTCAAGCTGTTTCCGCGCCTATCGGTCTGCGCCACGGCCATGATGGCGCTGTCGGGAGTACAGCAGGCCGTGGATCTGCTGCGCTTCATGCAGGGGCAGGTGGGCAATCGCATCGAAGCCTTCGAGATTCTGTCGCACAGGCAGATCGAAATCGTCCTTGAACACGGGCATGGCCGGCAATCGCCGATGGCGCTGGAGGCGCCGTTCTACGTGCTGATGGAGCTCGCCGACAGTTCGCCGCAATGGGACGCGGGCGTGGAGCTGGCGCAGAAGCTGGAGGTGGCCCTTGAGCGCGGCTTGGTGCTCGATGCCGTGGTGGCTAGCGACGGGGCCAAGGCCGATCGCATCTGGGCGCTCCGACACAACATCTCCGAATCCAACAAGCGCGCGGGCTTCACGGTCTCCAACGATACGTCGGTGCCGATTTCCAGGCTGGCGCAGTTCATCCCGCTTGTGACCGGGCGCATCGAGCAACAGGTGGAAGGGGCCAGCGTATGCCATGCCGGGCATATCGGGGACGGCAACATCCACGTCATCGCGGTGCTCTCGCGCGCGCTCTACACCACGCCCGAGCAGTGCGAGGCGGCCGCCGCACGGGTGAATCTGATCGTGCACGAGGCGAGCGTGGAACTGGACGGCAGCATCAGCGCCGAACACGGCATCGGCAGGATGCACGTGGAGCGGCTGGAGCGCTTCAAGGCGCCCATTGAGCTGCAAATGATGCGGGCGGTGAAGGCGGCGTTCGACCCGCAGGGATTGATGAACCCGGGAAAGATCCTGCGGGCCGGATGAGGGCTCGCCTTTGACGCGCGGACTGGGCTGAGCGGAATCGGTTTCCAAGACCTTGAAAGGGGTGACCCTGAAACCCTACTCGATGTTCTGCACCTGCTCGCGCATCTGCTCGATGAGTACCTTCATGTCCAGGCTGACGCGGGTAAGTTCCAGTGCGGCGGATTTTGCGCCCAGGGTGTTGGCTTCACGGTGCAACTCCTGGATCAGGAAGTCCAGGCGCTTGCCCACTTCGCCGCCCTTTTTGAGCAGGCGCTCGGTTTCGTCGAGGTGCGAATCGAGTCGGGTGATCTCCTCGGCCACGTCGATGCGCAGCGCGTAGGCGGTGGCGTCTGCCAGCGCGCGCTCGCGTGCCGTCTCGGACAGGACGGCGTCGCCTGTCAGCGCCATGGCCTCCTGCCAGCGTTCCAGGAAGCGCTGGCGCTGCTGCTCCACCAGCGAGGGCAGCATGGGCACGGCCTGCCGTGCCAGGGCGCGCAGTTGCCGGACCCGCTCCAGCAGCATGGCCGCCAGGCGCGTGCCTTCGCGTTCGCGGGCGGACAGGAGGGCGTCCAGGGCCTGCTCGGCCAGAGCGGGAACGGCCGCGCTCCAGTCCTCGGCGCCTGCCTGCGCGTTGGCGCACAGGCGCAGGGTGTCGGCCACGGTCAGGGGAGCGGCGTCGGGCAGCCAGGCGCGCACGCAGTCCTGCAGGAAGCTGAGCCGTTGCAGCAGCTTTGCGGGCGGGTCCTGCAAGGGGCTGCTGCCCTCGTTGCCCAGTGCCGCGCGCAGTTCCACCTTGCCGCGCCGCAGGCGCGCCGTGAGCAGGCTGCGCAGCGCAGGCTCGAGGGCGCGCAGCTCGTCGGGCAGGCGAAACGAGATGTCCAGAAAGCGGCTGTTGACCGAGCGGATTTCCAGCCCCAGCCTGTGCGGCCGGGGGGCGTGGGCGGCGGTTTCTTCGGCGCTCGCGCCCGTGCCGGAGGCAGCATTTTGTGCACTCGCGTATCCGGTCATGCTGTAGACTGGCATGGTACTTTCGATGGTTGCTCTTGCAGTGATTATCCGGGTTCCGCCAAGCCCCCCGCGCCATCCCCACAGACCATGACAGCGAAAAACAAACCGGCTTCCTTGCCACCCGATACCGCACTGGGTGGTTATCGCGTGGTGCGCCGGCTGTCCGCCGGCGGCTTTGGCGTGGTCTACCTGGCGCTGAACGCCGAGGGCCAGCAGGTTGCGATCAAGGAATACCTCCCCTCCGCGCTGGCGACGCGCGCGACCGGAGAACTGCTGCCCCAAGTGGCCCCCGAAAAAACCTCCCTGTACCGCCTGGGGCTGAAGAGCTTTTTTGAAGAGGGGCGCTCGCTGGCGCAGATCTCGCACGCCTCCGTGGTGAGCGTGCTGAATTTCTTCCACGAGAACGAAACAGTCTATATGGTGATGAATTATCTGGAGGGCGCGACCCTGCAGGACTTCATCGTCACCGCGCGGGACATGAAGACCCCGAAAGTCTTCCGCGAGTCCACCATCCGTTCCTTGTTCGACGAGGTGTTGCGCGGTCTGCGCATCGTGCACCAGCACAAGATGCTGCACCTGGACATCAAGCCCGCAAACATCTTCATCACCGACGACAACCGGGCGGTGATGATCGACTTCGGCGCCGCGCGCGAGGTGCTGTCCAAGGAGGGAAATTTCATCCGCCCGATGTACACCCCCGGCTTTGCTGCGCCCGAGATGTACCGGCGCGATTCGCAGATGGGGCCCTGGACCGACATCTACGCCATCGGCGCCTGCATCTACGCGTGCATGCAGGGGTTTCCTCCGAACGACGCGCCCCAGCGGATCGAGAAAGACCGGCTCTCGCTCGCGCTCATCAAGCTGCGCGGGGTGTACTCCGACAACCTCATCGAAATGGTCGAATGGTGCATGGCGCTGGACCCGCTCTCGCGCCCGCAGTCGGTGTTTACGCTGCAAAAGGAGCTCAGCCGGGAGGGCGAGCGGCACTACACCAAGCTGACGGTGGCCGAGAAGATACGCCTGCAACTGAACACCATGGGCGACACCAAGAAACCCGTGCAAAAAGCGGGTGGCGCCAGCGGCGCCGGGGCCAGGCAGAAATGAAGTTCTCCGTGTCCCAGCTCAGCCGCCGCGGCGGCCGCGAGAAGAACGAGGACCGCATGGGCTATTGCTACACGCGCGAATCGGGCCTGTTTCTGGTGGCCGATGGCATGGGGGGGCACCCCGACGGCGAAGTCGCTGCGCAGATTGCGGTGCAGACCATTTCTGCGCTGTTCCAGAGCCAGGCGAAGCCGCTGCTCGATGATGTGCCGGAGTTCCTCGCGAGCGCCCTGTTCGCGACGCACCAGCAGATCCTGAGCCATGCGATGGGCAGGGGCATGAACGATACGCCGCGCACCACGCTGGTGGCCGCCGTGCTGCAGGCGGGCAGTGCGACCTGGATCCATTGCGGGGATTCGCGTCTGTACATCGTGCGCGATGGCGCCTTGCTGACCCGCACGCGCGACCACTCCTACATGGAGTTGCGCAAGACGGTGCCGCGCTACGAATTCGGGAACATCAACCGCAACGTGCTGTTCACCTGCCTGGGCGCCCCTTTCACCCCCATCTACGATGTCGCCGGCCCGATGCAACTGCAGTCGGGCGACCGCATGCTGCTGTGCTCCGACGGCCTGTGGGGCGCGCTCGGCGACGAAGACATTACCCGGCAGCTGGCACGCGGCATGGTGTCGCACGCAGTGCCGGAGCTCGTCGAGATGGCGCTGCAGAGGGCGGGCAGCAACAGCGACAACGTCTCGGTGGTGGCGCTCGAGTGGGATGCGCCCGACGCCGTGGAGCCGATGCAGCTCCCGACCGGCGGCGCCAGCGAGGACATGTTCATCTCCACCATACAGGCCGACCCATCCGACGCATGCCTGGACGACCCGGACGATCCGGACGACGCGGTGGTCGAGCGCTCCATCGCCGAGATCAACGAAGCCATTCGCCGTTCCGGTGCGCGCAAGGAGTGATTCCGCACCGCCCCGCCACGGCCTGAAAAATGGTGCATCCGGCCCCCTAAGCAAAGTCCCGCATGCCGACCATTTGTCCCAAATGCCGCGCCGTTCGCCTGGAAAACACGCCAGGCCCGGAGTGGCAATGTCCGGCTTGCGGAGTTGCCTACGCCAAAGCGTACGAAGAGGCTCCGGCAGCCCCCCCGCCAAGAAAGCGTCCCCGGGCGGCGCCGGTCGTCAGGAATGCGGGCTTCCCATGGGGGAAATTTTTTACCGCCTTGTTCGTGGCTTGGGCGCTGTACGTCGGATACCAGGCCGGGAACAAGCGCGGGGGGTTGAACGTCCCGTCGATTTTCAGCAGCGGCCTGACGCAGGAGCAACTGGTGGCTCTGGCCGCCAGCGGGCAGGCGTCGGACGTGATTCTTTACTCGACCGACTGGTGTCCCTATTGCAAGGCGGCCAAGGGGTGGATGAATCAATATGGCTTCAAGTACCAGGAGTGCGACATAGAAAAGAACGCCAGCTGCTTGCAGCAATTCCAGAGCCTGGGCGACGTCGGCGGCGTGCCCTACCTGATCGTGAAGGGCCAGCACATGAAGGACGGTTTTGACTCCGATGCGTTCGTCGCGGCGCTGAGTCAGGGGGGGCGGCGTTGACGAAACCCGGCGTTCCGGACCCCATGAGGATCGTTCTCGCGTCCAACAACCGCGGCAAGCTGGCCGAACTGCAAGCCCTGCTCGCACCCCTGGGCGTGGCACTGCTGTGCCAGGCCGACTTGGGCGTGGGCCAGGCCGACGAGCCTTTTTGCACCTTCGTCGAAAACGCGCTGGCCAAGGCGCGCTACGCCGCTGCGCACACCGGCCTGCCCGCGCTGGCCGACGACGCGGGCCTGTGCGTGGACGCGTTTCGCGGGTTGCCCGGTGTCGGCACCGCCGACTACGCGACGCAGTTCGGCTACGAAAAGGGCGACGCCGCGAACGTGCGCGCCTTGCTCGAGCAGCTCCAGGGAATCGACGACCGGCGTGCCGCCATGGTCAGCACGCTGGTCGCCGTGCGCCACCCCGAAGACCCCGAACCCCTGATCGCCGTGGGCCGCGTGGCCGGGGAGATCACGCGCGGGCCGCGCGGCGACGGCGGTTTCGGCTTCGATCCGGTGATGCTCCTGCCGCAATTCGGCAAAACCTTTGCCGAATTGCCTGCCGAAGTAAAAAACGCCCACAGCCACCGGGGCCACGCCGCGCGGCAGATGCTGGCGCTGCTGCGCGAGCGCTGGCTGCAGGACCCCGGTGTCGGGCCGTGACGCGCGCTCCCCGTCGATCCATGGCGCGCATTCCCATCGCGGCTCCGGCTCCGGCCCCGGCTGTCCCCGCGCACGACATCCAGCACTATCTGCGTGCGGGCACGCTGCAACTGTCCAGCCTGCCGCCGCTGTCGCTGTACCTGCATCTGCCCTGGTGCCTCAGGAAATGCCCCTACTGTGACTTCAACTCGCACGCCTGGCACGCGGGGAGCGCCGGGGATCTGCCCGAGCAGCGCTACACCGATGCGCTGTTCGCCGACCTGGAGGCGGCGTTGCCGCTCGTCTGGGGGCGCATGGTGCACAGCGTCTTCATCGGCGGGGGCACGCCCAGCCTGTTCTCACCCCGGAGCATCGACCGGCTGATCGGCGGCGTCCGCGCTCGTCTGCTGCTCGCGCCGGACTGCGAGATCACGCTCGAGGCGAATCCCGGAACGTTCGAGAAAGAACGCTTTCGGGCCTTTCGCACGGCGGGCGTGACGCGCCTGTCGGTGGGGGTCCAGAGCTTCAACGACCGGCACCTCCAGGCCCTGGGCCGGGTGCACGACGGCGCCCAGGCCCTGGCGGCGGTGCAGGAGGCGGCGCAGGCCTTCGACTGCTTCAACCTCGACCTCATGTACGCGCTGCCGGGCCAGACCCCGCAGGAACTCGAGCAGGACGTGCAGACGGCGCTCGCGCTCGATCCGCCGCATCTCTCCGTCTACCACCTGAGCATCGAGCCGAACACCTGGTTCGCCAAGCATCCCCCGGCCCTCCCCGGCGACGACCAAGCCTACGCCATGCTCGACCGCATCACGGAGATGACCGGGCACGCCGGGCTGGCGCGCTACGAGGTCTCGGCCTACGCCCGGGCGGGCCAGCAGTGCTCGCACAACACCAACTACTGGCGCTTTGGCGACTACCTGGGTATCGGCGCGGGCGCGCACAGCAAGCTCAGCTTTGCCCACCGGGTGCTGCGCCAGGTGCGACTGCGCGAGCCGCGCCGCTACATGGACGGTGCCCTGGCCGGGCGTGCGCTCGCGCAGGAGCACGACGTGCGCCGCGCCGACCTGCCGTTCGAGTTCATGCTCAACGCGCTGCGCCTGCGCGAAGGCTTTGCGTTGCAGGACTTCAGCGCCCGAACCGGCCTGCCGCCGAGCTGCCTGGCCAAGGGTCTGGAGGCCGCCGAGCGCCGGGGCCTGATCGAGCGCGACATGCTGCGCGTGCGCCCCACGCAGCGGGGCTTTGACTTTCTGAACGACCTGCAGGCGCTGTTTCTGCCGGACTGATTCCAGCCTGCGCTGCGGCAGCTTCTCAGCCGCAGTCCACGGCGATGATGCGGCCGCCGTCGTCCACCTCGAGGTTCAGCCGCTGCGTATCGAACTCCTTGGTGATGCGCTGTCCGGGCCGCAGGATGCGCGCCTTGTGCGCGCCGGAACGCAGCCGTGCGGACTCGACCACCGACTCCGTGCTGCTTTTGCCCAGCACGAACTGCGCCGGCCCTGCGTTGCACAGACCCTGCGGGGCCGGTGCTGCGCTGGCACTCGCAGGCGCTGCGGAGGTTTGCGCATGGCTGCATCCCGTGAGCAGCACGCACGCGGTCCAACTGGCGACGATGAGGGCCGAGGCCGCAGCGGTGCAAGGGGTTTTCATCATGGGGACAGGCTCCTGGAGGGGGCGGCGTCCAGCTGTTCGATCGCCACCGCGCAGTATTTGAACTCCGGTATCTTGCCGAACGGGTCGAGCGCCGCGTGGGTCAACAGGTTGGCCGCCGCCTCCCCGTAGGCGAAGGGCATGAACACCGTGCCGTGCGGCGTGCCGTCGTCGCGCCGCAGGCGCAACTGCACCCCGCCGCGCCGCGAGCGGATACGCACCAGCGCGCCCGGCTGCAGGCCCCTGCACCGGAGTTCGTCGCCGTGCACGGACGCGGTGGCCATGGGTTCGATCGCGTCCAGCACGCTGCTGCGCCGCGTCATGCTGCCGGTGTGCCAGTGCTCGAGCTGCCGCCCGGTGATCAGCACCAGCGGGTATTCGGCGTCGGGCTGCTCGGCCGCAGGGATGGTCTGCGCGGGAACCAGCTTCAGGCGCCCCGTGGGCGTGGGAAAGCGCTCGGTGAAGACGATGGGCTGGCCCGGGTCGTCCGCGCTGTGGCAGGGGTAGGTCACGCTCGAAGCGCGCACCAGCCGCTCCCAGCTGATGCCGCCAATGCTCGCGTGCATGGCCTGGCGCATTTCCTCGTAGACCGCGGCGACGCCCGATTCCTCGCCTTCGTAGCGCCAGTCCAGGCCCATGCGCTGCGCGATCTGCTGGATGATCCACAGGTCGGGCCGCGCGTTGCCCGGCGCGTTCAGCGCGCGCCGGCCCAACTGCACCATGCGGTCGGTATTGCTCGCGGTGCCGGTCTTTTCGGGCCAGGCGCTGGCGGGCAGCACCACGTCGGCGAGCCAGGCGGTTTCGGTCAGGAAGATGTCCTGCACCACCAGATGCTCCAGGCTGGCGAGCGCATGGCGTGCGTGGTTCAGGTCGGGGTCGCTCATGGCCGGGTTCTCGCCCATGATGTACATGCCGCGCACCTTGTGCGGGTCGCTCTCGGGCGCCAGCGCCTTGTGCATGATTTCCACCACGGTGTAGCCCGGGGTCGCGTCGAGCGCGCCGGGCCGTCCCCCGCCTGCGGGCGCCGGGTGCAGGCCCCAGAAGTTCTCGAACCAGGCGCGCGCCTCGGGGTCGTCCACGCGCTGGTAGTTGGGGAACATCATGGGGATCAGCCCGGCGTCGCTCGCGCCCTGCACGTTGTTTTGCCCGCGCAGCGGGTGCAGGCCCGATCCGGGCTTGCCGATCTGGCCGGTGATGGCGCACAGCGCGATCAGGCAGCGTGCGTTGTCGGTGCCGTGCACGTGCTGGCTCACGCCCATTCCCCAGAGGATCATCGCGCTCCTTGCGCGCGCAAACGCCCGTGCCACCTCGCGCAGCGTTTGCGCCGGTATGCCGCACACCGGGGCCACGGCTTCGGGGCTGTAGCCCGCTGCGTTCGCCTTGAGCGCGTCGAAGTTGTCGACCCGCGCGCGGACGAAGGCCATATCGACCAAGTCCTCTTCGATCACCGTGTGGATCAGCGCGTTCAGCATGGCCACGTCGGTGTCGGCGCGGAATTGCAGGGTGCGCCAGGCGTGGCGGCCGATGTCGGTCACGCGCGGGTCGGCGAGAACGATTCTGCTGCCGCGCCGGGCGGCGTTCTTCATCCAGGTCGCGGCCACCGGGTGGTTCGCCGTGGGATTGGCGCCGATCACGAAGATCAGCTCCGCGTGCTCCACGTCGTGCACCGGGTTGCTCACCGCGCCCGAGCCGACGCCTTCGAGCAGCGCCGCCACGCTGGAGGCATGGCACAGCCGCGTGCAATGGTCCACGTTGTTGCTGCCAAAGCCGGTGCGCACCAGCTTCTGGAACAGGTAGGCCTCTTCGTTGCTGCCCTTGGCCGAGCCGAATCCCGCCAGCGCCTTCGGGCCATGCCGCTCGCGCAGCGCTGCGAGCTGGCCCGCAGCCAGGTCCAGCGCCTCGTCCCAGCTGGCTTCGCGAAACAGCTCGCGCCAGTGCGCGGGGCGCGTCTGGCCCTGCCAGTCCTTGGGGACACCGGGCTTGCGGATCAGCGGCCGCGTGAGCCGCTCGGGGTGGTGCGCGTAGTCAAAGCCGAAGCGGCCCTTGACGCACAGGCGGCCATGGTTCGCGGGGCCGTCGCGCCCTTGGACGCTGACGATTTTTTCTTCCCGGATCTGGTAGGTAATGAGGCAGCCGACCCCGCAGAACGGGCACACCGAATCGACCCTGCGGTCCACCGCCTGCGAGCCGATCTGCGTCTTGGGCATGAGCGCGCCCGTGGGGCAGGCCTGCACGCATTCGCCGCAGGCCACGCAGCTGCTTTCGGCCATGGGGTCGTCGAGGTCGAAGACGATCTTGCTCCCGGCGCCGCGCAGCGCGTAGCCGATCACGTCGTTCACCTGCTCCTCGCGGCAGGCGCGCAGGCAGCGCTTGCACTGTATGCAGGCGTCCAGATTGACGGCCATCGCCGGGTGGCTCGTGTCGGCGGCGGGCTGCGCGCGGCGCAGCGCCTGGAGCGCGGGGCGCACGCGCACGCCCAGGCGGTCGGCCCAGGCGCTGAGCTCGCCATGCTGGCCGGGGACTTCATTTCCTGCGGCCTGCGCGTGCGGTGCGTCGTCGTCGTTCCACTTGTAGCCCGTCGCGGGCATGTCCGAGAGCAGCATCTCCAGCACCATCTGCTGGCTCTTGCGCGCGCGTGCGCTGGCGCTTTGCACCTGCATGCCCTCGGTCGGCGTGCGGCAGCAACTCGGGGCCAGCGTGCGCTCGCCCGCAATCTCGACCACGCAGGCGCGGCAGTTGCCGTCGGGGCGCAGGCCGTCCTGGTGGCAGAGCCGGGGAATCTGCACGCCGTGGCGCTGCGCGGCCGCAAGAAGGGTCTCGCCGGGGTGGGCGCTCACGGGCTGGCCGTCGAGTTCAAAGGCGATCGCCGGTTCGGGCAGGGCGGCGCTGGCGGTGGCGCAGGATGGCACGGCGTTCATGATGGCTGTCCTTTGGGCAAGAGTGCACCCGGCGCCGCGCCCACCTCGTGGGGAAAGTATTCGTAGATGCAGCGGATCGGGTTGGGCGCGGCCTGCCCCAGTCCGCAGATGGACGCGTCGGACATCACCTGCGCCAGGTCGCCGAGCGCGTCGGCGTCCCACTGCGGCGCCTGCATCAGCGCGGCCGCCTTGGCCGTTCCCACGCGGCAGGGGGTGCACTGGCCGCAGCTCTCGTGCGCGAAAAAGCGCATCACGTCGAGCGCGGCGTCGCGTGCGCGGTCGTGCTGGCTGAGCACGATGACGGCGGCCGATCCGATAAAGCAGCCGTAGGGCTGCAAGGTGTCGAAGTCGAGCGGGATCTGGTTCAAGTGCGCGGGCAGGATTCCGCCCGAGGCGCCGCCGGGCAGGTAGGCGTAAAGCCGGTGCCCGTCGGGCATGCCGCCGCAGTATTCGTCCACGAGTTCCTGCAGCGTGATTCCCGCGGGCGCGAGCTTCACGCCCGGCTGCCGCACCCGCCCGCTCACGCTGAAGCTGCGCAGCCCCTTGCGCCCATGGCGGCCAAAGCCGGCAAACCACTGCGCGCCCTTCTCGACGATGTCGCGCACCCAGTAGAGGGTCTCGAAGTTGTGCTCCAGCGTGGGGCGGCCGAACAGGCCCCGTTGCGCGATGTACGGCGGGCGCATGCGCGGCTCGCCGCGTCGGCCTTCGAGGCTTTCGATCATGGCCGACTCCTCGCCGCAGATGTACGCGCCCGCGCCGCGCCGCAGCTCGATCTGCGGCAGGGGGCAGGGCGGATCCGCCTGCAATTGCGCCAGCGCGCCGTGCAGCAGCGCGCGGCAGCCGTGGTATTCGTCGCGCAGATAGATGTAGATGGCTTCGGTGCCCACCACCTGGGCCGCCACGAGCAGGCCCTCCAGAAAGCGGTGCGGGTCGCGCTCCAGGTAGCTGCGGTCCTTGAAGGTGCCGGGCTCGCCCTCGTCGATGTTCACCGCCAGCATGCGCGGCGCCGGCTGCGCGCGCACGATGCGCCACTTGCGCCCCGCCGCAAAACCCGCGCCGCCCAGGCCGCGCAGGCCCGATGCCTCCAGCGCCACGAGCACCGCCTCGGCGTCCATCGCGCCGTTCACCAGCGCTGCGGCCAGCTGATAGCCGCCATGCGCGCGGTAGGTGGCCAGGTCGGTGTGCGCGGGGCTGACGGTGCCGGGTGGTTGTGTGGGCAGGCTGCGCTCGGCCCACGCGCAGGCGTCGAAATGGACCGTGGACGGCGACGCGGGATGCAGCGCATGCGCCCGATCCGGCATGGACGCCAGCGCTTGCAGCACCCCGTCGGCCGTGGCCTGCGGCAGCGGGCATTGGTGCAGCACGGCCACCGGCGCCTGCTCACAGCGGCCCACGCAGGGTACGGCCTGCAGCTGCACGTCGCCCAGCCCCGCAGCCCGCAGGCGCTGCGGCAGCCGGGCCAGCAGTTCGCGTGCGCCGGCCAGGCGGCAACTCAGGCTGTCGCACACGCGCAGCACCAGGCGCGGGGCCCGGGAGTCCGCGCCGCGCACGACCTCGAAGTGGTGATAGAAGCTTGCCACCTCGTAGACCTCGGCCATGGACCGATTCAGCTGTTTTGCCAGTGCCACCAGATGCCGCTCGTGCAGCACGCCGAAGTGGTCGTTGAGCCGGTGCAGGTATTCGATGAGCAGGTCGCGCCGAAAGCCGTTCGCCGGGCGCGGGCCGAGCAGCTGCGCCACCTCGGCCAGCGCCGCAGCTTCGGGCTGGCGGCCTTTGAGGTGGCTTTGGCGGCGGATGCGCGCGCGCATGTCGTCAACGGACAGGACGCTCACCGGGGGAGCTTCGGGGGAGTGTTTCATGGGCCGGGGTCGTGGGATGCGCCGCAGTGTCCGGTAGCGTCGCCCGCCTGTCAAATCGCAGCTCCGCAGGCGGGGCATGGCCGGTACCGCAATGGAAGGTGTTTCGGCGGCGCGGGGCTGTCTGGCCTCATGTACCTGACGTCGGTACAAGAAATACTGGGTGCATCGACTTTATGTATGTACAATAAGTTTCATGGACGTCGCATTCGACCCTGCCAAGGACGCCAAGAACATCGAGAAGCACGATGGCGTGTCTCTCGCTGATGCCAAGGCGTTCGAGTGGGATGGCGCCGTGGTTTGGCTTGACCAACGCAGGGCATACGATGAAGACCGCATGATTGGTTTGGGCTACATCGGCGAGCGCTTGTTCAATGTGGTGTTTGTTGAGCGCAATGGAATCCGCCGCATCGTCAGCTTGCGGAAAGCCAATTTGAGAGAGGTGAAACGCTATGCCCAAACTGAAGTCCCGAACGATTCTTCCTGGCGCAGAGGAAGATGCGGCCATCACCGCTGCGGCCATGTCTGACCCGGACGCAATGCCGTTGACCGACGAGGAATGGGAAGCGGTAAAACCATTGGTCCGCATGGGCCGCCCGAAGGCGGAAGTCACCAAGGAGCGCATCACCATCCGTTTGTCGCACGACGTGGTGACGCAATTCCGTGCAACGGGCGAGGGGTGGCAAACCCGGATCGATGCCGCCCTGCGCCAGTTCATCACCGAGCATCCGTTTGCTCGGTGACGGTCACCCCCTGCGTTCCCCGGGCAGGGGTCCGGAGCGAATCAGTCCAACTGCGCCCCGGACTGCTGCACCAGCGTGGCCCACGTCCGCATCTGCGCCAGGATGAACGCGCCGAACTGTTCGGGCGTGGTGGTGGGCGGCAGTTCCAGGCCCTGGGCTGCGAACTGCTGGCGCAGCCTGGGGGCGGCCAGCGCCTCGGCGAAGGCGCGGTTGAGCGTGTGCAGCCGCTGCGCCGGCGTTCCCGCCGGTGCCACGATGCCGAAGAACACGCTGACGTCGTAGCCCTCGAGGCCCTGCTCGGCGATGCTCGGCAGTTCGGGCAGCGCCGGCGAGCGCGCCGCGCTGGCGATTCCCAGGGCGCGCAGCCTGCCTGCCTTGACATGGGGCAGGGCGGTGAGCAGGTCGGTAAACCCCATGCTGACCTGGCCGCCGAGCAGGTCGTTGAGGGCCGGGCCCGTGCCCTTGTAGGGAACGTGTTGCAAGGAGGTTCCCGCCAGCGTGTTGAAGAGCACGCCCGCGAGGTGCGAGGAGGCGCCGTTGCCCGAGGAGGCGTAGCTCAGCGCTCCGGGATGCGCCTTGGCATGGGCGATGAGCTCCTGCACGTTCCGCACGGGCAGCGCGGGGTGCACCACCAGGATGTTCGGTAGCTGGCCGACGAGGATGACCGGCGCGAAGCTCTTGACCGGGTGGTAGCCGATCCTGCGGTAGAGCGTGGCGTTGATGGCGAGTGGCCCGGAGGTGCCGAACAGCAGGGTCTGGCCGTCGGCCGGCGCGCGCGCCACGAACGCGGCGCCGATGTTGCCGCCGGCGCCGGCGCGGTTTTCCACGATCATCGGCTGGCCCAGCTGTTCCTTGATCTCGGCGGCGAGCGTGCGCGCCATCGCGTCGGTGGGGCCGCCGGGCGGGAAGGGAACGACCAGCGTGACGGGTTTCTCGGGCAAGGCTTCGGCGGCATGGGCCGGCAACGCGGGAGCCACGGCGCAGCAGGCAAGAAGCAGGGGGGCGAGTCGTCGCATGGCCGTTGTCTCCAGTGGGAATCGGATGCCGGACGCTGGCGGTTTCTGCGTTCCTGCCGTGCGGGATGTTCCTGTCCGGATTGCGCGGTGCGCTCAGGTTGCGCCGGCCCATTCGGGCGCAAGGTGGTCCGCAGGCAGTACACGCCAGGGTGCGCAGCCGCGCTACCGGGCTTGGTGCGTTTGTCCCAAGTGATGGCGGTGATGCGCTGGTCCTTGGGATCGGTGGTGACGCTGATCTCGTAATGTTGCGCAGCACGCGCGAAGCGTTGTTTGAGGCGGCCCAAGCGCTGCATAAGTGACAAACTTGGATTAGGATCAGCCAATGGTCGGCGTGGTGCCGTCCTCAATTGGGAGAAGACAAATGGATCAAATCGCAGAACAAGTCCGCGCCGATGCCCTGGTCAGCGCCGATCTCCTCCGCGTGCTCGACGAGGCAGAGGAATTGCTGAAGTCGGATCAGGAAGGCCAGCGCGCCGGCTTTCACGCTGTCGAAACCAACGCGTGCATGGACATTGTGCACCGCAGCTGATTCGCGCACCTACGAACCGAGAGCCCTGTGCTCCCGGTTTTTCATTTAGGTTCCACGATGGGCCTCCTTACGAGCCGCGCGGGCTTCCGGCTGGCCCCGATTCGCCTGCGCCCTCTCGCAAACTTTCAGCGACTTCTCGCCTCGTCATGCTTGACTGCGTCCGGTGCCATCTGCATCCCGCTGCTCGTCATTGGGATGCCGGGTGCGTCGGTGTCTTGGTTGGGCGTGGTTACGGTTGCGCTCGTGGCACCGCAGGCATGCGTCGGACTCGTTGCGGGCGCTTTAGCCGACCGTCGCGATCGCTTGCGCTTGGTCGCAATCGCGGATGGTGTTCGCGCTCTCATTTTCGTGGCTATCGCTGTTGCAAGTTTTTACGCGCACCTGTCGCTGCCCGTCTTCATCGCTTTGGCCTTCGCTAGTGGATGTTGCGATGCCTTGGCGGCGGCAGGCTACTCGGCCGCGCTGGCTGATGTGGTGCCTCGCGAAAGACTCGCGCTGGCGAACGCATGGATCGCCAGCGCGAGCGTCTATGCTGGGCTTGTCGGGCCGGTGGCCGCTGGAGCAGGCCTGCTGCGATTTTCGGCTGGAACCGTATTGCTCGTGAACGCAATTTGTTTCGCGGCATCTGGCGCCTTCCTCTGGCGTCGTCGGGCCTCCGAAGTCGAAGCACCGGCGCACACCTCGCACAAGACCGCCACGCTGTCGCACGTGGCCGAAGGACTGACTTATGCATGAGCCTGGGCTGGCGCGTCTCGTCCTAGTCGGCGTAGCGATGCAAGTGCTCATCCAGTGCCATGTTGCGCTGTTTATCGTTCAGATCGTTGGCCACGCCCGGCTGTCTCCGGCGCTCTATGGTCTGATGCAGGCGGCTGGTGCTGCCTCGGCGATGTTCGTCGCGCGCCGAACGTCGTCCCGTTCCGGCCTGATGCGCCTGCTGGCGACTGGCCTGGCGGCGATGGCGTTGTCCTGGGCGTTGGCGTCCGCGGCCGGGTTGATCGGCATTCGTGCAGGACTGACGGCCGCCGCTGCGGCAGGGTCGTTCGCCGCTGGTGCTTTCCTATACGAAATCGCCATGAACACGCTGCGCCTGCGCGACGTTCCTTCTGCATTGCGCGGCCGGGTCGTCTCCGCATTCCGCGTGTGTGCCTACCTCATCGCGCCGCTCGGTGGCGTAGTGGCCGCTGCTGCGGCCGACCGATTTGGTTTGTCCTGCGTGTTTATTGTTATGGCTACCCTGGCCGCCTTAGTGGCGGTCTCGCTGGCGCGATCGTTGACCACTGCATCCCTAAAGGCTGCCCCATTGCCAAGCCCCTGAACGCGCAATCGACCATGGACACCTCGCTTTTACCCGGCTGGATCAACCTCGACACGATGCCTGGAACGTTCACGACTGCGTTAGCGTTACCCGACAGTTGCGTCGTCGAGGCGTATGACGACTTCGCCTTCCTCCGATGCCCCGAGCGCGAGGACTTCTGGTTCGGCAACTTCGTCATTACGCGCTGCCCTTTGCCCGCGGTGGACGATTGGCCCGCGTTGCATCGCGAATGGCACCGTCGCATCGCCAGCCGCTGCGCCGTTCCCCGCGAGGTCTATCAGTGGGAATGTTGCTCGCCGGCCCCGCTCGACGAGGGCAAGATGGCGACCATGGGTGGCGATGGCCTGTTCACCTCGCTCACTGTGATGCAACTGCGCGCGGCGCTCGCGTTTACGTTGCCACAGGGCGTGGAATTCGTCGAGCTTGACACGAAGCAGCGCTTCCGCGAAGCCATCGTGCTCACCACCGAGAGCAACGCGGAAGATCCCGAATCGGTTGCGACGGCCGACTTCACACAATGGCAGTACGGGCGTCAGTGGGAGCAGGTACGGACGGGACGAGCAACATGGTTCGGTCTGCTGTGCCAAGGGCGGATCGTTGCGCACTGCGGCCTCATACACAAGGCCGGCATCGGGCGCTACCAGGACGTCACGACCGCGCCGGCGCATCGACGCCAGGGCCTGGCTGAGATGCTTGTACGGGCAGTTGCGGCACATGCCTTGCATCGCGACCGTTGCCACCAACTGGTGATCGTCGCCGAGGCGGACTCCCCGCCGGAGCGGATTTATCGTCGGGTCGGCTTCGAGCCGTTCAGCCACGAGTATTCGGTTGCGTTCTCGCGCGAGGGGCAGGCATGACCGACGCAGTATTGATTTTTCCGCCGCTGGTCGATACGAACTTCGGCGCGTACTACCCATCTACCGCGGTACTGGCCGGATACCTCCAGGCCCACGGCCATGCATGCCGGCAGTTCGACTGGAACGAGGACTTCGCCGTACACCTGCTTCAGCCAGACGTCCTCCAGCGAATTGCCGCAGGCGATGGCATGTTCTCGCACCTGGAAGATTCGGATCCAGCTCGCATCGCCGCCCGGTTGCTGAAGAAGCTGCGCACCTTTCTCTTCGACGATGCGGGAAGACACGATTTCGCGCAATCGCGCTTCGGCTACCTGCTGCACGACTTGGCGGCGTGTCTGCGCATCGACGAGCAGTTGCCGGCCCTGTTCGCGACGTCGATGGAGCGATGGCCACTTCACGATGAGTACTGGGCATTCTGCGAGCAGCAAGGGCGTATGGGAGGACGGGACATCGACGGGAAGCTGATCGGAATTTCGGTGCCGATGGGCCCCCAACTCGCGCCGGCTCTTATTTTGGCGCGCGCGCTGGCGGATGCGTGCCGTGGGGTGCGGATCGTGCTGGGCGGGCCGGCGATTAGCCTGATGTCGGCGCCCGACCGGCACGCTCTGCTGAAGGCCTGCCCGCAGGTCGATGCGCTAGTGCGCTATGACGGAGAGATCCCGTTGCTGGCATTGGTTCGCCAGCACCGCCTGGGGCGCTGGGCGCCGCACGAGGTTGGCAGCACCAGCGCGCTCATCGACGCCGCCGTGGTTGAGACGCCTCCGCAGCCTGGCCCCGACCTGGAGAGCCTGCCATTCCCGTGCTACGAGGGGGCGCTGCTCGCTCGGCTTATCAAACCGGAATTGGGCCTCGTGCAGGCACGGGGCTGCTACTGGGGGCGTTGCTCGTACTGCGATTTTGTGGAGTTGTACGAAGGCAGTCCCAGTTTTCGCACGCGCAAGGCCGAGCGCTTCGTCGACGAGATGGTCCACCAAGTCCAGGTGCACGGCGCAAGCCGTTTCACGTTTATCACGGAAGCGATCCCACCAGGCTTCGCCCGGCGCGTGGCAGATGAAATCCGGCGGCGCGGCGTGCGCTGCACGTGGAACTCCTTCGCGATGGTCGATCACCATTTCGACGACGCGCTGCTGCGCGAGATCGCGGAGTCGGGATGCGAGTACCTGTGCATCGGCATGGAGACTATGACTGACCGTGTGCTCGGCCTCGTGAAGAAGGCCGCCACTCAGGCGCTCAACGTCGAGTTCCTGCAGGCCGCGCGACAGGCCGGCATCCGGCTGCAGGTCAACCTGATTCCGGACCTGCCTTCGACTACCGCGGCCGAGGCGCTGGAGTCGCTCGAAATCTTCCGCTCCCTCAGCGACTGCTTTGCGAGCGTCGCCGTCTTTCCGTTCGAGGCGACGAAATCCTCGGAGATCGGCCGCCATCCCGGGAAATTCATGCTCCAGATCGCCCCGGCCGAAACGGGTAGTGGGCAGGCTCAGTTCGCCTCGAACCATCTCGATGCGGTCGATCCCGCGATGACACGCCAGGAGCGTGAAGAAATTCATCGCCAGTTCCGTGCGTTCGCCCACCACCACAACGGCGCGCAGCATCCGATCTCGATAGAACTCGCAGGGGCAGACGAGGTGACGCGAGGCAATCGTGTCAGGGTCGCGTGGCGATTCCTCGACTTGCACCTCGCCAATAACGGCTCACTCGTAGTGTTCAACGCGTTGAACAGACGCTCGCTAAGTCTGCCCACACGCGCCGCGAGTCTGCTGCGCGCTGTGGCCGAATCCCCATTGACATCGCTCGGCGCGCTTGGCGCCCACGCACGCTCGCCCGCCGAAGCTTTGGAGCTCTTAGTCTTACTGTGTTAGTAAATTCAAGGAATTATGAGAGAATCTTCTCACACAGGAGATGAGCCTTGAAAGACGAACTGCAAGAGTTTGAACGCTACCTTGAGCATTTGGGAGGCGGACTGGGCCATGCGGACCGGCAAGCCGGGTTGCGCGGGTATTGCATCGGCCTGATGGCGCCGCTTGCGCGCAAGAGCGTGGAGCCGATGGCCGCACACTTGGCGCCGCAGGCCACTCGCTCGCGTCACCAGTCGCTGCACCACTTCGTGGCCCAGTCGTCATGGTCGGACGAAGAGATGCTGCGGCGCGTTGCGCAATGGGTCGTGCCAGCGATGGACTTTGGAGATGGAGGCTGGTGGATCGTGGACGACACCGGCTTTCCCAAACAGGGCGAGCACTCGGTGGGAGTGGCCCGACAGTACTGCGGCATGCTGGGTAAGCAGGACAACTGCCAAGTGGCCGTCAGCGTCAGTCTGGCTTGCTTGGCGGGCAGCCTGCCCACGGCCTGGCAGTTGTACCTGCCCCAGCAATGGGCCGATGACATGGCGCGGCGCGAGAAGGCCGGTGTGCCCGAAAATGTGTCGTTCGCCACCAAGTGGCAGATCGCGCAGGCGCAGATCGAGCACTTGGTGGAGCAAGGCGCGCCAAAGCACACCGTGCTGGCCGATGCAGGCTACGGGGTGGTCACCGCATTTCGTGAGGGCCTGACGGCGATGGGCCTGACTTACGTGGTGGGCGTGACGGGGCAGGTGACGGTGTGGCCGCCGGGGCATGCCCCGCTGGCGCCGCGGCCGCGCAGTGGCCGCGGCGTGGTGGCCACCCGCCAGCGTTTGGGCGATGCCAGGCACGAGCGACCGCTGTCCGTGAAGGAAGTGGCGTTGGGGTTGGAGCCGACCCAATGGCAAAGCATCGAGTGGCGTGAGGGGACGAACTTCACATTGCGTTCGCGTTTTGCGCGAGTGCGCGTGCATGCGGCCCACCGCGAGCACCTGCGCACAGAGCAGCGAGCGCAAGAGTGGCTGCTCATCGAATGGCCCGAAGGCCATGAAGAGCCAATGAAATACTGGCTGTCCACGCTGGCAGAGAACATCACACTGGAGCGCATGGTGTTTGAGGCCAAGATGCGCTGGCGCATTGAGCGCGACTACCAGGACCTCAAGCAAGACCTGGGTCTGGGCCACTACGAAGGGCGCAATTGGAGGGGCTTTCACCACCACGCCAGCTTGGCCATCGCTGCCTACGGTTTTTTGATGGCGCAGCAGCTGCGCCAGCCGGAAGGTGGGGGTAAAAAAAACTCTGCACGAAGCGAAGAACCTGCCCTACCCACGCATTACAAGCCTCGCGGCAGCCCCGCGCACGCAGCGCCACGTCCGATCGTCGATCACAACTTTGCGGCTGCGTATCGCCGCAGCCTTGCTCAGGACGCTGCCGCGCTGCCCATGCTGCCTGCGCGTAAACGCGAGAATTCGTTTGTGACACAGTAAGACTAGGTGAACACGTCGTACCGGTGACGAGGACTGATGCGTTGTACCTGTCGCGGTATCCGAAGATTGGCTACTGCCCAATGGGACGGCTGGGCATCGACCTGCAGGGAGCCGCATGACATGACAGATCCCACCATGCATTTCCTGTCGCCTGCCGTTCAGGATGCAACGCGCGAGGACGGCGCGCGCATCCTTTTGGGTGAGCGCGCCTACCTCGTCGTCGAGGATCCAGGCCTCGTGGCATTTTGCGATCGACTGCGCGCGGGCCTCGACCGCATGGCCCTACTCGACGGTATGCGAACAGGGCACGGCGCGACGCTGCTGCGCAAGCTGTTGCAGTTCGGCTGGCTAGTGAACGAGGCGCAAGCCGATCGAGATGCCCCCTGGGCCCGGCAGCATGGATTCTTGGCCGCTCATTCCGCTCAACCGGCTTCCTGCCAAGTGCGGCTGGCCGAGGCGCGAGTCTGCGTGCTCGGCCTGGGTGGGATCGGCGGCGTGGTGTTGCAACATCTTGTTGGAGCGGGGATATCGAAATTTCTGCTGATCGACGACGACTGTATCGAGCCGAGCAACATGAACCGACAGTTCATGTTCAGGGCGGCGGATGCGGGCCGCCCGAAAGTCGAGGTAGCGGCGCAGTATGTGCTGGAACGCCACACCGGCGCACATGTCGACGTTGTTCGAACGCATGTAGACAGCCGCGAGCGACTCTTCGGCCTGGCCGAGCGCTTCCGGCCCGATCTGCTCATAGTGGCCGCTGACCGTCCCTTCCTCGTTATCGAGCGCATGTGCGCCGGCTACTGCGACGACACTGACACTGCCTACCTCGCGGCGGCGGCTTCGCTGAGCGGGGGCTTCGCGGGTCCGCTCGTCGTGCCTGAACCTGGCGAGCGCCGTTGCGAGGCGTTCGTCGAAGCATGGATGGATCAACTTGCCAGTGCGTGCGAGGGCTTTTCTCCGCGCGCCTTTCTCCAGCCGTCGGAATGGTCGTACGGTCCAAGTAACACGATCGCGGCGGCCTTAGCGGCGGATCTAGCGATCCGTCACCTCGCCGACATCGCGTCGCCTTCGACGACGCGGCAGCGCTTCTCGCTGGGTCCAATCCGCGTCGCCCACTTCGAGCCAGATTCGCACTTGGAAGAACCGCGAACGGCTTTGTAGCACGTCGCACGCGGGCTTATTTTTTTCCATTCGCGTCGGCCGCGCTTTGCGATCTTGTCAATGGCCGCATTGCGCCAACCCAAGTTTGTCACTTGCCTCCTTCAACCCCAATAAAATCAACAACTTAGAGAGATTCCCCGGCGTGTATGGCACTACATTTTGCAGTTGCCTACCCGGTGATGATCCAACGCAAACGGCCGGTTCAGACGAGCACGCGATGGGTGCGACCGGGATTGGGGTCGAGCTTGAGGATGGTGCCCAGGGTTTGATGCCCCGGTTGTGGACGCGTGGCCTTGCGCACATGCACGGTGCGGCCATCGCGCCGCTGCATGGTGACGGTGACCCGGCGCTGCGTGGACAGTGTCTGGCGCAGCGTATTCCAGCTATCGCTGACCCCTTGGGTCTTCAGCTGCGAGCGCAGCATGTGCACGAAGTGATACGCCAGCACGCTGATGAACAAATGCCGTAACTACTCAGGCCCCCCCCTCGCCGTAGGCCATAATCCGCAACTCAATGCAACAGCTACCCGACCTCAGCACACTCAGTTGGGTGCTCGGCTCGCTGGCATTGCCGGCGAAGAACTGCACGCGCCGCACGAACCCGCTGGCGTCCAGCGCCATGGTCTGACCCGGACGCAATGCCGTTGACCGACGAGGAATGGGAAGCGGTAAAACCATTGGTCCGCATGGGCCGCCCGAAGGCGGAAGTCACCAAGGAGCGCATCACCATCCGTTTGTCGCACGACGTGGTGACGCAATTCCGTGCAACGGGCGAGGGGTGGCAAACCCGGATCGATGCCGCCCTGCGCCAGTTCATCACCGAGCATCCGCTTGCTCGGTGACGCTCACCCCCTGCGGTCCCCGGGCAGGGGTCCGGAGCGAATCAGTCCAACTGCGCCCCGGACTGCTGCACCAGCGTGGCCCACGTCCGCATCTGCGCCAGGATGAACGCGCCGAACTGTTCGGGCGTGGTGGTGGGCGGCAGTTCCAGGCCCTGGGCTGCGAACTGCTGGCGCAGCCTGGGGGCGGCCAGCGCCTCGGCGAAGGCGCGGTTGAGCGTGTGCAGCCGCTGCGCCGGCGTTCCCGCCGGTGCCACGATGCCGAAGAACACGCTGACGTCGTAGCCCTCGAGGCCCTGCTCGGCGATGCTCGGCAGTTCGGGCAGCGCCGGCGAGCGCGCCGCGCTGGCGATTCCCAGGGCGCGCAGCCTGCCTGCCTTGACATGGGGCAGGGCGGTGAGCAGGTCGGTAAACCCCATGCTGACCTGGCCGCCGAGCAGGTCGTTGAGGGCCGGGCCCGTGCCCTTGTAGGGAACGTGTTGCAAGGAGGTTCCCGCCAGCGTGTTGAAGAGCACGCCCGCGAGGTGCGAGGAGGCGCCGTTGCCCGAGGAGGCGTAGCTCAGCGCTCCGGGATGCGCCTTGGCATGGGCGATGAGCTCCTGCACGTTCCGCACGGGCAGCGCGGGGTGCACCACCAGGATGTTCGGTAGCTGGCCGACGAGGATGACCGGCGCGAAGCTCTTGACCGGGTGGTAGCCGATCCTGCGGTAGAGCGTGGCGTTGATGGCGAGTGGCCCGGAGGTGCCGAACAGCAGGGTCTGGCCGTCGGCCGGCGCGCGCGCCACGAACGCGGCGCCGATGTTGCCGCCGGCGCCGGCGCGGTTTTCCACGATCATCGGCTGGCCCAGCTGTTCCTTGATCTCGGCGGCGAGCGTGCGCGCCATCGCGTCGGTGGGACCGCCGGGCGGGAAGGGAACGACCAGCGTGACGGGTTTCTCGGGCAAGGCCTCGGCGGCATGGGCCGGCAACGCGGGGGCCACGGCGCAGCAGGCAAGAAGCAGGGGGGCGAGTCGTCGCATGGCCGTTGTCTCCAGTGGGAATCGGATGCCGGACGCTGGCGGTTTCTGCGTTCCTGCCGTGCGGGATGTTCCTGTCCGGATTGCGCGGTGCGCTCAGGTTGCGCCGGCCCATTCGGGCGGCATGGCCTCTTCGGCCAGCGGGTCGCGCGGCAGCACGCGGTGCACCAGCACGGCCTGCGCCCAGTGCACGCGCTGCAGCGAACCGGTGCGCGCGCCCTCCCAGGCCATCGCCACCGCGCTGCAGCAGTGGTAGAGCGCCGAAGCCACCTGGCGCGCGAGCCGCTCACCGACCTTTTGCGTGGCGACCCGGTCGGCCAGATTGGCGGCGCGTGCCAGCGCCTGGCGCAGCGCGGTGGCGAACGCGGGCGCGATGGCGGGGGTGCCGGCGGCCTCGGCCAGCAGTGCGCCGAAATGCGCTTGCAGCGCGGGCAGCGAGGCGTCGCGCCGGATCGCGCGCAGCACGTCGAGCGCCACGATATTGCTCGTGCCTTCCCAGATCGAACCCAGGTGCGCGTCGCGCACCAGGCGCGCATCGCTCCACTCCTCGATGTAGCCGCAGCCGCCGCGCACCTCCATCGCGTCGCCCGTGACCTTGCGCGCATCGCGGCAGGCGCGGAACTTGATGAGCGGCGTGAGGATGCGCAGCAGCGCATACGCGTCTGCGTCGCCGTCATCGGCGCGTGCCAGCGCCAGTGCAGTCTGGAACACCATCGTGCGCGCCTGCTCTGCACGCAGGCGCAGCTTGTGCAACTGGCGCTGCATCAGCGGCATTTGCTCCAGGCGCTGACCAAAGGCCAGGCGCTCGCGTGCGACGTACTCGGCCTCGGCGACCGCGCGGCGCATCAGGCCGGCGGCGCGCACGCCGTTCGACAGGCGCGAGTTGTTCACCATGTCGGCCATCTGCTGGAAGCCGCGGCCGGGCTCGCCCACCAGGTGGGCGCGCGCGCCCTCGAGCCGGATCTCGCCGCTGGCCATCGAGCGCGTGCCCAGCTTGTCCTTGAGCCGGACGATGCGGTAGTGGTTCAGCGCGCCGTCGTCCAGGCGGCGCGGCAGCAGGAACAGCGACAGGCCCTGCATGCCCGGCGGCGCGCCGTCCGGGCGCGCGAGCACCATCGCAAGCTCGGCGTCGGGGTTGGAGCAGAACCATTTGTCGCCGCTCAGGCGCCATGCGCCGGCCGCGTCCTGCCAGGCGCGGGTGAGCGTCGCCGCAATGTCCGAGCCGGCCGCCTGTTCGGTCATGAACATCGCGCCCTGGGCCAGGGTGTCGAAGTCCAGCGTCTGCAGGCGGGGCAGAAAGTGCGCCACCAGCGCGGGGCTGCCGAACCTGCGCAGCGTGCGCGCCAGCGAGTCGCTCATCGAGACCGGGCAGCACAGGCCGAACTCGGCCTGCACGAAGAGATAGGTCAGCACGTACTTGACCAGGGGCGGCATCTTGCCCTTCCAGCCCAGCGTCTCCTCGCGGTGCGACATCGCGGCCAGGCCGAATTCGCTGAACGCCAGGCGCTCCATCTCGACGTAGGCCGGGTGTTTCATCACCCTGGATTCGTCGTTCCCGGTGCGCGTGCGCAGCGAGAGCGTGGGCGGGTTGCGGTCCGCGGTGCGCGCCAGTTCGTCCAGCGGGCCGCCGGCCAGTGCGCCCAGGCGCTCGAAATGCGGCTGCATGTGCGCCAGCAGTTCGGGCCGCAGGTACAGCGGCAGCAGCGCGAGCAGTTCGGCGTCGGTGCTGTAGAGGTTTTGCCCATGGCGGTCGGGCACCGGGTGTGCGGCGGCGCAGCGCATCGCTTGTCTCCTTTTCCGGGCACATTCTTCGGGGCCGGGCGTTTTTTGTCCACATATCGATTCCCCTTGGGTCCGTTCGATCCGGCGATTCGGCGATCCGCCCGTGCGGGGACGGGGTGGCGCGCTCCGACGGCGCCTGCCGCGTGTGCTCCCAAGCGTGCCTGCGCCGAGCCGCTCAGGCGCGCAGCGGCTCCAGCGCCATCGCCTCGCACTGCGCCTGCAGCATCCGGACCTGCTCGCGCCAGTAGTCGTCCGAGCCGAACCAGGGAAAGTTGATCGGAAAGATCGGGTCGCTCCAGCGCCGCGCGAGCCAGGCGCTGTAGTGGATTTGGCGCAGGGTGCGCAGCGGCTCGATGAGCGCCAGCTCGCGCCGGTCGAAGGCGCGCAACTGCTCGTAGCCATCGAGCAGACCGCCGAGTTGGGCGCTGCGCTGGGCGCGGTCGCCGGACAGGAGCATCCACAGGTCCTGCACCGCAAAGCCCGTGCGCGCGTCGTCCAGGTCGACGAAATGCGGGCCGCCGCCGGGGCGGTCGGTGGGCGTCCACAGAATGTTTCCGGGGTGCAGGTCGCCGTGCAGCCGGAGCTTTTTCAGCGCGCTGCCGGGGGCGCTGCCCAGCGCGGTGCCGGCGACCAGCGCGCAGGCTTCGCCGCAGGCCCTTTCCCAGTCGCGCCGCATGCCCGGCGGAATCATCGCCTGCCCGAGCAGCCAGTCGCGTGCGGCCAGGCCATAGCTGTGCAGGTCGAGCGCGGGCCGCTCGATAAAGGGCCGTGCCGCGCCCACCTGGTGGATGCGCGCGAGAAAGCGCCCGACCCATTCGAGCACCTCGAAGTCGTCCAGCTCCGGCCGGCGTCCGCCGCGGTAGGGGCTGACGCTGAAAGCGAAGCCGCCGTGGCGGTGCAGCGTGGCGCCCTGCAGCACGAGCGGCGCGACGGCCGGCACCTCGTCCACGAGCAACTCGTTGGAAAAACTGTGTTCTTCGGCGATCTGCGCGTCGCTCCAGCGGTCTGGCCGGTAGAACTTGAGCACCAGCGCGCGGCCGTCCTCCAGGTGCGCGAGGTAGACGCGGTTCTCGTAGGAGTTCAGCGCCATCAGCCGGCCGTCGCCGTGCAGGCCCAGCGTGGCGAGCGCGTCCAGCACCGTCTCGGGCATGAGCGATTCGTAGGGGTGGGCGTTGGTTTTTTCTGCGCAGGTCATGCACCGATTGTCGCTACCCACGCAGGCGAGGGCGTTTCTTCTCGGTACTTTCCCTTGATTTGTACGATAGAAATTGCAAACAAGTCGGACAGGTCAAATAATTCCCGTCATGCAAGATTTGGGAATCAAATGCGATATCTGGTGCTCCAGGCAGGGCGCAGGGATGCGGGATGAGCGCCATTTTTGATGACATGGCGCCGCTCCTGACGTCGAATGTCGCGGACGCGGTGATCCGGCGCATCCACGCGGACCGGCTGCTGCCTGGCGCGGGCCTGCCCAGTGAAGGAGATTTCGCGCAGAAGCTCGGGGTAGGGCGTGGCGTGGTGCGCGAAGCGTTCAAGGCGCTCCAGGCGCTCGGCATTCTCGACTTGGCGCCAGGCAAGCGCGCCCGGGTGGGCCGGCTCAAGAGCCATGTGCTGGCCCTGCTCATGGACCATGCGGTGGTGACGACGCAGGTCAACATCCAGCAGACGCTGGACCTGCGCCGCACGCTGGAGATGCGCACCGCCAGCCTGGCGGCGCTGCGCCGCAGCGATGCGGAGCTCGCGAGCATCCGGCAAGCCGCGCAGGCCATGCGCGCGCACGGAACGGGCCGCGAATCTCCGACCGAGGACGACATCGCGTTTCACGTCGCCATCGCGCGCGCCACGCGAAACCCGCTGTACGCGCTGCTCATCGAGGGGTTTTGTCTGGTGATCCGGCAGACTGCGCCCATCAGCTGGGCCGTGCGCCAAAGCGATGCGCAGCGCAGCGCGATACACGACATGCACGATGCCATCGCCGACGCGATCGAGCGCCAGGACGCTGCCGCCGCGCAAGCGGCGATGGCGGTCCATTTCGACAGCAGCGTCCAGGCTCTGGTTGCTGCCGGCGTGACCTGAGGGAATTGGTTTGAAAATCACCGAAATCGAAACCCTGCGCTCCGAAGAGTTCCCGAACCTGCTGTGGGTGCTGGTCCACACGGACGAGGGCATCACCGGGCTGGGAGAGACGTTCTACGGCGCCTGCTCGGCGGAGGCGTACATCCATGAATGGGCCGCGGCCCGGCTCATGGGCGAGGATCCGCTGCACATCGACCGGCATGCGAAACGCCTGTCGGGCTACCTCGGTTTTCGCAGCGCGGGCGCAGAGATGCGCGGCAACTCCGCGCTGGACATCGCCCTGTGGGACATCTTCGGAAAAGTCACCGGGCAGCCCATCTACCAGTTGCTCGGGGGCAAATGCCGCGACAGCATCCGGACCTACAACACCTGCGCGGGCCCGCATTACGTGCGCACGGCCCGGCAGCAGTCCGTGGCGAACTGGGGTCTCGCAGACAGCGCCAGTGCGCGCTACGACGATTTGAATGGTTTTCTGAACCGCGCCGACGAGCTCGCGCTGGATCTGCTGGACAGCGGCATCAGCGCGATGAAGATCTGGCCATTCGACCCCTACGCCGAGGCGAGCGACGGCTACTACATCTCCAAGGGCGACCTGAAACGCGCGCTCGAACCCTTCGAGAAAATTCGCAAAGCCGTGGGCGACAAGATGGACGTGATGGTCGAATTCCATTCACTCTGGAACCTGCCGCCGGCAATACAGATTGCACAGGCACTGCGCGAGTACGGGACCTTCTGGCACGAAGACCCGATCCGCATGGACAGTCTGGCGTCCCTGAAGCGCTATGCGGACCACAGCGCGGCGCCGGTCTGCGCGTCCGAGACGCTCGCCACCCGGTGGGGGTTCCGGGATTTGCTGGAAACCGACGCGGCCGGTGTCGTGATGCTGGACATCTCCTGGTGCGGCGGATTGTCCGAGGCGCGCAAGATCGCCAGCATGGCCGAGGCCTGGCACCTGCCGGTGGCACCGCACGACTGCACCGGGCCCGTGGTCCTGACGGCCTCCACGCACCTGTCGCTGAACGCACCGAATGCCTTGGTGCAGGAGTCCGTGCGGGCTTTTTATACGGGCTGGTACCGGGACTTGGTCACGGCGCTTCCGGTGGTGCACAACGGCCACATCACGCCTCCCCCAGGGCCTGGCCTGGGCCTGGAGCTCAGCCCCGACATCCGTGACCGGTTGACGATCATGGCCAGAAGCAGCAAGGGACATTGAGTTCGATTTTTTTTTCAAAGAAACCCGCAAGGAGACAGCATGCATCGCATCACGACAGGAAAGACCGTACGCGCGTTCGCGGCGGCGATTGGCTCGATTGGATTACTCACCATGGCCGCGCCCGCAGCGGCGCAGAGCGAGCAGCCTCTGAAGATCAGCTACGTCATTCACTCCAGCGCCAGCAACCCCTTTTGGCAGGCCGTGAAAAAGGGCATGGACGAGGCCTGCACCCAGGTGCAGGCGCAGTGCCGCATGATCTTCACGCAAACCGAAGGCGCAGTGCCCGAACTGGTGAGCAATCTGCAAGCGGCGATGGTCGGCAAACCCGATGCGCTGGTCGTCACCATCGTCGACGACAAGGCCATCGAACCCGTTCTGCGGGACGCGCGCAGCAAGGGGATCACGGTCCTCGCCGCGAACGTGGACCACAGCCAGGGCGCCAAGGGCAGCGTCCGGCAGTCCTTCATCGGCCAGGGTTTTGACGCCGCGGGGTACGCGCTCGGGCAGAAACTTGCGGAAAAGTTTCCGAAAACCGGGCCCATCAATGTGCTGGTCGGTATTTCGGCCCCGGGCCAGAACTGGTCGGAACAGCGCGGCGCCGGAATCATGCGGTTCTTGGCCGATTACAAGGCGGCCAACTCCGGTCGCAGCGTGGCCTGGAAGCGCATCGACTCCGGGACCGATTTGGCGGTGACCGCGGAGCGCGTGGGCTCGTACCTGAACGCGAATCCGGACACCACCGCTTATTTCGACACCGGGCTTTGGCACGCCGGCGTGGCCAAGGTGCTCAAGGACCGCGGCGTTCCACCGGGCAAGATCTTGCTGGGCGGCTTCGACATCGTTCCCGACGTGCTCAATGGCATGAAGGCCGGTTACATCCAGGTGGAAGTCGATCAGCAGCCCTTTCTGCAGGGGTACCTGCCGGTCATACAGGCCCATCTCATGAAGAAATACAAGCTCTCCGCGTGGGACGTGGAAACGGGCAAGGGCTTGTTGCTGCCGGAGCAGGTCGATAGCGTGATCGATCTGTCCAAAAAGGGCTACCGCTGAGAACCGGCGAGCGCAACCATATGAAACGCATACTCAAAGTCTATTTGGCCAAGCCGGAACTGGCGGCTGGCCTGATGCTGGTTCTGCTTGCGCTGCTGCTGCAAGGAACGAGTGGCGGGGCCTTTCTGTCGCGGGACAACCTGGGCGGCGTGATGGGCATCGTTCCGGAGATCGGCCTGGTCGCGGTGGGCGCAGCGGTCCTGATGATCGCGGGTGAATTCGACCTCTCGGTGGGCTCGGTGTTCGCCTTCGGCTCCATGCTCTCCTGCGTCCTGGCCACGCGCGGTTGGCCGATGGCCGCGTCCATGCCCTTGGCGCTGCTGTGCTGCGCCGCGATCGGGTACGTCAATGGTTGGCTGACGCTGCGTTTTCGCATCCCTTCGTTCATCACGACGCTGGGCATGCTGTTCATCGTGCGCAGCCTGACGATCGTCATTTCCGGTGGCTTCCCGCCGCCCTTTCCCGACGACGCCCCGACCTGGTTGTTCACCGACATGCTCGGACCGCTGCGCTTGTCGATGTTCTGGTTCCTCGGCCTGTGCACGCTCATCGCGCTGGTGCTGGGGGTGTCGAACTACGGCAACTGGATTCGCGCGACCGGTGGCATGCCGGAAGCCGCGCAAGCCATCGGCATTCGCACCGACCGGGTGAAGCTCAGCTGCTTCGTGCTCTGCGCGGTGCTGGCCGGCTTTGCCGGCATGCTGCAGGTCATGCGGCTGGGCTCCCCGTTGCCCTCCCTGGGCGACGGCCTGGAACTGCAGGCCGTGGCGGCGGCGGTGATCGGGGGAACCGCCCTTGGCGGAGGGATCGGGACGGTGCTCGGCGCAGTCATCGGCGTGCTGCTCATTCGCGCCATCGACAACGGCATGGTGGTCTCGGGCGTGGATGCCAACTGGTTCAAGTTCGCCATCGGCGCGCTGACCATTTGCGCGGTCATTGCCAACAGCCATCTGCGCGACATGGCCAGAAAGATGAAGGTGGAAACATGAGCTCCGTTTCATTCGAGGTCGCCGACGGTTCGACCCCTGTCGAGCGGGCCGCGCAAGGCGCTGCGCCCGACAGCCAAGGGAAGGCCGGGGCGCAGACGGCGCAAGGGGCCGGCGCAGACGTGCTCATCCGCTGCTGCGGATTGCACAAGTGGTACTCGGGGGTGCACGCACTGCGCGACGTCAGCCTGGACATCCAGCCACGGCAGGTCATCGGCCTGCTCGGCGACAACGGCGCCGGCAAGTCAACCCTGATCAAGATCCTTTCCGGCGCGCACCATCCGGACGCCGGAACCATCGAATTCCTGGGCCAGCGGGTGAACATCCGGTCCCCGAAAGACGCCATGCGCCTGGGGATAGAAACCATCCACCAGTACAACTCCATGGTTCCGTGCATGGGCATTGCCCGGAATATCTTTCTCGGTCGTGAGCCGCTGAAATGGCGCATCGGCAACTGCGGCTGGCTGGACCGGCAGCGCATGGAGCGGGAAGCGGTTGCCGCGATCGCCGCCGTCGATTTGCACCTGCGCTCACCGGATGCGCTGGTCGGCGAACTCTCGGGCGGTCAGCGGCAGGGCGTGGCGATCGCGCGCGCGATGCATTTCAAGACCCGGGTGCTCATTCTCGACGAGCCGACGAATCACCTCTCCGTGCGCGAGACGAACAAGGTCATCGACTTCGTCAAGGGGTTGCCAGCGCAAAACATGACCGGCATTTTCATCAGCCACAACCTGCACCATGTCTTTCAGACCTGCGACCGCATCGTGGTCATGTCGCGCGGTCAGGTGGTCGCCGATCGCCCCGTGCACGCAATCACCATGGACGAGGTCCAGGATCTGCTCTGACATCCGAATACAGGACGCACCGATGAACACGCCTCCATCTCCCGCCCCACCCCTTGCGTCACGGCGCGTTTTGCTCACCGGCGGACTGGGCAGCCTGGGGCAGGCGCAGGCGCGCAGACTGCGTGCCGACGGCGCCGACGTGCACATTCTGGACCTGCCCTCGCCGCGCGGCGAGGCGTTTGCCGCAGAGCTGAATCAGGAAGCGGGCGAGCGCATGGGGCGCGTGCACTTTGTTGCGCTCGATCTGCGGGATACGGCTGGCGCGCAAACGGCGGTGTCGGAACTCGGGCGTGGGCTGGGAGGCTTCGACATTCTGATCAATAACGCCGCGCTGATTACGCACAAGCCGTTCGAGGAGTTTTCGCTCGCCGAATACGAGGAAGTGATGCAGGTGAACAGCACCGCGGGTTTTGCCCTGACGCAGGCGCTGGCTCCGGGAATGAAAGCCAAGCGTTGGGGGCGGATCATCAACTTCTGCAGCCTGACGCTCAACGGGCGCTGGGAAAAGTACGTCCCCTACGTGGCGTCGAAGGGGGCCATGCTCGGGCAAACCAAGACCCTTGCCAGAGCCCTTGGGCCCTTTGGCATCACCGTGAACGCGGTGAGCCCCGGGGCCATCGTGTCCGACGCCGAGCAGCGGGTGTTTGGCGACAAGCTGCAGGAGTACAACGATTGGGTGCTGGAGAATCAGTCGCTCAAGCGCCGCGGCCAGCCGCAGGACGTTGCCGACCTCGTCGCGTTCCTGGCAAGCGGGCAGTCGGGTTTTCTGACCGGTCAAATCCTGTCCCTGGACGGAGGGTGGTGAGCATGCAAAGTCCCGTAGTTCTCGAAAACAGCCAGGCTTGCGCCGTGGTGTTGCCGCAGCACGGTGCGGGCCTGGCGAGTTTTGATTTGCGCTGGCGTGGCAACCGCCTGCCGGTATTTCGCCCCCTCGTCGGCGAGTTGCGCAATGAGCGCGATTTGGCGCTGTTCCTGTTGGCGCCGTTCAGCAACCGCATCAGCAACGGTGGCTTCGAGTGGAATGGCCGGCGTTACCCGCTGCAAACCAATGTGGCAGACGAGCCCTTCCCGCTGCACGGCGACGCATGGCAGCAGGCCTGGACGCTCACCGAACAGAGCAGCACGCACGCCAGGCTGCAACTGCGCTCGCGCCAGACCCCGCCCCTTGCCTACGACGCGCAGATCGATTGGCGTCTCGATGGGTCCTCATTGCACGCCACGCTGGCAATGACCCATTGCGGCAAGGACCCGATGCCCTACGGCGGCGGCTTCCACCCCTGGTTCCTGCGCGACCCGGATGTGCAATTGGAGTCGGCAGCGCAGGGGTGGTGGTCCGGGAACGCCCTGCATCTGCCGACCCGCTGGAATGCCTTGGCAGACGACGATCCCAGGAGCTTCCGGACGCTGCGCGCGCTGCCCCCGGAGTTCGTGAACACGCTCTACACGGGCTGGAATGGCCAGGCCAAGATCGTTTGGCCCCGGCGCGGCGTCGCGCTCGAGGTGCGCGCCGACGCCCCCTTGAACCGCTTCATCTTCTACTCCCCGGGCGCCGATGCGAATTTCTTCTGTTTCGAGCCGGTGTCGCACGACGTGGACGCGCACAACACGGCGTCCCCGACGCAGGCGGGGCTCGTCGTGCTGAATGAAGGGGATTGCCTGCGTCTGTCAAGCCGATTCAGCGCCATGGCCGAATGAGTTTTGTGTACCGGATAGGTAACTACCCAACCCCTCGCCGCAGGCCGTAATCCGCAACTTGATGCAACACCCGTTGCGACGGCCCGGCAAAGATTCTTGGCTTGACACCAGGCAACGCCGGAATGGGACGCTGCACCGCAGCCATGCAGGAAAAGTGAGCAGACGCCGCTGATTTCCTGTTACATTTCAACGGTTTTGGAATGTGTTAATGTGTCTCGATAAGCAAAGCAATTGCTCGAGACCATGTTGGCGCAGCGCTGGACATTCCGGCATTCGACGAATCACCCGACTGACCCGGCGGGCGGGCCCCGCTGCGGCGCGGGACCATGCCCCCGGGCAGCACCGCGCGCGCCAACCCCTCAACCTCAAGATCACCGGCGCCCCGTCCATGGGGGATAGGCGGTGCCAAGGCGGAGTTCAGCAACCCAAACCAACCCAGAAGGAGAAAGCACCATGAGAATGCCCCCTACCTACGTTTTCAGAGACCGCACGGCGCCCTGGCTGCTACGCATCGACATCGACGACCGCACCCTCAAGGCCGGCGAGACCACCACCGTCACCGTGACCTTCAGCGAAGCGGTGAGTGGCCTGACCAAGGAGCACCTGAGCGTTCCCAACGGCACGCTCAGCGATCTGCGCAGCACCGACGGCGGCCAGACCTGGACCGGCACGCTGACCCCGGCAAGCAACACCACGGCGCACTACAACGTCATCAGCGTGAACAACCTCAGCGGTGTGACGGACGCGGACGGCAACACCGCCACCGGCCGCTATTTCACGAGCATGCCCTACACCGTTGACACCCAGGCGCCCACGCTGACCCGCATCACGGTCAGCGACAACAACCTGACGGCCGGCGAAACCACCACCGTCACTGCTACCTTCGACGAACAGGTCACAGGCTTCAACAAGAACCACCTGAGCGTTCCCAACGGCACGCTCGGCAACCTGTACAGCATCGACGGCGGCCGAACCTGGACTGGCACGCTGACCCCGACGGCCAACGTCACGGACGCGAGCAACGCCGTCAGCGTGAACAACCTCAGCGGCGTGAAAGACTGGGCCGGCAACGCCGCCACGGGCAGTCCGACCAGCAACAACTATGAGGTCAACGCCACCGACACCGAGGCGCCCGTACTCAGAGGCGCCACGGTCAACGGCAAGCGCCTGGTGCTGAGCTACACCGAAGCGACCACCCTGGACGCCACGCACACGGCGGACAAGGGGGCCTTTGCGGTGCTCGTTGACGGCACGGCGAACGCCGTCACCGCTGTCACCGTGGACGCCACGGCCAAGATCGTGACGCTGACCCTGACGACCGCCGTGACCTCCGGCCAGCGCGTCACCGTCTCCTACACCGACCCGACGACCGGCAACGACGTCAACGCCACGCAGGACGCAGCGGGCAACGACGCGGCCAGCTTCGCCGCCCGGTCGGTGACGAATTACACGCCCTCCACCAACTACCCCGGCAACCCATACGACCGCACGGCGCCCTGGCTGACGCGCATCGATATCGACGACCGCGCCCTCAAGGTTGGCGAGACCGCTACCGTCACCATCACCTTCAGCAAAGCGGTGAGCGGCCTGACCAAGGAGCACCTGAGCGTTCCCAATGGCACGTTGAGCGAACTGAGCAGCGCCGACGGCGGCCGGACCTGGACCGGCACGCTGACCCCGGCGAGCGACACCACGGCGCGCTACAACGTCATCAGCGTGAACAATCTCAGCGGCGTGACGGACGCGGACGGCAACGCCGCCACCGGCCACTATTCCACGAGCTGGCCCTACGCCGTGGACACCAAGGCGCCCGCGCTGACCCGCATCATGGTCAGCGACAGCCAGCTCACGGCCGGCAAAACCACCACCGTCACCTTCACCTTCGACGAACAGGTCACGGGCTTTACCAAGAACCACCTGAGCGTTCCCAACGGCACGCTCAGCGAACTGCGCAGCACCGACGGCGGCCAGACTTGGACCGGCACGCTGACCCCGACGGCGAACGCCACGGACGCGAGCAACGCCATCGGCGTGAGCAACCTCAGCGGTGTGAAAGACTGGGCCGGCAACGCCGCCACGGGCAGTCCGACCAGCAACAACTATGAGGTCAACTCCACCGACACCGAGTCGCCCGTACTCAGAGGCGCCACGGTCAACGGCAATCGCCTGGTGCTGAGCTACACCGAGGCGACCACCCTGGACGCCACGCACAAGGCGGACAAGGGGGCCTTCACGGTGCTCGTCGACGGCACGGCGAACGCTGTCACCGCCACCGCCGTCGATGCCACCGCCAAGACCGTGACGCTGACCCTGACGACCGCGGTGACCGTCAGCCAGAACGTCACCGTTTCCTACACCGACCCGACGACCGGCAACGACGCCAACGCCACGCAGGATGCAGCGGGCAACGACGCGGCCAGCTTTGCCGCCCGGTCGGTGAGCAACAACACGGCGCAGGACACGGACAACGACGGCGTGAGCAACGCCGTCGAAGACCAGGTCCGTGGCCTTGCCCGCTTCCATGGCGCAGCCACCGTGGCCGGCGACGGCAACGGAGACGGGATCAAGGACAGCGGACAATCCGCAGTCTGCTCGAACGCCAGCGTCACCCTGGTGGCCGGCAGCCAGAACGGCAAGCTCAAAGCCGACAACGGCACGCGCATTACCAGCCTGGAGCAGAAGGACGCCCCCGCGAACTATTCCGGAGCGCTGGAGATGCCCATCGGGCTGACCGAATTCCGGGCGGAGTTGGGGGCCGGCACGCGCACCGAGAAGTTCAGCCTCTACGTGGACCCGGCGCAGGGAGTCAACGGATACTGGGTGCAGAACCAAAGCGGCACCTGGGTGAACCTGGCCAGCAGCCCCTACGGCGGCAAGATGGTGCTGGAAGGCGATCGGCTCAGGCTGGACTTCCAGATCACCGATGGCGGCGAGTACGACGCCGACGGCCAAGCCGACGGCGTCATTACCGCCTCCGGGGCCGCGGCGGCGCGCATGCCGTTGCACATCGTCGGGCATGCGTCCGATGTGGGGCTGTTTGGGTGGTTCTGGTTCTGACGGACCTGTGGCGCGCCAAGCCCTGCGTGGACACCGGGGCCTCTCCGGTGGCGGTGGGGCGGTGCCCGGGCTGGATGGAAGATCTGGTGCGGCTGGCGGGGATCGAACCCACGACCCTTGGCTTCGGAGGCCAATACTCTATCCACTGAGCTACAGCCGCATGACCGTGCCGGAAAGCGCCGGATTATCGCACGCGGCGGGCGGCTGCCTGGTCCTTGGACGGTTTCACGGATGCCAGTGGCTGGCCCGCACCGTGGGCGCGGTGGCGCTGCCCGAAAGCGCGTATGACAGGCGGTTTGCGGCGGTGATCAATGCGGGTGCCAGCGCGTGCAGTCTGGCTACGGGCAGGCGCGCAGCCGGCCCCGAGATGCAGACCGAACCCAGTAATTGCCCGTGTCTGCCGAACACGGGGGCGGAGACGGTGGCCACGCCCTGTTCGCGTTCGCCGATGGACCAGTGGTAGCCGCGCCGGCGGATATCCTCATACGCCGCGCCCGATTCCCCCGAGAAGGCGAGGATCACGCGCCCCGGTGAGCCCCTGTCCAGCGGCAGCCCTTCGCCCATGCGCGCGTGCTGGCGCAGCGCCTGCGGGCCCTCGACGCGCACGAGGCAGGTGCGCAGCCGGCCTTCGCGCACGTAGAAGGCGGCGCTCTCTCCGCTGGTCTGCGTCAGTTCGCGCAGCGCGGGCTCCAGGACGTTTTGCACGTCGAAGCCCGCCTGGTAGCGCGCGCCCAGCCAGCCCGCAGCGGGGCCCAGGCGCCAGTCGCCGTCCTCGCGCTGCACCATGAAGCCGGAGCGCGCCAGCGTGCGCGCCAGGCGCAGTACCGTGCTCCGGTGCAGCCCGCAGCGGCGGCTCAGCGCGGCCAGCGACAGGCAGGACTCGCCGAGCGCAAACGCATCCAGCAGTTGCAGGGCGCGGGTGACGGCAATCACGCCGCCAGGGCCGTCCGCAGGTTCCGCGCCGGTCGGGGGCGCGCGGTGCAGCGCGCCCGTTGCCGGGTCGGAATCGGCGGGCATGGCGGCAGGCCGGCGGATTCGGGCGCGATTGCTCATGGTCCAGCATGTTGCATGGTGCGGAACACGATTGTAGGCAGGGACACATCTGCCTACAGTTGCGTCCGAGGCGGCGGCGCCAACCGCAGGCAATGCCTTTTTCCGATCTTTCCCTATCTTTCACACGGACCATACCTATGCCGATTTCCTTTTTGCGTTCCCTCGACCCGCGCTTGTGCGCCCTGGTGCTGGGTCTGGCAGCCGCCGTGCTGCCGGCCGCCGGCGTGCAAGCCCAGGCGGTGTATCCGAACAAGCCCATCCGCCTCATAGTGCCTTTCCCCCCGGGGGGCGGAACCGACATGATTGCGCGCACCCTGGCGCAGAAGATGGCCGACCAGAACCAGTGGAACGTGATCGTCGACAACCGCCCGGGTGCTGGCGGCAACCTGGGGATGGACGCCGCCGCCAAGTCCTCGCCCGATGGCTACACGCTGGTGTTGGGCCAGACCAGCAATCTGGCGATCAATCCCGCGCTCCACGCCAAGCTGCCCTATAACCCGCTCAAGGACCTGGTTCCCGTGGCGCTGGTGTCTTCCTCGCCGATCGTCATGGCGGCGCCCGTGGGCTCGCCCTACAAGCGCTTTGCCGACGTCGTGGCGGCGGCCAAGGCCCGGCCCGACAGCGTGACGCTGGGCTATTCCGGCAATGGCACGGTGGCGCACCTGGCGGGTGAACTGGCGCAGAGTGCGGCGGGGATCCGGCTGCGCCACATTCCCTACAAGGGCGCGGCGCAGGCCATGACGGACCTCGTGGGCGGGCAGATCGACCTGTACATGTCGTCCGTTCCCACCCTGCTCGGGCAGGTGCGCAACGGCAAGCTGCGCGCCATCGTGGTCACTTCGGCGCAGCGCTCGGCCCAGTTGCCGGAGACCCCCACGCTCGCCGAGTCCGGCCACAAGGGTTTTGATGCGGTCACCTGGTTTGGTGTTCTGGCGCCCGCCGGCACGCCGGCGCCCATCGTGGACCAGCTCAACCAGGTCATCAACCGGGCCTTGCAGCAGCCCGACGTGGCGCACAAGCTGCGCTCCGAAGGCGGTGACGTGTTGGGCGGAACGTCCGAGAAGTTCGCGCAGTTTCTTGCTGCCGAGATGCTGCGCTGGGGCAAGATCGTCAAAGCCTCCGGCGCCAGTCTGGATTGAGGCGCTGCGCGCGCGTGCCCGCCGTCTCGTTCTCATCCGCTCTACCCCCTTCCTTTTTTTCTTCTCATCCCTTCGCGCCATGAGCCAACTCCCTGAAATCATCCGCAGCATCGAGCGCGTGGGCGCCGACGTGGTACGGCAAGCCGCTGCCTTCCAGGCGGCCATTCTTTGCGACGTGGCGGGCCGCCGCGGCGCCATGCACGGCCGCGTGGCCCCCGTGCACCCGTCCATGAAGATGGCCGGCCCGGCCTTTACCGTGGAGGTGCGCCCCGGCGACAACCTCATGATCCATGCTGCGATTGCCCTGGCCCAGCCGGGCGACGTGCTCGTGATCGACGGCAAGGGCGACCTGACGTCGGCGCTCATGGGAATGCTCATGCTGAGCGCCTGCAAGCAGCGTGGCCTCGCCGGCGTGGTGCTCGACGGCGCCGTGCGCGACAGGCTGGAACTGCTGGAACTCGGCTTCCCGGTGTTTGGCATCGGCTTCAATCCGACCGGGCCGACGAAGCGGGTTCCCGGCCGCATCAACCACCCCGTCAGCGCGGGCGGCGTGGTGGTCCATGCGGGCGATCTGGTCGTGGGCGATGCCGATGGCGTGGTGGTCGTCGAGCGCGCCAAGGCCCCGGCGCTGATGGCCCTGGCCCAGAGCAAGCTGGCGGACGAGGCCGCGCGCATCGCGGCCATCGCGCGCGGCGAGACCGCGGCGCCATGGCTGCCGGACGCCCTGCGCGCCGCCGGTGTGCTCGGGCCGCAAGAGACGCTGTGATGCGCGCGACCATCCTGGTCACCGGCGCCGATCTCGCGCCGCAGGCGCTGGCCTTGCTCGGGGATTTCGCAATCGTCTACGCCGGCCGGGCGCCGACCGAGGAGGACCTGGTGCAGTTGTGCCGCAAGCACGACCCCGTGGCCATCATCGTGCGCTACGGCAGCGTGGGAGCGGCGGCGATGGACGCCGCGCCGGCGCTCCAGGTGATCTCCAAGCACGGCAGCGGCACCGACAGCATCGACAAGGTCGCGGCCGGGGCGCGCGGCATCGGGGTGCTGGCCGCGGCGGGCGCGAATGCGGCCGCGGTCGCCGAGCAGGCGCTGGCGCTGCTGCTGGCCTGCGCCAAATCGGTGGTGGCGTTGGACGCGCGCATGCACGCGGGGCACTGGGACAAGGCGGTCCACAAGAGCCTCGAACTGGGCGGGCGCAGCATCGGCGTGCTGGGTCTGGGGGCCATTGGCCGGCGCTTTGCGCGGCTGGCCGGCGCGCTCGGAATGCGGGTCCTGGGCTACGATCCTTTTGCCCGGGAAATTCCGGACGGCGTGCAAGTAGTGGACCTGGAGACGATCTGGCGCGAGGCCGACGCGATCTCGCTGCACTGTCCGCTGACCGACGAGACCCGGGGCCTGCTCGACGCGCAGACCCTGGCGCGTTGCCGGCGCGGCGTGATCGTGATCAACACCGCGCGCGGCGCCCTGATCGACGAGGCGGCGTTGCTCGCCGCCGTGCGCAGCGGCCAGGTGGCCATGGCGGGCCTGGACAGCTTCGCGGTCGAGCCCATGGTCGCGGGCCATCCGTTTCGCGGCGAGAAGAACTTCATCCTCAGTCCGCACATTGGCGGGGTGACCCACGAGGCCTACGTGAACATGGGCGTCGGCGCAGCGCAGAACCTGCTGAGCGTGCTGCGCGCCCGGGGGCGGTAGATCCCGGGTCAGGGGCGCCTGTTGGGCTATCATCCCGGCGGACCAAGCCCGGGACGGAAATCGCCGCCTGTCCGGATTCACAAGGAGGTCGTGGTGAACAAGTTGTTTCCCTGTGCGGTCGAGGCCCTCGAGGACGTGGTGGCTGACGGTCAACTCATTGCAGTGGGCGGCTTCGGCCTCTGCGGCATTCCCGAGGCACTGATCGACGCTCTGCGCGATTCGGGCGTGCGCAATCTCTGCGTGATTTCGAACAACGCCGGGGTGGATGGCTTTGGCTTGGGCAAGCTGCTCGAAACCCGCCAGATCAAAAAGATGATCGCCTCCTACGTGGGCGAAAACAAGGAGTTCGAGCGCCAGTACCTGGCGGGCGAACTGGAGCTCGAATTCACCCCCCAGGGAACGCTGGCCGAAAAGCTGCGCGCCGGCGGCGCCGGAATCCCCGCTTTCTTCACCAGGACCGGTGTCGGCACCATGGTCGCCGAGGGCAAGGAACTGCGCGAATTCGACGGCGTCACCTATGTCCTGGAGCGCGCGCTGCTGCCCGATGTGGCGCTGGTCAAGGCGCACCGCGCCGACAAGGCGGGCAACTTGCAGTTCCGTCTCACGGCGCGCAACTTCAACCCCGCAGTCGCCATGGCGGGAAAGGTCTGCATCGTCGAAGTCGAAGAAGTTGTGGAGACGGGTGCCATCGCGCCGGACCAAGTCCACCTGCCCGGAATCTACGTGCAGCGCATCGTGCACAACCCGCATCCCGAAAAGCGCATCGAAAAGCGCACGATCACGGAAAAGGCGGGCGTTTGAAGAGCGCCACCCACCCATTCATCCGGAGAAAGACCTATGTCCTGGAGTCAAGACCAAATGGCCGCGCGCGCCGCGCGTGAACTCGAAGACGGCTTTTACGTGAATCTGGGAATCGGCATTCCCACGCTGGTGGCGAACTTCGTTCCCGCCGACAAGGAGGTGTGGTTGCAGTCCGAAAACGGCATGCTGGGAATCGGTCCGTTTCCCATCGAAGACGAGGTTGACGCCGACCTGATCAACGCCGGCAAGCAGACCGTGACCACGATCAAGGGATCGTCGATCTTTGGCAGCCACGAGAGCTTTGCCATGATCCGCGGCGGCAAGATCAACCTGTCCATCCTGGGCGCCATGCAGGTCAGCGAAAAGGGCGATCTGGCGAACTGGATGATCCCCGGCAAGCTGGTCAAGGGCATGGGGGGCGCCATGGACTTGGTGGCGGGCGTCAAGCGCGTGATCGTTCTCATGGAGCATGTGGCGCGCAAGAAGGACGGCAGCGAAGACCTGAAGATCCTGCCCGAATGCACGCTGCCCCTGACAGGCGTGGGCGTGGTCGATCGCATCATCACCGACCTGGCCGTCATGGACGTGACGCCGCAGGGCATCCGGGTGGTGGAACTGGCGCCAGGCGTGGACTTTGAAGCCCTGCAAGCCAAGACCGGCGTGGCGCTGATCAGCCAATAACTCCCGCGCAAGCCAGTAGCATCTGACGCGCCCTGAGCGCGACCGGCCGTGCCAATGGCCAGCGCCGCCGCCACCGGGTGGAACACCGAGCCGTTGAGCACACCGCCCTGCGATGCAGGGGATCAGATCGCCGCGTCCGCGCGCAGCCGCGCCAGGGCGGCGTCGTCCAGGCCCAGCGCGCGCAGAATGCTTTCGGTGTGCTGGCCCACGGCGGGAACCGGGTCCATGCGGCAGTCGAAGCGGTTGCTGCGCCCCGGCGGCAGCAGCGCGGGCACTTCGCCGGCGGGCGTGTGCACGTCCTGCCAGCGCCCGCGCGCGGCCAACTGCGGGTGCGCCCACAGGCCCGCCATGTCGTTGACACGCGCGTTGGCGATCTGCGCGGCGTCGAGCCGCTGCAGCAATTCGTCGGTCGTCAGCGCGGCAAAGGCTTGCAGGATCACGGCGCGCAGTTCGGTGCGCTGGGCGCTGCGCTGGGCGTTGCTGGCAAAGCGCGGGTCCGTGGCCAGCGCCGGCTGGCGCAGTACCCCGGAGCAGAACGTCTGCCACTCGCGCTCGTTTTGCAGGCCCAGCATCACGCTGCCGCCGTCGCCCGCCTCGAACGGCCCGTAGGGGTAGATGCTGGCGTGGGCCGCGCCCGAGCGCGCGGGGGGGGCGGCGCCATCGAAGGCGTAGTACATCGGGTAGCCCATCCACTCGGCCAGCGATTCGAGCATCGAGACGTCGATGTGGCTGCCCTCGCCCGTGTGCCCGCGCAGCAGCAGCGCCGACAGAATGCTCGTGTAGGCGTACATTCCCGCAGCAATGTCGGCCACCGAGCTGCCAGCCTTGCTCGGCTCCTCGGGTGTTCCGGTGACCGACAGAAAGCCGGCCTCGCTCTGGATCAGCAGGTCGTAGGCTTTTTTGTCGCGGTACGGGCCATCCGCGCCGTAGCCCGAGATGTCGCACACGATCAGGCGCGGGTGGCTGGCGTGCAGCGCCTCGTAGCACAGGCCCATGCGCGCGGCGGCGCCGGGCGCCAGGTTCTGTACCAGTACGTCGGCCTGGCCGAGCAGCGTGCGCAGCGCGGCCAGCGCCTCGGGGTGCTTGAGGTCGAGCGCCAGGCTCTCCTTGGAGCGGTTGGTCCACACGAAGTGCGACGACTGGCCCTTGACGCGGGCGTCGTAGGCGCGTGCAAAGTCGCCGCTTCCCGGGCGCTCGACCTTGATGACGCGCGCGCCCAGGTCGGCCAGCTGGCGCGTGCAAAACGGTGCCGCAATCGCGTGCTCAAGCGATACGACGGTGATGTCTTCCAGGGGACGGCGCATTCGGCAGCCTCGGTATGAAACGGTCAGAACGAACGTGGCAGCCCGAGAACGTGCTCGGCCACGTAGGCGTGGATGAGGTTCGTGGAGATCGGCGCCACTTGGTACAGGCGGGTTTCGCGGAACTTGCGCTCCACATCGTATTCGCAGGCAAATCCGAAACCGCCGTGGTACTGGATGCAGACGTTCGCCGCCTCCCAGCTGGCCTTGGCCGCGAGGTACTTGGCCATGTTCGCCTCGGCGCCGCAGGGCCGGTGCGCGTCGAATAGCGCACAGGCTTTCCAGCGCATGAGGTTCGCGGCCTCAAGCTCGATGAAGGCTTCGGAAATCGGAAACTGCACGCCCTGATTTTGCCCGATGGGGCGGCCGAACACATTGCGCTCCTTCGCGTACCGGGTGACGCGGTCGATGAACCAGTAGCCGTCGCCAATGCACTCGGCAGCAATCAGCGTGCGCTCGGCGTTCAGGCCGTCGAGGATGTAGCGAAAGCCCTGGCCCTCCGCGCCGATCAGGTTCTCCGCCGGGATTTCCAGGTTCTCGAAGAACAGCTCGTTGGTCTCGTGGTTGACCATGTTCGGGATCGGGCGCACCGTCATTCCCGAGCGCTCGGCCTGGCGCAAATCGACCATGAAGATCGACATGCCTTCGGATTTCTTGCGCACCTCGGCCAGCGGCGTGGTGCGCGCCAGCAGGATCATCCAGTCCGAATGCTGCACGCGCGAGATCCAGACCTTCTGGCCATTGATCACATAGTGCGCGCCCTTTTTTACGGCGCTGGTCCGGATCCTGGTGGTGTCGGTCCCGGTGCCGGGCTCGGTCACGCCCATGGACTGCAGGCGCCATTCACCGCGGGCGATTTTCGGCAGGTACAGATCCTTTTGCGCCGTGGACCCATGGCGCAGCAGCGTGCCCATGTTGTACATCTGGCCGTGGCAGGCACCCGAGTTGCCGCCGCTGCGGTTGATCTCCTCCATGATCACCGAGGCTTCGGTCAGCCCCAGGCCGGAGCCACCGTATTCCTGCGGGATCAGCGCGGCCATCCAGCCGGCGCGGGTCAGCGCATCGACAAAGGCCTCGGGGTAGGCACGCTGCGCATCGATCTTGCGGTGGTATTCGTCGGGAAACTCGGCGCACAGGGCGCGCACGGCGTCGCGCAGGTCCTGGTAGCTGTCATCGGGGGGAGCAATCATGGGGGATGGGGAACAGTCATTGGCAAGGGTGTCAGTCAGAGGGTGGCCGTGGCCTGCATGGTCAGCCCGCCTGCGGGGTCGCTGGCCCACAAATCGACGCTGCGTCCGTCGGCCGCAGGGCGTGCATGCAGGTGCAGCGGGTGCAGGTCGAACATCGGCCGCACGGCCTTGAAGGCAAAGCCCGCGGGAACGGCGTGCGGCATTTCACGGCGCAGCAGGTCGAGCAAGAGCGTGGCGATCAGCGGGCCGTGCACGACGAGGCCGGGGTAGCCCTCGGCCGCGGTCGCGTAGTGGCGGTCGTAGTGGATGCGGTGGCCGTTGAACGTGAGCGCCGAGTAGCGAAACAGCAGGACGCTGTCCGGCACCACCACGCGCTGCCAGGCCGCGTCCTGCGGGGCCGCCTGGGGCGCGGGTGCCGGCTCGCCGGGGCGGGCGGCAGCGCGGTAGACGATGTCGTGCTCTTCGGTCAGCGCCAAGCCGGCCGCGTTGTGCAGTGCATGGCGCACCAGCACGAAGAGCAGATCGCCCGTGCGTCCCGCCTTGTGCGTGACCGACGCGATGCACGAGCGGCGTTCGACCACGTCCCCCACGCGCAGCGGGTTGCCGGCCTGCCAGTGCAGGCGCCCTCCGGCCCACATGCGGCGCGGCAACGGCACCGGGGGCAGAAAGCCGCCGCGCAGTGGATGGCCGTCGGGGCCGATCCCGCTGTGTCTGGGCTGCGGCAGAAAGTACAGCCAGTGCCATAGCGGCGCCAGCGGGGCGCCGGCCTGCGGCGCCGGGTCATCGCGGTCGAGCGTCGCCGACAGGCCGCGCACCGGGGCGTCGTGGAAGGTATCGCAGCATGTTTCGGTGCGCCCTTGCCAGGTTTGCAACTGCGCGAGCAAAGCGGCGTCGATGCGCGGGGGAGGATTGCCGGGTGCGGGTGCGTTCGATGGCATGACAGGAATCGTCGGGCAACACCGGTTTGCGTGCAATCCCTGTTTTTGAAAACCGGCCTTTGGTTTTGGCAAAGGCCCGCGCCGTCGGGCGCGCAAGACCCATCAGCACAAAAACTGCTGGCGGCGTTGCCGCAATCGGGGCAGCCCGAAAAAGGGGGGCAATATTTGCGGGCCAGCGCACGGACCAAGCGCTGGACCCATTCATCCCGCCGCCCCGGAGCAGGGCAGGGGGCGGGATGAACGCTGGCTTAGCGCCAGTAGGGGTTGTGGGGGGGGCGGTGCGGGTAGTAGGGCCGCCCGCTGTCGTAGCCGTATTCGATCACCGTGACGGGCGGGGCGGACAGGACCACGGGCGGGGCCAGCATGCCGGACTGGTTGTAGATCACGGGTGGGGGGGCGTAGCTCACCGGCGGCGGTGGGGCGTAGGACTGGCCCGTGGGCCGCACGCTCAGGGCAATCCAGCGGCCCGGATCGTTCTGCGTGCGCGTGGTGTACTGCTGCCCGGCGTACTCATAGACCACGTCGTAGCCGACGGTACGGTTCTCGTAATACGTATCCGTCGTGCAGCGCTGCACGTCCTGGTACTGGGGTCGGCCCCCCTCGATATGGTTGCCGAGTGCCGCTCCGCCGAGCACCCCGATGACGGTTGCCGCGGCACGCCCGGTGCCCTTGCCGACGGCATTGCCCGCGGCGCCGCCCGCAATCGCACCGAGCACCGCGCCGGCGCCGCTGGTGCGGTTGCCGTTGTATACGCTCTCGGTGCCGCACACCTGCCGGGGAATGGCGACCGACTGTACGACGGGCGTGACCGAGAGCACCCGTCCCATTTCCTGCGCGCCGGCCACGGCGGCGGTGGCCGCGATGGTGGAAAAAATGATGATCCTTTTCATGGAACAACTCCTTTGTGGTCGATGCATAACGCATCAGGGTGACGAAAAGTTTAGTCCCTCAGGGGGGATTTGTGCAATCTGTGTCATTTCTCCATCCCAAGTGTCCGGTTTCAGGCGCCGGACGCCAGATTGATCCAGGCCCGCCACTGATCGGGCGCAAAACCCGCGCAGACATGCGTGTGTTCCCCGATCTGCCACTCCACCACGGGGCGTTTGATGACGCTGGGCTGTTCCTGCACCAAGGCGCTGGCGCTTTCCTCGCCCTGGATCGCCGCCTGGATGTCGGGCCCGAGCTTGCGCCAGGTGTTGCCCTGGCGATTGAGCAGTTTTTCCCAGCCAATGGCGGCCATCCAGCCGGGTAGTCGGGACGCCGGGACACCCTGTTTTTTGAAATCATGGAACTGGTGCTCGAGCCCCTGCTGCACGAACCAGGCGCGGGATTTTTTGACGCTGTCGCAGTTCGTGATGCCGTAGACAGTGATGCGTGGGTTCGTCATGCCGCGCATCATGCGCGAAAAATGGGGACTGCGGCTTCGGCGACAATCCCCGGCCATATGCCTACCGTAATCCACACGCTCGAAGCTTGGTTGCAGCATTGCGAGCAGCTTCATCCCCTGGGAATCGACATGGGCCTGGACCGTATCCGCGAGGTCGCGCACCGCATGGCGCTGCGTTTCGACTGCCCGGTGATCACCGTCGCGGGAACCAATGGCAAGGGGTCGACCTGCGCCATGCTCGAGGCGGTGGCGCTGCAGGCCGGGTACCGCAGCGGCGTGTACAGTTCGCCGCATCTCGTGCATTTTGAGGAGCGTTGCCGCATCCAGGGTGAAGTCGTCGCCGCGGCGGATCTGCTGGCGCATTTCGAAGCCGTGGAGCAGGCCAGAACGCGCGCTGGCGCAGCGGTGGTGTCGCTCACCTATTTCGAGTTCACCACGTTGGCAATCTTGCACCTGATGAGCCAATCGCGGCTGGATGTGGCGATTTTGGAGGTCGGGCTGGGCGGGCGTCTGGACGCCACCAACATCATCGACGCCGACTGCGCCGTCATCACCAGCATCGACATCGACCACACGGAATATCTCGGACCCGACCGCGAGAGCATTGGCCGCGAGAAGGCGGGAATCATGCGCGCGGGCCGTCCCGTGATCGTCGGCGACCCCATGGCGCCCCAAAGCATTGCCGATCATGCGGCGCAGATCGGTGCCGACCTCTGGCGCTTCGGGCGGGACTTCGGCTTCTCGGGCGACAAGCAGCAATGGAGTTGGACGGGCCGCAGTCGGCGGTACGCCGGACTGGCCCAGCCTGCGTTGCGCGGTGCCAACCAACTGCTCAACGCATCGGCTGTGCTGGCTGCGTTCGACGCCTTGCACGAACGCCTTCCGATCACGGCGCAGGCGTTGCGCAATGGGCTGGCCATGGTCGAACTGCCCGGCCGCTTCCAGATCGTTGCGGGGCAACCCACGCTGGTGCTGGACGTGGCGCACAACCCCCACGCCATGGCCGCGCTCGCTGCGAACCTGGACGCCATGGGCTTCTTCCCCGCGACGCACGCGGTTTTCGGGGCCATGGCCGACAAGGACCTGGAGAGCATGCTGACCAAGGTGGACCCTTTGATCGACCGCTGGTACTTCAGCGACCTGCCGACCCCGCGCGCGCAGACCGCCGCGGCGCTGCAGCAGATATGGCACGCCGTGCACCAGGCGGCGGGCGGCCGCCGCGCTGCCCTGACGAGCCTGCACGCAGACCCGATGCAGGCCCTGCGGGCCGCGCAGGCCGCGGCGGACCCCGCTGATAGAATCGTGGTCTTTGGATCGTTTTACACGGTGGGCGGGGTGCTGATTGACGGAACACCCCGGCTGCACGCGAAACATCCGGGTGAAGCATCCGAGCGTATGAGCCACTCCGAGCAGATCCGCACGAGTCCCTAACTCCCTCCCATGGCATTTTTCAAGTTTCGCTGGCCTGGTAGCCAGAGTGCGCAGCAGGCGGACGAGAAGGTCGAAAAGGCCGAAAAACCGGCCCGGCGTCCGCGCACCCCACAGGCCGAGAGCGTCGAGGAAATGCGCCGCCGCGCCCGGCATCGCCTGATTGGCGCTGCATTGCTGGTGTTGCTCGGGGTCATCGGTTTTCCCCAGCTGTTCGATACCCAGCCCCGGCCGATTGCGGTGGATATTCCCATCGAGATCCCGGATCGCAACCAGGTCGCGCCCCTGGCGGCGCCCGCATCCGCAGCGCAGGCCCCGGTTGCTTCCGTTGACGAGCCATCCGCCCCCGTGCATCCGGCCGCGTCGCGCAGCGTGACCGGTCTTGCGAACGGCGAAGAACAACTGCTGCCGGCTCCCCGTCCGGCGGCCTCCAAGCCTGCGCCGGCCGTGGCCGCAGCGCCCAAGCCCGAGGCGAAGAACGAACCCAGGCCGCTGCGTCCCGACGACTCCGAGCGGGTCAGGGCCTTGCTCGAAGGGCGCAGCGTCGAAACGGCCGCCACCGTCTCTGCCAAGGATGCCAAGGAGAGCCGGTTCATCGTCCAGGTGGGGGCTTTTGCGGATACGGAAAAAGCGCGCGAAGTCCGCCTCAAGGTGGAGCGCGCAGGGATCAAGACCTATGCCCAGGTGGTCGATACCAGGGGCGGCAAACGTACCCGGGTGCGCGCCGGGCCGTATGCCAGCCGTGCCGAAGCGGACAAGGCGGCAGCGCGCGTCAAGGCGCTGGACCTGCCAGCTGCGGTGCTGATGCTTTGACGCCATGCCGCCCAGGCTGCAATGGGCGGGACGGCAGGCGCTTTGCGCTTGTCGGATGTTCTTGTCGCGGGGCTGTTCCTGCAAATGGATGGAATCAACTATGTGCGGAATCGTCGGCGTCGTCAGTCCAACGCCCGTGAACCAGCTGATCTACGACGCCTTGCTGCTCCTGCAGCACCGCGGTCAGGACGCGGCGGGAATCGTCACCCAGCAGGGCCGCAAGTTCTTCATGCACAAGGCCAAGGGCATGGTGCGCGACGTGTTTCGCACGCGCAATATGCGCGCGCTGCAAGGCAACGTTGGTCTGGGCCAGGTGCGCTACCCCACGGCAGGCAATGCTTACAGCGAGGAAGAGGCGCAGCCGTTCTACGTGAACGCACCGTTCGGCATCGTGCTGGTGCACAACGGCAATCTGACGAACGCCCGCGAACTGCGCACCGAGCTGTTCCTGACCGACCACCGCCACACGAACACCGAAAGCGACACGGAAGTCCTGCTGAACGTGTTTGCGCACGAGCTCGAGCGCTCCACCCGCGGCGTGCCGCTGCGCCAGCCCGAGGATGTCTTCGCTGCGGTGCGCGCCGTGCACGGGCGCGTCAAGGGCTCCTACGCCGTGATTGCGCTGATCGTCGGCCATGGTCTGCTGGCCTTTCGCGACCCGCACGGCATCCGCCCGCTGGCCATGGGGCGCAGCCAGGACGGCACGGTGATGCTGGGCAGCGAATCGGTGGCGCTGGAGGGCACGGCGCAATGCTTCGAGCGCGACATCGCACCCGGCGAAGCCGTCTTCATCACGCCCGACGGCCAAGTGCACGCGCGCCAATGCGCCGAGAACCCGCAGCTCAACCCCTGCATCTTCGAGTTCGTGTACCTGGCGCGGCCCGACTCGGTGCTCGACGGCATCTCGGTCTACCAGGCGCGCCTGAACCTGGGCGAGACCCTGGCCAAGCGCGTGGTGTCCACGGTGCCGCCGAACGAAATCGACGTCGTCATCCCGATCCCCGAGTCGAGCCGCCCCAGCGCCACGCAGCTCGCGCATCTGCTGGGAATCCCCTACCGCGAAGGCTTTGTCAAGAACCGCTACGTGGGTCGCACCTTCATCATGCCCGGGCAGGGCGTGCGCAAGAAATCCGTGCGCCAGAAGCTCAACGTGATCGCCAGCGAATTCAAGGGCCGCAACGTGCTGTTGGTCGATGACTCGATCGTGCGCGGCACCACGAGCCGCGAGATCGTGCAAATGGCGCGCGATGCCGGCGCGCGCAAGGTGTACCTGGCGAGCGCCGCGCCCCCGGTGCGCTATCCCAACGTGTACGGCATCGACATGCCGACCAGCAGCGAACTCGTCGCGCATGGCCGCACGGTCGAAGAGATTCGCCAGCTCATCGGCTGCGACGCGCTCATCTACCAGGACGTGGGCGGAATGAAGAAGGCCGTGGGCGCGCTGAACCGCAGCATTGCCGGGTTTGACGCATCCTGCTTCGACGGCGTCTACGTCACCGGCGACATCACGGCGCAGGACATCGCCAGCCTGAATGAAGGGCGGATCGGCGTCGAAACGGGCGAGGAAGACTATTCCCGCCTGGCGCTGGCAAACGCGCAGGAAGTGCAACAAGAGGCTTGAAGCGCCGCATTCGCATGGCCCCCGCAGGGCGGTGGCGCCACGAACGCCCTTGGGCAAAATGAATCCTGAAACCGGCTCCGAAAGGCAAGCCGCCTGCACCATCGGTTTGACATGACTGAAACCACCTCATCCAGCGCGGGCCGCGTGCGCACCCGCTTCGCTCCCTCGCCCACGGGATTCATCCACCTGGGCAACATCCGTTCAGCGCTCTACCCCTGGGCGTTTGCCCGCGCCACGGGCGGGGACTTCATCCTGCGCATCGAAGACACGGATGTGCAGCGCTCCAGCCAGGCGGCCGTGGACGTCATTCTGGACGGCCTGCAGTGGCTGGGAATGGTGCCGGACGAAGGCCCGTTCTACCAGATGCAGCGCATGGACCGCTACCGGGCCGCGCTCGCGGATCTCCAGGCCGCAGGCCATGTGTACCCCTGCTACATGGGCGTGGAAGAACTCGACGCGCTGCGCGCAAGGCAGTTGGCGGACAAAGAGAAGCCGCGCTACGACGGAACCTGGCGCCCCGAGGACGGCAAGAGCCTGCCGCCCGTTCCCGCTGGCGTGCAGCCCGTGCTGCGCTTCAGGAACCCGCAAGGCGGCGTGGTGGCGTGGGACGACAAGGTCAAGGGCCGCGTCGAGATCCGCAACGACGAACTCGATGACCTCGTGATTGCGCGCCCCGACGGCACCCCCACCTACAACTTCTGCGTGGTGGTCGACGACATCGACATGCGCATCACCCACGTGATCCGCGGCGACGACCATGTGAACAACACGCCGCGCCAGATCAACATCTTCCGCGCACTGGGCAAGGAGCCGCCGGTGTACGCCCACCTGCCCACGGTGCTCGATGAGCACGGCGAAAAGATGAGCAAGCGCAATGGCGCCAAGCCCGTGACGCACTACCGCGACGAAGGCTATCTGCCCGATGCGCTGCTGAACTACCTGGCGCGCCTGGGTTGGAGCCACGGTGACGACGAGATCTTCAGCCGAGAGCAACTCCTGTGCTGGTTCGACCTCGATCACCTGGGCCGCAGCGCAGCGCAGTTCGACGAGGCCAAACTGCGCTGGGTCAACGCCCAGCATCTCAAGGCCATGGCCGACGATGCGCTGGCCGCGCTGCTTGCACCGCAGTTGCAGCAGCAGGGGGTTTCGGCGCAAGCGCTGACCGACGGCCGACTCCCCCGGATCTGCGCCCTGTTCAAGGACCGCTGCGACACGACGCTGGCCCTCGCCAACTGGGCCCATGTGTTCTATGGCGAAGTCGCGCCGGCGCAGGCAGAGCGTGCCCAGCACGTCACCGAGGACATCGCTCCCGCGCTCGACGCCCTGGCCGACGCGCTGACCGCATGCGCCTGGGACCGGCAATCCATTGGCGCCGCATTCAAGCAGGTGCTTGCCGCCCAGGATCTGAAGATGCCCCGGTTGGCGATGCCTGCGCGGGTACTGACCGTGGGTACGGCGCATACGCCATCGGTCGACGCCGTGCTGGAACTCGTCGGGCGCGAAAAAGTTGTGGCACGCTTGCGAAACCGCTGAAAATCCATCTACAATACGCGGCTCTGATGATGACAGGTGCAGACGCGCTTGAAGTCATCGGATTTTTCATTGGTTGGGGGGTATAGCTCAGTTGGGAGAGCGCTTGCATGGCATGCAAGAGGTCATCGGTTCGATCCCGGTTACCTCCACCAGGGTTTGTCAATAGTTCGTTCCAAGGTTTTGACCCTATCGTCTAGAGGCCTAGGACATCACCCTTTCACGGTGAGTACCGGGGTTCGAATCCCCGTAGGGTCACCAAGTTGTAGCGCTTGGCTTGTGTCGCGGGATGCAAGCGAAAGCTGCCTGCCAGGAGTGGTAGTTCAGTTGGTTAGAATACCGGCCTGTCACGCCGGGGGTCGCGGGTTCGAGTCCCGTCCACTCCGCCATCCGACTTCTTCCAAGTCGTTGATTTGAAAGACAAAACAGCCACGTTCGGGTGGCTGTTTTGCGTTGCGCACCCGGTCCACCCGGGAACAGCCGCAGCGCAAGCCCACCACCATCGTCTGATACGGGAGCGCCCTGAGGTGCTCGATATCCCCGTTTCCCCGCCACGAGGTCGCGGAGTACCGAACCGGGCATGCGCAGTCCTTGCTCATCCTGCTGGCGAGCCAATCTATACGTTATATCGACTAATCCTGTCCAGAAAATCCATACTTGTGTATAGAATGAAGGGAATTAACCGCGATCCCGTATCACCGACCCCGCATGAAGCCGCCAGTGCGCATCCGCAATCCAGAAACGCTTGCCTTGCTGGGCCAGCAGCTGCGCCGTGCCCGCGAGGTGGCGGGGCTGTCCCAGGGCCGGGTGAAAAACATGCGCCAGGGCACCGTTTCGAAGATTGAGAACGGCCTTGATGTCACGCTGGACACCCTCCTCACCTACGCGGCATCGCTGGGCCTCGAAGTGGCGTTCCTTCCTCTCGGGCAAGCCGCGCTGCTCCAGCCGAGACCGTCTTTCGGCAATCTGATCTCGGCTGCCCCGCAATCAACGCCGTCAGATCTGTTGACCGAATTCGACCATCTGAGGGACCCGCAATGAGCACCGTGCAGTCTCTGGAAGTGCGCCTGGGTGATCTGCGGGTCGGCTACCTGACGCACTACCCGGACGAGAAGACGGTCTTTGTCGTCAGCGACGACTTCCTGGACCTTGGCTCCTCGCGTCCCATCCTCACGCTGTCCATGGCCCGCCCAGGTGACGAGGCGCAGACACGGACGCTGCTGCGCGATGAGCGACACAAGTCTGCGTCGATCAAGGCGCCGCCCTTCTTCTCGAACCTGCTGCCCGAAGGTGGCCTGCGCAGCCGCATCGCCCGGCGGCTCAAGGTCCATGAGGACCGTGAGTTCCTCCTGCTGGCCGCGCTCGGGTACGACCTTCCCGGCGCCGTGGTGCTGGTGCCCGCAGACACGCCCGACCATCTGCGCCTGAAACGCGGCCTGCCGCTCTCATCGGCGGCCGAAGAACTGGCCGAGTTGAAGTTCTCGCTCGGCGGCATGCAGATGAAGTTTTCCATGCTGCGCCAGGGCAAGCGCTACACGCTCAACACCGGCGGCAGCCTGGGCAACTACATCGTGAAGCCGCCGTTCGGGGATTTCGAGGCTTTGCCACAGGTCGAGGCAGCGACGATGGAAACCGCGCGTGCCGTCGGCATCGACGTGCCGGAGGTGGCGCTGCTGTCGCCGCAGCAGATCGACGGCCTGCCCGACATGTCCGGCTACCGGCAAGGCGAACCGTTCTACGCGATCTGGCGCTTCGACCGACCCGAAGGCGGTCGCAGGCACGTCGAGGACTTTGCCCAGGTCTTCAACCTGCGCCCCACGCAGAAGTACGGCCGGGTCAACTACGACATGATCGCGCTCACGCTGCTGCGCTATGCGGGCGGTCTGCCAGACCTCAAGGAGATGACGCGTCGGCTGGTGCTCAACGTCCTGCTGGGCAACGGAGACGCCCACATCAAGAACTGGTCGCTCCTCTACGACGATCCGAAGCGGCCACGCTTGGCCCCGGCCTACGACCTGGTGTCAACGGTGGCCTACACCACCCACGACACGTCCATTGCCCTCAACATGGCGGGCGTCAAACGCTTCGACATGATCGGTCTGGACACCTTTGCCGCGCTGTTCACCCGCATCGGATTGCATGACCAGGTATGCGAAGACCTGTTGGACGAAGTCCGCAGCACGGCCCGCCGTGTGCTGGACGCATGGCAAGCCCACTTTGCCGCGGCCGGCGTGCCCGTGCACCTGACACGCAAGGTCGAAGCGCACATCCTGGCCAGCAAACTGCATCAGGCATGAGCGAACGCAGCCTGCACGAGAGGAGAACGGCATGCCTTGCGGGGGGCCGTGAGTCCCAACCCCGAATGCGAGCAGGGTGGGCAGCAGCCAAGGCTGCGGCCAGCTATGCAACACTTGCCTGGACGCGGCGCTGGCGCATGCCGTCGGCACCCCGTCACTTCCCAATGACCCACTTCCTGTAGAGGACGACCATGAACGTGTATGACAAGCTGAAAGAACTCGACATCACCCTGCCGCCCGTGTCGGCGCCCGTGGGAGCGTACGTGCCGTATGTGCAGACGGGAAATCTGGTGTTCCTGACCGGACATATCGCGCGCAAGGACGGCAAACCCTGGGTTGCGCAGTTTGGCCGCGACATCGGCACGGAAGAAGGCCGGAGCGCAGCGCGCGCCGTGGCCATCGACCTGATGGCGACGCTGCAAGCGGCCTGCGGCGGTGATCTGAACCGCGTCAAGCGCATCGTCAAGCTCATGAGCCTGGTGAATTCCACGGGCGACTTCACGGAGCAGCACCTCGTGACCAACGGCGCCAGCGAATTGTTCGGTCAGGTGTTTGGCGCCCAGGGCGTGCATGCGCGCAGCGCCTTTGGCGTCGCGCAGATTCCCTTGGGCGCCTGCGTGGAAATCGAGATGATCGCTGAACTGGTCTGAGATCCGGCCAGAGGAGAGGGTGGGCATCGAACGAGGCGGTTTGGTGCACGCAGGCAAGCGGCACGCTGGTCGTGGCCAGTGTGTAGTAGCCCGCGACGCGCAATCAGAACGACTCCCACTCCTCTTCCGAGCCCTGCTTGACCGTTGCCGGTTTGCCGCTGCCGGCCTTTCCCGACAGGGCTGGCGCGCGGGCCACCTTCGTCCCCGGGGGGGCCGCAGTGGCGGTGCCCAGGCGCCGCGGTGCCGCTTTGGGCGCCAGGCCCGGTGCGGGCTTGGCGGGCCGGGGCGGCGATTGCATGGCGGAGGTCACGCGCGCCGCATCGATGGCGGCTTGCGCAGGGCCATAGCTTGCGGCGTTTACCTTGAACATCGACACCTCGCGCGCGAGGTGGTCCGCCTGCTCGCGCAGACTCTGCGCGGCGGCGGCGCTTTGTTCCACCAGCGCCGCATTCTGCTGTGTCATCTGGTCGAGGTTGCCGATGGCCTTGTTCACCTGCGACACGCCCGTGCTCTGCTCGGAGGAAGCGGCCGTGATTTCGCCGATCATGTCGGTCACGCGCTGCACCGACTGCACGATGTCGGTCATGGTGGTCCCCGCGTCCGATACCAGCCGGGAGCCGGTCTCGACCTTCTCCACCGAGGCACTGATGAGCTGCTTGATCTCTTTGGCCGCCTCGGCGCTGCGCTGCGCAAGGCTGCGCACTTCGGATGCCACCACGGCAAATCCGCGCCCCTGCTCGCCTGCGCGCGCGGCCTCGACGGCCGCGTTCAGCGCCAGGATATTCGTCTGGAACGCAATGCCGTCGATGACGCCGATGATGTCCGCAATCTTCTTGCTGCTGTGGTTGATGTCCTCCATCGTGGCCACCACCTGCGTGACCACCTCGCCGCCCTTGCGCGCCACGCCCGTGGCTCCGGCGGCCAGGCTGCTGGCCTGCTGCGCACTGCTTGCGCTTTGCTCGATGGTGCTGGTGAATTCCTCCATCGTGGCAGCCGTCTGTTGCAGGTCGCTCGAAGTCTGCTCCGTGCGCTGCGACAGGTCCTGATTGCCGGTGGCGATCTCGGCGCTGGCGAGCGCAATGCTGTCGGTGCTCAGTCGCACCTGGTGCACCATGCGGCCCAGGGCGTTGCTCATGGCGTAGAGCGAGCGCAGCAGGTCGCCGAACTCGTCGGCGCGCGTCACGGATTCCTGCAGGCTCAGGTCGCCGCCCGCGATGCGTTCGACCAGCCCGTTGGCTTGCGCGAGCGGACGCTGGATGCTGCCGATCAGGTAGTAGGCACCGACGACGATGGTCAGCAGCAGCAAGACCACTGCGACGGTGGCGATCTTCAGGGTCAGCGTGCGCATGGCGGCCATCTCCTGCTGCCGGGTCTGCGCGTTTTTCTGTTGCTGCTGCACAAAGTCCCGCAGCGACTGCAGATAGATGTCGATGGCGGGGTTGTAGGACTGCTCGATCACGGTCTGCGCCTGCTCTGACCGGTCCTCGCTTTTGAGCTTGAGGGCCTGGTCACGCAGACCCACGGAGACCTTGCGCACTTCGGCGATCTTCGCCATCTGCGCTTTGTCGGCGTCGGTCAGCGCCATCGCCTGGAGCGACTTCTGCACCTCGGTGATCTGCGCCGAGGTGGCGACCATCGTCGCCTTGAATTGCGCTTCGAGCGCCGGGTCGGGGCTGGCGATCAGGATCCGGGTCCGTGCGACATTGACTTCGACCAGGCCGGACCAGCGCAACGCTGCCTGCACGCGGGCTGTCATGTCATTGGCCACGGCGTCGGCTTGGGCCTGCACCTGGACCAATCGATAGCCGGAAATACCCAGCACGGCGACCAGCAAGACCACGATCAGAAGCACCGCCAACCAGAGTTTGTGCGCCATCCGAAAGCGTGTGTGCATGGTGTGTCTCCTGCCAGAACGTGCCTGTGTGCAAATGGCGTGCATTCTTTCACGCCCGCACCCGGCCGACAACGCAGCAGCCGGGGCAATCCCGGCCTGGCGCAGGCGCCGGTCCGGGCTGCAAGGGCATGGCCCCCTTGGAGACGGCGTGTCCGGTGCGGCCTGCGGCAGCGCCCAAGTGTTACCCGTGTTTACTCCACGCGCGCCACGGCCGACGGCTTGAAGCCCAGGTCCGCCGCCTTTCCCTTGCGCCCGCGTGCGGCGCGGGCGTTGTTCAGCGAGCGCAGTTCCAGCGTTTCGGTGCGCGGCTTGCCGCCCCGGCCCAGGCCGTCGATCCGGACGCTGCGCGCATACGCGGCGGCGCCCGCCAGGCTGTCCTTGGCGTCCAGGTCGATGAGCATCAGCCCGCGACCGCCGTTGGCCATGGTCTTGAGTTCGCCGATCTCGAACGCCAGGATGCGCCCGCCCGTGGAGGCGCAGACCACATGCGTGGCGGGCGGCAGGGGCTGGCTGCCGGTGCTGCCCGCAGCGTGCGAGGGCGCGCACAGCGTCTCGCCCTCGCCCAGCGTGAGAAAGGCTTTGCCGCCCTTTTGGCGCGACAGCAGGTTCTCCAGCGGCGCCAGAAAGCCGTAGCCGCCCGAGCCCGACAGCAGCAGCAGGGCATGCGCGGGGCCGGCAAAGTAGTGCAGCAACCGGGTTCCGGCCTCCAGATCGATGAGCGTGGTCACGGGCTGACCATCCCCGCGCGCGCCGGGCAGCAGCGCCACGGCGACCGAGTACACGCGGCCGTTGCTGCCAAAGGCCAGCAGGCTGTCCACCGTGCGGCATTCGAACGTGCCGTAGAGCCCGTCGCCGGCCTTGAAGACAAAGCTGGCGGCCTCGTGCCCATGACCGCTGCGCGCGCGCACCCAGCCCTTTTGCGAGACCACCACGGTCACCGGTTCGTCCACCACCCGGACTTCGGCAATGGCCTTTTTTTCAGCCTGGATCAGGGTGCGGCGCGGGTCGGCAAAGGTCTTGGCGTCGGCCTCGATTTCCTTGATCATGCTGCGGCGCAGCGCGCCGGGGTTGTTCAGGATGTCTTCGAGCTTGCCCTGGCTTTCGCGCAGTTGCGTGAGCTCCTGCCCGATGCGGATGGCTTCGAGCCGCGCGAGCTGGCGCAGGCGGATTTCCAGGATGTCTTCGGCCTGGCGCTCGCTCAGATGAAAGCGCGCGATCAGCGCGGCCTTGGGCTCGTCGGCCTGGCGAATGATGGCGATCACCTCGTCGATGTGGAGCAGAACGGTCTGCCGCCCTTCGAGGATGTGGATGCGCTCGAGCACCTTGTCCAGGCGGTACTGCGAGCGGCGCGTGATGGTGCTCTGGCGAAAGGTGATCCATTCTTCGAGCATCAGGCGCAGCGACTTTTGCACCGGTCGGCCGTCGAGCCCCACCATGGTGAGGTTGATCGGCGCGGAGGTCTCCAGGCTGGTGTGCGCCAGCAGCGTGCCGAGCAGTTCCTGCTGCGGCGTTTTGCCCGTCTTGGGCTCGAACACCAGACGCACCGGGGCGTCCTTTCCCGACTCGTCGCGCACCAAGTCGAGAACGGCCAGCAGGCTTGCCTTGAGCTGGGTCTGTTCCTGGCTGAGTGCTTTCTTGCCGGTCTTGACCTTGGGGTTGGTGATGTCCTCGATTTCTTCGAGCACACGCTGCGTGCTCACGCCGGGCGGGAGTTCGCCCACGACCAACTGCCATTGGCCGCGCGCGAGTTCCTCGATCCGCCAGCGCGCCCGCACCTTGAGGCTGCCGCGGCCGCTGCGGTAGGCCTCGGCAATGTCTGCGGCGCTGCTGATGATCTGGCCGCCACCGGGGTAGTCCGGGCCGGGAATCAGCGCCAGCAGGTCTTCCTGCGCGAGCGCGGGCGTCTTGATCAAGGCGATGCAGGCGTCCGCGATTTCGCGCAGGTTGTGGCTCGGGATTTCCGTGGCCAGGCCCACGGCGATGCCGCTGGCGCCATTGAGCAGCACAAACGGCAGGCGCGCGGGCAGCTGGCGCGGCTCCTCGGTGCTGCCGTCGTAGTTGGGCATGAAGTCGACCGTGCCTTCGTCGATTTCGTCGAGCAGCAGGCCGGTGATGCGCGCCAGCCGCGCCTCGGTGTAGCGCATGGCGGCGGCGCCGTCGCCGTCGCGGCTGCCGAAGTTGCCCTGGCCGTCGATCAGCGGGTAGCGCTGCGCAAAGTCCTGCGCCATGCGCACCAGCGCGTCGTAGGCCGACTGGTCGCCGTGCGGGTGAAAGCGCCCCAGCACGTCGCCCACCACGCGGGCGCTTTTGACGGGTTTCGCCGCCGTGCTGCGCGTGGGGCCGCCGTAGCCCAGGTCCATGCGCTCCATGGCGTACAGGATGCGCCGCTGCACGGGCTTGAGGCCGTCGCAGACATCGGGCAAGGCGCGGCCCTTGACGACGGACAGCGCGTATTCGAGGTAGGCCCGCTGGGCATAGTCCGCCAGGCCCAGGCCATCGCCCCCGTCGTTGCCCGGGGGAGGGAAATCAAGAGTGGATTGCGCGCTCATTCGTTGGTTGTCGGTTGCATTCGGGTTGCGTTGCGGGGTCTGCGCCGCATGGCTGGGCGCGCAGGCCCGGCACGGTAGCACATGCTTTCATGGCGCTGCGCGCCACCCACGGCGCACGCAACGGGCGCTACCTGGTCAGGCTGCGGGTGTCGCCCTTCTGAGGGGGGAGTACCGCAGGCACTCGGGGGGTGTTTTCTTCAATTCACCATCACGAGCTTGCCCATCACCTCGCGCGAACCCATGCAGGCGTAGGCTGCGGGCAGTTGCGCCATGGGCATGCTGCGGTCGATCACGGGCCGGATCCGGCCCTGCGCGTACCACTGCACCAACTCGCCGAGCATGGCGGCGTTGGCCTGGGGTTCGCGCCTGGAGAACTCGCCCCAGAAAACGCCCACGATGGACGCGCCCTTGAGCAGGGCCAGGTTCAAGGGCAGGGACGGGATCGGGCCGGAGGCAAAGCCCACCACCAGGTAGCGGCCGCGCCAGGCGATGGAGCGGAAGGCGGGCTCGGTAAGCTCGCCGCCGACGGGGTCGTAGACCACGTCGGGGCCCTTGCCGTCGGTGAGCGCCCCGATGGCCTCGCGCAGGTTTTCCTTGCCGTAGTGGATGCTGGCGTCTGCGCCGATGGATCGGCACAGCGTGCATTTGGCCTCGCTGGAGGCCGCGGCGATGACGCGCGCGCCCATGGCCTTGGCGATCTGGATCGCAGCCGTTCCCACGCCGCCGGCGGCTCCCAGCACGAGCACGGTCTCGCCCGCCCTGAGCCGTGCGCGATCCACCAGCGCATGGTGCGAGGTGGCGTAGATCATGGTGAACGCGGCGGCGTCGGCATGCGGAAAATCGGCCGGCAAAGGCAGGCACAGGGCCGCACGGGCGATGGCGTGGGTGGCAAACCCACCGGTGCCCGTCAGGCAGGCCACGTCCTGTCCCACCCGCAGCTGCGTGACGCCGTCGCCCAGCGCCGCGACCCTGCCGGCGTATTCCGATCCCGGAACAAAAGGCAGGGGCGGTTTCATCTGGTACTTGTTTTGCACGATCAGCAGGTCGGGGAAATTCAGACTCGCGGCCCGGATCTCGATCAGCACCTCGCCGGCCTGGGGCACGGGCGTGGGCAGTTCGGTCCAGGTCAGCGCTTCGACGCCTGTGGGTTCGGTGCAGAGCCAAGCGTGCATGGGGGTATCTCCTGTTTTGTTCCCAAGGGAGGGGCCGCATGATAGGCGCGCTTCCCCGGCCTGCGATGTCCCCCGGGCGACGGGCTTGTCCGACGGGACGCAGCGTGCCGTCGGCATGCCGCACCTACAATCCGCTGCAATCCTTGCAGCAACCCATGAAAATCCTGATTTCCAACGACGACGGCTACCAGGCCCCCGGCATCGTGGCCTTGCACGCTGCGCTCAAGACCCTGGAGGGGGTGGCGGTGGATGTCGTCGCGCCCGAGCACAACAACAGCGCCAAGTCGAACGCGCTGACCCTGCATTCGCCGCTGTCCGTGCACCGGGCGCACAACGGTTTCCGGTATGTGAACGGCACGCCCGCGGACTGCGTGCACATCGCGCTCACGGGCCTGCTGGGCTACCGGCCCGATCTGGTGGTCTCGGGAATCAACAATGGCGCCAACATGGGCGACGACACCATTTATTCCGGCACCGTGGGCGCGGCCATGGAGGGCTACCTGTTCGGCGTCCCCGCGATCGCCTTCTCCCAGGTGGACAAGGGCTGGGTCGAAATCGACGCGGCGGCGGCCAAGGCGCGCGAGATCGTGGCGCAGATGCGCGTGCAGCATCTCGTGAACGAGACGACGCCGTGGCTGCTGAATGTGAACATCCCCAACATGCCGCTGGATGCGCTGGGCTCCATCAAACTCTGCCGCCTCGGGCGGCGCCACGCGGCAGAGCGCGTGATCGTGCAGGAAAACCCCCGCGGGGAGGCCATGTACTGGATCGGCGGGGCCGGGGCCGCGAAGGACGGCGCCGAAGGAACGGACTTCTACGCCACGGCGCAAGGCCATGTGTCGATCACGCCGCTGAAGGTCGATCTGACCGATCACGACGGGCTCGGTGATTGGGCGCGGACGGTGTCCCGGTTCGCGGCAGGGGCGACCACCGTCCCCGGGGCGTGATGCAGCGCCGACCCGGGTTTCCGGCCCGCCTCGCGGGACTGCCCGGACCGGGCGGCGCGCCGCGCGCACCGAGGCCCGTGGGGCCGGGGCTGGATTTCTCGGCGGTCAGGGCGCGCATGGTGCAAAAGCTCGCGGCCGGCGGCATCGCGTCCGCCGCAGTGTTGCGGGCGATGGGCACCGTGGAGCGCCATCGGTTCGTTGATGGCGCGCTCGCCACGCAGGCCTACGAAGACACCAGCCTGCCGATCGGGCTGGGGCAGACCATCTCCAAGCCGTATGCGGTCGCGCGCATGTGCGAATTGCTGCTCGGCGCCGAAGGGGCCCGCACGGGCGGGTTGGGGCGTGTGCTCGAAATCGGCACCGGCTGCGGCTACCAGGCCGCGGTGCTGAGTCTGCTGGCGCGCGAGGTGTACACGCTGGAGCGGCTGCATGGCCTGTACGACAAGGCGCGCGAGAATCTGCGGCCGTTTCGCCTCACGAATGTTCACCTGCTGTTTGGCGATGGCATGCTGGGCTACGCCAGGGGCGCGCCGTATGCGGCCATCATTGCCGCTGCGGGCGGCGACGCCGTGCCCCCGTCCTGGTGCGAGCAACTCGCGGTGGGCGGGCGGTTGGTGGCCCCGATGGCCTTGACGGGAAGGCAGCAGATGTTGCTCGTCATCGACAAAACCGCGCAGGGGTTGAAACAAAGCGTTCTCGAGCCGGTCCATTTCGTCCTTCTAAAATCGGGGATCGCTTGAAACGGGAAATTGCTTATGTTCGTATCGCGTGCTCTCGCTCCGGGGCTCGCCGCGGCAGTCGCGGGTCTTGTGCTCTGTGGCTGTGGAACCCGGCTGACCCAGGCTCCGGTGGAAGATCGGGGCACTGCTTCGTCCTCGACACCGGCACCGCAACTGGCCGCCGCCAAGCCCTTGCCTGGCGCCGAAAACGCGGGCAAACCGGGCTACTACACGGTGAAACCGGGCGACACCCTGATCCGCATCGGTCTGGAGTCGGGCCAGGGCTGGAAGGACATCGCCCGCTGGAACGACTTGGAAAACGCCGATCGGATCGAGGTCGACCAGGTGCTGCGCGTCGTGCCGCCCCCAGCCGCTGCGTCCACGCCCGCACCCGCACCCGCACCCGCATCTGCATCCGGCGTGGTGACACGGCCTGTTGCCGCGTCGAGCGTGGTGCCTGCGGCAGCCGCAAGCCCTCCCGCCCCCAAGCCTGCGGCCTCACCGGCTCCGGCTCCGGGAACGGTGGTGGCCGTGGCGCCCACCGTTCCCGCACCCGCTGCGTCTGCGGGCGAAAACGGCATGGCCTTCGCATGGCCCGCATCGGGAACGCTGATTGCCGGCTTTGACGAGGCGCGCAACAAGGGCTATGACATTGGCGGCAAGGCGGGCGATCCGGTACTGGCCGCCGCCGACGGGCGGGTCGTCTACGCCGGCGCCGGCCTGCGGGGGTACGGCAACCTGATCGTCATCCAGCACAACGACGCGTTCCTGACGGCATACGCGCACAACCAGGCCATGCTGGTCAAGGACGAGCAGAGCGTGCGCAAGGGGCAGAAGATCGCCGAGATGGGCCGCACCGACGCCGACCGCGTGAAACTGCACTTTGAAATCCGCCGGCATGGCAAGCCCGTCGATCCGTCGCGCTACCTGCCTGCCCGGTGATCCCGGGGGGGCCTGCCCGGCCAGCGGGCAGGCCGACGCCGGGCTACCGGACGCGGAGGATGACGACCTGCCCGCCGACGAGCCGCAGGCGCCGGACGCCGTGGAAAGCGAGCTGCGCGCCATGGAACTGGGCGCGCAGCAGCACGGTGCGCGCCTGGATCGGGCGCTGGTGGACTTGGTTCCCGAGTTTTCCCGCAGCTATCTCCAGCAACTGCTGGCGCAGGGGCTGGTCCGCCTCAATGGCAGGCCGGTGTGCAAAGCCGCCACCCGCGTCGAGGCCGGGGACCGGGTGCTGCTGGAAATGCGGCCCACTGCGCACAGCCAGGCCTTCCGGCCGGAACCCATGGCCATCGACGTGCTGTATGAGGATGCGCAACTCCTGGTCGTGAACAAACCGGCAGGTCTGGTGGTTCATCCCGCCCCCGGCAACTGGAGCGCAACCCTGCTCAATGGCCTGCTGGCGCGTGACGCAGGGGCGCTGCTGCTTCCCCGGGCGGGCATCGTGCACCGGCTCGACAAGGACACCAGCGGCCTGATGGTGGTGGCCCGGGACCGGGCCACGATGGACGCCCTGGTCGCTGCGATCGCGCAGCGCAGGGTCCAGCGCCAGTACCTGGCGTTGGCCCACGGCGCCTGGACGGGCCCCGGGAGCCGGAGCGTGGACGCGCCCATCGGACGCGATCCGCGCAACCGCCTGCGCATGGCGGTCGTCGACTTGGCGATCCATGCGGGAAAGAGCGCGCGCACCGATGCCCTGTGGCTCGATGGAACGGATCGGGGATGCTGGCTGCAATGCACCCTGCACACCGGGCGAACGCACCAGATACGCGTGCACATGGCCTTTCTGAAGCACCCCCTCGTCGGTGACAGCCTGTACGGCGGAGCGCCCCTGGGGCCGCTGCAACGCCAGGCGCTGCACGCCTGGCGGCTGGCCTTCGTGCATCCCGTGACGGGGCAGGCGCTGGAGTTCCGTGCACCGCTGCCCGAGGACATGCAGCAAGCTCTGGCCTCCTGGGGGCTAGGTTACAATGCCGCGCTGATGGCCGGAACGGCCCCCGCCTGAAGACGGAATCCCGCCGGGCTCCTGCGTCGTGCCAGCGCCCCTGCATGGCACGCCACCCACGCCACTGATTGCCCCTGCTGTCGATATGCCACCGCGCTGCAACGCGGTGGCCGCTTTCCAGGAATCGCTGAACCATGAACATGGTGGACGCCAAACGGGTCCTCGAAACTGCGTTGATCTGCGCGCAACAGCCCGTGCCCTTGCGCGCGCTGCGCGTGCTGTTCGACGACGCGCTGGGGGCCGATACGCTCAAGCTCTTGTTGCAGGAATTGCAGTTCGAATGGACTGCGCGCGGGGTGGAACTGGTTCAGGTGGCCACGGGGTGGCGTTTTCAGAGCCGCCCCGAAATGCGCATCTACCTGGACAGGCTGCATCCCGAAAAGCCCCCGCGCTATACGCGGGCGACGATGGAAACGCTGGCCATCATCGCTTACCGCCAGCCGGTCACGCGCGGCGATATCGAGGACATCCGGGGGGTCACGGTGAACAGCCTGACCGTCAAGCAATTGGAAGATCGGGGCTGGATCGAGGTCATCGGGCACAGGGAAACCGTGGGCCATCCCGCGCTGTTTGCGACGACGCGCCAGTTTCTGGACGACCTGGGATTGCAATCGCTGGACCAACTGCCGCTGCTCGACGACCTGCCGGGCGACGGGCACGGGTTGCAGACCCTGGTTGCCGCCGCATCGGCCGATGGCACGGGTTCCCGGACGGTGGACGACTTTTTTCTGAATGCGGAGACGCATCTCCGCGACGAGCATGTGGATGCCCCGGGAGGCGTCCAGGGAAAACCGCAATGAATGATTCGACCCCTGAAATTCCGCTGCTGCCGCCAGAGATCGACAGCGCGGCGCCGCCTGAGACCCGCATTGCCGTGCAGGACGCTGCGGCGCCTGATCGGGCCACCACGATGGACCCGCCCGCAGGGCATGGTGCTGCCGAAGAACCCCCTGCCGATGCGGGGTCCGGTCCGCGCGAGCACCGAGCCGACGCGCAAGCACCCCGGGACAGGAAGCCGCGACCCGAGGGTCCAAGACGCGAGCCGCACCGGTCGGCGGCTCCTGCCGGCTACCAGTTTGAAGACGTGGTGTCGGGGCGCTTCGACGAAGACGACGCTGCGCCCAGCGTGCCGCCCGCCAAGCGGATCTTGCAGCCCCAGGTGGAAACACCCAAGCTGCACAAGGTGCTGGCCCAGGCGGGGCTGGGCTCGCGGATCGAGATGGAGCAGCTCATTCTCGAAGGGCGCATCTCCGTGAACAATGAGCCGGCGCATATCGGACAGCGCATACAGTTCGGAGACCAGGTCAAGGTCAACGGCCAGCCCATCCGCTACCGCATCGATCCGCCCCCGGCGCGGGTGATCGCCTACCACAAGCCTGCCGGTGAGGTGGTGACGCACGACGACCCGCAGAACCGGCCGACGGTGTTTCGCAAGCTGCCGCGCCTGGTGCAGGGCAAGTGGCAATCCGTGGGGCGCCTGGACCTGAACACGGAGGGCTTGCTGCTATTTACCAGTTCCGGTGAATTGGCGAACCGGCTGATGCACCCGCGCTTCGGGCTGGAGCGTGAGTACGCGGTGCGCGTTCTCGGTGCGCTGAGCAACGAAGAAAAACAAAAACTCCTCGACGGCGTGCACCTGGACGACGGCGTCGCGTGCTTCGGTTCCATCGAGGAGGGCGGCGGGGAGGGCGCCAACTGCTGGTACCGCGTCACCCTTTCCGAAGGACGCAACCGGGAGGTGCGCCGCATGCTGGAATCGATGGGGCACGCCGTCAGCCGGTTGATCCGCATCCGCTACGGAGCCATGGTGCTGCCGCGCGGCCTCAGGCGCGGCGCCTGGCTGGAACTCGACGAGGGGGATATTCGTGCGCTCGCGCAGGCAGCGGGTGCCGGGCTGGCGGGCGCAGGCCCCGGGGCGGGCGCGCGCGCTGCCAACAAGCAGCGCAACCGGCCCCGCATGGGCGCTGCGCCGCTGCGCGACCGGCCGCAGGACGCGGCCGCCGGCGGCCCCCGCGGCCAGAAGCCGTGGCGCAACGGCGCGGGGCCGGGCGCGCGCAGCGGCAACGCCGGCGGCGCTGAGCGCCAGCGCGCAGCCGCGCAGCCGGATCCGATGAAAACCTCCGTGGGCTATATCGGCGGGGACAGCCTGTCGAGACATCGCCAGGACAAACGCCGCCCCGGTGGCGGCGGCGGTCCCCGGCGCGGCGGCGGGCGTTGAGTCCGGGAGTCCAATGCAGGGCCTGCATCGTTAGAATCAGAGACTTTGCTTGGCGGACGAGCGCAACGCAATCCACTTGGCATCATCGCAATATTCATCATCAGGGAACCCCCACATGGCCATCGAGCGCACCCTCTCCATCATCAAGCCCGACGCAGTGGCAAAGAACGTCATCGGAAAAATCTACGCACGCTTTGAAGCGGCTGGCCTGAAGATCGTCGCAGCACGCATGACCCACCTGTCGCATCTGGAAGCGCAGCAGTTCTACGCCGTGCACAAGGAGCGCCCTTTTTTCAAGGATCTGGTGGACTTCATGGTCTCCGGTCCGGTGATGATCCAGGTCCTGGAAGGCGAAAACGCGGTTTTCAAGAACCGCGAACTCATGGGTGCCACGGACCCCAGGAAGGCGGAAGCCGGCACCATCCGCGCCGACTTCGCCGACAGCATCGACGCGAACGCGGTGCACGGCTCCGACGCCGCGGAAACTGCCCGGGCAGAGGTCGCGTTCTTCTTCCCGGGACTGAGCATCTACTCGCGCTGATACCGCCATGCCGTCGTTTCCCATGCCGCATCCTGCCAGCAGCGCGGGATGCGCGCGCCATGGGGACGATGGCGTTCGGCTGCCATGAAAACCAATCTGCTGGAGTTTGACCTCGACGCGTTGGCCGCTTTTTGCGCGCAGTTGGGCGAGCAGCGGTTCCGTGCCACGCAGCTGTTTCGCTGGATTCACCAGCGCGGCGCGAGCGACTTTGGCGCCATGAGTGACTTGGCCAAGGCGCTGCGCAGCAAACTCGAGGGCTGCGCGCGGGTGGAGGCTCTGCCGCTCATCTCCGAGCAGGCAGCATCAGACGGTACGCTGAAGTGGCTGTTCGACGTGCGCGATGGCAACGCCGTCGAGGCGGTGTTCATCCCGGAAGACGACAGGGGGACGCTATGCGTTTCTTCGCAGGCCGGATGCGCCGTGGGCTGCCGTTTTTGCTCCACCGGCCATCAGGGCTTCAGCCGGAATCTGACGGCGGGCGAGATCGTCGCCCAGCTGTGGTTTGCCGAGCATTCCTTGCGCAAGCGCTTTGGCACCGCAGAGCGGGTGATCACCAACCTGGTGATGATGGGCATGGGCGAGCCCCTGCAGAACTATTCCGCGCTGATCCCGGCCCTGCGGGTGATGCTCGACGACCATGGCTACGGCCTGTCGCGCCGGCGGGTGACCGTGTCGACCTCGGGCGTCGTTCCCATGCTGGACCGCCTGGCACAGGATTGCCCCGTGGCCCTGGCGGTTTCCTTGCATGCCCCGAACGATCCGCTGCGCGACAAGCTGGTGCCGCTCAATCGCAAGTATCCGATCCACGAGCTGCTGCAGGCGTGCAAGCGCTATCTGGTGCATGCGCCGCGGGACTTCATCACGTTCGAGTACTGCATGCTCGATGGCGTCAACGACCAGTTGGCGCAAGCCCGGGAGTTGATCGATCTGGTGCGGGGCGCCGAAATCCGCTGCAAGTTCAACCTCATTCCTTTCAACCCATTCCCCGCGTCGGGGCTGTTGCGTTCGACGCAGAATCAGCTGCTTGCGTTTGCCAAGGTCCTGAGCGACGCCGGAATCGTCACCACGGTGCGCAGGACCCGCGGGGATGATATCGACGCGGCCTGCGGTCAGCTGGCGGGAGACGTCAGGGACCGCACCCGGGCCGCGCTGCGCATCGCAAGGCAGCGCACGATCGAGCTCAAACCGGTGGCTTGAGCGGGTCAACGAGAACACTTCGAGGAGACTCAACATGGTGCAATGGCTTGGACGCTGGCTGTATTTCGTCCGCTGGACGCTCACGGCATGCGGCGCAGTCGCATGCGTGCTGGCGCTGCCGGGCTGTGCGACGAAGAACGCGGACGCCGTCAACGACGCGAACGCCGGGCTGGTCACCCCCTCGGACGAGCCCGAGGTGCGGCGCCGGGCGCGCATCCGGCTGGAACTTGCGGCCAACTATTTCGAGACCGGGCAGACGACCGTGGCCCTGGACGAGGTCAAGCAGGCGCTCACGGCAGACCCCGCGTATGCCGATGCGTTCAACCTGCGTGGCTTGATCTACATGCGGCTCAACGACTTCCCGCAGGCGGAAGACAGTTTCAACCGCGCCCTGGCGCTGCGCAGTGGCGACCCCAGCCTGCTGCACAACTACGGCTGGCTGCTCTGCCAGCAGCGCAAATACGCGCAGGCGGACCCGTACTTCGTCCGGGCGTTGGCCAACCCGGCCTATACGGCACGCGGCAAGACGCTGATGGCGCGTGGACTGTGCCAGTCAGGTGCGGGGCAGTTTCCCGAGGCGGAGCAGTCCTTGCTCAAGGCGTATGAACTCGATGCAGCGAATCCGGTGGTGGGCTACCACCTCGCCGCTCTTTTGCTGCGTCGCAATGAGCTGCCCCGGGCGCAGTTTTATATTCGGCGCATCAACAACAGCGATTGGGCCAATGCCGAGTCCTTGTGGCTGGGAATAAAAATCGAGCGCGCGCTGGGGAGTTCCGTGGCGATGAAGCAGTTGGCAGACCAGCTGCGCAAGCGGTTTCCGGAATCGCGCGAGCAGGGCGCATACGAACGCGGGGCCTTCAGTGAGTGAGCGCATGGGTGACGGCCTGATGGGGCCCGGTCACTTCGATTCCCGGAGGACGCGTAAGTCTGGAGTCAGAAAAATTGCGTAAATCGGGTTTAATATTCGACGCATCAACAACAGCGATTGGGCCAACGCCGAGTCCTTGTGATCGGGGATCAGAATCGAGCGCCCCCTGGCTGGAGGCTCCGTGGCTATGAAACAGTGGACAGAGCAGTTGCGCAAGCGGTTTCCGGATTCGCGCGAGCAGGGCGCATACGAACACGGGGCTTTCAATGAGTGAGAGTGAGGCGGTGGCAAGTGAGGTGACGGCGGGTGGCCTGCTGCGGGAGGCGCGCCAGGCAGCAGGCGTGCATATTGCGGCATTGGCGCTGACACTGAAGGTCCCCGCAAGCAAGCTGGAGGCGCTGGAGGCGGACGAGCATGCGGCATTGCCGGACATGGTGTTCGCGCGGGCCCTTGCGTCCAGCGTCTGCCGGATGCTCAAGGTGGACCCGGCACCGGTTCTGGCACGGCTTCCGCAAAGCCGGAATCCCCCCATGTCGGCAAACCGTGCCGGGCTGAATGCCCCGGTGAAGGGCGGTGCGGGCAAATTTCCTGCCTTCTCCTACACAGCCCCCCAGATCGCGTCGCGTTTGGTGATGCTGCTCGTTCTGCTCCTGCTCGGGGGGGCTTCGCTGCTGTTTTTCATCCCGCGTCTGCAACAAGAGGGCGCCGTCATGCCGGCCCCGGACCTGTCCCCTCCCGATTCGGTGGGGGATGCGTCGATCACCGCCCTGCCTGCCGAAGGGGCTCTCGCGCAGGGGGATCTTGTTCCGGATTCTGTTCCAGTGGCTGCGGACGCCACTCCCGCGGCTGTTCCCGCATCGGGCGCGGCCAGCCCGGCATCGGCTCCTGCGGCGCTGGCCGAGTCTTCGGGCGTGCTGGTATTGCATGCCCGCAGCCTGTCCTGGGTTCGGGTGCGGGACGCCACGGGTGCATTTGCGTTGCAACGCAATCTGCTCGCCGGAGAGTCCGTTTCGGTTGCCGCGCCGATCCCATTGGACGTTGTAATTGGCCGGGCAGACGCCATGGACGTGACGGTTCGTGGCAAGCCCTTTGATCTCGCGCCTGTCTCGCGTGAAAACGTTGCTCGTTTCGAGGTGAAATAAATGATGAAAAACTCCCAAACCAAAATCCAAACCCAAACCGATTTCGAACCCATTGCGCTCGCATCTCCCCACCCCCGCCGCTCGCGCCAGGCGAAGATTGCCTGGGAATCGTGCGTCGTGACCGTGGGGGGCGATGCGCCCGTGCGGGTGCAGTCGATGACCAACACCGACACGGCGGACGCCATCGGCACGGCGATCCAGGTCAAGGAACTGGCCCAGGCGGGCTCGGAATTGGTCCGCATCACGGTGAACACGCCGGAAGCGGCGGCGGCCGTTCCCTCGATCCGCGAACAACTCGACAAGATGGGGCTGAGCGTGCCCCTGGTGGGGGACTTCCATTACAACGGGCACCGCCTGCTCACGGATTTCCCGGACTGCGCGCAGGCGCTTTCCAAGTACCGGATCAACCCGGGAAACGTCGGCCGGGGCGACAAGCGGGACCTGCAGTTCGGCCAGATGATCGACGCCGCGATGCGCTGGGACAAGGTGGTGCGCATCGGTGTGAACTGGGGCAGCCTGGATCAGGAGTTGTTGGCGGATTTGATGGACACCAACAGTCGCCGCAGCACGCCGTGGCAGGTGCGCCAGGTGATGTACGAGGCGCTCGTCAGCTCTGCGGTCGCGTCCGGGCGCCGTGCCGAGGAAATGGGCCTGAATGGCGATCAGATCATTCTTTCGTGCAAGGTCAGCAGCGTTCAGGACTTGATCGCGGTGTACCGTGAACTGGCGCAGCGCTGCGACTACGCGCTGCACCTGGGGCTGACCGAGGCCGGCATGGGGACCAAGGGGACCGTCGCGTCCACTGCCGCGATCGCGATCCTCCTGCAGGAGGGTATTGGCGACACCATCCGCGTGTCCCTGACCCCTCAGCCCGGGGAGGCCCGGACGCAGGAAGTCCTGGTCTCCTGCGAGATTTTGCAGTCGCTGGGAATGCGGGCCTTCGCTCCCAGCGTCACGGCCTGTCCCGGTTGTGGTCGCACCACCAGCACCACGTTCCAGGATCTGGCCAAGCAGATCGACGATTTCCTGCGGTCCCGGATGCCCGTATGGCGCGAGCGCTATCCCGGGGTCGAGAACCTGCGCGTCGCCGTCATGGGCTGCATCGTGAATGGCCCGGGCGAGAGCAAGCAAGCGGATATCGGCATCAGCCTGCCCGGAACGGGCGAGGCGCCCGCAGCGCCGGTCTACATCGATGGCGAAAAGACGACGACCTTGCGCGGGGACAATATTGCCAACGAGTTTCATGAGATCGTCGAGCACTACGTCGAAAAGCGCTTTGGCGTAGAAGAAGAAGCTCACGCCTGATCCCTTGCGTCCTTGCCGCCACCCGCTCGGGCGCGAGCCGGTGGCGGCCTCGACAAAAAACCTGCCGGACAGGGAAAGCCCCCGTGAGCAAAGAAAGAAATACCGCTTCACCCAGGCCGGAGAAACTGCTCGCGGTGAAGGGAATGAACGACATCCTGCCGCCCGAATCCGCCCGGTGGGAGTGGCTCGAAGCCAAGGTCCATGAATTGATGGCCCGGTACGCGTACCGCAGCATCCGCACGCCCATCGTCGAGCCGACGCCGCTGTTTGTGCGCAGCCTGGGCGAGGTCACCGACATCGTCGAGAAGGAGATGTATTCGTTCGAGGATCGTCTCAACGCAGAACTCCTGACCCTGCGTCCCGAGGCCACGGCCGGGGTCGTGCGCGCGGTCGTCGAGCACTCCATGCTCTATGACGGGGGCAAACGGCTCTACTACATGGGACCCATGTTTCGCCACGAGCGCCCGCAAAGGGGGCGCTATCGTCAGTTCCATCAGGTCGGAGCGGAGGCCCTGGGTTTCCCCGGCGCCGAGGTCGATGCGGAGTTGATTCTTCTGGCCCATGCGCTGTGGCGCGAACTGGGCCTGCAAGATGTCCGGCTCGAGATCAACAGCCTGGGCGAGCCGCATGAACGCAGGGCGCACCGCGCCGCCTTGATTGCCCATCTGGAGCGGCATATCGACGCCCTGGACGAGGAAGCGCGTCGCCGTCTGCACAGCAATCCTTTGCGGATACTGGACACGAAGAATCCGGCCATGCAGGCCATCGTCGAGGCGGCGCCCCGCTTGCTCGACTTTCTGGGCGACGCATCCCGGGCGCATCTCGACGCGGTGCAATCCATTCTCAGCGCCAATGGCGTGGCATGGACGGTCAATCCCCGGCTCGTGCGCGGAATGGACTACTACAACCTGACGGTTTTCGAGTTCGTCACCGATCGCCTGGGTTCGCAGGGGACGATCTGCGGTGGGGGGCGCTATGACTATCTCGTCGAGCAGGTCGGGGGCAAGGCGGCGCCCGCGGTGGGTTGGGCGCTGGGCATCGAGCGGGTGCTCGAACTGCTTGGGGAGCAGGGGCGGGCGCCGCCCGGCCTGGTGCCCGATGCGTACGCCATCATCCCCTGCGTTGCCGTTCTGCCCTTGGCCATGCGCACGATCGAGCGCTTGCGGCAGCAGGGCGTGAGCGTGCAGATGCACGCCGCGCCTGCGGGGGGCGAGGGAATGGGCAGCATGAAATCCCAGTTCAAGAAGGCGGACGCCAGCGGGGCCTTGTACGCGCTCGTGTTTGGCGAAGAGGAGTCCTCGCGGGGCATGGTGACCGTGAAGTCGCTGCGCGATGGTGTCGGCGCGCAGGTCGAGCGCCCGCTGGACACCATTGCCCAGTGGTCGGGCACCCTACAATCGGCCTGCTGAACAGACTATTCCTCCCATGGCCAATCACCTCGACCTCGAAGAACAAGAACAACTGGACCAACTCAAGCATTTCTGGAACCGCTGGGGCACCCTCATCGGCTCGGTGCTGGTTCTGGTGGCCGGTTCCGCGGCCGCGTGGAATGGCTACCAGTATTGGCAGAACCGGCAGGCGACGCAGGCGGCAGCGCTCTTTGACGCGCTCGACGCCGCAGCGCGCACGGGCGATCGGTCGCGCATGGAACAGGCCTTTGGCGACCTGAAATCCAAATATCCGGGCACTGCACAAGCGGGGCAGGCGGGCCTGGCCCTGGCCAAGGCCATGCAGGATGCGGGCAACGCCGATGGCGCGAAGCAAGCGCTTGGCTGGGTGGCGCAGCAGTCCACCGACGAGGGGCTCAAGGCCCTGGCCAGGCTGCGTCTGTCGGGCGTGCTGATGGACCAGAAAAACCATGAGGAAGCCCTCGAGCAACTCTCCGGCAGTTTCCCGCCTGAGTTTGCGCCCCTCGTTGCCGACCGTCGGGGGGACATCCTCGTCTTGCAGGAAAAACGCCCGCAGGCCATTGCCGAGTACACCAAGGCTTACCAGGGTTTCGAGGAAGGTGCGGAATACCGGCACCTTATCGAGTTCAAGCTGAACGCCCTGGGTGTCGCGCCGCAGGCTGCCGTCGTGGCTGCGGCCGCATCCTCTGCGGAGACCAAGTGAGCATGGCATCGATTGGCTACCCGTTCCTTGTGCGTGGCGCTGCGTGCGCGCTGCTTGCTGCGGCGCTGGCAGGATGTTCGTCGTGGGGCAGCAGCCCCCGCCCCGTGCCGGAAGATTTGGGGGCGAACGTCCCCATTCTCGGCGTTCACCAGGTATGGACCTCCCGCGTTGGCAGCGTTGCCGGGCTGCATCTGGAGGTCTCCGTTGCGGGCCATGTGGCGACGCTGGCCTCCGCCGACGGCGTGGTCGCTGCGATCGACGCGCGCACCGGCGGTGACGTCTGGCGCATTGCGCTGGGAGATCCATTGTCGGCGGGTGTCGGGAGCGATGGGCGTTTGGCGGCCGTGGTCTCGCGCGACAACGCGCTGATCGTCATCGACGCCGGTCGCCTGCGCTGGCGGGAGACCCTGCCCGCCCAAGTGTTTACGCCCCCTCTGGTCGCCGGTGGGCGTGTTTTCGTGCTGGCTGCGGACCGTTCGGTGTCCGCCTACGACGCGGCCACCGGGCGCCAGCTATGGGTCCAGCAGCGTCCCGGCGAGCCGCTGGTTTTGCGCCAGGCAGGGGTTCTTCTGGCGCGGGGCGACACCCTGGTCGTCGGACTGTCTGGTCGTCTCGTGGGATTCAACCCCGACAACGGCAACGTGCGCTGGGAGGCGCCCCTTGCGAACCCGCGGGGGACCAACGACGTGGAGCGCCTGGTGGAATTGGTCGGCCGCACCAGCAGGGTTGGAGACAGCGTGTGCGCGCGATCCTTCCAGGCCGCGGTGGGCTGCGTGGATACCGCAAGAGGCACTGTCGCCTGGACGCAAGCGGCCAGTGGTGCAGAGGGTGTTCACGGCGATGAGCAGGCGCTCTTTGGCACGGAAAGCAACGGCACGCTTGTCGCATGGCGCCGCAGCGACGGCGGGCGTTTGTGGACCAGTGACCGGCTCAAGCATCGGAAGCTGACGGCGCCCTTGCTGCTCGGACGCTCCGTAGTGGTCGGTGACGATGCGGGTCTGGTTCATTTGCTGTCGCGCACGGACGGTGCTTCGCTGAACCGCATCTCCACGGATGGATCGGGTATTGCGGCGGCGCCGGTGGTGGCCGCCGACACGCTGGTGTTCGTTACCCGCAATGGCGCCATTTACGGATTCCGTCCTGATTGACTGCCTTCGATGAAGCCAGTCATCGCTATCGTGGGGCGTCCGAATGTCGGCAAGTCCACGCTGTTCAATCGTCTGACCAAGTCCCGCGACGCCATCGTGGCCGACTTTGCCGGGCTGACACGCGACCGGCATTACGGCAACGGCAGGCAGGGCAGGTACGAATACATCGTCATTGACACCGGGGGCTTTGAGCCGGATGCGTCCGACGGAATCTACCGGGAGATGGCCAGGCAGACGCAGCAGGCGGTTGCCGAGGCCGACGTGGTCATCTTCGTCGTCGATGCCCGCGCCGGCGTGTGTGCCCAGGACCAGGACATCGCCAACTACCTGCGGCGCTCGGGCAGGCCGTGCGTGCTGGTGGCGAACAAGGCCGAGGGCATGCTCGAGGGCGCGCAACCGGCGCAGTTCTACGAACTGGGACTCGGGACGGTCTACCCGGTATCTGCGTCCCATGGGCAGGGGGTCCGCGACTTGGTGGAGGTGGCCCTCGACCCCCTGCATTTGCCGGAGCAGGACGCACCGGATGCGAACGCCGACAAGGGCACGATCCGGCTCGCCGTGGCGGGGCGCCCGAACGTCGGCAAGTCCACGTTGATCAATACATGGTTGGGTGAGGAACGGCTCGTCGTCTTCGACATGCCCGGAACCACCCGGGATGCGATCGTGGTGCCTTTTGAACGCAGTGGTCAGCGCTTTGAACTGGTGGATACGGCGGGACTGCGCCGCAAAGGCAAGGTCTTTGCGGCGGTCGAGAAGTTCTCGGTCGTGAAAACACTTCAGGCCATAGAGTCTGCGCATGTCGTGCTGCTGGTGTTGGACGCCACCCAGGGCGTCACGGATCAGGATGCCCATATCGCGGGATACATTTTGGAGAGCGGGCGCTCCGTCACGCTCGCCGTGAACAAGTGGGACGCTGTTGACGCCTACCAACGCCAGTTGTTGCAACGGTCCATAGAGAGTCGGCTGGCGTTCCTGAAGTTTGCCGCGCTGCATTTCATTTCGGCACAAAAGCGCCAGGGCCTCGGTCCGTTGTGGGCTTCCATCGTCCAGGCGTATCGCTCCGCAAATTGCAAGATGTCTACGCCCGTGCTGACCAGGCTGCTGCTGGAAGCCGTGCAGTTCCAAAGTCCCAAGCGGGCAGGCATGTTCCGTCCCAAAATGCGTTACGCTCACCAAGGCGGAATGAATCCCCCGGTGATCGTCATCCACGGGAACTCGCTGGAGCATGTGACGGATGCCTACAAACGTTTTCTGGAAGGGCGTTTTCGCAAGGCGTTCGATCTGGAGGGAACGCCGCTGAGGATCGAACTGAAAACTTCACACAATCCCTTTGTCAACAAGGACGAGGGTTGATGAGGCAAAGGCAGTGTTTGCGCAGGGCCATGTCTTGTCGCCCGCAAGACAACTGCGGGATTTGTGGTAAGGTGCGGTTTTAACAACAACGCTTTGAACACGGAGGATATCGTGAGCAATAAAGGCCAACTCTTGCAGGACCCCTTCCTCAACACCTTGCGTCGGGAGCATGTTCCGGTCTCCATTTATTTGGTGAACGGCATCAAACTGCAAGGGCAGATCGAATCATTTGATCAGTACGTGGTGTTGCTGCGCAATACAGTGACCCAGATGGTCTACAAGCACGCGATCTCCACGATTGTTCCGGGTCGCGCGGTCAACTTTTCTACGGCAGATGCCCCTGATGCAGACGGCAGCAGCGCCTGAGTCGTTGCCGCCCGGCTGCCGATTTTCGCGATCTTCGTTCCTGAGTCGGGCGCAACGAAAGGGCGGCGCGCTTTGAGCTCGGCCACATCTCCGCAGGAAGACAGCGCGGCCGTGCTCTTGGTCGGGGTGGACCTCGGCCTGCCCCACTTCGACGGCGATCTCGAGGAATTGGGATTGCTCGCGCAGACGGCGGGCATGCGCCCCGTCGCCCGCATTACCTGCAAGCGCCAGGCGCCCGATGCGGCGTTGTTCGTGGGCAGTGGCAAGGCAGATGAAATCCGGACCCTGGCGCAGATGCATGGCGCGGCAGAAGTGCTGTTTGACCAGTCTCTGAGCCCGGCGCAGCAGCGCAATCTGGAGCGCCACATCGAGTTGCCCGTGAATGACCGCACGCTCTTGATCCTTGAGATCTTCGCCCAGCGTGCGCGCAGCCACGAGGGCAAATTGCAGGTCGATCTCGCCAGGCTCCAGTATTCGAGCACGCGCCTGGTGCGGCGCTGGTCGCACCTGGAGCGCCAGAGCGGGGGGATTGGTGGGCACGGGGGCCCGGGCGAGAAGCAGATCGAACTCGACCGGCGCATGATCGGCGACGCCATCAAGCGAACCCGCGAGCGCCTGGAAAAGGTCAAGCGGCAACGATCGACGCAGCGTCGGCGGCGTGAGCGGCGCGATACCTTCAACATCTCGCTCGTGGGCTACACCAACGCGGGCAAATCCACGCTTTTCAACGCCTTGGTAAAGGCGCGTGTCTACGCCGCAGACCAATTGTTTGCGACCCTGGACACCACGACCCGCCAACTGTATCTTGCCGACGCGCAGCGTTCCGTATCCCTGTCCGATACCGTAGGGTTTATCCGGGACTTGCCGCACGGTCTGGTGGATGCCTTTCAGGCCACGCTCCAGGAGGCCGTGGACGCCGATTTGCTGCTTCACGTCGTAGACGCTTCAAGCCCGGATTTCCCTGAGCAAATGGCCCAGGTGCACCGTGTTTTGCATGAAATCGGGGCCGCTGATGTTGCGCAAATAGTGGTCTTCAACAAGCTGGACGCGCTTGTGGCCGAGCGACGCCCCCCGATTCTGCAAGACCGCTACGAGGTCGCCGGGCAACTGCTGCCACGCTTGTTCGTGAGCGCCCGAACGGGTGAGGGGCTGGATAATCTGCGGCGTACACTTTCGGACAAAGTGCTTGCCGCGCAAGCCGGCAGGCTTTCGGGCGACGGCGTTGAGTTGCCGGATGTCCGGCCCTGATCGGAAACAGATCGATTGACGCCACCAGAGAATCAGAGACTTCGCGCATGAATTTGCAAAAAACCACCCTGCGCTGGGCTTGGCTGCCGGAACGCATCCGGGGCATGCTCAACCTGAACGACCCGCGTTGGGGTCGAGGGGAAGACAAGCCGCCGCAAGAAGGTGAACGCCCCGAGGAGCCGCCACCCGCACCGCCGCCACCGCCCGGAAATCGGGGGAGCGGTCAGCGTCCGAAGAATGGACAACCGCCAGATCTCGACGAACTCTGGCGGGACTTGAATCGCAAACTGGGAGGCTTGTTTGGCGGCCGGAACGGCGGTGGCCGGCGGCCGGGCAACGGCGGCGGGGTCGAGCCCGGAATGAAGAGCGCCGGGGTGGGCGCCGGCTTGGTTGCCGCAATCGTCTTCGTCATCTGGATGGGCACGGGTTTCTTTATCGTCCAGGAGGGGCAGCAGGCCGTCATAACCCAGTTTGGAAAATACAAGGGCACCGTGGGAGCCGGTTTCAACTGGCGCTTGCCGTACCCCATAGAGCGCCATGAATTGGTCTTCGTGACCCAGATCCGCTCGACGGATGTGGGCAGCGACGCGACCATCAAGAGCACGGGGCTCAGAGGGTCGGCAATGCTCACGGAGGACGAGAACATCGTCGAGATCAAATTTTCCGTGCAGTATCGTTTGAACGATGCCCGGGCTTGGTTGTTCGAGAGCAAGAATCCCTCGGAAGCCGTCGTTCAGGCGGCGGAAACGGCTGTGCGCGAAGTCGTCGGCAAGATGCGCATGGATACTGCCTTGGCAGAGGAACGCGACCAGATTGCGCCCCGTGTCCGTATCTTGATGCAGACGATTCTCGATCGCTACAAGGTTGGCGTCGAAGTGGTGGGAATCAATCTGCAGCAGGGCGGTGTGCGCCCGCCGGAGCAGGTGAAGGCGTCTTTTGACGACGTGTTGAAGGCCGCTCAGGAGCGCGAGCGGGCCAAGAATGAGGCCCAGGCCTACGCGAATGACGTCATCCCGCGCGCGACCGGTTCCGCGTCCCGCCTCGAGCAAGAGGCCTCCGCGTACAAGGCGCGCATCGTGGCGCAGGCGCAAGGGGATGCGCAGCGCTTTTCTTCGGTTCTGGCGGAGTACCAAAAGGCCCCGCAAGTCACGCGCGACCGGATATATCTGGACGCGATGCAGCAGATTTACGGCAATGTGACCAAGATTCTGGTGGACTCCCGCCAGGGCTCCCAACTGCTGTACCTGCCGCTCGACAAGATCATGCAAGGCGCCGCGGGGGGCGCTGCCCCGGTCGATTCCTCGGCTGCGGGTGCGGCTTCCTCGGCGGCGCCGGCGGCGCCGGCGGCCCCTTTTTCGAATGACCCCCGGGCGCGCGACAGCAGCCGCACCCGGGACCGTGAATCGCGCTAGGAGCAAGTCGTGAACAGAGTCGGATTCATTGCCTCCGCCTGCCTGGTGGTGCTTGCCCTGATGAGCTCCATGCTTTTCGTGGTGGATCAACGCCAGTTCGGCGTGCTTTATGCGTTGGGCCAGATCAAGGAAGTGATCACCGAGCCGGGCCTGAACTTCAAGCTGCCCCCGCCGTTCCAGAACGTGTCGTATATCGACAAACGCCTGCTGACGTTGGACAGCATGGACACGGAGCCGGTGCTGACCGCCGAAAAGCAGCGGGTGGTGATCGACTGGTACGTGCGCTGGCGCATCTCCGAGCCCACGGAATACATCCGCAACGTGGGCCTGGACGAGAGTGCCGGCGCCATGCAACTCAACCGCGTGGTGCGCAACGCCTTTCAGGAAGAGATCAACCGGCGCACCGTCAAGGAACTTCTCTCGCTCAAGAGGGAGGCCTTGATGGCGGACGTCAAGCGCGAGGTTCTCGACACCGTCCGTGGCGCCAAGCCATGGGGCGTGGACGTCGTGGACGTGCGCATCACCCGCGTGGACTATGTGGAGGCCATTACCGAATCCGTGTACCGCCGCATGGAGGCAGAGCGCAAGCGGGTGGCGAACGAACTGCGCTCCACCGGCGCTGCCGAGGGGGAGAAAATCCGGGCCGATGCGGATCGACAGCGTGAGGTCGCGATAGCCAATGCATACCGGGACGCGCAGAAGGTCAAGGGCGAGGGCGACGCGGAAGCTGCGCGCATCTATGCCGAAGCCTTTGGCCGTGACCCGCAGTTCGCACTGTTTTATCGCAGCCTTGAAGCCTATAAGTCGAGTTTCAACAAAAAGAGCGATGTGCTGGTGCTCGATCCCTCGTCGTCGGACTTTTTCAAAGCCTTCCGCGGGCCTGCGGCAGGCCAGGCACCCGCTGCGCGCAAGTAGCGACAGAGCCCGCCCCGGCCCGGGTCGTTGGTGCGTCGGCGCGCGCCAGTTCAATGGGGATGGACTTTTTCCTGCAGCCAAACCTTGATGAGCGATTGGTACGGAACGTCGCGCGCGTTGGCCGCCGTTTTGATGGAGTCCAGCAGGTGCTGAGGCAGCCGAAGGGAGATCGTCTTGGTCGTCGGCTTCAAGTTGGGCAACGACACCTTCCGGGCCTTGGACCAGTCAAAGTGTTGGGTGGAATCGTTGGCCTCCCAGTACGCCCGCTCGTCTTGCTCGCTGGCGAAATGAGGAGGCGGCTTCAATGCGGTCTTAGTGGGCTTGGTCATAAATTACTCGCTCTTTTCGGTGCATGTCTCTGGCAGAGATCACGCGAATCAGTGGGTCCGCCTTCCTCAACGTGAAGGTGATGTGCAGTACACGCCCTGCATCGGTCTTGCCCAAAGCGTGCATGCGAGGTTCCCGTTGGCTGTGGCTCGTGTCTTCCAGAAGCAGGAGCGGTGTATTGAAGAACACCTGTTCCGCCTCTGCCATGGAGACGTCATGCTTGTCTTGGCTTTTGCGGGCGTTGCCGGCGTCCCAGTCGAAGCCACTGATCTTGCTGAGGTCAAGCATTTTTGTATATTACCATAGTATACAAGCGGCAGCAGCGCCAGGTTTTTTCAGACGCTCGGAGGTCTCTGGGGCTTGGCGCCTAGAATGCCCCCGCCCCACCCCCCGAAAGACTGCCTCCATGACCCAGGGACTGATCCGCATCCGCGGCGCGCGCCAGAACAACCTCAAAAACCTGGACTTGGACATCCGCACGGGGGAGCTTACGGTGGTCACCGGCCCCAGTGGCTCGGGCAAGTCCAGTCTGGTTTTCGACACGCTCTACGCCGAGGGCCAGCGGCGCTATGTGGAAACCTTCAGCGCCTATGCGCGCCAGTTTCTCGAGCGCATGGACCGGCCTGCCGTGGACCGGGTCGATGGCGTGCCCCCGGCGATCGCCATCGACCAGACGAACCCGGTGCGTTCGAGCCGCTCCACCGTGGGCACCATGACGGAGCTCAACGACCATTTGAAGCTGCTGTTCGCGCGCGCGGGCCAGCTGTTCGACCAGCACACGGGCCAGCCGGTGCGCCACGATTCGCCCGAGACGATTTATGCCGAGTTGCAGCGGCGCTGCGCGCGGGCGGGCGACCCGCGCATCGTGCTGACCTTTGTGGTGGAACTGCCTGCCGATACCTCGGCCGGGCAGCTCGCGCAATGGCTGTCGGCCGGCGGCTTTACCCGGGTGCAGGCCGAGCACGCAGTGAGCACGCCGACCGGGCCGCGCAGGCAGCTCGACGTGGTGGCCGACAGCCTGCGCCTGGGCAGCGCCGAAAAGGCCCGGGTCATCGAGGCCATCGAGCTCGCGCTCAAGCGCGGCAGCGGGTTGCTGACCGTGTACTGCCCGCTCGAAGCGGGCGCGCCCGCGCTGTGGCGTTTTTCCACGGGCCTGCATTGCCCGGACAGCGGGCTGCGCTACGGCGAGCCGATTGCGGGGCTGTTTTCCTTCAACTCCGCCGTAGGCGCCTGCGCGTGCTGCCGCGGCTTTGGCCGGGTGATCGGGGTGGACTACGGCCTGGTCATCCCGAACGGCGGGCTGACGCTGCGCGCCGGTGCCATCAAGCCGATCCAGACCCCGGCCTGGAAAGAGTCGCAGGACGACCTCATGCGCCACGCCGAGACGGCGGGAATCCCGCGCGACACGCCCTGGCGCCAGCTCACCGAGGCACAGAAGCAATGGGTCATCGGCGGCGCGCCCGGCTACCGGGACGGGCAGTGGAACCGGCAGTGGTACGGCGTCGGGCGCTTCTTCGAATACCTGGAGAGCAAGGCCTACAAGATGCACATCCGCGTGCTCCTGTCCAAGTACCGCAGCTACACCACTTGCCCTGTCTGCGCGGGCGCGCGCCTGAAGACCGAGAGCCTGCTGTGGCGCATGGGCAGCCAGGATGCGGCCGACGCGGTGCTCGACCCTGGCCAGCGCTTCATGCCCGAGGGCGTGCAGTGGAGCCGTGCGCAGCTCGAGGCCCTGCCCGGTCTGTGCCTGCATGACCTGATGCGGCTGCCCATCGAGCGGCTGCGGCGTTTTTTTGCGCGCATCGCTGGCGCGGAGCATGCTGGCGCGGGCGGTGCGGGCGAGGCCCAGGCGCTGAAACTGTTGTTTGAGGAAATCGGCACCCGCCTCAAATACCTGTGCGACGTGGGCCTGGGCTATCTGACGCTTGATCGGCAAAGCCGCACCCTGAGCGGCGGCGAGGTGCAGCGCATCAACCTCACCACGGCGCTGGGCACCAGCCTGGTGAACACGCTATTCGTTCTCGACGAGCCGAGCATCGGCCTGCACCCGCGCGACATGCAGCGCATCACCGAGGCCATGCTGCGCCTGCGCGACGCGGGCAATACGCTGGTGGTCGTCGAGCACGACCCGGCCGTGATGCTCGCGGCGGACCGCATGATCGACATGGGTCCCGGCCCGGGTCGCCAGGGCGGGCAGATCGTCTTCGACGGCAGCATGGCGGATCTGCGCCACGCCGACACCTTGACGGGCGCCTACCTGAGCGGGCGCAGGCAGGTGGGTCCGGGCTTGCGGCGCCTGGTGACCGAGGCCACGCCGCGCCTGATCCTCGAAGGTGCGCGCGAGCACAACCTGCAAGGCATATCGGTCGGCTTTCCGCTGCAGCGCCTGGTCACCGTCACCGGCGTCAGCGGCTCGGGAAAGTCCAGCCTGATCCAGGACGTGCTGGCCCCGGCGCTCATGCGCCACTTTGGCCGTGCCAGCGACAGTCCGGGCGCGCACGAGCGCATGCTCGGCGCGGAGCAGCTCGCGGACGTGGTGTTCGTGGACCAGTCGCCCATCGGCAAGACCGCGCGCTCCAACCCCGTGAGCTACGTCGGCGCCTGGGACGGAATCCGTGCGCTGTACGCCGCGGCGCCGCTGGCGCTGCAGCGCAGCTACGGCGCGGGCAAATTCAGCTTCAACAACGGCGACGGGCGTTGCCCCGGCTGCGGCGGTTCGGGCTTCGAGCATGTGGAGATGCAATTCCTCTCCGACGTCTACCTGCGCTGCCCGGACTGCGACGGTCGGCGCTACCGGCCGGAGATTCTGGAGGTGCGCATCGAGCGCGGCGGCCGCAGCCTGAACGTGGCCGAGGTGCTGGCGCTCACCGTGGCCGAGGCCTGCGCGCTGTTTGCCGGCGACCGCGAGGTGCTGCGCGCGCTGCAGCCCATCGTCGACGTGGGGCTCGAATACCTGGCGCTGGGCCAGCCCGTCCCCACCCTCTCGGGCGGCGAGGCGCAGCGCCTCAAACTCGCAGGCCATCTGGCCGAGGCCGCCAAGAGCGCGGCCCCGTCGCGCCAGGCGGTGGCGCGCAAGGGCACGCTGTTCCTGTTCGACGAGCCCACGACGGGGCTGCATTTCGACGACATCGCCCGGCTCATGCGCGCGCTGCGCAAGCTCGTTGACGCGGGGCATTCGCTGGTCGTGATCGAGCACAACCTGGACGTGATTCGCGCCAGCGACTGGCTCATCGACCTGGGCCCCGAGGGCGGCGACGCCGGCGGGCGCATCGTCGCCGAAGGCCCGCCCGAGGAGCTGCGCCAGCACGCCAGCTCGCACACCGGCCAGGCGCTGCGCGACTACGAGCGGACCCTGGGCGTGGGGGGCCACGTGGTGCAGGAGGCCGGGCCGCGCAGGCCGCCTGCGCGGCAGGCGCCGGCTGCGCCAGACGCGATCCAGATCGTGAACGCCAAGGAGCACAACCTCAGGAGCCTGAGCGTGGACATTCCGCACGGCAGGTTCAGCGTGATCACCGGCGTGAGCGGATCGGGCAAGTCCACGCTGGCCTTCGACATTTTGTTCAACGAGGGCCAGCGCCGCTATCTGGAAAGCCTCAACGCCTACGCGCGCAGCATCGTGCAGCCCGCGGGGCGGCCCGAGGTGGACGCGGTGTACGGCATCCCGCCCACCGTGGCCATCGAGCAGCGCCTCTCGCGCGGCGGGCGCAAGTCCACCGTGGGAACGAGCACCGAGGTCTGGCATTTTCTGCGCCTGCTGTACGTGAAACTGGGCACCCAGCACTGCGTGCGCGACGGCACGGCGGTGCAGCCGCAGACGCCCGAGAGCATTGCCGCCCAGTTGCTCACGCAGTTTCGCGGCCAGCACATCGGGCTGCTCGCGCCGCTGGTGCTGCACCGCAAGGGCGTATACACCGAGCTTGCGGACTGGGCCCGCGCGCGCGGCCACAGCCATCTGCGCGTGGACGGCGAATTCCTGCCCACCACCCCTTTCCCGCGCATCGACCGCTTCAAGGAGCACACCATCGAGTTGCCCGTCGCCAGCCTCGACGCTGCGCCCGGGAACGAGGCGCTGCTGCACCGCGCGCTGGCCGAGGCGCTCACGCACGGCAAGGGTGTGGTGCATGTGCTCGGCAGCCTGGGCGGCCTGCGCGCCGCCATGGCCGGCGGCCGGTCCACGGCGGGAATCGGTCCGCTGCAGGTGTTCTCCACCCGGCGCGCCTGCCCGGTCTGCGCCACCTCGTATGCCGAACTGGAGCCACGCCTTTTCTCCTACAACAGCCGGCACGGCTGGTGCCCCGACTGCGTGGGAACGGGCCTGAAGCTGAGCCGGGAGCAGCGCAAGCTGTTCGACGACACGCAGCCCGATGACCGGGAAAAGGGCCGCGAGCGCAGCTTTGCCGAGCCCGAGCCCGAGGTCGAGGACCTGGCCGACAGCGCCTGCCCTGGCTGCCGCGGCACGCGCCTGAACGCGACCGCGCGCGCCGTGCGCTTCGCGGGCGTGGCCATCACCGACATGGCCGCGCTCCCGGTGAGCGACATGCGCCGCTGGGTCGAGGGGCTGCGCAGCGCCGGCGGCATGACCCGGCGCGAGGCCGACATCGCCCGCGACCTGCTGCCCGAGATCCAGAGCCGCCTCGAATTCCTCGAAGCCGTCGGCCTGGGCTACCTCACGCTGGAGCGGGGCGCGCCCACGCTCAGCGGTGGCGAGGCGCAGCGCATCCGCCTGGCCGCGCAACTGGGCGGCAACCTGCAGGGCGTGTGCTACGTGCTCGACGAACCGACCATCGGCCTGCACGCGCGCGACAACCGCATCCTGCTCGACGCCCTGCACCGGCTCGGGGACAGGGGTAACACCCTGGTGGTGGTCGAGCACGACGAAGACACCATCCGCCGCGCCGAGCACATCATCGACATTGGCCCGGGCGCGGGCCGGCGCGGCGGGCGGCTGGTGGCGCAGGGCAGCGTGGCGGACGTCAGCGCGGCCAGCGATTCGCAAACCGGCCGCTACCTGCTGCACGCCATGCGGCACCCGCTGCAAGCGCGCCGCAGCATGGCGCCCGAGGCCGAGACTGTGGCCGTGGGTGCCGAGGCCGGCGCGCCCACGGCGATCCGCTGGCTCAGGGTGCACGGCGCGCAATTGCACAACCTGCAGAACCTGAACGCCGCCGTGCCGCTGCAGCGCCTGGTGGCCGTCACGGGCGTGAGCGGATCGGGCAAATCCACGCTCGCGCGCGACGTGCTGCTGGCCAATGTGCGGGCCTGGGTGCAGCAGCGCAGCACCCGGGCCGGGCGTGAAGCCATGGACGCGGGCCGGGCGCCGCCGCTGGTCGGCTGCACGGGGTTGTCGGGCTTCGAGAGCATAGACCGCGTGCTCGAGGTGGACCAGACGCCGATCGGCAAAACACCGCGCTCCTGCCCCGCCACCTACATCGGCTTTTGGGACAGCATCCGCCAACTGTTCGCCGAAACGCTCGAAGCCAGGGCGCGCGGCTACACGGCCGGGCGCTTCAGCTTCAACATCGGCGCGGGCCGCTGCCCCGGCTGCGAGGGCGCGGGCCTGCGCACCATCGAGATGAGCTTTCTGCCCGACGTGAAAGTGCCCTGCGAGACCTGCCATGGCGCGCGCTTCAACCCCGAAACGCTGGCCGTCACCTGGCGTGGCAAAAGCATTGGCGAGGTGCTGTGCATGGAGGTGGACGAGGCCGTGGAGTTCTTCGCCAGCCAGCCCGGCATTGCGCACCCGCTGCAACTGCTGCGGGACATGGGCCTGGGCTACCTGACGCTGGGCCAGGCCTCGCCCACGCTCTCGGGCGGAGAGGCACAGCGCATCAAGCTGGTGAGCGAACTGAGCAAGGTGCGCGACGATATTGGCCGCCGGGGGCGGAAGGCGCCGCACACGCTCTATGTGCTCGACGAGCCCACGGTGGGCCTGCACATGGCCGACGTGGACAAGCTCATCCGCGTGCTGCACCACCTGGTCGATGCGGGCCACAGCGTGGTGGTCATAGAGCACGACCTGGACGTGATCGCCGAGGCCGACTGGATCATCGACCTGGGGCCCGAGGGCGGCCAGCAGGGCGGGCGCATCGTCGCCGCGGCGGTGCCGCAGGAGCTGGTGCGCCAGGGCACGCACACCGGGCAGGCGCTCGCGGCGGTGCTCGCGCGCTGAGGTGCTGAGCGGCGCCGGGGCGCGGCCGCAGGGCCTGCCCCGCTACACTGCATTCCCATGCGCATCGTCCACACCATCGCCGAGCTGCGCCAGGCCCTTGCGTCCTGCCGGCACCCGGCCTTCGTTCCCACCATGGGCAATCTGCACGACGGGCATCTGGCCCTGGTGCAGCTGGCCAGGCCGCTGGGTGACGTGACCGTGGTCAGCATTTTTGTGAACCGCCTGCAGTTCCTGCCGCACGAGGATTTCGACAGCTATCCGCGCACCTGGGAGGCCGACTGCGCCCGGCTGCGCGACGGCGGTTGCGACCTGTTGTTTGCCCCGCGCGAGCGCGAACTCTACCCCCGGCCCCAGACCTTCCGACTGCAACCCGACCCGGCGCTGGCGGACCTGCTGGAGGGGCAATTTCGTCCCGGCTTCTTCGGGGGGGTGGGCACGGTGGTGCTCAAGCTCTTTGCCTGCGTGCTCGGCCAAACGGGTGGCACGGCGGTGTTCGGCAAGAAGGACTACCAGCAGCTCATGGTGATCCGCGAGATGGTGCAGCAGTTCGCGCTGCCCATCGAGATCGTTGCAGCCGAGACCAGCCGTGCCGCGGACGGCCTGGCGCTGAGCTCGCGCAATGCGTACCTGAACCCGGACGAGCGCCGCGAGGCCGTGGCCCTGCCGCAGGCGCTGCAGCGGCTGGCGCAGCGCTGGCTCGATGCCCCGGCCCAGGGCCCGGCGCTGGAGCAGCAGGCCCTGGACGCGCTGCGCGCCCGCGGCTGGCAGCCCGACTACCTGAGCGTGCGCCGCCGCGCCGATCTGCAGACTGCCACGGCCGGCGACGCGCCCGGCACGCTGGTGGCACTGGGCGCCGCGCGGCTTGGCGGGACGCGGCTCATCGACAACCTGGAGTTTTGAGACGCGGGAGGACTGCGCCCGTTGCATGCGGCGTGGCGCGCGCCGCTGTGTGCTACGCCGCAAGCAGGGCGCAAAAGCGTGCCAGGTCCACATTCCCGCCGCTGATGAGCACACCCACGCGTTGGCCCTGGAGTTCCTGGCGCATGGCGCGCGCCGCCGCAAAGCCCAGGCAGCCCGTGGGCTCGACGATGAGCTTCATGCGTTCGGCGAAGGAGCGCATGCCGTCGATCAGCTGCGCGTCGGTCACGGTGAGGATGTCGTCCACGTCGCGGCGGATGATGGGGAAGGTGAGCTGCCCCAGATGCTGCGTCTGCGCGCCGTCGGCAATGGTTTCCGGGGTGTCGATATGCACGATGGAGCCGCTGCGAAACGAGCGCTGGCCGTCGTTGCCCGCGGCCGGCTCCACGCCGTAGAGCGTGCAACCGGGCGCGAGCGCGCGCGTCGCCAGGGCGCAGCCCGAGAGCAGCCCGCCGCCGCCCAGGCAGACGAAGAAGGCGTCGAGCGGACCCACCTCCTCGAACAACTCCTTGGCGGCCGTGCCCTGGCCCGCGAGCACATCGGCGTGGTCGTAGGGCGGGATCAGCGTCAGGCCATCGCGCTCGGCCAGGGCGCGGGTGATCTGCTCGCGGTCCTGCGCATAGCGGTCGTAGAACACCACGCTGGCGCCGTAGCCCTGCGTGGCGGCGATCTTGCTGGCAGGGGCGTCCTGCGGCATGACGACGGTCGCGGGAATTCCCAGCTCGCGCGCCGCGAGCGCAATGCCCTGCGCATGGTTGCCCGACGAGAAGGCGATCACGCCCGCCCTGCGCTGCGCCGCGTCGAACCGGGCGAGCGCGTTGAACGCGCCGCGGAACTTGAACGCGCCCATGCGTTGCAGGTTCTCGCATTTGAAGAACAGCCGGGCGCCCAACTCCGTGTCGATGCTGCGCGAAGTCAGCACCGGTGTGCGGTGCGCATGGCCGGCAATGCGGCCCGCGGCGGCCACGACGTCGTCGTAGGTGGGCGCAGGGAGGGTGGTCATGGGTGGGGTTCGGTAGAGTGCGGTTTGGCTTCGGTAATTATCCATTGCGTTGCGCCATGAAACTGATGTGTCCCCCCGGGGTAACGACGCGCAGCGGATCGGGGACCTTCTGGCGAAAAATGGCGCGCTGCCTCACCCCTGCGGTGGGTCATCGGCCGGGCGTTTGAAGAATGCGTCCAGCAGCGGAATCAGCGTCGGGAAGTCCTGCGCAAACCGCTGCCGGTTCACAAAGTAGGCCTCGCAGCTCACGGCGAAGAACTCCGCCGGCGCGGCGGCGCCGTAGGCGTCCAGCCAGGGGCGTTCGGCGCCGAAGCGGTCGGCGAGGGTGACGCGCTCGCGGAACTGCGCGTAGGCCGGCTCCCAGACTGCCCACCAGGCCTGGCGTGCGGCGCGGAAGCTGCGCGTGCCGAGAAAGCCCGCGGGCAGGGGCGGGCAGCCGTCGGGTTGGCCGCTGCGCATGTCCAGCTTGTGCACGAATTCATGCAGAACCAGGTTGGCGCCGCGCGCCGTGTTCTCGTCCGTGTGCGCGCTGTGCTGCCAACTGAGCATGACCGGGCCGCGCTCCATGGCCTCGCCGAGCAGCACCTGGCGCTGCGTGTGCACCACCCCGGCTGCGTCCACCGTCTGGCGCCGCGCCAGCGCCGCGTCGGGGTGCAGCACGATGCCCACGAAATCGCCGTACCAGTCCAGCGCCCTGGCCGGCGCGCCCCAGTGCAGCAGGGGCAGGCAGGCCTGGGCCGCGATGTCCACGGCCATCGCGTCGCTCACCACCAGGCCGTGCACGCCGTGGAACTCCTTGTGCCGCAGGAACAGGGCGCTGAGCGTGCGCAGTCTGCGTTTTTCGGGCAGCGGCAGCGCGGCCAGAAACGGGTGGCGTTGCAGCGTATCCAGCCACAGCGCGGAAGGGATCTCGGGCCGGGGCGCGACGCGGGCGCAAACGCGGTGCCAGAGTCGGCGCACAAGGGGCGGCATGGCGAGATCCGTTTGGGGGCGGCAATCCCCGGGTCAGGGCAGGGCGGCCAGCCGCTGCCACCCCGCCGCCGACAGGCGCAGGGCCTCGGCGCGCGCCGGCGTCGCCGCCGCGTCCCAGTCGCTGAGCACCAGCCGTTGCAGGCCGGGCGCCAAGGCGTGCTCGGCCGGCTGGTGCGTGTGGCCGTGGACCAGGGTGCGTGCGTCGGCGGCGTTCAGCCAGGCGATGGCGGCGGCGGCATCCACATCGGCGCAGGGCGCGCCCAGGCGTTTGCGCGCCTCGCTCTCCTGGCGCATGCTGCGTGCCTGCGCCCGGCGCACGGCCAGGGGCTGCGCCAGAAAGCGCTGCTGCCATGCGGCGCTGCGCACCTGCAGGCGAAAGCGCTGATAGTCCCGATCTTCCAGGCACAGCAGGTCGCCGTGGCTGAGCAGGATGCGCTGGCCACCGAAGACCAGCACGGCAGGGTCCGCCAGGGCGGCTATGCCGCAGTGCCCAAGAAACGCGGCGCCGGCCAGAAAATCGCGGTTGCCCTGCATGAACCACACGGGCAGGCGCCGCGCGGCGGCCTGCAGGTCCGCACAGACCCGGGCCTCGAAGCTGCCGGTCTCGTGCAGGGCGTCGTCACCCACCCAGACCTCGAACAGGTCGCCCAGGATGAACAGGGCATCGGCCGGCGTGGTCTGCAGGTAGTGCTGCCAGAGGGATCGGGTGGACACGCGGGCGTCCGGCGCGCCGGCCTGCAGGTGCAGGTCGGAAATGAAATCGACCCTGCGCCAGTGCGCAGGCGCGCAGAGCACCTCGAACCGGGGAACGCCCGTGTGCACAGGAATCGCTCTCAGCCCAGGACAGTGGCCTTTTCGATCACGACATCGTCCTTGGGCACGTCGTCGTGCCAGTCCTTGCGACCGGTTTTTACGGCCCTGATCCGGTCCACCACCTCGGTGCCCGCGACCACCTTGCCGAACACGGCGTAGCCCCAGCCCTTGTCCGACGGCGCGGTGTGGTCCAGGAAGCCGTTGTCGGCCACGTTGATGAAGAACTGCGCGGTGGCCGAGTGCGGCTCGCCCGTACGCGCCATGGCCACGGTGTAGGGGGCGTTTTTCAGGCCGTTGTCGGCCTCGTTGCGGATTGGCGCATCGGTCGGCCGCAGGAGCATGCCGGGCCCGAAGCCACCGCCTTGCAGCATGAAGCCCGGGATCACGCGGTGAAACAGGCTGTTGTCGTAATGGCCCTTGTCCACGTAGGACAGGAAGTTCTGCACCGACTGGGGCGCCTTGGCCGGGTCGAGTTCCAGGGTGATGACGCCGTAGCCGGTAATGTGCAGTTCGACTTGGGGATTGTGCATGGGTGAGGATTTTTTCATTTCACCAGGGTGGCGGAGTCGATGGTCACGGGGGTGATTGGCACGTTCTGGAGCGCGCCCTTGTTGCCCGTGGGGACGACCCGGATCTTGTCGACCACCTCGGTGCCGCTGAGCACCTTGCCGAACACGGCGTAGCCGTGGCCGTCGGGGTTGGGGGCGTCGAGCGAGGCGTTGTCCCGCACGTTGATGAAGAACTGCGAGGTGGCCGAGTTGGGCTCTCCGGTGCGCGCCATGGCGACGGTGTAGCGCAGGTTCTTCAGGCCGTTGCTGGCTTCGAGCGGGATTGGCGACCGGGTGGGCTTGAGCTGCATGTCGGCCGTGTAGCCGCCGCCCTGGATCATGAAGCCGTCGATCACGCGGTGGAACACGGTGCCGTCATAGTGCCGCGCCTTGACGTAGGTGAGGAAGTTCTCCACCGTCTTGGGCGCCTTGTCGGGGTCGAGCTGGAGCACGATTTCGCCCATGGAGGTGAGTAGCCGGACCTTGGGGGCATTCTGTGTCTGCCCGGGTACTGCTGCTTTTTCAAACTGAAGAATGAGTACCTTGGTGGGGGTATCTTGCGCTTGCGCGGGTACTGCTGCGAACAGCGCGTTCAGCGCCAGGCTGGCAAGCGCCAGGGTGGAATTTCTTCTGCAAATCATCCAATCACTCCTTTGAAAAAAACACGGTGTTCATGCAGGCCCGGTGCGGGCGTTGGACGCGCTCATGCCGGCGGGGAGCGGCCCGTGGCCGACGCCGCGCCGCCCGGCGCAGGCTGCCCCGCCTTGCCCGCGGGCGCCGGGAACAGCTTGCGGATGAGTGCCAGCTTGGGCGCGACCGAGGCGGCGCTGCCGGCGTCGAGCCGCTGGGCCTCGGCGTAGGCCCGGCTGGCCAACTGGGCGTAGATGTCGCCCAGGTTCTCCTGCGCTGCGGCGTAGCCCGGGTTGCTGCGCAGCGCCATCTCCAGCGCTGCGCGGGCCTCGTCGAGCTGGTTCCGGCTGGCGTACAGCACGGCCAGATTGTTGTAGGGCTCGGGCAGTTCGGGGTAATCCTGGGTGAGCTCGGTGAAGGTGGCGATGGCCTGCGCCGGCTTGCCGGACTCCATTTCGGCCACGCCGCGCAGAAAGCGCAGCTGCAGGTCGCGCGGCTGGGCGGCCAGGCGCTGCTCGGTTTCGGCCAGCGCCTGCTGCGCCTTGCCGGCCTGAAGCAACCGGGTGATGTCGGCATGGTCGTCGGCCTGGGCCGCGCCCGTACCCATACTCAGCAGGGCGCTCAGTGCCAGCGGATGCAGCAGACGTGAAAACAGGCGCAGGACTTGCTTCATGGAGGATATGCAAAAGGGGTGCCGAGCGGGGCTTATACTGCCACGGATTGTAGTCCGGGGTCCCCCGCTTGGCCGCCCGCTGCAGTTGGGCAAAGCCCTTCGGCGCCCCATTCCATTGCCCCCTGTTACCGTCAATCCCATGAGTCTGCGCATCTACAGCACGCTATCGCGTGCCTTGGAGGAGTTTTCCCCGCTCGAACCCGGTCATGTGCGCATGTACGTGTGCGGCATGACCGTGGACAACCTGTGCCACGTCGGCCACGCGCGCATGCTGATGGCCTTCGACGTGGTGCAGCGCTGGCTCCAGGCCAGCGGACTGCGCGTCACCTACGTGCGCAACATCACGGATATCGACGACAAGATCATCCGGCGTGCGCTCGAGCGCGGCATCACCATCGCCGCCCTGACCCAGGAAATGATTGCCGCCATGCACGCCGACATGGCGACCCTGGGCATCGATCCCCCCACGCAGGAGCCCCGCGCCACGCACTATGTGCCCCGGATGCTGGCGCTCATCGGCGCACTCGAGGCCAAGGGCCTGGCGTACCGCGCCAGCAATGGCGACGTGAACTACGCGGTGCGCAGGTTCCCGGGCTACGGCAAGCTCTCGGGCAAGTCGCTGGATGAACTGCGTGCCGGCGAGCGCGTGGCAGTGTCCGACGGCAAGCAGGACCCGCTGGACTTCGTGCTGTGGAAGTCCGCAAAACCGGAAGACCCCCCGCAGGCCCGGTGGGACAGCGCCTATGGCACGGGTCGCCCCGGCTGGCATATCGAGTGCTCGGCCATGAGCTGCGCCACCCTGGGCGAGAGCTTCGACATCCATGGCGGCGGTGCGGACCTGCAGTTTCCCCACCACGAGAACGAAATCGCCCAAAGCGAAGGGGCCACGGGCAAACCGCTCGCGCGCCTGTGGATGCACAACGGCTTTGTGCGCGTGGACGACGAGAAGATGAGCAAATCGCTGGGCAACTTCTTCACCATCCGCGACGTGCTCCAGCGCTACGGCGCCGAGACCGTGCGCTTCTTCATCGTGCGCACGCATTACCGCAGCGCGCTCAACTACAGCGACGCCCATCTGGACGACGCGCGCCAGGCCCTCAGGCGTCTGTACACGGCGCTGAGCCTGGTGCACCCGGCGGACGACGGGGCGGCCATCGACTGGGCCGCGCCCCATGCCGCGCGTTTCAAGGCGGCCATGGACGAGGACTTCGGCACGCCCGGGGCCGTGGCCGTGCTGTTTGAACTGGCGGGTGCGGTAAACAAGACCCGCGCGCCCGATTTGGCCGGGCAGCTCAAGGCGCTGGGCGGCATCCTGGGGCTGCTGCAGGGCGACCCCGAGGCCTTTCTGCAGGCCGGTGTGGAAGCGGTGGACACGGACGAGATCCAGGCCCGGATCGCGGCCCGCGCAGCGGCCAAGGCGGCGCGCAATTTTGCCGAGGCCGACCGCATCCGCGATGCGCTGCTGGCCCGGGGAATCGTGCTCAAGGACTCCGCGGCGGGAACCACCTGGGAAGCCGCGCCGTGATCCCCGTGCTGTTCATGCCGTGGATGGAAGGCCCTTGCGGGGCACAGGGAGCACGCAGTGGTGGCGGTTAAGAAACCCATGCCCTCCGACGCGCCGCACGCCGCGTCCGTGCACGCCACGCCCGGCTACTGGGCCGAGGCCTGCAAGCACCTGATGAAAAAGGACCGGGTGATGAAGCGCCTGATCTCCCAGTCCGGGGACGTGGCACTGCAAACGCGCGGCGACGCGTTCACCACCCTGGCGCGCAGCATCGTCGGGCAGCAGATTTCCGTGAAGGCGGCGCAGACCGTGTGGGAGCGCTTTGCCGCGCTGCTGCGCAGCATGCAGCCCGCGAGCGTGCTCGGGCTGCGCGCCGAGGACATGCGGGCCGCGGGCCTGTCGGCGCGCAAGGTCGATTACCTGCTGGCCCTGGCCCTGCATTTCGAGCAAGGCCGGGTGCACGTGCAGGACTGGGTGGCGATGGACGACGAGGCCATCATTGCGGAACTGGTGGCCATCCGCGGCATCGGCCGCTGGACGGCCGAGATGTTCCTCATCTTCCACCTGATGCGGCCGAATGTGCTGCCGCTGGACGACGTGGGGCTGCTCAACGGCATCAGCCGGAGTTACTTCTCGGGCGACCCCGTGAGCCGCAGCGACGCCCGCGAGGTGGCCGAAGCCTGGAGGCCGTGGTGCAGCGTTGCGACTTGGTATATTTGGCGCTCGCTGGACCCCCTGCCGGTTGCCTACTGATGTCCTCTCCCGCAACCAATATCGGCACATGAAGCTGCGCCGCCAGGGAGGCGGGCTGCGCGCTGGCGCTGGCCCGGGGCGCATGCGGGCAAGCCGGGGAGCGTGTGCTGTTCGATGCGGCCCTGCGGGGCGCGACCCAAGGAGAAAACGGTGGTGAAAAAAACCTTTCTGGATTTCGAACAGCCGATTGCCGAACTCGAATCCAAAATCGAAGAACTGCGCTACGTGCAGACCGAGAGCGCGGTGGACATCTCGGAAGAAATCGACCTGCTGAGCAAAAAAAGCCAGCAACTCACCAAGGACATCTACAGCGACTTGAGTCCCTGGAAGATCACCAAGATCGCGCGCCACCCCGAGCGCCCCTACACGCTCGACTACCTGCGCGACATCTTCACCGGCTTCGTCGAACTGCACGGCGACCGCCACTACGCGGACGACCTGTCCATCGTCGGCGGCCTGGCGCGTTTCAACGGCCATGCCTGCATGGTGCTCGGCCACCAGAAGGGCCGCGGCACGAAGGAGCGCGCGCTGCGCAACTTCGGCATGAGCAAGCCCGAGGGCTACCGCAAGGCCCTGCGCCTGATGCTGACGGCCGAGAAGTTCCATCTGCCCGTGTTCACCTTCGTCGACACGCCCGGCGCCTATCCCGGAATCGACGCCGAGGAGCGCGGCCAGTCCGAAGCCATAGGGCGCAACATCTTCGAGATGGCGCAGCTCGAGGTGCCCATCATCACCACCATCATTGGTGAAGGCGGATCGGGCGGCGCACTGGCCATCAGCGTGGCCGACCAAGTGGTGATGCTGCAATACGCCATCTACTCCGTCATCAGCCCCGAAGGCTGCGCCTCCATTCTCTGGAAAACCAGCGACAAGGCGCAGGAAGCGGCCGACGCGCTCGGCATCACGGCGCATCGCCTGAAGGCGCTGGGTCTGGTGGACAAGATCGTGAACGAACCGGTCGGCGGCGCGCACCGCGACCACAAACAGATGGCCGCGTTCCTCAAGCGCGCCCTGGGCGACGCGTTCCGCCAGGTCGCGGACCTCAAACCCCGGGACCTGCTCGAGCGCCGCTACCAGCGCCTGCAAGGCTACGGCCGGTTCAACGACACCAAGGCAGAAGCCCGGTAGCCTGCTGCTATAGAGGCCAGTTTCTTGAATGGTTCAAACCGGCATCTGCGCGCCCAACTCAAGCCTCCAACTTAGCGTCAGCCTGTTGCCACCTTAGTTTTCGCATACACCGTGCACAACCAACTGCATCTTCAAGCGCCACGCCCGCACGCTACAACCAATGTAATGCATCGCATTGATCTGTTTGGCGCTTCAGCTTTCGGGGTTGCGCCGCATGCCCTACGTCAGTTACTTGAGCGTCTTGCGTTCGTCGTTGCCGATTGCTGATGTGCTCCCGATGGAGTTTTCCGGGAGCAACTGAATAGAATTACACTTCATCTTCATTTGGGCCGTCTTGATGGCCTCCACTTCACCCTTTAAGGTGGCGATCTCACCTTCATGATCACCAGATAGCTTGCTGAACGGAACGCCAATCAAGAACACGCCCCATGCGTCCGCATGTACCTTGGCGTCTTGATTTCTCGAAGCAGTTTCCAGATTGGCACGCTTTTCAACCATTGTGGTTGATAGCCGTTCACATGAAAAGTCAGTGTATCGTTAATGGGAAATATAAAACGGTGTGATGGATTCTGGCCGATTGGCACAGCCAGCAATGAGTATCGCGCAAGACAGTACCGCAGTAGCAGCCAAGTTGAATTTCCAGATCATTTTTTAATCTTTTAGGTTAGTTAGTTTATTGTTACCATGCCGTGCGGTTGCTGCACACGGAATTTCTTTCAGGTATACCCATAGGGCATATTCTCCTGCCGTCGAGCATCAGCATGCGCAGAATTATCCGCGCCACATAGCCAGAGCAGGGCGGCGCGCCGCCCAATTTCCCGATCTCTCTTCGGGTTGCGCGCCGCCCAAGTCAGTCAGGGTCAGAACCAGAACGACTCCGCATCGGACGCCTGTCCGACGATGAGCAACTGCATGCCCGCCGCCGCGTCGCTGGCGTCGCCGTAGTCACAGTTGCCGTCCCAGTTGTAATCCCAGTTGTAGTCCCCGTTGCTGTAATCGTCGCCGTAACAGTTACCGTCCCTGTCGTCGACCTTGGCGTAGGCCTTGGCGCCGTTCCAGTTGTCGTCCTCGGCCACGCTGTTGTCGTCCCAGACCACGCTGTTGTCGTCCGTGTCCTGCGCCGCTTCGCTCTTCGATTCGGTGCTGCTCTGGTCGTCGGTCAGCGCCTGCGTCTTGGCCTCCTTGGCCTTGGCTGCAGGGTCAACGGGAGCGTCAGTAGCGTCGTCGAGCACCATGGAGTCACCCTGCTCCTTGTCCGCCTTGTATGCGGTGTCCGGGAGAGTCGCCTCGGCGTTGCCCGCGTCCGGGGTGTTGGCGACCAAGTTCAGCGTGCCGGTCCAGGTCCAGCCGCCGTCGGCGCTGCTCAGGTCGCTGAGCTCGCCGTTGGGACTGCTCAGGAGGTCCTTGGCAAAGCCTTTGACGCTTTCCACCGGTTCGTCGAAGGTGATGGTGACGGTGGCGGGGCCGCCGGCTGCGAGCTGGCTGTCGTCGATCGAGATGCTGGTCGGCGTGGGCGCCTTGGGGGCAGCGCTGTCGCTTGCGCCCGTCAGCGTGCCGGTCCAGGTCCGTCCGCCGTCGGCGCTGCTCAGGTCACTGAGCGTGCCGTCGGGACTGTTCAGGAGGCCCTCAGGAAAGCCTGCGACGTTTTTCACCGGTTCATCGAAGGTGATGGTGACGGTGGCGGGTTTGCCGGCTGCGAGCTTGCTGTCGTCGATCGTGATGCGGAACGGCATGGGTGGCATGGGGGCAGCGGTGTTGTTCGCGCCCGTCAGCGTGCCGGTCCAGGTCCGACCACCGTCGGCGCTGCTCAGCTCACTGAACGTGCCGTCGGGACCCCCGGCAAAGCCTTCGACGCTTTTCACCGGTTCATCGAAGGTGATGGTGACGGTAGCGGGTTCGCCGGCTGCGAGCTTGCTGTCGTCGATCGTGATGCGGGGCGGCGTGGGTACCTTGGGAGCCGCGCTGTCGTTCGCGCCCGTCAGGCCGCTGAAGTCCTTCCCGTAGACGGCGTTGTTGTGGAGCATGGCGGGCTTGCCGCCCTTGGGAGCGGGGTCGCCGACATCAATTTGCAGCATCTGGGATGTGCGGTCGAGTTTGGTTGACATGGTGTTTTTTCCTTCTGGATTGATATGGATTGATGGATTGGATGGATCCGCTTTGGCGCCGGCGCTTGGCCCTTGCTTTGCGGGTTGGTGCGCGGTGCTGCGCGGGGGGGACCCTGGCGGCATGGGGCGGGGGTTTGGCATGGGCTTGCCAGGTCGCGGACATCAAACCCCGGGACCTGCTCGAGCGTCGCTACCAGCGCCTGCAAGGCTACGGCCGGTTCAACGACACCAAGGCAGAAGCCCGGTAGCCTGCTGCCAAGGAATAAGTAGCCAGAGCAGGGCGGCGCGCCGCCCAGTTCCCCGATCTCTCTCCGGGTAGCGCGCCGCCCAAGTCAGTCTGGGTCAGAACCAGTACGAATCCGCATCGGACGGACGTCCGACGATGAGCAACGGCTGCACGTCCGCCGCGCCGCTGGCGTCGTCCCAGTTGTAATCCCAGTTGCTGTAATCGTCGCTGTAATAGTTACCGTCCCTGTCGTCGACATTGGCGTAGCCCTTGTCGCCGTTCCAGCTGTCGTCCCAGACCATGCTGTAGTCGTCCGTGTCCTGCTCCTCGGCCTTCGAGTCGGTGCTGCTCTGGTCGTCGGCCAGCACCTGCTCCTCGGCCTTGGCCGCAGGGGCAGCGGTGGCCTCCGTGCTGCTCTTGAGCACCATGGAGTCATCCTGCTCCTCGTCCGCCTTGTCGTCGTCCGTGTCCTGCGCCACTTTGCTCTCCGAGCCGGCGCTGCTCTGGTCGTCGGCCAGCGAAAGGTCGTGGTCTTCCTCGGTCTTCGAGTCGATGCTGCTCTGGTCGTCGGCCAGCACCTGCTCCTCGGCCTTGGCCGCAGGGGCAACGGTAGCGCCGGTCAGCATCAGCATGGACGCAGCGGTGTCGTTCGCGTCCGGCAGTATGCCGAGCCAGGTCCGGCCGCCGTCGGGGCTGTTCAGGTGACTGATCGTCGGGCCGCTGGCGGGACCGCCCAGGGTAAGGCCTTCGACGCTTGTCACCGGTTCATCGAAGGTGAAGCTGATGATGGCGGGTTCGTCGGCTGGCCTGCTGTTGTCGATCGTGATGCGGGGCGACCCGGGCAAATTGGATGTGAAGTCGATGGTTGAGGTTGACATGGTGTTTTTTCCTTCTGGATTGATATGAATTGATGGATTGATGGATCCGCTTTGGCGCCGGCGCTTGGCCCTTGCTTTGCGGGTTGGTGCGCGGCGTTGTGTGGGGGGTCCCTGGCGGCATGGGGCGGGGGTTTGGCATGGGCTTGGCTGACCGGTACCGGGCAAGCCACCCTGTGGACAGACGATTTCCTGTGGCATGGAGGCGCACCACAGTGGGACCTGCGTTCCGGGTCAGCCGGGTTGTTCGCCGATCGCGAGGGGATCTTCCGTTGCGCCAACATGGTCTCGAGCAATCTGATTGTTCACTGCAGTCCGAAATGTATGGCAGGATATTTTTCATTTGGTAACTTCTCATCACTTTCTGCATGACCGCGGTGTAAAGTTGCGTGAGCCATGGCGCCGTGCTGCTCAGGAGGACCGAGGGCGCAGGGGCGGCGAGCCAAAAATGCTGGTCGCTGGCTTGGCGCGGCGCTGCTCCTTGGACCCATCCCTTCGCCGTAGGTCATAATCCACAGCCTCATGCGCCGGCTCCCAAGCCTGAATTGAATGGGCGCAAAAATGTGAATCATCTCCATACTGCGGACAAAAACTGCTGGATTCCAGAATGGAACCATTCGACTCACTTGGCTTTCACTGGGACAGATCGGCTGTCCCAAGCATTATTCCAATGCACTCGGTTGACCGGGTGTGTTTCCGTTTCCACCGGATGCTTCCAGAGTTTGTTTGGGACGCCAGCGTCCTTGAGGGAAATCCATTCACATACCCGGAGGTGAAAACCCTGCTCGACGGGGTAACGATTGGTGGTCGAAGAATTACTGACCAAGAGCAAGTGCTCAATCTCGCTGAAAGCTCAAAGTATCTGCTCTCGATCGTGAAGCATGGAAAGTTCTCCCTGTCCAAACCACTGTTTGCAGAAATCAACGGGATCGTCGTCCGCAGGGAAGCCTTGGAGTGGGGCGTGTTCCGTGGTGAAGGCAGGGAGACGAACTACACCCCGGACGTTGGCCTTGGCGAGCAAGGGCGCCATACACCTTTGCCGACAGTACCGGGAGCACCGGAACTGAACCGGATTTTCCAGCAAGGTATCAACGCGTTGGAAGCCTGCCAAGCATTTGAAAAAGGAGCTGCTTTTTTTCTGTTCGGTGCATTGCAGCAATTTTTCTTCGATGGCAACAAGCGCTCTTCCCGCTTCATGATGAATGGCGTTTTGATGTCGCATGGCATCGACGCCATCAGCGTACCGGCCGCCAAAGCCCACGCGTTCAATGAAAAGATGGTGCGCTTCTATCTGGGCAAGGATGCAACGGAAATGATGCAGTTTTTGGTGGACTGCCACCCGGAAGCCGACCAAATTCACGCGGCCAATCCCGAGCCGTGCCGGGTGTCGCAAGCAGATAAACCGGGGTAGGTTCCTGCCGTCGCCCGTTGCAGCCCCAGGGGGCTGCCATGCTGCGGCGTGGTGGCCCATGGCGGGCGGGCCCTGATCCTCAGGCGGGGCAAGCAGCGGGGGATTGCTGATTTTCGGGCCGCACAAGGCGGGCCGCCGGTGTCGTTGCGGGAAGCCCGAACGCAGGCCGGCATGTCCCCCGAGCGACCATTCACAGGCGCCTGCCGTGCAAGGACCCGGTTTTTCGTTCCGGGGGCGCCCCGGTTCGGGGAATAATCGGGAGCCATGGCAACACCACAGTTCCCCTTCCCCTTTCTGCACAGCCTCATCGAACGTGTCGGGCGTGCGGCCGCCGGCGCGCAGGCGCCGCAGTGGCTGGTGCACGAGGCGCAGTTGCGCCTCGTGCTGCTCCTGAACCATGTGCTGATGCAGGAAGCCGAGGCCATGCACCGCCTGGTGCGGCAAAAGGGCCGCGTGGCGCACGTGCAGTGGCGCGCCTGGTCGCTGGCGCTGCGCGTCACACCGGCCGGGTTGTTCAACTTGGCCCCCGCTGGCGCGGTGCCGGATCTGCGGCTGGAACTGATCGAGAGCTCTGCGTTCGTGCTGGCCCGCGGGGCGCTGCGTGGCGCCAGGCCCGCGATCCGCATCGAGGGCGACGTGCAACTGGCTGCGGAAATCAACTGGCTGGTCGAGCATCTGCGCTGGGATCTGGAGGAGGACCTGGCGCGCGTGCTCGGCGACGCGCCGGCGCATGTGCTGGCGCGTTGCGCCCGCGCTGCGGCGCAGGCGCTGCGCCGCTTTGCCGGGGCGCAGGTGCCCGGGACGTTTTCCTCCAGCGTGACCATGCCCCCGGAACCGTCGGCCGGCGCTGCCGAGCGGACCGGCGCATGAAGCAGTTTCTGCGCGGGGCGACCATCCTGTGGGTGGTTTTGCGTTTTGGTCTGGACAGCTTGGTGCTCGACAGCCTGCCGCACAGGCTCTGGCTGCGGCAGCTTGCGCGCCCCCTGTCCCTGGGGCGCAGGTTCGACGCGCCGCGCGGCCAGCGCCTGCGCCAGGCGCTGGAGTGCCTGGGGCCGATCTTCGTCAAGTTTGGTCAGGTGCTTTCCACGCGGCGTGACCTGCTGCCCGCGGACATCGCCGACGAGCTGGCGCGCCTGCAGGACCGCGTCCCGCCCTTCGATCCGGAGATTGCCGTGGCCACCATCGAGCGCGCGTTTCGCCGCCCGCTGGAGCAGGTCTTCACCCGGTTCGAGCGCACGCCGGTGGCCAGCGCCTCGATTGCGCAGGTGCATTTCGCCACGCTGCGCGACCGCCAGGGCGTGGAGCGCGAGGTGGCCGTGAAGGTGCTGCGCCCGGGCATGCTGCCGGTGATAGAGAAGGACCTGAGTCTGCTGCGCCTGATGGCCGGCTGGGTGGAGAGCCTGTCTGCCGACGGCCGGCGCCTGAAGCCGCGCGAGGTGGTCGCCGAGTTCGACAACTACCTGCACGACGAGCTCGACCTGGTGCGCGAAGCCGCCAACGCCGCGCAGCTGCGGCGCAACATGCAGGGCCTGGATCTGGTGCTGGTTCCCGAGATTTTCTGGGACTTCTGCCGCCCCGAGGTCATGGTCATGCAGCGCATGAACGGTGTGCCGATCAGTCAGGTCGAGCGCCTGCGCGAGGCGCGGGTGGACATCCCGAAGCTCGCGCGCGACGGCGTCACGATCTTTTTCACCCAGGTGTTTCGCGACGGCTTCTTTCACGCCGACATGCACCCGGGCAATATCCAGGTCAGCCTCGAGCCGGAGACCTTCGGGCGCTATATCTCGCTCGATTTCGGCATCGTGGGCACGCTCACCGAGTCGGACAAGGAATACCTTGCGCAGAATTTCGTGGCCTTTTTCCGCCGCGACTACAAGCGCGTCGCCGAACTGCACATCGAAAGCGGCTGGGTGCCGCCCGAGACCCGCGCGAACGACCTCGAGTCGGCGATCCGTGCCGTGTGCGAGCCGTACTTCGATCGGCCGCTCAAGGAAATCTCGCTGGGGCTGGTGCTCATGCGCCTGTTCCAGACCTCGCGCCGCTTCCATGTCGAAATCCAGCCCCAGTTGGTGCTGCTGCAAAAAACCCTGTTGAACATCGAGGGCCTGGGCCGGGAGCTGGATCCGGAACTGGACCTGTGGAACAGCGCCAAGCCCTTCCTCGAAAAATGGATGCGCGAGCAGATGGGGCCGCAGCGCCTGTGGCGCGAGTTGCGCGCCGAGGCGCCGCGCTACGCCAAGCTGCTGCCCGAGTTGCCGCGCCTGGTCCATGGCGTGCTGCGCCAGCGCCCGCCGGAGCAACTGGTGTTGCGCGAACTGCTCGACGCGCAAAAGCGCACCAACCGCCTGCTGCAAAGCATCATCTATGGCGGCCTGGGTTTCGTGCTCGGCCTGCTGTGCATGCAGTTCTTCATGCGGGTGCGCGTTTTCTGAAGGCACGCAAGTTGCTCGCATGATGGGCTGTGATTTTTGTTCCGGGTTTCGTCGTCGGGGCTGCTGCCCCATGGTCCGCAGGCGCCGCGGCAGGGACGGGAGAAACGTCCGCCGCGCGTCCTGTTTTTCTTGCAACCACCCTTGGAGTTTCGGAGCACGGCCATGTTGCTGTCTTTCATCGTTCTATATCTGCTGGCCTCGATGGCCGTGGGCCTGTACGCCGCCCGGCGCGTGCACAACACGGCCGACTACGCGGTAGCCGGGCGGCACCTGCCGCTGGCCATGGTGATCGCCACTACCTTCGCCACCTGGTTTGGCTCGGAGACCGTGCTCGGCGTCTCGGCCCGCTTCGTCGACGGCGGCCTGGGCTCGGTGGTCGAAGACCCGTTTGGCGCCTCCATGTGTCTGGTGCTGGTGGGGCTCTTTTTTGCCAGCAAGCTCTACCAGAAGAACCTGATCACGCTCGGGGACTACTACCGCCAGCGCTACGGGCGGGTGATCGAGGTCTCCTGTTCGGCGATCATCATCTTCAGCTACCTGGGCTGGGTCGCGGCGCAGATCACCGCACTCGGCCTGGTTTTCAACCTGCTCACGCAGGGCGCCGTGTCCGTGCAACTGGGCATGGTCATCGGGATACTGGTGGTTCTGATCTACACCCTGTACGGCGGCATGTGGTCCGTGGCCATGACCGATTTCGTGCAGATGATCGTCATCGGCGTGGGCCTGTTGCTCATTGCCTGGTGCGCGGCCGACCTGGCGGGCGGCGCGCGCAAGGTGGTGGAATTTGCTGCGCGCGAGGGCAAGTTCCGCTTTTTCCCGGAGGGCGGGGTCAGGGAATGGACCTTCTTTTTCGCCGCCGGAATCACCATGATGCTTGGCTCCATCCCGCAGCAGGACGTGTTCCAGCGCGTGATGTCCTCGAACAGCGCGGCCACGGCGCGCAAGGGCCCGGTCATCGGCGGCCTGCTGTACCTGCTGTTCGCGTTCATTCCCATGTTCGTGGTCACGGCGGCCGTGCTGGTCATGCCCGAAACCGTGCAGGAACTGCTCAAGGAAGACCCGCAGAAGGTGCTGCCCATGCTGGTCATGGAGCGCATGCCGCTGCTGCTGCAGGTGGCGTTTTTCGGCGCCCTGCTCTCGGCCATCATGTCCACGGCCTCGGCCACGCTGCTCGCGCCTTCGACGACCTTCGTGGAAAACATCCTGCACAACCTGCGCCCCGGAATGAACGACCAGGAGACGCTCAAGGCGATGCGCATCGCGGTGCTGGTCTTTACCGGCTGCGTGCTGAGCTACGCCATCACCATGCAGGGCACGTCGATCTATGAACTGGTGTCCGGCGCCTACCAGGTGCCGCTCGTGGGGGCTTTCGTGCCGCTGGTCTTTGGCCTGTACTGGAAGCGCGCAACGACCCAGGGCGCGCTGCTGGCGGTGGCCATGGGGCTGGGTGTGTGGCTGCTGTTCGTCGCCAGCCCGATGCTGTCCGAGGCCTTTCCGCAGCAACTCGCCGGCGTGCTCGCCGCGCTCGCGGGAATGCTCGGGGGCTCGCTCGCGCCGCAATGGATAGACGACCACAAGGGCCAGGTCACCCACTACGAGGGCAGCACGGCCTGAGTGCCGGCTGGTGCGGTCGGGCAGGCGGGAATCCGGGAACAGGCCGGCCCGCCTATAATCGCGGGCTTTGCATCACCCATCCGATCGAATCCCTCGACGACGCCGACATGCCTATCTACGCCTACAAATGCGGCTCCTGCGGCCATGCCAAGGAGGTGCTGCAAAAAATCTCCGATGCACCATTGACTGACTGCCCGGCCTGCGGCGCGCCAGCCTTTGCCAAGCAGGTCACTGCGGCAGGCTTTCAGCTCAAGGGCTCTGGCTGGTACGTGACCGATTTCCGCGGTGGCGGCACGGCGCAGGCCAAGACGGACGGGAAATCGGACGAGAAGACGGATACGAAGTCGGGCGCGAAGTCCGACGCGGCAGCGCCCGCGAGCCCGGACGCTGCGCCCAAAGCGGCCACGAGCGCTGGCGCGGCCGGCGGCACCGGCAGCAGTGCACCCCCGGCAACGTCGGCCTGACTTGGGTGTCCGCGCATGGCCTCCCTGCGCAAATGGCTGCTGACCGGCCTGCTGGTGATCGTGCCGGGCGTCATCACGGCCGGGGTGCTCAACTGGATCGTCGGCACGCTGGACCAGACCCTGCTGATCCTGCCCGACGCCTGGCAGCCGGACAAGTTGCTGGGCTTTCACATCCCGGGCTTCGGGGTGGTGCTCACGCTGCTCATCCTGCTCATCGTGGGCGCCGTCGCGAGCAACTTTGCAGGCCGCAAATTGGTGCAATGGGGCGACGCGCTGGTGCACCGCATTCCGGTGGTGCGCTCCATCTACTCCAGCGTCAAGCAGGTCTCGGACACGCTGTTTGCCGAAAGCGGGAATGCGTTTCGCAAGGCCGTTCTCGTGCAGTGGCCGCGCGAGGGCGTCTGGACCCTGGCCTTCGTCACGGGTGCGCCCAGCGGCGAGGTGGCGGCGTATCTGTACGACGGCTTCGTCAGCGTCTACGTTCCGACCACGCCGAACCCCACCGGGGGTTACTTCGTGATGCTGCGCAGGAGCGATTGCGTCGAGCTCGACATGAGCGTGGACACCGCCCTGAAGTACATCGTTTCCATGGGCGTGGTCGCTCCGGCGGACCACGTGCCAGCGTCTTTCAGGACGCAGTGAACCCCTCTTTTGTGAAACCCTTTTGACGCGCCCCCGCGGCGCCGGAAGTTTTTGCCATGGCCATGCGTTCCCACTATTGCGGTCTCGTGACCGAGGCCCTGCTGGGCCAGACCGTTACCCTGGCGGGCTGGGTGAACCGCCGCCGCGACCACGGCGGCGTGATCTTCATCGACCTGCGCGACCGCGAAGGCCCGGTGCAGGTCGTCTGCGACCCCGACCGGGCGCAGATGTTCAGGACCGCCGAGGGCGTGCGCAACGAATTCTGCGTGCAGGTCCGGGGCCAGGTGCGCATGCGCCCCGACGGCACCACGAACGACCGGCTCAAGAGCGGCCAGATCGAGGTGCTGTGCCATGAGCTGAACGTGCTCAACCCCTCGGTCACGCCGCCGTTCCAGATCGACGAAGAAAATCTCTCGGAGACCACGCGCCTCACGCACCGCGTGCTGGATCTGCGTCGCCCCTGCATGCAAAGCAACCTGATGCTGCGCTACCGGGTGGCGATGGAGGTGCGCCGCTTCCTCGACGCCCATGGCTTCATCGACATCGAAACCCCCATGCTCACCAAGAGCACGCCCGAGGGCGCGCGCGACTACCTGGTTCCGAGCCGCGTGCACGCGGGCCAGTTCTTTGCGCTGCCCCAGTCGCCCCAGCTGTTCAAGCAACTGCTGATGGTCGCCGGGTTCGACCGCTACTACCAGATCACCAAGTGCTTTCGCGACGAGGACCTGCGCGCCGATCGCCAGCCCGAGTTCACGCAGATCGACATCGAAACCTCGTTCCTGGACGAACAGGACATCCGCGACCTGTTCCAGGGAATGATCAAGACGGTGTTCCAGAACACGCTGAGCGTGGACCTGGGCGAGTTCCCGGTCATGAGCTACCAGGACGCCATGCACCACTATGGATCGGACAAGCCGGACCTGCGCGTGAAGCTCGCATTCACCGAGCTCACCGACGTGATGCGGGACGTTGACTTCAAGGTGTTCGCGGGCGCCGCGAGCATGCCCGGTGGTCGCGTCGCGGGCTTGCTCGTGCCGGGCGGTGCGCGCGAGTCCGGCGGCCTCTCGCGCGGCGAGATCGACGCCTACACCGAGTTCGTCAAGATCTACGGTGCCAAGGGCCTGGCCTACATCAAGGTCAACGAACGGGCCCGGGGGCGTGACGGCCTGCAGTCGCCGATCGTCAAAAACCTGCACGACGCCGCGCTCGCCGCGCTCCTGGAGCGCAGCGGCGCCCGGGACGGCGACCTGATCTTCTTCGGCGCGGACCGGGAAAAGGTCGTCAACGACGCCCTGGGCGCGCTGCGCAACAAGATCGGCCACAGCGCATTCGGCAAGGGCAATGGCCTGTTTGAAGACCGCTGGGCGCCGCTGTGGGTGGTGGACTTTCCGATGTTCGAGTTCGACGAGGAGACCCGGCGCTACACCGCGGTGCACCACCCCTTCACGGCGCCCAAGGACGGCCACGAGGACTGGATGGCCACGGCCCCCGAGAAATGCATCTCCAAGGCCTACGACATGGTGCTCAACGGCTGGGAAATGGGCGGCGGATCGGTGCGCATCCACCGCGCCGACGTGCAGCAGAAGGTATTTGACGCGCTGCGGATCACGCCCGAGGAGGCCCGCTCCAAGTTCGGCTTTCTGCTCGACGCCCTGCAGTACGGCGCGCCGCCGCATGGCGGCCTGGCCTTTGGTCTGGACCGCATCGTGAGCCTGATGACCGGCGCCGAGTCGATCCGCGACGTGATCGCCTTTCCCAAGACCCAGCGCGCGCAATGCCTGCTGACCCAGGCGCCCGGCCCGGTCGATGAAAAGCAGCTGCGCGAGCTGCATATCCGCCTGCGCAACCCCGACGCGGCCAAAGCCTGACCGGGGCAGGCCGTGCAGCGGCCCTGGAAAATCCCGGAATCGGTGCTGGTACTCGTCCACACCCCGGCGCTCGATGTCCTGCTGATCCGCCGCACGGGGGGTGGCCGGGAGCATTGGCAGTCGGTCACCGGAAGCCGGGAGCACAGAGGCGAGCCCTTGGCACGCACGGCCCGGCGCGAAGTGGCCGAGGAAACCGGAATCGACACGCGCGCGCCCGGCTGCGTGCTGAGCGACTGGGCTTTGGAAAACGTCTACGCCATCTGGCCCGAGTGGTTGCACCGCTACGCGCCCGGCGTGTGGTGCAACCGCGAACGTGTCTTCGGTCTGTGCGTGCCCGCGGGAACGCCCGTGCAACTCAGCCCGCGCGAGCACGACGCCTTCGAGTGGCTGCCCTGGCAGCGTGCGGCGGCGCGCTGCTTTTCGGCGTCGAACGCCGAGGCCTGCCTGCTCCTGCCCCGGTTCACGGCGCGGGCCTGAGCGCCGCGCCTGCCGATGCCCCACCAGCGCACGCGATGGGGGCGGACTGATCGCCATCGCGCTGTGGCTGGTGCTGCGGCCCGGTCAACGCCCGTCCGGGCAGCCTCCACCCCCCATGCCAGGAAGGTCCCATGAGCCTTCCTGAGGGAACTGGCCGCTCAGAACCAGAACCCTTCCCGCGGCACATCGGACGCCTGCCCGGTGATGGACAGCGGCATCTGCGCTGCGGCGCCGGAGGCGGTGACGGCACCGTTGGCCTGGCCATCGGCGTCGAACGGCCCGCCATCCTGGATCGCGAAGTCCAGCCGCAGCCGCCCGCCATCGCTTGCCATCTTGCCGCCGTAAGGGCTGCTCGCCAGGTTCACCCAGATGCCGGTGCTGTCCTGCGCCCAGTAGCCGTTGGCGCCGATCTTCGGGTCCACGTACAGGCTGAAGGTCTCGCTGCTGCCGGTGGCATCCAGCGTGGCCTTGAAGCTCGTCAGCGCGATCGGTGTCTCCAGCGCCTGGGGCATCGGGGTCGGGGTCGCCTTTTGCACCAGGCTGGTGATGCGGACGGTGCTGTCGGCGTTGACCTTGCCTTCCTGGCTATCGGCCACCAAGGTGACCGAGGTGCTGGAACTGCTGCTTGTCGTGGCGCTGTATGAGGCGACTGCGGCCTGTGTCCTGTCCTGGACGCTGTCTCCGTTGTCGTCGCCGAGTGCGGCACCGGTGGGGCCGATGGCCTGGTTTTCCTGGGCGTCGGGCACACTGTCGCCGTCCGTATCCGGTTCCCTGTAGGGGCCTGGTGCAGGCGCGGAGGAGCCGCCAGAGGATCCACCGGATGGAGGGGGTGGGGCGGGTACAGGTCCGACAGGTGGAGGTGCGGCGGGCGCTGGCGTGTTGTTGGTCACCGCGGTAGCCGCAAAGCTGGCCGCGTCGTTGCCGGCGGTGTCCTGTATGGCGTTGGCGTCGTTGCCGGTCGTGGGGTCGGCGTAGGCGACGGTGACCGTCTGGTCGGAGGTGACCGCCGTGCTCAGCGTGAGCGTGACGGTTTTGGCTTGGGCCTCGACGCTGACGTTGGTGACGGCGTTCGCGACGCCGTTGACAAGCACCGTAAAGGCTCCGCTCTCCGGCTTGCGGCTCGCGTCCAGGGTGCCCGTGTCGCTAAAGCTGAGTACCAGTTGGTTGCCAGTGACCTGGGGACGCGAGTCGCCGGTGGTGATCAGCGCCGGGGCCGTGGTGTCCGGCCGGGTGTCCACGGTGTAGTTGGCGCTGGTGATCGTGCCGGTCGTGCTATTGCCCGCCTGGTCCCGCACACCGCTCATGTTCACGCCGATGGTGTTGCTCGCGTCGTCTACGTTGGCCCTGGGCGTGAAGGTCGCGGTCCAGGTTTTTCCGTCTGCGCTGGCCGTCAGGGGGCCCAGTGTGCCGTTCGCGTTCGAGAGGTCTATCCGGCTCGCATCGAAGCCGCTGACTGCCTCGTTGAAGCTAAAGCTGACGGTCGTGGTTTCGCCACTCGTCAGGCTGCTGTCGGCCAGCGTGATGCTCACATGGGGGCGCTCGGTGTCGATGTCGTAGCGGACCGTGGAGTCCGCCGTGCCCACCCCGGCGTTGCCCGCGCGGTCGGTGATTTGGGCCAGGTTCACTCTTATCTTGTTGCCCGTCGTACTGCTGGCGGAGGGGGACTCCGGGGCCGTCAGCGTGACCTCCCAGAGGGTGGTGCCGTCGCCGGTGCTGCGCAGGTTGGACAGCGTCGCGCCTCCCTCCACGCTCAGGTCGGCGGTGCTGAAGCTGTCGGGGTCGATGTCTTCGGAGAAGCGGATCGTGACGCTGGTGCTTTCGCCCAGGTGCAGTTGGTCGTCCCGGAGCGTGATCGGCTGGGTCGCCGCCAGCGTGGGGGGCTTGGTGTCGATGCTGTAGTTGGCGCTGTGGGTGATGCCCACCCCGGCCCTTCCGGTTGCTGCGCCCCTGACCCCGGTCATGTTCACGCCGATGCTGTTGCCGGCGTCCTCCACGGCGGCCGTGGGCGTGAACGTGGCGGTCCAGGTTCTTCCATCGGCCCCTGCGCTGAGTTCGCCCAGCGTGCCGTTGGCGTCCGTCAGAACGATGTCCTCGGAACTGAACCCGCTGACGGTCTCGCTGAAGCGGAAGGTGACGGTCGTCGTTTCCCCTGCCCTGAGCCTGGTGTCGGCCAGCGTGATCGTGGCGGTCGGCACGGCGACGCCGTCGGAGGACCGGGTGTTCACGGTGTAGTGGGCGCTGGTGACCGGGCTCGTCGTCGCGCCATTGCCCGCCAGATCCCGCACGCCGCTCATGTTCACGCGGATGGTGTTGCTGCGCACGTCGTTCACGTTCTCCGTGGGCGTGAAGGTCGCGGTCCAGGTTTTTCCTTCTGCGCTGGCCGTCAGAGGTCCCAGTGTGCCGTTCGCGTTCGAGAGGTCTATCTTGCTTGCATCAAAGCCGCGGACTGCCTCCGTGAAGCTGAAGCTGACCACCGTGGTTTCGCCACTCGTCAGGCTGTCGTCGGCCAGCGTGATGCTCATGCGGGGGGGGACGGCGTCGATGTCGTAGCTGACCGTGGAGACGGCTGTGCCCACCCCTGCGTTGCCCGCAAGGTCGGTGATTTGGGCCAGGTTCACGCGAATCTTGTTGCCCGTCGAACTGCTGACGGGGGTGAGGTCCACGCCCGGGGCCGTCAGCGTGACCTCCCAGGTGGTGGTGCCGCCGCCGGTGCTGCGCAGGTTGGTCAGCTGCGCGCCTGCGCCCACGTTCAGGTCGTCGATGCTGAAGCTGTTGGCGTCAATGTCTTCGGAGAAGCGGATGGTGACGGTGGTGCTTTCGCCCAGGTGCAGTTTGTCGTCGCCGATCGTGATCGGGTCGGTCGCCGCCAGCGTGGGGGGCTGGGTGTCCGGTGGCGCCGACGTGCTGTGGGTCACCGCCCGGTCGCTGAAGTTCGCTGCATCGTTGCCCGCAGCGTCCTGCACCACGGCGCCGGATTCGGGCTTGGTGTAGCTGACGGTCAGCGTCTCCGTGCGGGCCACGGCGCGGCTCAGCGTCAGCGTGACGGTCTTGGCCGTGGCGTTCACCACGGCGCTGCTCACGGTGATGGCCGCCGTGCCTGCGGCGGTGCTGACCGTAAAGCCTGCGTTGCCCGCGAGCGCTGCCGCGTCCAGGGTGTTGGCTTCCGTGTACGTGAGCACCAGCTGGTCGCCGTTGACCGTGGCGCTGTGGAACTCCGGGGGCGTGGTGTCTGCTGGCGCTGGCGTGTTGTTGCTCACCGCGGTGACCGCAAAGCTGGCCGCGTCGTTGCCGGCAGCGTCCTGTATGGCGTTGGTGTCGTTGCCGGTCGTTGGGTCGGCGTAGGCGACGGTGACCGACTGGCCATGGCTGATCGCCGTGCTCAGCGTGAGCGTGACGGTTTTGGCTTGGGGCTCGACGGTGACGTGGGTGACGGCGTTTGCGACGCCGTTGACCAGCACCGTAAAGGCTCCGCTCGCCGGTGTGTGGCTCGCGTCCGCGTCCAGGTTGCCCGTGTCGCTAAAGCTGAGCACCAGTTGGTCGCCGTTGACCTGGGGGCGCGTCGTGTCGCCGGTGATGATCAGCTGCGGGGGCGTGGTGTCTGGCGTGTTGTTGCTCACCGCGGTGGCCGCAAAGCTGGCCGCGTCGTTGCCTGCGGTGTCCTGTATGGCGTTGGTGTCGTTGTCGGTCGTGGGGTCGGCGTAGGCGACGGTGACCGACTGGCCGTGGCTGATCGCCGTGCTCAGCGTGAGCGTGACGGTCTTGGCTTGGGCCTCGACGCTGACGTGGGTGACGGCGTTTGCGACGCCGTTGACCAGCACCGTAAAGGCTCCGCTCGCCGGTGTGTGGTCCAGGTTTGCGTCCAGGTTGCTGGTGTCGTCGAAGCTGAGCACCAGTTGGTCGCCGTTGACCTGGGGGCGCGTCGTGTCGCCGGTGGTGATCAGCTGCGGGGGCGTGGTGTCTGGCGTGTTGTTGCTCACCGCGGTGGCCGCAAAGCTGGCCGCGTCGTTGCCGGCAGCGTCCTGGATTGCGTTGGCGTCGTTGCCGGTCGTTGGGTCGGCGTAGGCGACGGTGACCGACTGGCCGTGGCTGACCGCCGTGCTCAGCGTGAGCGTGACGGTTTTGGCTTGGGGCTCGACGGTGACGTGGGTGACGGCGTTGGCGACGCCGTTGACAAGCACCGTAAAGGCCCCATTGGCCGGCTTGTGGTCCGGGTTTGCGTCCAGGTTGCTGGTGTCGTCGAAGCTGAGCACCAGTTGGTCTCCGTTGACCTTGGGGCGCGTCGTGTCGCCGCTGGTGATCAGCTGCGGGGGCGTGGTGTCTGCTGGCGCTGGCGTGTTGTTGGCCACCTCGGTAGCAGCAAAGCTGGCCGCGTCGTTACCGGCAGCGTCCTGGATTGCGTTGGCGTCGTTGCCGGTCGTTGGGTCGGCGTAGGCGACGGTGACCGACTGGCCGTGGCTGACCGCCGTGCTCAGCGTGAGCGTGACGGTCTTGGCTTGGGCCTCGACGGTGACGTGGGTGACGGCGTTGGCGACGCCGTTGACCAGCACCGTAAAGGCTCCGCTCGCCGGTGTGTGGCTCGCGTCCGCGTCCAGGTTGCCCGTGTCGCTAAAGCTGAGCACCAGTTGGTCGCCGTTGACCTGGGGGCGCGTCGTGTCGCCGGTGGTGATCAGCTGCGGGGGCGTGGTGTCTGGCGTGTTGTTGCTCACCGCGGTGGCCGCAAAGCTGGCCGCGTCGTTGCCGGCGGCGTCCTGGATTGCGTTGGCGTCGTTGCCGGTCGTTGGGTCGGCGTAGGCGACGGTGACCGACTGGCCGTGGCTGACCGCCGTGCTCAGCGTGAGCGTGACGGTCTTGGCTTGGGCCTCGACGCTGACGTGGGTGACGGCGTTGGCGACGCCGTTGACCAGCACCGTAAAGGCTCCGCTCGCCGGTGTGTGGCTCGCGTCCGCGTCCAGGTTGCCCGTGTCGCTAAAGCTGAGCACCAGTTGGTCGCCGTTGACCTGGGGGCGCGTCGTGTCGCCGGTGATGATCAGCTGCGGGGGCGTGGTGTCTGGCGTGTTGTTGCTCACCGCGGTAGCAGCAAAGCTGGCCGCGTCGTTGCCGGCGGCGTCCTGGATTGCGTTGGCGTCGTTGCCGGTCGTTGGGTCGGCGTAGGCGACGGTGACCGACTGGCCGTGGCTGACCGCCGTGCTCAGCGTGAGCGTGACGGTCTTGGCTTGGGCCTCGACGCTGACGTGGGTGACGGCGTTGGCGACGCCGTTGACCAGCACCGTAAAGGCTCCGCTCGCCGGTGTGTGGCTCGCGTCCGCGTCCAGGTTGCCCGTGTCGCTAAAGCTGAGCACCAGTTGGTCGCCGTTGACCTGGGGGCGCGTCGTGTCGCCGGTGGTGATCAGCTGCGGGGGCGTGGTGTCTGGCGTGTTGTTGCTCACCGCGGTGGCCGCAAAGCTGGCCGCGTCGTTGCCGGCGGCGTCCTGGATTGCGTTGGCGTCGTTGCCGGTCGTTGGGTCGGCGTAGGCGACGGTGACCGACTGGCCGTGGCTGACCGCCGTGCTCAGCGTGAGCGTGACGGTCTTGGCTTGGGCCTCGACGCTGACGTGGGTGACGGCGTTGGCGACGCCGTTGACCAGCACCGTAAAGGCTCCGCTCGCCGGTGTGTGGCTCGCGTCCGCGTCCAGGTTGCCCGTGTCGCTAAAGCTGAGCACCAGTTGGTCGCCGTTGACCTGGGGGCGCGTCGTGTCGCCGGTGGTGATCAGCTGCGGGGGCGTGGTGTCTGGCGTGTTGTTGCTCACCGCGGTAGCAGCAAAGCTGGCCGCGTCGTTGCCGGCAGCGTCCTGGATTGCGTTGGCGTCGTTGCCGGTCGTTGGGTCGGCGTAGGCGACGGTGACCGACTGGCCGTGGTTGACCGCCGTGCTCAGCGTGAGCGTGACGGTCTTGGCTTGGGGCTCGACGGTGACGTGGGTGACGGCGTTGGCGACGCCGTTGACCAGCACCGTAAAGGCTCCGCTCGCCGGTGTGTGGGCCCGGTCCGCGTCCAGGTTGCCCGTGTCGCTAAAGCTGAGCACCAGTTGGTCGCCGCTGACCTTGGGGCGCGTCGTGTCGCCGGTGATGATCAGCTGCGGGGGCGTGGTGTCTGGCGTGTTGTTGCTCACCTCGGTAGCAGCAAAGCTGGCCGCGTCGTTGCCGGCAGCGTCCTGTATGGCGTTGGCGTCGTTGCCGGTCGTTGGGTCGGCGTAGGCGACGGTGACCGACTGGCCGTGGCTGATCGCCGTGCTCAGCGTGAGCGTGACGGTCTTGGCTTGGGGCTCGACGCTGACGTGGGTGACGGTGTTGGCGACGCCGTTGACGAGCACCGTAAAGGCTCCGCTCGCCGGTGTGTGGGCCCGGTCCGCGTCCAGGTTGCCCGTGTCGCTAAAGCGGAGCACCAGTTGGTCGCCAGTGACCTTGGGGCGATGGTCGCCGGTGATGATCAGCTGCGGGGGCGTGGTGTCTGCTGGCGCTGGCGTGTTGTTGGCCACCTCGGTAGCAGCAAAGCTGGCCGCGTCGTTGCCGGCAGCGTCCTGGATTGCGTTGGCGTCGTTGCCGGTCGTTGGGTCGGCGTAGGCGACGGTGACCGACTGGCCGTGGCTGATCGCGGTGCTCAGCGTGAGCGTGACGGTCTTGGCCTGGGCCTCGACGCTGACGTGGGTGACGGCGTTTGCGACGCCGTTGACCAGCACCGTAAAGGCTCCGCTCGCCGGCTTGTGGTCCGGGTCCGCATCCAGGTTGCCCGTGTCGCTAAAGCTGAGTACCAGTTGGTCGCCAGTGACCTTGGGGCGATGGTCGCCGGTGATGATCAGCTGCGGGGGCGTGGTGTCTGGTGGCGCTGGCGTGTCGTTGCTCATCGCCCGGTTGCTGAAGTTCGCTGCGTCGTTGCCGGCAACGTCCTGCACCACGGCGCCAGACCCGGGCTTGGTGTAGCTGACGGTCACCGTCTCCGCACTGGCCACGGTGCGGCTCAGTGTCAGCGTCACGGTCTTGGCCGTGGCGTTCACTACGGCGCGGCTCACGATGATGGCCCTTGTGCCAGCAGCGGTGTTGAGCGTAAAGCCGGCGTTGTCCGCGAGCGCTGCCGCGTCCAGGCTGTTGGCTTCCGTGTACGTGAGCACCAGCTGGTTGACGTTGAGCACGGCGCTGCTGATTACCGGGGGCGTGGTGTCTGCTGGCGCGAGCGTGTAGTTGGTCGCGGCCATCTTCTCGAAGTTGGCCGCGTGGTTGCCCGCCGCGTCCTGCACCACATTGCCGGATTCGGGCTTGGTGTAGCTGACGCTCACCGACTCACCGTGGCCCACGGTACGGTCTTCGAATGTCAGCGTCACGGTCTTGGCCATTGCGTTCACCACGGCGCTCGTGATGTGCAAGCGTTCCGTTGCCACGCCGCTGCTGTTGAGGAGGTCTACCGCAAAGCCTCCGTCGCCCGACAGCGCTCCGTAGGCCAAGCTGTTCTGTTCGGTGTAACTGATCACCAGCTGGTCGTCGTTGGCCATGGCGTGGCTGAACACCGGGGGCGTGGTGTCTGCTGCTGGCGTGACGTTCGTCACAGGCCGGTTGCTGAAGTCTGCCGTGTCGTTGCCGGCAACGTCCTCGACCCCCGCCCTGGTGTGGCTGAGGGTCACCGTCTCGCTGGAGGTCACGGCGCGGCTGAGCGTCAGCGTGACGGTGTTGCGCGTCGCGTCCACCACAGCGCCGGTGACGGTGATGGCGGCGCCACCAGCGCTGCTGACCGTAAAGCCTGCGTTGCCTGCGAGCGGCCTCGCGCTCAGGTTCTCCGCTTCGGTGTAGGTCAGCACCAGCTGATTCCCGTTGACCGTGGCGCTACCCAGCACCGGGGCCGTGGTGTCTGCTCCTGCTGGCGAGTTGTTGGTCACTGCCATCGCCTCGAAGTTGGCCGCCTTGTTGCCCTTCGCGTCCTGCACCACATTGCCGGACCAGGGCTTGAAGTAGCTGACGCTTACCCTGTCATCTTGGGCGATGCGCTCCAAGAGCGTCAGCGTCACGGTCTTGGCCGTCGCGTTCACGACGGCGCTGCCAACGGAGATGATCCAGACCACCGAGTTCTTGTTGTTGTAGCCCTTTACCGAAAAGCCTGCGTTGCGCGCCAGCGCAGCATCGTCCAAGTCGCTCTGTTCGGTGTAGTGGATCACCAGTTGGTTGCTGCGGACCGTGGCGCTGCTGAACACCGGGGGCGTGGTGTCTGCTGCTGCTTCTGGCGTGTCGTTCGTCACAGCCCAGTGGCTGAAGTTCACCGCGTCGTTGCCGGCGGCGTCCTGCACCACGTTGCTGATTCCGGGCTTGACGTAGCTGACGCTTACCGTCTCACCACGGACCACGGTGCGGCTGAGCGTCAGCGTGACGGTCCTGTCCGCCCCGTTCACCATGGCGCCGGTGACGGTCATGGCCCTGCCTGCGGCGCTGCGGACCGTAAAGCCTGCGTTGCCCGCGAGCGCGGCCCCGTCCAGGCTGCTGGCTTCGATGTACGTGAGCACCAGCTGGTCGCCGTTGACCGTGGCGCTGTTCAGCACCGGGGGCGTAGTGTCCGTTGGCGTGGGGGGGGTGTTCGTTACCTCCAGGTTGCGGAAGTTTGCTGCGTCGTTGCCGGCCGCGTCCTGCACCACGGCGCCGGTCGCGGGTTTGGTGTAGCTGACGAGCACCGTCTCCGCACTGGCCACGGCGCGGCTCAGTATCAGCGTCACGGTCTTGGCCATGGCGTTCACCACGGCGCGGCTCACGGTGATGGCCGTTGTGCCAGCGGCGGTGTTCACCGTATGGCCGGCGTTGCCCGCCAGGGCTGCCGCGTCCAGGCTGTTGGCTTCCATGTACGTGAGCACCAGTTGGTCGCCGTTGATCGCGGCGCCGCTGAACACCGGGGGCGTGGTGTCTGCTGCTGGCATGACGTTCGTCACAGCCCGGTTGCTGAAGTCTGCCGTGTCGTTGCCGGCAGCGTCCTGCACCACGTTGCTGACTCCGGGCTTGACGTAGCTGACGCTTACCGTCTCGCCGTAGGCCACGGCGCGGCTGAGCGTCAGCGTGACGGTGTTGCGCGTCGCGTCCATCACGGCGCCGGTGACGGTGATGGCGGTGCCACCAGCGCTGCGGACCGTAAAGCCTGCGTTGCCTGCGAGCGGCCACCCGCTCAGGTTCTCCGCTTCGGTGTAGGTCAGCAGCAGCTGATTCCCGTTGACCGTGGCGCTATCCAGCACCGGGGCCGTGGTGTCTGCTCCTGCTGGCGCGTTGTTCGTCACTGCCATCGCCTCGAAGTTGGCCGCCTTGTTGCCCTTCGCGTCCTGCACCCCATTGCCGGACCAGGGCTTGAAGTAGCTGACGGTTACCCTGTCGTCGTGGGCGATGCGCTCCAAGAGTGTCAGTGTCACGGTCTTGGCCGTCGCGTTCACGACGGCGCTGCCAATAGAGATGATCCAGATCACCGAGCTCTTGTTGTTGTAGCCCTTGACCGAAAAGCCTGCGTTGCGCGCCAGCGCAGCATCGTCCAAGTCGCTCTGTTCGGTGTAGTCGATCACCAGTTGGTTGCTGCGGACCGTGGCGCTGCTGAACACCGGGGGCGTGGTGTCTGCTGCTGCCTCTGGCGTGTTGTTCGTCACAGCCCAGTTGCTGAAGTTCACCGCGTCGTTGCCGGCGGCGTCCTGCACCACGTTGCCGGCTCCGGGCTTGACGTAGCTGGCGCTTACCGTCTCACCACGGACCACGGTGCGGCTGAGCATCAGCGTGACGCTCTTGTCCACCCTGTTCACCACGGCGCCGGTGACGGTCATGGCCCTGCCTGCGGCGCTGTGGACCGTAAAGCCTGCGTTGCCCACGAGCGCGGCCCCGTCCAGGCCGGTGGCTTCGACATACGTGAGCACCAGCTGGTTGCCGTTGACCACGGCGCTGCTCAGCACCGGGGGCGTAGTGTCCGCTGGCGCGGGGGGGATGTTCGTCACCTCCAGGTTGCTGAAGTTTGCTGCGTCGTTGCCGGTAGCGTCCTGCACCACGGCGCCGGTCGCGGGTTTGGTGTAGCTGACGTTGACCGTCTCAGTCGGGGTCACGGCGCGGCTCAGTGTGAGCGTGACGGTCTTGTTCGTCGCATGCACCACGGCGCTGCTCACGGAATAGATCCAATTCAGGCCCGTGTTCGTGGTGCTGCGCACCACATAGCCTGCGTTGCCCGCGAGTGCGGCCGCGTCCAGGGTGTTGGTTTCGGTGTAGCTGATCACCAGTTGGTTGCCGGTGACCGCGGCGCTGCTGAACACCGGGGCCGTGGTGTCCGGCGGCCGGGTGTCCACGGTGTAGTTCTCGCTGATGGCGGCGTCGGTACCGGAGCGGCCGGCCATGTTGGCGACGCCGGTCAGGTTGACGCGGATGGTGTTGCTCGCGGCGTTGACGTTGGTATTCGGTGTGAAGGTGGCGGTCCAGGTTTTGCTGTCGGTTCCGGGTGTGTATGCGGGTGCGCTCAATGTGCCGTTGGCCTGCGTCAGATCGACGTCATCCAGCGTGAAGCCGAGGACCGGTTGGTTGAAGGTGAAGGTAACGGTCGCCGTTTCGCCCGTGGTGAACGCGGTGTCGGTCAGCGTGATCGTGGCGGCAGGCAGCGCGGTGCTCACGATGAAGTTGCCGCTGGTGGCGCTGCCGGTTGCGGCCGTGCCTGCGGCGTCGCTCACGCCCGCGAGGTTCACGCGGATGGTGTTGGTCTCGTCGATGACGCCCGCCGTGGGCGTGAAGGTGGCCGTCCAGGTTCTGCCGTCGGCGCTGCGTGTGAGGTCGCTGAGCGTGCCGTTGGCCCGGGTCCCGTCCACGTCGTCGAGCGTGAAGTTGTTGACGGGTTTGTTGAAGGCGATGATGAGGCTCGCCTTTTCTCCCGTCATCAGGCGACCATCGGTCAGCGTGACGCCGGCGCTCAGGTCGGACGTCTGGTTCGTGCTGCCGGGCCGGGTGTCGATGCTGTAGTTGCCGCTGAGGATGTTGGCGCTCAGCCTGTTGCCCGCGAAGTCCGCCACGCCGTCCAATTTGACGATGATTTTGTTGCCGGTCGTGTGGACGTTCGCTGTGGGCGTGAAGGTGGCGGTCCAGGTCCTGTCACCTGCGAGGGCGGTCAGCGGACCCAGCGTGCCGTTGGCCTGTGTCAGGTCGAGGTCGTCGGCGTCAAAGCCGGTGATGGGCTCGTTGAAGCTGAAGATGACGGTGGTGGTTTCGCCCGCGGTCAGGGCGTCGTCGCCCAGCGTGATGATGACACTGGGCGCCATGGCGTCGATGTCGTAGGTCACCGTGGAGACGGCCTGGCCCACACCGGCGTTGCCTTCGGGGGTGCTCACGCCGGCGAGGTTGACGCGGATCTGGTTGCCCGTTGAGTTGTACTTGTCGATGTTCGAGGGGAAGTGCGCATAGATGTCCCGCTCGGTCGGAGCCGTCAGCGTGACCGTCCAGGTGGTGCCGCCGTCGCTGCTGTGCAGGCTGGACAGCTTCGCGTAACCGCCCACGCTCAGGTCGGAGGTGCTGAAGCTGTCGGCCGCGATGGCTTCGGCGAAGCGGATGGTGACGGTGGTGCTCGCGCCAATGCTCAGATTGTCGTTATCGATCGTGATCGGGTTGGTCGCTGCGAGCGTGGGGAGCCGGGAGCCTGCCTCGTCGGCCGCGCTGGCTTCGGCGAAACGGATGGTGGCGGTGGTGCGCGCGCCAAGGCTCGGATCGTCGTCGTCGATCGTGGTCGGGTTGCTCGCTGCGAGCGTGGGGAGCCGGGGGCCTCCCTCTGCTGGCGGGCTGTTGTTCATCACGGCCTGCTCGCTGAAGCTCACTGCGTCGTTGCCCGCAGCGTCCTGCACCACGGCGCCGGATTCGGGTTTGGTGTAGCTGACTTTCACGGTCTCAGCCGGGGTCACGGCGCGGCTTAGCGTGAGCGTGACGGTCTTGGCCAGCGTGTCTGCGACGGCACTGCTGACCGTGATGGCCGTGCCCGTGGTGCTGCTCACCGCAAAGCCTGCGTTGCCTGCGAGCGCGGCTGCGTCCAGGCGGCCGGTTTCGGCGTAGCTGAGCACCAACTGGTTGCCGTTGACCATGGCGCCGCCCAGCACCGGGGCCTCGGTATCCGGGGACCAAGTGTCCACGGTGTAGTTGGCGCTGGAGACGCTGCCCGCGCCCGTGAGGCCCGCGCCATTGCTCACGCCGCCCAGGTTCACGCGGATGGCGTTGCTCGCGTCCTGGGTGCTGGCCGTGGGCGTGAAGGTGGCGCTCCAGGTCTTGCCGTCTGCGCCGGCGGCCAGATCGCTCAGCGTGCCGCTCGCGTTCGTGAGCACGACGGCGTTGGCGTCAAAGCCGGTGACGGCCTCGTTGAAGCGGAAGGTGACGGTGGTGCTCTCGCCGACCCTGAGCTCGGTGTCCGCCAGCGTGATGCGCAGGCTGGGGCGCCCGACGATGGTGTCGAGGTCGTAGCTGACGCCGGTGGCAACCACCCCCTCGCCCGCGTTGCCCGCCCGGTCGTTCACGCCGCGCATGATCACGCGAAAGGTGTTGTTCGACGAGGTGACGCCGGGACTCGGCGCGCTCAGGGTCGCGGTCCAGACGCTGCCGTCGCCAGTGGACGTGAAGTACGACAGCACGCCATCGCGCAGGCCATTGACCAACATCACGTCGTTCAGGCCAAAGTCGGTCACCGGTTCGGAGAAGGTGAAGCTCACCAGCGCGGTTTCGCCGCGCTTGAGAATGGTGTCGGTCTCGCCCGCGCCGTAGCTGATGCGCGTGCCGAGCAGCGTGGGCCGGGTGGTGTCTACGCTGTAGTGCAGGCCCGTGGCCATGGTGCCCCGGCCCGTGGCGCTGCCATCGCGGGTGCTGACGCCCGCGAGGTTCACGCTGATCGGGTTGTTCGTCGATGAGGCGCCGGGCGCCTCGATCGCCACCTCCCAGGTGTCGCTGCTGCCGTCGGTCCCGGGCTGCCAGGCGGCGGACACTTGGCCCACGCTGCCGCTGCCGGGGGCCAGGACTACGTCGGAGGCGTCAAAGCCCTTCACGGGCTCGCTGAATTTGATGGTGACGTAGGCGGTCTGGCCTATGCCGAGCCGGTCGTCGTCGATGGTGTGGCCGGTCACGGACAACCTGGGCCGCGAGGAGTCTGTTGGCGTGTTGTTGACTACCGCTTGGTTGCTGAAGCTCGCTGCGTCATTGCCGACGGCGTTCTGTATCGCCTTGCTGTCGTTGCCGCTTGTGGGATCGGTGTAGCTGACGGACACGAGCTCACCGTTTCTCACGGCACGCGCCAGGAACAGCGTCACGGTTTTGGCCGTGGCATCCACGTGCACGCTGCTGACGGCGATGGTCGAACCACCCGCGCCATGCACCGTAAAAGCATCGACGCCCGCCTTGTTGGTCGCGTCCAGGCTGCCGGCATCGGTATAGCTGAGTACCAGTTGGAACCTATCGACCGTGGCGCCAGCCAGTGTGGGCCGCTGGGTGTTGACGGTGTATTCGATGCGAAAGTCAGCGGCGGCTACGGTCTTACGGAGCCCGTCCGTCACGCCGTCGAGGCTCTTCAGGCGGAGGATCTGGCGGGTCTGGGCAGTGTCGGCAGGCGGGGTCAGTGTGAACGCCCAAGCACGGTTCATATTCAGTGACCACGGGCCGGAGAGCTGCGTCCCGGCGGGCACCTCCAGGACCCCTATGGGGACGATACGCACCGCGCCAAACCACCCTGGGCGGCTGCCCTGCACATATCGATCGAAGTAGAGGGTGACGGTGGTGGTTTCGTCGGCTGTGAGGGTGCTGTCTGCAATAGTGATGTCGACTAGCTTGTTTGGGTTTTGATCGTAATACCAGTGAGTCATGGCGTGCCTTTGTATGGGGATGGACGGGGGTTCGGGCTTCTGTGCCTTGTGCACAGGTCCCTTGGTTTGCGTTGGCTCAGGCGGGGGCGATGCGGCGCGCGCGCCAGGTGCCCGGGCGTCTCGCCGCTGGCCCCGGTGCGGCGCGGCACCAGGGCGGCGGCCCTGCCCGGGGGCGCGAGGCCTTGGTCCTTGGTCTTGGCGTGCGCGCTTGCGCAGCAGGCTGCCGGCGCCCGCGGGCGAGGGGACCCGGGTGTCGCCGGGGCCAGCGGCGCAGGATGCTGCTGGCGCTCAGGTCCTCACCGGCTCGGTACATCTTCTGGCCCCGGCGTGCTTGGGCGCCAGGGGGGCGGCCCTCCCGTGGCGGCGACGCGCCGGCCGCTGATCCTGAACGGCGCCGTTGCGCGCCGGGGCGCTGACGGCGATTGCGTTGAATCCAACGCCAGAGGGCGGGACGATGCGGCTGGCGCCGTCCCCCTCGGCGGTCCGGGCAGAGCCTGCTTCGCTGCGTCGGGAGCAATGCCTGTGCAAGAAGATATGGGTCTGTCGGCACAACAATTAATGACGCTTTAAACCGCCAGAAGTGTAACTTGCGTTTCTCCTGAACGTTCCAATATTTGTTTAATTTTTATGCGTTCATCCGTTGTGCTTCTTGCTTCGCCAACATGTGGCGTGGACGGGTGCTTCCAATCGGCGTGCTGCCCGGGACATGCCCGGTGGGCCCGATGCCGCAGACCACCGCGCGCGCTGCGGATGGATTGCGCCGGGCGGTCTGCTGTGCTGCGGGCCGAGGCGGGGGCTGCGTTGTGGGCAGTCAGGCGATGCGTCGGTTGCATGGGTGACCAATTTGCGCACGATCTGCCCACCCAATGGGATGTTTTTCCGGCATTTTTATTTCCTCATGGCTATCGCCCCCGGGAGATGAGCCGGGGGTGATCGCTGCTTGCCAAGGCTGCGCAGGCCCGGCGCGGGACGCCGTGCATGGCCTATTGCATCAGCAGCCAGTCGCAAAACGCGCGGGCGGCGGGATCGGCCAGCGTCTGCGGGCGACAGACCAGGCGGTAGGCGAGCGGCGTGCGCAGCGGCGGGGCCTCGACGGGCAGCAGGCGGCGGGACGCCAGTTCCAATTCGATGGATCGTGTCATTTGCGCCGCATCATCGGCAACAATGGCACACAGCAGAACATTCGTATCTGCGGTGACTTTCATGCGTCGCCGGCTCCCGCTGCCGAACCGGCTTCGGCTATCGCCGTGTTGATCTCCTCAATGCCCAGCCGGGTGCCGTTCGTCTTGCTCTGCAGCAAGCCCCGAAGCGCGCTGAACGCCCCCTTGGGCTGCGGAGCCCTCCGTTCCGCCCGGCCATCGGGCAGAAAATGCAGTTCGATCTTTTCACCCGGGTGGACCCCGAGGTGTTGCAACACCTCTTTGCGAAACGTCACTTGGCCCCGCGTGGTGACGGTCAATGTGTTCATGGACAGGCCTCCATGGTTGCTGATGAGCCAACCAACGCGCAGTGGATGCAGGAACGTGGCGCGGCTTGCGACACAATCGGCGCATGGAACAAGACGGCGTTTTGCGGGTCGCGACCTACAACATCCACAAGGGGGTGCAGGGCATCGGCCCGGTGCGCCGGCTGGAGATCCACAACCTGGGTTTGGCGGTCGAGCAGCTCGACGCCGACATCGTCTGCCTGCAGGAGGTGCGCAAGCTCCACCGGCGCGAGGCGCGCTACTTCCGGCACTGGCCGCAGCTGCCGCAGGCCGAGTTCCTCGCGCCGCAGGGCTACGAGGCCGTGTACCGCACCAACGCCGTGACCCGGCATGGCGAGCACGGCAACGCCCTGCTGTCGCGCTGGCCGGTTCTCGGGCACCAGCATGAGGACATGTCGGACCACCGCTTCGAGCAGCGCGGCCTGCTGCACGTGCAGCTCGACGCCCACGGCCACCGGCTGCACGTGATCGTGCTGCACCTGGGGTTGGTCCCGGCGAGCCGCATGCGCCAGATCGAGCGCTTGCAGGGCTTTATCGAGCGCGAGGTGCCGCCCACCGCGCCCCTGGTGGTGGCCGGGGATTTCAACGACTGGGGGCGGCAGATCCGGCGCATGCTGGCCGGCTTTGCGCTCTTCGAGTGCGACGCCCCGCAGGCCTTCACCTACCCGGCGCGGCTGCCGCTGGCCCGACTGGACCATGTGTACGCGCGCGGGCTCACGCCGTTGTCGCTGCACGTGCCCTGCGGCCGCGTCTGGTGGCGCATGTCCGACCACCTGCCCTTGATCGCTGAATTCCGGTTCTGACGCCGTGAAGAAAACGCCCCCCCTGCTGGCGCGCGCAAATGGCTTCACCGACGGGCACCGGGTGCATCTGCTGCAAGGGGCCGAGGAGCTTTTCCCCGCCCTGATCGAGGCCATGGACGGCGCGCGCTCGGAGATCCAGTTTGAAACCTATATCTTCGACTGCACCGGCTCGGGCGCGACCGTGGCCGAGGCGCTGATACGCGCCGCCGCGCGCGGCGTGTGCACCCGGCTCGTCGTCGACGGCGTGGGCACCGGTGCCCTGCAGCCCGCCTGGATCGCCCGCCTGCGCGCCGCCGGGGTGCAGTACTGCGTGTATTCCCCGCTCGGCCCCTTGGGGCTGCTGCTGCCGCACCAGTGGCGGCGGCTGCACCGCAAGCTCTGCGTGGTCGATCGCCGCCTGCTGTTTTGCGGCGGAATCAATGTGCTCGATGATTTCCACGACCCGAACCATGGCCCGCTCGACGCGCCGCGCCTGGACTTTGCGGTGCAGGCCAGCGGCAGCCTGGTGGCCCTGGCCAGCGACGCCATGGAGCAGCTGTGGTGGCGCATGCAGATCCTGCGCTCCGCGCGCCGGCACCATCTGCCGCAGGCCTTGCAGGCGCTGCGCGCCGTGGGCGCCCGGCATGCGGTGGCTGCAGCGGGGACGTCCATGCGGCTCGCGCTGGTGCTGCGTGACAATGTGCGCCACCGCAGCCGCATCGAGCAGGCCTACCGCCGCGCGATCGGCGCCGCGCAGCGCGAAATCATCATTGCCAGCGCCTACTTCCTGCCCGGCGGCAAACTGCGCCAGGCCCTGGTGATGGCCGCGCGCAGGGGGGTGCGCGTGCGCCTGCTGCTGCAGGGGCGGTATGAATATTTCATGCAATACCATGCGACCCGGCCCGTGTACGGCGCGCTGCTCGACGCGGGGGTGGAGATCCACGAGTACGCACCAAGCTTTCTGCACGCCAAGGTGGCCGTGATCGACGCGCTCGGCGAGCGTCCCTGGGCCACCGTGGGTTCGTCCAACCTCGACCCCCTGAGCCTGCTGCTGGCGCGCGAAGCCAACGTGGTGGTGCAGGACGTGGCCTTTGCCAGGGAACTGCGCGAGCGCCTGGTGCATGCCATGCAGCACGCGGGCCGGCGCATGGACCCGGCGCGCTACGCCGGCCGTCCCCTGCGCCAGCGCGTGCTCGACCGCATCGCCTTCGGCCTCATGCGCCTTGCCCTGTGGGTCGCGGGAAGGCGCTACTTTTGATGGATTGGCCGCGGGCAAGCCCGCGGCCGTTCAGGAGGTGGACGGCGTGCGCGCTGCGCGCACACGCTGGAACAGGTCCTGCGCCTGCGCGTGCGCAGCGTCCTGCGCGCCGGATTGCAGGCTGCTGAGCAGCCGCGCCAGCACCGGCGCCTGCGGCGTCAGGGGGCCGAGAAATAGGGCGTTCGTCCCCTGGCCGATGAGCAGCGTGGGAAAGGTCTGCGGGTCCAGGTCGCCGATGAGCTCGGCCTCGTCCTCGATGTCCACCCATTCAAAGCGCACGCCGGGATGCGCGCGCGCCAGCGCGTCAAACAAGGGGCGGTAGCTGCGGCAGCTGCTGCACCAGTCCGGGCACAGGCAGATGACCCACCACAGGCCGCCGCCGGCCTGCGGGCAGGGGGCGGACAAGGTGTCGGGCAACAGGGCAGGGCTTTCCATCGGCGCAACTTCCGGGGCAGGCTGGGGGAGCGGGCAATCGTACAGCAGCCCCTGCGCGCTGCGCGGGCCCAGCCAGGCCCAACCGGCTGCTGCGCCACGCCGCTGCGCCTGGTGGCGCAGGTCATCTGGATTTCGAGATCGAGGTCGCAGCGAGTTGGACATGCGCCACCAGCTGGTCGCGCGCCTTCTCCACCGTCCAGCGCGTGGTCGGGACCGACACATTGATGGCCCCCACCGGCAGGCCCTGTTCATCGGTGATCGCGACCGCTACCGCGATATCGCCGACCATGGTCTGGTTCATCGTCAGCGCGTAGCCCCCGTGCGCCGCCTCCTCGATGCGGGCGAGAAGCGCTTGCGGGTCGGTTTCGGTGTGCGCCGTGGCGGCTTGCAGCGGCGTGGCGGCAATCACGGCACGCCGCTGCGCGTCGCCGAGTCTCGACAGGATGGCCCGGCCCGACGCGGTAAAGACCGCAGGCAGCCGGTGGCCCACGGCGAAATCGACGTTCATCAGATGCTGCCCCGGAAAGCGCGCGAGGAAGACCACCTCATGCCCGTCGAGTTCGTGCAGGTTGACCGTTTCACCGAGGCTGCGGCTGATGTCCAGCAGATAGGGCGAGGCCCGCTCGATCAGGTCGTGCGAGCGCAAATAGTGGTAGGACAGGCGCAAGACCTTGGAGCTCAGGCCATACAGCAGGGAGTCCGGGATGCGCCGCAGGTAGCCGAGCTTCTCCAGCGTGTAGACCAGCCGCTGCGTGGCGCTGCGGTCGAGTTCGGCGGTGCGCGCTATCTCGGCCATCGACATATGGCGGTGCGGGCCGTGGAAGGCCTCGAGCACCTGAAAGGCCTTTTCGGTAGAGCCTACGAACAGGGAGGAGCGTTCCTTGGGGTCGGACGGGGCGGGGTGTGGTTTTTTTGCGGATGACTTTGTTGTGGCCACGGTGTTCCTTGGATGCGCGCGCGCAGGGAGCGGCGAAATTATCCATGCGCCAAGTCCGGCTCCCAAGCCGCTTCCACCTCCAGGCAGCGCAGCAGTTCGCTGCGCAGCTGCGCCTGGAGTTGCGCAGCCGGGGCCACCAGGGGGGCGAGCACCCGCGGCGCGGTGACTCCGATCAGGTCCAGCACCGACTTCAGCGGGCCCGGGTTGGTTTCGGCAAAAACCAGGTTCAACAAGGGAATCAGGCGCCGGTGCAGTTCCACGGCCTGGGTGATCCGGCCCGTGGCCGCGAGCGCGTAGATCGTGCGCCAGGTGCGCGGCAGCAGCGTTGCCGTGACGACGATGCCGCCGCTGGCGCCGGCCGCCATGTGCAGCGGCAGCAGCGAATCCTCGCCGCTGAGCAGCGCGAAGTGTTCCGACACGCCGGCGCTGAGTTGGAGGAAATGGTACATGTCGGTGTTGCAGGCCTTCATGCCGATGATCCGCTCATGGCGCGACAGTTCGTGCAGCACCTGCGGCGCGATCGCAATGCGCGTGCGGTAGGGGATCTCGTAGATCAGTATCGGCACCGGCGCGGCGTCGGCATAGCGCATGAAGTAATCGCGGATTCCGGCCTGGGTCGGGGTGGTGTAGTACGGGGTGAGCAGCATCAGCGCGTCGGCGCCGGCGTCGGCAAAGGCCTTGCCGGCCTGCAGCGCGTCGTGGAATCCCGGGTCGAGGACGCCGGGAATCACCGGAATTCTGCCGCCCGCGGCCCGGGCGCACAGGCGGACCATCTTCACCCGCTCCTGGCGCGGCAGCGCGCCGTATTCCCCGGTGCCGCCGAGCGGCACCAAACCGTCGATGCCGCGCTGCATCAGGTAGGCGATCAGGGCCTCGGTGGCCGGGGCGTTGACGCTGTCGTCGGCGTTCACCGGGGTCGGGATCGCGGGGAAGATGCCGCGCAGGCGGGATGCGTTCATGGAGCAGGATTCCTGAGGTGGGTAGAAGGGGCGCCATGCGCTACGCCGCGGGCAGGCTGTTGCGGCGCAGCCGATCGGCGATCCAGATCAGCGCTGCGATGAAGGCGAACAGGCAGGTCGAGACCGCAGCGATCACCGGCGAGATTTGCAGCGTGACCTGGTCCCAGAACTGCTTGGGCAGCGTGGCGTTCATGCCGCCGGAGGCGAACAGCGAGATCGTCAGCTCGTCGAACGAGGTGGCGAACGCGAACAGAAAGGAGGACATCAGCCCCGTGGCCAGGATCGGCAAGCTCACGTAGCGCAGCGTCTGCCAGGGCCGCGCGCCCAGGCTGTGCGCGGCCAGGTCGAGTCGCGTGTCGTAGTTGCGCAGGACGGCCATCATGGTCAGCACCACGTACGGGAGCGCAATCACCGTGTGGCCCAGCACCAGGGCCCAGGCGCTGCCGACCAGGCCGACCCGGGCAAAGAAATAAAACAGCCCGACTGCGATGACCATGCGCGGAACGATGATCGGAGACAGCACGAAGGCCAGCAGCAGCGACTTGCCGCGCATGCGGGCGCGCACCAGCACGAGGGCCGCGGGCGTGCCGACGAGCAGCGCCAGGCTGGCCGTTCCCAGGCCGACGATCAGCGAGCGCAGGCCGGCGCGCAGCCACAGCGGCGAGGCCAGCAGTTCCTGGTAGTGCTGCAACGAGAAGCCGCTGGGCGGCCAGTTCAACCCCGACGTGCCGGCCAGGGACAGCGGGAGCATGAGCAGCGCGGGAACGCTCAGAAACAGCAGCACCAGCAGCACCAGGGCGCGCAGGATTGGCGAGCGGCCCGGTTCAGGGTCATGCCCCTGCCTGGAAAACCGGGGGAAGAGCGCGATCAGCCGGTCGCTCGCGCGGCCCAGCGTGGCCAGGGCCGCGTCGCCTGCGCGGTGCAGCAGGCCGGCGCTGCCGGTGTTGTTGCGGCCCGGGTCCGCGCTGCCGCCGGCCATGCTCGAGAGCCCCAGCAGCCTGTCGTACAGCGCGAAAACCGCGAGCACGACGATGAGCATCAGCACCGAGATCGCGCCGGCAAAGCCCCAGTTCATGGTCTGCTGGATCTGCTCGATGATCAGCTGGGTGATCATGGTCTCCCTGCGTCCGCCGAGCAGCGCGGGCACGATGAAGAAGCCGATGGCGGTGACGAACACCATGATCGCGCCCGCCGCGACGCCGGGCATGGACAGCGGGAAGTACACGCGCCAGAACGCCGTGCCGGGCCTGGCGCCGAGCGTCAGCGCGGCACGGGGCAGGCTGCGGTCGATGTTCTCCATCACCGACAGCAGCGTCAGCACCGCCAGCGGCATGAGCGCGTGCACCATGCCCACCAGCACCGCACCGAGGCTGTACAGCAGGTTCGCGGGAGCGTCTTGCAGACCGCTGGCCGTGAGCAACTGGTTCACGACGCCGTTGCGGCCGAGCATCACGATCCAGGCGAAGGCCCGCACCAGAAAGCTGGTCCAGAAAGACAGCAGCACCCAGAACAGCCAGCCGGTCTTGCGCCGTCGGGGCAGCGCGGCGATCAGGTAGGCCACCGGGTAGCCCGCGACGACGCTCAGCACCGTGGTGCAGAACGCGATCTTCAGCGTGATCAGCATCACGTTGGCGTACACCGAAGAGGCAAACAGCTGCCGGTAATGCATCCACGTGAACGCGCCGCCGCTGTCAACGCTGAGCAGCAGCAACTGGCCGACCGGGTAGACCAGCAGCAGCAAAAGCAGCAATGCCAGAGGCGCTGCGGGCAGCAGCGGATGGGTCCAGGGGCGCTTCCTGCGCATGGCTTACTCGGGCACCGCGACGGCGTCGGCGGCGCTCCAGTGCAGGCTCACCGCTTGACCGGGCGCATGGCGCTGCGCAGGCCAGGCCGTGGGATAGGACACCACGACCGGCGCGTCGGCCGCTGTTTGCACGTAGACCTTGGTCAGGCTGCCGGTGATCATGCTGTCGAGCACCTGGCCGCGCAGGCTCGCGCCAGTCGCGGAAACCGTCGGCCCGACCGGGTCCTCTTGCAGGCACAGGTTCTGCGGCCGCACCATCACGCGCACCCTGCTGCCAACGCGCAGCGCGCTGCTGCACCCGGCCCCCACGCGCAGGCCGCCATGCGCCAACTCCACCCGGACCACGCTGCCCTGCACTTGCTCGACCTGGCCCGCAAACAGGTTGGACTCGCCCAGAAAGTCGGCGACGAACAGCGTGCGGGGCCGAAAGTACAGGTCGGACGGACTGCCCAGCTGCTCGATCTTGCCGCTGTTCATCAGGCAGATCCGGTCGGACATCGTCATCGCCTCTTCCTGGTCATGCGTGACGTAGACGATGGTCGTTCCGAGCTCGCGGTGGATGCGCTTGATCTCCCACTGCATCTGGTCGCGCAGCTTCTTGTCGAGCGCGCCCAGCGGCTCGTCCATGAGGATGATCGACGGGCGGTACACCAGGCAGCGCGCGAGCGCGACGCGCTGCTGCTGGCCGCCCGACAGCTCCCGGGGATAGCGCTGCGCCAGCTGCGGCAGGCGCACCATCTCCAGGGCTTGCGCCGCCTGCCGGCGCGCGCTGGCCGCGGGCTGCTGGCGCATCTTCAGGGGAAAGCAGATGTTCTCCTCGACCGTCATGTGCGGAAACAGCGCGTAGTTCTGGAACACCATGCCGATGTCGCGCTCGTAGGGCGCGCTGTGGGTGACGTCGACGCCGTTGATGCGCAGCTGTCCACCGTCCGCCGCGCTCAGCCCGGCGATCAGGCTGAGCAAGGTGGTCTTGCCCGACCCCGAGGGGCCGAGCAGGCTCAGGAACTCGCCCTGCGCGACGGCCAGGTCGGTGGGCGCAAGCGCCAGGAACGCGCCGTAGCGCTTGCTCAGCCCGGTGATCGTGAGCTTGTCCGTCACCTCAGTATCCAGGCGTTGAAGCGCTCGGCCGCGGTGGCCTGGTGATCGAGCCAGTATTTGGCGCTGATCTGCACCCCGTTGCCGATGTTCTCGGCATGGCTGGGGCAGTTCCTGGCGACGTCGGCCGGGATGTGCTTGAAAGCCTCGGGCTGCGTCACGCCCGCCGGGAAATGCTCCGTCAGCGCGGCCATGCGCCTCGCGTCGGAGGCGAACCGGATGAACTCGCGGCAGGTTTGGGCGTTCGGCGTTCCCGCGAGGATGGCCCAGCTGTCCAGTCCCCACAGGTTCTGGTTCCAGACGATGGCCACCGGTGCGCCGGCGGCGATCGCGGCCTGCGGGCGCGAGACCCAGGTGGCGACCAGGTCCACCTCGCCGGACTTGAGCATCTGCTCGACCTGCGCGCCGGAATTCCACCAGACACCGATGTCGGACTTGATCTTGTCCAGGTGGGCCAGCGACCGGTCGATGTCCAGCGGGTACAGCTGCGCGGTCGGCACGCCTGCGGCCATCAGGGATTCTTCCAGCGTGTCGAACGGGTGCTTGCGCAGGGCCCTGCGGCCGGGAAAGTCCTTCAGGTTCCAGAAGTCCGCCCAGGTCTTGGGCGCATTGCGGCCCTTGAAGGCGTCGGTGCGGTAAGCCAGCACGGTGCTGTAGACGTTCGTTCCCACGCCGTAGGGCGACATGAAGTGCGCGGGAATGGTCTGGACCGCAGGGTCGCTTTCCAGCTGGTGCTTGTCCAGATACCGCTTGTCGCCCTGCGTGAGCAGCAAGATCGCGGGCTGGCTGATCTTGGCCATGTCCCAGGTGTAGTTCCTCGTGTCCACCATGCTGCGGATCTGGGCGATCGGCTCGGCGTTCGCCTGCGCGCCCATGCACTCGATGCCGGTCTTCTCGGTGAACGGCTTGTAGAACACGGCGTTGTACGCCTTGTTGTAGACGCCGCCATCGTCGCGGATGACGATGCGCTTGGACTGGGCACGCGCGTAGTGCAGCAGGGCCGGAGCGGCGAGCGCCGCCACGCCGGTTGCCGCTTGCCGGAGTGCGCTCCGGCGTGAAGGACGGGTGCAGGCATGGTCATTCATCTGAAGAAACTCCCTTGGGTCGGTGCGGGGTGGCCGGCAGCAGCCGCCCCGGGTTGAAAAGCTGGTGCGGGTCGAGCAGACCCTTGATGCCGCGCATCATGTCGATTTCGACCGCGGGCTTGAACAGCGCCATCTCTTGCGTGAGCAACTGGCCAATGCCGTGCTCGGCGCTGAAGCTGCCGCCCAGCGCATGCGCCACTTCGTGGATCGCATGCTGGACGGCATGGGCCGTGGCCTGCCCGTGCGCCAGGGCATTCCATTGCCCGAAGCTGAGCAGCGGGATGAAGTGGACATTGCCGTCGCCCAGGTGCGCGACGATGGCGATGGGCAGTCCGGGAAGGGTCCGGTGCACGGCCCGGGTCGCGCGCGCAATGAATTCGGGCACCGCAGACACCGGGACCGCGCAGTCGGTGGTCCAGCCAATGCCGGCCTTCTTGTTCGCCTCCGAGACGCTGTGGCGCATGGCCCAGAGCGCCGCACGCTGCGCGCCGCTCGTTGCCAGGCTCGCGTCCAGCACCAGGTCCTGCGCCAGGCCCTGGAGCAGCACTTCCTCCAGCGCTGCGGTCAACGCCGGTTCTGCGCGCGTGTCCGCCAGCTCGACCAGCAGATGCCAGTCGTACGCGGCGGGCAGCGGTGGGCGCCGGCCGGGCACGTGCTCGAGCACGTTGCGCAGTTGCAGCCCGTTCATCATTTCGAACGCCGCCAGGCTGGCGCCGTAGCGCGTTTGGCAAAGATCGAGCATTTGCAGCGCGGCGCGGGGACTGGCCACGGCCAGCCATGCCACGGCCTGCGCAGTCGGCAACGGATGCAGCTTCAGGCTGGCTGCGGTGATGACACCCAGCGTGCCCTCGGAGCCTATGAACAGGTGCTTGAGGTCCAGCCCGGTATTGTTCTTGCGCAGCCGGTACAGGCCATTCCAGATTTGTCCGTCGGGCAAGACCACTTCCAGCCCCAGAACGTTTTCGCGCGTAGTGCCGTAGCGCAGAACGCCCGTGCCGCCCGCGTTGGTGGCGATGGTGCCGCCGATCTGGCAGGAGCCTTCGGCCCCCAGGCTCACAGGGTACAGGCGCTGCCGCTCGCGGGCCGCCTGCTGAACGCTGGCCAGTACGCAGCCCGCGTCCACCTCCATCGAGTTGTTCGCAGCGTCGATGGAGCGCACGCTGCGCATGCGTGCCAGGTTGAGCAGCATGGGCGCTGCGCCGTCCGGCCATGGCACGGCGCCGCCGCACAGGCTGGTGTTGCCGCCTTGCGCCAGCACCGGAACCCGCAGCTGCCCGGCGATGCGCACGGCTGCGGCGACCTGCCGGGTCGAGGACGGCAGCACCACGCAGGCCGCCGGCCCACGGTAGCGGCCGCGCCAGTCCTGCACATGGCCGGCGACGTCGGCTTGCGCAATGAGAACAGCGTCTGCGCCAAGCGCGGCCTGGAGTTGCGCGACCAAGGACATGGAACCATCCGCTTTCGTGAACGATGGGCGGATTGTGTGTCGATCGTCATGAAATTGCAATGGTTCTAAATACAATCTTCATTGATCGAAGTGCAATTGATATTGCGCCGCTGCCTGCAAGGGTTTGCCGGGGCCGGGCATGCGTGTTCTGCCTCGCGTCTAGCGGCATGAAGCGACTGCGTGGGCAAGGAATTTGCTGACTTGTGGGCGGTAGTTCATGTTGTCACTTAACAAGATGAACTGCTTGCAATGGCACTAAATTCCATATAAATCAATTAGTTAACCATGTTTTCTAAGATAAGACATCACACATTCATGCGTCCAGCCCCAGCAGGTCGTGGCCATCTGGTGACATGAAGCGACTGCATGGGCCAGGAATTTTCCGACTTGCGGGCGGAAGTTCATGTTGTAGATTAACAAGATGAATTGCTCGCAAGGGCAATAAATTTCATATGAATCAACAAGTTAAGCCATGTTTCTCATGCAAGAGATCACGCGCTGGACCCCAGTCCCGGTCGCACCATTGCGTGCTCGCCTGAATGCCGGGCTAGCGGCGGCAGACCTTGAGCACGTCGTCCCCGTAGGCTTGCAGCTTCTTTGCCCCCATGCCGTTGATTCCCTGCAAGTCTTCCAGCGTGCCGGGGTTGCGCTCGGCAATTGCGGCCAGCGTGGCGTCGTGGAAGATCACGTAGGCCGGCAGATTGTGTTCACGCGCGACCTCGGCGCGCCAGGCCTTGAGGTTGATGAAGCGCACCTGGGCGTCCGACCCCAGGTTGGCGGCGGCCGCGGGCGGGGCGCTGCCCCGGCCCGGCTTGCGCGTGCGCGCGGGGGCAGCGCCCGAGACCGAGGCGCGCAAATGCACCGGCACTTCGCCCCGGAGCACGGCGCGGGATCCTTCGGTCAGGCACAGGGTGTCAAAGCTGTGGCCGTTGTCCAGCGTCACCCTGTGCAGGCCCAGCGAGCCGGCGGCGATCAGCTGGCGCAGCACGCTGCGCAGTTGCAACTCGCTCAGGTCGGCGCCAATGCCGAAGGTCGAGAGGGTCTCGTGCTTGAACTGCGTCATCTTCTCGGTCTGCTTGCCGCGCAGGATGTCCATGATGTGGCTGGCGCCAAAGTGGATGCCGCTGGCCTGCTGCACACGGTAGATGGTCGACAGCAGCTTGCGCGCCGCCTCGGTCGCGTCCCACACCGCTGGCGGGTGCAGGCAGTTGTCGCAGTTGCCGCAGGGCGTCGATGATTCCCCGAAGTAGGCCAGCAGTCGCACGCGGCGGCAGTCGGTGGCCTCGGCCAGCGCGAGCAGCGCGTCGAGCTTGCCGCGCAGCGCCTGCTTGAACTCTGCGCCGGCCGGGCTTTCGTCGATCATGCGGCGCTGGTTCACCACGTCGCTCAGGCCATACGCCATCCAGGCCTCGGCGCGCAGGCCGTCGCGGCCCGCACGGCCGGTTTCCTGGTAGTAGCCCTCGATGTTCTTGGGCATGTCCACATGCGCCACATAGCGCACGTCGGGCTTGTCTATGCCCATGCCGAAGGCGATGGTGGCCACGATGACGACGCCCTCCTCGCGCAGGAAGCGATCCTGGTGGTTCTGGCGCAGTTTGCTGTCCAGCCCCGCGTGGTAGGGCAGGGCCGTGTGGCCCGCAGCGCTGAGCGTGGCGGCGAGCTCTTCTACCCGCTTGCGCGACTGGCAGTACACCACGCCGGCCTCGCCCGCATGTTCGCGCGCGATGAAGCGCTGCAACTGCGCGGTGGCGTCCTTCTTCTCGACGATGGTGTAGTGGATATTCGGCCGGTCAAAGCTGCTGATGAACAGGCGCGCGGCTTCCAATTGCAGCCGCTCGATGATGTCGGCCCGCGTCAGTGCATCGGCCGTGGCCGTGAGCGCAATCCGCGGCACGCCCGGATAACGCCGGTGCAGCACCGTGAGCGCGCGGTACTCGGGGCGAAAGTCATGGCCCCACTGGCTCACGCAATGCGCTTCGTCGATGGCAAACAGGCTCAGCTGACTGCGCTGGTACAGGCCGTCGAGCAGGCCCAGAAAGCGCGGCGTGTTCAGCCGCTCGGGTGCGGCGTACAGCAGCGTGATGGCGCCGGTCTGCAACTGCCGCTCCACGTCCTGCGCTTCGCCAAAGCTCAGCGTCGAGTTCAGAAAGGCCGCGTCCACGCCGGCCTCGTGCAGCGCGCCGACCTGGTCGTGCATCAGCGCGATCAGCGGCGAGACGACGATGCCCACCCCGCGCCCCTGCTGCTGGCGCACGATCGCCGGCACCTGGTAGCACAGCGACTTGCCGCCCCCCGTGGGCATCAGCACCAGCGCATCGCCGCCGCCGATCACGTGCTCGACAATCGCCTGCTGGGGCCCCCGGAACTGCTCGTAGCCAAAAACATCGTGCAAGACGGAATGCGCGGGAGACAACTTCTATAACTCTCTTTTTGATAGCAGACGGTGCTTATGAAGCAAGCGCTGCATGCGGGTTTGCTACCGTTCCTGCAAGTGTGGCAAGGACGGGTGACAGTTTCCAAAGGCGCATATTGTGCGCCGCACCGGCAAGCCTTGCCGAACCAGATGTGCAAGCGGGCGGACCTGTTGTTGCTGGCCGGGTCCGGACCAATCCTTATATGTGGCCCATGAAAAACGCGGCCCCAAGCCGCGTTCTCAGAAAAACCAGGAGAGCCGGGGGGCCGCCGTGGGCTTACTCCACCTTGGCCTTGTTGCGCAGCTCGGTCTGGAAGCTGGTCAGCTTTTGCTTTTGCAGTTCCTGGGCCACCTGGGGCTTGACTTCTTCCAGCGTGGGCAGCTTGGCCTCGCGGATGCCGTCCAGGCGGATCACGTGCCAGCCGAACTGGCTCTTCACGGGGGCCTCGGTCATCTTGCCCTGATTGAGCTTGACGAGCGCTTCGGTGAATTCGCTGACGTAGCTGGCGGGGCTGGCCCAATCCAGATCCCCGCCCTTGGCGCCGGAGCCCGGGTCCTTGGACTGCTTCTTGGCGATGTCTTCGAATTTCGCGCCCTTCTTGATGGATGCGATGATGGCCTTGGCCTCGGCTTCCTTTTCCACCAGGATGTGGCTGGCCTTGTATTCCTTGCCGCTGTTGGTTGCGACGAACTTGTCGTATTCCGCCTGGATTTCGGCGTCGGTCACGGGGTTCGCCTTCTGGAAGTCGGAAAACAGTTCGTTGATCAGAATCGTCTGGCGCGCCTGTTCCATTTGGGTCTTGTAGTCTTCCGAACCGTCCAGGCCGCGCTTTTGCGCTTCCTGCATGAAGACTTCGCGGGCAATGACTTCTGCCTTGATCTGCTTTTCAAGGTCCGGCGTCACGGTGCGGCCCGAACGCTCCAGTAGCTGCTTGAACACCTCGGCGCGCTCCTTCGGAACGGCCTTGCCATTCACGGTGGCGAGGTTCTGGGCGGAAGCGGGCAGGGCCAATGCGCCCAACATGGCAGCGGCGACAAGCTTGGGCAAGAGCTGTTTCTTCATGCGAGATCCAAAAAACGAGGGAGGGTTATGCCAGATGAAATCCGGCATCGGGACAGGGAGCGGGGTCAGAGAATTTCAATGGCCAGTGCGTGAACGCCCTGGGCAATGAAATCTTGCAGCGCATCATACACAAGGCGATGCCGCGCTACCCGGGTTTGTCCTGTAAAGAAGGGTGATGCAATGCGCACCCGGAAATGACTGCCCGAGCCCGTGTCGTTCGCTCCGGCATGGCCCGCGTGGGCGGCGCTTTCGTCGAGCACCTGCAGCCGGGTGGGGTGGAGGCGGTCGGTCAGGCGCTGGTGCATTTGTTGTGCGATGGGGGGCATGGGCGGCTCCGTCAGGCTGCTGGTTCGTCGTCCTTGAGATGGGGTGCGATGTAGACGCCCTGGCCGATCAGGAAGACCAGCGGGAAGGCGTAGCCCCAGAGCTTGAAGTCTACCCAGGCGTCGGTGCTGAAGTTGAGCACCACGTAGGCGTTGAGCGCCGACATCAGGGCGCAGTACACGATCCAGGCAATGTTCAGGCGCAGCCACACGCCGGGGGCCAGGCGCAGCTGGTTGCCCAGGAGCATTTCGAGGAAGTTCCTGCGCAGCCCCCACAGCCCCACGGCGAGTGCCAGCGCCAGGGCGCCGTAGAGCACCGTGGGCTTCCATTTGATGAAGCGCTCGTCCTGCAGCGCCAGCGTGAGCGTGCCGAACAAGAGAATGAGCGCCAGGGTGACCTTGTGCATGGTCTGCAGGCGCCGGTCGATCGCGTAGACGAGCGCCATCTGCAGCACGGTGGCCGCCATCAGCACGGCGGTGCCGGCATAAATGCCGTAGAGCTTGTAGGCCCCGAAGAACAGTGCGATGGGGAAGAAGTCGAGCAGAATTTTCATGGGGTCAGGAAGGGGGATCGGCGCCGGGGTCGCTTGGGTTTTTGCCGGATTGGAATTCCAGAGAGGCCGAATTCATGCAGTAGCGCAGGCCGCGGGGGGCCGGGCCATCTTCGAACACATGGCCCAGGTGCGCCCCGCATTGTGCACACACGGTCTCGGTGCGGAGCATGCCGTGGCTGCGGTCCACGATGTCCTCGATGGCGTCCGGGGCGGCTTCGCGAAAGCTGGGCCAGCCGCAACCGGCGTCGAACTTGCTGACCGAGTCGAACAATTTGGCGCCGCAGCAGATGCAGTGGTAGCTGCCATCGGCCCAGTGGGCCTGGTATTTGCCGCTGAAGGGGCGTTCGGTGGCCGCGTGGCGGGTCACTGCGAGCGCGTCTGGCTCTGCGCCCTTGGCTTGCAGGATGGCCTGCCATTGGGCATTGGTTTTTTGGACGGGTCGGGTCATGAGGAGCAGCTGATTTCGATGGCAGACGCCCAGTCGGGCGGGAAGGCTGCGTAGGCGTCGTCCCCCGGGTGTTCGTCGAAGGGACGCCCGAGCAGCCGCTGAAGGGTTTGGAGTTCGCTGAAGTCGCCCTGTTTCGCTGTGCGAATTGCCTGCTCGCCCAGGTGCTTGCGCAGCACGTACTTGGGGTTGCTTGCGAGCATCCAATCGGCCGCCGGCGCGGGATCAGCGCATGCCATGCGCTGCGCGTAGGAGCGCAACCACGGGTCCAGGCTGGCGCCATCGGCGAACAGGTCGCGCACCGGCTGGAAATCGCCCCGCTGCACCGCATGCGACAGGCGGCGCCAGAAGATGGGGTAGTCCACCGCGTTGCGCGCCAGGAGCAGGAGGATTGCGTCGATCAACTGCGCATCCTCTGCCCGGGGCTCCAGCAGGCCCAGCTTGGCGCGCATGCGCGCCATGAACTCATCCGAGAACGTGGCCTGGTACGACGCCAGGGCCTGCATGGCAAGGTCCGGATCACCGATCAGCGGCAGCAGGGCCTGCGCCAGGCACAGCAGGTTCCAGTACGCCACGTCGGGCTGGCGGTCGTAGGCATAACGGCCTTGCGCGTCGCTGTGGTTGCAGATGTGCCCGGGAACGAAGGCGTCCAGAAACTGGAACGGGCCATAGTCGATGCTCAGGCCCAGGATGCTCATGTTGTCCGTGTTCATCACCCCGTGGCAAAAGCCCACGGCCTGCCATTGGGCCATGAGCCGGGCGGTGCGCTCGCTCACCGCCTGGAGCAGCGCGGCGCAGGGGGGGAGGTCCCGTTCGGCGGCCGCGCGGCATTCGGGGTAGTAGCGGTCCACGGTGTAGTCCGCCAGGGCCTGCAGCTGCGCGTGCAGGCCGTTCGCGGCAAAGTGCTCGAAATGGCCGAAGCGCAGGAAACTGGGCGCCACGCGGGTCAGCACGGCGGCCGTTTCTGGTTCCTCGCGGTGCACGGGGGCGGGCGATCCGCTGAGGCACAGCGCGCGCGTGGTGGGGATGCCCAGGCCGTGCATGGCCTCGCTGCACAGGAACTCGCGGATGCTCGAGCGCAGCACGGCGCGCCCGTCGCCCATGCGCGAATAGGGCGTGCGGCCCGCGCCCTTGAGCTGAATCTCCATGCCGCCCGCAGTTTCGCCGAGCAAGATGGCGCGGCCATCGCCCAACTGGCCGGCCCAGACGCCGAACTGGTGTCCGCCGTACACGCTCGCCAGCGGGCGCGACCCCGCGAGCAGGGTGTTGCCGGTAAAAGCCTGCAACGCTGCGTCACTTTGCAGCCAGGATGCGTCCAGGCCGATCAGGCGCGCCACGTCCGGGCTCGTTCCCACCCAATGCGGGCGGGGCAGCGGGGCAGGGCGCAGCTCGGTGAAAAAATCCGGCCCCAGGGCGGCAAAGCCGTGACTCCAGTCCAGGCCGACGTCGGCGGGGGTGTCGCTTTCGGCGCGCAGGTTCATGGCAGCGATTGTCTCGCACTGCGGATGACCCGGCGGCGCCACGGGTCAGAACGCGACTTGCTCGCGCCCCTTGAGCGCGAGCATGGCGCGCGCTTCGTCGGGCGTCGCCACTTCCAGGCCCAGGCCCTCGATCAGGCCGCGCACGCGCTGCACCTGCTCGGCATTGCTGCGGGCGAGCCGGCCGGGGCCGCTCCACAGCGAATCCTCCAATCCCACGCGCACATTGCCGCCCATGACCAGCGACTGCGTGGCGACGGGCATCTGGTTCCTCCCTGCCCCCAGCACCGACCAGACGTAGTCGCTGCCGAACAGCCGGTCGGCGGTGCGCTTCATGTGCGCCACGTCCTCGGGGTGCGCACCGATGCCGCCCAATAGACCAAACACCGACTGAATCAGAAAAGGCGGCTTGATCAGCCCGCGCCCGATGAAATGCGCGGCGGTGTAGAGGTGGCCGATGTCGTAGCACTCGATCTCGAAGCGCGTGCCGAAGCTGGCACAGCTTTGCAGGATGCAGGCGATGTCCTTGAAGGTGTTGCGAAACACCCGGTCGTCGCTTTCCGCCAGATAGGTCCGCTCCCAGGGGTGCTGGAACGTCTTGAAGCGCTCCAGCATGCCGTAGAGGCCGAAGTTCATCGAGCCCATGTTCAGCGAAGCGAGCTCGGGCTGGTAGCGCAGCACCGGCTGCAAGCGCTCGGCCACCTGCATGGTGGGCGCGCCGCCGGTCGTGATGTTGAGCACCACGTCGGTCTCGGCCTTTATCTTGGGCAGAAAGGCCGCGAACAGCGCCGGGTCCTGCGAGGGGGAGCCGTCTTCGGGCTTGCGCGCGTGCAGGTGCACGATGGCGGCACCGGCCTGCGCGGCGCCGATGGCCGCTTGCGCGATTTCCTCGCCGCTGACCGGCAGGTAGGGGGACATGCTGGGCGTATGGATGGAGCCGGTGACGGCGCAGGTAATGATGACTTTGCTGGATGCGGGCATGGGTGCTGCTCCTCAGGGGGGAAGGGGGGTGAGAGGGTGCTCAAGTATTGCTCTGCGTGCGTCGGTGCGCCAGCAGCGCCATCAGACGCCGGTCGCGCCAGCGCGCGCGTGCTGGCGTCCCGTCGGCCGGCAGCGCCTCGCGGCGCTCGGCGTTCAGGCGCTGGAGCATGGCGTCGTCCCAGTCGTTGGGCCTGCTCTGCTGCGCCAGTTCGCGCAAGCTCGGAGCGTAGCGGCGCGCGTAGTCCAGCAGGCCCTCGGGGGCATTCAGGTCGATGGTCTCGAAAGGCCCCATGAAGGCCCAACGCAGGCCCAGACCGTCCTTGAGCACCAGGTCCAGGTCGGCGGCGCTGGCATGGCCCTGCTCGTAAAGGTTGAGCGCCTCGTTGAGCACCATGCCCTGGATGCGGTTGAGCAAAAAGCCCCGGATTTCCTTGCGCACCAGCACCGGCGTCTGGCCGGCCCGGGTGTAGATCCGGCGGGCGCGCTGCACCACGGCGGCATCCGTCCAGGGCGCGGGCGCCAGTTCCACCAGCGGCACCAGGTGCGGCGGGTTCACGGGATGCGCCACCAGCATGCGCGCGCGGCCCGCCAATCCTTGCGTGATGTCCGAGGCCTTGATCCACGAGGTGGAACTGGCGAGCACGGTCTGCGGCGCGGTGCTGCGGTCCATGGCGCGGAAGATCGTGCGCTTGGCCTCCAGGTTTTCCTGCACCAGCGTGGCATCGGCCAGCGCCTCCTCCAGGCTGGCGCAAGGGATCACGCGCGCCAGCACCTGCGCGGGCGTCTCGTCCAACAGGCCGTGCGCGTGCAGGTCGGACAGATCTTGCGGCAGCTGCGCCATGCAGCGCTCAAGGGCTTGCGGCACGCAGTCGAAGAGCCGCACCCGGCGCGGGCAAAGACGATGCTCCAGCCGCGGCCAATCAGCCCGGCGCCGACGATGGCAATGCACCTGTCGGTGCCTTTCACGAACAACTTGGCCGAGCGGGCCATCCGCATGCCCAAGGTCAAGCAAAAAATCTCGGGCTGCTTTCGCACCTTTGCCGGGGCGCAAAGCTTCTGCACGATCCGCTCCTATCTGGACACTGCTCGCAAGCATGGGGTTGGCATGCTTGAGGCATTACGGGCAGCGTTCAATGGCGCTCCTATGGAGTTCGTCGGTAGCGGCTGAATAAGTCACTACAAATCAAGCACTTACCATCGCCAGCGGCATCGGTTGAAAGCGGGCTTGTGTATAACGAAATGGTATTAAGGCTGCCATTTTTTGAGCTCACAAAAACCAAAACCACTGACAGGGAGTACACGCCAGAGATTTTCAGTTCTGCTTCCTGTATTATTCCCGATCACAAGACGCCCACCGGTAAACGAAGAACTAAGGAGAGCTCCACTACCACCACTCGCACTACTCAGTATTCCCACATTACGCCAAATTGGGATAGCATTGTACGGCGTCTCCGCAGTAGCAGGGTAAGCAGTAGAAAGTGTTTTTATCTCCCACTTTTGATTATTTGAAGAACCATCCTGCACACATTTCAATTGAGTGGCAAGATTGGTCCCTGCTTTTAAGCAGAATCCAGTAGTGCGAAAGAAAATTGTACGGTCAGGCAATATATCTACAGCACTGATTAATCGCTGAGACTTCTGATCAGGGCAGTCGACCATTATCAGATCCATATTTTTGCCCCAGTCCATATTTTTGCCAAAGCCTGGGTAAATACACGAATTAATCCCGGATTTTTCACTTACAAGGTAAACGTTAAGCGCTTGAAAAGCAGGGGTATTAATTTCCCAATTTTGCCCCCCTTCGCGATTATCGCAAGCAGCAACAGTGACATTTCCCCATGCGACGCGCGCCAGGCAGCGATTTCTATAAGGATTGAATATTTTGTAATATCCATTACTTTGTTTGGTAACTTCCCATCGTTGATTATAGGAATCACTATCAAGCTTGCACGGAAAGGTGATTACAACGTTGCGACTATTTGCGTCCAAGCATTTTCCATTGACGGCGGAATGGATAAAATAAGCGTTGCTGCCATTGAGCAATTTTTTGAGAAACCATAGTTTTTCAAGAGGCGGAGCCAATGCCGGGCCACTCTTCATCATCACCGGATCACCATTTTTGAGAGATTCCCCAGTTGCTGCAAATACCCGAGTATTAAGTGTAACGTATGCATCAGGCGAACTCAAAACACTGAATGTCTCGTTTTTAGCCAGCGATGAGTGACATTTATAGCTGAGAATCTCCGCGCCACTATCAGTACTGTTTCTGCTAATGTTGAAGCACCTTGATCTGTCGGAAGATGTAACTCGACCATTATCAAGAAAGAAGAACTTTTGTCTGTCATCGGGAGTGGCTTGACAGTCTCCTATTCTGAGAGCATCGCCTTCAGTGCCCCATACTACGCAACGTTCAGGATAGACTTGTGACCGAATCTGACCTGATTCTTCCAGTATCCATTTTTGGTTAGGCTTACTATAGTCACAAGACCACGATACAAGCCTGCCGTTAAACTCGCTATTTCCCAAATCTACGCATAGCCGCTCGTCTTGTGCACTGGAGAGCTGCTTCGAGTAAATCATTACGGCAGAGTTAGTACGTGCTGGTCGCAGTTCAAGGACGTTTTGAGCATTCGCCGCAGGGGACAACAATAGTCCAGAGATGATAAATGAAGCAAACCGCGAACCGAAGATATTGAATGGTGGTTTCATAATGACCTCGTTAATTATTTGATTTTCAAGGGGCTAAGTATGCTCTTTTAGGTGGTGAACAACCAGAAGAAGAAGAAGAAGAATTTGAACAAGTCGAAGAAGAGCTGTCACTGCTGCCATCATCCTCTCGTATGTCCGCTGCTGGAATATACGAAGTTATTATAAATGATGGGTCTTCAGCTGATGGACTTCCAGCATGTGTATCCGCATCCACGTAGTGTGGATTCGGTGTTGTAGGGCCGTAGACAATCATGTCATTGGAATCGAACCACATGGCCCGCGCAGAAACAATATTGCTTGTAGGTATGAAGTGTACTATAAATTCATGTTCACTGGCAATATAGCTGTCCTCCATTCTATTTTGGAGTGTCCGCCTCTGCGCTCCGGTATAATTGGTAGTGTCGTTAGCAGCTATCTCGAATATGTCCCGAATGCTTGTGAAAGTAACATCCGTGCGAATCGTATACAGATATGCTACATTTTGAGGTCCAGACGGCAGGGGCTCAAGCGACTGTAAACCAAACTCTTCTGCAGTGCGCTGATCGCTACTTGTGCTTATCCATGCGCTCGTTCCATCATTACATGATTCACCCCATACGTGGTGAATCAGATTGATATCACCACCACTACCATCAGCACCAACACCAGCACTAAACCCCCCCTGGAAAACGACAGAGGGCGACTGCGTTGAACCTCGATAAACCCGAGTGGTCGGATTAGCTAAAGCAATGGTCGAAACCAGGAAAGCCCCCACGATAATAGCAAGCTTGATGCGGCGCGCGTACTTCAACATTTTTCGACTCCTATCCTTAAGATATACCACGCTGGGCATGCTCAGCAGCAGCACGATGGTGCGCAAAATCCTCCCGGCCCCGAGGTCGCGCGCGGCTTCGATCAGGTCGGGGTCGATGCGCGAGAGCATGAAGGCCACCGGGTCGACCATGAAGACCACGTAGATCTGGACCATGCCGATCACCACCGCCAAGGGGCTGAACAGCAGGATCTGCAGCGGCGCGCTGATGACCCCGAACTGCATCGGCATCAGGTTGATTGCGCCCTCGCTGCCAAGCATCGGCCGCCAAGCGAGCACGCGGATCAGGAACGGGATCACGCACAGCGCCAGCAGCGCGGTCTGCACGGTCTTGTTCTTCACGCACAGGCCGATGTACAGCGCCACCGGGTAGCCCAGCAGCAGGCAGACCAGCAGCGTGATGAGCCACAGGCTGACCGTGGTCCACAGCGCGCCGACGTAGGTCGGCGTGGCAAAGAAGGCGCGCCAGCTGTCCAGCGTCAGCGTCGGCTCTATCGTGAACGGGGTCTGGATCCAGAAGCTCACGCAGAGCATCGGTAGCAGCATCCAGACCATTCCCGGCGCCAGCACTCAGGTGGTACTCGGCCTCGAAATGCGCGCCGGCGCCGGTCTCGAAGATCGCGACTACGTGCGAGCCGGCGTATTCGCTCGCCAGATACGCGCCCGTGATGCGGGCCATGCGGGGGTCGCTGTCCACGCCCGCGTCATTCCCGAGCGGGTCTGCGTCGGCCTGCACCCGGTCGCGCCGGACCATGCACAGCGCCGCCCCGCGCCACTGCGCGGCAACGTCGGGCAAGGGCACATCGAACGCGGGCCCCGCCAGGTGCCCCCCGGCGGCCTGTCCGGACAGCGGGTTGAAGCAGTTGAGCAAGCGGGCCACCTGGCTGCTTGCTGGCCGCTCGAACAGCCGGCGCGGCGTATCGATCTGCACCAGCGCGCCCTGGTCGAGAACGGCCACGCGGCTGCCCAGCGCCAACGCCTCCTGCTCGTTGCCGGTGACCCCGCGTTCGTGCACGCTGCGGCCCGCCAAGTCCTGGCCAAGGACCTCGATCCGGCCGGTGTCGGGCCGGTGGTCGAACCCGGCAATCAGGCGCAGCAGCGTCGACTTGCCCGAGCCGCTGGGGCCCAGGTTGGTGAGGTATTTGCCCGGATCGACCGCCAGCGTGACCGCGCGCAGCGCCGCCACCCGCCCGAACGATTTGCCCACGGCGTGCAGGTGCAGCGCCGCCGCGCGGCCTTCTTCGACGACAGGCGCGCGCGCCAGCGTGGATCCAAGCATTGAACACCTGCCTTCTCAGTGAGGCCGCGCACGCGGCGGGATGGTCTGGGGGCGAGTGTACTTACCTTATCTTAAGAATGCAATAAATATTTACAAAGAATGACCTTGTCCAACGTGGTATGAGTCTGAAGGGGTGGTTCCAGGCCCCCAGCAAAAGTGGGTTGATCAGAACCGTGTTCCCGGTAGCACTGCCAGAGTTTGTGATTGAGGCCTACTCAGACCCGGACGATGTCGTGTTTGAGCCCTTTGGCGGCAGTGGCACGACGATGCTGGCCGCTGAGCGCACTGGCCGTGTGTGCCGCACTGTCGAGATTGCGCCGCAGTACGTGGACGTTGCTGTCCGGCGCTTCGAGCAGAACCATCCCGACATTCCGGTCACCTTGCTGGCCACAGGGCAGTCCTTCGACGAGCCCCCTGCGTCAGAATAGTTGTCGCCTCCATAGAACCAAATCGAGCGCCAGCCTCTCCCTCAGGTTGGGCGTCTTGAGCGCCGCGCTCAGCGTGTCGTTGAGCCGCCGCATGACGGCGGGCAGCATGTTCGCCGGACCGACCACGCCGTACCACTGCATTGCATCGAAGCCTTTCAGGCCCAACTCTTCGAGCAGAGGCACGTCTTTGATCTGCGGATGGCGCGTCTTGCCGGTCACCGCCAGCGCACGCGCGCGGCCTGATTTGATGTGCGGCATCGCCGCAGCCAGGCCGGGGAACATGGCCTGCGTCTGCCCGCCCAACAGGTCGGTGAAGGCCGGAGCGACGCCGCGGTAGGGCACGTGGGTCATCTGCAGGCCGGTCTGCTGCTTGAGCAACTCCATCGTCAGGTGAGTCAGCGAGCCCGTTCCCGCCGAGCCGTAACTGAGCTTGCCCGCGTTGGCCCGCGTGTACTCGACGAACTGCCGGAAGTCGCTGATCGGCAAGTCGGTGTTGATCACCAGCACGTTGGGCGTGCCGCCGATCATGCCGATGGGCGTGAAGTCCTTGATGGGGTCGTAGGGCAGTTGGCGCGTCGCGGGACTGGTGCCGTGCGTGGCGACGTAGCCCTGCATCAGCGTATAGCCGTCTGCCGCTGCGCGCGCCGTGTTCTGCGAGGCGATCACGCCGCCGCCACCGCCCTGGTTGTCGACGATGAAGCTCTGTTTGAGCAGCTTGCCCCAGCGTTCGGTGACGGCGCGGCCCACCATGTCGCTGCCGCCGCCGGCTGCGACCGGCACGATGTAGCGGATGGGCTTGTTCGGAAAGTCCTGCGCGTGCGCAAGGCTGTGCAGTCCGGGGAAGGCGCAGGAAGGAAGGGCCAGCGTGAAGGCGCGGCGTTGCATGCGTGTCTCCCGTGGTTGTGGTTGAAGCGAAAGCGGCTGGTACCGGGCGTTCAGCGGTGGCGGCGCTGCAGGCGGTCGTAGGCGTCGCTCACATGGCGCGCCATGAGGTCTTCGCAGCGGGCGACGTCACCCTTGCGCAGCGCGCGGGCGATGCGCGTGTGCTCGGCGATCGACGCGCGCATGCCCATGTCCTGCGCGAGGTTCCTGAGGCGCGACAAGTGCAGTTTCTGCACGACCGTCCGGTAGGTCTCGGCCAGTGCGTGGTTGTCCGCTGCCTCGACGATGGCCCAGTGGAAGCGGAGGTTTTCGCGGTAGTAGCGCTGCACGTCGTGCGCGTCGGAGGCTGTGTCCATGGCGGTGATCGATGCGTCGAGCAGGTTGGCGAGGGCGGTGCGCGCCGCGTCCTCGAGCCGTGCCGCGCGGCGCCCGGCAAAGCCATCGAGCAGGCCGCGCATTTCATACAGGTCGCGCACCTCCCCCGCAGTGGGCTCCCGCACGAAGACGCCGGCGTGCTTGCGCGCGATCACGAGTCCCGTGCCTTCGAGTTCGCGCAAGGCCTCTCGCACGGGAACCCGCGAGACGCCGAGCCGGGAGGCGACATCGGGCTCGTTGATGCGTTCGCCGGGCTGCAGTTCACCCCGCAGAATCATGGCCAGCATGTCGTCGCGCACCAGCTTCGCGAGCGGGGTGTCGCGCACGGTCGAGAGATGGTCGGAGGCCGGTTCGGCAAGCCAGGGGAGCATGCGGGGGTCCTTTGTTTGCAGGATATCGTATACGTTTGCCGCCGCAAATGGCCACTGGTAATTACACGGAGCCTCCATGGCACCTGGCCTGTGCAGGGGCTGCATTTTCTGGGTCGGGACGCACGCTGTAGCCAGATGCTGGACGAATCTGCTTGGTCGTGGCGCCGTTGCATACCGCACGGAGGACACCAGATGTCTCTCAATATTGCGGCTGGGTTGGGCCTTGGTGGCAACGAGTCGTATCCCGACCTTTTCCAGCCTTTTGGTGGCTTTCCCGACGGCGTTCGTGTGGAGCAAGGTCATATCACCATGCCCGAACTGGTCGGTATTGGCTTCGAAGGAAAGGCAGATCTGATCTCCGAGATGAGAAGTCTTGCGTCATGACTGCAAAATAAGCCGGAGTACAACCCCGGTGGCGGCTGCGCAGACCAGGAACTTCGGAACGAAGCCCGCGTGCCCGCCGCGGAAATTGAGGGCGGCGCATGCGAGCAGTGCCAGGCCCGTGATGGGCAGGATCATGAGCACCACGGGGCTTGCGCGACGGAGCCAGGCGGCGACCGTCAGCGGCAGAACCAGGATCACGAACAAGAACAGCAGCACGCCCAGACCCACGCCATGGACGTAGCACGGACCCAGACCCAGGCTCGCGTTGAGCGCGCGCAGGGGTTCGTGCATGCGCCGCAGATCGAACGCCAGGCCGGACACGGCGAAGAGCAAGGGCATCGCCGTGAGCACGACGGCTACGGTGACAGTTTGCGTCGCTACGCCGTACGCGCCAAGGTATTCGTGCACCAACCACGGTAGTCCGGCCCAGGCCAGCAGCGTGGCGTGGCGCGACCATTGCCGCGCACCGATCAGCCCACGCAGGTCGATCCAAGCCAGGCGCAAGCACATGGGCGCGCCCGGTGGCAGGGCCCATGCGCGCCGGCGTGGACGCGGTACGGCAGGCACGCCACCGGGTGCGCGGGCCTTTTCCCGCCGAAACATCCACCACGCGGTGGCGACGCTTCCAAGCACAAAGGGCGCGGGCGACCAGCCCTGCGCCAGACAGGACAGCCCCACGCACTGCACGACTGTTGCGCGCATGGCCTCGCGTGGCCGCCAGCGCAGGGCCCACTGCATGGCCGGTAGCATGATCAGGGCCGTGGCAAGGGCGAGGCCCTGCCACCAACGTTGCGCCGGGGACCCCTGCGGGAGCACGGCAAGGGCCACGACGAACGGCAAGAACAGTGGCAGATCACAGACGGCCAGCACGGCGAGGTCGACCCTGCGCAGGCATTGCGTTGGCACGGGTTGCGTTTGCACGAAGGCCCATGCCGCCCCGCCGGTGAGCGCCTCGCCCTGGGCCTGCGCCCATGCATGTGCCAGCGCGAGCATCGCCACCCAGGTGACCAGCACCGTTGCCACCGGGCCCGGTGTGGTGAGCACCAGCGCCGGGTGTGCGAGCACGCGCAGTTGTTGCCGGATCGGCATCTCGTGCGGCGACAGCAGTAGCAGGATGAACAGCACACCCTGCCAACGGCGCACCAGCAGCCGGCAGGCGACCTCGGCCACATGCCGCAAGCGCCACCAGAGCAAGCTGCGGACCAGACCCATGCGCGAGTGCATCAGGCGGTCTCCAGCGATGCCAGTTCGACGCAGCGGGCGCCAAGCGCGCGTTGCTCGCCGACATCGTGGCAGCACATCACCACCAGCCGCGATGCCGCGATCGCCAGCAACTGCTCGCGAAGCACGTCGCGGGCCGCTGCGTCAAGGCCGTTGGTCGGCTCGTCGAGCACGGTGATCGGCGCTTGCGTGCCCAGCCCGGCGGCGAGCATGAACTTGCGTGCCGTGCCCAGCGACATGGCGCTGAAGCGCAGTTCGAGGGAATCCACCAGTCCGAAGCGCCGAACCAGATCGGGTGCCGTCGAGATCGCGGGCCGGCGCGCGGCTTGAACGAAGTCGAGCCACTCCCTGCCAGTGACGAACGGGTACACCGGGCATGCGTCGGGCACGTAGCTCAGCAAAGGCAAGATTTGCCCACGTACCATGCGCATGCTGCGCCCGAGCACCAGGATATCGCCCTCGTCGGGGACACAGGCGCCGCCAAGCATCGACAGCAAAGTGGTCTTGCCGGAGCCGTTGGGGCCACAGACACATATGATTCCCGGCCCCGTCCACGAAAATCCCACGCGGTGGAAGATCACCCGGTCCTCGTATGAGTGGCGCAACCGGTTGACGTCCAAGGTGGCCTGGTTCCCGCTCATCCGACCGTCCCCCTTGCGGCGTCCTGCCCGTCGGTCCGCGCTTCGACCGTGGCGCGCAGTGCGCTCCGGCCGACGCCTGCATCCCGTGCTTTCTTGCGCGCAGCCAGGCGATTCATGGGTGTCAGCCCGGCGCGCGCTTGCGCAAGAAAGGCGGCGACAAGCCGGGCGCGCGGCGACCCGCGCATCCAGATCACGCCGAGACGGCGCGGCTCCGATGCATCGGGCAGGGGTAGCCGGACGATGTCCAGTCCATTCGTGAGTGGCGAATCGATGTCGGGTACCAACGAGACGCCAAGGCCTTCTTGCACCATGAGCGCGATCGCCAGGAGTGAGCCCAGCTCGAATCGCTCCAGAGGCGCGATGCAGTGCTTGCGCAGGTACCGGTCGGCGAGCTTGCCGCCGCCAACCGAGCGGTCGTAGCGAAGCAAGGGTTGGCTGCGCAGCAGGTCCAAGGGTGCGTGCTGCGCCAGGGCGCGCGGTGCCAGAACGACCAAGGGTTCCTCGCGCAACGGCTCCCAGGCCATGGATTTGGCGAGTGCGAACTCTGGATGCAGGCAAACCGCAGCGTCGATCTCTCCCTGCCTGACCGCTTCGAACAATTGCAGGGACGCGCCCGATTGAATGAACACGGTCACGTCCGGGTGGGCCGTCGCCACACGATGCAGCAGGTGCGGGAGCAGCGTGTGCAGCGCCGTGTTGATCGCGCCGAGACGCAACTCGCCCGCGACCACGTCGTCCCGCACCACGGTGTGCAGGCTCCGCACTGCACGCAGAATGTCCCCGACGCAATCGAGTAGCCGGTGCCCTGCCGGCGTGGGGCGCACCGTGCGTCCGGAGCGCGCCACCAGCGTGGCCCCCAGTTCCCGCTCGAGGGCACGCAGTTGCAGCGCCACCGCCGTGGCGCTGAGATCCTGCCTGCGCGCGGCCTCGGCCATCGAGCCCGTCTGCGCCACCAGCGCGAAGGTTTGCAGGAAGGCTGTCTCCATCTGTTTTGAATCCGTCAGACCCACTATTTTCTTGCTTCTTTCCCAAGCCCGGTCCGCTTTCTTGCCGGGTGCGAGGGCCGCACACTGCCCGGCATGAGAAGCAAGCTGTTCGTGCCCGGAACCCGTCCCGATCTCTTTGCCAAAGCCATGGCTGGCGCTGCGGATGCCATCTCGATCGACTTGGAAGATGCGGTCGTGGAGGATCGCAAGGCCGAGGCGCGCAGCAAGGTCGGGGAATGGTTGCGTAATGGCTTGGCAGACCCGCAGGTCGCCAAGCGCGTCATTGTGCGCGTGAATGCGGTGGACACGCCGCATTTCGAGGCGGACCTGCGCGCCGTCGTCCAGCCCGGCCTGCACATCCTGAATTTGCCAAAACCCGGGAGCGTTGATGCCGTGCGCGCAGCGTGCGCGGCCATTGCGCGGGCCGAGCGCGCGCATGGTGTGCGCGATCGGATCCGGTTGCTGGTGAACGTCGAGACGCCCCGATCCCTGCGCGAGGCCGCGGCGCTTGCTGCGGCCGATCCCCGGGTGATGGGGCTGCAAGTCGGTCTGGGGGACATGTTTGAGTCCCTGGGCATCGAGCGCCGGGAGGTCGCCGCGGTGCAACAGGTTCTGCTGGCTGTCCGGATGGCAGCGGGCGAGGCCGGCGTGCCAGCCTACGACGGCGCGTTCGCCGACATCGCCGACGCCGAGGGCTACCGTGCCGAGGCGCGGCTTGCGCAGCGGCTGGGGTTCGCGGGAAAAACGTGCATCCATCCGGGTCAGGTCGCGTTGGCGAACGAAGCGTTCCGGCCGACGGACGCTGCGATCGCCCACGCCACGCAGGTCATCGAAGCTGCCGCTGCCGCGAAGGCGCGCGGCAGCGGCGCATTCCTGGTCGATGGCCGCATGGTGGACCGGCCCTTCCTGCGCCGCGCCCAGGCGATCGTGGCCACGGCGCGCGGCCTCGGCTTGCTGGCCGCCGACTGAGTTCCCGGCTTGCGCACGTCCATGAATCAAGGAGACAAGCATGCAAAAGAGTCTGTCGAGCGGGGTGCACAGCCTCATTCTGGGCACCGCCGCGGTTGCAGCGGCGCTGGCGGGCGGGGCGCAGGCACAGGACAGCTTTCCGTCGAAGCCGATCACCTTGGTCGTGCCCTATCCTCCCGGAGGCTCCAACGATGTCTTCGCACGGACCATCGCCCGGGAACTGGGGGACGTTCTCAGGCAACCGGTGATCGTGGACAACCGCCCGGGTGCCAGCGGCACCACCGGAACGGCTGCGGTTTCGCGCGCGCCGGCCGACGGCTACACGCTGGTGGCGGTGTCCTCGAGCATGACCACCAACGCCGCGGTTCAGCCCAAGATGTCCTTTGACCCGGAGAAAGGGCTGACGCCCGTGGCGATGTTCGCCGATGGCCCCTTCATCGTTGCCGTCAACAACAGCTTCCCGGCCCGGAATCCCCAGGAACTGATTGCCGCGATCCGGGCCAGGCCCGGCGTGTTCAATTACGCATCTTCGGGCTCGGGCAGCGTGAATCAGTTCGGTACCGAACTGCTGAAGTCACAGGCGGGCAGGCTGTTCATCACGCATATCCCATACCGGGGCATGGGGCCTGCGGTGACGGATTTGATCAGCGGGCAGACGCAGGTGCTGATGGCCAGCGGCCCGAGCCTGCTGCCGATGGTGCGCGCGGGCAAGGTGCGCGCGGTGGGAATCACGAGCGCGCAGCCCAGCGCGATTGCGCCCGATCTCGTTCCGTTCTCGTCAGCGGTCACCGGCTATGACTTCTCGCTGTGGTGGGGCTTGCTGGCGCCCTCCGGCACACCGGCCTCCGTCGTGGAGAAACTGAATGCCGCAGTCAATCAGGTGCTCGCCAAGCCCGAGGTCAGGGAGCGATTCCTGCGCGAAGGCGCGCAGGTCAAGCCGATGACGCCAGCGCAGTTCGGAACCATCATCGCCGCCGACATCGGGCGCTGGAAGCAGCTGGCAAAGCAACAAAACATCCTCGCGGACTAAGGCAGCCATGAACCAGAACAGCGCACCGGATTGCACGACCGGCCCCCTCACCGGCGTCCGGGTACTGGACCTCGGTGCCTACATCGCCGGACCGTATGGCTGTGCTCTGCTGGCCGACCAGGGGGCCGAAGTCCTGAAGGTCGAGCCGCCGGGGGGGGACACACTGCGCAAGTACCCATCCACGCTGGACGCGGAAAGTCGCGCGTTCCTGGGTGTCAACCGCAGCAAGCGGGGCGTGGTGCTGGACTTGAAGCATGCCGAGGACCGCGAACGCCTGCTGGCATTGGTGCGCCAGGCCGACGTGCTGGTACACAACTTTCGCCCGGCCGTACCGCCGCGGCTGGGCATTGCGTACGAGCAATTGCGCGCATCCAATCCGCGCCTGATCTACTGTGCCGTCACCGGCTATGGCGAGGATGGCCCGCTCAGGGGCCGGGCTGGCTACGATCAGGTTCTGCAAACCATGACCGGGATGTGCGCGATGCAGGCGCGGCGCGGCGGCCCGCCGGAAATCATCTGTGGTTCCGTCGTGGACTACTATGCCGCCGCTCTGGTGGCCGGGGGGGTGTCTTCCGCGCTCTATGAACGGGAGAAAAGCGGACAGGGCCAGTACGTGGGCGTTTCGCTGCTGCGCTCGGCATTGGCCATGCAGTCGGCGCGCATGGTATGGGTCGAAGGCGAGCCCCGCGACGTTGGCCGCGAGATGCGTTCGGGCGGCGTCACGGGCATCCACCCCACACGCGACGGTGCGATCTACATCTCCGCCAACACACCGCACTTCTGGCAAGCACTGTGTGCAAGGACCGGACTCCAGGAACTGCTCTGCGAGCGCTACGACACCGTGCGCAAGCGCGCGCAGCACCACGCCGAGATCGTTCCGCGGCTGCATGCGGCTTTGGTGGCCCGCACCGCGCTCGAATGGGAGGCCGTGTTCGGTGAGGAGGTGCCTTGTGCGGCCGCACGCTCGGTGGAGGACATGTTCGACTTTCCGCAGGTCTTGGCCGGGGACATGGTGCAAAAGTTTCAGCACCCCGCAGCAGGCACGTACCGGGGCTTTGCGCGCGGCTGGAAGTTCGGTCGCACGCCCGGGCCACCGCCCTTTGCCGCACCGGTTCTCGACCAGCATGGCGATGCCGTGCGCGCCGAAGCAGATCGTCTTCGCCAGCGCGGGAACGCGTGTCAGAACACAGGGAAGCCATCGCCGCATGATGGAGCGGGCACCCTGCGTGGAGCGCAGTGAGACCGCCACCCACAGCGAAGCTGAAACGCGTCGGCTTCGGGCTGCACGGGCCATGAATTCCCGCTCAGTGTTTGTGCCCGTCCATAGTGCCGCTGGCGCCGTCAGGGGTCACGGTGTGCACGGGAACGGTCAGGTCGAGCCGGACCTCCTCGCCCTTGGCGTCCTGGAACACCAGGCTGATCGGCACCGAGCTGCCCTTCATCAGCGGGGCCTTCAGGTCCATCAGCATGATGTGGCGGCCGCCCGGCTTGAGTTCCACCGTCTTGCCGGCGGGCAGGTCCAGCGCGGGAATGGCGCGCATCTTCATGATGCCGTCTTCCATTTTCATCTCGTGCAGCTCGGTGACTCCCGCAGCGGGTGATTCGGCGCGCACCAGGCGCATGCTGTCCTTGGCCGTGAGGCGCATGAAAGCGCCCGTGCCTTTCTGGCCCTGCACGCTGGCGCGCGCCCAGGCGCCGTCGGCCGCGACGGGAGCGTGGTCCGCGCAGGCCAGGGCGGCAGTCAGGGTGCAGGCCAGGACAGCGGTGTGAAGCAGTTTTTTCATGATGTTCTTTCTCTCTTCGGTTGGGTGAAAAATGGGGCAGCGCGCTGTGGCCAGCCGCTGCGGAAAACTCCAGGCCCGGGGGTGTGCGCTGGTCTTGGGCGCGAGTCCGGGCGTGCGCCATGGCTGACGCCATGCGCTTGCCAGCGCATGTTTCACCAGCGCCGGCAACCGTCGAACAGGCAGCGGATCAGGAATGGGTTGGGGGGCCGCGCGGCGGTAGCGGCGCGGCAGTGCGCGCGGCGATATGCGCGGCGGGGAGGGGGCGCAGCGTCTGCGCGCGCGGGTAGACCACGGGCTGGCCAGACGCTGGCCTGGACGGTGGCGCGCCGGCATGGACGCACAGGGGGCAGTCCAGCGTGTGGTGGTTGGATATCTCCTGGGTGCCGTCGGCGGTCTGGGTCAGCAGCGTGATGGCGCCCGAGCCCGAGCAGATCAGTTCCATCGACCGCGGCTTGACCAGCGGCGACGCCACGGCCACGCCGATGGACAGGACGAACCACGCCAGTACGAGGCGGGCGAGCCAGCGCGCGTGGCGGATGGTTTGCATGGGCGACAGCAGCATGGAGAGCCGGGCATTGTAGACACGCCCGCAGAAGGGCCATGCGCGGCGCACCTACCGGACCGACCTGCCCGTGCGGCGATTAGCTGGCCCGCACGCTCTCAGTTCTGCGGCGGCCATTGCCTGGCCGTGTGCAAGACGCGCAGCACGCGCACCAAGTCGCCAGCCACGTCATAGACCAGGAGGTAATTGCGGTGCACTACCAGTTCGCGGGTGCCGGCGACGCGACCGGGCCGGCCGAGGCCGGGATGATCGAGCAGGCGACCGGATCTCTGCGCGAACGACTCGTCGAGGGCCTGCGCGGCGGCCGGGTTGTCGGCCTCGATGTAGTCGTGGATTTCGTCGCGGTCTTGGGTCGCATCGAGCGTCCAGAACAGTTCCATCATTCGGTCTGGGCTTCAAGCCGGTGGCGCGTTGCCGCCCGCTTGGCCGTGAACCTGGCTTCGACCTCGGCCGCTGGAATCAGCCTGCCGGCGTTGGCCGAGTCCAGGCCGATTTGCACTTGGCGACGGAACCAGGCGTCATGCTCGGTCGCTTCCTGCTGTTGCCGCACGAAGTCGCGCATGAAGTCGCGCAGGATCTGCGCAGCACTGCGGTCGCGGGTCTTGGCTGCACTGGAGAAATCGTTTTTCAGGGCCTCGTCGACCCGGAAAGTGAAAGTCGCTTCGCTCATGTCGTCACCCTCACGATGTTACAAGAGAGGTGCAATATAACACGCGGAGGGCGAAGGTGATTTTGGTGGCAGCCCTGTCCCGGGCATCATGCAGAAGGCCGCGCAGCGAACGCAACGGCGGCGTTGCCGGGCGTGCATCGGGCGCTCCCGGCATGTGCCCAGCCCGCGTCGCACCACGACGCGAGCAGTTCCAGCGCAGCGTCGCTGGCGCGCGCCAGATCGCGCGCCGTCAGCTGCCGCTCGTCGGCCAGGCGCCGCATCAGGCGGGCGTCGTGCCCCGCCGCGCGGTAGCTCTCGCCGTTCATGAAAACATGCTGCGCGTCGTACAGCATGCGGCTGCGGCGGTCCAGGTGCAGGCCCTTGCGCAGCGCGCTGGCGTCCCCGGCCTCGAACCACACGCCGGGCTTGGGCTCGGTCAGATACGCACCCAGCGCACGCTCGAGCCCCAAGGGCTGCGCAAGGGCGCGGGACAGGGCCGCGTGGGCGAATGCCTGCAACTCCGCGGGAATGGCCGCGGGGTTCGACAGGGCCGGCTGGCCCGCGTCGCGGTACAGCCGGGAAGGGTCGTCGCCGACATCGTCCGCCAGGCGCAGCAGCAGTTCGCGCGCGAGTTCGGCGCGCGCAGGCGCCCGAAAGCCGATGGAATAGGTCATGCACTCCCCCTCGGCGATGCCGTCATGGGCGTAGCGCGGCGGCAGGTACAGCATGTCACCCGGGTCGAGCACGAACTCCTCTTCGGGCGCGAAGTGCGCCAGCACCTTCAACGGGAGGTCGCTGCGCAACGCCAAGTCCTTTTGGCGGCCGATGCGCCAGCGGCGCCTGCCGTGGGCCTGGAGCAGGAAGACGTCGTAGCTGTCGAAATGGGGCCCCACGCCGCCGCCGTCGCTGGCGTAGCTGATCATGAGGTCATCGAGCCGCGCCTCGGGAACGAAGCGGAACTGCTGCAGCAGCGCATGGGCCGCGTCGTCGTGCAGATCGACGCCCTGCACCAGCAGGGTCCAGTCGGGCTGCTGCAGGGCGGGCAGCGCGCGGCGGCTGAAAGGCCCATGGCGCAGCTTCCAGGCCCCTGGGGTCGAGTGCAGCAGACGCGACTCCACGCCCTCGCGCGCGGCCAGCGCGAACAGCGCGGCCCGCAGCACGGGCGGGGCAAACCGGGGGATGGCCTGGCGCACCAGCAGGGGTTTTTTCTGCCAGTGGCGGCGCATGAATTGCGCGGGAGTCAGTCCGCCGAGCAGGGCAAGGGTTTGCTGGATATCCATGGGAGGGGCTGCGCCCGGTGGCGGGATGGTGGGTCGAACTGCGACAATTCTCCTATGGAAATCACCCGACAATGCGTGGTCGCACTGACCTGGACGCTCAAGGACTCGCTCGGAGAAGTGCTTGACCTGCTTGAGGAGCCGGTGGAATTCCTGGTCGGTGGCGACGATCTTCTGCCCCGCATCGAAGAGGCCCTGCAGGGTCGCAGTGCCGGCGCCACCCTGGCGTTGCAGCTCGAACCCGAGGATGCCTTTGGCGACTTCGACGAGCAATTGCTGTTTCTCGCGCCGCGCGCGCTCCTGCCCGCCGACGTCGAGGAGGGCATGGCCCTGGATGGCATGGCCCTGCCCGAGGCCTGTAGCCCGGACGCACCACGCCACGCCGTATACACCGTGGCCGGGGTCTACCCGGAGCACGTGCTGCTCGACGGCAACCATCCACTGGCCGGCATGGGGCTGCGCCTGCAATTGACCGTGCAGGCGGTGCGCGCGGCCAGCGCGGAGGAAATTGGCTGCGGCAGCGCCGGGACGGGATTCTTCCGCGTGCAGCCCGGCGGCTCTCTGCGGCACTGAACCCGGCCAGGCCCAAGTGCAAGGCGCTGCGCGGGCTGTGCCTCACGCCTTGCCGGTAGACCCGTACCCTCCCTCGCCCCGCGCGGTTGCGGCGAATTCGGCGACCACGTTGAAGCGCGCCTGAACGACGGGAACGATGACCAGTTGCGCCAGGCGCTCCATCGGCTCCAGGGTGAAGGCCGCATGGCTGCGGTTCCAGGCGCTCACCATGAGCTGCCCCTGGTAGTCGCTGTCGATCAGGCCCACCAAGTTGCCGAGAACGATGCCGTGCTTGTGCCCCAGGCCCGAGCGCGGAAGGATCAGCGCGGCGTATCCCGGGTCTCCGATGAATAGGGCAATCCCGGTGGGCACCAGCTGCCATGCATTTGGCGGCAGGGTCAGGGGCGCGTCCAGGCAAGCGCGCAGGTCCAGTCCCGCGCTACCGGGGGTGGCGTAGGCGGGCAGCCGATCGGCCATGCGCGGGTCGAGAATCTTGACGTCAATCTGCACGCTTGCTCCTCTTCTGCGCTGCCGCGTCAGGAACGCAGCGCCGGCAAGCGCGTTGCGATCTCTGCCATGAGTTGCCGGGCCAGCACGCGCTTGGATGCGCGCGGCAGCTCGCGGTGCCCCCGGGAATCGACCAGCAGCAAGGCATTGTCGTCCTGCCCGAAGGTGGCCGGGCCGATATTGCCCACCAGCAGCGCAACCTGCTTGCGCGCGCGCTTGGCCGTGGCCTGGGCCAGCAGGTCGTGGCTTTCTGCCGCAAAGCCCACGCAGAACAGATCGCCCCCGAGGGCGCGCGGCGACTGGGCCACCGCGGCCAGAATGTCGGGGTTCTCGACGCAGTCCAGCGTGCGCGGCTGCCCCGAGCCGTCCTTCTTGATCTTGTGCGCGGCCGGCGCAGCGGGCCGCCAGTCCGCCACGGCCGCCGTGGCGATGAAAACCGCAGCATCCTGGACATGCTGCTCCACCGCGGCCAGCATGTCCCGGGCCGATTGCACGTTCACACGGTGCACGCCGCGCGGGGTGGGCAGATGCACGGGCCCTGCGACCAGCGTGGCGTCGGCCCCCGCTTCACGGGCCGCGCGCGCGATGGCAAAGCCCATCTTGCCGCTCGACAGGTTGGTGATGCCGCGCACCGGATCGATCGCTTCGTAGGTCGGCCCGGCCGTCACCAGCACCTTGCGCCCGGCCAGCGGCTTGGGGGCGAAGAAGGCGAGCAGTTCCTCGAGCAGTTGCGCCGGCTCCAGCATGCGCCCTTCGCCGGTTTCGCCGCAGGCCTGCTCGCCGTTGCCGACTCCCAGCACGCGCGCGCCGTCCTGCTCCGCCTGCGCCAGATTGCGCCGGGTGGCCGGGTGGGCCCACATCTCGCGGTTCATCGCCGGCGCCAGCAGCAGCGGCACGCGCTGCACGGGGCGTGCCAGGCACAGCAGGCTGAGCAGGTCGTTCGCCCGGCCTTGCGCCAGGCGCGCCACGAAGTCGGCGCTGCACGGCGCGATCAGGATCGCGTCGGCCCCGCGGCTCAGGTTGATATGCGGCATGCCATTCGACTCGCGTGCGTCCCACTGCGAGCCGCAGACCGGCCGCCCCGACAGGGTCTGCATGGTGAGCGGGGTGATGAACTGCTGCGCCGCCTCGGTCATCACCACCTGGACGGTGGCCCCCTCCTCGACGAGCCGGCGGCACAGCTCTGCCGCCTTGTAGCAGGCGACGCCCGCGCTCAGGCCCAGAACCATGTGTTTTCCGGCAAGCTCATGCATGGGCGGGGAATTTAACAGACGGGCACGCGCGCCGGCCGCCCGCGGGTCGCCCCCTATAATTCCAATTTCCCACCACCAAAAAGACATGGCCAAATTTGTCTTCGTCACCGGCGGTGTGGTGTCTTCCCTGGGCAAGGGGATTGCCTCCGCATCCCTTGCCGCGATCCTCGAATCGCGGGGCCTCAAAGTCACCCTCATCAAGCTCGATCCCTACATCAACGTCGATCCGGGAACCATGTCGCCGTTCCAGCATGGCGAGGTTTTCGTGACCGACGACGGTGCGGAAACCGATCTGGACCTGGGCCATTACGAGCGTTTCATCGAAACGCGCATGAGAAAGACGAACAACTTCACCACCGGCAAGATCTATCAGTCGGTGCTGGAGAAGGAGCGCCGCGGCGACTACCTGGGCCAGACCGTGCAGGTCATCCCCCATGTGACCAACGAAATCCAGGAATTCATCGAGCGCGGCGCCGGCATCGGCACGCCGGACGCGGCGGCCGTGGCCATCGTCGAGATCGGCGGAACGGTGGGCGACATCGAGTCGCTGCCCTTTTTGGAGGCCGTGCGCCAGATGAGCCTGCGCATGGGCCCGAACAACACCGCCTTCGTGCACCTGACCTACCTGCCCTGGCTCGCCGCGGCAGGCGAGCTCAAGACCAAGCCCACGCAGCACACGGTGCAAAAGCTGCGCGAGATCGGCATCCAGGCCGACGCGCTGCTGTGCCGCGCCGACCGCCGCATTCCCGAGGAAGAACGCGCCAAGATCTCGCTGTTCACGAACGTCCCCGCGTGGGGCGTGATCAGCGTGTGGGACGTGGACACCGTCTACAAGGTGCCCCGCATGCTGCACGAGCAGGGGCTCGACGGCCTGATCTGCGACAAGCTGCGCCTGAACACTCCGCCCACCAGCCTGCGGCGCTGGGACGATCTGGTGCACGAAACCGAGCACCCGCAGGGCGAGGTCAGCGTGGCCATGGTCGGCAAATACGTGGACCTGTCGGACAGCTACAAGTCGCTGAACGAGGCGCTGCGCCACGCCGGAATGCGCAACCACGTGCGCGTGCGGATCGTGCACGTCGATTCCGAAACCATCGACGGTGCCGACGCGGCAGCAAAGCTCGCGCCGTACGACGCCATCCTGGTGCCGGGCGGCTTCGGTCCGCGCGGCGTGGAAGGCAAGATCGCCACCGCGCGCTTTGCGCGCGAACACAGGCGGCCCTACCTGGGCATCTGCCTGGGAATGCAGGTGGCCACCATCGAATACGCCCGCCATGTGGCCGGCCTGGCCGACGCGAACAGCACGGAGTTCGACCCCGCCACGCCGCACCCCGTGATCGCCCTGATCACCGAGTGGCAGGACGCCGACGGCAGCGTCAAGAAGCGCGACGCAGACTCGGACCTGGGCGGCACCATGCGCCTGGGCGCGCAGAGCTCCGACGTATCCGCGAACACGCTGGCGCACCGCATCTACGGTGACGTGGTGACCGAGCGCCACCGCCACCGCTACGAAGCCAACGTGAACTACCTGGAGCCGCTGCGCAAGGCGGGCCTGGTGATTTCGGCGCTCACGCAGCGCGAGCAGCTCACCGAAATCGTGGAACTTCCGCAGAGCATGCATCCCTGGTTCGTCGGCGTGCAGTTCCACCCCGAATTCAAGTCAACCCCCTGGAATGGTCACCCGCTGTTCAATGCCTTCATCGAGGCCGCGCTAGCGCACCAGCGCAGCCAGGCCGGCTTGCGCGAGAAGGATGCGCAATGAAACTCTGCGGCTATGACGTCGGCCTGGAACACCGCTTCCTTCTGATTGCCGGCCCCTGCGTGATCGAATCCGGGCAACTGCAAATGGACGTCGCGGGCCGGCTCAAGGAAATCACGGCCAGCCTGGGCGTCCCGTTCATCTTCAAGAGCAGCTTCGACAAGGCGAACCGCTCCAGCGGCACCAGCTTTCGCGGCCTGGGCCGGGAAAAGGGCCTGGAGATTCTGGCCAAGGTCCGGCGCGAGCTCGGCGTTCCCGTGCTCACCGACGTGCACACCGAAGACGACATCAGCGCAGCCGCCCAGGTGGTGGACGTGCTGCAAACGCCCGCCTTCCTGTGCCGCCAGACCGACTTCATCCACGCTGCGGCGCGCTCCGGCAGGCCGGTGAACATCAAAAAGGGCCAGTTCCTCGCGCCGCACGACATGCGCAACGTCATCGCCAAGGCCCGCGCTGCTGCCCGGGACGCGGGTCTGTCCGAGGACCGCTTCCTGGCCTGCGAGCGCGGCGCGAGCTTTGGCTACAACAACCTGGTGAGCGACATGCGCAGCCTGGCCGTCATGCGCGCCAGCGGCGCCCCCGTGGTGTTCGACGCCACGCATTCGGTGCAACTGCCCGGCGCCCAGGGAAGCAGCAGCGGCGGCGAGCGCGCAATGGTCCCGGTGCTGGCCCGCGCCGCCGTCGCCGCGGGCGTTGCCGGCCTGTTCATGGAAACGCACCCTGACCCGGACAAGGCCTTGTCGGACGGCCCCAACGCCGTTCCGCTCAAGCACATGCGGGCCTTGCTGGAGACCTTGGTGGCGCTCGACGGCGTCACCAAGAAGAACGGCTTCCTGGAAAACGACTTTGAGGCATGAAAACATGAGCAGTGGCTACATCATCGCGTCCGTCACCGTGACCGACCCCGCGCAGTACGAGGAATACCGCAAGTGGAGCAGCTTGGCCATGCAGGCCCATGGCGCCGAAGTGTGCGTGCGCGGCGGCAAGGTGCAGGTGCTCGAAGGCGACTGGGACCCCGGCCGCACCGTGGTCCTCAAGTTCCCGAGTGTCGAGGCCGCGCGCGCGTTCTACGACAGCCCCGAATACCGCAAGGCCAGGGCCGCGCGCGCAGGCGCAGCCGTGATGCGCATGGTGTGCGTGGAGGGCTTGTAAGCCGAGCGCCCGCCAGCATGAGAGTTTCAAACCACCTGAGAGAAGACCATGAGTGCCATCGTTGACATCGTAGGCCGCGAAGTGCTCGACAGCCGCGGCAACCCCACCGTCGAATGCGACGTACTGCTCGAATCGGGCGTGATGGGCCGCGCCGCCGTGCCCTCGGGTGCGTCCACCGGCAGCCGGGAAGCCATCGAGCTGCGCGACGGCGACCAGAGCCGCTACCTGGGCCGGGGCGTGCTCCGGGCCGTGGAGCACATCAACACCGAAATCTCCGAAGCCGTTCTGGGCCTCGACGCCTCGGAGCAGGCCTTCCTGGACCGGACCCTGATCGACCTGGACGGCACCGAGAACAAGGGCCGCCTGGGCGCGAACGCGCTACTCGCCGTGTCGATGGCCGTGGCCCGCGCGGCCGCGGAGGAATCCGGCCTGCCCTTGTACCGCTACCTGGGCGGCATGGGCAGCGTGCAGTTGCCGGTGCCCATGATGAACGTGATCAACGGCGGCGCGCACGCGAACAACAACCTGGACTTGCAGGAGTTCATGATCATCCCCGTGGGCGCCCCGAGCCTGCGCGAAGCCCTGCGCTGGGGCGCCGAGGTGTTCCACGCGCTCAAGAAAATCATCCACGACCAGGGGATGAGCACCTCCGTCGGCGACGAAGGCGGCTTTGCCCCCAACGTCGAGAACCACGAAGCGGCGATCCGCCTGATCCTGCAGGCCATAGCCGCCGCCGGCTACAGCGCCGGCGAGCAGATTGCCCTGGGCCTGGACTGCGCCGCGAGCGAGTTCTACAAGGACGGCATGTACGTGCTCGCGGGCGAGGGTGGCCTGACGCTCAGCGCCGTGCAGTGGACCGACATGCTCGCGTCCTGGGTCGACAAATACCCGATCATCAGCATTGAAGACGGCATGCACGAGAGCGACTGGGACGGCTGGAAGCATTTGACCGAACGCCTGGGCGACAGGGTGCAACTGGTGGGCGACGACCTGTTCGTGACCAACACCAAAATCCTCAAGGAAGGCATAGACAAGCGCGTGGCCAACGCCATCCTGATCAAGATCAACCAGATCGGCACGCTGAGCGAAACCTTTGCCGCCATCGAAATGGCCAAGCGCGCGGGCTATACCGCCGTGATCTCGCACCGCTCGGGCGAGACCGAGGACAGCACCATCGCCGACATCGCCGTGGGAACCAACGCCGGCCAGATCAAGACCGGCTCGCTGAGCCGCTCCGACCGCACCGCCAAGTACAACCAGCTGCTGCGCATCGAAGAAGACCTGGGCGAAGTCGCTCACTACCCCGGTCGCGCCGCGTTCCGCAACTTGCGCTGACATGTCCGCCCCACGCCCGGCCGCTGCCTGCCGTTGCGCTCCTGCGGTGCAGGGGAGAAGGAATCGCTGGCCTGAACGCACCCCATGAGCCCGCGCATCGTCCCCGTCATCCTGCTGGCGCTGCTGGTGGGCCTGCACGCCCAACTCTGGCTGGGGCGCGGCAGCGTACCGAGCGTCAACGAGATGCGGCGGCAGATCGTCCTGCAGAACGCGGCCAACGAGCAGGCGCGGCAAGTCAACGCGCGCCAAGCCTCCGAGGTCGAAGACCTCAAGGAGGGGCTGGACATGGTGGAAGAAAAGGCGCGCAGCGAATTGGGCATGGTCAAGCCCAACGAGGTCTACGTGCAGTTCACTGCGCAATAACTATTGAAACACCCTGAGGCGCCTTCGCTGAGTCCTCTCAGGGAGGCGACACCAGGGGCCCGGCAAGGCCAGCTCCATGGTGTCGCCGGCTTGCGCGCCGCGTCCGCGGTCCATGCGCCGTGGAAAACGGATGGCGATGGGAGATTTACTCCCCGTCGCCCATCTGCGATTGCAGGTAGTTTTGCAGACCGACCTTGGCGATCAGATCGATCTGGGTTTCGAGGAAGTCGATGTGCTCTTCCGTGTCGTTCAGAATCTCTTGCAGCAGGTCGCGCGAAACGTAGTCGTGCACGGTTTCGCAATGGGCCATGCCTTCCTTGATGGTGGCCTGCGCGCCTTGCTCGGCACGCAGATCGCAGGCCAGGATCTCCGGCACGTTTTCGCCGACCTGAATCTTGGCGAGGTCTTGCAGGTTGGGCAGGCCGTCGAGTATGAGAATGCGGTCCATCAGGCTGTCAGCATGTTTCATCTCGCCGATCGACTCGGATTTCTCTTTCTTGGCCAGCTTGTCGAAGCCCCAGTGCTCGAGCATGCGGTAGTGCAGGAAGTACTGATTGATCGCGGTGAGTTCGTTTCTGAGTTGGGCCTGCAAATGACCAATAACTTGCGGGTCTGCTTTCATGGTGGGACTCCTTGTTGTGTTGATGCGGCATGCATTGTCGTGACCGAAACCGACCGGCGCAAGGCAATCCCCTGCGCACGCGCATTGGCTGCGTGTGAGGTTCAGTTGCGTTCGCATTCACGCCCGCTGCCCGGACACACCCGACTCGCACGTTGCCGCCGGAGCACCAGCCGCAGGCGGTTCATGCGGCGCTGCCTCTGCGGTGCATAGCCATAAGCGATCCACAAAATTGAATCAATCAATTTGATTGATGGCGTTCGAGGGCCTAGACTTCAGCCCTGTTTCATCAACCCAAGCAGCAAGGAAACCGCAATGTCCCTGATCAACACCACCGTTCAACCCTTCAAGGCCACCGCTTTCGTGAACCGCGGCAGCAAGGGCGAATTCATCGACGTGACCGAAGCCAGCCTCAAGGGCAAGTGGTCCGTGCTGATCTTCATGCCCGCAGCCTTTACCTTCAACTGCCCCACCGAAGTCGAAGACGCGGCCGAGCACTACGCGGAGTTCCAGAAGGCCGGTGCCGAGGTATACATCGTCACCACCGACACGCATTTCTCGCACAAGGTGTGGCACGAGACTTCTCCTGCCGTCGGCAAGGCCCGCTTCCCGCTGGTGGGCGACCCCACGCACCAGCTGACGCATGCCTTTGGCGTGCACATCCCCGAAGAGGGTCTGGCGCTGCGCGGCACCTTCGTCATCAATCCCGATGGCCTGATCAAGACTGCCGAAGTCCACTCCAACGAGATCGCGCGGGACGTGAGGGAGACCGTGCGCAAGCTCAAAGCCGCGCAGTACACCGCCGCGAACCCTGGCCAAGTCTGCCCCGCGAAGTGGAACGAAGGCGCCAAGACCCTGGCCCCTTCGCTGGACCTGGTGGGCAAGATTTAAAAACCGCCTCTTGGCAGGGCGCGCGGGCGCTCGCACGAGCCGGACAGCGTCATGGCGCGTGCGCCATGCCGTCCGGCTTTTTTTCGCCCCGACGGGGCCGGCTGATCCCCAGGCGCCGCGCCATGCCATCGACAAAGAAACCGGAATTCAAAGGACCTCACCATGCTCGACGAACAACTCAGGACCCAGCTTTCCACCCATCTGGAGCGCGTGACGCAGCCGTTCGAGCTGGTGGCCTCGCTGGACGACGGCGCAGCGTCCCGCGACATGCAGGAACTGCTGCAAACCATCGCGGCGCTGCGGAGCGACAAGATCCGCCTGCGGACCGACGGCGACGACGCCCGCAAGCCTTCGTTTGGCCTGCAACGCACGGGCAGCGCGTCCCGCTTGCGCTTTGCCGGCCTGCCGCTGGGCCATGAGTTCAGCTCCCTGGTACTGGCCCTGCTGTGGACCGGCGGCCACCCGCCCAAGGTCGGGCAGGACGTGATCGAGCAGATCCAGTCCCTGGACGGGGACCGCCACTTCGAGGTCTATATGGGACTGAGCTGCCACAACTGCCCGGACGTGGTGCAGGCCCTGGCGCTGATGGCCGTGCTCAACCCCGGGATCAGGACCACCGTCATCGAAGGCGGCGCCTTCCAGCAGGAAGTGGCCGAGCGCGAGGTCATGGCCGTTCCCACGGTGTTCCTCAATGGCCAGCCGTTCGCCTCGGGCCGCATGGCACTGGAGGAGATTCTTGCCAAGCTCGACACCGGGGCGGCGGCGCGCGATGCGGCCAAGCTGTCGGCCAAGGCGCCGTATGACGTGCTCATCGTGGGCGGTGGTCCCGCGGGCGCTGCCGCCGCCGTGTATGCCGCGCGCAAGGGCATACGCACCGGCATCGCCGCCGAACGCTTTGGCGGCCAGGTGAATGACACGCTGGCGATCGAGAACTACATCTCGGTGCCTGCCACCGACGGCCCCCGGTTTGCTGCCGCGCTGCAAACCCACACCCGCGCCTATGGCGTGGACATCATGGACCTGCAACGCGCTGACCGGCTGATCCCGGCCGCGCAGCCCGGCGGCCTGATCGAACTGCAATTGGCCCATGGCGGCAGGCTCCAGGCCAGGACGCTGATCCTGTCCACCGGCGCGCGCTGGCGCAACGTGAACGTTCCCGGCGAGGCCGAGTATCGGAACAAGGGCGTGGCCTATTGCCCGCACTGCGACGGCCCGCTGTTCAAGGGCCGGCGCACGGCGGTGATCGGCGGCGGCAATTCCGGCGTCGAGGCCGCCATCGACCTCGCGGGAATCGTGGCCCATGTCACGCTCGTCGAGTTTGCCGAGCAGCTCAAGGCCGACGCCGTGCTGGTGCGCAAGCTCCAGAGCCTGCCCAACGTAAGCATCCACACGAATGCGCAGACCACCGAGATCACGGGCGCCGACGGCAAGGTGAACGGCCTCCGGTACAAGGACCGCGCCACGGGCGCCGAGCATCTGCTGCCACTCGAGGGCGTGTTCGTGCAGATCGGCCTGGTGCCCAACACCGAATGGCTCAAGGGCACGGTGGAGCTCAGCCGGTTTGGCGAAATCGTGGTCGACGCCAAGGGCCAGACCAACCTGCCCGGCGTGTTTGCCGCGGGCGATTGCACCACGGTGCCGTACAAGCAGATCGTCATCGCCGCGGGCGACGGGGCCAAGGCGGCGCTGAGTGCGTTTGAGCACCTCATCCGCACGCCGCCGGTGGCGCCCGCCCCGGCGGCGCGCGAGGCCGTGGCGGCTTGAGGCACCGGCTGCGGCGAGGCGGATTTTTATTGAGAATCATTCGCATATAATCCCACCCCCCGACAGCCAGCCACCCCAGGCCTTGGTGCGACCCGTCAGCGCTCGCCCCATGCAGGCCGCGTTCCTGGAGCCAGCTCTGTATTCCTTGTCGTTTCAGAGAAGGACCTCCATCCATGGACCCGATATTTCCCATACACGCTTGGCCGCAGGCATGGCTGGCGGCGTGCGCCTGCGCTGCCATGGGCGGCGCGCAGGCGCAGCCGACGGCTGCGGAGCCGGTTCTCGGCGAGGTGGTCGTCAGCGGTTCGCGCAGCGCGCAGGACCCCGACGAACTGCCCATGAGCATCGATGTCATCAACGCCCGGGCGCTCGAAGAGGGCCAGGTGCGGGACATCCGGGACGCGGCGCGCGGGCTGCCGAACGTGTCGGTCACGCGGTCGCCCGCGCGCTTCTCGCTGGCCGGCGGATCCACGGGGCGCGAGCAGAACGCGGGCTTCAACATCCGCGGGCTCGATGGCAACCGCGTGCTGATGCTGGTGGACGGCATGCGCCTGCCGCGCAGCTATGCGTTCGGGGCCAACGCCTTCGGGCGCGACTATCTCGACATCGGCCTGCTGCAACGCATCGAGGTGCTGCGCGGCGCCAGCTCGGCGCTGTACGGCTCGGACGGCATGGCGGGGCTGGTGCACTTCATCACGGCAGACCCGTCCGCGTTTCTGGAAGCCGGCAAGCGCCTGGGCGGGCGGGTGAATGCCGCGTACGACGGCGACGACCACGGCAAGCGCCTGGGCGCCACCGTGGCCGGGCGCGCGGGGGATTCGCTGCAATGGCTGCTGGGCGGCAACCTGACCCGGGCCCGCGCGCTCGAGAACATGGGAGAGAACCATGCGGCGAACGCCGACCGCACACGTCCCAATCCGCAAAAGGACCACAGCGGGGCGCTGCTGGGCAAGGTCGTGCTCACGCCGGGTGGCGGCCAGCGCCATGTGTTCATGCTCGAACAGGTGGACAAGCGCTCCGACCACGAATTGCTCAGCGCGCGCGCCAAGCCGCCGCTGGCGGCCACGTCCACGCTGTCGTCGAACGCATGGACCGCGATGCGCCGCAGCCGTGCCACCTGGGAAGGGTCTTGGCGCCTGGATACGGCCTGGGCCGACGGTATCCGGGCCGCCCTGGGCTACCAGGACGCGCACGCGCGCGAATACATCGCCGAAGACCGCAACACCGCGGCCGACCGGGTGCGCGACGTGACTTACGACGAGCGCAGCTGGCAGGCCAACCTGCAGGGCAGCAAGGCGCTGCGCATGGGGCCGGACTGGGCCCAGAAAATCACCTACGGCCTGGACTATGCGGTCGCCAAGGTGCGCAATTTGCAGACCGGCGTGACGCCGCCCGCGGGCGAAACCTTCCCGCTGAAGCGTTTTCCGGACACCACCGAGACCAGCGCGGCGCTCTACGCGCAGGACGAATTCGTGCGCGGCGCCTGGAGCATCACGCCCGGCGTGCGCCTGGATGCTTTCCGCATCCGGGCCAAGCAGAGCGGCTTCGGGGCGCAGGCGGTTTCGCTGTCGGGCAGCGCGGCCTCGCCCAAGGTCGGCGTGTCGTACCGGGCAAGCCCCGTCTGGACTGTGTTCGGCAACCTGGCTGCCGGTTTCCGCGCGCCCAACGCGGGGCAGGTGAACGCCTTCTTTGAAAACCCGGTGGGCAATTACAAGACCGTGCCGAATGGGGAACTGCGCCCGGAAAAGAGCCGCAACTTCGAGCTGGGCGTGCGCGCGCGCATGGACTCCCTGGCGCTCCGGGCCACAGCCTTCACCGGGCGCTACAAGGACTTCATCGAGGACCTGCGCCGCGTCGGCGGCGCGGGCACGCCGGGCAACCCGCTGGTGTTCCAGTCGGTCAACATCGACCGGGTGAAGCTCGATGGCTTCGAGGTCGGCGGCGCCATGCGCTGGGGCACGTGGGCCGGCGGGGCGCTGAGCACGCCATTTGCCTACGGCCGCACGCGCGGGCGCGACATGGCCACGGGCCGCCCCGTGAACACCGTGGACCCCGCGCGCCTGACGGCCGGTCTGCGCTACGACCACAGCGCCTGGATGCTGCGCCTGGACGCGACCCACGGCGCTGCGAAGAAGGCCCGCGACGTGAGCGGGGCCGCCGGCGGCGCGCAGTACCTCACGCCCTCCTGCACGGTGCTCGACCTGTCGGGCCAGTGGCGCATCCGCAGGGACCTGCGCCTGAACGCCGCAATCCACAATCTCACCAACCAGAAGTATTGGCGCTGGGCCGACGTGCGCGGCCTGGCCGCGAACGCCGCCTTCATCGACGCCTACAGCCAGCCCGGCCGGTCCCTGCGGATCTCGCTGGTGGCGGACTTTTAGCGCGCTGTCCCGGCAAAATGAACCCCTTTTCCAGGAGATGCACCATGCGCCCTGTTCCCGAAACGCCCGATTCCGGCGGCAGATACGCCGCGCCCGCCGTCCGCGCGCAGTTCGCTGCCGCGCGCGCCAGCGGCAAGCGTGCCAAGGATGCTGCCGAGAGCCTGGGTCTGTCGGAGGGCGCCGCGGTCGCCGCGCACGCCGGCAAACATGAACACCCGCTCCAGGCCCTTGCGTTGCAGGGATCGTGGCTGGAACTGCTGCAGTCGCTCCAGGACTGCGGCCCCCTGATGGCGCTCACGCGCAACGCCGGGGCGGTGCACGAGAAAACCGGCGTCTACACCCAGGTGTCGGCCGCGGGCCCTGTGGGGCTGGTACTCGGCGGGGACATCGACCTGCGGCTGTTCCTCTCCCGCTGGCATGCCGGCTTTGCCGTCACTGAGTTGCGCGCAGACCCGGCCCAGCTGCCCGCGCGCAGTCTGCAATTCTTCGACGCCCATGGCTGCGCCGTGCACAAGGTGTGCACGCGCGAGGCCACCGACCTGGCCGCGTTCGACGCCGTCGTGCAGCGTTTTGCGCAGCCGGATGCGGTCCATGCGTTTGCCGCCGCGCCCGGGCCTGAGGTCCCCCGGCCAGACGCAGAGATCGACGCCGTCGGCCTGCGCGCGGCCTGGGCGGCGATGCGCGACACGCATGAATTCTTCGGACTCATCCGCAAGTTCGGTGTGGAGCGCCAGCAGGGCTTGCGCCTGGTGGAAGGCCGGTTCTCCTTGCGCACCACGCCGCAGGCGGTTGCGCGCCTGCTCGATGAGGCCGCCATGGACGCCTTGCCGATCATGGTTTTCGTGGGCAGCGGCGGCTGCATTCAGATCCACACCGGTGTGGTGCGCAACGTCCAGCCGCTGGACACGCCGGGCGCGCGCTGGATCAACGTGCTCGACGCCGGCTTCAACCTGCATCTGCGCAGCGACATGTTGGCCAACGTATGGGTGGTCGAAAAGCCCACCGCAGACGGCATCGTGACCTCGGTCGAGGCGTTCGACCCGGCGGGAGCGCTGATGGCCATGTTTTTTGGCGCGCGCAAGCCCGGCAATCCCGAGTTGCCGGCTTGGCGTGACCTCGTCTCCAGGCTGCCCCGGTTGCAGGAGTGCCCGCATGCCGCGTGATCTGCAAACCTGTGCGCAATCTTCTCCCGCGATGCATGGCCCCAGGCGCCGGCAGCTGCTGTGCGGCGCGGCCGCATTCCCGCTATTTGGCGGACCGGGAGCTGCGGCCGCCGCGGCGGCTGCGGCGCGCATCGTGACACTGGGCGGAGCGCTGACCGAAGCCGTGTACCTGCTGGGCGCCGAGAGCCTGCTGGTGGGAACCGACACCACCAGCCTCTACCCCGACGCGGCGCTCAAGACCCCCAAGGTGGGCTATATGCGCCAGCTCTCGGCCGAAGGGCTGCTCTCTCTGCGGCCCGACGCCGTGGTCGGGACCACCGAGGCCGGCCCGCCCGTGGTGCTGGACCAGGTGCGCAGCGCCGGCGTGCGCGTGGAACTGGTGCAGACCGACCATTCATGGGACGAGGTGCGGCGCAAGGTGCGTACCGTGGGGAGCGTGACGGGGCGCGAGCGCGCAGCCCGGGCGTTGCAGGCGCAACTCGACGCACGCTGGGCCGGCGTGCAGCAGGCCGTGGCGGGCACAGCGCGGCGCCCGCGGGCCCTGTTCATCCTCTCGCATGGTGGCAGCCCCATGGTCGCGGGCAGCAGCACGGCGGCCGACGCGCTGATCCGCTTTGCCGGGGGGACGAACGCCGTGGGCCAATTTTCCGGCTACCGGCCGCTGACCGCCGAGGCCCTGGCCGACGCGGCGCCCGAGGTGCTGCTCAACAGCACCCAGGGGATCGAGGCGCTCGGCGGCGAGGCGGCTTTCTGGCAGCGCCCCGAACTGGCGCTGACCCCGGCGTACCGCCGCAGAGCCCTGGTGGTCATGGAGGCGAGCTACCTGCTGGGCTTCGGACCACGCCTGCCCGGCGCCGTGCGCGAACTGCACGCACGCATGCAGGCGTTTGCGGCGTGAGCGCTGCGGCACGCGCAGCGCAGCGCCCGGGCCGGCTGTCGCCCCGCACGGCCTTGCTGCTGGGGCTGGGGATGGTGCTGCTGGCCCTCGTGGGGAGCAGCATGCAGGGGGCCTACGCCATCTCCCCCGCGCAGCTGTGGCAGGTGCTCGGGCAGGCCCTGCTGCAGCCGTTTGCCGAGGCCCGATCGCCGGCGCCGGAATACCTGGTGTTCATGAACATCCGCCTGCCGCGTCTGCTCATGGGCGTGGCCGCGGGCGCGGGCCTGGGATTGGCCGGTGCGCTGATGCAGGGGTTGTTTCGCAACCCGCTGGCCGACCCCGGGTTGATCGGTGTGAGCAGCGGCGCCGCGCTGGCGGCCGCCGCGACCATCGTGCTGGGAAGCCGCTGGCTGCCCGACCTGCCGCGCGCCCTGGGCAGTTGGCCCCTGGTGCTCACGGCCTTTGGCGGGGGGCTGCTGGTCACCGCGCTCATCTGCGCGCTGGCGCAGGCCGACGGGGGCACGCGCATGGGGCTGATGCTGCTGGCCGGTGTGGCCGTGAACGCGCTGGCCCTGGCGGGGCTCGGCTACCTCAGCTTCATTTCTACCGACGAGCAACTGCGCAACCTGCAGATGTGGCTGCTCGGCAGCCTGGGCGGTGCGCGCTGGAGCGCCGTGCTGCTGGTGAGCGCGGTAGTCGCCGCGGCCTGCGCCCTGGGCCTGGCGTTGGCGCGCGCGCTCAATGCCATTGCCCTGGGCGAGGCGCAGGCCGCGCTGCTGGGTGTTCCGGTGGAGCGCACCAAGCGCAGGGCCGTGCTGGTGGCAGCGCTGGCCGTGGGCGCGGTGACGGCGGCCAGCGGAATCATCGGCTTCATCGGCTTGGTGGCGCCGCACTGGGTGCGCCTCGCGGCGGGGCCGGACCACCGCGTCGTGCTGCCGGGATCGGCCCTGCTGGGCGCCGCCTTGGTACTCGCGGCGGACGCGGTGGCGCGCACGCTGGTCAAACCGGCGGAGTTGCCGCTGGGGGTGCTCACCGCCTGCATCGGCGGGCCCTTGTTCTTGCTCATGCTGCGCCAGCTTCGGAGCAAGGTGTGAGCGTGGCCGCATGCGACGGCCTGGTCTGCGACCAACTGGGCGTGGGCCAGCCCTTGCTGGCCAGCGTGATGGGGCGCTTCCCCCATCGCGCGGCCCCCGTCATGCTGCGCCCGCTTTGGAGCAAGGTGTGAGCGCGGCCGCATGCGACGGCCTGGTTTGCGACCGACTGGGCGTGGGTTTGCCGGGCCAGCCCCTGCTGGCCACCGTGCATGCCCGTCTGCAGGCGGGGCGTGTGAGCGCGATTCTCGGACCCAACGGGGCTGGAAAATCCACGTTGCTGGCGGTGCTGTCGGGCGCGCGTGCGCCGCGCTCGGGCAGCGTCCACATGCAGGGCCAGCCCCTGGGCCGGTTCAGCGCGCAGGAACTGGCCAGCCGCCGCGCGGTGCTGCTGCAAGAGGCCAGCGTGGCCTTTGACTTCACGGTGCGGGAGGTGGTGGAGATGGGGCGCTTTCCCCATCGCGCGGCCCCCAGCCGGCAGGAGTCGGCCATCGTGGTGCAGGCCATGGAGGCCACGGGCGTTGCGCATCTGGCGGAGCGCAGCCTGAACGCCCTGTCGGGCGGCGAACGTGCACGGACCCACCTGGCGCGCGCACTCGCGCAGATCTGGGAGCCCCGACCCGACCGCTGCGCTCGCTGGCTGCTGCTGGACGAGCCCACCGCCGCGCTCGACCTCGCGCACCAGCACCAGAGCCTGGGCCTCGTGCGCCGCTGGGCGCTGGAGCAGGGCGTTGGCGTGCTTGTCGTGCTGCACGATCTGAACCTGGCGCTGCGCTACGCGCACGACACCGTGCTGCTGGGCGGCGGGCAGTGCGCGGTGGGTCCCACGGAGCAGGTGCTCGACGCCGCAGCCATCGCCCGCGTCTGGGGGGTGGAATGCTCCGGGGTGCGCGCGCGGGACGGTGTTCTGCAGTATCTGACGACAGCGCAATGACGCCGCATGCCCCGGCCGGTTTCAGCCAGGTGCCACCGCCCGGCGGCCCGCGTGCATCCAGGCGCGGCGCAGCACCAGGGGGGACCACGACTCCTCGGGAATCAGCAGCAGGCGCCGGGAGCGCAGCGCCTGGCCCAGGACGATCTGGCTGCTGAGCACTGCCAGAGGAACCGCCAGCACCAGCGGCAGGCCCACGGGGATGAGCCAGAGCAGCGCGCTGCTGTCGATCAGCGCCACGCCCAGCGTCGGCAGCCCGATCACCAGGCTCATCGGCGCGAGCTGTCGCGCGGCGTGGCGCCAGGGCAGGGCGTGGGCCTGGCGCGGGGGCGAGCGCCATTGCAGCTTCAGCCCGGTGAGCGCGGCCAGCACGAACAGCGAATGCGCCAGCATGCGCACGGGGGCCTGCAGGAGGGCCAGCAGGCTCTCCAGCGCGGCGCTCCTGAGCAGGCCCGCTGCACCGCCGTACTGTCTGTGCTCGCGCCGCATGAGGACTGCGGCCAGGCTCAGGACGCGCGGCAGAAAGAGCATGCACAGGGTCCATGCCCACAGCGCCAGCAGTTCGGTGGGCAGGATGCGCCAGTCGACCACCAGCCGCGCGCCCGAGAACCACAGCGCCGTGCCCAGCGTCAGGAACGCCAGCCACAGCGGCGCGGACAGGTAGGCCATGGCGCCGGTGAGGAACATGCAGCGGTGCACCGCGTGGATTCCGGGCTCGGCCAGGAGGCGTGCGTTTTGCAGGTTGCCCTGGCACCAGCGGCGGTCGCGTTGCAGTTCGGCGAGCAGGTCGGGGGGCTGCTGTTCGTAGCTGCCGATCAGGTCGGACACCAGCCACACGTGGTAGCCCGCGCGGCGCATGAGTGCCGCCTCCACGAAGTCGTGCGACATGATTCCGCCCGCGAGCCCGCCCGTTCCCCGGATCGGCGCGAGGGCGCAATGGCGCATGAACGGCGCCACGCGGATGATCGCGTTGTGGCCCCAGTAGTGCGACTCGCCCAGTTGCCAGTACTGCATGCCGAGCGTGAAGAGCCGGCCCGTGACGCGCGCCGCGAATTGCTGCGCGCGCGCGTGCAGCGTGACGTGGCCGACGGCCTGCGTGGCGGTTTGTATGATCCCGGCGCTGGGGTTGGCCTGCATCAGCTTGGCCATCGAGACGATGCAGTCGCCGCTCATCACGCTGTCGGCGTCGAGCACCACCATGTAGCGGTAGTCCTTGCCCCAGCGGCGGCAGAAGTCGGCGACATTGCCCGCCTTGCGCTGCGTGCGGCGGGTGCGCAGGCGGTAGTAGACCTGCACTTGCACCTGCGCTTGCTGGCCGCTCCGCGCGAGCGCGCAGCGCAGTTCCTCCCAGGCGGCGCGTTCGGCGTGGACGATCGCGGGGTCGTTGCTGTCCGAGAGCACGAAGACGTCGAAGGTCGCGCCGTGGCCGGTGGCGGCGACGGATTCGCAGGTCGCCCGCAGCCCCGCGAACACCGTGCCCACGTCTTCGTTGCAGATGGGCATGACGATCGCCGTGCGCGCGTCGGGCGCGAGCCCGTGCTGCGCCACGCTGCGCACCGAGAGCGCGTGCCGGTCGCCGCGCAGCAGCACCCAAAAGCCCATCAGGCCGGTGAGAAAGCCGCTTGCCAGCCAGGTGGAAAGGACTGCGAACAGCGCGATCTGGCCGGCGCCGAGCCAGGCGTTTTCGTAGTCCGGCTGGACGTTCGCGAACAGCAGGCTGGTCAGCGCGCTGCTCAGCAGGGTGAGCAAAACAAACGTCCGGCGGCGCTGGCGTGCGGCGCCCTGCCATGGGGGGGGAGGGGGGGGATGCGTCCGGGCCGGTGGCGGTTCCGCTGGCAGTACGGATGCCCAGGCGCTGCAGCAGGGCCATTCCCAGGCTGTTCCAGAATCCGCGCCAGGGCACCGGGGTCATCGATCCGCGGTGCAGCGGCGGGGCGGTCACCGCGTTCGGGTGCCGCTGCGCGCGCAGCGCACTGCGCCGGCTACGGACCGCAGGGGGGGGCTGGAGGCCGGCGCCACTTTGCGCCACCGCGGCAGGTGCGATGCGGTCCACGGGGCTCACTCGGGGAGAAGGATATGCGTCCATGTTTCACTCACAGCGTGTTGGTCGTGTTGCAAAAAGGCGCGCAGCTCGGCCGGGCGATTGGCCCTGAGGTGCTGCACGCGTACGGTCATGCGCCATTGCCCGGTGACCGGGTTGTGGTAGGCGTTGCCTTCGATCACCCGGGCGTTGGCGTCGCTGCTCACCATGGCCTCGACGGCCGCGTCCGCGGGCAGCGCCCGGAGCGCGGGGCCGTCGAAATCGAGCACGTACTGCACTTCCTGGGGCAGTGTCTTGGTGCCCGCCTGGACGAAGCCCATGCCGCGGCGCGACTGCACCACCCATGCGCCGGGCGGGCGCTGCTGCGCGTCGCCCTGCCAGCTCAGCGTGTAGGCAAACTCCAGCGGCTGGCCGGGAGCGGGCAGTTGCTGCGGAACCCAATAGGCGACGATGTTGTCGTGCGTTTCGTCGGGCGCGTGCAATTGCACCAGTTCCACGCGGCCCGCGCCCCAGTCGTGCAGCGGGCGCACCCAGACGCTGGGGCGGCGTTCGTAGCGGGCCTCCACGTCTTCGTAGCTGGCCCACTGGCGATCGCGCTGCATGAGGCCGAAGCCCTTGGGGTTTTGCGTGGTGAACGACGTCACCAGCGTCTGCCCGGGGTTTTGCAGTGGGCGCCAGAGCCATTCGCCTTCGCCGGTGGCGATCATCAGGCCGTCGGAGTCGTGCACTTCGGGGCGAAAGTCCTGCTTGCGCGGCTGGTTCTCGCCAAAGAGGAACATGCTGGTCAGCGGCGCGATGCCCAGCGTGGCAATGGGTCGAATGGGCCGAATGGGCCGACCATCATGGGCGCGCAGGAACACCCGGCTGTGCACCGTGGTGCTGGTTTGCGCGCCCGGCTGGATGTCGAAGCGGTACGCGCCCGTGGCGCGGGGCGAGTCCATGAGCGCGTAGACCGTGATCTGCTTCGCTTCGGCCTCGGGCCGGACGAGCCAGAACTCGGTGAAGCGGGGGAACTCCTCGCCCGCGCCGCCTGCGGTGTCGATCGCCAGGCCCCGCGCCGACAGGCCGTATTGCTGGCCCTGGCCGAGCGCGCGGAAATAGCTGGCGCCCTGAAAGACGATCAGCTCGTCCTTGTAGGCGCTGGAGTTCAGGTTGTGGTGCAGACGAAAACCGGCAAAGCCCAGGTCGCCCCAGGCCTGCGGCTGCACCTGGTTTTTGCCGTAGTTGAAATCCGCTTGGTCGTAGCGGATGTGGCGCACGCCCTCGGGCGTGACTTCGTTGATCAGCACCGGCTCGGTCTGGTACAGGCCGAGGTGGAAGAACATGGCTTCGAAGGGCAGCTTCTCGGCGCGCCACAGCGCGTGCTCGGGCCGCCAGCGGATGTCGCGCACATGGTCGTAGCCCAGCTGTGCGAGGTCGGCGGGAAGCTTGCCGCCGACCGCGCGATAGGGTTCGTTCGCGCGGTCGCGGGCCAGGCGCGTCAGGCTCTCGAAGTCAAAGCCCTGCGCCTGCGCCGCAGCTGCGAGCAACACGGCGGCGAGCGCCAGCGCCGGCCTTGCGCGGCGTGCAGAAGGAGAAAAAACAGCGTGCATGCCACATCTAGGGCAAACCCCGTGCCAGCTTTGAAAAACTGTTTTAAATCAATGGCTTGGCGCGCGAAGCGCGTGTAAGCAGGGGTACATGCCCCTGGATTGGCGTCTTTGGAGCCGCAATCTGTCGCCATCTGGCGACAGGGTACAAGGCCAAAGCGGGGAAATACCGGTACAAACTGGTGTTTTTCCCCGCAAATAGCGGCACAAAATAAAACTGTTGCATTTCGCGCCATGGCAGGGCGAAATCCGCAGAGATACCCTTTATATCAGCGAGAATTTGCAACGCAGCCATGGCGCGAAAGGTGCAGTTCCATGTGCCGATATTTTCGGGTCAACATACTGACGTTCAGTCTTGTCGCCCAGCGGCGACAGTGTCGTCGTCTGCGGGGTCGTTTTTGAAGTTTTCGGGGGCCAGCGCGTGCCTTTGCAGCAGGCGGTAGAACTCGGTGCGGTTGCGCTGCGCCAGGCGCGCCGCGTCGGTCACGTTGCCGTCGGTCATCCTGAGCAGGCCCACCAGGTAGTCGCGTTCAAAGCGCTGGCGGGCCTGCGCAAGGCTGAGCACCGGGGTCGATGGCGTGCGCAGCGCGCGCTGCACCAGCGGCAGCGGTACCAGGGGCGTGGTGGACAGCGCGCACACCTGCTCGACCACGTTGTAGAGCTGGCGCACGTTGCCGGGCCAGGCGGCGAGCGCCAGCGCCTTGAGCGCCTCGGGCGCAAAGCCCGAGAGGCGCTTGTCGTACTTGCGCGCCAGCTGGTCCAGGAAATGGTTCGCGAGCAGCGCGATGTCTTCGCGCCGCTCGGCCAGCGGGGGCAGCACCAGCGTGACCACGTTCAGGCGGTAGTACAGGTCTTCGCGGAACTGGGCCGTGGCGAGCGCGGACTCCAGGTCGTGGTGCGTGGCCGAGACGATGCGCACGTTGATGGGAATCGACTTGACCGCGCCCAGGGGACGCAGCGCGCGCTCTTGCAGCACGCGCAGCAGCTTGACTTGCAGCGCGGGCGGCATGTCGCCGATCTCGTCGAGCAGCAGCGTGCCGCCTTCGGCTGCCTGGAACAGCCCCTTGCTCGGGCCTTGTGCGCCAGTGAAGGCGCCTTTGACGTGACCGAAGAGCTCGGATTCGAGCAGCGCCTCGGGGATGGCCGCGCAGTTGATGGCCACGAAGGGGCGGCGCGCACGCGGGCTGGCGCGGTGGATGGCGCGGGCCAGCATCTCCTTGCCCGAGCCGCTGTCGCCCAGCAGCAACACGCTGGCGTCGGACTGGGCCACCATGTAGGCCTCGGTGAGCAGATCGTGCATGCGGCTGGAGCGGCTCACGATCCCCGCGCGCCAGTCCTCGTTGGCTTGCGCCTGCGGGGCGCATGGAGCGCTGAGCGCCAGGGCCTGCGCGACTTTCCCGAGCAGCTCCTTGCCGTCGTAGGGCTTGGTGAGGTAGGTGAAAACGCCCCGCGCCGTCGCCTCCACCGCGTCGGGAATGTTGCCGTGCGCCGTGAGCAGGATGACCGGCAGCGCGGGGTGCCGTGCGCGCACCTCGTCGAACAGGGCCAGGCCGTCGCGTCCCGGCAGGCGCACGTCGCTGAGCACGAGCTGCGGGTGCACCAGGTCGAGTTGCGCCAGCGCGGCCTCGGCCGATTCTGCGGCCACCACCGCGTAGCCTGCGGCGCTCAGGCGCAGCGCGAGCAGCCGCAGCATGTCGGCGTCGTCATCGACGATGAGGATGCGCGCGGGGGGGGCGGCCATGGGCGTTGCGGCGCGGCGTTATTGCGCGGGCCGGGGGCGCGCGCCGCCGTTGCCGGATGCGGGCGGCGCTGCGGGGCGGGTCGTCAGGCTGCGCTCGATGGCGCGCATGGCTTCCAGCTGCTCGTTGAGCTGCTCGTTGCGGCGCTGGGAATCGCGCAGCTGCTGGGCCTGGCGGTCGAGTTGCTCTTCCAGCCGGCGCTGCAGCAGCAGGCGCGACTCGAGCAACTGCGCCAAGGGGTGCAGGGTCTGGGCGGCCGGGGCGTTGTCGCCCAGTACCCGCTGCACCAGCCCCAGCGCGCGCGCCGTGTCTGCTGGCTGGCGGGTCTGTGCGAGCGCCATGGCGAGCAGCAGCGGGGCCTGCCGGGAGGCTTCCTGCGCCGCGTCCAGGCGGGTGATCTCCTGCGTGAGGTCGGCCGGCGCCAGGCGCAGGATGCGCGCGGCCTGCGCCAGCCACTGCGCGACCGGGTCTTCCAGGGCCGGCGGTGCGACCCCGTCCCCTGGCGTTGACGACGCTGCGTCGGCGGGCGCCACGGCGGCGGCAGGCATGGTGGGCGCCGGCCGGGTGTCGGGCGCGCCGCAGCCGGCCAGCAGGAGCGCCCCGAGCAAGGCCGCCCTGCCCGGCGAGAGGAAGCGGCGCAAAGCGGCGCCGGCGTGCAGCGCGAGACGGTCAGGCATGCGGCAGCTCCATGCGAAAAAAGGAGTGATCGCCAGCGTCCACCACGCGCACCTGGCCGCCATGCGCGGCCACGTATTCCCGAACGATGGACAGGCCGATTCCGGTGCCGCGCACCGCGTCGCCGGGCTGGTGCAGCCCGCGGTAGAAGGGCTCGAACACGCGCTCACGGTCGTCCTCGGCGACGCCGGGGCCCTGGTCCGAGACGTCCAGCCGCACCCACCCCGGCGGGCAGGAGAGGGTCAGCCGCACCGTCGCGCCCTGGGGTGAAAAGCGGATCGCATTCGAGAGCAGATTGCCGACGGCCACAGCGATCTTGTCGGCGTCGATTTGCAGGGACAGCGCAGGCCCTTCGATCTGCACCCGCAGGTCTTTCGCCTGCCATTGCAGGCGCTGGGACTCGACCTGGGCTTCGAGCAGCGCGAGCAGGTCGGTGTCCTGGCGCTGCAACTGGCGCGCCTCGAAAGCGGCCGCGTTGAAACGCAGCAGGGCCTCGATCTCGCGCTGCAGCACCAGCGTGTTGTGCTGCAGGATCTGCGTCACCTCGCGCTGGCCGGTGTTCAGCGCGCCGGTCACCCCGTCCTGCAGCAGCGCCACGCCCTCGCGCAGCGCGGCCAGCGGCGTCTTGAGTTCGTGCGAGACATGGCGCAGAAAACGCGCCTTGTCGGCGTCGAGTTCCAGCAGGCGCAGGCGCAGCCATTCGAGCTGCTGTCCGACCCGGCGCACGTCGCCGGGGCCGCTGATGAGGACGGCTTGATCGAGCCGGTTCTCGCCGAGCCGGCGGATCGCGCCTTCCAGGCGCTTGAACGGGCGGGCCAGCCAGATTCCCAGCGCCAGCGCGAGCGCCAGCGCCAGAACGATCGCGCCCACCACCTGGTGCGTCACGTTGCGTTGGCTGGCCTCGATCCGGCCCTGCAATTCCTTGGCGCGCCGGGCATTCATGTCCTGCACCGATGCGACGATGGCGGCGTGCAGCGCGGCCAGCGCCACGAACTCCTCGGCCACCAGGCGCTCGTTGTCCAGCGCCCGCTCCGGGGGCGCGTCCAGCAGCGCCTCGATCGCGTCCAGATGCCTGCGCCATTGACGGGCCTGGTCCGCAGGCAGCGCCCCTGCGCGCAGCCGTTCGAGAATCGCCTGCGCCTCCACGGACATGCTCTCGAAGCTGCGGCGCAAGGGCCGGTCGTGCAGCACCAGAGACTGCCGGGCCGCGCGCTCCAGCGCCTGCCCGCGCTGGCTCAGCGCCTGCGCTGCCGCGCTCAGATCGGTGGCCTGCGCAGCGCCATCGCGGCTTTGCAGCATGAGCTGCTCCAGGGTGTGGAGCGCGCGCAGCGAACTCGCGCCGAGCAGGCCGGCCAGGAGCAGGAACGCCAACAGCAGGAGTTGCTGAAACGAGGGTCCATGCGAACCGGATGTCCGCCCGGGCGCGCTGTGCGGGCTTTCCGGGGGCATGGTCGCGTCCGTCCCGCTGCACCTCAGACGGTCCGGGCTGCGGCAGGCGCAGGCACCGCGCCCCGCAGCGTGTAGGGCCGGGCCTCGGTGATCGTCACGTCGAGCATCTGCCCCACCAGGTGGGGCGGGCCGGCAAAGTTGACCGCGCGCCGGCACTCGGTGCGGCCCATGAGTTCGGCGGCGTCGCGCCGGGATGCGCCCTCCACCAGAATGCGCTGCACCGTGCCCACGAGGCCGGCGCTGAGCGACTGGATGTTCGCGTCGATGACCCCCTGCAACTGCTGCAGGCGGCGCAGCTTCACCGCGTGCGGCGTGGCGTCGTGCAGGCTGGCGGCCGGCGTTCCGGGGCGGGGGCTGAAGAGGAAGCTGAAGCTGTTGTCGAAGCCGATCTCGTCGATGAGCCGCATCGTCTTGTCGAAGTCGTCCTGCGTCTCGCCCGGGAAGCCGACGATGAAGTCGCTGCTCAGCGCCAGGGCGGGGCGGATGGCGCGCAGCTTGCGTACCGTGCTTTTGTACTCCATGGCCGTGTAGCCGCGCTTCATCGCCATCAGGATGCGGTCGCTTCCATGCTGCACGGGCAGGTGCAGGTGGCTGGCCAGCTTGGGGATGCGGGCGTAGGCGCCGATCAGGCGGGGCGTGAACTCGTTGGGGTGGCTGGTGGTGAAGCGGATGCGTTCGATTCCCGGAATCTCGGCCACGTATTCGAGCAGCAGCGCGAAGTCGGCGAGCTCCGCCGTGTCGCCCATCCGGCCCCGGAAGGCGTTCACGTTCTGGCCCAGCAGCGTGACCTCCTTGACGCCCTGTTCGGCCAGGCCCGCCACCTCCACCAGCACATCGTCGAAGGGCCGGCTTACCTCTTCGCCGCGCGTGTAGGGCACCACGCAGTAGCTGCAGTATTTGCTGCAGCCTTCCATGACCGAGACAAAGGCGCTTGCGCCTTCGACGCGGGCGGGTGGCAGGTGGTCGAACTTTTCGATCTCGGGAAAGCTGATGTCCACCTGCGCCCGGTCCAGGCGCTCGCACTGTTCGAGCATCTCGGGCAGGCGGTGCAGGGTCTGCGGGCCGAACACCAGGTCCACATAGGGCGCGCGCTCGATGATCTGCGCGCCCTCCTGGCTCGCCACGCAGCCGCCCACGCCGATCCTGACCCCCCGGGCCTTGAGGTGCTTGACGCGCCCCAGGTCGCTGAAGACCTTTTCCTGCGCCTTTTCCCGCACGGAACAGGTGTTGAACAGAATCAGGTCGGCCTCGTCCAGGTTTCGGGTGGTTTCGTAGCCCTGCGCGGCGCGCAGCACGTCGGCCATCTTGTCCGAGTCGTACTCGTTCATCTGGCAGCCAAAGGTTTTGATGAAGACTTTTTTGACCATGGAAATTTTCCCAAATGGCGAACGGACACCGCTGCCTGTGTGGCGCGGCGACTGCGCATCCGGCAGGTGCGCCAACGCGCACGGATTGCGCGCTACTTCGACACCGCGTTCGGGTGGGTGACGATGTTGCTGATGATCGCTGCGCTGCCCTTGCGGGGCTGCGCGGCCTCGTTTTCGGTCAGGATCCAGACGGTGTGCAGCATGCCCGTGCTGACTTCGATCAGGTAATTCACCCGGAGGGGCCGGCCGATGAGGGGATGCGCCATGACCAAGGCGTTTTGCGGGCTGAACAGCCGCAGGCCCGGCGCAAGGCGGATCGGCTGGCCGTTGAGTGTGGCCTCGGAGGTGCTCACGAGAGTCAGTATGCCGCGCAGCGCCCGCTGCGGAAAGCTGCGGCCCGCGCCCGGCGCGGACTGCGCTTGCGCGGCGGCGGGCAGCAGCGTGGCAAGCAAGGCGCAGACAAACCATGCGCGCCAGCGGGGGCGTGGGGGGCGGAAGGGGTGGGGTCGTGGTGCAGCGGTTCATGGTTTACATCCAGGGGCTGAAGGCGCGATTCTAGGCGCCATCGGCAGGCATGCCCGGGCGCGGCAGGTCGCCAAATGTTGCGCCCCCTGGTGGCCCGCCTCCGGCAGATTCAGAGCGTGCCATAGCTGTGCAGCCCGCTCAAAAACATGTTTACGCCCAGAAACGCAAAGGTGGTGACCGCCAGGCCCGTGAGCGCCCACCAGGCGGATACGGTGCCGCGCAGGCCCTTCATGAGCCGCATGTGCAGCCAGGCGGCGTAGTTCAGCCAGACGATCAGCGCCCAGGTTTCCTTCGGGTCCCAACTCCAGTAGCCGCCCCAGGCCTCGGCGGCCCACAGCGCGCCGAGCACGGTGGCGACGGTGAAGAACGCAAAGCCCATGGCGATGGATTTGTACATCATGTCGTCCAGGACCTCGAACGCCGGCAGGCGCTGCGCAATGCGCGTGCGCCCGAGCAGGATTCCCGCGACGATCAAGGCCGAGACGCCAAAGTACACCGTCCAGTAGCTGCCCGCGTTCTCGCTTGCGCCCTGGCGCAGGACCACGGGTTCAAAGCACAGCGCCACGCCCAGCAGCCACAGGGGCGCCAGCCGGTACCAGCGGGTTTGCGCGGCCTGGCGCTTGACGAGGTAGGCAAACGCCACCATGGCGGACAGCGCAAAGCTGCCGTAGCCGATGAAATTCGCCGGAACGTGCAGTTTCATCCACCAGCTCTTGAGCGCGGGAACCAGCGGCTGGATTTCGTGCGCCTCGCGCACCACGGTGTACCAGAGCAGGAAGCCGACCGCCGCGCTCACCACCAGCATCACGAAGCCGCCCAAGGCGCGCGTGCCGTACTGCTGCTCGTAGTACAGGTAGAACGCAGTGGTCATCCAGCAAAACAGCACGAACACCTCGTACAGATTGCTCACCGGGATATGGCCGACGTCCGTGCCGACGAGGTAGCTCTCGTACCAGCGCACCAGCGTGCCGATGAGCGCCATGGCCAGCGCCGCCCAGGCGATGCGCGCGCCGAGCAGGCCCATGGCCCGGCCCTCGCCGCGCGCGAACATGCCGATCCAGTAGAAGGCGGTGCTCATGAAGAACAGCATGCTCATCCACAGGATCGCGGACTGGCTTGACAGAAAGTATTTCAGGGCGAACACCGTCTCGGCGCGCGCCAGGCTGCCCGCGCCGTCTTGCTGGTACAGGCCGATCGCCAGCAGCGCCGCCGCAGCGACGACGAGCATCAGCACCCGCAGCGGGCGCCAGAACCAGCCCAGCCAGAGCGCGCCGGGAATGGCCCCGAGCAGGATGCCCTGCTCGTAGGCGTCCATGTAGCCGCCGTAGCGCTGCAGCGCGTACAGGCCGCCCGCGGCCACGATGGCGGCAAACAGCCAGTCAAACCCGCTGCGCCGGGCGAAGAAACCTTGGTTCAGGGTGATCGTGGTGGTCGTGGTGGCGGTATGCATGCGCTGCTTTCGTGGGGTGGGACTCCGATCAGTTTCTGTGCGAGCCGGGCAAACTCCTGATCGCCGTCCATGGTTTTGCGGTTGCTCGACAGGGCCATGCTGGCCTGGCAACCGTCGCCCCGGGGGGTGAGCCAGACCCAGACGCGCCGCTCGCGCACGTAGAGCATGGCAAAAATGCCCAGAATCAGCAAGGCGCAGCCCAGGTAGACGACGTTTCTGCCAGGCGCGCGCGCCACCTGGAAGACGCTCGCCTGCACCTGCGTGAAATCCTTGAGTTCAAAGGCCATCGGCGCGGGGTAGATCTGCGCGTCGCTGAGCGCGATCACGGCCTGCGTCATGAAGCCCCGGGTCTGTTCGTCCTGCGGCAGCGGCGGCAGGCCGGCGCGCTCGCGCGACAACTGGGCCAACTCGAACAAAGAGCCGTTGAGAATGCGCACCAGCACCTCGCTCGTGCGCGCGCGCTCGGCCTCGGGAACATTCGCCTGCATGAAGTCGGAGATGGCCTGTAGCCCGCCGCCGGGCTTGCCGTCCACCGGGCTCTGGCCCGCAAACAGCGCCAGCGCGCGCAAGGCGGACTGGCGCAGCGGCTCGGCCAGATCGGGGCGCGTGGCGTCCACGGCCTGCGCGACGTAGCGGCGCACGGCCTGCGCGCGCGCGTCGGGGTCGGCAAGCGCGGCCTGCAGGCGCACGAAGCCATCCATTGCGCCCTGCCCGTCGGCCGGAATACGCAGGTAGCGAAAGGGCTGCGCCGGTGATTCGCGCACCCCCAGCAGGAATACCGGAACGCCGTCGCCCATGTCCACGGGCAGCATGTAGTTGTGGAATTCACGCGCCTGGCCCGCCGCATCGCGCAGCTTGTAGCCCACGCTGGGGCCCACGTTGCGCAGTTCCTTTCGGGTGGCGGTCTTGTTCGCCGCGCCCAGGCGCGCCTGCACGGCCGCGCGCAGGTCGACCGCGCGCACGTCCACGCCATTGCCGTCGGAGTCTGCCGCGCCAAAGTTCTCGACGTTGATCGCGCGCAGCGCCGTGAACTCCAGCGTCAGCAACTCGCTGCCCGCTCCGCTGCCTTGGCGCGTGAGCTGCGTGGAGCCGCCCACCACGCCCTGCACCTCGAACGCGTGGACACCCGCCGCCATGGGCACGGCGCGCAGCTGCACAAGTGAGCCGCCGTCGTCAAAACTCGACTGGTAGATCTCCACGCCCCCGTAGCTTGCAGGATGGTTCACCTCCACGCGCGCCGGCGTCTTCTGCCCCGTGGCCTTGTCGTGGATGACGATCTCGCTCGCGAATAGCTTGGGCATTCCGGTGGAGTAGTACTCGACGATGAACTTCTTGAGCTCGATGGCAAACGGCAGCTCCTGCAAGAGCACGCCGTCGGACTGGTTCAGGACGGCCGTGCCCGAACGTGCGCCCTCGGCCACGAGCAGGTTGCCGCGAAAACTGGGGTTGCGCTCGGACAAGCGATGCCCGGGCGGCACGTCGGCGATCGAGCCGCCGCCCTGGTAGGGCGTTTTGCCGCCGAGCAGCATCTGGGCGCGCACCATGAGGTCGCCGTCGAGCAACCCGCCCAGACACACCAGCACGATGGCGCTGTGCGCGGCGATATAGCCGACCTTGTTCGCGGCGCCGGCCCTGGCGGCGACCATCCAGCCCGTTGCGGGGCCCGCCGCGCTGTCGCGCTGCTGCAGGCGCACCTTCCAGCCGCCGCCCGCGAGCAGCGCGCCAATGCGGCGCGCCTGCGCCTCGGCAGACGCGGGCAGATCCGCCTGCGCCCGGTGGTGAAAGGCCGCGAGGCTTTGCGCGCGGATGTTTTCCTTGCAGGTCCGCAGGTCGACGAGAATTTTCGGCGTGTTGCGCGCGATGCATAGCGAGGTGCTCAGCACCAGGAACGCCAGGATGAGCAAGAACCACCAGGCGCCGTACACCGCGTCGAGCCCGAGCGCGGCAAAGAGCCGGGCCCAAAAAGGACCGAACTGGTTCACGTAGTTGACCGCCGGCTCGTGCTGCCGGAGCACCGTGCCGATCACCGAGGCAATGCAGATCAGCGTCAGCAGCGAGATCGCAAAGCGCATTGAGGACAGCAGCTCGACCCCGGCGCGCAGGGCCCGGGAGCCGGACTGCAGGCGCAGGCCCTGGGTATCTGTCGGACAGGGATGAATGGATGAAAGCGGCGGGGTGCGGGAGATCGGCGGCATGCGGGCCCAGGAGTGTAAGCCCATGCGCGCAGGAAGATCCATTGTCCTGCAAGGACATCCGTGTGATTGGCGCCCGGCAGTCATGCACCAGCACGCCGGCGCAGTCCTTCAAAACACCGAACGCATTGACTGCCTCGATGCCCCGCTTATTGGTAACTACTCAGCCCCCGGCCCCACGGCCCAGCCGATCAACCAAAGCAAGGTTGAACACATCTCGTTATACACAAGCCCCCTCGCATGAGCTATGCTACTCATTTCATAGCGAAAGCATACAATGAACTGGACAGTCACGGAATTCAAGAGCATGAACCTGGGGGACCCCAGGCGCAAAGAGCGTGCGATCCGCCTGATCGAGAGCTTGAGTGCCAAGCCCACAGCCAGCATTCCCCAAGCCTGCGGCGATTGGGCCGACACCATCGGGGCCTACCGCTTCTTTGGCAATGAGGCGGTTCAGTGGGAAGACATCCTGGCGCCGCACATCGAAAACTCGGTGGCCCGCATGGCGGCGCACGAGCATGTTTTGTGCATCCAGGACACCACCGAATTGAACTTCAATGGGCAAGAGGCCAAGGGGTTGGGGCCACTGAGCTACGAGGCCCAGCGCGGCATGTACCTGCACCCCACGTACGCCATCTCCACCTCGCGCGAGCCGTTGGGTGTACTCGATGCGTGGATGTGGGCACGACAGCCGCGCCACAGCGATGGTAGCCGTCCTGGCGTCAGCGAAAGCCTGCGCTGGATAGAGGGCTACGAACGACTGGCCGAGATGGCCCCGCAGTTGCCCAATACACGACTGGTCTACGTGGCCGACCGCGAGGCTGACATCATGGCCCTGATGGTGCGAGCACGTGACTTGGGCAATCCAGTGGACTGGTTGCTGCGCAGCAAACACAACCGGGTTCTCGAAGAAGAAGACGACAAACAGTGGAACCGGGTGACGGCGGGCGAGTCGCAGGGAGAGATTCGTTTCACACTTGCCTCGCGCCAGGGGTCGCGCCCTCGTGAAGTGGTACAGCAAGTGTGGGCGCAAGCGCTGAAGTTGCCCGATGGCCACGGCGGATTCGTGCAGGCCACATGCATCGTTGCCCGGGAGGAGGCGCTGGCGAATGGCGAAAAGCCCATCGAATGGAGATTGCTGACGAACTTGCCCGTGGAGACCCTGGAGCAGGCCGCCCGGATGATCGACTGGTACCGGGCGCGCTGGGAGATCGAAATGTTCTTTCATGTGCTCAAGAACGGTTGCCGGATCGAAGCCTTGCAGTTGGGCAGTGTCAGCAAGATAGAACGCGCGGTGGTGCTGTACATGGTGGTGGCGTGGCGCATTGCCCGGCTGATGCGGCTGGGGCGTAGCTGCCCGCAACTGGATGCGCAGCTGATGTTCGAGCCCGACGAATGGAAAGCGGCGTACATCCTGAACAAGCAAGAGTTGCCCAAGGAACCGCCCACGCTCAACGAGGTGGTGCGGCTGATTGCCAGGCTGGGGGGCTTTCTTGCGCGAAAGCGCGATGGTGAGCCCGGAGTCAAGACCATCTGGTTGGGAATGCAACGCATTCTTGACTTTGCCGCTGGCATCAGGTTCTGTCGCGAGCTTCAGGTTCAGGAGACTTGTGTATAACGAAATGGGTTGAACCGGAGCGCCCAGAAAGGCTTGGATGAGCGCGTCAAACAGCTTGGCTCCTTGCTTGTTCAGCGTCGCCAAGTAAGAGCGGATGATGCAGTAGATATCCGCCCCGTCGCTTGTCCGAAAGCACCCGGAAATCTTCTGCTTGACCTTGGGCATGCGCACAGCCTGCTCGGCCACGTTGTTCGTGAAAGGCACGTTCGGGTCCGTCATGAAACGCCAAACGTCATCGCTGTAATCGCGTAGCCGGCCGATCAGGTTGGCGGCCTTGCTCTGCTTGATGCGACCGCGTTGGCCATTGGCCTGCACGCGTGGATTGAGCAGATCGCCTTCGGCCAACGTTGCCTCGAACAGACCGCGCAGAACCTGCACTCGCAGCTGATGCTCAGGCGCCGCGTAGTCGATCTGACCCTGTGCACGCAGTTGATGGATCAGGCTGTTGGCGGACAGCAGCACCTTAATCGATCGACCCGCCCAGTCCTGCTTGAGTTGCTCATGCACGTACGTCAGTTCGCGTACATGGTGCGCGTTGCACAGGCTGTGCCTACTGCCCAGCCTGCGATAGGACGCCCAGCCATCGTGCACCAGCGTGCCTTTGAACAGGGGCAGGAAGCCATGCTCGACGAACGCTGTCATGCCACGTTTCTCATGTCGCCCCAGCCAAGTCAGCTTCTCGGTGACCAGCGCGTGCAGCCAGTGCAGCGATTTGTTCACGCGCAGGCCCGTCTCGTCGGCGTGCACGATGGGCTGGTTCACCAACTCCTGCGCGATGGCCGTGACTGTGGGTGCCAGCACCTGGGCAGCCTCAGCGTTGGCACTCAGAATCGTTGCCTCGGACATGGGCATGTCAAAGAGGTCGCCCATCACTTCACCCGTGCGCTTGAGTGGCAGCATCTGGTACTGGTTCAGGTGCACGGCTGCGGCCTTCGCGCGCGGGCCGTATTGCACCGCGGCGGTGACGTCCGCAGGGAATGCGCCACGGTGGGTCTTGCCGCAGTTGCAGATCGCTTGCAGCACGCGGTGCTCGGTGACTTGGTGGCGCAAATCAGGCAGATCGTGAACCTGCCGGGCCTCAACCACGCTGGCCTGACCCAAGGAACCGTGGCAGACATCGCAATGCTCGGGCGGTGCATGGGTGACGACCACATTGGGCTCGGCCACTTGGCACAGGGTATGACCCTTGTGCCCCTTCTGTCCGCCGACCGGCCGTTGCCCGGCCTTGCGCAATGACTTGGGTTGGGGTTTGTTGAGCCCATCGCTCGAGGGTGGCTTGCTGGAGTTGCGGCTGTTCAGATTGAGCCGCGCTTGCAGTTCGTTGACTTCGATTCGCAGGGCATCCACTTGCACTGCGCGATACGCATGTCCAAGAGAATCTGGAGATCCCAAGGGTAATCACCTAGACTAAGGTGCGGAAGTTTGGATTTATAGTTCCTGCGAATCTATTATCTTGCCGCACAGGAACGGGGGTATGGATATGGGACATTTAGCACAGCAGGCTTCCCGCATTTCCCTGGGTCGATCCGGGTATGGACAGCGCATCGCGGAGAAACGCAAGGGCTCCTCGTCGTTTCGTGTGGAAACCAACATGCACAATAGCCGCTGGTAGTGGATGCTGATGGGCAGGTCGCCTTGGGCTTGTCGGCAGGTCCGTCGGGTTGGTGTTGAGCATGGGAGTGTCTGATGAGTGTTGAAATGGAAGCGCTGTTCACCAATGCGCTGGGGTTGCAAGCGCCGTGGGTTGTCGAGAACGTCAAGCTCAACACCACCGACCGCCGGATCGATTTCGAGGTTGGCTGCCAAGGCGCCGCCCTGGCGTGCCCGACCTGCGGGGCTGCCGCACAGCCCATTCATGACCGGCTGCACCGCTCTTGGCGTCATCTGGACTTCTTCCAGTTCGAGACCTGGCTGCATTGCGAGGTGCCGCGCATTGCGTGCAGTGACTGTGGCAAGACCACGCAGATGCTGGTGCCCTGGGCCCGTCCAGGCTCGAGCTTCACGGTGGCCTTTGAAGCATTCGCCTTGGCCCTGTGTCGTGACTTGCCGGTGAGCCAGGCGGCAGCATTGCTGCGCTGTTCTGACAAGCAACTGTGGCGGCGCATCGAGTTTTATGTCGAGCAGGCCCGCAGCAAGGAGAGTTTTACGGATGTGCGCATCGTGGGCATAGACGAAACCAGTGTGCGCCGGGGGCAGAACTACATCACCGTTGTGCATGACCTCGATGCCAAACGACTGCTGTTTGCCACCGAGGGACGCGAGCACAAGACGGTGCTCGATTTTGTTGACGATCTGAAGGCCCATGGTGGCGACAGCGCACAGGTCGAACATGTGTGCATGGACATGAGCGCGGCCTACGCCAAGGGAGTGGGGTTGGCGTTGCCGCAGGCGCAGATCAGCTACGACCGGTTCCATGTGGTGGCGATGGCCATGGACGCAATGGATCAGGTGCGGCGCACGGAGATGGCGCAGGATGCCCCGGCGGTGCGAGCGGCCTTGGAGTCGGCAGTCGATAACGACGAACGCAAGACACTCAAGCAACTGATGTGGGGGATGCGGCGCAACCCCGAAAGTTGGAGCGCCAAGCAAACCGACGCAATGCATTGGTTGCAGCGCTCGCTGCTCAAGAGCGCGCGGGCATGGAGGTTGAAGATGGCGTTGCGCGCGGTGTATGCGAGGGCCAAGGTGCACAACAGCGCACAGCAGGCTGGAGCCGAGTTGCAGTTGTGTTCCACACGAAACGACGAAGAGCCTTTGCGCGCGACCTGTCGGTGCCTTTCACGAACAACTTGGCCGAGCGGGCGATCCGGATGCCCAAGGTCAAGCAAAAAATCTCGGGTAGCTTTCGCACCTTTGCCGGAGCGCAAAGCTTCTGCACGATCCGCTCCTATCTGGACACTGCTCGCAAGCATGGGATTGGCATGCTTGAGGCACTATGGGCTGCGTTCAATGGTGCTCCGATGGAGTTTGTCGCATTTCGTTATACACAAGCCCGCTTTCAACCGATGCCGCTGGCGATGAAGTGTCGTAAGTGCTTGATTTGTATAGGATCGACATGAACCGCTCACACGGCGGTCAACAGCTGTAAGTTGTTGATTTGTATAGGTTTTCATGGCTTATGTATAACGGAATGAGTTTGTCGGTAGCGGCTGAACAGTCACTTATTTTTCATCAAGCAATCGAAGAAAGGGGTAGCGGTAGTGACGGCATCAGCGATAACACCTTTGATCTGGACTGAAGAAGAGGGAAGCCGTTTTTGGGAGAAGAATTATGGTCACTGAACACAAAAAGCACGTCAATGTCAGCACCGCTATAGCCCTTTATGTATCGTCGGTGCTCGGCGGTGGAATCTTGGTTCTACCAGGATTGACGGCCGCGACCGCGGGCGCGGGCGCCCTAATCGCGTGGGTCGCGGTGTCCGTCATCTGCCTTCCGATCGCCTTGATGTTCGGGCGACTGTCGTCCGCTCTCCCAGACGCCGGCGGCGTGAGTTCCTTCGTACGCAACGCATTCGGCGACACGCTCGGTGACCTGACCGGTTGGCTCTACTTCTGGGTTATACCTTTCGGGCAACCAGCGGTCATGCTGTCCGGTCTCGCGTACGCGCACTACGAGTTCGGGCTACCGAGAACAGCGACCTACGTTCTAGCGTGGGTAATACTGTGCTCGTCTTGCATATTGAACATCATCGGCACGCGCATATCCGCACACGCCCAGTCCGCGATCACCGGCGCGATTATCGTGCTGCTGTTCGCCACGATACTTGTCAGCTTTCCAAAGGTTCACGCGGAGGCATACCAGCCGTTGCTGCCACATGGATGGTCGTCCGTTGGCTCGGCCGCCGCCCTCATCATGTGGGCTTACGTGGGATGGGAAAACGTTTCGTCGATTGCCGAAGAGTTTCGTAATCCCAAGCGTGATTTCATCATCAGCATTGTCGTTTCCATGGTCATCATCGGCGGGCTCTACGCCGGATCGACTGCGGCCGTCCTCGGCGTTGTTCCACCGGGTCAGCAGGACATTCAGACCGCGCCGCTCGCCCTTGTCCTTCGGCTAGCGGTCGGCTCTTGGGCGAGCTGGCTCGCCACGGCGATCGCAATCATGATCGTGGTGGGAAGTGCGACCGCGATCATATGGGGTACGTCATCTCTCGGCGCGTCGCTCGCTCGATCCGGCAGCTTGCCCGGGAAGATGGCGATTCGTAACAGCAAAGGATCCTTCCAGTCGAGCGTGCTCGTGCTGCTCGCGGCGTACACGATCGTTCTGTTTGTGATGTACCTGGGCTGGGTGCAGATCTCGGACGCGGCCATGATAGTGGGCGGGTCGGCCGTCATCACCTATGGGCTGTGCGCCCTCGCTTATGTGCGTCTGACTCGCCCCAAGCGACTGACCTCCTGGCTGCCGCCCATCATCACTGGGATTTTTGTGGTTGCATTGCTGCCATTCTTCGGGAAGATGCTGGTCGTTCAGTTCCTCATTGCGTTCGCGTACTTCGGGCTGCGGTCAATCTTCCGGAGAGGGCTGATCTCATGACATTGGATGTCGTTATCGAAGATCTGGTGGCGCTCCGCCTCGACCGTACCGTTCGCAATGCCGATCCGCTGCATGGCTTCGTAGTTGCCGCGGAGGCAGTCATCGATATGGAGGCTCCACGGTTTCGCGAGGTCATCAACATCCTGGAGGCAGTGTCCCCATCCGCGCTTGATCGCGAGTATGGTGCCGTGCGCGAGGCGATGCTGACCTGGGCCCGGGGGGATCTGCTGGGTGCTCGCGAACTGCTGGCAACGAGCCTGAGGGGCTTGACCGGAGCGCGCGCGTTACTCGTCGGATTCCTGGCGCACATGGCGGACTTCTATCTAGGCGACGAGGAGGGAATGCTCAAAACGGGCTGCGATCTCATCGAGCTGCGTCCCACAATGTCCCGCCGTGCGGCCGGCCTCAGTGAGGGCCTCTTCTCTTTCGCCCTGGAGGAATGCGGGTATTATTCTGAGGCCATCGCGTCAGCGGAACGGGCCCTGAGCACCAACTATGATGACGTCTACGCGCTCCACGCCAAGGTGCATGCGTTGCAGAGCCTGAACGAGAATCTGGCGGCCATGGCTACCATCTCCAGCTACTCGAACGGGTGGGGTCCGGAGGAGCCCATGCGTATCCACATGTGGTGGCACTACGCTATCAGCCTCATCGGCGAGGGTGAGTTGGATCGGGTTTTGCTCTGCTATGACTTGGAGGTGCGGCGCAAAAGTCGGGTCTGCGCGTGGGAGGATCTAGATGCGGTTGCACTGCTGTGGCGGTTGGATCTATTGGGGGGCGAGGCTCTCTCCAAGATGCTAGCACCCCGCTGGCGGATGCTGGCGCAGGCCTGGCAGGCCTACCCGGCGGACTCCAGTTACATCTTCAACGACCTACACGCCGCAATGACCTTTGCCAAGGTAGAGGACTATTGCCTTTTCGACAAGGTGGTCGAGTCCTGCCGGGCCCGGGAATCACCGGATTTCTTCCACTCTGTGTGCCTGCCGCTGTTCTCGGGTATCGCCGCCTTCGTGCAGCTGGACTACGCGACGGCTGTGAGGGCAATGAGCCCCGCCCTGAAGCGACGGCAGTTGCGGGTCGGCGGCAGCAAGCTTCAGCAGAGCATCTTTCATTGGACACGAGACGCCGCCGATTACTGTTTGCGCGGCAGCAAACCGCGCGATCACCTCAGTTCCCATATCCACTCACTCACGAAGGAGTCTTAAGTGACCGACCAGATCAACGTCCATCTGGACGTGGAAAAAGCCGTACAACTCGTCTATCCCGAGCCAGCGTTGCTGACAGTCACGCGGGGAAGGTTGGGTTTCTACCGGATGCCCGCTGAAGGTGACGAATATTCCGAGGAGGAACTGCGGGAGGGGGTGGCCGTCTTCGGTGTCGGCGAGAAGATTGGCATTTCGGCGGGCGAACGAGTCATCGTCGTGGCCATGTTCCCGCAGACGGAGTACATCAGCGTCGGCAGTGTGGAGTGGCAGAAGAACGAGATACCGGCGGACTTTCCGATCGTCTCAGCAATGCGGAAGTATGTTAAAGAGAAAGGCTATTACTTCGGGTATGAGGACCGTTACGCAAAGGTTTACGAGTATGGCGCGGCCTCGTGGGAGCCGTTCTCTGAGAACGCGAGCCTGCGTGAGATCCTCGCACGATACCCGGAGGCGTTCGTCGGCGACATCGTTGACCTTGGCACGGGGGAGGGGCGAGACAGCCTCTACCTATTGCGGAACCGGATCGGTCGTAGCGTCACGTCCTTCGACGTATCGCACAGTGCTCTGGGAAAGGCTCGTGAAAGGGCACGTGAAGAGGGTCTTCCCGTCGACGGATTCATCGAGAAGGACATCATCTACCTGCGTGATGTGCCGCCGGCATCCTTCGATGTGGCCCTCAACATGGGTGCGTTACACATGCTCGACCGAGCCGAGGACCGGGCACGTCACATCGCCCGGGTCTTCGAGGTGCTCCGTCCGGGAGGCTACTTCGTCGTCGACCATTGTGCCGCAAACTGGGGTCGCGGCTTTCACACCATCAAGGACTACGATGCCATCGCCGCCGATCTCGTGCCGGGACGTACCATTACCCGCTACGTCGCGATCGACGGCGAGCGCAAGCCGATCGATCTCGAGGTGCTGCACTATGCCGAACGTTCCCCGGAACTGCTGCTCGCCGAGTTGACCGCTGCGGGCTTCGAGGCGTTCGCGAGCCTCAACACCGACACCGAGGCCTTCGGGAACTCCTCGCTCCAGGTGGTGCTGAAACCCCTAAAAAAAAGTGACGCACCCCCGATGGCCGACACGACGGCCCGGGAACGTGTGATGGCGGCGGCCGGGAGCTTGGCTGAGGGGGCGGTCAAGCGGGATCTGGCCCACGAGCTTCCACGAGAGCAGGTGCGTGCCGTGATGGATGCCGGTTTCAGCCTGCTGCGCATCCCGAAGGAATTCGGGGGTGACGGGTTGACGATCCCCGATTGGGGAGACGTGCTCATCGAGGTGGCTGCGGCAGATCCCAATGTGGTGCAAATCTTCCGCAGTCACATCGCCTTCGTGGAGGACATCGTGCACCGGCCCGCCGGCGAGTACCGCGACCGATGGCTGCGCCGGCTGCTTGACGGCGAGATGGTGGGCAACGCCTGGGCAGAGGCGGGCCCGATTGTCCAGGGCCAAAAGAATACAGTTTTCATCCGCGCGGGCGACGAAATGACCGTGTCGGGCAAGAAACAGTACACGACCGGGACGATCTTCGCGGACTGGGCAGATGTGTCAGGGACCTACGACGGGCAGGGCGTGGCCGGATTCGTCGCGGTCCATCAGCCGGGTGTCACGGTTCGTGACGATTGGGACGGATTCGGCCAGCGCACGACGGGCACGGGCACACTGATCCTCGATGGGGCGCGGGTCGCCCCCCGCGATGTGGGCCCCATGGAGGACCGTATTCAATATCAGACCGCGCTCTACCAGTGGATCTTGCTGGTGGTGCAGGCTGGCATCGCGGTTGCCGTGGAGCGAGACATCGCGGAGGCTGTGCGGAACCGCAGCCGCAACTATTCGCACAGCACCGCCGCGCTGGCCAAGGACGATCCCAACATCCAGTCGATCATCGGAGAGATCTCATCTTTGGCCTACACGGCACGGGCTCTCGCCCGCGGGGTGGCGGAGGCTCTGCAGCGCGCCTCGGAAACAGGCGTCGCGGGGCGCGACTCGCCAGAGGATCGTGAGGCGAACATGATGGCGGAAATTCGCTCCGAGCAGGCCCAGGTGATCATTTCGGAATTGGTACCCCGCTCGGCGACCCTCCTGTTCGACGCGCTGGGTGCTTCGGCAACGAGTATCAGTCGCGATCTCGACCGACATTGGCGGAACTCTAGGACGGTCGCCAGTCACAACCCTGTGGCGTTCAAGCAGCGGGCGATCGGTGACTGGGTGCTCAATGGCACGCCGCCTACCACCGATTGGCAAGTGGGCACACCGAAGTGCGAACCGTCGGCGACATGAACTCATACAAAGTCACGCGTGACTATTCAGCCGCTACCGACGAACTCCATCGGAGCCCCATTGAAGGCTGCCCGTAGAGCCTCAAGCATGCCAACCCCATGCGTGCGAGCAGTGTCCAGATAGGAGCGGATCGTGCAGAAGCTTTGCGCCCCGGCAAAGGTGCGCAAGCAGCCCGAGATTTTTTGCTTGACCTTGGCCCAAGGTAACTACTCAGCCCCCCGGGCCCACGGCCCACCCGATCACTGTAGCCGCTGGTGTGGCCCAGGTAACGCAGCAGTACCCCTTTGTCGGCCTTGCCAAGGCGCGGATAGTCGAAGCGTTTGAGCACGCGGCTGATGTGCGCGTAGCGCTCCTCATCGTCTTGGCTGGGGGTGAATTGCACCACTGCGCTGGCGACCAAAAACTGTTCAATTTGCGCGATTGTCGTGAGCCGCGTCTCGCCCATGTTGACCACCATTTCCTGATGATCAATCCACCCTCGCTGGGGGCCTGCAACCGCCCCTTCAGACTCATACCTCGTTGGACAAGGCTGTCGCTTGCAGCATGGGTCAACTGATGGCAAAGTGCGCTGGCAGCAGCCCCCATTTCTTTTGGGAGCCACTGCAACCTGATTTTTTAAGACAGAAATGATTCCAATGCCAAACCATACTTTCAGCCAGTCCCTTCGGGTCCTGACGTCCTGTTTTATGGGATTGTCAAGCCTGTTCATTTGCACAGAGCAGTCCAGTGCACAGGGATTTAACCAGGCTGCACATTTCACGGTGCTGAAGTACGAGCAGCGGATTTTTATCCGAGCCGATCTGACATTTGATTGGGAGCTTGTGATTGAACGCCAGGCACTGTCAAACGAGGGTGCGCTGGTGATTGGAAAATATTCCCAGGTGTTCAATGCGGGTCTGGAAGACGTGCAGTTGCAGGAAGCCTATACGCTGAAAGCGGACGGCCGCAGCATCGCCGTGCGCAGCGATGGAGTACAGCGGCAAAAAGGTATGGCCGCAGCGGGTGTCGGTTTTAGCTGGCCGGAGGGCGAAATATTGCAAATCACCTTCCCCGATGTGCAAGCAGGCGATCGCATGCGCCTGGTACTCAAGGGCAGAAATTTCAAAACACCGTTACCGGGTTGGCAGGCTGTACGCGAATCGATTTCGCATGTGGTGAACTTCGAGCACATTTATATTCGTGTGGAGGCGCCGCAGGAACTTGACCTTCAGGTCGGCGCACATCAGCTGGCGTTGGAGTCGTTCCAATCCGGGAAAAATCAGGTGTGGGAAATCAAGGGATCGTCCAAGGCCAGCATGCTGGACGGCGGTGCGCTGAACATCGAGCAGACGCGCCCCTGTTGGATGTTTTCCAGCATGAAGCATTGGGAACAATTCGGGCAAACCTTTGCGCAGGCTTTTGCCGGGCGTTTGGTGGACAACTCCCGGATCACGGCCCTGGCTGCTCAAATCACGGGTGATGAAAAGGAAGCTGCGGCCAAGGCGCGGAAACTGCACACCTGGGTGCGCCAGAACATCCGCTATGTCGCGGTTTACCTGGGGGTGGGTGGCTGGGTTCCGCACGATCTGGATTGGATATTGGAAAACCGCTATGGTGATTGCAAGGACCAAAGTCTTTTGCTGATTGCCTTGCTGCGCGCAGCATGCATTGCCGCGCACCCGGTATTGCTGCGATCGCAAGCAGACCATGATCTGCCGGATTTGCCGGGGCCCTGGTTCGATCATTGCATTGTGTATATTCCGGAATTGGACCTTTTTACCGACACGACGGCCACGCAGATTGCCTTGGGGGCGCTGCCCTATGCGGACAGCGACAAACCGGCTCTGCTTGCACGCCTGCAAGCCCCGAGCGAGTTGCTTCGAACACCCTCGTTCAAGGCCCAGGACAACCGCGCCCTGGTACAGAGCAATTGGCAGATTTTCAAAGACGGATCGGCCCGGGTGCAACTGAACATTGAGGCCTGGGGCCACATGGCTTCCTGGTTGCAAGAGCGTTTGAGACAAATTCCGGAAAACATGCGCGAAGCCACGCTGGCTCGTTGGCTCAATGAAAGCGGTGTTCGTGGAACAGGCAAAATGCAGTTTTCTCCGCTGCAAACAGACAGGCGGTGGCAGGATTTGCGCATCACGGCGGATGTGCGCGATCTCTTGCCCGATCCCGAGGCCGGTGCCATCCCGGCGAACCCGACGGTGGATTCTGTGGGGGTCTATATTCTTTCAAATCTGGGCAATGTCAGTCCTGACAAGCGCCAGCATGCCCTGGCGTGCACGCCCCATGCCATCAGGGAGGAGTTCACGCTGCGCTTTGCCGACGATTTTCATATTTTGCGCGCGCCAGGATCAATGAAAATCAGCACCCCGGAAGGCATTCGTTTTGAGCAAATGCTCGAAACAAAAGGGCAGCAAATAACGGGATGGCGCGACTACGCGCAGGACCGGGCAACCCACACTTGCAGCCCGCAGGAGCATGCCGCACGACAACCCGCTTTGTCAAAAATATGGCGGCATCTGCGCAGCAGCGTGCTGTTTACCCGGAATTGAAGAAGGCGCGGAAAATTCAGCGCAGGCCGGCAATGTAATCCGCAACGGCCTTGATTTCCTTGTCGTTGAGCTTGGCCGCCACCTGGGCCATCTGGGGGTTGTTGGCGCGCGCGCCGCTGCGAAACAGGTTCAGTTGCGCCGCCGTGTAGTCGGCGTGCTGGCCCGACAGACGCGGGTACTGCGCCGGGATGCCGGCGCCGTTGGGGCTATGGCAGCCGGCGCAGGCCGCGATCTGGCGCTCGGCGATGCCGCCGCGGTAGATGCGCTCGCCCAGCGCGAGCAGTTCCTTGTTCCTTGCGAAACCCGCCTTGGCGGGCCGGGAGCCCAGCCAGTAGGCCATGTTGCGCATGTCCTCATCCGACAGGGCGCTGGCGAAGCCCTTCATCACGGCCTCGTTGCGCTTGCCGGACTTGAACTCTTGCAACTGTTTGAGCAGGTATTCGGGATGCTGCTGCGCCAGCGTGGGGTTGGCAGCGATCACCGCGTTGCCATCCGCTCCGTGGCAGGCCGCGCACACTGCCGCAAAGCTGGCCTCGCCCTTGGCGAGATCCGGCTTTGCCGCCTGGGGCGCCGGGCCCGCGGCCAGGGCCGGGAAAACGGGCGCTGCCAATGCGGCAGCCGTCAGCAAGGATGCGAGCAGCTTCATATCGGGGGTGTTGTCTGTGTGCGCAAAACTCTGCGATTCTACAATGCGGCTCCCGCGCATCCGGACCTTCCATGACGACATTCACCGCCGCACCCGTTGCCGGCCCCTCCGCAGCCGACGCCAGGATCGCCCTGGGCTGGATGCACACCGCCAAGTTTCTGAGCACGTCCGCGCAGCTGGATCAGCTGCCGTCCGTCGGCGTTCCCGAAATCGCCTTCGTCGGCCGCTCGAACGCGGGCAAATCCACCTGCATCAACGTGCTCACGCAGCAAAAACAGCTGGCGTTCGCGTCCAGGAAACCGGGGCGCACGCAGCACATCAATCTGTTTTCGCTGGGCAAGCAGGGCGTGACGGACGCGGTGCTGGCCGACCTGCCCGGTTACGGCTACGCCGCGGTGCCGCGCGCGGACAAGCTGCGCTGGCAGCAGGTGATGGTGAATTACCTGGTCAGCCGGCCGGGGCTCACCGGCATCGTGCTGCTCTGCGACCCCCGCCTGGGCCTGACCGGGCTGGACGAGGCCCTGCTCGACGTGCTGCGCCCGCGCGTACAGCAGGGCCTGAAGTTCCTCATCGTCCTGACCAAGGCGGACAAACTCACGCGCGCCGAGCAGGCCAAGGTGTTGTCGATCACGCGGCTGCAAGCCGGCGGCGGCGAGGTGATGATGTTCTCGGCGCTCAAAAAACAAGGGGTCGAGGAGGTCGCCTGGCTGCTGTGGCAATGGGCCCACCCGGTGCGGTCCGCCGCGCCCGGTGCGCCTTAGAATCCCCGGATTCCAGTCCGCCGCGCGGGGCTATCCGCAGCACAGCACCGATGAGTTCCTCGGCCCCCCTTCCCCCGATCTCGTACAAAGACGCCGGCGTTGACATCGACGCGGGCGACGCCTTGGTCGAGCGCATCAAGCCTCTGGCCAAAAAGACCTTGCGCGAGGGGGTGCTGGCGGGCATTGGCGGTTTTGGCGCGCTGTTCGAGCTACCCCGGCGCTACCGGGAGCCCGTGCTGGTCTCGGGCACCGACGGCGTGGGCACCAAGCTCCGGCTGGCGTTCGAATGGAACATGCACGACGGCGTGGGAATCGATCTGGTCGCCATGAGCGTGAACGACCTGCTCGTGCAGGGTGCCGAGCCGCTGTTCTTTCTCGATTACTTCGCCTGTGGTCGGCTCGACGTGGAAACGGCCGCGGCCGTGATCGGCGGCATTGCCCGGGGCTGCTCGCTCTGCGGCTGCGCGCTGATCGGCGGTGAAACCGCGGAGATGCCCGGCATGTACCCTGCCGGCGAGTACGACCTGGCCGGCTTTGCCGTGGGCGTCGTCGAAAAATCCCGGATCCTGACCGGCCAGAACGTGCAGCCCGGCGACAAGGTGCTGGGACTGGCCAGCCACGGCGTGCATTCCAACGGTTTCAGCCTGGTGCGCAAGTGCATCGAGCGTGCCGGTGCATCCGCTCCTGAAATGCTTGATGGCAAGCCCTTCAGGCAGGCCGTCATGGAGCCCACGCGCCTGTATGCGAAGAGCGTGCTGGCGGCGCTGGCCGCGCACCCCATCAGGGCGCTGGCGCACATCACCGGCGGCGGCCTGCTGGAGAACATTCCCCGTGTGCTGCCCGAGGGCATGGCGGTCCAACTCCAGCGGGGCAGTTGGCCCCGCAGCGAGCTGTTTTCCTGGTTGCAGGAGACCGCCGGAATCGACGACACCGAGATGCTCCGTACCTTCAACAACGGCATCGGCATGGTGGTGCTCGTCGATGCCGCGCACGCTGACGCCACGGCCGCCACGCTGCGCGCCGCGGGGGAGCAGGTGCATGCGATCGGCACGGTGCTCGCGCGCGGCGCGGGTGCCGCGGTGCGCGTGGCCTGATTCGCGTCCCTCCCGCCATACCTTGGCTTGGCGCATGCTCCAGCATCCTTCCCCTGATCCTCCGGGGGCAACGCGGCCTGAGCCGGCGCACGCCCCGAGCCGGGGAGTCGCCCTGACCAGCTACCTGCTGGTGGCAGCGACGCTGCTGCTGGTCATGTGGCGCGGCCTGCTGCCCGGTCTGCTCTGCGTGTGTCTGGGATTCCTGCTCACGCGCACGCTCGCGCGCTGGTTTGCCCTGGGTCTGGCGCGCGTGCGGCGCCAGGCCATGGCCTCGCCCCGGAGCGTGCGCGCGGCGCAGATTGCCGCGGCCAGCCTGGTGATGCTGCTGCCGCTGGCGCTGTTGGCCGCGGGCCTGACGCAATCACGCGGCTACCTGGTGCACGCGCCGGAGCAATACCAGGAACTGCTTCGCTACATGGCGCGCACGGTGCTCGAACTGCGGCTGAAACTGCCCGCGGACGTTGCCGCCCACCTGCCCGAAGGCGTTGCCGACATCCAGCGCATCATCGCCAGCTACCTGGGCGCCAAGGCCGGCGCGCTGGCCATCGCGGGGCGTGCCTGGCTCGCCGGCGCGTTGTTTGCCTACGTGGGTCTGCTGATTGGTGCGCTCGCCGCCGTGCGCCCGCCGGCCCTGCGGCGGGGCCCGCTGACGCAGCAGATCGAACGGCGCATCTGCCTGTTTGGCGAGGCCTTCCACCAGATCGTCGCGGCGCAGTTCTGGATCGCCGCGTTCAACACCTTGCTCACGGGGGTGTTCCTGCTGTTCATTTTGCCCCTGTGGGGCCTGCGCCTGCCCTATACGCCCATGCTCGTCATGTTCACCTTCGTCGCGGGCCTGGTGCCCATCGTCGGCAATCTGGTGTGCAACGCGGTGATCACCCTCGTCGGGCTGTCGGTGGCGCCCTTGGCGGCTGCGGTTTGCCTGGGTTTTCTGATCCTCATCCACAAGGCCGAATACCTGATCAATGCCCGGGTGGTCGGTCGCCGCACGCAGATGCAGGTGTGGGAACTGCTCAGCGTGATGTTCGTGGCCGAGGCCGTTTTCGGTCCCGCCGGACTCGTGGCGGCGCCGCTGTTCTACGCCTACTTCAAGAAAGAACTGATGGCGGCGCAGCTGGTGTAGGGCTGCGCCAAGCTGCATGGAGTAGTCGGAAAGTTTGGCCCGCCGCATGCCAGCCGATTGGAGCGGGTGAAGGGGATCGAACCCTCGTATGCAGCTTGGGAAGCTGCCGTTCTGCCATTGAACTACACCCGCATTCCGGGGCCCCTGGATTGCGCGGGCCGATGGCCGCCATTCTATGGGATCGGCCCCCAGCGTCCTCAGGACCCCCCGGCTGCGCTGTGCACAATAGGCCCCATGCTGCGCAAAATTTCCCGGGAGCGGCAACGGGCCGCAGTCAGTGAGATGGCATGACCCGGCTCGCGCGCCGCCCTCCGCCCGTGCAGTATCCCTTGCAGCGCAGCGCTGTCCTGGGCCGGGTACTCGCGTTCTCGTTGCTGACCGGTGCGGCGGTCCTTGCTGGCTGGGTCCTTCTGGGGGCCGGGTCTTCATGGGGGCTGACGCTTGCCGCTGGCTGCCTGTGGCTGCTGGCCGTGGCGGGCGCATGGCATTTCTGGCACGACCAATTCTCAGGGGCCATGCGCTGGGACGGGCAGGCCTGGGCGCTGGAGGAACTGACGCCCCGGGGCCGCTCCTGGCCGCTCGAAGGGCCGCCCGAAGTCCTGCTGGACATGCAAACGCAGCTGTGGGTCTGCGTGTCCCCCGTGGGGCGCTCTCGCATCTGGCTCTGGCTGGAGCGTTCCTGGCAGCCGGAGCGCTGGATGGACCTGCGCCGTGCGGTATATTCGCGCGCCAGCCCGGACGCTGGCAACGCTGACGAAACCGCTGCGGCCGGCAGCCGTGTGGGGCGTGAGTCCTGAGTCCTGAGTATCCATGACTGTCATCCCGCCTCCTCCTTCCGAAGACGACGATTTCCAACTGGTCGAGCGCACGGTGGCAGGGGATCAGCGGGCCTACGAGTTATTGGTCATCAAGTACCAACGCCGCATCGAGCGGCTTATTGGTCGCCTGGTGCGCGACGCCGATCTCACCCAGGACATTGCCCAGGAGACATTCATCCGGGCCTACCGCGCGCTCCACCAGTTCCGGGGGGACGCGCAGTTCTACACGTGGCTCTACCGCATTGCCGTGAACACGGCGAAGAAGGCGCTGGTGGACATGCGGCGCAATCCGCTCGTCTTCGAGAATGCCCTGCGAGGCAATGAGGACGAGGAGGAAACTTCCCGCGCCGGGCACGAACCAATCAGCGACGAAACCCCCGAAACCGTACTCGCTGCCCGAGAGATTGCGCAAGCCGTGAACGCGGCCCTGGAGGCCCTGTCCGACGAACTGCGCCAGGCTGTGAGCTTGCGTGAAATCGAAGGGCTGAGCTACGAGGAGATCGCGCTTGCCATGGATTGCCCCATTGGCACGGTGCGGTCCCGGATATTCCGGGCGCGTGAAGCCATTTCGGCCAAAGTGCGCCCCTTGCTCGAATACCAGTCGGGCAAACGGTGGTGAGGTGATGCAATGAGCAAGGCGGAAACAGGTATCAACGGGTTGGCAGGGGACGCCATGGTGGATGATGGGCATCGGCGCGAGTGCCTGTCTGCGCTGGCGGATGGGCGACTCGAAGGGGAAGAACTCGCGGCGACCCTGGCATTCGCGGCCGAGACCGGAGAGGGGCGAGCAACGTGGGCGCTCTACCACCTGGTGGGCGACGCGCTGCGCTCCGCAGATTTGGCGCAGCCCGCAAACCCTGCGTTCATGTCGCGGCTGCGCAATCGCTTGGCCCAAGAGGCGCCCCCTGCGCGGCCGCAGAATCCTGTGCAACTGGGCGTGCTGGCTCCTGCGCTGTCATCCGCAGCGAATGCCGCCGTTTTCCGCTGGAAGGTGCTCGCGGGCTGCGCGTCGCTGGCGGCGGCCGTGGCGATCGGCTGGGCCGCGCTCGTCAGTTGGCAGGGAGCGGGCGCATCCGGCGGCGCCCGGTTGGCGCTCGTGCCCGGGCGCGCAGCGTCCGTCCAGGAGGAACCCACCGTGGTGCAGGCCGATTCCCAGGGGCAGCAACTCATGGTGCGCGATCCACGCCTGGACGAATTGCTTGCCGCGCACAAGCAGTTTGGCAGCATGTCGGCATTGCAGATGCCCGCCGACTTCTTGCGCAATGCAACGTTTGAAACCTCCGGCCACTGAGGCGCTGAGAGAGAGGGGCGCACTCCTGGCTGATTGAGAGGTCTTGCGTGATGAACGCCGTGACAAGAGCCTGTGTGCAATCTTCCGCGGGGCTGCGCATGCTGCTGGCGGCCGCTGGCCTCGGTTTTTCCTCGCTCCTGGCGGCGGCCCCGCAGGCCGACAGCGCTGCGCGCTCCCCGGGTGAGCCAGCCCTCGTGTCAGCCGAGCGCGATATGGCGCAGTGGATCGAGCGCGTGCGCGGTGCCCCCTGCAACCGCTCGTATGCAGGCACCTTCGTCGTGCTGTCGGCCACCGGAGCGATGTCCAGCGCGCGCATCTGGCATGCCTGCGACGGGCAGCGGCAGATGGAACGGGTCGATGCCCTGAGCGGCACGCCGCGCACCGTTTTTCGGCGCAATGGCGAGGTGCGGACATTCCTGCCGCAGTCGCGGACCGTGCGCACCGACCGCCGGGAAGAATCCGGAAGGTTTCCCCGAGCCCCCGTGCCCAGCGGCACGTCGATCGCCCGGTTTTACGCGCCGCGCCTGGTGGGGCAGGAGCGGGTGGCGGGACTCGTCGCGGACGTGGTGTGGTTCAGGCCCCTGGACGCGTTGCGCTTTGGCTACCGCCTGTGGAGCGAGCGCGATACCGGCTTGCTCGTGAAACGGCAAACGCTGGGCGCGGACGGGCAGATCCTGGAGCAGGCAGCGTTTTCGGAACTGGATTTGAACGCCCTGGTTCGGGTGGATCAGATGGCGCGCTCGATGGACGCGACCGCGGGCTACCAGGTCGTTGCACCGACGGCGGCGGTGCCAACCACCGCCGAGGCCGAGGGCTGGACACTGCGCCAGCCAGTCGCCGGGTTCGTTCCCGTCAGCTGCCGCCGGCACGCCGTCTCTGCGACGGACGCTGCGCAAACCGCTTTGCAGTGCCTCTATTCCGATGGCCTGGCCTCCGTGTCCCTTTTCCTGGAGTCCTTTGATCCGCAGCAGCACCCGGCGCAGCCTCAGGCATCCAGCAGGGGCGCGACGCAGTTCCTGGCCCAGCGGGTACTGCCCGATGCATGGGTCACTGCCGTGGGCGAGGTCCCGCTGCAAACACTGCGTCTCTTCGTCGGGCAACTGGAGCGCGCGCGCTGAGCGGCATGCCCGATACGGCGCCAATGCGGTGTTTCGGCACAGTATGATCGGGCGCTTGCACGCAAGGTGCATGGAAAGGCATAAAAAGATTGCCCGGTGCGGGAACCATTTGGCGGCATACCCTTCACAGCTACACACCATGGATGCCCCCCATTTTTCACAACCCACGAAAGGTCGATGAATGCCGAAGTTCAATCGGAATGCGCTGCGCTCAGTTGCGTTCGCGTGCTTGTTTTCCGGGGTCGCGAGCGCAGTGCTCATGCCCCACGCCGCACTGGCTCAGCCGGCTACTGCGGTGCGTGGCCTGCCGGACTTCACGGATCTGGTGGACCAGGTGGGTCCGTCGGTGGTGAACATCCGCACGGCGGAAAAAGTCTCGACCCGTCCCAATGCCAACGGCATGGACGAGGAAATGCTCGAATTCTTCCGGCGCTTTGGCGTACCCATTCCGGGCATGCCGCGTCCATCGCGACCCCAGCAGCCGCAGCAGCAGGAAGAGGAGGTGCCGCGGGGCGTCGGATCGGGGTTCATCCTGACCCCGGACGGATTCCTGATGACCAATGCCCACGTGGTCGAGGGTGCCGACGAGGTCATCGTCACACTCGCGGACAAGCGCGAGTTCAAGGCCAAGATCATTGGCGCAGACAAGCGCACCGACGTGGCGGTGGTCAAAATCGATGCGACCGGCCTGCCTGCCGTGAAGGTCGGGGATGTGAGCCGCCTGCGCGTTGGCGAGTGGGTCATGGCGATTGGCTCGCCATTCGGCCTGGAGAGCACCGTGACCGCAGGCATCGTGAGCGCCAAGCAGCGGGAAACGGGCGATTACCTGCCATTCATCCAGACCGACGTCGCCATCAACCCGGGCAACTCCGGGGGGCCGCTGATCAATATGCGTGGCGAGGTCGTGGGCATCAACAGCCAGATCTATTCGCGTTCGGGCGGATTCATGGGCATTTCGTTCGCGATTCCCATGGACGAAGCGATCCGCGTGAGCGAGCAGCTGCGCACGTCGGGTCGTGTCACGCGCGGCCGCATCGGCGTACAGATCGGCCCCGTGACCCGGGACGTGGCAGAGTCGATCGGCCTGGGCAAGCCGCAGGGCGCATTGATCTCGAGTGTGGAAGCCGGATCGCCAGCCGACAAGGCGGGAATGGAGGCGGGCGACATCATCACGCGCTTCGACGGCAAGCCCATCGAGAAGGTGGCGGACCTGCCGCGGCTGGTCGGCAATACCAAGCCCGGCAGCAAGAGCACGGTGACGATATTCCGCCGCGGTGCTGCGCGCGATCTGAGCATCACCATTGCAGAAGTCGAGCCCGACAAACTTTCCGCCAAGGTGGTCGGACGCGTGGAAAAGCCCAAGGCCTCAGCCGCGGCGCAGCAAATCGGCTTGTCGGTTGCGGATTTGACCGAAGCGCAAAAGAAGGACCTCAAGCTCAAGGGCGGGGTGGTGGTGGCCAGCGCCGCGGACGCCGCCGCCCGTGCCGGTCTGCGCGAAGGGGACATCATCCTGTCCATCGCCAACACCGAGGTTTCGGGGGTCAAGGAATTTGAATCCGTGCTTGCCAAGGCGGACAAGAGCAAGCCCATCAACCTGCTGTACCGGCGCGGGGAATGGGCGCAGTACGCGCTGATCCGTCCCGGCCGTTGAATCGGGGCCATGCGGTGTGCAGGGGGATGGGGCGCGCATGACCCGATCCCCATTTTTCGATGAAAGAGGACGTCCGTGAACGATACCCAGAAGTTTGCTCGCCAAGTGTTCGACAGCCAGCCGTTCAGCCTCTTCATCGGTGCAGAATTGACCGCGTCGTCCAGCGACTCCGCCGAACTGACCCTGGTCATCAAAGACCATCACAAGCAGCAGCATGGCTACGCCCATGGAGGCGTCATCAGCTACTTGGCGGATAACGCCATCACCTTCGCGGGGGGATTGGCGCTCGGTGGCAATGCGCTGACCGTGGAGTTCAAGATCAACTACCTCCGGCCCGGCGTGGGTGACCGCCTCGTGGCCAGAGCGCAAACCCGGAGCACCGGCAAGCGGCTTGCGATCTGCCAATGCGAAGTCTTCGCTGTGGACTCGGGTGTCGAGAAACTCTGCGCCCTGGCCCAGGGGACGATTGTTCCCGCGAACTGACGCCCCTCTTCGGGGCGCAAGGCGTCGTTCATGGTCCGGCTCCCCCGGCGCTTCCCAACAGCAGGCTCCAGCCAAAAGTTGAAATAAAAGATATGGGAATACCCAGCGCGAGCAGGCGCATGGCGAGCGCGGGATTGAGGTTCTGATCCACGGCAATCAGTCCGGCAACGATCATGGGCGGCATCGCAGACTGCAACACGGAAACCGGGAAGGCGGGAGAACCGCAGGAGCCGAGCAACCCGTAGAGACCGAAGATGCATGCCGGAACCAGCAGGAGTTTGATGACCATCCCCTGGACGAACAGGCCGCTACGGGGTGCATCCGTGCGTTGCTGCAAGAGGCCGGCGCCCACCGAGATGACGGCTATGGGGGTCAGCAAGGCCCCGAGGGCGGCCAGTCCCTGATCCAGCCAGTCCGGAAACGACCAGGGGCGCAGAATCAGGGCGAGCAGCATCGCCTGCTGGGGCGGGTAGTGCAGCATGCGCTGCGCCATCGCGCGCAGGCTCCCGCGCTTGCCGCTACCCGCTGCCACGGACCACATGCCCAGGGTGCACATCACGATGAAATTGGATTGGTCTGCCACGACCGCCAGCCCGATGGCATCCGCCCCCAAATAGGTCGCGACCAGTGGAATGCCGATGATCGACGTGTTCCCGGTGCCGCAGAGCAGGGTCAGGCAAGCCCTGCTCGGACCATCCATCGGCCAGAGGGCTGCGGCGCAACGCACGGCGATGGCGCTGATGATGAAGACGGCCCAAGGCATGCAAAAGGGCAGCAGCACGCGGCCATCGAGCGGCAGCGCGTGCAGACTGCGCAGCACGAGCGCGGGAAGCGCCACCTGGATCGCCAGCGCATTCAGGCTGGCGGTGAAGTTCTCGGGCACCGCCCTGCGGTGCGCCAGCAGCATGCCCAGGAGCAGACAGGCGCCAATGAAGAGCATGCTTGTCATGCGGCGCGCCCGATCCGGTGCAGCGTGCCTTTCTCCGCCCGGTGGTCATTACGAAAGCTGATATGTGTCTCACAGGTCATGCTGACTGGCGACACAATATAGCGCATGAACTTGCGCAATATCCTGGTGCCGCTGGGCGCGGTGGGGCTGATTGGTTTTGGTTTTGCGACCTCTGGCTGGGCGGGGGTGCTGGCCGTTGTCGGAGGGCTCGTCATGTGGGGCCTGCTGCATTTCACGCGGCTCGTGGGCGTGATGCACAGGGCCGCCCGCCGCCCCATCGGGTATGTGGGAAGCACCGTCATGCTCAATGCCCGGCTCGCCAAGGGCATGAATCTGATGCACGTGGTTGCGCTGACGCAGGCCCTGGGCGAGCAGTTGTCGGACGCGGACGCGCAACCGCAGCGCTACCGCTGGACCGACGGCAGCCAGTCGCACGTGACCTGCACGTTCCGCGACGGCAAGCTGGTGCAGTGGACCCTGTTCCGCCCCGAGGGCGGAGCAGAGTCCGACCCGAGCCCCGTAGAATCCCGCTCTGATAACCCACAACAAGCAAAGGATGCCCATGAGCCCCGTAGTTCCTTCGATGGCCGATCGTGATGGCAAGATTTGGATGGACGGGCAGATGCTCGACTGGCGCGACGCCAAGATCCATGTGCTGACCCACACCCTGCACTACGGTTGCGGTGCCTTCGAAGGACTGCGCGCCTACGACACGGTCAACGGCACGGCCATCTTCCGCCTGCAGGAGCATACCGAGCGCCTCTTCAACAGCGCCAAGATCCTGCGCATGCAGATCCCGTTCACCCACGACGAAGTGCACGCGGCGCAGCTGGCCGTGGTGCGCGCAAACAAGCTCCAGTCGTGCTACCTGCGCCCGCTGACCTGGATCGGCTCGCAAAAACTCGGCGTCTCCCCCAAGGGCAACCAGATCCACCTCATGGTGGCGGCCTGGGCCTGGGGCGCCTACCTGGGCGAGGAGGGCCTGCAACGCGGCATCCGCGTGAAAACCAGCAGCTACACGCGGCACCACGTGAACATCACGCTGACGCAGGCCAAGGCGGTGAGCAACTACACGAATTCCATCCTTGCGAACATGGAGGCGCTGGACGATGGCTACGACGAGGCGCTGCTGCTCGACAGCTGCGGCTTCGTGTCCGAAGGCGCGGGCGAGAACATCTTCATCGTCAAGAAAGGCGTGATCTACACGCCCGACCTGTCGGCCGGAGCGCTCAATGGCATCACGCGCGACACGGTGTTCCACATCGCCCGGGACCTGGGGCTGGACATCGTCCCAAAGCGCATCACGCGCGACGAGGTCTACATCGCCGACGAAGCCTTCTTCACCGGCACGGCGGCCGAGGTGACCCCGATCCGCGAACTCGATCGCATCGGAATCGGCAGCGGCAGCCGGGGCCCGATCACCGAAAAAATCCAGAGCGCATTCTTCGACATCGTCAACGGTCGCAATCCAAAATACGCCCACTGGCTCAGCAAGGTCTGACGCCATGGCGCAAACCATCGTCGAACTGTCTGCCCGGGAACTGAACGCGCAGGGCGGTGTTTTCTGCCCCCGCCCCGAGGCTGGAATGCCGCTGTGGAACAACCACCCCCGGGTGTATCTGGACCTTGCGCGCACGGGCCAGGCCCAGTGCCCTTACTGTGCAACGGTGTTCCGCCTGAAGGCGGGCGAGCCTGCGCAGTCAGGTCATTGACCGATGTCCGTCGTTGCCGACGGCGCGGCGCTGCCCACGTTGACCGTTGCAGTGCTGGCGCACAACGAGGCGCAGCGCATCGAAGCCTGCCTGCGCAGCGCCGCGTTTGCGGACCAACTCCTGGTCGTTGACAGCGGCAGCCAGGACGGCACCGTCGCCATGGCCCGTGGCCTGGGGGCCGAGGTCCATAGCTACCCCGACTGGCAGGGCTTCGCCGTGCAACGCAACCGCTTGCTCGCGCACGCGCGCGGCGACTATGTCTTCTTCCTCGACGCCGATGAAGTCATGACGCCAGCCTTTGCGCAGGAGTTGCAGGCCATCGTGCGCTCGGGCGAGCAGGCGGTGTGGAGCATCCGCTGGCGCATGCTGGCGTATGGGTGCGAACTGAAGTATTTCCGCTCGCAGTCGCAGATCGAACGCCTGTTCGTGCGTGCGCTGCTCAAGGAATACACCGGCGTGGTGCACGAGCAGGCTCGGCTCCACCCGCTGCCCGGCGGCGGCGCCGTGCCGCGCCGCCGCATCCGGGAGCGGCTGCTGCACCATTCCCGCAGCACGGTGCGGGGCAGTCTGGAGAAGCTCACCCAGTACGCCATGCTCGGCGCCGCCAAGCGCGCCGAAATGGGCCAGCGCGGCGGCGTGCTGCGTGGCCTGGCGTCGGGAGGGGCCATGTTCCTGCGCCTGTACGTGTTCCGCCTGGGCTTTCTGTGCGGCGGGGCGGGGTTTCTGTACTGCCTGTTCGTGGCGCTGGAAGGTTTTCTGCGCTACGCCGCGCTGCGCTACGACCGCGACCACCTGACGGGCCGGGTGATCCGTTGATGCGCGCGCACCGCTGGTTCGGGCGCTGCGCGAACTGCGGCGCCTGCATGCTGCCCGGGCTGGCGCTGTGGCTGCCCTCGGGCTACTCCTTTGGCGCCGCCCTGCTGCTGCTCGCTGCCCTGGTCAGCGTCCCGGTGTGGTGCCGCCGCCGCGCGCCGCGCGCCGCATGCTGGCTGGCGGCCGCGTTCTGCGCAATGGCCGCGCTGTGGCTGCTGGATGTGGGCGTGGCCTGGGGCTGGGGCAGCCTGGATCGCCCCGCCAAGTACCTGCTGGTGCTGCCCTGCATCTTCTATCTGATGGCCTTCGCGCCCCGTGCCAGCTGGTTGTGGACGGGGGTTGCGCTGGGTTCCATCGGCAGCGGGCTGTTCGGGTTTTTCCAGACCCAGGTGCTGGACCTGCCGCGTGCCAACGGCTTTACCAACGCGATCCAGTACGGCAATCTGAGCATGCTGCTCGCGCTCATGAGCGGCTTGGTGCTCGGGGTGCAATGGCCGCGCTGGCTGCCGTGGCAGCGTCTGTTGCTGGTATCCGCAGTGCTGCTCGGCGGGGCCGGTTCCTTGCTTTCCCAGTCGCGCGGAGGCTGGCTGGCGCTCGCGCTGCTGCTGCCGGTGGGCGCATGGTTGCTGGTGCGCACCACCGGGCAGCGGTGGGTGTACGGGGGCCTGTGCGCCCTGGTGCTCGTGGCTGCGGCACTGACGCAACTGCCGGGCGTGAAGGAGCGCGTGGGCATAGCGCGCCAGGAGGTGCAGACCTACCAGGAGAGCGGCGAAAGCAGCAACTCCGTCGGGCAACGGCTGGCGCATTGGCGTCTGGCCTGGGAGATGGGCCGGGATCGGCCGTTCATCGGCTGGGGCCGGGCAGGCTACATGCAAGAGAAGGCGCGCCGCGTGGCGGCCGGGCTGGCGCCCCCCTCCGTGCTCGATTACGGCCATGCGCACAACGAATTCCTGGACCTGTTCGTCAAGCGGGGGCTCTTCGGTGTGCTGGTGCTGATGGGGTTCTACGGCGTACCGCTGGCGCTGTTCTGGCCCACGGCCGCGCGCATCCGGGATGCGACGGGAAACATGGACAGGCAATCCCTGTCGCTGTGCCTCGCAGGGGTGCTGCTGCCGCTGTCGTACATCGGCTTCGGGCTCACGCAGGTCTTCCTGGCGCACAACAGCGGCAACGTCTTCTACCTCTTCATGTGCCCGCTGCTGCTGGCCGCCCTGCACCGGCGACAGGTCCGCAGGACGGGTGTCATTGCCTGAAAGTATCGGCACAAAATGAAAATTTTGCGTTTGGATGCATGACAGGGCATGAACCGTGTATATACTGCATGCTTCGCGAGGAGTTGCAACGCATCCATGGTGAGAAAGGCGAAGTTTTATGTGTCGTCATTTCTGGGTAATAGCACGCTCCACGATCCCCTTTGACGACAGACTTTCGCAATGCACGTCCTGCTGGTGAACAACGCCCCGATTCCGGTCTACGGCTACGGCGGCACCGAGCGCGTAATCTGGGACCTGGGCAGGACGCTGGTGCAATTGGGCCACCGCGTGAGCTACTTGGTACCCCAAGGTTCGCACTGCGAATTTGGGCAGGTGCTGCTGATCCGGCCGGACGCGCCGTGGGACGGGCAGATTCCCGCCGACGTGGACATCGCGCATTTCCAGTTCCACCCGCGCACCGGGGTCGAGCGGCCGCATCTGATGACCGAGCATGGCAACGCGCGCAAGCTGCGGCCGCTGCCGCTGAACACGGTGTTCCTCTCGCGCAACCATGCGGCGCGCCATGGTTCCACCGAATTCGTCTACAACGGGCTGGACTGGGACAGCTACGGCCCGGTGGACTTCGACTGCCCGCGCCCGCGCCATCACTTCCTGGGCAAGGCCGCATGGGGCGTGAAGAACGTGCGCGGGGCGATCCGCGTGGCCAGGTTCGCCGGAGTGGACCTGGACGTGCTCGGCGGCACGCGCATCAGCTTTCGCCGCGGTTTTCGCTGGACGCTGTCGCGCAGCGTGCACTTTCATGGCATGGTGGGCGGCGCCAGGAAGACGCTCCTGCTGAATATGTCGCGCGGGCTGATCCTTCCGGTGCGCTGGCATGAGCCGTTCGGGCTGGCCGTCATCGAAAGCCTGTATTTCGGCTGCCCGGTGTTTTCCACGCCCTACGGCTCCCTGCCCGAACTGGTCCCGCTGCACTGCGGTGTGCTGTCGGCGCAGGCCCGGGTGCTCGCCGAGGCCGTGCGCGACAACCGCTTCGACCCCCGCGCGTGCCACGCGCACGTGCTCGAGCATTTCGGGGCCCGGCGCATGGCGCGCGACTACCTGCGTCTGTACGAGCGCGTGCTCGCGGGCGAGAGCATCCACACGCGGCATCCCGTGATCCAGGATCCGGCGCGCGCCCTGCCCTGGATGGACTGAACTCAGCCGCTCGGGTGCAGCGGCAGGCGCAGGACAAAGCAGGCGCCACCGCCTGCGTGGGCCTCGCAGTGCACGGCGCCGCTGTGGCGCGTGGCGATCGAGCGCACCAGGGCCAGGCCCAGACCCACGCCGCCCTCGCGCTCGCTCGTGCCCGGCAGGCGGTAGAAGGGCTCGAAGATGCGGCCGCGCTGGTTCGCGGGAACGCCCGGGCCCCGGTCGCACACGCGCACTTCGGCGTAGTCCGGGTGGCGCTGGAGCACCACGGTGATCGGGCCGGTGCTGTAGCGGCGCGCGTTCTCCAGCAGGTTGCGCAGCGCCCGACGCAGCAGCTTGGCGATGCCGCGTACTTCCAGCGGGTCGGCTGCGTCCAGGCGGGCGTCCACGCGCGCGCATTCCTCGGCCGTCAGGCCGATCAGGTCCACGGGTTCCATGGTGCCCACGTCGGCCTCGCGCGCGTTCAGGCGGCTGGTCAGCAGGATTTCGTCGACCAACTGATCGAGTTCGGAAATGCTGCGCAGGATCTCCTCGCGCAACGCGGGCGAAGGCCGCTCGCCGCCCATCAGTTCCAGACCGATGCGCATGCGGGTCAGGGGTGAGCGCAACTCATGCGAGGCGTTGGCGAGCAGCGATTTGTGCGCTGCGATGAGCGTTTCCACGCGCTCGGCCGCGGCATTGAACTGGTGCGCGAGGTCTGCGACCTCGTCGCGTCCCTGCTCGGACACGCGCACGGACAGGTCCCCTTCGCCGAACTTCTGCACGCTGCGCTGCAATGCCTCGAGCCGCAGCGTCAGGCGGCGGATCACGGGATACACCCCCACGGCCATGAGCAGGCTGACGAATCCCAGCGGCCACAGGAAATCGAAGGAGTGCGTCCAGAAAGCGGCGGGGCTCCGGTTCGGCGCGCCGGGCCGGTCACCGTGCTCGCTGCGCGGGGCTATTTGCAGCGTGAAAGACTGGCCCGTGTCCGACTCGATGCGGAATGCGACGTCCTCTCCCGGCGCGCCGGGCAGGCGTGTCGCCTGACCGCGCAGCAGCAACTCGCCCGCAGGGTCGCGCAGCAGCACTTCGCGCGCCGGGGGAACGAAGGGCTGCGCGTTGCGCGCAATGCGCCAGCAAACCAAGCCCGCGGCGGCCAGCATGAGCAGCGCCATGCTGCCGACCATGGCAAGCCAGATGCGCAGGTACAGGCGGCGCGAAAAGAGGGTGAAGGGGTTGGGCAGTGGCATGGCTTGAACGGATTTCCCCAATGATGCCCCGGCCGGTAAATAGCTGCACGCAGTGCACCCGACGCTTTCGTGCCCGGGGCAGCAGTTCAGGCCCCTTTGCGCGCCTTGCCATGAGCGCCAAGATATCAACTACTAACGCCCGCGCAGGAACAGCGCGTCCAACTCTTTCAGTGTCAGCTGCCGCCAAGTGGGGCGGCCATGATTGCACTGGTCGGAGCGGTCGGTGCCTTCCATCTGGCGCAGCAAGGCGTTCATTTCGTCGAGGGTCAGGCGCCGGTTGGCGCGCACCGCGCCATGGCAGGCCATGCTGGCCAGAATCTCGTTGCGCGCGCGTTGCACCACGCTGCTGGCGTCGTGCGCGGCGAGTTCCGCGAGCACGCTGCGCGCCAGTTCCACCACGTCGCCCTGCGCCAGCGGGCCGGGTACGGCGCGCACCGCCAGGGTCTTGGGCGAGAAGGGAACCACCTCCAGGCCCAGCGTGCTCAGTGCCTCTGCCGACTCCTCGGCCGTGGCCACTTCCTGCGGCGTGGCAGCGAAAGTGGCGGGGACCAGCAGGGTCTGGCTGGCAAGGCCTGCGCCGCTGTCCACCTGCGCCTTGAGGCGCTCGTAGACGATGCGCTCGTGCGCGGCGTGCATGTCCACGATCACCAGGCCCTGGGCGTTTTCGGCCAGGATGTAGACGCCCTGGAGTTGGGCCAGCGCGCGCCCCAGCGGCCAGGCGGGTTGCTGGGGCGCATGCTCTGCCGGGTCGATCGCCGGGGGCGGGGGAGCGGTCGCCCGGATCCCGAGGGGCGTGGCGGCGTCCGGTGCGGGCTGTGGCGCCGGGTCGAAGGTGCGCGGCGCAGCGCGCACGGGATCTTTCCCGGACCCCCACAGGGCCTGCATATCCGCCACCAGGTGGCCGCGTTCTTCCAATGGAATGGCGGTCTGTGCTTGCCACGATTGCCACGGCTGCACCGGGGGCCGCCGGGGCGGGACATTCCCGGCGCCGCCTGGCTGCGTTGCTGCCGGGGTGTCCGCCGCGCCCAGTGCCGCGGCGCGCGGCACGGCCAGCGCGTTTTCCAGCGCGTGGCGCACGGCCTGGTGCACTTCGCGGCTGTCCCGAAAGCGCACCTCGATCTTGGTGGGGTGCACGTTCACGTCCACGCGGGCCGGGTCGATCTCCACGTACAGCGCGTACACGGGCTGCTTGTGGCCGTGCAGCAGGTCCTCGTAGGCGCTGCGTGCCGCGTGGCTGAGCACCTTGTCGCGCACGAAGCGGCCGTTCACGTAGCAGTACTGGTGGTCGGCGCGTGCGCGCGCGGTGTCGGGCAGGCCGGCGCGACCGGTTACGGTGACCGGGCCCGCGCGGTGCTGCAGCGCCACGGACTGCGCCACGAAATCTGCGCCCAGCACGTCGGACAGGCGGCGCGCCAGCGCGTCGCGGGAATCGCCCTGGCCGGGAACGAAGGTGGCGCGCCATTGCTCCACGAGCCGGCCCTCGTGCCAGACGGCAAAGCCCACGTCGGGCCGCGCCAGCGCGTGGCGGCGCACCGACTCGATGCAGTGCGCCAACTCGGTCGCGTCGGTTTTGAGGAATTTGCGGCGCGCGGGGGTGGAGAAGAACAGTTCCTTGACCTCCACCGTGGTTCCCGGACTGCGGGCCACAGGGCGCAGCACGCCGCTGCGCGCGTCGAGTGCATAGGCATTCTCCTGCGCCGCCGGGCGCGAGAGCAGCGCCATGTCCGACACCGCGGCAATGGCCGCCAGGGCCTCGCCGCGAAAGCCCATGGTGGCCACCGTCTCGAGCTCGTTCAGGTTCGTGATCTTGCTCGTGGCGTGGCGGCGCAGCGCCACGTGCAGCTCATCTTGCGGAATGCCGCTGCCATCGTCTTCCACCGTGATCAGCCGCACCCCGCCGGCCGACAGGCGCACGCTGATCTGCGTGGCCCCCGCGTCCAGCGCGTTGTCCACCAACTCGCGCACCACCGACGCCGGGCGCTCGACCACCTCGCCGGCGGCGATCTGGCTGATGAGCTCGTCGGGCAGGTCGCGGATGGGGCGGCGGGCGGTGGCGGTAGTGGCAGTGGGGGGGGCGGCGGGTTGCGCCGCCACGAGGCAGGGGAGGGTGTCGTCGTTCACCCGCGGATTCTAGGGTGCAGGCGGTGCAGGGGAGGGTGGCGAGCGGGCGATGGGGATAATGCGCGCTGCTCTTTCAATGCCCGGCTGCGCGCCGGTCTGTTCATGGAACTTGCCGCTTTTCTGCTCGACTTCATCCTGCACGTTGACAGCTACCTCGAAACCTTTGTGCAGACCTACGGTGCCTGGGTGTACGCGCTGCTGTTCCTGATCGTCTTTGTGGAAACCGGTGTGCTGCTCATGCCCTTCTTGCCGGGCGATTCGCTGCTCTTCGTCGTCGGCGCGCTGTGCGGCGCGGGCATGCTGCATTTTCCGCTGGCCTGCACGGTGCTGCTGCTCGCAGCCATTTTGGGCGATCAGTGCAATTACACGATCGGCCGCTTCCTGGGGCCCAAGGTGTTCCGGTGGGAGGATTCGCGCTGGTTCAACCGCCGTGCGTTCGAGCAGGCGCACGGGTTCTACGCGCGTTACGGCGGCGTGACCATCGTCGTTGCGCGCTTCATGCCCTTTGTTCGCACCTTTGCACCTTTTGTCGCCGGTGTGGCGCAGATGGGTCGGGCCCGCTTCAGCCTGTTCAACGTCTGCGGTGCCCTGCTCTGGGTGCTGGGCCTGTGCACTGCGGGCTACTTTTTCGGCAGGCTTGCCTGGGTCCGGGAGAACCTGGACAAGATCATCTGGGTCCTCCTCCTCGTCCCCGGCCTGATCGCGATCCTTGGCGCCTGGCGTTCCGGGCGGCGGGCCAAGGCGGTCTGATCTTCAGGGTCTGCGCGACGGCAACGGTTCGCCGCGCCGCTCAAAGTTCAGGGCCACGACACTGGCAATGACGATCGCAGCGCCGAGCAGCACCATCGGCGAAGTCTTCTCGCCCAGGACCATCGAGGCCATGAGCATGGCCGTCGGCGGGACCAGGTACAGCGCCATCGACGCCCGGCTGACGTCGATCCGCGACAGAACGTAGGCCCAGGCCAGATAGGCGAGGGCGCTGGGAAGGACACCGAGCAGCAGGACGGCCGCATTCACACGCATCGGGGCCCGGGCCACCTCGCCGGCCAGCCCCGGCAGATAAATGCAAAGCAGCGCGGTACCCGACCAGACGGTGTAGCAGACCATGGTCAAGGCACTGTAGCGTCCCGCATGTCTCTTTTGGAGAACGAAATAGACGCTCCATGCGAACGCCGCCAGCAAAACCAGAAGTCCCCGGGCTTGGAACCCCCCGAACACCCGGTCACCGGCGATGACGGTCACGGCTCCCGCCAAGCCCAAGGCGACGCAGCCCCAGCGCCACAGCGTGATTTTTTCGTTCAGAAAGCAGCGGGCGATGAGCGCACTGAAGATGGGGGTGGACTGCGCCAGCACACTCGCCGCCCCCGCGCTGACGCTCCGCTGACCGTGGTTCAGCGCCACATGGTGCAAGGCAACGGCGAAGAAGCCAAGCGCCACGAGCAAGGGCAGGTCCCTGGTTCGAGGCAGCGCGATGCGGTGCACTCCGGCAACCAAGCCCATGAAGGCCGAAGCAATGAGAAAGCGCAGGAGCGCGAGGTGCCCTGGCTCATAGCTTTGCAAACCGATGCGGATGCCGATCGGCGAATAAGCCCAGCACAGGATGACAAAGCCGGATGCAAGCGCAGTCTTTGACGAAGGGGTGCGCCACATGGCCTTCCTGCTAGCTCTTGACCGAGCAGGCCGCGTGCGCCCGGTGGTGCAGGTCGAGCAGTTGCTCGGCGCCGGGGCGTGCGCGGCACCCCCTTACTTGGCGAGGAAGCTGTCGTGGCATGACTTGCAACTGTCTGCCGTGGCGCCAAACGCGGCCTTGAGGGTGTCCAGATCACCCGTTTTCGCGGCGGCGGCGAGTTTGACGGTTTCGGGTCCGAGCTTTTCGGCGTGTTCCCTGAACTTGGCCTGCTCGGTCCAGACGCCTGGCCGGGCCTTGGTGGGGGCGCCCTTGTTGGTGCCCGGACCGAAGGCGACCCATGGAAGCTTGGCCATATACGCCACCACGTCGGCGCTGTCTTGCGCCTCCTTGGCGTCGAAGGGCATGCGTCCGTTGACCATCGCCCCGATGCGACCAAAATGCTGGCCCATCACGAAGAGCGCGCCCTGGCGGTATTTGATCGCGTCCTCGGTTTTGGCGAACTGGGCAGAAGCCGGGGCGCTGAGGACCAGGGTCGTGGCAGCCAGGGTCAGAGCAATAGATGCTTTCATGGGGACTTCCTTTTGCGTGGGGGATGGACAGGACAGGAATGCACGCTTTTTATACACTTTTGCGCGCCGGGGGAGTGTAGCGATTTGATGGTGGTTGCGCTGCGGGCCGATTTTTCCGGGCCCGTCTCTTGCATAATGCGGGCACATTCGCCCTTGTAGCACCATGGCGCAGCACACTGTACGCATCTGGGATCTTCCGACCCGCATCTTTCACTGGGCACTGGTTGCCGGCGTCGTGGCACTGGTCATCACGGCCAAGCTGGGCGGCAACGCCATGGTATGGCACCTGCGCATCGGGCATGCGGTGCTGGCCCTGCTGGTGTTTCGCATCGTCTGGGGCTTGGTCGGCGGGCGCTGGTCGCGCTTCACGGCCTTCCTGTATTCGCCGGCGCGCTTGCTGCGCTACCTGCGCGGCAAACCCCATCCCGAGGACGGAATCGGCCACAGTCCGCTGGGTGCCCTGTCGGTCTTTGCCTTGCTGGCGGTGCTGCTGGCGCAGGTTGCAAGCGGCTTGTTCAGCGATGACGAGATCGCCTTCTCAGGCTCCCTCACGCGCTTCGTCCCGAACGCGCTGGTCGACCAGGCAACGCGCTACCACAAGGACATCGGCCAGTACCTGCTGCTCGGGCTGGTGGCCCTGCACGTGCTGGCCATCGTGTTCTACGTGCGGGTGCGCGGGCAACAATTGGTCAAACCCATGTTCGATGGAGACAAGCTGCTCGGCACGCCCGCGCAGCCGGCGCGCGACGACGCCGTCAGCCGGCTTGCGGCGCTGCTGTTGCTGGCCCTCAGTGGCGCGCTCTCGTGGTGGGTGTCATCCCTTGCGGTAACAGGGTTTTGACCGAACTCGCTACACTGCGGCCTGCGTCGTTTCTACCCCCTGCGTTTTGGACAAGCCCTGCATCACCCTGCGCTCCCCCGGCTCGCCTGCCGAGATGGAAATGGTGCGCGACATTTTCCGGGAATACGCCGACAGCCTGGGTGTGGACCTGGGCTTTCAGGATTTCGAGCGCGAACTCGCGCACTTGCCCGGCGAGTACATTGAGCCGCGCGGCGCGTTGCTGCTGGCCGAAGTGGAGGGCGCGCTCGCGGGCTGCTGCGCGCTGCGGCCGCTGGACAACTGCGACTACCCGAACGCCAGCGAAATGAAACGCCTGTACGTGCGCAAGGCGTTTCGTGGCTTCGGTCTGGGGCGTGAACTGGCGCAGGCCATGCTGGACCGGGCCCGGCAGGCGGGCTACGCCTGCGTATTGATCGACACGCTGGACGATATGGAGTCGGCGCGCGCGCTGTACACCGACCTGGGCTTTGCAGAGATCCCGCCCTACTACCACAACCCGATTGCGGGTGCGCATTACCTCAGGGCCGATATTTCCTGAAGTCTTTCCTGGCGTCTTGCGCCCGCCGCCGCCCGTCTGCGGAAATGGGTTCCGTCAGCCCCTGAGTTGGGCCAGCAGCGTGTCCGCGTCGCTGACCTCAAACTTGCCAGCGGCTTCCACGTTGAGCTCCAGCACCTTGCCGTCGCGCACCAGCATCGAATAGCGGTTGCTGCGCAGGCCCAGGCCCTTGCCGCTGAGGTCCAGCGTCAGGCCGGTGGCGCGGGCGAATTCGGCGTCGCCATCGGCGAGCATGCGCAGCTTGCCGGTGGTCCCCTGCTCGCGCGCCCAGGCGCCCATCACGAAGGCGTCGTTCACGCTCAGGCACCAGATTTCATCGGCACCGGCGGCCCGGAGCTCTGCGGCCTTGGCCACATAGCCCGGAACATGCTTGGCTGAACAGGTAGGGGTGAAGGCGCCGGGCAGCGCAAACAGGGCAATCGTCTTGCCGGCCGCGGCCAATGCGACGGGAACGGGGTTCGGGCCCAGGCTACAGCCTTCGCCTTCGACTTCCGAATACTCCATCAGCGTGACTGCGGGCAGGGTGTCACCGACTTTGATCATCATCATCTCCTTGGAACGGGGGAATGGGTAAATGGGTGGGTCTTCCGGAGGCCCACAAGATGAAACGACCCACATTGTGGGCCGTTTGCGCAGGACTTGGTTGTCCCGGGGTTTTTCTCCCGGGCAGATCCGCTTACAGCAGACCGGCCTTTTGCACCAGGCGGGTGGCCACCCAGTTCTTCGTCCGGGACAGCGGTCGGCTCTCGGTGATTTCGATCACGTCGCCCAGGTGGTACTCGCCCCTTTCGTCGTGCGCGTGGTACTTGCTCGACTTGGCGACGATCTTGCCGTAGAGCGCGTGCTTGACGCGGCGCTCGACCAGCACGGTCAGCGTCTTCTGGCGCTTGTCGCTGACCACCTTGCCGACCAGGTTGCGCTTGAGGGATTTTTTGGCGTCCGTCATATGGGTTCCTTACTTGGCGGTGGCGGCGGCTTGTTTTTGCTTTTGCGCAAGAATGGTCTTGGCGCGGGCGATGTCGCGGCGCGTGGTGCGCAGCGTGCTGGTATTGCTCAGCTGCTGCAGCGCCTTTTGCATGCGCAGGCCGAAGTGGGCCCTTTGCAGCGCCTTGATTTCGGTCTCGATCGCGGCGGCGTCTTTCTGGCGCAGTTCGGTCGTCTTCATTGCTCGTTCTCCTGACTATTAGGCGCCGATCAGGCGGCTGACGAAGGTGGTGCGCAGCGGCAGCTTGGCGGCAGCCAGGCGGAACGCTTCACGGGCCAGTTCCTCGGTGACGCCGATGATCTCGAAAACGACCTTGCCGGGCTGGATCTCGGCCACGTAGTACTCGGGGTTGCCCTTGCCGTTGCCCATGCGCACTTCGGCGGGCTTGGTCGAGATGGGCTTGTCCGGGAACACGCGGATCCAGATGCGGCCGCCACGCTTCACGTGGCGCGAGATGGCGCGGCGCGCGGCCTCGATCTGGCGGGCCGTGAGGCGACCACGGTCGGTGCACTTCAAACCGAAATCACCGAAGGCGACGGACGAACCCCGCGTGGCGACCCCCGTGTTGCGGCCTTTTTGCTCCTTGCGGTATTTGCGGCGAGCAGGTTGCAGCATGCTTATTCTCCTTTGCCGTCCGCTGCCGTAGCCGGCGCGGCGACCTTGCGCACGCGCTTGGCGGCGGTGTTGTCGGTGCCGGCGGCTTCGGCCGGCTTGTCGCTGCCATCGGCAGCGTGGCCGCCTGCCGGGCGGCGCGGGCCACCCCGGCCGGCACCCGGGCGCTCGCCCCCCGGGCGACCGTCACGGCGTGGACCGCGTGGCCGGCGTTCTTCGTCGGAGCGCAGGTTCTCCGCGGCGGGCAGGTCGTTGCGCCCCAGCGTGTCGCCCTTGTAGACCCAGACCTTGACGCCGATCACGCCGTAGGTGGTCTTGGCCTCGGAAGTGCCGTAGTCGATGTCCGCACGCAGCGTGTGCAACGGAACGCGGCCCTCGCGGTACCACTCGCAGCGCGCGATCTCGATCCCGTTGAGCCGGCCGGAGGACATGATCTTGATCCCCTGGGCCCCCAGGCGCATGGCGTTCTGCATGGCGCGCTTCATGGCGCGGCGGAACATGATGCGCTTTTCGAGCTGCTGCGTGATGCTGTCGGCGACCAGCTTGGCGTCGATTTCGGGCTTGCGCACCTCCTCGATGTTCACCGCCACGGGAACGCGCAGGCGTGCGGCGAGTTCCTTCTTGAGGTTCTCGATGTCTTCGCCCTTCTTGCCGATCACCACACCCGGGCGGGCCGAGTAAATGGTGATGCGCGCGTTCTTTGCCGGGCGCTCGATGAGGATGCGCGAGACCGCAGCGTTCTTGAGCTTGGTCTTGAGGTACTCGCGCACCTTGATGTCTTCGGCGAGCATGCCTGCAAACTCGCGGTCGCTGGCGTACCAGCGGCTGGACCAGTTGCGGCTGACCGCCAGGCGAAAGCCGGTAGGGTGGATTTTCTGTCCCATGGTCTTCCCCGAATCCTTTAGTTGCCCACCGTCACGTACACATGGCACGTGGGCTTGCTGATGCGGTTGCCGCGGCCCTTGGCATTTGCGGTGAAGCGCTTGAGGGTGGTGCCTTGCTCGACGTAGATGGTCTTGACCATCAGTTCGTCGATGTCGGCACCGTCGTTGTGTTCGGCGTTGGCGATGGCCGACTCCAGAACCTTCCTGACGATTCCCGCGGCTTTTTTGCGCGTGAAGTTCAGGATGTTCAGCGCCTGGTCCACCTTCTTGCCGCGGATCAGGTCGGCGACCAGCCGGCCCTTGTCGACCGACAGGCGGACGCCGCGCAGGACTGCACGTGTTTCAGACATGGTCGTTCCTCATTTCTTCTGGACTTTCTTGTCCGCGGGGTGACCCTTGAAGGTGCGCGTGAGGGCGAATTCACCCAGCTTGTGGCCCACCATCTGGTCGGTGATGTAGACCGGCACATGCTGCTTGCCGTTGTGCACGGCGATGGTCAGCCCGATGAAATCGGGCAGGACCATGGAGCGGCGCGACCAGGTCTTGACGGGTTTCTTGTCCTTGGTGGCGACGGCCTTTTCGACCTTGGCCAGCAGGTGATGGTCGACAAATGGACCCTTTTTCAGAGAGCGAGTCATCGGTTCCCCTTACTTCTTGCGACGCGACACGATCATCGTCTGTGTGCGCTTGTTGTTGCGGGTGCGATAACCCTTGGTCAGGTTGCCCCAGGGATCGACCGCATGGCGGCCTTCGCCGGTGCGGCCTTCGCCGCCGCCGTGCGGGTGGTCCACCGGGTTCATGGCGACGCCGCGAACCGTGGGACGAATCCCCATCCAGCGCTTCACACCGGCCTTGCCGAGTTGGCGCAGGCTGTGTTCCTCATTCGCCACCTCGCCAATGGTGGCGCGGCATTCGATGTGGATCTTGCGCACTTCCCCCGAGCGCATGCGCACCTGGGCGTAGGTGCCTTCGCGCGCCAGCAGCGTCGCCGAAGCACCGGCCGAGCGCGCGATCTGCGCACCGGCACCGGGCTTGAGCTCGATGCAGTGGATGGTCGAGCCCACGGGGATGTTGCGGATGGGCAGCGTGTTGCCCGCGCGGATCGGGGCCTCGGCGCCGGACAGCAGGCTGGCGCCCACCTCCAGGTTGCGTGGAGCGATGATGTAGCGCCGCTCGCCGTCGGCATAGCACACCAGGGCGATATGCGCCGTGCGGTTCGGGTCGTACTCGATGCGCTCGACCTTGGCGGGAATACCGTCCTTGTTGCGCCGGAAGTCCACCACCCGGTAGTGGTGCTTGTGGCCACCGCCCTTGTGGCGCGTGGTGATGTGGCCGTTGTTGTTGCGGCCGGCCTTCTGGAATTGCGGCTCCAGCAGGGGGGCGTACGCTGCCCCCTTGTACAGGTGGTCGCGCGTGACCTTCACCACGGCACGGCGGCCGGGTGAAGTGGGTTTCATCTTGATGACAGCCATGATTTAAGAGCCCTCCGCAAGGTTGATCTCCTGACCAGGCTGCAGCGTGACGTAGGCCTTGCGAACGTTGTCGCGGCGGCCGATGTGCTTGCCGAAACGCTTGCTCTTGCCCTTGGTGTTGAGCACGGAAACGCCTTTGACCTCGACCTTGAACAGCAATTGCACGGCCGCCTTGATTTCCGGCTTGGTCGCGTCCTGCAGCACCTTGAAGGTCACGGTGTTGGTCTTCTCGCCGACCATGGTGGCCTTTTCGGACACGATGGGGGCGACCAGCACCTGCAGCAGACGACCTTCGTCAAACTTGGGTGTGCTCATGCGAACATCTCCTTGAGTTTGTCGATTGCGCCCTTGGTGACGAGCACTTTCTTGAAACGTACCAGCGACACGGGGTCGGCGTAACGGGGCTCGACGATGAGCACGTTCACCAGATTGCGCGAGGCCAGGTACAGGTTTTCGTCCACCTCGTCGGCGATCACCATCACCGACTGCAGGTTCATGGCCTTGAACCTGTCGGCCAAGACCTTGGTTTTGGGCGAGTCGAGCTTGAACGATTCGAGCACCGCCAGACGGCCCTCGCGGGCCAGCTGCGAGAGGATGGAAGACATGCCCGCGCGGTACATCTTCTTGTTGATCTTCTGCGTGAAGTTCTCCTCGGGCAGGTTCGGAAAAATCCGCCCGCCCCCACGCCACAGCGGCGAGGAGGTCATCCCCGCGCGTGCCCTGCCCGTGGTCTTTTGCTTGAAAGGCTTTCGCGTCGAGTGCCGGACCTGCTCGCGGTCTTTCTGGGCACGTGTGCCCTGGCGCGCGTTGGCCTGGTAGGCGACCACGATCTGGTGCACCAGGGCCTCGTTGTATTCACGACCGAACACGGTCTCGGGAACGTCCAGATGGGACGCGCCCTGGCCCTGGTCATTGAGGAGTTCGAGTTGCATCAATCTGCTCCCTTGGATGCCGCCGGGACCCGGATCGCCGGACGCACCGTCACGAACCCGCCCCGGGAGCCCGGGATGGCGCCCTTGATGAGCAGCAGCTGACGCGCTTCGTCGATGCGGATCAGGTCGAGGTTTTGCGTGGTCTTGGTGACGTCGCCCAAGTGGCCCGTCATGCGCTTGCCGGGGAATACGCGGCCCGGATCCTGCGCCATGCCGATGGAGCCGGGAACGTTGTGCGAACGGCTGTTGCCGTGCGACGCGCGCTGCGAGCTCATGTTGTGGCGCTTGATGGTTCCGGCGTAGCCCTTGCCGATCGAGGTGCCCTGCACGTCGACCTTCTGGCCCACGGAGAACACGGCAGCGACGTCCACCGAAGCACCCGCCGGGTAGCGGGCCGCGGTATCGGCGGTGACACGGAATTCCCGGATGATTTCGCCGGCCTCGACACCTGCCTTGGCCAGGTGACCGGCTTGTGGGCGGGTCACGCGCGATGCCTTGCGCGCACCGAACGTGAGCTGCAAGGCCACGTAGCCATCGTTGTCTTGGGTTTTGACCTGGGTCACGCGGTTGTTGGACACGTCCACCACCGTGACGGGGACTGCGTCCCCGTCATCGGTGAACAGACGCATCATGCCCACCTTGCGACCCAGCAACCCCAGGGAGTTGCTCAGACTCATTGATTTCTCCAAAACTTTCACCGTCGCAACTTCAATTGGCCGCGGCGTTTGCACTGCATGTGCATGAAAGAAGGGTTGATGAAACTTCTCCGGCAAGGCGCCCTTTTTCTCTGGTCTCTGGGCGTCTTTGGATGCCTTCAGGCGCAATCCGGGAAAAGCCTGCGATTATGGCGCGAACTGCTCGTGCAAGCAAGCCCGCGTTGTCTTTCGTTACTGCAGTTTGATCTCCACGTCCACGCCAGCGGGCAGGTCGAGCTTCATCAATGCGTCCACCGTCTTGTCGGTGGGGTCGACGATGTCCATCAGGCGCTGGTGCGTGCGGATTTCGAACTGGTCGCGACTGGTCTTGTTGACGTGCGGCGAGCGCAGGATGTCAAAGCGCTTCATGCGCGTTGGCAACGGCACGGGGCCCTTGACGATGGCGCCGGTGCGCTTGGCGGTATCGACGATCTCGGCCGCGGACTGGTCGATCAGCTTGTAGTCGAACGCCTTCAGGCGGATGCGGATTTTTTGCTTCGAGGACATGGCGCTTCCTTGTTCTGCTGCCGGGTCAGGCAATGATCTTGGCCACGACGCCCGCGCCCACGGTGCGCCCGCCTTCGCGGATTGCGAAGCGCAGGCCTTCTTCCATGGCGATGGGGTTGATCAGCTTCACGGTGATCGAGACGTTGTCGCCCGGCATGACCATTTCCTTGTCCGCCGGCAACTCGATGGCGCCGGTCACGTCGGTCGTGCGAAAGTAGAACTGCGGGCGGTAGTTGTTGAAGAACGGCGTGTGGCGTCCGCCCTCGTCCTTGCTCAGAACGTAGACCTCGGCGGTGAAATGGGTGTGCGGCTTGATCGATCCGGGCTTGCACAGCACCTGGCCGCGTTCCACGTCCTCGCGCTTGGTGCCGCGCAGCAGCAGGCCGACGTTGTCCCCGGCCTGGCCCTGGTCGAGCAGCTTGCGGAACATTTCCACGCCCGTACAGGTGGTTTTCTGCGTGTCGCGGATGCCGACGATTTCGATTTCCTCGCCGACCTTGATGACGCCGCGCTCGATGCGCCCGGTGACCACGGTGCCGCGGCCGGAGATCGAGAACACGTCTTCCACGGGCATCAGGAAGCTGCCGTCGATGGCGCGCTCGGGCGTGGGGATGTAGCTGTCCAGGGCCTCGGCGAGCTTCATGATCGCCTCTTCACCCTGCGGCCCCTTGTCGCCCTCGAGCGCGAGCTTGGCCGAGCCGCGGATGATCGGGGTGGAGTCGCCGGGGAAGTCGTACTTGTCGAGCAGTTCGCGCACTTCCATCTCGACGAGTTCGAGCAGTTCCTCGTCGTCGACCATGTCGCACTTGTTCAGGAACACGATGATGTAGGGAACGCCGACCTGGCGTGCGAGCAGGATGTGCTCGCGCGTCTGCGGCATCGGGCCGTCGGCGGCCGAGCACACCAGGATGGCGCCGTCCATCTGCGCGGCGCCGGTGATCATGTTCTTCACGTAGTCCGCGTGGCCGGGGCAGTCCACGTGCGCGTAGTGGCGGTTGGCCGTTTCGTATTCCACGTGCGCGGTGTTGATCGTGATGCCGCGGGCCTTTTCCTCGGGGGCTGCGTCGATCTGGTCGTAGGCCTTGGCCTCGCCGCCGAACTTGGTCGACAGCACGGTGGCGATGGCCGCCGTGAGCGTCGTCTTGCCATGGTCCACGTGACCGATCGTCCCCACGTTGACGTGGGGCTTGGTGCGTTCGAATTTTCCTTTTGCCATTTTCAATTCTCCAAAGAGCGATGCCTGTGTCGTGGTTTTAGGTCTGCATCCGGTTGCTGCATCGCCCCGCACAGGCAACGGGACGGCACCGGATCGCAGACCGGGGATCGGTGAAGAAAGCGTCGCAGGGGCGGGCTTGCTTACTTGGCGCGCGCGGCCATGATGGCCTCGGACACGTTGCGCGGCGCCTCGCTGTAATGCTTGAATTCCATCGTGTAGGTGGCGCGCCCCTGCGACATCGAGCGCAGCGTGGTCGAGTAGCCGAACATTTCGGACAGCGGCACCTCGGCCTTGATGGCCTTGCCGCCGCCGAGCATGTCGTCCATTCCCTGCACCATGCCGCGGCGCGACGACAGGTCGCCCATCACGTTGCCGGCGTAGTCTTCGGGCGTCTCGACCTCCACCGCCATCATGGGCTCCAAAATCACGGGGCCGGCCTTCCTGCAGCCTTCCTTGAAGCCGAAGATCGCGGCCATCTTGAACGCCAGTTCGTTCGAGTCCACGTCGTGGTACGAGCCGAAGTGCAGCGTGACCTTGACGTCAACTACGGGGTAGCCGGCGAGCACGCCCTGCGTGACGGCCTCGTTCACGCCCTTTTCCACGGCCGGGATGAATTCGCGCGGAACCACACCGCCCTTGATGGCGTCGATGAACTCGATTCCCTTGCCGGCTTCGTTGGGTTCGATCTTCAGCACCACGTGACCGTACTGGCCCTTGCCGCCGGACTGGCGCACGAACTTGCCTTCGGCCTCCTCCACCGTCTTGCGGATGGTTTCGCGGTACGCCACCTGGGGCTTGCCCACGTTGGCCTCGACGCCAAATTCCCGCTTCATGCGGTCAACGATGATTTCCAGGTGCAACTCGCCCATGCCGCCGATGATGGTCTGGCCCGATTCCTCGTCGGTGCTCACGCGAAACGACGGGTCTTCGGCGGCCAGGCGCGACAGCGCGATTCCCATCTTTTCCTGATCCGTCTTGGACTTCGGCTCCACGGCCTGGCGAATCACGGGCTCGGGGAAGACCATGCGTTCGAGCGTCACGATGGCCGCCGGGTCGCACAGGGTCTCGCCCGTGGTCACGTCCTTCAGGCCCACGCAGGCGGCAATGTCGCCGGCGCGGATTTCGTCCACCTCCTGGCGCTCGTTGGCGTGCATCTGCACGATGCGGCCGATGCGCTCCTTTTTGCCGCGCACGGGGTTGTACACGGTGTCGCCCTTGGCGAGCACGCCGGAGTACACGCGCACGAAGGTCAGCTGGCCGACGAACGGGTCGGTCATGAGCTTGAACGCCAGGGCCGAAAACTTCTCGGCGTCGTCCGCCTTGCGGGTGACTTCCTTGTCGTCTTCGTCGAAACCGGGAACGGGGGGCACGTCCTGCGGCGAGGGCATGAGTTCGATCACGGCGTCGAGCATGCGCTGCACGCCCTTGTTCTTGAACGCGGTGCCGCACAGCATGGGCTGGATTTCACCGGCGATGGTGCGCGCGCGCAGGCCGGCGGTGATCTCCTCCTCCGACAGGTCACCCTCTTCCAGGTACTTGTTCATGAGCTCTTCGGTGGCTTCGGCGGCCGCCTCGACCATCTTCTCGCGCCATTCCTTGGCAGCGGCGTGCAGATCGGCCGGGATGTCCTCGAAGCTGAACTTCATTCCCTGCGAGGCCTCGTCCCAGACGATGGCCTTCATCTTGCGCAGATCGACCACGCCCTTGAAGCCATCTTCGGCGCCGATCGGGATCACGATCGGCACCGGGTTGGCCTTCAGGCGCAGCCGCATCTGCTCGACGACCTTGAAGAAGTTCGCCCCGGTGCGGTCCATCTTGTTCACGAAGGCCAAGCGTGGCACCTTGTATTTGTTCGCCTGGCGCCAGACGGTTTCCGACTGCGGCTGCACGCCGCCGACGGCGCAGTACACCATGCAGGCGCCGTCGAGCACGCGCATGGAGCGCTCCACCTCGATGGTGAAGTCCACGTGCCCGGGGGTGTCGATGATGTTGATGCGGTGCTCGGGGAAGGACATGTCCATGCCCTTCCAGAAGCAGGTGGTGGCCGCCGAGGTGATCGTGATGCCGCGCTCCTGCTCTTGCTCCATCCAGTCCATGGTGGCCGCGCCGTCGTGTACCTCACCAATCTTGTGGTTCACGCCGGTGTAGAAAAGAATGCGCTCGGTGGTCGTTGTCTTGCCGGCGTCGATATGCGCCGAAATACCGATGTTGCGGTAGCGCTCGAGGGGGGTCTTGCGAGCCATGGTGGATCCTTGGGATGGGTCGTGTTGGGTTCGGTCAGGGTGTGGGCCTGCGGCGCCGCAACCCCGTGCTTGGCGCGGGGCGCTCCGGGTGCCGGGCTGGGGCTGTCAGGTGGCCAAAGGAATGGACCGGAGGAGGGAGCGCTGCGCCGGATCAGAAGCGGAAATGGCTGAACGCCTTGTTGGCTTCGGCCATGCGGTGCACCTCGTCACGCTTCTTCATGGCGCCGCCACGGCCTTCCGTGGCCTCGAGCAGTTCGTTCGCCAGGCGCTGCGCCATGGACTTTTCGCCGCGCTTGCGCGCCGCTTCCTTGATCCAGCGCATGGACAGCGCGAGCCGGCGCACGGGACGCACTTCCACGGGAACCTGGTAGTTGGCGCCGCCCACGCGGCGCGACTTGACTTCGACCATGGGCTTGACGTTGTTGATCGCAACGGTGAAAGCCTCCAGCGGGTCTTTGTCGGGGTGCTTTTTCTCGATCAGTTCCAGCGCACCGTAGATGATGCGCTCGGCTACGGCCTTCTTGCCACCCTCCATGATCACGTTCATGAATTTGGACAGTTCCACATTGCCGAACTTGGGGTCCGGCAGGATTTCACGTTTGGGGACTTCGCGACGACGTGGCATTTTCTTTTCCTCTTTGCTTCAGTTGGCGTCCCTGCGGACACCGCGAGAGCCATTCAGGACTCCCACTTACTCGACCCGCGCAAACCGTGCGCCTGGGGTCACTACGCTGCATCACCGCGCCATGCGGGGCAGCACCGGGTATGCCGGGCATTTCAGCGCCCGGGGTTTACTTCGCCTTGGGCTTTTTGGCACCGTACTTGGAGCGCGCCTGCTTGCGGTCTTTCACGCCTTGCAGGTCGAGCGAGCCGCGCACGATGTGGTAGCGCACACCGGGCAGGTCCTTGACACGACCGCCGCGCACCAGCACCACGCTGTGCTCTTGCAGGTTGTGGCCTTCACCGCCGATGTAGGAGATGACCTCGAAGCCGTTGGTCAGGCGCACCTTGGCGACCTTGCGCAAGGCGGAGTTGGGCTTCTTGGGCGTCGTGGTGTACACCCGGGTGCACACGCCGCGGCGCTGGGGAGAGTTTTCCATCGCGGGGCTTTTGGACTTGATCTTTTCGACCTCGCGCCCCTGACGGACCAATTGGTTGATGGTTGGCATGCAATGCGTCCCTGAACGTGATTTAAACGGGATGAGCGTAGAAAACGAAAACGTGAAACCCTTCGGAAATCCCGAAAAGCCCACGAGTATAGCAGGACAGGGCCGGTTCACCGGATCCACAGGCGCAGCGCATCCCAGGCGCGGCCCCACATGCCCGCCTGCTCCACGCCTTCGAGCGCCACCAGCGGCACCTTGCCCAGGGCCTGGTCGCCGAGCATCACCTCCAGGGTGCCGATCGACTGGCCCTTGGTGTAGGGCGCGACCAAGGGGTCGGGGCGGGCGATCCGGGTGCTGATCTTGCCGGCGCTGCCCGCGGGAATGGCCACGACGATGGCCTCTTCACGGCCGATCCTGAGCTGGTTTTCCCGGCCCTTCCAGATATCGGGCGTCGCCACCGCCTGGCCGGCGTCGAACAGCTTGACCGCGTCGAAAGCGGTATAGCCCCAGTTCAGCAGTTTCTGGCTCTCGTTCGCACGCGCGTTCTCGCTGGCCGCGCCAAGCACGATGGACAGCAGGCGGCGCTGGCCCAGGCCGGGGAACTCGCGCCGGGACGTGGCCACGAGGCAATAGCCTGCGGCGTCGGTGTGGCCGGTCTTGAGGCCATCGACCGTCGGGTCACGGAACAGGAGCATGTTGCGGTTGCTGCTGTTCGACGTGGGCGTTCCGGGGTAGCTGTAGCGCTTGGTGGCGTAGTAGTGCATGTACTCCGGAAAGTCCTTCATGAGGCGCGTGGCCAGCACGCTCAGGTCGCGCGCCGTGCTCGTGTGGCCGGGCTCGGTCAGCCCCTCGGGGTTCTTGTAGCTCGTGGCGTTCATGCCCAGCGCCTTGGCCTGCTCGTTCATGAGCCGGACGAAGTTCTCGACCGTTCCACCCACGCCCTCGGCCAGCGCGATGGTGGCGTCGTTGCCCGACTGCACGACCATGCCCTGGATGAGGTCCCCGACCGGCACCTGCATCTTGGGGTCGATGAACATGCGCGAGCCGGGCATCTTCCAGGCGCGCGGGCTCACGGGCAGTTTTTGCGCGAGCGAGATCTTCCGCGAGCGCAGCGCGTCGAACACCAGATAGCCCGTCATGAGCTTGGTCAGCGAGGCCTGATCGACCGGCGCGTCGATGTCCTTGGTTGCCAGCAGTTGGTTCGCCGTGACGTCGAACAACAGGTAGCTGCGCGCGGCGATTTCGGGCGGCTGTGGCGCCTGGGCGTGGGCGGCGGCAGGGACGAGCGCAGCCAGAACGGCCAGGAAGCGCAGTGCGGACAGGATTCGTTTCATGGGTGGAGGGATGCGAGGGATACGAAAGGATGCGGGGAAGAGCGGGAACCCTGGTGGGGGACCTTGCTGCAACGGGACCTCAGGCGCCCGATTGCAGGTGGCGCAGCACCAGATTTTTCAAAAGCGGCAATTGTCCGTGAAAGAAATGGCCGCCTGCGGGAACGACCGTGATCGGCAGTATCTGGGGCCGCGCCCAATCCATCACGGCGGACAACGGCACGGTATCGTCCTGTTCCCCGTGCACGACCAGCGTGCGCGGATGGGCCTCGGGCGGCACCGGCGCGACGCTGAAACGGCCCGCAGCGGTGCCCACGAGCACGGCGTACTCGACCCGCCCCCCGGGCCAGAGGCTGGCCAGCGCGTGGCTGGCGACAAACGCGCCAAACGAGAAACCCGCCAGCGCAATGCGCTGGCCTTGGCTGCGCGGGGCCATCTGCTCGACCACGGCAAGCAGGTCCTGCAACTCGCCCCGGCCCTCGTCGTGCACGCCGTCAGACGCGCCCACGCCGCGGAAATTGAAGCGCACCGCCGTCCAGCCGCACTGCACAAAGGCGCGCGCCAGGGTCTGTACCACCTTGTTCTCCATGCTGCCGCCAAACAGCGGGTGGGGATGCGCGATCACGGCCACGCCACGCGGCGTGCCCCCGTCCGCGCGCGCGGCGCCAGCGCGCAGGGCCTCGATGGCGCCTGCGGCACCGGACAGGGTCAGGTGTTCGGTCTGGGAATTCACGGCTTGGTTGCCCGACGGCTGGTTGCCGGGGCGTCATTCAGATTCAGAAAGCAGGGAGGGAGAGACTGGATCAGCGTCCCAGTTCCGCGGGCGTGACGAGACGCTCGACCACCTGGCCGTTCCTGAGGTGCGATTCGACGATCTCGTCGATATCGTCGGCGTCCACGTAGCTGTACCAGACGCCTTCCGGGTAAACGACGGCGACCGGGCCTGCGGAACAGCGATCCAGGCAACCCGCCTTGTTCACCCGCACCTTGCCGGGACCCGCGAGCCCGGCCGCCCTGACCTGGGCCTTGCAGCGGTCAAATGCCGCCTGGGCGTTGTGCCGGGCGCAGCAGGCCTCGCCGTTGCTGCGTTCGTTCAGGCAAAAAAAGATGTGGTGCTGGTAATAGCCTGGCGCCGCGGCCGATTCGCAAGAGGTGTTGCTCATGCGCGCATTCTAGACTTGCGGCCCCGATCAGCGCTCCAGCGTGGCCGCCAGCCAGCCGCGCAGGCTGTTGATGAACGCCCAGCCGCGCACCCGCGGAATATCGGCCAGGCGCAGCACGGCCTGCACGACGCGCCCCTCGCGCAGCGCCACGGCGCGGCCCACGCCGGGCAGCAGGCCGCACGCGAGCGGCGGCGTCACCCAGCGGCCGTCCACGAGCGCGGCGATATTTCCGAAGGTGCTCTCGGTGATCTCGCCGGCTGCGTTCCACAGCAGCGTGTCGAACACCCCGGGCGCGGTGGGCGCAAGGGCCGCGTAATGCGCCCGCCGCGTGGTCTTGTAGCGCACGAATTCGCTGTGCGCCGCCATGAACGGTCTGTCGGCGAGTGCCAGACGCACGGGCTCGGCCGTGGGTGGCAGCGCGCAGACCTCGCCCCGGGGCGTGCCCGTGGCGTCGAGCAGCAGGCGCACGCGCCATGCTCCCGCAGGGTGGCTCTCGGTCAGCGTCCGCAGGCAGCGCTGCATGGCGGCGGCGTCGCATGGAATGGCGAAATGCGCCGCAGCGTCCTGCAGCCGGGCCAGGTGCTCGGGCAGGTGGCGCAGCTGCCCGCCATCGAGGGCCAGGGTTTCCAGCAGCTCGAACGGCACGCTGGCGCGGTCCACGAAGGCACGCTTGTGCTGCCACTCGTTCCATTCGGCGTCGGCCTGCGCATCCGCGGTGATTCCGCTGCCAATGCCGCAACTGGCGTGCCATTGCTCGCCCTGCGCGTGCAGCACCACGGTGCGGATGGGCACGTTGAACGTGGCCGCCACGGCGCACAGCCCGTCGGCCCCTGCGGGGCCTGCCGGCCGCACCACGCCCAAGGCGCCGCAGTACACGCCGCGCGGCGCGGGCTCGAGCGCACGGATCATGCGCATGGCCTGCACCTTGGGCGCACCGGTGACCGATCCGCAGGGGAAGAGCGCGGCAAAGATGTCGGTCAGCGTGGTTCCGGGCCGCGTGCGCGCGCGCACGTCCGAGGTCATCTGCCACACCGTGGGCAGGGCCTGCGTGGCAAACAGCGCGGGCACGCGCACGCTGTGCGGCAGGGCGATGCGCGCGAGGTCGTTGCGCAGCAGGTCGACGATCATCACGTTCTCGGCGCGCTCCTTGGGCGCGCTGCGCAGCTGCGCGGCGAGCGCCGCGTCCTGCGCGGGCGTGGCGCCGCGCGGCGCCGTTCCCTTCATGGGGCGCGCGAGGATGGCGCCGCCGCCGGGCGCGTCCTGCCAGTCAAAGAACAGTTCGGGCGAGACCGACAGAATCTGCTGCGCTCCGGTGTCGATATGCGCCGCGTAGCCTCCGGGCTGGGCCCGCTGCAGTGCGGCAAACAGCGCGTCGGCTCCGCCCTGCAAGCGGCCCCTGAGCGGGGCGGTGTAGTTCACCTGGTACAGCTCGCCCGCAGCGATGGCCTGCTGGATGCGCGCCAGCGCGGCGTCAAAATCGGCCCGGTCGAGGCTGTCCTGCCACTCCAGCCATGCCGCGTGCGTGGGCCCTTGCCCGGTGTCTTCCTCCGGCCAGGGCAGGGGCCCGTCGTGCACGGCAAACCACGCCAGCGGGCCATCCGCCGCGTGCGTTTGCAGGGCGGCGTCGAACGCCGCCGCCGCCTCGTAGCGCACATGGCCCAGGCACCAGTGGCCGCGCTGCGCGGCCGCGTGCACGGCGTCGAGCACGCCGCGCACCTGGGCGTGCGCATGCGCCAGCAGAACCTCGCGGGGCCTGCCAAGGGCGTGGCGCAGGCGCGCGGTCCGTGCGGACAGCGGCTGGCTGAAATCGATGCGCGCACTGGCAGTCAAGACCTGTCCCGGTGGTTCCAGTGCATGCCGCGATCGGCCACGGAGCAGGGCAATCGATGCATCGGCCAAGTTTCGCACAACGCGTTGGGCGCTCGAACGGGCCAGCTTGTTCAACGCGTGCATGGTTCATGCATGACGAGCATGCACGATCAGTTCGTGCGCGGGGGGCCGGCTTCTTCGCGCAGCTTTTTGACGGCCGACAAGGTCAGGCCGCTGACCTGCGCGATGGCCTCGTCACCGAGCAGCGGCAAAAGATTGCGCGCAACCTCGGCCCGCCCTTCAATCCGTCCCTTCGTCACGGCATCGAGCAGCACGCTGTTTTCGTTGCGCAGCGCATCCTGATACTTCCGGTAGGCCTCGATTTCGACGGCGCTATACCCTGCGAACTCGGTGAGCTTGACCGCGGCGGCGACCGGCGCGTGGGACAGCAGGTTCTCGTCGGGGACAAAGTCCGGTCCGCCGGCCTCGCGCAGAAAGCGCAGCCACAGCGCGGTCACTCGTTTTTCGACCTGCGTTTGGGGTGTGAATTTGGGCAGTTCCAGGATGACGAACTGCAGGCCTTGCAGGATATCGTCGGGTTCTGCGAGTTTGGTGATCTTGTAGTGGTGCAGCCAGCAGTCTTTCTGGCGCGCGTCTTTCTTGAAAACGTCGTTGAGCACCGTGACCGAGTAGACCGGGCACAGAGACTGGTAGGGCGCACCCGCGGAGAGTTGGTTGACGATGGCCTGCGCGCCGCTGAACAGGATGCGCGAGAAGTAGGCGTCGGTCCATAGCATCTGCATCTCGACGACGAACACCTGGCCGCTCTGGTCGTGGCATTTGACGTCGACGATGGAAAAGCGCATGCCCGGGATTTGCGGCGCCTGTTCGGTGGGCAGATAGGTCAGCGTTTCGACCGGAGCGTCCAGCGGCAGAACGGCGTTGAGAAAATCCAGGAGCAGGTCGGCGCGCGAGAAGATGCGCTTGAAGACCAGATCAATCTTGGGGTCGAGGTAGCTCAGATTCATGGGCGAGGACTCCGGTTGGCATGGAACACGCCGTCGGCGATGCGCCAGCTGGTCCGACGGCCCCCGACGCCGCAGTGTATTGCATGCCCTGTTGGGCCCAAGGAGCGCGGCAGGCCATGCGTTGCATGGACCTGCCGGGTGTGCATGCATCACAGCACCGACGCGAGGAACTCCCGTGTGCGCGGCTCTTGCGGCGCGCTGAACATGCGCTCGGGATCGCCCTGTTCACGAATGCGGCCCTGGTCGAAGAAGCAGACGCGGTCCGAGACTTCCCGCGCGAAACGCATTTCGTGCGTGACGAGCAGCATGGTCAGTTCGTGCGCGTGCGCCAGGCCACGGATCACGCCGAGCACCTCGCCGACGAGCTGCGGGTCCAGGGCCGAGGTGGGCTCGTCGAAGAGCAGCACGCGCGGGCGCATGGCCAGCGCCCGGGCAATGGCCACGCGCTGCTGCTGCCCGCCCGACAACTGGGCCGGGTAATGGTCCTTTTTGTTGGCAAGACCCACCATGGTGAGCAGTTCCACGGCACGGCATTCGGCCTCGGCGCGCGGCAAGCCCAAGACCTTGACCGGGGCTTCGAGCACATTGCGCAGCACCGACATGTGCGGGAACAGGTTGAAGCTCTGGAACACCATCCCGACATGGCTGCGCAACTCGCGCAGATGCCACTGCGAGGCCTTGAAGGGGCCGGCACCGCCGGTCTGGTGGTAGGAGGTTCCGGCGAGCGTGAGCGTGCCTTGCTGAAACGGTTCGAGCGTCATCAGAATGCGCAGCACGGTCGATTTGCCGGAGCCCGAGGGGCCGATCAGCGCCACCTTCTCGCCGGCGGCGACGGAGAAATTGAAGTCGTCGAGCACCGTGAGCGTGCCAAAGCGCTTGGTGACGCCCTGGAACTCGATGAGGGGAGCGCGGGCGCAGGGGGTTTCGGTCATCGCAGCGGTATTCCTGTTTTGGGCAGCGCCTTCTCCAGCCAATGCAGCCCGACCGAGCAGATCAGCGTGAGCAGGAGGAAGATCAGGCCGACCAGCGTCAGCGGGACCAAGTATTCAAAGCTGCGCTCGCCGATCATGTTCGCAAGCCCCATCATTTCAAGCACGGTGACGACGCACAGGACCGGCGTCTCCTTGATCATGGCGACGAGGTAATTGCCCAGCGTCGGCAGGATGCGCGGGACGACCTGGGGGATGACGATGGCGCGATAGATCTGCGCGCGCGAGAGGTTGACGGCGGTCGCGGCCTCCCATTGGCCGCGCGGCAGCGCGTCGATTCCGCCGCGGTAGACCTCGGAGGTATAGGCCGAATATTGCAGACCGAGCGCCACCGCGCCGGTGAGGAAGGCCGGCAGCGTGACGCCGTAGTCGGGCAGCACGTAGTAGAGGAAGAAGAGCTGCACCAGAAGCGGCGTGTCGCGCAGGAATTCGACGAGCACCGCCGTGCTCCAGGAAACCGCCCGCAGGCGGCTGCGGCGCATCAGCGCGAAGACCAGGCCGAGCGCCAGCGCGATGGCAAAACCGGCTGCTGCGGCCTTCAAGGTGACGCCCAGCCCGATCAGGAGAATGGGCAGGATGGACACCGCATACGCCAGCGGCGTGGAACTGTCCCATGCAAAGCCGTACATCATGCGTGCGCCGCCTTCGGAAAGGCCGCGCCGCGGCGCACGAGCCTCTCGACCAGGCGCAGGGCCAGCATGAGCACGAGCGACATGGCGAAATAGCCGATCAGCGTCAGCGCATAGACCGTGGTGCTGTCCAGCGTCAGATTGCGCATGGCCTGCGCGCGGAACGTCAGGTCGGTGATGGAGATCAGCGAGACCAGTGAGGAGAGCTTGAGCGTTTCGATCGCGAGGTTGCCAAGGGCCGGCATCATCTCGACGACCGCCTGCGGCAGGACGACGTGCACGAGCGTGTGCCCGCGGCCGAAATTCAGCGCCCGCGCCGCTTCGCGCTGCAACGGCGAGACGGCGTTCAGCGCGCCGCGCACGATCTCCGAGCCATACGCGCCCACGTGCAGCGCCAGCACGGTGACGCCGGTCGCCACGGGCTCGAGGGTCAGGCCGACCAGCGGGAGCGCGTAATAGAACCAGAAGAGTTGTACCAGGAGCGAGGTGCCACGGAAGACCTCGGTGTAGCACAGCGCGATCGCCGCGGCGATTCGGCCACCCTCGACACGCGCGATGCCGGCGACGAAGGCGCTGACGGCGCCGATGGCGATCGCGGCGAGCGTGATCCCGGCGGTCACGAGTGCGCCGCGCGCGAGCGAGGGAACGTAGGCCCAGAACTCCATGGCGCCATGTCCTGGCATGTGCGATGACACCGCGAGCCGTCAGCCGCGCCGGCGGTTCATTTGCCGGCGCAAAGATCGGCGACCTTGCGCTCGGCAGCGGCCCGGATGCTCTCGTCCGACAGACCGTACTGGGCCAGGATTTTTTTATACGCGTCGGTTCTGCGGAACGCGACGAGCGCGGCGTTGTAGGCTTCGTAGAACGCCTTGTCCTCCGGCCGGAACGCGAAGCCGCCGAAATTGCGCACCGGCTTGTTGTCCACCAGCGGGTCGGTGAAGGGCCGGACCTGTTCCACATGCGCCTGCCCCCGGGCGAGGCTGGCGACCGTGAGCTCGGTCGCCGCGTAGGCGTCGGCGCGGCTCTGCACGGTGGCGAGCGCGTCGGCGTTGGCCGCGATGAAGACGACCTGGCTGTCCCGGACGCCGACTGCGCGCAGATAGTCGATGCTGTTCGCGCCGGAGACCACGGCGACCTTGAGCGACGGGTCCCTGGCGATGTCGGCGTAGGTCGTGAGCTTCTTCGGATTGCCTTTCTTCACCAGCAGGCCCTCGCCGTAGGACGAGTTGGGCTCGGTAAAGGCGACCTGCCGGCAGCGTTCCGGCGAGATGTTCTGCTCGGCGGCAACGAAGTCGAAGCGCCTGGCCTTGAGGCCCGGGATGAGCGTGCCAAAGGGCGTGACCGACCACGCCACCTCGTCGATCCCCATGGTCTTCAGCACCGCCATGGCGACGTCGGGACCAATGCCGGCGGAACTGCCATCGTCCTTCATATACGAATAGGGCACCTCGTTCGCGGTCGCTGCACGGACGTAGCCCCGGTCCTTGATTTCCTTGGGTGTCGTGGCATGGGCAGCGGGCAGTACGGGCAGGGCGGTGGCCAGCGCGAGCGCGCTCAGGCCAAGGACTCGGGAATGGAACATGGGTTGTCTCCTGTGGTTTTTCTGGTGGGGGTCTTCAAGCAAATTGCGGGCCGCTTGGACCGGATGGGTGCGCGCCGCGCTGGTGCATGGATTTTTGTGGGGATGGACGGCGCCGCGGGTTCGAGCGCCTTCAAATACCCTCCTCGCGCTGCTGCGCGATGACGCAGAGGCAGTCGCCCGCCTGGAGCAGGCCGGGAACATGCCGGGCGGCCAGGATGCCGTCCATGCCTGCGCGGTACTCCATCGGCGCGCACCCGGTGCGGCCAAGCGGGTAGACCCGGGCGACGACGTCGCCTTGCCGGAGCGCATCGCCGAGGTCGTGCGCGAATGCGACCAGCCCGCCGTCCTGCGCGCAAACGAAGCAGGCGGCGGACGGCATGTCGAGCCAGCGCGTCGGGCCGGTCTGCGGCTGCCCGGAGAGAATTCCCGCGTGGTGCAGCACATTCAGCACGCCGCGCCGGGCGATGGCGATGGAGCGGGCCGTCGCGGTGCCGGCGCCACCGAGCTCGGTGGTGACGAAGGTCTTGCCCGCGTTCTCGACCGCCGTGTCGAGCATTCCGACCGCGTCGATTTCGAGCATCTTCATGGAGTAGGGCGCGGCAAACGCGGCGACAGCGGCAAAACAGCGCGCCTGCTGCGCTTTGTCCGGCAGTTCGTGCGCCGCGGCGTAGGGCAGGAAATCGAGCGTGCGCCCGCCGGAATGGAGGTCGAGAACGATGTCGGCAAGCGGCACGAGCGCGCGCGTCACGTAGTCCGCGATCTTCTGCGTCACGCTCCCGTCCGGCCGGCCGGGAAAGCTGCGGTTCAGATTCCCCTTGTCGATCGGGGAGGTTCGCGTTCCCGCCAGGAACGCCGGGTAGTTCAGCGCGGGAGCGATGATCACGCGCCCCGTGACCTGCGCGGGGTACAGCGTGCGCGCCAGCTCGTACAAGGCGGCGGGCCCCTCGTACTCGTCGCCGTGGTTGGCGCCGGTGAGCAGCGCGGTCGGCCCCTCGCCCTGCGCGATCACGCAGACCGGGATCATGATCGAGCCCCAGGCGCTGTCGTCGCGGCTGTGGGGCAGGCGCAGATGACCGTGCTGCACGCCCTGGGCGGCGAAATCGACCGTGGGCACGATCGGCGAGGGGCCAGGCAGCGCCATGGGCATCGATCAATCCTTGATGAATAGTTGTCGCGGAACCTGCGCCAGGCATTCGACGCCGACCTCGGTGATCACGATGCTTTCGGTGATCTCCAGCCCCATGTCCTCGAGCCAAAGACCGGTCATGAAATGGAAGGCCATTCCCGCTTGCAGCACGGTGCGGTCGCCCGGGCGCAGGCTCATGGTGCGCTCGCCCCAGTCCGGCGGGTAGCTCAGGCCGATCGGGTAGCCGGTCCGGTTGTCCTTGGTGATCCCATGCTTGCGCAGCACCGCGAAGAAGGCGTTCGCGATGTCCTCGCAGCGGTTGCCGGGCCGGGCCGCCGCAAGGCCCGCCTCCATGCCTTCGAGCGTCGCTTTCTCGGCGTCGAGAAAGGCCTGCGTCGGCTTGCCCAGGAACACGGTGCGCGAGAGCGGGCAGTGGTAGCGTTTGTAGGCGCCGGCGATCTCGAAGAAGGTGCCCTCGTTCGCCTTCATGGGTTTGTCGTCCCAGGTCAGGTGCGGGGCGCAGGCGTCCGCGCCCGAGGGCAGCAGCGGAACGATCGCCGGGTAGTCGCCGCCAAACGCCGGCGTGCCGCGGATTCCGGCGCCGTAGATTTCGGCGACGAGGTCGCATTTGCGCATTCCGGGCTCGATGACCTCGACGATGCGCTGGTGCATGAGCTCGACGATGCGCGCGGCCTTGCGCATGCAGTCGAGCTCGGCCGGGCTCTTGACCGCGCGCTGCCAATTCACGAGCCCGGCGGAGTCCTGGAATCGGGCGCCGGGCAAATGCCGTTGCAGCGAGGCGAAGGCGGCCGCCGAGAAGTAGTAATTGTCCATCTCCACCGCGATGGGCAGCCGGCCCCAGCCGTGGTCGGCGATGATCTGCGCCAGCAGGTCCATCGGGTGGCGCTCGTTCGACTGCACGTAATGGTCCGGGTAGCCGATGATGTTCGCGGGGTCGAGGTAGCTGGTGCGCCTGGCGCCCTGCGCGTCCTGCTGGCGCCCGTACCACAGCGGTGCGCCCGTCGGCGGCACCAGCACACACTGGTGCACGTAGAAGGACCAGCCGTCGTAGCCGGTGAGCCAGTGCATGTTCGACGGATCGGTGACGATCAGCAGTTCGATTCCGCGCGGCTCCATGGCGCGGCGCGTCTTGGCCAGGCGCTCGGCGTATTCCGCGAGCGAGAAGTTCAGGGTTGCGCTCATGCTGCGTCCGCGTCCGCGGTTGCGCTGTGGCTGTCCATGCTGCGGCCGACCGCCGCGTCGCGCGCGCGGGCCGCGGCGAGGTGGGCGATGGCGGTGTCCTGAACGCCGGTTCCGGTGAGGTCGGCGAAGGTGATCTGGTCCGCGCTGCAGCGCCCGGCGGCCTTGCCGGCGATGACGGCGCCGAGCTCGGCGAAGTCGGCATCGGGAGCGACGAGCCCCGCGCGAATTGCGTGGTGCAGTTCTCCGAGACAGCGCGTCTGCGACAGCCGGTCGGCGAAATAGCCATCGCGGGCCCGCAGCACGAGCGCCGGGTCGATCTCGTTCTTGTGCCCGGCGTCGGACCCCATGGCGGTGACATGCTGGCCCGGCTCGATCCAGTCGGCCATCAGGATGGGCGCTTCGGCCGGGGTCGTGGTGACGACGACGTCGGCGCCCGCGACCGCCGCGCGCGGGTCGGCGATGGCCGTGACCGGTATTCCGAGCGCGTCTGACAAGCTGCGCGCGAGCGCACGGGCCTTGTCCGCATCGCGCGCCCAGATGCGTGCCCCGTCGATGGGGCGCACCAGCGTCAATGCCTGCAACTGCAAGCGCGCCTGCAACCCGGCGCCGAAGATCGCCGCGCAATGGGCGTCGGGGCGCGCGAGATGCCTTGCGGCCACCGCGCCCGCCGCAGCGGTGCGCATATTGGTGAGGTAGCCGTTGTCCAGAAGCAGCGCCTCGATGAGGCCGGTCCTGGCGCTGAACAGAATCATCAAGCCGTTCAGGCTCGGCAGGCCGAGCTGGGGGTTGTCGAAGAAGCCGGGGCTGATCTTCACCGCAAACCCGTCGAGTCCCGGCACGTAGGCGGTCTTGACGTCGACCTCGCCGCGGTGCTCGGGGATGTCCAGCCGCAGGATGGGCGGCATGGCGACGGCCTGCGTGGCGAGCGCCGCGAAGGCCGCTTCCACGCAGGCGACGACGCCCATGTCGAGCGGGACGAGGCGGCGCAGATCGGCCTCGGTCAGGATTCGCATGCGGCTCCTCATGATGGCGCGTCCCCCGCGACGATGCGCCGGTGCAGGGCCGCGTCGATATTCCCGCCCGAGACCACGACCGCAGTCGGTCCCATGGGACGAATCTTGCCGCAGAGCAAGGCCGCGATGCCGACTGCGCCGGCGCCCTCGACGACCTCGCCGTGCTCCTCCCGGGCGGCGTGCCGGATGCCTGCGGCAATCTCGTTTTCGGTCAGCAGCACGACGCCGTCGAGCAGCGCATGGCACAGGCGGAAAGTGAGCTGGTTGTTCAGGCCGATCCCGCCGCCGAGCGAGTCGGCGAGCGTTTCCTGCTCGGCGACATCGACCGGCTGGCCCGCGGCGATCGCCGCCGCCATGGCCGCGCCGCGTTCCATGGAGACGCCGACCACGCGCGCGCAGGGGCGCAGCGCCCTGACCGCCACCGCGATGCCCCCCGCCAGCCCGCCGCCGGACAGGGGCACCAGAACGAGGTCCAACTCCGGCAGGTCGTCGATCAGTTCGAGGCCGATCGTGCCCTGCCCGGCGACGACGTCGGGATGATCGAAGGGCGGGATCGGCGTCAGACCCTGTTCGGCGACGAGCCGCTCGACCTCGGCCTGCGCGTCGTCCTGCGAGCGTCCGACGATCCTGACCTCGGTGCCCAGCGCGCGCACCGCGTCAACCTTGTGCGCCGGCACCAGCGCCGACATGCAGACGACGGCGCGCACACCCGCCGCGCGCGCAGCGTGGGCGACGGCGCGGCCGTGGTTGCCGGTGGACGCGGTGACCAGCCCGCGGCGGCGCGCGTCCTCATCGAGCGCGAGCAGCGCGTTCATGGCACCGCGCAGCTTGAAAGCACCGGTCGGCTGGCGTGTTTCGAGTTTCAGATGCACCGGCAGGCCGCAGCAGCGCGTGAGCGCCGCGGAGGCGACGAGCGGCGTGCGCAGCACGTGCCCGGCGATGCGCGCGGCGGCGGATTCGACCCGGGCCAAGTCGCACGCGGGCATGGGCGCCGCCGCCGGCTGGATACGGCCGCCCGATTCGGCATTCGCGAGACACATGCTGTGCAGCATCATTTCTCCTGGCAATTACGTCAGAGTAATGTCCGGGGAAAATCATGTCAATCACTATATTGTCATGATTCAATGTCTGGCCGGCGCACGCCGGCCGGAAACTCAGCCGATTGCGCCGACGCCGAAGACCGGGGGAAATTGCTCAAAGGTTTGTCGGACGGTATCGAGCGCCAGCGCGAGCGTGGCATGGCCCATTTTTCCGCCGATGCAGATGCGCACGCCGCCCCCATGGCCGCTGCCGGCGACGAAGGGGTCGGAGGGCGTCAGCGCCACACGGCGCTCGGCGAGCGCGCGCACGAGTCCATCCTCCGTCCAATGCGCGGGCACCTTCAGCCAGGCGCACAGCGACAGCGGGTGGTGCGACGCGATATGCGGGCCGAGCGCATCCGCGACCAACTGCTGGCGCGCCCGCACCTCCTCGCGCTGCACGGCGAGCAGGCGGCGCGCCGTGCCATCTTCGACCCAGCGCGTGGCAATCTCGGCCGGCAGGCAGGTGGCGCTCCAACTCGTCACGCGCAAGATGGACTCCGCGCGGATGCAGTAGCGCGGCGGAACCACCAGATAACCGACGCGCAGGCCCGTGAGCACCACCTTCGTAAAACTGGTGGCGAAGAAGCCCAGGTCCGGGAGCCACTGCGTGATCGCCGGCAGCGGCGCGTCGATCAAGGGCTTGCAGACCTCGTCCTCGACGACGAAGACGCCATGGCGCTGCGCCGTCTCGGCGATGGCGTGGCGGCGTTCCGGGGTCGCGACGTGGCCCGTCGGGTTGTTCAGCGTCGGAATCAGCACCAGCGCGCGCACGTCCCCCGCCGCGCAGGCGGCCTCGAAGGCATCGGGGCGGATTCCCTGCTCGTCCGTCGGCAGGCCCTTGAGCGCGAAGCCGAGGATATTCGCCAGACCGATGATTCCGTGGTCGGTCAGGTTCTCGGTGAGCACGACGTCGCCGGCGCGAATGATGCAGGCCAGCGCCAGGAACAGCGCATGCGCGGCGCCGTTGGTGATCAGGATGCGCTCGGGCGGGGCATCGACCCCGAGCGCGGCGAGCCAGCTGGTGGCGACCTCGCGGTGCCGGTCGAGTCCGGCAATCGGCCGGCAGGGCTGCATGAAGGCCGCATTCTCCCCCGCAGCCAGCGTGGCCAGCACGGCGCGCGAGGCCTCCTCGTGCTCCGGCAGATAGACCCCGCGCACGATGGACAGGTCGATCACCTCGTCCAGGCTGCGGTCGAGCATCATCTGGCCGACACGTTCCGTGACCCTGGCCCTGACGAAGGTTCCGCGCCCGACCTCGCCGCTGAGATAGCCCAGGCGTTCGGCCTCCTGATAGCCCAGGCTGACCGTCTGCACCGAGATGCCCAGATCGCGCGCCAAGTCACGGTGCGGCGGCATGCGGTCCATGGGCTTGAGCCGGCCGGCGTCGATATCGGCGATGATCCACTCCGTCAGCGCCGCATGCTTGGTCTTGCCTTTTTGCCGGGTCAGCGCCGGGCGCCACGCCGCGCCATTGCCGGGGGCCGGGTCGCTCTCGGGGCCAGCGCGCGGATCGGCTCGATGAGGCATGCGATTATCCCGTTCCTGAAACAGGTCATTCATGACACCATGCCCGCCCAGTCGCCGAAATTGAAGCTCGATGCCATCGATCTGAAGATCGTCGTGGCGCTGCGGCAGGACGGTCGCATGACCAAATTGAAGCTCGCGGAGACGGTTGCACTCTCGCCCGCAGCGTGCTGGGAGCGCCTGCGGCGACTCGAGGCCGCAGGTGTGATCAAGGGCTATACCGCGATCGTCGACTTGGAGGCCGACGCACCACGCGCGGCGATTATCGTCGAGCTCAGCCTCAGGAGCCACCAGCAGGCCGACTTCCGCCGCTTTGAAGAAGCCATTGCGCAGGAGCCGTGCATCGTGGCCTGCGACGCAACCGGCGGCGACATCGACTACATCATGCGCGTGGTGGTTCCCGACATCGGCAGCTACCAGCGCCTGATCGACCGCTTGCTCGACGCGCAGATCGGCATCGAGCGCTATTTCAGCTACGTCGTGACCAAGGTCGTGGTGCCCGCGCAGCGCGACTGAGGGAGCGCTGCGCGGGCTATGGAATACTTCGCGACAACCGCTGTTCAATGGAGCGGGCCCGGCGCGGGCCCGAGCATCTTGCACGACCACCACGACCCTTCGCAGTGCGGGCATGCGCACGCTCCCAGGCACATCTATATCTACTCCCCCTCCAGCGCGGTGCGCGACAGGGCCGCGTTCCGGCGCGGCGTCGCCCGCTTGCGGGCCCGGGGCCACACGGTGGAGATTGACGCCGACGCGCTGGCGAGCCACACGCGCTTTGCGGGCGACGACGCCACGCGCCTGGCCGCGATCCACCGCGCCGCGGCCAGCGGCGCCGACGTGGCGCTGATCTCGCGCGGCGGCTACGGCCTCACGCGCATCCTGCCGGGAATACGCTACAAGGCGGTCGCCCGGGCCATCGCCCGGGGAACGCATTTCGTGGGGCTGAGCGATTTCACGGCCTTCCAGCTGGCGCTGCTCGCGCGGACCGGCGCCCGCAGCTGGGCCGGGCCGGCGCTGGGCGCCGATTTTGGCGTCGCCGACGAACCCGACGAGATCATGCAGGCCTGCTTTGACGACCTGCTCGCCGGCCATGGCGAGGGCGTCGGCTGGCGCCTGCCGCGCGCCCGGCCCGACGCCGCCACCGGCCGGCCCGCGGTGCCGAATTTGCACCTGAAGCGCGCGACCCTGTGGGGTGGCAATCTGTGCGTGCTGGCGTCGCTGCTGGGAACGCCGTACTTGCCGGACCTGTCGGGCGGCGTGCTGTTTCTGGAGGACGTGCAAGAGCACCCCTACCGCATCGAACGCCTGCTCACCCAACTGCTGCACGCCGGTGTGCTGGCCCGGCAAAGGGCCGTCGTGCTGGGGCAGTTCACCGATTTCCGGCTGGCGCCGCATGACCGGGGCTACAGGCTGCAATCGGTGATCGACTGGTTGCGCAGCCGGATCAAGGCGCCGGTGCTCACCGGCCTGCCGTTCGGGCATGTGGCGACCAAGGTGCTGTTGCCCGTCGGCGCCACGGTGTCGCTCTCGGTGCAGGAGCGCGACGCGCTGATCCACTGGGGACACCGGCACTGAGCCGCCGAAACGACAAACGACGACAGGAGATGAACACCATGGCATGGATCAGATGGACCGCCGTCGTTTCGCTGGCGCTGGCGCTGCTCGCGGGGTCGGGCGCGGCGGTCTATGCGCGGCGCAGCCTCGCGGTGCTCGACGGCACGCTCCAGGTGACCGGACTGCGCGCGGCCGTGCGGGTGCTGCGCGATGCCGCCGACGTGACGCATATCCGCGCGCAGACCCCGCAGGACGCCTGGTTCGCCATGGGCTATGTGCACGCGCAGGAGCGCAGCTGGCAGCTGGAATTCAACCGCCGCGTGATGCACGGCGAGCTGTCCGGGATATTCGGCGCGGCGACGCTCGCGACGGACAAGCTCATGCGTACGCTGGACATCATGGGCGCCGCCCGGCGCCAGTACCAAGGGCTGCCGCTGTACGCCCGGGAGGCGCTGCAAGCCTATAGCCAGGGCATACGGGCCTTTCACCGCGACCGCCCCCAGGCGTTGCCGCCCGAGTTCCATATCCTGGGCGTGCAGGGCGCTGCCTGGGAGCCCGAGGACAGCGTGGGCTGGGCGCTGATGATGGCGCTGGACCTGGGCGGTAACTGGGGCAACGAGTTTGCGCGCCTGGCACTTGCCAGGACGCTGGACACCGGGCGCCTGTGGCAGCTCATGCCGCCCTACCCGGGCGAGCGGCCCGCAGCCTCGGCCGACCTGGCCGCGCTGTACCGCCAGTGGGGGGTCTACCGGGAGACGGCGCCGCAGGCCGAGGACGCCCGCCGCCTGCAAGCGCAGGCGGCGGCGCCGTCCCCGCGGATCGGCGCCGGCATGCTCGCCTGGTCCGACGAACTCACGCGCAACGCCGGCAGCAGCGAGGGCCGGGGCAGCAACAACTGGGTGCTCGCGGGAACGCGCACGGTCAGCGGCAAGCCGCTGCTCGCCAACGACCCGCACCTGGAACTCTCGGTGCCCGCCGTCTGGTACTTCGCCGCGCTTCGGGCGCCTGCGGGCAGGGCCTCGGACGGAACGCCGATCGCCCCCATCGACGTGGTCGGTGCCACCTTGCCCGGTCTGCCCTTCGTGGTGCTCGGCCGCACCGGCCATGTCGCCTGGGGCTTTACCAACACCGGCCCCGACGTGCAGGACCTGTATCTGGAGCAAATCAACCCGGCAGACGCCACGCAGTACCGCACGCCCGAGGGCTGGGCGCGGTTCACGCTGCGCACCGAGAGGATTCGCGTGAAGGGCGCTGCGGACGTGCTGCACGTGGTACGCAGCACCCGCCATGGCCCGGTACTCAGCGACGCGCAAAAGTCGCACGCCGACCTGCTGAACCTGGACAAATACGTGCTCGCGCTGCGCTGGAGCGCGCTCGACGCCGACAACCAGAGCGTGTTCGCGGGCCTGCAAAGCAACCAGGCGCAAACCGTGGACGCGCTGTTCCAGGCCCTGGAGCACCACCACTCGCCGATGCAGAACGTGCTCGCGGCCGACGACCAGGGCCGCATCCGCTTCCAGGCCGTGGGCCGGGTGCCGTTGCGCGCTGCGGGCAACGACATCCGCGGCGTGGCCCCGTCGCCCGGCTGGGACGCGCGCTACGACTGGCAGGGCTGGTTGGCGCGTGCGCAAACCCCGCGCGACGACGGCGCCCGGGGCTGGGTGGCGACGGCGAACCAGCGCGTGACGGCGCCGGACTCTCCGCACTACCTCACGCAGGACTGGGCGCTGCCCTACCGCTACGAGCGCATCGTGCAGCTCATCGAGGCCACCGAAAAGCACGACACCGCGAGCATGCAGGCGATGCAGCACGACGTGCGCTCGTTGGCCACGCGCCGGCTGCTGCCGCACCTGCTGCGTGCCCGCTCGGCGCACCCGCTGGCCGCGGCCGCGCAGGCGCAGCTCCAGGGCTTTGACGGGGTGATGGACGCCGACCGCGCCGCGCCGCTGGTATTTGCTGCCTGGGTGGACGAACTCGCGCGCGGCGTGATCGCCGCGCGCATCGGCCAGGCGCGCTTTGCCAGCACCTACGGCAAGCGCGATTACCGGGCCGCGCTGGAGGGCATTCTGGAGCGCGATGACCGCTGGTGGTGCCAGCCCATGTCCTGCGCCGAACAGTCCGCCGCCGCGCTGGGCCGCGCGCTCGGGCGCTTGCAGGCGGCCTACGGCGCCGACCCGGCCCGGTGGCGCTGGGGCAGGGCGCACCCGGCGCTGAGCGTGCACCGGCCACTCGACAAGGTGCCGCTGCTGGCGCGCTTTTTCGACCTGAGCGTCCCCTCGCCCGGAGACGCATACACCGTGAACGCGGGAAAGTACGACGCGGACCAAGACCAGCCGTTCGTCAACCGCCACGCGGCCTCGCTGCGCGCGGTCTACGACCTCGCGGACCTGGAGCGCTCGCTCTTCATCTACCAAAGTGGCCAGAGCGGGCTGGTGTTCTCGCCCCGCTACCGCGACATGCGCGCCGCCTGGGCCCAGGGGGGCTACCGCGCGCTGCAACTCCGGCCGGAGCGCTGGGCGCACGCGCTGACCTTGGCGCCGGCTGGGCAGTGACAAACCCATCCTGATGCCGGCTGCGCAAGCAAGCGGCCCGCCGGCCGCGGCCTCGATCCCCGATCAACAGCCGCGCGTCACCGGCACGGCGGCGGCGTGGCCATCGGCGCCGTAGCGGCCAAGCTCCCACTTGGCGATCGCGTTGCGGTGCACCTCGTCCGGACCATCGGCAAAGCGCAGCGTGCGCGCATGCACGTAGGCGTAGGCCAGGGGGAAGTCGTCGCACATGCCGCCGCCGCCGTGCGCCTGGATGGCCCAGTCGATGACCTGGCAGGCCATGTTCGGTGCGACCACCTTGATCATGGCGATTTCGGTCTTGGCGGCCTTGTTGCCCGCCACGTCCATCAACCAGGCGGCCTTGAGCGTGAGCAGGCGGGCCATGTCGATCTTGCAACGCGCTTCGGCGATGCGCTCCTGCGTCACGGTCTGCTGCGCCACCGTCCGGCCAAAGGCGGTGCGCGACGCGGCGCGCTTGCACATCAGTTCCAGCGCGCGTTCGGCCATGCCGATCAGGCGCATGCAGTGGTGGATGCGGCCCGGACCCAGGCGGCCCTGGGCAATCTCGAAGCCGCAGCCCTCGCCGAGCAGGATGTTGCCGACGGGAACGCGCACGCCGTCGAACAGCATTTCCACATGGCCGTGCGGTGCGTCGTCGTAGCCCAGCACGTTGAGCGGGCGGACGATGGTGATTCCCTTGGCGTCCGCAGGCACCAGCAGCATGCTCTGCTGCGCATGCCGGGGCGCGTCGGGGTTCGTCCTGCCCATGGTCACGAACACCGCGCAGCGCGGGTCGGCAGCGCCGGAGATCCACCACTTGTGGCCGTCGATCACGTACTCGTCGCCCTGGCGCTCGATCCGGGTGGCGATGTTCGTTGCGTCGCTGGACGCCACCTCGGGCTCGGTCATGGCGAATGCGGAGCGGATCCGGCCTTCGAGCAGGGGCCCGAGCCAGCGGACCTTGCTGGCATCGTCGCCGTAGCGCGCAATGGTTTCCATGTTTCCCGTGTCCGGCGCCGAGCAGTTGAAAACCTCGCTGGCCCAGGGCACACGGCCCATGATTTCGGCCAGCGGCGCGTATTCCTGGTTCGTGAGTCCGGCGCCTTCGTAGCCCAAGACGGTGGCGCTGTCGATCGGCAGGAACAGGTTCCACAGGTCGGCAGCCCGGGCCTTGGGTTTGAGGTGTTCGATCGTGGCCAGCGCCGACCAGCGCTTGCCGGCTGCGGTGTTGGCCGCCAGTTCGGCGCTGTACGTGGCTTCTGCGGGGTAGATGTGCTCGTCCATGAACTGGAGCAGTCGGGCCCGCAGTTCCCGGGTCTTGGGGGAGTAATCAAAGTCCATGGCTTGCCTCCAACAAAAAATCCGTGCGGCCGGGGTGCGCAGATTGCGCTCACCGTCAGCCGCGTTGTGCGAACGACCAAGCCAGTTGCGCCATGGGCCGCGCCCCCTCTCCCGATGCCTTGGCCTGGGCGCTGGATGCGGTGCCGGCCTCGACGCGCTTGGCTATGCCCTGCAAGATGGCGGCGACGCGGAACATGCCGTAGGCGAGGTAGAAGTTCCAGTCGGCGCGCAGTGCCTCGGGCGTGGCCATTTTCGTGCGTTCGCAGTAGCGCCGGATGTAATCGTTTTCACTGGGGATGCCGAGTGCGGCCAGGTCCTGCCCCGCGATCCCGCGGCCCAGCGCGGGGGGAACATGCCAGGCCATGCAGTGGTAGCCCAAGTCGGCCAGCGGGTGGCCCAGCGTGGACAGTTCCCAGTCGAGCACGGCGATGATGCGCGGCTCGCCGGGGTGGAACATGAGGTTGTCCAGCCGGAAGTCGCCATGCACGATGGACACTTGGTTCTCGTCGCGCGCGCTGGCGGGCATGTGCGCGGGCAGCCATTGCATGAGCCGGTCCATCTCTTCGATGGGCTGCGTGATGGAAGCCAGGTACTGCTTGCTCCAGCGGCCGATCTGCCGGGCAAAGTAGTTGCCGGGTTTGCCGTAGCTGGCCAGGCCCCGGTCCGCGAATTTCACCGTGTGCAGCGCTGCGAGCACACGGTTCATCTCGTCGTAGATGGCGCTGCGCTGCGCCGGCGCCATGCCGGGCAGGGATTGGTCCCAGAGCACGCGGCCCTGCATGCACTCCATCACGTAGAAGGTGCGGCCAATGACCGATTCGTCCTCGCACAGCACATGCATGCGCGGCACCGCAACGTCCGTTCCATGCAGGCCGCGCATCACGGTGAATTCGCGTTCGATGGCGTGCGCCGAGGGCAGGAGTTGGGCCGCTGCAGCGGGCTTGGCGCGCAGCACGTAATCCGCGCCGGGGGTGATGAGCTTGTAGGTGGGGTTGGACTGCCCGCCCTTGAACATCTCCACCGCCAACGGGCCGCAGAACCCCTGCATGTTCTGCGTGAGCCAGGCCGTGAGTGCGCCGACGTCGAAAGCATGCCGATCGGCCACCGGACGGGTGCCGACGAAATGGTCAAAGTGGCTCATCGCGGCGAGCGGTTCGGCGCGGGCTCAGCTGGTTCCGGCAAGGCGCTCCAGGGCTTGGCGATCGCGCACCACCAGACTGCTCCACTCGATGCGGAGGATCTCCTCGCGCTCCATGAACTTGAGCTCCTGGTTCACCCGCTGACGCGATGCACCCAGCAACTGGGCCAGATCTTCCTGTGCCAATTGCAGGCTGATGCGCAACTCGCGGCGCTCGGGCAGGATCGGTACGCCGTAGCTGCGCGTCAGGTACACGAGCTGCTTGGCCAGACGTGCGCGCAGGGGCAGGGTATTGAGGTCCTCCACCAGGCTGTAGAGCTGGCGGATGCGCCTTGCTTGCAAGCGCAGCAAGGCCTCGTAGAGCTCGGGATGATCGGACAGGATTTTCCGAAAATCCTCCTTGGGCACGCACAGGAGCGAGGTATCGCCCTGCGCGTAGGCGTCGTGCGTGCGCCGATCCCCGTCGAAGATCGCCACGTCGCCGAACCAGATGCCGGGCTCCAGGTATGTCAGCGTGATCTGCCGGCCCGAGGGGGTCGTAGAGCACACCCGCACCGCACCCCTGGCGCAAGCGACCCACTCCACGGGCGGATTCCCGCGTGCGGCAATGAGCACGCCGTCCCGAAAGCGTTTGACGTGTGAACATCGGAGGATGTCGTGGCGTAGCGAAGCAGAAAGAGATGCAAACCAGCGACCTGAATTGATCGCTTCACGTTCGTCAATTGTAAGAATCGGATCGTCCATAGCCTGTCTTTTTCGTGACTGGAAAATTGCCAATTGTCATGTAAGGGATGCTTCGCGCTGCGTCCCCGGGGCGTCACCCGCTCTTGTACCACGGCAGCCCTGCATTCCGGTGCAAGGACGCGATCTGCGGATGCTCTGCCAGTGAAGCGATCAGCCCAGACCACGCACCACGTCCAGGGCCTCTTCCACCCGCTCCACCGCGTGAATGCTCAGCCCCGGCACCGGTTTCTTGGGCGCGTTCGCCCGCGGCACCACGGCCGTGCAAAAGCCCAGCTTGGCGGCTTCCTTGAGGCGCTCCTGGCCCCGCGGCGCAGGCCGGACCTCTCCCGCCAGTCCGACCTCGCCAAACGCGAGAAAGCCCCGCGGAAGCGCCTTGCCGCGCAGGCTGGAGGTGATGGACAGGAGCACGGCCAGGTCGGCGGCGGGCTCGCTGATGCGCACCCCGCCCACGGCGTTGACGAACACGTCCTGGTCCATGCAGGCCACGCCCGCGTGGCGGTGCAAAACAGCCAGCAGCATCGCCAGCCGGTCCCTGTCCAGCCCCACGCTCAGGCGGCGCGGGCTCGGGCCGCCGCTGTCCACCAGCGCCTGTATCTCCACCAGCAGCGGGCGCGTGCCTTCGAGCGTCACCAGCACGCAACTGCCCGCAACGGGCTCGCTGTGCTGGCTCAGAAAGATGGCACTCGGGTTGCTCACCCCCTTGAGGCCCTTTTCGGTCATGGCGAACACGCCGATCTCGTTCACCGCGCCAAAGCGGTTCTTCACGGCGCGCACCAGCCGGAACGGGCTGTGGGTGTCGCCCTCGAAGTACAGCACCGTGTCCACCATATGCTCCAGGACGCGCGGCCCGGCCAACGCGCCCTCCTTGGTCACGTGGCCGACGAGCACGATCGCCACCCCGAGGGCCTTGGCCGCGCGCGTGAGATGCGCCGCGCATTCGCGCACCTGCGCCACCGAACCGGGTGCGGACGTGAGCTGCTCGGAGTAGACCGTCTGGATGGAGTCGATCACCGCGACCGTGGGCCGCATGGAATCCACGGCGGACAGGATTTTTTCCAGCTGGATCTCGGCGAGCACGTTGACCTGGCTGTGCTCCAGCCCCAGGCGGCGCGAGCGCAGGGCCACCTGGGCGCCGCTTTCCTCGCCGGTGACGTACAGCGTGGGCAGGTTGGCGCGCTGCAGCGCGTCGAGCGCCTGCAACAGCAGGGTGGACTTGCCGATTCCCGGATCGCCCCCGATCAGGACCACGCCGCCGGCCACGATGCCACCGCCGAGCACGCGGTCGAGTTCGCCGATGCCGCTCGGGCTGCGCTGCACCTCGCTGGCCTTGATGGCCGACAACGGCATCACGGCCTGCCCCTGCGCCAGGCCGGAGAACCGGGGCGCAGCGTAGCGGTTCCTGCCCGGCCCGGCGTCGGCCTGCGCCTCGATCAGGGTGTTCCAGGCGCCGCATGCAGGGCATTTGCCGAGCCAACGGGGGCTGGTGCCCGCGCACTCGGTGCAGGTAAAAATGGTTTTGGCCATGGGGGTGGGGAGGCAGTGGCGCAAACGGCGCCGCAGACGGGAGACTATAGCGGCCAGCACCCGCGCCAGGCCCGGCGCATGGAGTAAGCTTGCCCGCAACGCTTATGACCTATTCCCTGCATACCCTGAACGCATCGTCTGCAACCAAGCCGCCGAAACCTTCTGCGCGCACGGGCGCCCCCCATTTCGGCCATGAAATCGGCCTGCTGCTGGGCCTGCTGGCGCTGGTTTTCTGGCTGATCGCGCTGGCCAGCCATTCGGCGCAGGACGTTGCCTGGTCCACTTCCGGCGCGCACGATTCCCGCACGATCGCCAATTGGGCAGGCCGTTTCGGCGCCTGGCTGGCCGACGGCAGCTACTACGCGCTGGGCTTTTCCGTGTGGTGGTGCGTGGCGGCCGGCGCGCGCGCCTGGCTGTCGTCCCTGGCGCGCTGGATGCGCGGCGGCGAAGCCGCGGCCGGGGCGCTGCACCAAAGCGCCTTCTGGGCGGGGCTGGCGCTGCTGACGGGTGCCAGCACGGCGCTGGAATGGTCGCGCCTGTACCGCCTGGAGTCCTTTCTGCCAGGGCCTGCCGGGGGCGTTCTGGGCGCCGTCGTGGGGCCCGCGAGCGTGCAATGGCTGGGGTTCACGGGCTCCGGCCTGCTGGCCATCGTGCTGGTGGTGCTCGGGGTCGCGCTGGTGTTCCGCTTTTCATGGGGCCACGCGGCGGAGTCGCTCGGCAGGGGCATCGACGCCCTGGTGCAGTCCCTGCTGGCGCGGCGCGAGGCGGCCCGGGATCTGGCCGTGGGCCGCATGGCGGCGCGGGAACGGGAAGAGGAGGTGGCGCTCGAAGAGCGTACCGGGATCGACGAGCCGCCGCCCCGGCCGGTGCAGATCGTCGAGCCACCGCCGGCCAACGTGCTGCCCAGCAGCCGGGTGGTCAAGGAGCGGCAAAAGCCGCTGTTCAGCGAAATGCCCGACAGCCGGCTGCCCCTGGTGGACCTGCTCGACGACCCGCTGCTGCGCCAGGAAAGCGTGGCCCCCGAGACGCTGGAGATGACCAGCCGGCTGATCGAGAAAAAGCTCAAGGACTTTGGCGTCGAAGTGCACGTGGTGGCCGCCATGCCCGGCCCCGTGATCACGCGCTACGAGATCGAACCGGCCACCGGCGTCAAGGGCGCGCAGATCGTGGGCCTGGCCAAGGATCTGGCGCGCTCGTTGAGTCTGGTGTCGATCCGCGTGGTGGAGACCATTCCGGGCAAGAACTTCATGGCGCTGGAATTGCCCAACGCCAGGCGCCAGTCGATCCGCCTGTCCGAGATTCTCGGCTCGCAGGTCTACCACGAGGCCAAGAGCCTGCTCACCATGGGCCTGGGCAAGGACATCGTGGGCAAGCCGGTGGTCGCGGACCTGGCCCGGATGCCGCACGTGCTGGTCGCCGGAACCACCGGTTCGGGCAAGTCGGTGGGGCTCAACGCCATGATCCTCTCGCTGCTCTACAAGGCCGAGGCGCGCGACGTGCGCCTGTTGATGATCGACCCCAAGATGCTGGAAATGTCGGTCTACGAAGGCATTCCGCACCTGCTCGCGCCCGTGGTCACCGACATGAAGCAGGCAGCGAATGGCCTGAGCTGGTGCGTCGCCGAGATGGAGCGGCGCTACAAGCTCATGAGCCGGCTGGGCGTGCGCAACCTGGCGGGCTACAACCAGAAGATCGACGACGCCCGGGCACGCCAGGAATCCATCCACAACCCCTTCAGCCTCACCCCGGACGCGCCCGAAGCGCTGCAGCGTCTGCCGTACATCGTGGTGGTGATCGACGAACTCGCCGACCTGATGATGGTCGTGGGCAAGAAAATCGAAGAGCTGATCGCGCGCCTCGCCCAAAAGGCGCGCGCCGCCGGAATCCACCTCATCCTGGCCACGCAGCGCCCCAGCGTGGACGTGATCACGGGTCTGATCAAGGCGAACATCCCCACGCGCATCGCCTTCCAGGTGAGCAGCAAGATCGACAGCCGCACCATCCTCGACCAGATGGGCGCCGAAGCCTTGCTCGGCATGGGCGACATGCTCTACATGGCCAGCGGCACGGGCCTGCCGCAGCGCGTCCACGGCGCGTTCGTCTCGGACGAGGAGGTGCACCGCGTCGTCAGCTACATCAAGGAGCAGGGCGAGCCCGACTATGTCGACGGCGTGCTCGAAGGGGCCAGCGTGGACGGCGAAGCGGACGTGTCCGGCAACGGGGGCAGCGAGGGCGGGGGGGAGAAGGACCCCATGTACGACCAAGCCGTGGAAATCGTCCTCAAGGACCGCAAGGCGAGCATCTCCTACGTGCAGCGCAAGCTGCGCATCGGCTACAACCGCTCGGCGCGCCTGCTCGAAGACATGGAAAAAGCGGGTCTGGTCAGCGGCCTGACCAGCGGCGGCCAGCGCGACGTGCTGGTTCCGGGGCGCAACGGGGAATGAGGCCCGCAACCCCTTGCCCATCCCGGGGAGAGAGTCCTTGTTGAAAAACATCGCCACCACGCTCCTGCTCGCCACCGCTGCCGCGTCGGCCGGCGCCGACGGACTCAAAAGTCTGGAATCCTTCATGAAGGGAACGCAGCGGGGCCGGGCCGACTTCATCCAGACCGTGACCTCGCCTGCGAAGGACGGGCAAACGGCGCGCACCCAAAGCTCCAGCGGCAGCTTTGCGTTCCAGCGCCCGGGGCGCTTCAAATTCGTCTACAAAAAGCCCTTCGAGCAGACCATCGTCGCCGACGGGCAGACCCTGTGGATCTACGACGTGGACCTGAACCAGGTCACCCGGCGCGCGCAGGCCCAGGCGCTGGGCAGCACACCGGCGGCCCTGCTGGCCTCGGCGCCCGACCTGTCGGCGCTGCAATCCGAATTCACGCTCGAAGCCGTGCCCGACCAGGACGGCCTGCACTGGGTGCAGGCCAGCCCCAGAACCCCGGACGGCCAGATCAAGAGCGTGCGCGTGGGCTTTGCCGGCGAGCAACTGGCGACGCTCGACATCCTCGACGGCCTGGGCCAGCGCTCGGTGATCCGCTTCACCGGCATGCAGGCGAACGTGGCGCTACCGGCGAATACCTTCCAGTTCAAGCCACCCGCCGGGGCGGATGTGGTGCAGCAGTAGGAAGGGATTCGCTTCCCGGAAGCGGCGCGCGAGGGCTTGTGGGGGCTTGGGCGGGGGCGCGTCCATGGAGGCGCTCATGGTCCGTCGCCCCGGTACAGCCAGGGCATGTCCAGCAGCCGTTCCCCCAGCAGGCGCAGCGCCAAATCACGTCCCCGGCGCAGGGGGCCGGTGGCGTGGAAGATGCGGCCGTTGCGTATCGAGCGGGCCTGTACGCGCGCGTTGCGCTGCCAGCGGCTGAGGGCGTAGCGGCGCAGGCGCTGCGGAACGTCGAGCGCGTGCATGCCCAACGCGCGCTGCAATGCGTGCGCGTCTTCGAGCGCCATGCCGGCGCCCTGCGCCAGGTAAGGGGGCATGGGGTGGGCGGCGTCGCCCAGCAGCCCTACCAGTCCGCGTGCCATCTCGTCGGCGCTGCGCACCGGGGGGCGGTCGCACAGCGGCCACAGGCGCCAACCGGGGCCGCCGGCTGCGCTCACGCTGTGCACCAGATCCTGCAACGCACGGCAGCAGCCTTGCAGGGCCTGTTCGAGCCCGGCGGCGTTGGCGGCGTGGTCCCAGTTTTCCAGATCTTGCGGCGCGGGACCTTGCACGATGAGCACCAGGTTCTGCAGTTCGCCCCGGCGCACCGGGTACTGCACGGCGTGCAGGCGCGGGCCGAGCCAGACGCTGACGTGGCCGGTGCGCAGGGCGTCGGGCAGCGCAGACTGCGGCACCAGGGCGCGGTACGCCAGGTGGCCCGTCACGCGCGGCGGCGCGGCGCCCAGCAGCCGGGCGCGCGTGCGGCTCCACAGGCCGTCGGCGCCAATGAGCGCGTCACCCTGCCAGGCCTCGCCCTGGTTGGTGCGCAGCGTGACGGCGCCATCGGCGTCGGTAAAGTCCTCGACCGCCTGCCCGAGTTGCAGCCGCGCGCCGGTGCAGCGGGTCAGCGCGGTCAGCAGCAGGTCGTGCAGGTCGGCGCGGTGGATGGTGGCGTAGGCGGCGCCGTAGCGCTCTGCGGCCGTGCGGCCCAGGGGCAGCGCGGCCAGTTCCCGGCCCGTGAGCGCGCAGCGCACCTGCAGGCGGTCGGGGAGCGAGACCACGGCCTGCAGCGGCTGCTCCAACCCCCAGTCCTGCAGACAGCGCACCCCATGGGGCCCGAGTTGCACGCCTGCACCCACTTCGCTGAACGCGGTGGCGCGCTCGTACAGGCGCACCTGCCAGCCCGCGTGCGATGCGCCCAGGGCCGCAGCCAAGCCGCCAATTCCGCCGCCTGCGACCAACAGCTGTTTCCTCATGCGCTGTGTGGGGTGCGTTGTCAGGAACTGCGCCAGCCGGGGGCTGCGCCGTGCCGGGTCAGCGCAATTCGCGTGGCTCGACGTCCGTCACCCCGCCCGCCTCGGGTGGAACGTCGCTGCGGCGCGCTGCGGTCTCGTCCCGCGCAGCGGCTGCCGTGCGCGCAGCCCAGGACCAGCGCCGTGTCGCCCGAAAGGCGCTGTCGAACCCCGTGCGCGGGTCCACGCGCATCCCCCAGGGTGTGGCGGGCCGGCCCGTGAGCCGCGCCCACCCGGCGCGCAGCGCCCACACCAGAGCCAGCACCAGGGCGGCCGTGAGCAGGCTCAGAAAGAACACCAGTCCCATGAGCAGTCCCATGAGCACCGCCACCCCACGCAAAAGATCCGCAACGATTGCCTTCAAACGACACCTCTCCTTCAACAAGCTGGAACGCGGCTAACCCGGCTCTCTGCACGGCCCGGCTCAGCCCCCCTGCGGCGCGTTGCCGAACTGGAACACGCCCGGATCGAGCACCGGGTTCACGCTGACCGGAATCACGCTCTTGGGCGGGAAGTGCCCTTCCAGCAGCAGCCGGGACAACGGGTTCTCGATGCGTTGCTGGATCGCCCGCTTGAGCGGCCGCGCACCGAACACCGGGTCGAAACCGACCTTGGCCAATTCCGCCAAGGCCGCGTCCGAGACCTGCAGGTCCAGATCCATCTTCGCCAGCCGGGATTGCAGCCCCTGCAACTGGATGCGTGCAATGGACGCGATGTGCTGCGCGTCGAGCGCATGGAACAGCACCGTCTCGTCGATCCGGTTCAGGAATTCGGGACGGAAACGGGCTCTGAGTTCGCCCCAGACGGCCTCCTTGATGTCGTCCGGGTCCTGCCCGACCATGGCCTGGATGAGCTGCGATCCCAGGTTGCTCGTCATCACGATCACCGTGTTCTTGAAGTCCACGGTGCGGCCCTGGCCGTCGGTCAGGCGGCCGTCGTCGAGCACCTGGAGCAGCACGTTGAAGACGTCGGGGTGGGCCTTCTCCACCTCGTCGAGCAGCAGCACGCTGTAGGGCTTGCGGCGCACGGCCTCGGTCAGGTGGCCGCCCTCCTCGTAGCCCACGTAGCCGGGCGGCGCGCCGATCAGGCGGGCCACGGAGTGCTTTTCCATGAACTCGCTCATGTCGATGCGGATCAGGTGGTCCTCGCCGTCGAACAGGAAGCCCGCCAGCGCCTTGCACAGTTCGGTCTTGCCCACGCCCGTGGGGCCGAGGAACAGGAACGATCCCGTGGGGCGACTCGGGTCGGACAGGCCCGAGCGCGAACGGCGGATGGCGTTCGCCACGGCGGCGATCGCCTCGTCCTGACCGACCACGCGCTCGTGCAGCCGGGCCTCCATTTGCAGCAGCTTGTCTTTCTCGCCCTGCATCATCTTGGCCACGGGGATTCCCGTGGCGCGGCTCACCACTTCGGCGATTTCTTCAGCGCCCACCTGCGTGCGCAGCAGGCGGCGGGGGGCGGGCACGCCGTCCTTTCCCGCCTCCTGGGCCTGCGCCTGTTTGAGCTGCTTTTCCAGTTCGGGCAGCTTGCCGTATTGCAGTTCGGCGACCTTGTTGAAGTCGCCCTTGCGGGTGAATTCCTCGATCTGGAAGCGCAGCTTGTCAATGGCTTCGCGCACCTGGGCGCTGCCCTGGGCCTGGGCTTTTTCCGCCTGCCAGATCTCGTCGTAATCGGCGATTTCCTTTTGCAGCTTGGTGATCTCCTGCTCGATCAGTGCAAAGCGCTTTTGCGAGGATTCGTCCTTTTCGCGGCGCACGGCTTCGCGTTCGATCTGCAACTGGATCAGGCGGCGGTCGAGTCGGTCCATCGCCTCGGGTTTCGAGTCCATCTCGATTTTGATCTTGGACGCGGCCTCGTCGATCAGGTCGATCGCCTTGTCGGGCAGGAAGCGGTCCGTGATGTAGCGGTTGGAGAGTTCGGCCGCGGCCACGATCGCCGGGTCGGTAATGTCCACGCCGTGGTGCACCTCGTACTTTTCCTGCAACCCGCGCAAGATGGCGATGGTCGCTTCGACGCTGGGCTCGCCGACCAGGATTTTCTGGAAGCGCCGCTCCAGCGCAGCGTCTTTTTCGATGTACTTGCGGTACTCGGCGAGCGTGGTCGCGCCCACGCAGTGCAGTTCGCCGCGGGCCAGCGCGGGCTTGAGCATATTGCCCGCGTCCATCGCTCCCTCGCCCTTGCCCGCGCCGACCATGGTGTGCAGTTCGTCGATGAAGACGATGGTCTGGCCCTCGTCCTTGGCGAGTTCGTTGAGCACGCTCTTGAGGCGCTCCTCAAATTCGCCGCGGTACTTGGCGCCCGCCAGCAATGCGGCCATGTCGAGCGACAGCACGCGCTTGCCCTTGAGCGACTCGGGCACCTCGCCGGCGACGATGCGCTGCGCCAGTCCCTCGACGATGGCCGTCTTGCCCACGCCGGGCTCGCCAATGAGCACGGGGTTGTTCTTGGTGCGGCGCTGCAGCACCTGGATCGCGCGGCGGATTTCGTCGTCGCGGCCGATTACGGGGTCGAGCTTGCCCAGGCGTGCGCGTTCCGTCAGGTCCATGCAGTACTTGGTCAGCGCGCCGCGCTGGCCTTCGGCCTCGGCGCTGTCCATTTTCTGGCCACCACGCACGGCTTCGATCGCGGCCTCCAGGCTCTTGCGCGTGAGGCCATGGTCCTTGGCGATTTTTGCCGCCTCGCCCTTGCTGTCGATCACGGCCAGCAGGAACAATTCGCTGGCGATGAACTGGTCGCCGCGTTTGATGGCTTCCTTCTCGGTCGCCTGCAGCACGCGGCCCAGTTCGGGCCCGCCCTGCACCTGCTCGTTGCCCTGCACCTGGGGCAGGCGCTTGACGGCCGCCTCGGCCGCCGCCAGCAAACCAGGCACATTCACGCCGGCGCGCTGCAGCAGCGCCTTGGGGCCACCGTCCTGCCCGAGCAGTGCCACGAGCAGGTGCACGGGCTCGATGTAGGCGTGGTCATTGCCCAGCGCGATGCTCTGGGCGTCGCCCAGGGCCTCCTGGAACTTGGTGGTGAATTTGTCAAGACGCATGGTCCATGTCCTCCGGAATGCGGGGCACTTGGGGCAGCGTCTGCCCGATTTCAAGACAGCGCCCCCGCCGCCGCAGGGAGGGGGCATCATGAACCGGAGATCGCGTCATGCCCGCCTGCTGCGCAGCAGGCGGGCACTGGGGCTGGCTGGCGCGCTTACTTCTTCTTGAAGAGCAGCGCTGCGCCCCGGGCGTCGTCGGCGCTTGTCGCGATGACGGTCAGGCGGCTCTTTTCCGGATTGATCGTGGCAATTCCGCTGAAATTCACGGTCTTCGTTCCACCCGTGTCCGGGCAGGCTTCGCTGAACTGCGCCTTGTACGCGCCGGCGTCGGTCATTGCGGCCAGGGTGCCCGTGTAGGTGCAGCCGGTGGTCGAACTGCTATCCGTTGATGCGATCGCGCCTGCGGCGTCCAGCGACCACTGGACCTTTCTGCTGCCGCTGCTCATGCTCACGTCCCAACTGCCCGCCACGTCCGCCTGCACTGCCGGGCCGGCCAAGGCGTCGCTTTGGTTGAGCGCCAGGACGGTGGCGTTCACTCCCGTGAAGGAAACGCTCTTGGGCGTTGCCGTCAGGGTGGCCTTGCCCACCACCGGCTGTCCATCCCCGGCGGCGCGGCCGTCCGCGCTCAACGCATAGGATTTGCCGTTGGAACTGCTGTCGTCACCGCGCACCATCAGTTTCACCAGCCGGCTGGAATCGTTGGCCAGCAGCCAGACGTTGGCCGTTCCGGCGTCGGGAATGATGATCGCGGTCATGGCCGTGGTCGCTTCCTTGGGGGTCGCCCAGCGCCCTTTGAGGTCGGCCGGGTTGATGGTGGTTGCGGCGGTGCCGCCACCATCAGGACCGCCAGGACCGCCAGGACCGCAGGCTGTGAGCAGGGTTGTGGCCGCAATGGCCAGGGCCACCAGGAAGGTTTGTTTTTGCTTCGGCATTTGCTTTTGCATGGGTTGCTCCATTATCGTTCGCACAAGTTAACAAGAAAGCGTTGTCCAAGGGTTTTCGCAGGTCCCAGTTGGAACCAGCGCCCATTGTGCCTTACATTGAGCAACTATCCCACCGTGGGCAGGCGCATTCCCGCCATCGCACAGAGGCTGTGTTGCCCGCGTCGGGCCATCGCGTCGAAACGGCCAGCGGCGCCGATTGTAAGCCGGGCTTTCGCCGATCGCCTTGCGGCGCCATTTGCTCATTCTTTTCTTCGAGTTACTCGAACGTTGCTTTTCATGGCGCGTTGGCTGTGGCGGGCCAGCCGGCACTGCCGGGGCTCATGTTCTGTCCCGCAAATACTTGGATCATGGAACCGGTGCCTTCGCACCCATGGTGGCGTTGCAAATCTTCACGCTGGCCCCGGACCGCACGGCGGTTTGCGCCTTGCCATGACGCGCGATACAGCTGTTTCATTTTGTACCGCTATTTTCGGGGCAGAATACCCCGTGGGGCGCGCCCTACAATCGCGACCCCGCCTGTCTGCGCTGCTGCAGCATGGTTTTCGCCCCACCCCGCGTTGGAGACATTGCATGCCCGAAAATACCCCGGACCATAACGCAGCAAACCAGGGTCCGGACACGCGCGCCCAACTGCTGCGCCGCGCCGCGCTCGAATACCACGAGTTTCCCAAGCCGGGCAAGGTCGCCATCGCCGCCACCAAGCAGATGGTGAACCAGCATGATCTGGCGTTGGCCTATTCGCCCGGTGTCGCGGCTCCCTGCGAGGAGATCGTGCAAGACCCGAATGCCGCGTTCAGATACACCAGCCGGGGCAATCTGGTGGGCGTGGTGACCAACGGCACGGCCGTGCTGGGTCTGGGAGATATTGGCCCGCTGGCGGGCAAGCCCGTCATGGAGGGCAAGGCCGTTCTGTTCAAGAAGTTCTCGGGAATCGACGTGTTCGATATCGAGATCGATGAAAAAGACCCCGCGAAGTTGGTGGAGATCATCGCCAGCCTGGAGCCGACCTTTGGTGGCATCAATCTCGAAGACATCCGGGCGCCCGACTGTTTCTACGTCGAGCGCAAGCTGCGCGAGCGCATGAAGATCCCGGTCTTTCATGACGATCAGCATGGCACTGCGATCACGGTGGGCGCAGCGATTCTCAACGGGCTGAAAGTGGCCGGCAAGGACCCGGGCCGGGTCAAGCTCGTGACCTCGGGCGCGGGCGCTGCGGCGCTGGCCTGTCTGGGGCTGCTGGTCAAGCTGGGCATTGCGCGTGAAAACATCTGGGTCACCGACTTGGCCGGCGTGGTGTATGCAGGCCGCACGGAACTCATGGACGAGGACAAGGCGGTGTTTGCCCAAGAAACCAGCGCACGCACGCTGGCCGAGGTGATCGAGGGCGCAGATGTGTTCCTGGGCCTGTCCGCCGGCGGCGTGCTCCGGCAGGACATGGTGCGCCAGATGGGGCCGCGCCCGCTGATTTTTGCGCTCGCCAACCCCAACCCGGAGATTACGCCCGAGGAGGTGAAGGCCGTGCGCGACGACGCCATCATGGCCACCGGCCGTTCGGACTACCCGAACCAGGTGAACAACGTGCTGTGCTTTCCCTATATTTTTCGCGGCGCGCTGGACAGCGGCGCGACCACCATCACGCCGGAGATGGAGGTCGCCGCGGTGCACGCCATTGCCGCGCTGGCCCAGGCCGAGCAGAGCGAGGTGGTGGCCGCGGCCTACGCGGGCGAGCCGCTGGCGTTTGGCCCCGAGTACCTGATTCCGAAGCCGTTCGACCCGCGGCTGATGATGATGATCGCCCCGGCCGTAGCCCAGGCCGCGGCCGACAGCGGCGTGGCCCGGCGCCCCATCGCCGACATGGACGCCTACCGCGATCACCTGCAGACCTTCGTCTACGCCTCGGGCACCATGATGAAGCCCATTTTCACGGCCGCCAAAGCCGCCGCGAAGAAGCGCGTGGCCTACGCCGAGGGCGAGGAGGAGCGCGTGCTGCGCGCCGCACAGATCGTCGTCGACGAGCGCATCGCGCGTCCCACGCTGATCGGCCGCCCGGCGATCATCGCCCAGCGGGCCGAGAAATTCGGCCTGCGCCTGCAGGAGGGGCGCGACTACGACGTGGTCAACGTGGAGCAAGACCACCGCTACCGCACGTTCTGGCAGACCTACCACCGCATGACCGAACGCCAGGGCGTGACGCTGCCGATTGCCAAGATCGAGATGCGCCGCCGCCTGACCCTGATCGGCGCCATGCTGCTGTACAAGGGCGAGGTCGATGGCCTGATCGTGGGCACCTGGGGCCATACCGCGCACCACCTCAATTACATCGGGCAGGTAATCGGCAAGCGTGCCGGCGTGCACAACTTTGCCTGCATGAACGGCCTGCTGCTGCCCGAGCGCCAGGTGTTCCTGGTGGACACGCATGTGAACTACGACCCCACGGCCGAGCAACTGGCGGAGATCACCGTGCTGGCTGCCGAGGAAATGATGCGCTTTGGCATCCGGCCCAAGGCGGCGCTCTTGTCGCACTCCAACTTTGGCAGCAGCAACCAGCCCAGCGCGCTGAAGATGCGCCAGGCGCTGCAATTGCTGCGCGTGCAGGCACCCTGGCTGGAGGTGGACGGCGAAATGCACGGCGACGTGGCCCTGGACGGCAAAGCGCGCGCGGCCACCATGCCGCACAGCGAATTGGTGGGAGACGCGAACCTGCTGGTGCTGCCCAACATCGACGCCGCGAATATTTCCTACAACCTGCTGAAAACGGCAGCTGGCGGCAATATCGCCATCGGTCCCATGCTGCTCGGAGCCGCCCAGCCTGTACATATCCTGACGGCGAGCACCACGGTGCGGCGCATCGTGAACATGACAGCGCTCACGGTGGCCGACGCCAACGCGGCCCGCTAAGCGTTCATAACGCCAGCAATGGCCTGCTTTTCCCCCATCTTTTCACCCGCTTTCCGGGGGCTTGCCAGGCCCCACGGCGTGCGCCCGGCCCTGGTCGCGGACGCTTGCTTTTTGGGGGCCGTTGCGGCACACTTGCGGCTCGAAATTTCGGGTAAACCCGTAAGTTTCTGAAAGGTTCGTTGATGCTGAAGGCTGTAGCCATCCGGGGGCGCGCTGACCCGTGAAGCCGGCTCCTTTGCTTGGGACAACGTGGGACAAGGACGGCTCGATTTTTGGCAACCGCGAGCGGGGCTATTACCGTGAAGACACCGTTGCAACGCCAGGATCGAACCACCGAGATGACCAGCGCATCGTATGCAGCGGCAAGCCCCGCGCTCCGGACGCCTGCGATGGCACCCGAGACCACTGCGCCAGTTTTCGCGAGATCGTCGAGCCACCCCCGATGCGGTGAACACGGGCCGGAAACAGCCTGGCAACCGCATCCTCTTGAATCCCCCACCCGCATCCTGCGGGTCGCCGGAAGTTTGTGGACCATGTAAAGAAAGAGTAGCGCAGATGCAGACGCCACCTCGTAAACCCCCGGAAACGCCACTGCGTGGCGTGCGCACCAACATCGTGCAGTCCATTCGCGCCTTCCGCGTGCAGGACCTGCAGGATGCCGCCACCGCCATGGGGCACCATTTCCTGTACGCCAACCTGGCCACCGCACAGTCCAAGCAGGACGTGCTGGACCTGCTTGCCGAGCAATTCATCCTCCCGTCGCATTTCGGCAAGAATTTCGATGCGCTGTACGACTGCATGACGGATCCCCTGCACAAATCGGGCCCACAGCCCGGATTCATCGTGGTGTTGGAGCAGATCCCGACCGCGGGCAAGTTCGACAAGGAAGCGCGCGAGCAACTGCTCGACGTCTTTCGCGACACGGCCGACTACTGGGGCGACCGCAAGGTCCCGTTCCGATGTTTCTATTCTTTTCTGTAGCCCGTTCTGCATTCACCAGCCAAGCAGAACGGGCGAACGAGGCTAGCGACGCCAAGGGCACCGACGACGTGGACATCATCAGCGAGACCGCCGAGAAGATGCCCACGGACAAGTTTGTCGATGTCTCCCCCCAGGCGCTGCGCATGAGCAGCCCCTTCAACACCGGATACTGGCTCAGTGCCGCCTGAAAAATCCCCCGGGCGTGCGCCCCACTGCCATGAAATTTGAAGCCATCCTGTTCGACTGCGACGGCGTGCTGGTCGACAGCGAACCCATCGCCAACGGCGTTCTGCGCGACATGCTGGAGGAAGCCGGCTGGGCCCTGACCCCCGACGAATGCATGCAGATTTTCGTCGGCAAGGCCGTGCGCAACGAGGCCGCGCGCATCGAGGCCCACACGGGTCGACCCCTGACCGACGTGTGGATTGATGCTTTCTATGCGCGGCGCAACGCCGAACTGGGTCAGCGCCTGACGGCCATCGAACATATCCATGGAACCATCGATCGGGTGCACGCGCACTACGGCGGGCGCATTGCCTGCGCCTCCGGAGCCGACCGGCACAAGGTGGAGATGCAACTGGCCAAGGTAGGACTCACGCCCTATTTCGAGGGGCGCGTCTTCAGCGGCCACGAGATGCCGGCGACCAAGCCCGCCCCCGACGTCTACCTGGCGGCCGCGGCCGCGCTCCAGATTGCGCCCGCACGCTGTGCGGTGGTCGAAGACACGGTGACGGGCGTCACCGCCGGCGTGGCCGCAGGCGCCATGGTGTTTGCCTACGCACCGCAGGACGACGGCGCAGCACTGCGCGCCGCAGGCGCCACGCAAGTGTTTCGCAGCATGGCCGACTTGCCCGGACTGCTCGGCTGCTGAGTCGCGCGGCGCAGTCTCCCGGCAAGCGCTGCCAAGCCCTCCCCCAACTGCGCATGGGCATTCTCGACACCCAAGTCAAGGTCCGGTCGGACAACTTCCTGCGCAACGTCGCCGCCATGCGCGCGCTGGTGGACGATTTGCGCGGGCAGTTCGACAGGATCGCCCAGGGCGGCGGCGCAGCGGCGCGCGCCAAGCACGTGGCGCGCGGCAAACTGCTGCCGCGCGAGCGTGTGCAACGGCTGCTCGACCCCGGAACGCCGTTCCTGGAACTGGCCCCGCTCGCCGCGCTCGGCATGTACGACAACGCCGCGCCCGGCGCCGGCCTGATCACCGGCGTCGGCCGCGTCAGCGGCGTGGACTGCGTAATCGTATGCAACGACGCCACGGTCAAGGGCGGCACCTACTACCCGCTCACCGTCAAAAAGCACCTGCGCGCGCAGGAGGTGGCGCAGCAGAACCAGCTGCCCTGCGTCTACTTGGTCGACTCGGGCGGAGCCAACCTGCCGAACCAAGACGAGGTCTTCCCCGACCGCGAGCATTTCGGTCGCATTTTCTTCAACCAGGCGAATATGAGCGCCATGGGCATCGCGCAGATTGCGGTGGTCATGGGCAGTTGCACGGCGGGCGGCGCCTACGTGCCGGCCATGAGCGACGAGTCGATCATCGTGAAGAACCAGGGCAGCATCTTTCTCGGCGGGCCGGCGTTGGTCAGGGCCGCCACGGGCGAACTCGTCACGGCCGAAGACCTGGGCGGCGGCGATGTGCACACGCGCCTGTCGGGCGTCGCCGACCACCTGGCGCAAAACGACCTGCACGCGCTGCAACTGGCGCGCGACGCAGTGCGCAATCTGAACCGAAGCAAGCCCCGGGCGCCGCAAGACATGGCCCCTGCAGCGCCGCGATTTGCCGCCGAAGAACTCTACGGCGTGATCCCGGTGGACGCGCGCAAGCCCTTTGACATGCGCGAGATCATCGCCCGTATCGTCGACGCCAGCGCGTTCGACGAATTCAAGGCGCGCTACGGCACCACGCTGCTCACGGGCTTTGCGCGCATTGAGGGAATGGCCGTGGGAATCATCGCGAACAACGGCATCCTGTTTTCCGAAAGCGCGCTCAAGGGCGCGCATTTCATCGAACTATGCTGCCAGCGCAAGATCCCGCTGGTGTTTCTGCAGAACATCACCGGCTTCATGGTCGGCCGCAAGTACGAGAACGAGGGCATCGCGCGCCACGGCGCGAAAATGGTCACGGCCGTGGCCACGGCCAGCGTTCCCAAGTTCACCGTCATCGTCGGCGGCAGCTTTGGCGCGGGCAACTACGGCATGTGCGGCCGGGCCTACGCGCCGCGCTTTCTGTGGATGTGGCCCAACGCGCGCATCGGCGTCATGGGCGGCGAGCAGGCTGCGGGCGTTCTCGCCACCGTCAAGCGCGAGGGCATCGAGGCCCGGGGCGGCCAATGGAGCCTGGAGGAAGAGGAAGCCTTCAAGGCCCCGATCCGCCAGCAGTACGAAACCCAGGGCCACCCCTATTACGCCACGGCGCGCCTGTGGGACGACGGCGTAATCGACCCCGCCGACACGCGCCGCGTGCTCGCGCTGGGCCTGGCGGCCGCGCGCAATGCGCCGATCGAAGACACGCGCTTTGGTTTGTTCCGCATGTAAGGGCAAGCGGTATTTCCCATGGGCGTCGCCCGGCCCGTGAAGCAACGTGATTGCAAAATAAACCAATTGTGTCAAAAGCATAAATTTTTTCTATGCATGCGCAGAATTGTGACCTGAATAGTACACTTGCTTGCGTGCAGCGTACTGCCGTTGCCAAGTCGGTCCGAACAGTGGCCTACATGGCACGCTGCACCAGCAGCGCAAGCCCACACCCCAATCCCCAACCGAATCGTTCGGTTGCACGGTGGCGGTTTTGCGCTTCATGACCAGCATGGTCGTTGAGCACCAAAAGGCGGGGAATTTCAGGTGCTTGAAATCCGGTCATCGATCACACGGGGAATATATGATATTAAAGAGAATCATTCAACGCTTCGGCCTGATCCTGTGCGCAAGCGCTGCTGTCGCCAATGCGCAGGAAGTGATACCCGATTTCTACAAAGAACCCGGTATCCAGCCGGGTCGCGATTTTGTCAATCAAAGCCATCACGAAAATATCGATCCATTTACCGGATCTCTGCAGCGCCACTATGTTGACATCCGCATTCCGGGCAACGGCGGGCTGGATTTGAAAATCATCCGCTCCTACAATAGCAGCAACATCAACTCCGCCAATCCGGCCCAACCCAGGACCACGGCGGGGTGGGGGTGGACGATCCATTTTGGCCGCATCCTGAAAGCGCGCGACGCCCATCCTTGCATCAACATGAACCGCCAAACCATTGCGGACAATCCAGTCCTGGAACTTCCGGATGGCAGCCGGCAACTGCTGACATTCACGAGCAGTATGTCCCCCATGGCAATCACTGCACAGCGTTGGAAGGCAGAATGCTACCCGGGAGGGGGTGGTCTCATCGTCACGTCTCCCGACGGAGTCGTTTATGAAATGTCCCAATCGACTGGTGCAAACTCCAACCGATCGCCTGTTTATGAGTGGTATACAAAAAAGATCACGGATCGCAACGGAAACTACATCTCCATTCAATACACAAGTGAATCAAGCCCCGAGATCCGGAACATCACGACCAGCGATGGTCGTTCAATGTCATTCAGCTACCACGACCCGGGAACCAGGTCCGCAAGAATTCGAAGCATTACCAGCGCCGGACAAACCTATCAGTACAATTATCAGTCCTCCGGGATCCTCGATATTTATCAACTGACCAGCGTCACAAGACCGGACGGCAACACCTGGGTTTATGGTTATAACGGCAACAAAGGTCTTTCAGCTGGCAGCTATCTGATGCGGTCTGCAAAAAACCCCTATGGTGGAACCATCGACTACACGTATGAGCATGTTTATTTTGACACCCAATCAAACCCTCGCAGCCGGTCTGACGTCGTCAGCAGAAAGTCACTGGGTTCCGGTGAAAATTGGACTTTCAGCTATGCTCCGGGCAATTCGAGATCCCTGGACACCACCACCGTGACAGGCCCCGCAGGAACAAGCACCTACAAGCACATCGGGCCGATATACGCGAGTGCAGGAAATCTCTGGAAGGTCGGTTTGCTGGTAGAAAAAACAATTGGCAACACGCAAGCAGAGCAGTACACATGGGAGGGACAGAAAATATCATCCGAAACCTATTTTCGTCCAGGCGCATTCTTGTTCAAAATCGACTATCTGCAAACCAACGCCCCGCTTTTGACGCAGAAAACGATCACCCGCAATGGCGTGAGCTACCGCACCGATTACAGCAACTTTGACGAGTATGGAAATCCGCGTTCAATTTCGGAGTCAGGTCCGAATGGGGGCAGCAGAACGACGACCGCAAGTTACTACATCAACACCCCGAAGTGGATCATCCGACAGGTGCAGAACGAAAGCTTCTCCGGAAATTCAATCACCCGGCAGTTCGATGGCAAGGGCAATCTGACCACGGAAACCAGAAATGGTGTCTCTGTGAGTTTCAGCCATGACACGCAAGGGAATGTGGAAAGCATCACCTTTCCCCGGTCGTTGACGCATCGCTATTCCAATCATATGCGTGGCATTCCAAAAAACGAAAGCCAACCCGAGAGCATCTCCATCACCCGGCAAGTCGACGATGCAGGGAACGTGGTTTCTGAAACCGACGGCAGCGGCCACACCACCCGCTACAGCTACGATGGCTTGAACCGGATCACCTCCATCGAGCCGCCTGTTGGAAATCGCGTAAGCATCGCGTACGGAACCAATACCCGCACCGCAACGCGTGGATCACTCACCGAGACCCGTACCTATAATGACTACGGTCATCTCATTCAACTGAACCGTGGCGGGATTTCAAGCACATACTCTGTCGATGCACTTGGACGCACCACGTTCGAGTCTGATCCCGACAACAGCCGGTCCGGGAGAACCTATTCCTACGACAATCTGCACCGTGTGACCCGGATTCAAAATGCCGACAACACCGCCAAGACCATCAGCTACGGCGGTAATTCCAAAACTATCCGCGACGAGCGTAATAATTCCACAACCTACACCTATAGGGCCTATGGAAATCCCGACCAGGAATTTCTGATGGGAATAAGCACTCCCGAGAGCAGTGCCAGTGTCAGCTACAGCCGCAACAGCAGGGACTTGATCACCTCTGCAACGCAGGACAGGATGAGCAGAAGCTATGCATACAATACGGCAGGCCATTTGATCTCTGCAACCCATCCTGAGTCGGGGACCACCACCTACGGCCGCGATGCGGCAGGCAATATGACGTCAAAAAGCACGGGCTCTGCAGGGATCATCTCGTATACCCATGACCAGCAGAACCGGCTGAAAACCATTGTGTACCCTGGATCCACACCGTCCGTGGCCTACGCCTATGATGGCGCGCATCGGTTGTTGAGCAGCATATCCTCGGATGCAACACGCCAGTTTGCTTACGATGGCAATGGCAACCTCAAGAGCGAGCAACTCTCTGCGGGCGGTATATCCTGGACTGCGCAATATGGCTACAATGAAAACGACCATTTGACATCCATTGTGTACCCCCGTTCTGGAGATACAGTCACGTACAGCGTGAACAGCCTCGGGCGACCGACTTCGATTCCGGGATACATCGATGCCGTCAGCTACTGGCCATCCGGGCAGGTCAAGGAAATATCGTATGCAAATGGTACTCAATCCATATATGGCCAAAACTCCCGGCTGTTGCCCAGTACATTTGTTACCTACTCGCGCTCCGGAACATACTATGGGGACTTCACTTTCAGCTACGATGCGGTAGGTAACCTGACTAGAATCATGGATTACAGAGATTCCCTGTACAACCGTTCTTTCAGCTATGACGACATGGATCGCCTGAGCCGCGTGACGACTGCGCAAGGAACGGGGAACATCTCTTACAGCGGGTCTGGAAACATCACGGCACAGAACATCCCCGGAACGCAGCTGACCTACCAGTACGATGCGAATAACCGATTGAGCAGTCTGAGCGCCGTGCCAAGCACGCTGTCAGCCACCTATACGTACGATACGCTGGGCAATATTGCCAGCGGCGGGGGACGAACGTTCACCTACGACGCAGTGCCCAATCTGAAGTGCGTAAATTGCGCGACCCCCGCCAGCAGTGTGCAGTATGCGTACGACGCGAATCAGAAGCGGACCAGTGTCACCCAAGGCATCACCAAGACCCATGAATTCCATGGAGCGCACGGGAATTTGCTCTCCGAATACACCCCGGGATCCCCAGGGAAATTGATTCAGTACATCTATTTGAACGGCAAGCGCGTTGCCCAGAAGGAGTCCACGCAATGACCCGCAGCATGCTGAACCGTTTCTTGGCCCGCGCAGTTCTCCTGCTGGGTTCTGTGGCCCTTGGGGCCAACGCCATGGCGCAGGCGACCATTACGTATTTTCACAACGACATTGCTGGCACGCCCATGATGGCGAGCAATGCCAGCGGTGTTTTGGTCTGGAAGGAAAGCTATTTGCCCTATGGGCAACGGCAACGGGAAACCACCACCAGCGCTGGCAACAAGCTGTGGTTTGCAGGCAAGCCATACGATTCCCAGACCGGGCTATCGTACATGGGGGCCCGTTACTATATGCCCTTGACTGGGCGTTTTACCGGAATTGACCCCAAGGATTTGGTACCAGAGCAGCCGCATAGCTTTAATCGCTATGCGTATGCAAACAACAATCCTTATAAGTATATTGATCTCGACGGCAGATCTCCAAGCGTTATCGTTCCGGTGGTAGTGGCTGGGGTTGCAATTACTGGCATAGTTGCAACAACCCATATGACGCCCGAGCAACGGGCGCAAATGGCACGCGCGGGTACTCAGTTCATGCAACGTACGAAAGACGTGCTTGAACTAGCATCTGGCTGGGTATTCAATGAAAAGGCAGACACTCCAAAAGGAGAAACTGATACGATTGTTGATGGGGTGACTAGTGGATTGGATAAAGAGACTGACTCCAAAGGGGATAATTCTAAGGGAAATTACACCAAACCTAACAGTGTTGCCACTGCAGAGCAAGATTTCGGTTCACTGCCAGGAACTGTAGGCTCAAACGGTCAAAAAATATTACCAGATGGCAGCGTCGCTGGTATACATACATCGACAAGCACAGGCTTGAAAACACTACATATCAATCGTCCTCGCGGAAGTCAAAATATCAAAATCCGCTATATCCCGTAAGGTTAAAAAATGAAATATGTTCGTGAACTTGAAGCTTGGTCGAAGCCGGGACACTTGCTGGATCCTGAGTATGGCAAAGACATACTGCAGCAGAAATTGTGGGAAAAAGGAGTTCCAAAGGATGTGTTTCTTGGTCTAAGTGAAATTCCCAGTATAGTAGACTGCGAAAATTTGGAGTTGGCCATTCAATCTGGTAGGCTAACAGAAGATTCATTCAAGAAGTTCTGTTTGAGTCACGAACTGCCTGACAGCTTGCACTCCAAGGAGTCGGCAGCAAAGTTTCTTGAATACATGCGGGGTAGACCATTGGCTTGGATACATCTGCCAATTGATGCCGAACCGACGCTATTGCCAATGATCGTAAAAATCATTTCTGAACTCGGGCATATTGTCATTGATCCGGATAATATGACTCCAATCAACTGATACAGGCCCTTCGTCGTTTCGTGTGGAACACAACGGCTCTATGCCGCTTCATATGGAACACGGCGTTATTGCACAAGATGCGGAGGTCGCCCACGTGAGCAGCGTGATTGCTAGCACAGTGCGTGCGACACTGTTATTGCCAGATGCTAACGTCGCTGGTATGCATACATCGATAAGTACGGGTTTGAAAACACTGCATATCAATCGTCCTTACGGAAGTAAGAACATCAAGATTAGATATCCCAAGGGAGACTGAGAAAATGAAATACGTTCGTGAACTTGAGGCTTGGTCAAAGCCGGGACATTTGCTGCATCCTGCGTACGGCAAAGTGCATTTCGTTATACACAGCTCCCCTGAGCCTGAAGCTCGCGACAGAACCTGATGCCAGCGGCAAAGTCAAGAATGCGCTGCATTCCCAGCCAGATGGTCTTGACTCCGGGCTCACCATCGCGCTTTCGCGCAAGAAAGCCCCCCAGCCTGGCAATCAGCCGCACCACCTCGTTGAGCGTGGGCGGCTCCTTGGGCAACTCTTGCTTGTTCAGGATGTACGCCGCTTTCCATTCGTCGGGCTCGAACATCAGTTGCGCATCCAGTTGCGGGCAACTACGCCCCAGTCGCATCAGCCGGGCAATGCGCCACGCCACCACCATGTACAACACCACCGCGCGTTCTATCTTGCTGACACTGCCCAACTGCAAGGCTTCAATCCGGCAACCGTTCTTGAGCACATGAAAGAACATTTCGATCTCCCAGCGCGCCCGGTACCAGTCGATCATCCGGGCGGCCTGCTCCAGGGTCTCCACGGGCAAGTTCGTCAGCAATCTCCACTCGATGGGCTTTTCGCCATTCGCCAGCGGCTCCTCCCGGGCAACGATGCATGTGGCCTGCACAAACCCGCCGTGGCCATCGGGCAACTCCAGCGCTTGCGCCCACACTTGCTGTACCACTTCACGAGGGCGCGACCCCTGGCGCGAGGCAAGGGTGAAACGAATCTCTCCCTGCGAATCACCCGCCGTCACCCGGCTCCACAGTTTGTCGTCTTCTCCGAGAACTCGGTTGTGTTTGCTGCGCAGCAACCAGTCCACTGGCTCGCCCAAGTCACGTGCTCGCACCATCAGGGCCATGATGTCAGCCTCGCGGTCGGCCACGTAGACCAGTCGTGTATTGGGCAACTGCGGGGCCATCTCGGCCAGTCGTTCGTAGCCCTCTATCCAGCGCAGGCTTTCGCTGACGCCAGGACGGCTACCATCGCTCTGGCGCGGCTGTCGTGCCCACATCCACGCATCAAGCACACCCAGCGGCTCGCGCGAGGTGGAGATGGCGTACGTGGGGTGCAGGTACATGCCGCGCTGGGCCTCGTAGCTCAGTGGCCCCAACCCCTTGGCCTTTTGCCCATTGAAGTTCAGTTCGGTGGTGTCCTGGATGCACAAAACATGCTCGTGCGCCGCCATGCGGGCCACCGAGTTTTCGATGTGCGGCGCCAGGATGGCTTCCCACTGGACCGCCTCATTGCCAAAGAAGCGGTAGGCTCCGATGGTGTCGGCCCAATCGCCGCAGGCTTGGGGGATACTGGCCGTGGGCTTGGCGCTCAAGCTCTCGATCAGGTGGATCGCACGCTGTTTGCGTCTGGGGTCCCCCAGGTTCATGCTCTTGAATTCCGTGGCTACCCAGTTCATTGTGTGCTTTCGCTATGAAATAGGTAGCATAGCTTATGCTCGGGGGCTTGTGTATAAAGAGATGGGCAAAGTGTTACAGCAGGCGATGTGGAAAAAGGGTATTCCAGAGGATGTTTTTCTTGGCTTAAGTGCAATTCCTGAGGAAACGCACTGTGAGAATTTGAAGTTAGCCATTCAATCTGGTGAACTAACAGAAGATTCATTTAAGGAGTTTTGTTTGAGCCACGGACTACCTGACAGCATGCAATCCAAGGAGTCGGCGGCAAAGTTTCTTGAATATTTGGAGGGTAGAGCCTTGGCTTGGATACATCTACCAATCGATGCTGAACCGACGCTATTGCCAATGATCGTAAAAATTATCTCTGAGTTTGGACATATTGTTATTGATCCGGATGACATGACTCCAATAAACTGACGCATAGAAAAAAGGCTCTATCTGGGGTCACCGTTACTTTCCGTGAGGCCAGGAAAAATGAAATATGTTCGTGAGTTTGATGTTTGGTCGAAGTCGGGACATTTGTTGGATCCTGAGTACGGCAAAGATGTGCTGCAGCAGAAATTGTGGGAAAAAGGAGTTCCAAGGGATGTATTTATTGGGTTAAGTGAAATTAACGGCGAAAATCTTTTCCAGTGGTTCTGGAAACATCACGGCACAGAACATCCCCGGGACGCAGCTGACCTACCAGTACGATGCGAATAACCGATTGAGCAGCCTGAGTGCCGTGCCAAGCACGCTGTCAGCCACCTATACGTACGATACGCTGGGCAATATTGCCAGCGGTGGGGGACGAACGTTCACCTACGACGCAGTGCCCAATCTGAAGTGCGTCAATTGCGCGACCCCCGCCAGCAGCGTGCAGTATGCGTACGACGCGAATCAGAAGCGGACCAGTGTCACCCAAGGCGTCACCAAGACCCATGAGTTCCATGGAGCGCACGGAAATTTGCTCGCCGAATACACCCCGGGATCCCCAGGGAAATTGATTCAGTACATCTATTTGAACGGCAAGCGCGTTGCCCAGAAGGAGTCCACGCAATGACCCGCAGCATGCTGAACCGTTTTCTGGCCCGCGCAGTTCTCCTGCTGGGTTCTGTGGCCCTTGGGGCCAACGCAATGGCGCAGGCGACCATTACGTATTTTCACAACGACATTGCCGGCACGCCCATGATGGCGAGCAATGCCAGCGGTGTCTTGGTCTGGAAGGAAAGCTATTTGCCCTATGGGCAACGGCAACGGGAAACCACCACCAGCGCTGGCAACAAGCTGTGGTTTGCAGGCAAGCCATACGATTCCCAGACCGGGCTATCGTACATGGGGGCCCGTTACTATATGCCCTTGACTGGGCGTTTTACCGGAATTGACCCCAAGGATTTGGTACCAGAGCAGCCGCATAGCTTTAATCGCTATGCGTATGCAAACAATAATCCCAACAAATACGTGGATCCCGACGGCAAGTTTGCTGACACAATATGGGATGCTTTTAGTCTGACCCTAGGTTTTCAAAGCCTCAGAGATAACATTAGTGTTGGCAACTGGCCTGGTGCGGCGACGGATGTTGCTGGTATAGCTTTGGACGGCGCGGCCATTGCAGTGCCCGGGATTCCTGGTGGGGCTGCGGTAGGGATTGCGGCCTATCGGGGGACCGTGGTTGCTGCAAAGGGAATAGGCGCCGATGCTCAATTCGCGCAAAAGACCTATGGGGCGATGTTCAGTAAGCACGGCAATTTTTCTGGCAAGAGCGTTGATGATGTAGCAGCGGCGCTTCGCTCGGGTGCACTGAAACCCTCTGAAGTTCCGATTGACTACATCGTTCGAGATGGCAAGACCATCATCTTGAACACGCGTTCTGCTCAGGCGCTCAGTGCAGCAGGGAGGCTCCTCGTCGTTTCGTGTGGAAACCAACATGCACAATAGCCGCTGGTAATGGATGCTGGAGGACAGGTCGCCTCGGGCCTGTCCACAGGTCCACCAAGTTGATGTTGAGCATGGGAGTGTCTGATGGGTGTTGAAATGGAAGCGCTGTTCACCAATGCGCTGGGGCTGCAAGCGCCGTGGGTTGTCGAGAACGTCAAGCTCAACACCACCGACCGCCGGATCGACTTCGAGATTGGCTGCCAAGGCGCTGGCCTGGCGTGCCCGGCCTGTGGTGCTGCCGCACAGCCCATTCATGACCGGCTGCTCCGCTCTTGGCGTCATCTGGACTTCTTCCAGTTCGAGACCTGGCTGCATTGCGAGGTGCCGCGCATCGCGTGCAGTGACTGTGGCAAGACCACGCAGATGCTGGTGCCCTGGGCCCGTCCAGGCTCGGGCTTCACGGTGGCCTTTGAAGCATTCGCCTTGGCCCTGTGTCGTGACTTGCCGGTGAACCAAACGGCGACATTGCTGCGCTGTTCTGACAAGCAACTGTGGCGGCGCATCGAGTTTTACGTCGAGCAAGCCCGCGCCCAGGAGCGTTTTACGGATGTACGCATTGTGGGCATCGACGAGACCAGTGTGCGCCGAGGGCAGAACTACATCACCGTCGTGCATGACCTCGATGCCAAACGACTGCTGTTCGCCACCGAGGGACGCGATCACAAGACGGTGCTCGATTTTGTTGACGATCTGAAGGCCCATGGTGGCGACAGCGAGCAGGTCAAACATGTGTGCATGGACATGAGCGCGGCCTACGCCAAGGGAGTGGGGTTGGCGTTGCCGCAGGCGCAGATCAGCTACGACCGGTTCCATGTGGTGGCGATGGCCATGGATGCGATGGACCAGGTGCGGCGCACGGAGATGGCACAGGACGCCCCGGCGGTGCGAGTGGCCTTGGAGTCGGCAGTTGACAACGATGAGCACAAGACGCTCAAGCAACTGATGTGGGGGATGCGGCGCAACCCCGAAGGCTGGAGCGCCAAGCAAACCGACGCAATGCATTGGTTGCAGCGTTCCGTGCTCAAGAGCGCGCGGGCGTGGCGGTTGAAGATGGCGTTGCGCGCGGTGTATGCGAGGGCCAAGGAGCACAACAGCGTACAGCAGGCGGGTGTTGAACTGCGGGCTTGGTTGAGTTGGGCGTTCAGATGCCGGCTGGAGCCGTTCAAGAAGCTGGCCAGAAGCCTCAAGGAACGCTTTGCTGCGGTGGTGCGCGGCATGTTGGGGCATCGCAGCAACGCCTACGTGGAGGCCATGAACGGACTCTTGCAGCAGGCCAAGCGCGCAGCCCGTGGGTTCCGAACGAGCGACAACTTCATCACCATCGCCTACCTGCGCATGTCCAAACTCAAGCATCTGCCTGTCAGCCCGTTTGCGCCCGTTGGGGGCACATGAGGTTGTTGTGTTCCACACGAAACGACGAAGGACCAGCAGGGATCGCCAGGTCTGAATGGAACGCGATCAATCAAACCGGAATAGTGGATTATGAGAGGCGGCTTAATGACCAACTGACACGCAACCCTGGTGGTCCATTTGAAACAGCACGTCGTTCCAAAGGAAACAGATGAAAAAGAAAACAATCTTCTCTTTGCCCTGTGCCTCTACCTCAGCCATTGGAGATCCTATTTTGGTTGACGAAAGCAGAGGTCTGCTTCTCTCCATGGTTTGCGATGACGACCCGATAAATCGGAGCTTTGGGGTTCTATTCATCAAGCCACGGGCATTCCGCAAACGCGAGGAGATCTACTGCACCGTCTGGCACATTGAGGACGCGTATGACACGGTGTGCGAAATCCAGGGGTCAGACTGGGTTGATGAACTGCGCGCTGCGGCGACCCCTGATAAGCGCGACTACTGGGTCATGCGTCATTTTATGATATATGTCGATAGCTTCGGTTGCCTTGAGGTCGTTGCAGAATCTGTGTTACTGGATGAAAATACCGAAACCTGAGCAGTGCATGATCAGTCAGTCATGGGCTTGAAAACGCTACACATCAATCGTCCTTACGGAAGTTAGAACATCAAAATCCGCTATCTTCCATAAGGCTAGAAAATGAAATATGTTCGTGAGCTTGAGGCTTGGTCGAAGCCGGGGTATTTGCTGGATCCTGAGTATGGAAAAGATGTGCTGCAGCAAAAACTGTGGGCGAAAGGAGTTCCAAAGGATGTGTTTATTGGGTTAAGCAAAATTCCAAGCGAAAGGCACTGCGAGATTTTGGAATGGAGCATTCAATCTGGCGAGCTAACAGAAGATTCATTCAAGGAGTTTTGTTTGAGCCGCGGACTGCCTGATAGTATGCAATCCAAGGAGTCGGCAGCAAATTTTCTTGAATACATGGAGGGTAGAGCCTTGGCTTGGATACATCTGCCAATCGATGCTGAACCGACGCTATTGCCAATGATCGTAAAAATTATCTCTGAGCTTGGACATATTGTTATTGACCCGGATGACATGACTTCAATAAACTGACGAATGGAAAAAAGGCTCCATCCGGGGCCACCGTGAGAAGAATGAAAGAAATGGAAGTAATTACTCGATCCGCTATCTCTCGTGAGGCTAAGAAAAATGAAATACGTTCGTGAACTTGATGCTTGGTAAAAGCCAGGACATTTGCTGGATCCTGAGTACGGAAAAGATGTGCTGCAGCAGAAATTGTGGGAAAAAGTAGTTCCAAGGGATGTATTTATTGGTTTAAGCGAAATTCCAAGCGAAACGCACTGCGAGATTTTAAATTTAAACATTCAATCTGGTAGGTTAACAGAAGATTCATTCAAGGAATTCTGTTTGATCCACGGGCTACCTGACAACTTGCAATCCAAGGAGTCGGCAGCGAAGTTTCTTGAATACATGCGGGGTAGACCATTGGCTTGGATACATCTGCCAATTGATGCCGAACCGACGCTATTGCCATTGATCGTAAAAATCATTTCTGAACTCGGACATATCGTCATTGATCCGGATAACATGACTCCAATCAACTGACGCATGGAAAAAAAGGCTCTATTCGGGGCCGTCATGAAAAGGATGAAAGAAATGGAAGTAATCGCTGGATTTGCTATCTCCCGTGAGGCTGAGAAAAATGAAATATGTTCGTGAGCTTGAGGCTTGGTCGAAGCCGGGACATTTGCTGGATCCTGAGTATGGAAAAGATGTGCTGCAGCAAAAACTGTGGGCGAAAGGAGTTCCAAGGGATGTGTTTATTGGTCTAAGCGAAATTCCAAACGAAAGGCACTGCAAGATTTTGGAATGGACCATTCAATCTGGCGATCTAACAGAAGATTCATTCAAGGAGTTTTGTTTGAGTCGCGGACTGCCTGATAGTATGCAATCCAAGGAGTCGGCAGCAAATTTTCTTGAATACATGGAGGGTAGACCCTTGGCTTGGATACATCTGCCAATCGATGCCGAACCGACGCTATTGCCAATGATCGTAAAAATTATTTCTGAACTCGGGCATATTGTTATCGATCCGGATGATATGAATCCAATCAACTGACCGCAGTGCGTGCGACACTGTTGGGTTTTTTGCTGTGCTTGACGGTGCGCGAACGATTGATGGCAGAAGTGCGATCGGAATGACTGCTGATCTCTATGCAGAGGAGTCCGTGCAATGACAAATTTTGATTTGCTTCCAAAAACTGCTGGTTCAAATGATAAAAAAATACTACCCGATGGTAGTGTCGCTGCATTATTTATATCCGCAAACAAAAACTTGCCTACGCTATATATCCATCGTCCTCCCGGAAGTCAGGATATTAAAATCCGGTATCCCTCAGATCTCTCAGATCCCGCAGCGGAATCTAGAAAAACGAAATATAAATGTGTTCGCGAACTTGATGCTTGGTCGAAGCCACCCCCTGCGTCAGAATAGTTGTCGCCTCCATAGAACCAAAAACTGGGGGCGGCGATGAAGGACAAAAATGGCTCGATACGGACAAACATTCAAGGACAAGGTGGTGGCAAGACTGCTGCCGCCACACAGCGCAACACTGCAAGCGGTTGCGCAGGAAGTTGGCGTTGCAGCGCAAACGCTGGATCGTTGGCGCAAAGATGCGCAGTCCAGCCCCGCCCGAGGGCGGGACTGGACTGCGCCCGCTCGTCTGGAGGCGGTGATCACCACGGCGGCGATGAACGAAGTCAGCAAGAGCGCCTGGTGCCGCGAGTACGGCGTGTACCCCAGCGAATTGGACAAGTGGTATGCCAGTTGCACTACGGCACTGACGGATCCCCAAGATCTGCGCGCCAGCCCACAGACAACGCGTGCTGCTGCCAGGCGCATCAAGGAGCTCGAACGCGATCTGCTGCGCAAAGACCGTGCGCTGGCCGAGACGGCAACCCTGCTGGTGTTGTCAAAAAAAGTCGAGGCGATCTTCAACAAGGGCGAGGCCGCATGATCAGCCTCGAAGATCGCCAAGCCATGGCCCAGTCCATCCACACAGCGCATACCGCAGGCGCGAGGCTGCGCCTGGCCTGCAAGACTGCCGGCATTGATCTGCGCACCCTGCAGCGCTGGCAGGCCCACGCAGGGCTGACGGCAGGCGACGGCCGCCCGCAAGCCGTGCGCCCCCTGCCCAGCCATGCCTTGAGCCCGCACGAGCGGGCCCAACTGCTGGCCGTGGCCAACGAACCGCGCTTTGCAGACATGCCCCCGGCACGCATCGTGCCCATGCTCGCCGACGAAGGCGTCTACCTGGCCAGCGAGTCCAGCTTCGCGCGGGTGCTGCGCGCGCATGGTCAGAACACCCACCGGGGCCGCGCCAAGGCGGTGCACGCCAAGGTAGTTGTCGCCTCATGCACGCAGCCGACCCCCGTGCCGCACGCAGGGTCGCTACAATGCCCGCCGGAGCCTGGACAACTGAAGGTCGATGCGTCAGCCTCAGTTCCCTGCCGACCGGGCAGTGTCCGGTTTGCCACCCGACCCGCCGCTGCGCCATGCTCCCGCGCAATACTGGCAGGGTGGCCGGTGACGTGAGCACACGGCCGGTCCGTTGCCAGAACTTGTGATCTGCAACCCAAGCGAAAGGAATCCACCGTGTTGAAAAAGATACTGCTCGTCATCACCATGCTGTACGCCGCCGCGGCGTTTGCTGCAGCGGACGTGAACAAATCTTCCGCAGCCGAACTGGAGGGAATCAAGGGAATCGGTCCGAGCCTCTCGGAAAAGATCGTCGAGGAACGCAAGAGCGGCGAGTTCAAGGACTGGGGCGATTTCGTCAAGCGCGTGGGCGGCGTCGGGGGAAAGACCGCCGCCAAGTTCTCTGACGAGGGCCTGACCGTGAACGGCAAGAAGTTCAAGGCTGACGCAAAGGACGCCAAACCCGCGGGCGCCAAGGCGGATGAAAAGGCCTCCAAGAAAAAGGCTGCGTCCCCCAAGGCCGCGGCCAGCGCCACCAAATAAGCAAGAAAACGCTGCGCTGGCGGGTGACGAAACTGCGTGCAAGCTTGCCCGATCGCTTGAACCCGGCATTCGTCACCCCCGCGCAGCCCCGCGCGGCTTCGCCCCTGCAACCGATTGGCGTGTTCGACAGCGGCGTGGGTGGTCTGAGCGTGCTGCGGGCGTTGCGCGCCGCCCTGCCGCACGAACGCTTCGTTTACTTGGCCGATAGCGCCAACGCACCTTACGGCGAGCGGGGTGATGCCTACGTGAGCGCGCGCGTGCATGCCATCGCGCACTACCTGCGCGAACGCCAGCACGTCAAGGCGCTGGTGGTCGCCTGCAATACCGCCACGGCGGCGGCGATCCATGAAATGCGCAGCATGCACCCGGACCTGCCGCTGGTCGGCCTGGAGCCCGCGGTGAAACCCGCAATCGCGCTCACGCGCACGGGCCATGTGGGCGTCATCGGCACCCGGGGAACGCTCGGCAGCGCCAAGTTCCGCAGGCTGCTCGCGTCGCTTGCCGACCAGGCGCACTTCGTTCTGCAACCATGCGACGGCTTGGCCCATGCCATCGAGCGCAGCGTAGTTCAGCCACCGGACGCGGCCGCTGAATCCAGCGGGACCGGCGCCCTGTGCGCGCGCTACATCCACGCCATGCCAGCCTTCGGCAAGGCCCCCGGGCAGATCGACACCCTGGTGCTGGGCTGCACGCACTACATCTTCGCGGCCCATGAGCTGCGGGCACTGCTCGGGCCCGACGTGCGCTTCGTCGAGGCCGGCGCGCCCGTGGCACGCCAGACCGGGAAATTGCTGGAGGCTGCGGGCCTGCTGCATCCACCGCCGGGCGGGGCGGGCAGTGGCCAGGCAGCTCAGGAAAAGGACGCCTGCGCAGACGTCCCCCCCATGCGCCTGCTGAGCACCGGCCCGGCGCATGCGTTGCAGGCTGCGGCGCAGCGCTGGCTGGACTTTCCTGCCAGCTGCTGCGAAACGGTCTGCGTGCCCTGATTCCCCTTCTCCGGGGCGGCCGGCGCGTTCAGTGCATCAGTGCAGATGGCGCGGGCGGCGTCCCCCTGCGCCACCATGGCCGGTTCCGGAACCGCCGGAGCCGCGCGGCGACTTACCGATCTCGAGCGAGTTTGTCAACTCGTCAAACCGCTGACTGAACAGCTTGTCGATCTCGGCCACCACGCCGCCCAGTTCGGCGCCGTCAAAGTGGCGCTCCATCATGTTCACCACGTCCTGCACCAGCAGATCACGCTGCACCTGCATGATGGCCGCAGGCGTGGGGCCGACGAACAGCATGATGAAGTCATCACGCGATTCGACGTCGTCGTCCTCATCGGCGTCGTCGTCGTCTTCATCGAAATCGGCGTCGTAGAACGTGACCTCGATGGCTGCGCCCTGCTCGGCCAACTCGTTGAGGGCCATGCACATCTCATCGAGCGACTGGCGAAAGTCTTCGTCGCCGCGCACCGTCCAGCAGATCTGCAGCAGGTGTTCCTGGGAGTCGAACCGGATGCCGGGCTCTTCCTCGTAGGCACTGGCGGCGCCGTCGGCCAGCGAGCGGGCTCCGGCGTACTGCCACAGGGGTTTGAGCGCATCCTGGATCTGGTCGAGACTCGCATCGGCGCGCAGGGGGACCTGTCCGTGGACGTGGATTTCAAAGGGAGCGTTGTAGCTTGGCATGGTGGGATCGTACTGGTTCCCCGGAGCGGGGTCGGATTGCCGCGTGTTTATTGGTTTTGGGGCCGATCTTGGATCTTGGGGGGCGGAGCTCTCTTTGCAGGCGTTTTCTTGGGCCGCCACGATAACCCGATTTTCTCATGTGGCCCATTGGCGCAATACAAAGAAACAAAAATCGTATTTTTCACGGGGTCTGCTGGCGCCTTGCTCAGGCCGCCGCATCGGGGTCGAAGGCTTCCTGGTCGATGAAGCGGCCATGCCGGCGCATCAGCGGCAGGAGGTACGCGTCGGCGTGGCAGCAGCCGGTCTGCCCGGGGTCGGTCTGCAATTCCTTTCCGGCGTGCGCCGGCAGGTGGCCGCCGCCGCGCTCGAGCAACCCGGCCAATGCGCCGTAGCCCTGCGCCCAGGCCTGCGCGTGCGGGAACACGTCGCGCAGGCTGGCCAGGATCTGCATGCCGGCGTAGTCGAGGTCGCCGAAGAAGCGCACGGGCCGGGCGGCGTCGGCGAACAGCCATTCCTCGACCTGCTGGACGCCCGCCGTGGTTGCCGTGGCTGCGGTCGGCGTGCGCACGTACGGCCTGCAGCCTGCGCGCGAACGCAGACGCCTGGCGCTGCCCTTGAACCCTGCGGCGTAGACGAGCAGGCTGGCGGCCCATGCCGGAGCGCGCCGCTCGGCCATGCGCTCGAAGGTGACCAGGTTCTCGATGAACAGCACCTCGCCGAAGGGGCGGTCCACGTCGGGCAGTGCCACGAGAAGCTGGATCGGCGCTTCCTGGAACTGTCCAGGCGCCGCGCCCATCAAGCGCAGCAGTTCCTCCCGACTGTCCAGCACCTTGGAGCGCCCCTGGAAGACCTGCGCCGAGGCCTCGCGCAGCGGGAGTGTCCTGCCGGACAGGCACAGCGCGCGCAAGGCGTCGAGGCTGCGCGTCGCTTCCGCCAACGGCAAATCCTCGACGCAGGCCAGCGGGCTGCGGGCCAGGTAGTCGAGCACGGCCTGTGGCTCGCATGGGACGAGCGACCCGGGCGCGGCCCAATGCGCGGCCAAGTGTTCCAGCCACTGCCTTTGCCAGCGCAGGGCCTGCGGCCGGTAGCCGGCCCAGGCGGCGAGCGCATCGAAATCGCGCAGTTCGAGCCGCGGGTTGCGCTCGGTGAACGCGGCGAAATCCCGCGGCGGGTTCAGCAGCAGCGCCACCCAGCCGGTGGCACACAGATCGTCGAGCAGCATCAGCCACCGTTGCAGTTGCTCCGCGTCGGTTTGCGCGTACAGCTCGGGTGCGCATCGGCGATCCAGCGGCAGGCGCACCCGTGCGGGGCTGCCCGAGCGCTCGGCCCTTTGCAGCAAGGCCTTCGCGAGCCGTTGCAGGAAGGGGTGGGCAGGCAAGGGCATGGGGTCAGGGGTCAGCCCGTGGCCTGCGTGTCCGGCGCCGCCTCTGGCGGCATGTCCCCGGGGGCCTGGTGCTGCGCTGCGTGCACGGCCCGCGCGGCCTCGCGTGCCTGCGCGGCGTGGGCGTCCCACAGCTGGGCCAGTGCCTGCCGGTTGAGCGTCTTCTCCTGTGCCTCGCTGATGAATAGTTCCCGCCCATCGCGGCGGGCCATGACCTTGGAGAAGGTGAACTCCTTGTCGAACTCGGGTTTCACGGCGCCCGACTTGGAGGTGGGCATGGCGACCACGAGTTGCAGGCCCAGCGTCTGCGACAGAAAGCGCAGCACGCTGCGCGAACGCGATTCGTCCATCTTGGAGAAGGCTTCGTCGCTGAGCATCAGCCGCAGCGCGGGGGCCTCGCGCCGCTCGCGGCCGAAATGCCCCAAGGCGTGCGCGAGCACGGCCGAGCGCACGACGTAGAACGGCGTCTCCAGTTCGCCGCCCGATCCGGTTCCCCAGGTGGACAGCCGGGTCTGCCCGACCGGGCTGCTGCGCACGATGTCGTAGCGCCGGTAGTTGCGGTAGTCGGCCAGTTCCCTGAGCGCGCGTTCGCTCGCGCCCTGGTCGTTGGCCAGCAGCAGCCGGCGGATGTCCTCGGCGCTGGCGCGCTGTTCGTCGCTCAGCTGCGGCGCCGCGAAGATCGATCCGCGTTCGCGCTCCAGCCCTTCGACGACGCCCTCGACCGCCTCGAAGAATTCGTAGACCTTCTGCATGCGGGGGATCCAGCTCCATTCGAGCTTGAAGCTGTCGTTGCCGAATCGGATGTCTTGCAGGTAGCGATTGAGCCGTTGCAGCGTGACGGCGCCCTGCTTCACGTCGTCGCGCAGCTTGAAGCAGAAACTGCTGGTGAAGACATGGTTGAAGCTGGCCTCGGCTTCGTGCAGCGATTTGGCGTTCTCGGCCAGACCGATGGCGCGCTGGCGCTGCGTCTGCTCGGCGATGGCGCGCTGGGTCTGCGCAACCAGGGGCAGCAGTTCGTCCAGACGATCGACGCTGCGTGGCGGGTCGGTCCAGGCGAAGCGCTCGGCGTCGTCGCGTGCGCCCGAGAGGTAGCTTCCTACGGCCTGCGCCAACTCGCGCAGCGTGCGCGGCAGGTTCTCGCGCAGGGCCAGGGCGCGGTGGCGCAGGGCGTCGAGGGTGATTTCGGCGTCCTCGGCCATGCCCTCGGCCTGCGCGAGCAACTGCGCCTGCGTGGCCAGTTCGGGAACGGCGCGGGCAAAGCGGGACGCCCAGACGCTGGCGTTGCTGCAGGCACTGTCGAGTTCGGGCAGGCGGGCCCCGAGTTCGGCCTCGCGCCGGCGCAGGCCGCCCAACGCCGATTTGCCCGCGCCGACTTGCTCGCGCTCTTCGCTGTGCTGGACTCTGACGGCTTCGATGCGCTGCTTCAGATGGGCCTGCTCTGCGAGCAACTCGTCGATCGACGACAGGTCCAGTGCCTTCAGCGCCTGTTCGGCGTTGGCGTGCTGCACCTGGCTTTCGAGCACCGCGAGCAGCAGGGGCGCGAGTGGCGTGAACGCTGCCCCGTGGAACATGCGGGCGATGGCATGGAGGGATTGGCGCAGTGCCTTGAGGTCCTGGGTCGCGCGCGCGAGCCGCGCCAACTCATCCTCGCACCACTGCCTGCGCCGCTCGCGGGCGGCTGCGCCAAGGCTCAGTTCGTCGTCGCGCGCCCGGCAGGCGAACATGCCGTAGCCACGGCTGCCCAGCCCTTGTTCCATCAGGCCCTGCGGCGTGCGGGCCAACTCTTCCTCGCTGTCCACCTTGCGCACGCGCCCGTACTGCGCCATCAGGAAGGCGTTGGCCACGGGGTGCTCGCACACCAGCTCGTGCAGCACCGCGCGCGCCTCGAGCTGCCGGCCCTCGGTGTCTTCCATGGCCTTGCGCCCCTGCACGACCTTGGGCGAGCGCACGGGGTAGCGCTGCCTGACCAGGCGCGCGCAGCGCGCCTCGAATCCGGCCTCGACGATGAGCGCAAAGCGGTCGCCCCCCATGTAGCCCTCGATGGCGTTTTGCCAGCGCGTACCGGGACGCGGCTCGACCAACTGCGCGAGCAGGTGCGGGTGGGCCTGCGGCAGTTCCTGCTCGATCAGCGCCACGGCGGCCGTGGCCTCGCGCGCTGCGGGCAACCCCAGGCCGCGCCCCGCTTGCAGCACGCGCAGTTCGGCGTCGAGCTGCCCGGCGTCGTCGGCGATCGATTGCAGGCGCATCCCCACGTCGGCCAGCGCCTGCACCACGGCGCCTTGTACCGACCCTTCGCCTTCGTGGACGCTGCGCTGCAAGCTGGCCAGGTGCGCATCGAAGGTTTCCAGTTCCAAGGCGGGCAGTTCGACGTCGAGTCGGGCTTCGCGCGCGTAGGCCCTGGCCATCACCGGCCAGGGCCCGAGCACGGCCGTGGCCGCCGGGCGCAGAAGTTCCACGGCAGCGGCCAGCGCCGGCACGGCGGACAGGTCCAGCGCCAGCAGCTGTTCGAGCTGCTCTGCCATGCCGCCGATTCCGCGTGCCGCCTCTTGCACGCGCGCCCAGTGCAGGCGGAACTGGTCGGCCTGCAACTGGATCTGGTTGTCCAGCATGGCCTTCTCGCGCGCCACGTCGCTGTCTTCCAGGCGCTTTTCGACCAGCTTCAGCTGCTCGCGCAACTGCGTTTCCTGCGCCTCCAGAGACGCCAGCTTCTCCTGCAACTGCGCTTGCCGTTTGTCCTGCACGGCAATCTGGCGCTGCACCGAGGCCAGTTCGCTCCGGGTATCGCTGCGCGCGCGCAAGGCGTGGGCAATGGTGCTGAGGACGAAACGGCGCGTCTCGTCGAGCGCGCTGTGCGCGCTTTCTGCGGCAGCGTCCAGGCGTTGCAGATTCAGCACCAGCCGATCGGCCTCGGCCTTGAGCGCTGCGATCGAACGCATCAGCTCGCGCATCTTGTCCAGGTCGCGGCTGAAGTCGTGCGGCTCCAGAATCTCGTCGCGGACCAGATCGTTGACGTCGCCCAGTTCCTTGTAAGCCATGGCCCTGACGATGGACTTGGCGGCGCGCACGGCGTCGTTCTCGCCCACCGCAGTCTTTCCCATGAGCGCGCCGTAGAGGTGCTGCAGGTAGCTGCCCTTGTCCGGAAAGCGCTGCACCACGGTGTCCGTCGCGGCCTGCAGGCGGTGCTGCAACTGCACGTAGAGTTCTCTGAGCGGCAGCGGCGAGCGCGTGAGCGCCTCGCCGCTGCGTCGGGCCAGGTGCTCCAGGGACAGCGCCCGGCGGACGATGAGGAACTGGGGCGTCCCCTGGAGCACGGCGCGCAGCCCATCCTCGACGGCCTCGACACCGACGAGTGCCGTGAACGGCGGGGCCTGTTCGCCAGCGCTCCCGGATGCCTCGAACACGATGCCGGCGTAGCTCGTCGAGCGCGCGCGCAGGAACACGCCGTCGGCCTGCTGGCCCAACGCATACGCGGCCAGGGTGCGCGGCTCCTTGGCGCCACGCCGGCTCTGCGTGGATTCGTCCTGGCCGATGTTGAACTGCACCAAGTGCTGGTGGGCGGCGGTCAGCACGGTCTGGATGGCGTCCAGCAGCGTGGACTTTCCCGAGCCCGATTCGCCCGTGAGCAGCACCGTGTCGGCGAAGATCCACTCGCGGTCCTCAAGCGAACCCCAGTGCCAGGTGAGCAGCTTGGCGATCCTCATGGAGCGCGGCTCTCCTGCGCTGCGGGGGCAGAGGCGGCGGGCGCCTTGTTCCCGGCCAGGCGCAGCGCGTCCTCCAGCGCCTCGTCGCTGACGAAGCTCATCACGGGCCGCAGCACGGCCAAGCCCATCTGCATGTCGCCTGCGTCGGCGCCTTCGATGAAATGCAGCACCCGGTGCTTGCGCAGCTCGCGCAGCAGCGCCTGGCGTTCGCTGGCGGACGCAGGAAGGCGGTGCGCGAGCAGCGAGACCACGGTCTGCGACAGCTCTTCGAGGCTGATCGCCAGGCGTTCGTCGACCAGTGGCCGGCGCCCGGTGAGCGCCTCGGTGTAGAGAAAGCGCAGCGCGATCACCGCGGCCACGAAATCGCGCGACAGGCGGGCGCGCAGCTTGCGGACTCCGTCCTCCTCTTCCTCTGCGCCGCGCTCACCGGGGGGATACAGGCGCAGCAGGCGCGCGTCGGCGTCGTGCACGAGCGCGAAGCCGATGCAGTTGAACCATTCGCGCAGCAGCTGTTCGCACTGCAGCGCGTCGTCGTACAGCGCGGCTTCGGGGCGCGAATGATCGCGCCAGAGCACGCCGCTGGCCAGCAGGCGGCCGGCCAACTCGGCGAAGCGGGTTCGCTCGACGTTGCCCGAGCCCTCGGTGCTCAGGCGCTGCTCGATGAACTGGGAGAGCGATTGCAGCATGCCCGTCAGCGGTGCCCGGGCGCGTCGGCCTGCACGGGGGTTTGCACTGCGGCGTCGAGTTCGTAGTCGTCGGACTCGAAAAAAGCGTTGCGCAGCCGATCGGCGCACTTGCGCGCGCGCATCAGGTGCCGGCCCTCGGTCGAACGCGCCGCGCCCACGGCGTGCAGCACGCGCACGACGTCCTCCGCGGTCGCCACCGGCAGTGCGGCCAGCCGGAGCGGGCCCTGCGCGAGGCGGGGCAGAAGGCCTTGCAGCACGTCCTGGTCGCTGAAGGCAAAGGCCTCGGCCTCGGCGCGGCGCAGGGCCGCGTCCAGGCGGCTTGCGGCGTCCACCACCAGGGGAGACGGTTCGGCCACGGGCGCCTCGCGGTCGCGCACCGTCCAGCGCAGCAGGCCCCCAGGCAGACGGACTTCGCAGGTGGCCAGGCGCGCGGCGAGCGCGTCGAGCAGCAGTTCGCGCTGCGCCGCGGGGCGGTCCTTGAGCCAGGCCATGCTGCGGCCCAGCGCGGATTCGGCGCCGTAGTCCAGCGACAGCGCCTGGCGCAGCAGGCTGGTGAAGCGCCGCACGTAGTTGTTCATTTCCGAGCGGAGCATCGGCAGCTTCAGGCTGCACGCCGCGTGCACCATGCTCTCGATGCGGTCGCTCAGCCACAGCATGGGGCTGCGGCCCTGCGCCTCCTGCTCCAGCCAGGGCGCGCGCTGCAACAGATGGCCGTCCACCTGCGCGCGCAGGTCCTCGGCGAGCGCGCGGACCTCGTCCAGCGTCTCGGTGATTTTTCCGCGGTGCCGCTCGGCGGAGTCGGCCACCAGGCGCACCGCGTATTCGCGGGCGAAGCGCTTTTCGACGAACTCGTTGAACTCGCTCCAGGCCACCTTCTGCGCCAGGGCCTCGCGCGTGAGGCTCTGGATCAGCTGGCGGAAATACTCGACGTCGTCCTGCAGGTCCTGCACCACCCGGCTGGCGAATTCATGGGCGTCGAGCAATTCGTCGGCGTCGTGGGCATCCAGAAAGGCGAGCAGCGCCTTGCGCGCCGAGCGCATATTGCGCTGGCGCGTCTTGGTGCGCGAATCGTCCAGTCGGGCAAAGGTTTCGCTGAAAGCCTTTCCCGCGCGGCTGAGCTTGAGCGTCGGCCGCAGGTCGATCGGGTCGCGATAGTCTTCCAGCCAGCCGTGCTCCCTGAGCTTGCGCAGCAGTTCGCTGGCGTAGCTGCGTTCCTCTTCGGCCGGAACCGATCGTCCGGCGTCGAAAGCCAGCGCGCGCAGGGCGGGATCGGCCAGTGCGCGCAGGACCACCCCGAGCACCACGTCCCGTGTCAGCGCTTCGGCGTAGTCCGCGTTCGCGCCGTGCACCCGTTCGTGCAATTGCCGCAGCACCGCCGCGCACAGTTCGCGGTTGTCATGCGTGAGCGGACGGAAGAAATGCTCGTGGGGGGGTGTGAAGAACTGCATGCGCGCGTGCTGGCCGGTACGGGTCGGGCATCCACCTTGCCAGCCAAGCCCGATTCCGGACTCAGAACCGGATTCCCGCGGGATTGCTGGGCGTCGTGGGGGCCTCGTTCACGGGAGGGGGCGTGCGCTGCTCTTTGCGTGCGCTTTGCGCGGGCGGTTTGGCCGCCGCCGACGCCGGCTCCACCGGCTTCGCGGCGACGAGCGGGCTTGGCGTGGGCCGGCGGTAGTTGCCCGGCAGCTGCGATTGCTTGGGGTAGCCTGCGGCGTCCAGGTACTGCGTCCAGTCCCCGTCAGAGAAGCCCGCCAGGCGCTGCCCGCCAATCGTGCCAAAGGGCAGGTTGGTGCTTCCGCTCAGGCGCTGGAGCGCCTCGATGTCTTCGTTGCTGGATACGGTGCGCTCGGTGAATGGCACGCCGCGTGTGAGCAGAATATTGCGCGCGCCGTCGCACGGCGTGCAATCGCTTCCGGTGTAGAGCGTCACGGGAAAGCGGGTGCTGATTTGGCGCAGCTCGTAGGGCAGTGCAGCGTTGGCAGACGGGTCGGCGTCGGCGGGCGCGAGGCTGCGCATGGTCTGCTGCGCGGGGGCATCTGCCGCAGGGCGGTCCGAGAAAGTCACCTTGCCGTCCGGCCCGACGATGCGGTAGACGCCCTGCGCCTGGGCGCTGGCGCAGGCCAAAACCATCAGCCAGGGAGCCAGGAAGGGGGGGGTGAACAGGGGTCCGTGCATGATCATGCTCCTCATATATTTCAGTGCGTGGGGCGGGCGGTACGCAATGCGTTCGGGGCCGCGGGTTCAGGGTTCAGGCGCCCACCCCTTCCTCGGCCATTCCCTGGTGGCGCAGCAGCGCATCCAGGCGGGGTTCGCGGCCCCGGAAGGCCTTGAAGGATTCCATCGCGGGGCGGCTGCCGCCCGTCTCCAGAATCGCCTGGCGGTAGCGCCGGCCCGTTTCGACGCTGGGTCGGCCATCGCTGTCCGCGGTTTCTTCGAAAGCGGCGTAGGCGTCGGCGCTCAGCACCTCGGCCCATTTATAACTGTAGTAGCCTGCGGCGTAGCCGCCGGCAAAGATGTGACTGAACGTGTGCACGGGCCGGCTGAAGGGCGGCGGCGCGAGCACGCAGACTTCGTCGCGCACCTGCGCGAGCAAGGGCATGCAGTCCTGGGTCGGGTCGTGTTCGGTGTGCAGCAGCATGTCGAACAGCGCAAATTCAATCTGGCGCAGGGTCTGCATTCCGCTCTGGAAATTCCTGGCCGCAAGCATCCTGTCGAACAGCGCGCGCGGCAGCGGCGCGCCCGTGTCCACGTGCGCGGTCATGTGCTCGAGCACGCTCCACTGCCAGCAGAAGTTTTCCATGAACTGGCTGGGCAGTTCCACCGCGTCCCATTCCACGCCGAAGATGCCGGACACATCGCGTTCGTTCACCTGCGTCAGCATCTGTTGCAGTCCATGACCAAATTCGTGGAACAGGGTGATGACGTCGTCGTGCGTCAGCAGCGGTGGCCTGCCATCCACCCCGGCGGCGAAATTGCACACCAAGTGCGCCACCGGCGTTTGCAGCGCGCCGGTGTCGGGGCGCAGCCAGCGGGTGCGCACAACGTCCGCCCAGGCGCCGCCCCGTTTTCCCGTGCGCGCGGGTTGGTCCAGATAGAACTGGCCGAGCAGTTGGCCGTCGCGTTCGATGCGGTAGAACTCGACGGCAGCGTCCCATGCGGGGGCGCTGTCGCGGCGGATGGAGACCTCGAACAGCGTCTCGACGATCCGGAACAGGCCCGCGAGCACTTTGGGCGCCGTGAAGTATTCCCTGAGTTCCTGCTCGCTGAACGCGTACCGCGATTGCTTGAGTTTTTCGGCGATGTAGTACCAGTCCCAGGCCTGCGGATCGTTCAGGCCCAGATGCGCGGCCGCAAACGCGCGCAGGTCGGCGAGGTCCTTTTGCGCATGGGGGCGCGCACGGCGCGCCAGATCGCGCAAGAAGCGGATCACCTCGGCGGGCGATTGCGCCATCTTGGGCACCATGGACAGTTCGCCGAAATTCGCGTAGCCGAGCAATCGGGCTTCCTCGCGGCGCAGCGCGAGGATCTCGCCGATGAGCGCGGTGTTGTCGAATTTCCGGGAGTCGCCTTCGGCCTGGTCGGAGGCGCGCGTGGCGTGCGCGCGGTAGAGCGCCTCGCGCAGTTCCCGGCGCGCGGCAAATTGCATCACGGGCAGGTAGCAGGGCATCTTCAGCGTGAGCTTGCAGCCCTCCCGGCCCTCGGCCTGCGCCGCCGCCCGGGCCGCTTGCTGCACGTCGGCGGGGACGCCGTCGAGTTCCTCGGCCGTGACGTAGCAGGCAAAGGCGTCGGTTGCGTCGAGCGCGTTCTCGCTGAACTTCTGGCTCAGCTCGGCCTCGCGTTCCTGGATTCGGGCAAAGCGTTCCTTGTCCTCGGCGTGCAGCTGCGCGCCGCCGAGCACGAAGTTGCGCAGCGCGTTGGCATGCGCCTGGCGTTGTTCGGACGACAGCGCCGCGGGGTCGATGGCCTGGTACTTCAGGTACAGACGCGTGTCGGCGCCCAGGCGGCTCCAGAACTCCGTCACGCGCGGCAGGGCCGCGTTGTAGGCGGCGCGCAATGGCGGCGTATCCGCCACGCTGTTGAGGTGCTCGACGGCGCCCCAGGCGAGCAGCAGCTGTTCCGTCGCCACGTCCAGAACCTGCGCGATGGCGTCCCAGCGCGCCGGGAAATCGGCCGCCGTGACGCGCTCCAGCGCCTGGTTCGCGCGCTCCAGAAGCAGGTCCATCGCGGGTTCGACGTGCTGCGGCCGGATGCGGTCGAATGCGGGGAGTCCGGAGAAATCAAGAAGGGGGTTGCTCATGCGAAGTCGGATGCATTCAGGAGGAAGGGAGGAGGGCGGCGGCGCGGCGCTCGGCGGCCTGGATGGTGTTTTCCAGCAGCATGGTAATGGTCATGGGGCCAACCCCACCCGGGACAGGGGTAATCCAGCCGGCGACCTCTTGGACGCGGTCAAAGTCCACGTCGCCGCAGAGCCGGCCATCGACCCTGCGGTTGATTCCTACGTCGATGACGATGGCGCCCGGTTTCACCATGTCGGCCGTCAAGGTGTTGGCCCGTCCCACGGCGGCGACGACGACGTCCGCCTGGCGCGTGTGGTGGCCCAGATCGGGCGTTGCGCTGTGCGTGAGCGTGACGGTGGCGTTGGCCTGGAGCAGCAACAGCGCCAGGGGTTTGCCGACGGTGTTGCTGCGCCCGATGACGACGGCGTGCCGGCCCGCGAGCGGTTGGCCGGTGGACTCGATGAGCTTCATGCAGCCGCAGGGTGTGCAAGGGCGAAACCCTTCGAGGCCGGTCATCAGCGCACCGGCGCAGAGCGCGGAGTAACCGTCCACGTCCTTGGCCGGAGAAATCGCCTCGATGACCCTGTGCGGATCGATGTGCCCGGGCAGCGGCATCTGCACCAGGATGCCGTGCACGCCGGGGTCGGCATTCAGCGCTGCGATGCGTTCGAGCAGCGCGGCCTCGCCCAGGCTGGCGTCGTATTTTTCAAGGATCGAACGCAGTCCGTTGTCCTGGCAGGCCCGGACCTTGTTGCGCACGTAGACCGCAGAGGCCGGGTCTTCGCCCACCAGGATCACGGCCAGAGCAGGCTGCTGGCCGTGCGCCGCAAGCTGCGCGGCGCGCCGTGCCAGCGCGCTGCGCAGTTGCCGGGAAAGGGCGTTGCCGTCGATGCGTTGGGCTGTCATGCTGAAAATAAGGATGGAAAACCTGCGCGCGCTCTCTGGGACCTCGCGCCGCACGCCATCAGACCGTCCATGGGTGTTTGCTGCGCGTCCGAGGCGCCATGGCTGAGGCCGTCAGCTTTTGACCGCGTTCTGCCCCAGCGCGATCTTGAGCAGGTCGGCCACGGTGTTGGCGTTGAGCTTTTCCATGATGTTCGCGCGGTGCGCTTCCACCGTCTTGATGCTGATTCCCAGGTCGTCCGCGATCTGCTTGTTCAGACGGCCCGCGACGATGCGTTCGAGCACCTGCGTCTCGCGGCTCGTGAGCTTGGACAGCAGCGCGTCGCGGCTTGCCGCCTGCTGGTAGCCGGCGAAGGCGTCGAGCGCGCGTTCCAGCATGCGTTCCACCAGCGAGACCAGTTCCTCCTCGTCGAAGGGTTTCTGGATGAAGTCCTGGGCGCCCTTCTTCATGGTGTTCACGGCCATGGGGACGTCGCCGTGGCCCGTGATGAAGACGATGGGCAGCGGCGATTTGCGCTCGAGCAGGCGGTCTTGCAGTTCCAGCCCGGTCATTCCGACCATGCGGATGTCGACGATCAGGCAGGCGACCTCGCGCGGGTCGTAGCGCGAGAGAAAGGTCTCGGCCGAATCGAAGCAGCGTACCCGGTAGTCTTTGCCCTCAAGCAGCCATTGCAGCGAATCGCGCACCGCCTCGTCGTCGTCGACGACGTAAACCGTGCCCTTTTTCGGTATCAAACTCATGCAGCAGTCCTTGGGGTTTGTTCGTTCGCTACGGTATTTGTAGTGACGTCGGAAGTCCCGGCCGGGGGTAGCCAGAAGGAAAACCGACAGCCTGTGACCTCCGATCCATTGTAGAGGTTCTGCGCCTGCATCCTTCCCTGGTGCGACTCGACGATGCTGCGGCATAGGTTCAGGCCCATTCCCATGCCCTCTTGCTTGGTGGAGAAAAAGGCTTCGAACAGCCGCTCGAGCACCTCGGGCGCGAGGCCCTGGCCCGTGTCCTGCACCGAGAACTCGACCACCTCGCGCTCCTCGATGCGCTTGGGCAGAACACGCAGTTCCACGCTGCGGTTGGGCATCGGGCGGTTGGCGTTCTGGATGGCTTCGGCGCCGTTCTTCATGAGGTTCACCAGCACCTGTTCGATCAGGATGGTGTCCGCCATCACCGGCGGCAGGCGCGCCGCCACATAGTGCATGAGGCGCACGTTGTGCCGGCGCAGTTCGATGTCCGCGAGTTCCACGGCCTCGTTGACCATGGAGTGCACGCTCGCGAGCGCGCGGTTGGGCTCGCTCTTTTTCACGAAGGAGCGGATGTGCTGGATGATCTGGCCCGCGCGCTGGGCCTGGTGCGCGGTCTTCTGCAGGGCGGCGAGCAGGGCTTCTTCGCTGAGCTGTCCGCTCTGGATGCGCGAGACCATTCCGCTGCAGTAGTTGTTGATGGCGGTGAGCGGCTGGTTCAGCTCGTGCGCCACGCTGGACGCCATCTCGCCCATGGTGATCAGGCGGCTCACCGACTGGGCGCGCTCCGCCTGGCGTTCCGCCTGTTCCTTGGCCAGGCGCCGCGGGGTGATGTCCGTGGCGATCACCATCTGCGCGAGGCGCCCGTCAACCCAGTTCAGGTAGCGCGAGCGCACCTCGATCCATTTGCCCAGGTCGGGCAGGTAGATCTCGGCGTTCTCTGTGCCCGCGCTGGTGAGCGTGTCCGTCGGCAGGCCCATCAGGCCGTCCTCTTCGTCCATCCCGCTGTGCTCCTTGCCCGCGATCGGAAGCACGCCGGCCTGCGCCACCAACTGCAGGTGTCCGCCCGTATGCGAGCCAAACCATTGGCGGTACAGCTTGTTCGCAAACAGCAGCTCTTCGCTGCCCAGCGGGGCCACCGACACCGATGCGTCCAGAGATTCCAGCACGATGGTGAAGCGCTCGTGCGACGCCGAGAGCTGCTCGCGGATGCGGTTCGGCTCGGTGATGTCGGTCATCGACGTCATCCAGCCGGTCTGCTGGCCGTGCGCGTCGATGAGCGGCGACACGTACAGCCGCGCGTCGAACAGCGTTGCGTTCTTGCGCTTCACGCGCACCTGAAATCCGCCAGCCGTGGTGTTGCCGCGCAGTTCGTCGCGCAGCTTGGCCTGCAAGGTCTCGTGGTCGGCTTCCGGCCAGTAGGGGAAAGGGGCCTCCAGGCCCACCAGTTCCTCCGCGCTCCAGCCCGTCATCTGGCAGAACGCGGCGTTTACATAGCGGATGCGGCCTTCCAGATCCAGCGCGCGCATTCCCGTGAGCATGGAGTTCTCCATCGCCCGGCGGAAGTTGGTTTCGGCGACCAGCGCCTCCTGCGCCTGCATGCGGCGGCGCGTGTGGCGCCAGGTGGCGATGAGCATCCAGGCGGTCATTGCGCTGAGCGTTCCCACGAGCCAGAACAAGCTGCTGCCGACCATGCCCAGGGAGGTGCGGTAGGCCTGCGCGCGCAGCACCAGGCCGTTGCCCACGGGGGCGATGGGCACTTCGTACTCGTTGGCGTGCGGGTTCCAGGAGAGCAGGCGGGTGGCCTTGTTGCGCGGCGCCAGGGGCGTTCCGGCGAGCACCTGGCCCTGGGCGTCGAGCAGCGTCACGGCGTAGCGCGCCAGCACCTCGGTGGGCGTGCCGTAGCGCAGCAGGCTGTCGATGGAGTATTCGGCCAGCACCACGCCGCTGAACCGGCCCTGGTTCGTCAGCGGCACCTGCAATTGCAGCAGCGGGACCACGCCGTCCGGGGTGCTTGCAGGCTGGGCGTACACCGCCTGCTGCAGATCCCGCGCCAGACCCAGGGTGTTCGCCGTATCGCCGGGCTTGAGCACCTCGCCGGCGATGCGCAGTTCACTGCTGGCCAGGGTGGGCGCCGCCTGGCTGGCGCGGATGCGGCGGCGCTCGTCGATCCAGGTGATGGCCTGGAGTTCGGGGTACTGGCTGACCAAGGCCTCGGCACGGCTGGTGAACTCTGCGCGGCCGAGTTCCTGGTTGGACAGGTCGCGCGCGACGCGCATGATCTGTTCCTGCCGCTCGAGCAGGCGCAGGCGCAGGCGCTGTTGCGCGTATTCCACATCGCGCCGCAGGGCCTCCTGTTCGCGCTCCACCTCTTCGGCGCGCAGATACCAAAATGCTGCAACGATGGCGGCCAGAAACATCAGCACCGCAGCCAGTGGGGCAAGGGCCGCAAACCGGTCCTGCCGGGTCGGCGACAGGCCGCGCCACCACTTGCGCCACCAGCGCAGGGGCGCAACCACGGTCGCGGCGCAGGGCACGTGGGGCATGGGATCCATCTCCCGAGTGTAGGGGGACTGCCGCATGGGGCCAGCGGGAGAATCAGCGTTTCGAATGAATTATCATTATGTGGAATTGCCAACACGCTATTTGAAATGCGGAAGAATATGCGACACTAGCCGCCAGCACACCGGATTGCTGTCCAACGAAGGAGACAAAGCATGTCAGCTCAGCCCGCCCCCCAGGCCGGAAACGGCATCGCACCCGCCGCCGACACCGACGCGCAGGAAACCCGTGAATGGCTGGACGCGCTGTCCGCGGTCATCGACCGGGAAGGCGCCGAACGCGCGCACTATCTTCTGGAGCAACTGCTGGAGCACGCGCGGCAAAACAGCATCGACATGCCGTTTTCGGCGAACACGGGCTACGTGAACACCATCGAACCCGCGCAGGAAGCGCACTGCGCCGGCAACATCGCCATCGAGAAGCGTCTGCGCGCCTATATGCGCTGGAACGCCATGGCCATGGTGGTGCGCGCGAACCGCCTCAACCCTGCCGACGGCGGCGACCTCGGCGGCCACATCGGCTCCTTCGCGTCCGTGGCGAGCATGTTTGGCGCGGGCTTCAACCATTTCTGGCACGCCGAGAACGAGAACCACGGCGGGGATCTGCTCTACATCCAGGGCCACAGCGCGCCGGGGATCTACGCGCGCGCCTATCTGGAGGGGCGCCTGAGCGAAGAGCAGCTGGACAATTTCCGCCAGGAGGTCGATGGCCGGGGCCTGTCGAGTTATCCGCATCCCAAGCTCATGCCCGAGTTCTGGCAGTTTCCCACGGTGTCCATGGGCCTGGGGCCGCTGCTGGCGATCTACCAGGCGCGCTTTCTGAAGTACCTGCAGGCCCGCGGAATCGCCGACACCGAAAAGCGCAAGGTGTGGGTGTTCTGCGGTGACGGCGAGATGGACGAACCCGAGTCGCTGGGCGCAATCGGCCTGGCGGCGCGCGAGAATCTGGACAACCTGATCTTCGTGGTGAACTGCAACCTGCAGCGCCTCGACGGCCCGGTGCGCGGCAACGGCAAGATCGTGCAGGAGCTGGAGAGCGAATTCCGCGGCAGCGGCTGGAACGTGATCAAGCTGCTCTGGGGCGCAGGCTGGGACGCGCTGCTGGCCCGCGACAAGAGCGGCAGGCTGCGCCAGCTGATGATGGAAACGCTGGACGGCGACTACCAGGCCATGAAGGCCAACGACGGCGCCTTCGTGCGCAAGAACTTCTTTGGCCGCTACCCCGAGACGCTCCAGCTCGTCGAGCACATGAGCGACGAGGAAGTCTTCGAGCTGCGCCGCGGCGGCCACGAGCCGACCAAGGTCTACGCCGCCTTCCACGCGGCCAACCAGCACAAGGGCCAGCCCACGGTGTTGCTGGTCAAGACCATCAAGGGCTACGGCATGGGCAAGGCGGGCGAGGGCCGCAACACCGTGCACCAGACCAAGAAGCTCAGCGACGAGGACATCCGCTATATCCGCGACCGCTTCAGCATTCCGATCCCGGACAGCGAACTGCACAAAATTCCGTACTACAAGCCTGCCGACGACACGCCCGAGAGCAAGTACCTGCACGAGCGCCGCCGGGCGCTGGGCGGCTATCTGCCGAAACGCCGCGTAAAGGCCGACGAGCATTTCAGCGTTCCCGCGCTCGACAGCTTCAAGGCCATCCTGGAGCCGACGGCCGCCGGCCGCGAGATCTCCACCACGCAGGCCTACGTGCGCTTCATCACCCAGCTTCTGCGCGACCCGGCGCTGGGCCCGCGCATCGTGCCGATCCTGGTTGACGAGGCGCGCACCTTCGGCATGGAGGGGCTGTTCCGCCAGATCGGCATCTACAACCCCAAGGGCCAGCTGTACACCCCGGTGGACCGCGACCAGGTGATGTACTACCGGGAGGACAAGGCCGGCCAGATCCTGCAGGAGGGAATCAACGAGGCCGGCGGAATGTCCAGCTGGATCGCTGCGGCGACCAGCTACAGCACGAACAACCGCATCATGCTGCCGTTCTACGTGTACTACTCGATGTTCGGCTTCCAGCGCATCGGCGACCTGGCCTGGGCCGCGGGCGACATGCAGGCGCGCGGCTTCCTGCTGGGCGGCACCTCGGGGCGCACCACGCTCAACGGCGAAGGCTTGCAGCACGAGGACGGCCACAGCCAGATCCTGGCGAACACCATCCCCAACTGCGTGAGCTACGACCCGAGCTTCGCGCACGAGGTGGCGGTGATCATGCACCGCGGCATCGAGCGCATGGTCGGGCAGCAGGAGAACGTCTTCTACTACATCACGCTGCTCAACGAGAACTACTCCATGCCCGGGCTCATTGCGGGAACGCAGGAGCAGATCGTCCAGGGCATGTACCTGTGCCAGCCCGGCGCCGAAGGCGGCAAGCGCGTGCAACTGCTGGGGTCGGGAAGCATCTTGCGCGAGGCGCTCGCGGCGCAGACCCTGCTCGCCGCCGACTGGGGGGTGCAGGCCGACGTATGGAGCTGCCCCAGTTTCAACGAGCTCACGCGCGACGGCCAGGACGCCGAGCGCTGGAACCTGCTGCACCCGCTGGATACGCCGCGCCTGCCCTTTGTTGCGCAGCAGCTGGGCGCCAGCGCCGGCCCGGTGGTCGCGGCCACCGATTACATGAAGGCCTACGCCGAGCAGATCCGTCCGTTCCTGCCCAAGGGCCGCAACTACAAGGTGCTGGGCACCGACGGCTTTGGCCGCAGCGACTTTCGCAGCAAGCTGCGCGAGCATTTCGAGGTGAACCGCCACTACATCGCCGTGGCCGCGCTCAAGGCGCTGAGCGAGGACGGCGCGCTGCCCGTAGCCAAGGTGGCCGAGGCGATTGCCAAGTACGCAATCCAGGCGGACAAGCGCAATCCGCTGCACGCATAACCCAACCGGAGACGAGCAATGGCATTGCTAGACATCAAAGTTCCGGACATCGGCGACTTCGACGAGGTCGGCGTGATCGAACTGCTGGTCCAGCCCGGCGACACCGTCCGGGTCGAGCAGTCGCTGGTCACCGTGGAGTCGGACAAGGCGTCGATGGAGATTCCTTCGAGCCATGCCGGCGTGGTCCGGGAACTGCGCGTGCAGCTTGGCGACAAGGTCCGGGAAGGTTCCGTGCTGCTGCGGCTCGAAGTGGCTGACGCCGCGGCGGCTCCCGCACCCACGCCCGCGACCGCACCCACGCCCGCGACCGCGACGACACCCACGCCCGCACCGGCTCCCGCCGCAGCCCCGGTGGCCGCGCCCGCAGCCACCGGCCGCATCGAGGTGCGGCTGCCCGACATCGGCGATTTCAAGGACGTGGCCGTCATCGAGCTGCTCGTCCAGCCTGGCGACAGCGTCAAGCCGGAGCAGTCGCTGTTTACCGTGGAGTCCGACAAGGCGTCGATGGAAATCCCCTCGCCCGCGGCCGGCGTGGTCCAGGCGCTCAAGGTCCGGATCGGCGACCGCGTGAACATCGGCGACCTCGTGGCCCTGCTCGAGGGCGCGGCAGGCAGCGCGCCGGCGCCCATGGCTGCGGAGGCTGCGGCCGGTGGTGGTGCAGCCCCGCCCCCCGCCGTGGCGGCGACGGCAACGGCACCGGCCGCAATGCCCGCGCACCGGCCGGAGACGCCAACGGCCGGTCTGCCGCATGCGTCGCCCTCGGTGCGCAAGTTCGCGCGCGAGCTCGGCGTGCCCATCGAGGAAGTCCCGGGAACGGGCCCCAAGGGCCGCATCACCCGGGACGACGTGCAATCCTTTACCCGGCAGGTCATGCGCGGCGCCACGCAGACCAAGGCGCAGGCCGCGCAGGCGGGGGGCTCCGGTGCGGGCCTGGACCTGCTGCCCTGGCCCAAGGTGGACTTCGGCAAGTTCGGCCCCGTCGAGCGCCAGGAGCTCGCGCGCATCAAGAAGATCAGCGCGGCGAACCTGCACCGCAACTGGGTGCTCATTCCGCACGTCACGAACCATGACGACGCGGACATTACCGAGCTCGAGGCCTTCCGCGTGCAGTTCAACAAGGAAAACGAGAAGAGCGGCGTCAAGGTCACCATGCTCGCCTTCATGGTCCGCGCCGCCGTGGCCGCGCTCCGGAAATTCCCCGGGTTCAACGCCTCGCTCGACGGCGACCAACTGGTGCTCAAGAACTACTTCCACATCGGCTTTGCCGCGGACACGCCGGGCGGCCTGGTGGTTCCGGTGATCCGCGACGCGGACCAGAAGGGCATCGTCCAGATTGCGCAAGAGATGGGCGAGCTGTCCAAGAAGGCGCGCGACGGCAAGCTCGGCCCGGCGGACATGACCGGCGGGTGCTTCAGCATCTCGTCGCTGGGCGGAATCGGCGGGCGCTACTTCACGCCCATCATCAATGCGCCCGAGGTCGCGATCATGGGCGTGTGCAAGAGCCGCACCGAGCCCCAGTGGGACGGCAAGCAGTTCGTGCCACGCCTGATGCTGCCCCTGAGCCTGAGCTGGGACCACCGCGTGATCGACGGCGCCGCAGCGGCGCGCTTCAACCAGTACTTTGCCTCGCTGCTCGCGGACCTGCGCCGCATCGTCATGTAACAACGAAAGGGCAACGCACATGGCCACCATCGACATCCAGCTGCCCGATATCGGCGACTTCGACGAAGTACGCATCATCGAACTGCTGGTCCAGGCCGGAGACAGCATCCGGGCCGAGCAAAGCCTGATCACCGTGGAGTCCGACAAGGCGTCGATGGAGATTCCTTCGAGCCACGCCGGCCGGGTCAAGGAGCTGAAAGTAAAGCTGGGCGACAAGGTCAAACAGGGCTCGGTGCTGTTGGCACTGGAGGTGCAGGAGGTGGCGGACGCACCGGCGCCTGCTGTGGCCGCTGCTGCTGCGCCATCGGCATCGACCGCCGCAGCAGCCGATCTGGAATGCGATCTGCTCGTTCTCGGCGGCGGCCCCGGCGGTTACTCGGCCGCCTTTCGCGCCGCCGACCTGGGCCTTCGGGTCGTCATCGTCGAGCGCTACGCGACCCTGGGCGGCGTGTGCCTGAACGTGGGCTGCATCCCGTCCAAGGCGCTGCTGCACGTTGCGTCCGTGATCGACGAAGCGCGCCACCTGGCGCGCGCCGGCGTCGATTTTGGCGCGCCCAAGATTGACCTGGCCGCGCTGCGCGGCCACAAGGAAAAGATCATCGGAAAGCTCACCGGCGGCCTCGCCGCGATGGCCAAGATGCGCAAGGTCACCACCGTGCGCGGCTACGGCGCCTTTGTCGATGCCCACCACGTCGAGGTCGAAGAAACCACGGGAGCGGGCCAGCAAAGGACCGGCGACAAGAAACGCATTGCCTTCAAGAAGGCCATCATCGCCGCCGGTAGCCAGGCCCTGCGCCTGCCGTTCATGCCCGAGGACCCGCGCGTGCTCGACTCCAGCGGCGCGCTCGAGCTCGCCACCCTCCCCAAGCGCATGCTGATCCTCGGTGGCGGGATCATCGGCCTCGAAATGGGGACCGTGTACAGCACGCTGGGCGCGCGCCTGGACGTGGTGGAAATGCAGGACGGCCTGATGCCGGGCGCCGACCGCGACCTGGTCAAGATATGGCAGAAGATGAACGCCGGGCGCTTCGACCGCATCATGCTGCAGACGAAGACCGTGGGCGCCCGGGCCACGCCCGAGGGCATCGAGGTCACGTTCGCCGCTGCGCAGGAGGGCGGCAGCGCCCCCGAAGCACAGCTCTACGACCTGGTGCTGCAGGCCGTGGGCCGCGCGCCCAATGGCCGCAAGATCGCTGCCGAAAAGGCCGGTGTCACCGTGACGCAGCGCGGCTTCATCGAGGTTGACGTCCAGATGCGCAGCAACGTCGCGCACATCTTCGCCATTGGCGACGTCGTGGGCCAGCCCATGCTCGCGCACAAGGCGGTGCACGAGGCGCACGTGGCCGCGCAGGTCATCGCCGGTGAATTGCAGGGCGACAAGGCGCTGGCGTCCACGGCCTTCGACGCCCGCGTGATCCCCAGCGTGGCCTACACCGACCCCGAAGTCGCCTGGGTCGGCCTGACCGAGGACCAGGCCAAGGCCCAGGGAATCAAGGTCAGGAAGGGCCTGTTCCCCTGGACGGCCTCCGGCCGCGCCATCGCCAACGGCCGCGACGAGGGCTGCACCAAGCTGCTGTTCGACGACGCGCCGCAGGCGCATGGCCACGGCAGGATCCTCGGCGGCGGCATCGTGGGAACGCACGCCGGTGACATGATCGGCGAGATTGCGCTGGCCATCGAAATGGGCGCCGACGCGCTGGACATCGGCAAGACCATCCACCCGCACCCCACGCTGGGCGAGAGCATCGGCATGGCGGCAGAAATTGCGCACGGCAGTTGCACGGACGTGCCACCGCAGAAGAAATAGCCCGTCCCGGGAATGGCATGCCGCCGACAAAGCATCCTTTGCCCTGCGCCGGCATCCCCTTTGGAGCCTGCTGATGTTCAAGGTCCCCCCCGTCTCTGCCGAGCGCCTGCCCGGGCTGCTGCGCGCCATGCCCAAGGCCGAGTTGCACATCCACATCGAAGGGACCCTCGAGCCCGAGATGATTTTTGCGCTGGCGCAGCGCAATGGCCTGCGCCTGCCGTACGCCAGCGTGCAGGAGTTGCGCAGCGCGTACGCGTTCAGCAATCTGCAGAGCTTTCTCGACGTCTACTACGCGGGCGCCAGCGTCCTGCTGCACGAGCAGGACTTTTATGACCTGGCACGCGCCTACCTGGCGCGCGCAGCGCGCGACAAGGTGCTGCACGCCGAAATCTTCTTTGACCCGCAGACCCACACCGCGCGCGGCGTGGCCATGGAGACGGTCGTCAACGGCCTGCACCGCGCCTGCGCGGACGCGCGCACCGAGTCGGGAATCAGCGCCGCGCTGATCCTTTGCTTCCTGCGCCATCTGAGCGAAGCTTCGGCGTTCGAGACGCTGGAGCAGGCCGGGCCGTTGCGCGACAGGATCGTGGGCGTGGGGCTGGATTCGAGCGAGCAGGGCCACCCGCCCGAGAAATTCGCCCGGGTGTTTGCGCGCTGCCGCGAACTGGGCCTGCGCCTGGTCGCGCACGCGGGGGAAGAGGGGCCCCCCGCGTACATCTGGGGCGCGCTCGATGCGCTCAAGGTCGAGCGCATCGACCACGGCGTGCAGGCCGTGCACGACGCGGCGCTGATGCGCCGCCTCGCGCAAGAGCGCATCGCGCTCACCGTATGCCCCCTGTCGAACCACAGGCTGCGCGTGTTCCCCGAGTTGGCGCAGCACAACCTGCGCCAGCTGCTCGACGCGGGCCTCGCGGCCACCGTGAACTCGGACGACCCGGCGTACTTTGGCGGCTACGTCAACGAGAACTTCACCCAGGTGTTCGCGGCCACCGGGCTCACGGTCCGGCACGCCTACCAGCTGGCGTTCAACAGCTTCGAGGCCAGCTTCGCGGGCACCGCCGAGAAACGCGCGTGGGAGCACCAGCTCAAGGAAAGCTTCGAGCGCTTCGTGGAGCACGATTGATATATATGCAGCGCCCCGAGGTTCTCAAGCAAAATACCGCGCCTGCGCTGATATGGGCGCGGACACGGCTGCATATTCAATGACAATCTGCGCGCGCCAGGAAAAGCGCAACACCGCAGAAACCAGAACCAGACAATGAGCATCAAGAGCGACCAATGGATCCGCCGCATGGCCACCGGGCACGGCATGATCGAGCCCTTCGAGCCCGCGCAGGTGCGCGAGGCGCAGGGCCACAAGGTCATCAGCTACGGCACCAGCAGCTACGGCTACGACATCCGCTGCGCGTCCGACTTCAAGGTCTTCACGAATATCCACAGCACGGTGGTCGATCCCAAGAACTTCGACGAAAAGAGCTTCGTCGATTTCCGGGGCGACAGCTGCATCATCCCGCCCAACAGTTTTGCGCTCGCGCGCACGGTCGAGTACTTCCGCATCCCGCGCAACGTGCTCACCATCTGCCTGGGCAAAAGCACCTACGCGCGCTGCGGAATCATCGTGAACGTAACCCCCTTCGAGCCCGAATGGGAGGGCTACGTGACGCTGGAATTCTCCAACACCACCCCGCTGCCCGCGCGCATCTACGCCGGCGAGGGTTGCGCGCAAGTGCTGTTCTTCGAGAGCGACAAGGACGACGTGTGCGAAGTCAGCTACCGCGACCGCGGCGGCAAATACCAGGGCCAAACGGGCGTGACGCTGCCCAGGGCGTGAACCGCTTGCACGGCTTTTTCCCGGGGTGTGAAAAATGGCTGGGTGGCCAGCGATGCGACAATGACAGGCTCAATGACCAGTTCCTTTTCCAATCTATCGCTGGCTGAACCGCTGGCGCGCGCCGTAGCCGAAATGGGCTACGAATCCATGACCCCGATCCAGGCGCAGGCCATCCCGGTGGTGCTCAGCGGCCAGGACGTCATGGGCGCTGCGCAGACCGGCACCGGCAAGACGGCGGCGTTCTCGCTGCCCCTGCTGCAGCGCCTGCTCAAGCACGAGAGCGGCTCCGCGTCCCCCGCGCGCCACCCGGTGCGCGCGCTGGTGCTCTTGCCGACCCGCGAACTCGCCGACCAAGTGGCCCGGCAGATCGCGCTGTACGCCAAGCACACCAGGCTGCGCAGCACCGTGGTGTTCGGCGGCATGGACATGAAGCCCCAGACCATCGAGCTCAAAAAAGGCGTGGAGGTGCTGGTGGCCACGCCCGGCCGCCTGCTGGACCATATCGAAGCCAAAAACACGGTGCTCAACCAGGTCGAGTACGTGGTGCTCGACGAGGCCGACCGCATGCTCGACATCGGCTTTCTGCCCGATTTGCAGCGCATCCTCTCGTACCTGCCCAAGCAGCGCACCACGCTGCTGTTCAGCGCCACCTTCTCACCCGAGATCCGGCGCCTGGCCGGCAGTTATCTGGACAACCCCGTGACCATCGAGGTGGCGCGCCCGAACGAGACGGCCGCGACGGTGGAGCAGCGCTTCTACAGCGCCAACGACGAGGACAAGCGCCGCGCGATCCACCAGGTGCTGCGCACGCACGGGCTCACGCAGGCGTTCATTTTCGTGAACAGCAAGCTCGGCTGCGCGCGTCTGGCGCGCAGCCTGGAGCGCGAAGGACTCAGGACCACCGCGCTGCATGGCGACAAGAGCCAGGACGAGCGTCTGAAGGCGCTGGAAGCCTTCAAAAGCGGTGCAGTGGACCTGCTGGTGTGCACCGATGTGGCCGCGCGGGGTCTGGACATCAAGGACGTTCCCGCCGTGTTCAACTTCGACGTGCCCTTCAACGCCGAAGACTACGTGCACCGCATCGGCCGCACCGGCCGCGCCGGCGCGTCGGGCCTGGCGTTCACGCTGGTCTCGGCGAGCGACGCCCGCTTGGTCGCCGACATCGAGCAACTGATCAAGAAAAAGATCGACATCGAAGCCATCGAATACGACGAAGACCGTCCCAGGGGCCGCATCAACGACGGCCGCCGCGCCTGGCGCGATGCGGGCGAAACCGGCGACCTGCGCGACGCCATCCCGCCGGCGCCGCGCGAACGCAGCGAGCGCCGCGAACAGTACCGGGGCGCGCGCCCGGCAGTGAGTGCGCACGACCCATTCTTCGAAAAGCCCTACGAAGCCAACAGCGCCGACGCAGCGGCGCCCACCTGGGAGGCCGCCGCCAGGCAGCCCGCGCGCAGCAGCGTCTCCGCCAACATCAAGCCCCGGCGCAAGCTCGCGGCCCTGCTCAAGGCTTCCCAGCCGGAGACGCAGTAGTCCCGCCGCCCGGGAACTACCGCGCCGCCAACCTGGGCCTGATAGGGGTTGTAAGCCGGAACCGCCGAAAATTCCGTCAGCCGATACTTTGAGGGGCTGGCGTAGCCCATGCCCGCCGTATTGACATTTGAGGGGCTTCGCCCCGCCGCGTTAGTCATCGGTCAGGATCGTCTCGTAGTCCTGGCCGCCGTAGAACACGCCAATGATGGACACCTGCTCGTCGTCTACGTCGAAGGCGATCACGGCGCGCTTCTTGTAGTTGGTGATGCGCAGACCGGCGCGCACGTCATCGCGCATGGTGCCGCGATGTGGGAAGGTGCACAGGCTCTCGCAGTAGCTCACGATGGCCTCGATGTACCGCGCTGCAATGTCGGGTGATGCTGCAACGGCGATGTAGCCGTACAGAGCCGCAAGCTGTTCCTCGGCCTCGGGGGTGAAGATGACGCGATAGCTCACCGTGCCTTCGCGTGCTCGACAGCAAGACGGGCACGCACCTGGTCAACGGTGACAGCTCGGGATGGATCGGCTTTCAGGGCATCGTAGGCCGGGCCGACCTGGTTGTGTAACCAGCTTTCGACGGCTCGATCACGCGCTAGAAGAGCGCGCAGCCCATCGCGGATCACCTCGCTTTCGGTGGCGTACTCGCCTGACCGAACCTTGGTTTTCACCACATACGCCATGTCGTTAGGCAGGGTGATGCTCAGTTGTTGTGTGGTTCGCATGGCGCCTCCAATCTTGAATAGGATTTAATCCTACTTCAATGTTCCGCCGCAGTCCAGTCTCACGGACCTGCTGTGCTATGCCTGGGTGCGCTATCGGCAGTTCTCCGACAACCTGGTCGATGCGATGGCCTACCACATGAAGCAGTTGGAGGACGAAAGCAGCGCCGGCGCAAAACAGTCCTTCGTCGCCGAACAGGTGCGCCGTCAGCAAGACACGCCGCAGGTCGGCCGCCTGCTGTCGCTTTACATCGACGACAGCGTGCCCGATCCCACGCCTATCGCCAGCGGCCTGGTGGCACATCCTGCTGAACGGGCTTACACCTTCCAGAGCGATGGCAAGATGATCGACTTGGATGCGCTCGTGGTAGGGCTGGAGTTGGGATGACGGAAATTTCGGCGGTTCCGGCTTGGAACCCCTGATACGGCGTAGCGCCCTGAACCGCTGACAAAACTCCGGCCGCCTTGGGGGCGCCCCCTTGCAAGGCAGGGTTCTGGCCGCGCGGAGAGACTGCAATTTCATAAAACGATCCGTTTCATCGAAGCATTGCAACGCATCATTGATGGGCGTATAAACGCCTATGCGCACAAACACCGATCTGAGGACGCCATGAATACCATTCGCTGGAACATTGCCGTGTCGCCGGACATGGATCAGTCCGTGCGCATGTTCATCGCCGCGCAGGGCGGCGGCCGCAAGGGTGACCTGTCGCGCTTCATCGAGGATGCCGTGCGCGCCTACCTCCTGGAGCGCGCCGTCGATCAAGCCAAGGCCGCCGCTGCCGGCATGGGCGATGCCGATCTGACCGACCTCATCGACGAAGCGGTGCAATGGGCACGTGAGCCCTGATGCGGGTCATCCTCGACACCAATGTGCTGCTCGGCGCGCTGATCTCGCCGCACGGCCCGCCCGACGCGATCTACCGCGCCTGGCGCGCAGCACGCTTCAAACTGGTGACGTCAACGGCGCAGCTCGACGAACTACGGCGAGCGAGCCGCTATCCGAAGCTCAAGACCATCCTGCCCGCCCACCGCGTCGGCACGATGTTCAACAACATGCAGCGCGCCGTCGTGCTGGACGCACTGCCACCATTGCCGCAAGGCGTCGAAACAGCCGACCCGAACGACGCATTCCTGCTGGCGATGGCCTTGGCCGGTGAGGCCAACTACCTGGTGACTGGCGATCGCCGCGCCGGGCTGCTGCAACGCGGCAGCATCGGCCGCGCGCGCATCGTCCCCCCGGTTGCCTTCTGCGCCGAGGCGCTCTGACGCCTATACCGGCCAACTTCCCGTCCAGCACACGACGGGAACGCTGCGGCCGCTATCCGGACGCACCGGGACGGCGAGCAGAAAACGACTGTAGCTCTTGTATAAGACATAAGATAAATTCGCCGCGCGGTGCAGATCGGCGGTAGACTCCAAGGCTGTTTTGCGGGGCCCAAGTGGCTGGCAACAGGCGCTGTACAACCGGCGTCTGCGGTGCAGATTCCCGAGCCCTGATTTTTTCACTTCCTGGAGTTTTCACATGCGCAAGAAGCCTGTTCGCGTGGCCGTCACCGGCGCCGCCGGCCAAATCGGTTACGCCCTGCTGTTTCGCATCGCCTCGGGCGAAATGCTGGGCAAGGACCAGCCTGTCATCCTGCAACTGCTCGAAGTGCCCGCGGACGGCCCGCAAAAGGCGCTCAAGGGCGTGATGATGGAGCTCGACGACTGCGCCTTCCCCCTGCTCGCCGGAATGCAGGCGCACTCCGACCCGGCGGCGGCCTTCAGGGACGCCGACTACGCGCTGCTCGTCGGCTCGCGGCCGCGCGGCCCGGGAATGGAGCGCGCCGAACTGCTGGCGGTCAATGGCGCGATCTTCATCGCGCAGGGCAGGGCGCTGGACGCCGTGGCGAGCCGCGACGTGAAGGTGCTGGTGGTGGGCAACCCGGCGAACACCAACGCCTACATCGCCATGAAGAGCGCGCCCGGACTGCCGCGCAAGAACTTCACGGCAATGCTGCGTCTGGACCACAACCGCGCCGTGAGCCAGATCGCCGCGAAGACCGGCAAGGCCGTGGCGGACATCGAAAAGCTGGTCGTCTGGGGCAACCACTCGCCCACGATGTACGCCGACTACCGCTTCGCCACCGTCCACGGCGAAAGCGTGGCGCGCATGATCGACGACCAGGAGTGGAACGCCAACGTCTTCCTGCCCACCGTGGGCAAGCGCGGCGCGGCGATCATCGAGGCGCGCGGCCTGTCTTCGGCGGCCTCGGCGGCGAACGCGGCCATCGACCACATGCGCGACTGGGCCCTGGGCAGCAACGGCAAATGGGTCACCATGGGCGTTCCTTCGGACGGGCAGTACGGCATCCCCGGCGACACCCTGTTCGGTTTTCCCGTGACCTGCGAGAACGGCACATACAAAATCGTCGAAGGTCTGGAAATCGATGCGTTCTCGCAAGAGCGCATCCGCATCACGCTGGCTGAACTCCAGGGTGAGCAGGACGGCGTCAAGCACCTGCTGTAGGCCGCGCGATGCAGCCGACTCCACAGGCAGCGTGCAGCGCGCAGGGGCAGGGCGGCGCTGCACCCACCCATCCACGCGATGTTCTGCTGGGCGCCCAGGCGCGGCCCCGCTTTCTGCCCGTCTGCGACCATTACAGCGGCGTCGAGGCGCGCATGCGCAAGAGCCTGCAATTGCAGGCCGAAATGACGCAGGAGTTCGGCACCTGCGTTTTCGACGCCACGCTCGATTGCGAGGACGGCGCGCCGGTGGGCCTGGAGGCCGAGCACGCCCGGCTCGTCGCCGCGCTGGCCCTGGGCGCGGACCCCGCGGCGCGGGTTGCGGTCCGGGTCCATGCAGTGGAACACCCGGCGTTTGCAAACGACGTCGCAACGATCGCGGGCGAAGCGGGCCACCGACTCAGCCACATCATGCTGCCCAAGGTGGAATCGGTGGACGACGTGCTGCTGCTTGAGCGCGCACTCGAGCGCGCCGGCACCCCCTCGCTGCCGATTCATGCGTTGATCGAATCCCCCGCCGCGCTGCAGCACGTGTTCGAGATCGCCGCCCACCCGCGCGTGCAAAGCCTGAGCTTTGGCCTCATGGACTTCGTTTCGGCGCATGGCGGCGCCATCCCCGCGCAGGGCATGGGCTCGCAGGGGCAGTTTGCCCACCCGCTGGTGCTGCGCGCGAAGCTCGAGATCGCGTCCGCCTGCCACGCCCACGGCAAGCAGCCCGCGCACTGCGTGGTGACCGAGTTCTCCGACGCCGCCGCCCTGCAGCACGCCGCACGCCGCGCCGCGCGCGAGCTGGGCTACACCCGCATGTGGAGCATTCACCCGGCGCAGATCCGTCCCATCCTGCAGGCCTTCGCGCCGCAGCCGGAAGATGTCGCGGCGGGCGCCGAAATCATTGCGCTGGCCGCGCGCGCCGACTGGGCTCCGATCAACTTCGGGGGCGTGCTGCACGACCGTGCGAGCTACCGCTTTTACTGGCAGGTTCTGGAGCGCGCGCACGGCACCGGGGGCGCGCTGCCGCCTGCCGCGCGGCAATGGTTTGACCCCGTCTGAAGATTCCCGAATACCTCCCGCGGACTTGCCCATGATGAAAACCACCATCGTCATCGCCTTTGCCTCCACCCTCATGCTGCTGGCTCCGGCCGGCGTCCTGGCGCAGACTGTCGTCAAGTCCAGCGTCCAATCCGAGGCAAAGTCCGCCAAGGCCATCGCGCCCGCTGCCAGGCTGCGAACGGCCAAGGCCAGCCGCCGCACCCCGCCAGCCGCAGCCCTGCCCGATGCCGGCGACTCCGTGGCCGCAGCCCTCTCGCCCGCCGAACTGGCCATTGCCGAGCGTGTGCACGTGGGCCGCATACCCTGCGAGCTGGGCGCTTTCGTGACGGTCACTGCCGATCCCGCCACGGCGGGCCACTTTCACGTGGAAGGCAAGGGCTTCAAATACCACATGTCGCCCGTGCTCACGTCCACCGGCGCCGTGCGCCTGGAGGACGTCAGGAACGGCGCCGTCTGGCTGCAAATCGCCAACAAGTCCATGCTCATGAACCAGCGCCTGGGTCAGCGCCTGGCCGATGAATGCATGGGCCCCGAGCAATTCACGGCGGCGCAGGCGCTCCGGGACAATCCGCCCGTGAACCTTCTGGAACCCCTGCAGGCCGCCAAATGACCCGCGGCCAGCCCCACCCCACCCCGATAAAACGCACAACTGGAGAAAAACGATGTTGCAAGCCTACCGTGAGCATGTGGCCGAGCGCGCCGCCCTCGGCATCCCCCCGCTGCCGCTGAGCGCCAAGCAAACCGGCGAACTGGTCGAACTGCTCAAGAACCCGCCCGCGGGCGAAGAGACCGCCCTCGTGGAACTGATCACCGGCCGCGTTCCCGCCGGCGTGGACGACGCGGCCAAGGTCAAGGCCAGCTATCTGGCGGCCGTGGCGCACGGCAGCGAAAAATGCCCGCTGATCGACCGCGAAAAAGCCACGCAGCTGCTGGGCACCATGCTCGGTGGCTACAACCTCACGCCGCTGATCGAACTGCTCGACGACGCCGCCATCGCGCCGGTGGCCGCCGAAGCGCTCAAAAAGACGCTGCTGATGTTCGACCAGTTCCACGATGTCAAGGCAAAGGCCGACCAGGGCAATCCCTTCGCGCAGGCCGTGCTGCAAAGCTGGGCCGACGCCGAATGGTTCACGAGCCGCCCCGAAGTGCCCCAGAGCATCCGGATCACCGTGTTCAAGGTCAGCGGCGAAACGAATACCGACGACCTGTCGCCCGCACCCGACGCATGGAGCCGTCCGGACATCCCCTTGCACGCGCTGGCCATGCTCAAGAACCGGCGCGACGGCATCACGCCCGAGGAAGACGGCCGGCGCGGCCCGGTGCAATTCATCCAGGACCTGCGCGCCAGGGGCCGGATCGTCGCCTACGTGGGGGACGTGGTGGGAACCGGTTCGAGCCGCAAGTCGGCGACGAACAGCGTGCTGTGGTTTACCGGCGAAGACATCCCCTGCGTTCCGAACAAGCGCTTTGGCGGCGTGTGCCTGGGGGCGAAGATCGCACCCATCTTCTACAACACCATGGAAGACGCGGGCGCGCTGCCCATCGAACTGGACGTGGGCCAGATGAATATGGGCGACGAGATCGAACTCCAGCCCTACGCGGGCAAGGCCCTGAAAGACGGCCGCGTGATCGCCGAGTTCCAGGTCAGGAGCGAGGTGCTGTTCGACGAGGTGCGCGCCGGCGGCCGGATTGCACTGATCATCGGCCGCGGCCTGACGGCCAAGGCGCGCGCAGCGCTGGGGCTGCCCGCGTCCACGCTGTTTCGCCTGCCCCAGGCGCCCGTCGCCAGCGGCCGGGGCTTTACGCTGGCGCAGAAAATGGTGGGCCGCGCCTGCGGCCTGCCCGAGGGCCAGGGCGTGCTGCCCGGCAGCTACTGCGAACCGCGCATGGCCTCGGTGGGCTCGCAGGACACCACGGGTCCCATGACGCGCGACGAGCTCAAGGACCTGGCCTGCCTGGGCTTCAGCGCCGACTTGGTGATGCAGTCGTTCTGCCACACGGCCGCGTACCCCAAGCCCGTGGACGTGAAAATGCACCACGAGCTGCCCGACTTCATGAGCACGCGCGGCGGCATCTCGCTCCAGCCCGGCGACGGCATCATCCACAGCTGGTTGAACCGCATGCTGCTGCCCGACAGCGTGGGCACCGGCGGCGATTCGCACACCCGCTTTCCCATCGGCATCAGCTTCCCCGCAGGCTCCGGCCTGGTGGCGTTTGCCGCGGCCACGGGCGTGATGCCGCTGGACATGCCCGAATCGGTGCTGGTGCGCTTCAAGGGCCGGATGCAGCCCGGCGTGACGCTGCGCGACCTCGTGCACGCGATTCCCCTGTACGCCATCCGGACCGGCCTGCTGAGCGTGGCCAAGCAGGGCAAGAAGAACATCTTCTCGGGCCGCATCCTCGAAATCGAAGGCCTGCCGGACCTGAAGGTCGAGCAGGCGTTCGAGTTGTCCGACGCGTCCGCCGAGCGCTCCGCCGCCGGCTGCACCGTGCGCCTGAACAAGGAGCCCGTGATCGAGTACATCCACTCGAACATCGTGCTGCTTAAGAACATGATCGCCCAGGGCTACGCCGACGCGCGCACCATCGCCCGCCGCATCGAGGCCATGCAGAACTGGCTGGCGAATCCCGAACTGCTGGCCCCGGACGCGGACGCGCAGTACGCCGCCGTGATCGAAATCGATCTGAACGAAATCCACGAACCCATCGTCTGCTGCCCCAACGACCCCGACGACGCGAAGACGCTGTCGGACGTGGCCGGCGCGACGATCGACGAAGTATTCATCGGTTCGTGCATGACGAACATCGGCCATTTCCGCGCCGCGTCGAAACTGCTCGAAGGCAGAAAGGACCTCCCGGTCAAGCTGTGGATGGCGCCGCCCACGAAGATGGACGCGCAGCAACTCACCCAGGAAGGCCACTACGGCGTATTCGGTAGCGCCGGCGCGCGCATGGAAATGCCCGGTTGCTCGCTGTGCATGGGCAATCAGGCGCAGGTCAAGGAAGGCGCGACCGTCATGTCCACGAGCACGCGCAACTTCCCCAACCGCCTGGGCAAGAACACCCAGGTGTACCTGGGCTCAGCGGAACTCGCAGCCATCTGCTCCCGACTCGGCCGCATCCCCTCGCGCCAAGAGTACCTGGCCGACATGGGCGTGGTCCAGCAAAACGGCGAACGCATCTACCAGTACATGAACTTTGACCGGATCGCTGCGTTCAAGGAGGTTGCGGATGGGGTGGCTGCGTGAAGGTCTCTGCACTGGCATGAAGCAAGCAGAAACGTCGTCAATCTTGTGGGCTACGCATGCCTGATTCTGCTCGTAGGCGTGCCATGCGCAGACGTCATGGCATGCCGTTAGCCACAAACTCATCGAAACCTTGCCTGGGCTTCAGACGCGTCAGATAGGCGTCTACTGCCGGTAGCGAGGGCCGCACCATAGGCGTCTGCTGCCAGCGATACGCCGACAGGCCAAGGACGATATCCGCCAGTGTGAAACCGGCCCCAGCCACATAAGCGCCCGTCTGATCCAACCTCTGGTTCAGAAGCTGCATATTGTTGTTCCAGGACTTGATGCTTGCTTCGAGGAGTTGCGAGTCCTGATGGGCCTCACTATGCCGGACGATGGCCATAAATGCATAACGCCAGGAGTAGTTCAGTTCAGTGGCCTGCCAGTCCATCCACTTCTCAACATCCGCGCGTGCTCTCGCTTGCGCCGGCAACAAGTCCGTTCTTGCCGCGCGATTGGCCAAATACCGGCAGATGCTGTTGGATTCCCAAAGAACAAAATCGCCATCCACCAAGACCGGAACCATGGCATTGGCATTCAGCGCCAGGAACTCCGGCTCCGAGGTGGATCGATAACCCACGCCCCAGTCCTCCCGAACATAGGCAGCCCCCACTTCCGTCAAGGCCCAGAGCACCTTTCTCACATTGATGGATTCCGCTTTTCCAAGGAGGCGCATCATCACGATTCTCCTGTTGTCGTTCACAAATCCCTTATAGCTGAGGGATGGCGCCATAGGCTCCAGCCATGTATTTGGCGTAGAGGTTGTCATCGGAGCGCACACCTTTGACGTCGTCCAGGCGCCAGGCATCGCTCTCGCAATTGCCGTCCTTTTCCACCAGCACGACCTGGGCCTTGTGCAGGAGACTCAGTACCTCCATCGAGTGGCACGTGAAAATGATTTGTACATTGTCCGGATTGGTCTTGGGTGAGAAGAACAGGTCCAGGATCGGCCTCAGCATATGGGGATGCAAGTCCGCCTCGAGTTCGTCGATGACAACCAGACCACCGCCGCACTGCAGGACTGGCAGGATGCGCGAGAGCAGGATGAAAGCGCTTTGGGTACCGCTGGATTCTTCCAGGATCGCGAGTGAATGCTCTTTGTCGCCGACACGGTGGATGCCGAAGGGAATCTCAAGCTCGTTGGGCACGCCCCTTTTTTCCTGTTTCCCTATCCTCTTTTCCATGCGCACGTCCGCCAAGCCCAAATCCCACTGACGCAAGAGGGATGCCATCTGGTTTCGGATATCGGTGTTTTTGGCGTAGAAATCGGATGCGCGCAGGATCTCGCTGAATGGGAGATCGCTGTCCTTTGATCGACCAAATTGCCGTACATTGCTCAGCACAATCGTCGAAACCAACTTCAAAGCCAGTTTGACTTCGTACTGGGCAGCCGTCGATATCAGTGAAGCGTTTTCATGGACTTTTTCGGCTTCTTTCTGCGGCATTCCAAACTGCTGCTGTTTGACCGCATAACCCTTGCGCGGCTGCCATTCGCGGGTGAATACGTACGAAAAGGCGCGGCTGTGCTTTGGCTTTGCGTAGAGAGACTCGTGCCTGACCCGATCTCGTGAAGCGACCAGCCGGTAGCGCCACTCCTGGTCGTCGAACTCGAACTCCAGCTCGAAGGTGCTGGCCTCATCAACCGCTGCTGAAAAATGCGGGGCGAGCGGGATAGGGGTGCCCGGCTTGGCACGGAAGGATTGCTTCATGAACCAATCCACGAAGACCAGCGATTTGATCAGCGTCGTTTTGCCGCTCGCGTTGGCACCGATGACGGCAATAGCCTTTGACAGATGCGTGCCGGCCGGAGATTCGCAGGAGCGGTGGTCGTCGGGTGCGTGGCCGTTCAGTTCCAGAGAGATGCGCACGGGGTCTTTGAACGATTGAAAGTTTTGCAACGTGAAGGATCGCAGCATCATGATATTGACTCTTTGGGTGATTTCAACAATTTTTTGTATTCTATTCGATTGGAAGATATTTTCAATGCGATAAAAGTGAAATTCCAACAGAATTTTGTGGATGCTTGCCCCTTTCCCCGTGGGCCGTGACGTGGCCTGCACCACGCCGGTTTTCCAAGGGCCACGCCTTGTAGTATTGGCAGCTTCCGCGGACCTGCCAATGCGCAGGTGTCCCTTCTTTTCCAAAAGGACTGTATGGCGATCTACGAACTCGATGGGGTGGCGCCGCAACTCGCGGCATCGGCCTGGGTGGCCGAGAGCGCGCAGGTGCTGGGCCGTGTGTTCCTTGGCGAAGACAGCAGCGTCTGGTTTGGCGCGGTGATCCGCGGGGACTCCGGGGACATCAGGATCGGTGCGGGCTCGAATGTCCAGGACGCGAGCGTGCTGCACGCCGACGCCGACAGGCCGCTGCGCGTGGGCGCGCGCGTGACGCTGGGCCACCGGGTCATGCTGCACGGTTGCAGCATTGGCGACGGGTCGTTGATCGGCATCGGCGCCGTGGTGCTGAATGGCGCCAGGATCGGCCGCGATTGCCTGGTGGGCGCCGGTGCGCTGGTGACCGAGGGCAAGGAGTTTGCGGACGGATCGCTGATCCTCGGCAGCCCGGCGCGGGCCGTGCGCACGCTCGCGCCGGAGCAGATCGTAGTGTTGCGCCAGAGCGCGCAGCACTACATCGACAACGCGCGCCGCTTTCGCAGCGGTCTGCGCAAGATCGGCTGAGCGCTGCCCCGGGGCTAATCGATTTTGGCGCCCGAGGCCTGCACGATGTCCTTCCACTTCGCGTAGTCGGCTCCGAGCAGCTGCCCGAACTGCTCCACCGACATGGCCTCGGGTTCTGCGCCCTGGGCATGGATGGCGGCCTGCACGTCAGCCGTGACGAGCAGCTTGTTGACTTCGGCGTTGATGCGCTGCACCACGCTCGCGGGCGTTCCGGCGGGGGCGAACAGGCCGTACCAGGTGCTGGTGTCAAAGTCCTTGAAGCCCGATTCGGCCACGGTGGGAACATCGGGCAGCGACGAACTGCGCTTGGCCGAGGTCACGGCCAGCGGGCGCAGCTTGCCGGCCCTGATCTGGCCCATGGCCGAGGGCAGCGACGACAGCAGCAGGTGCACGTTGCCGGCCAGCGCGTCGAGCAGCGCGGGGTTCGAGCCCTTGTAGGGAATGGGATTCAGCTGCACGCCCGCCGCCTTCGCAAACAGGTGGCCCGCCATGTGGATCGAGGTGCCGTTGCCGGGCGAGCCGTAGCTGATGGTGTCGGGCGCGGCCCTGGCTGCGGCCACCACGTCGGCCAGGGTCTTGAATGGCGAATCCGCGCGGGTGCTGATGAGCACGGGCGTGTACGCCACATGGGCCACGGCGGCCAAGTCGCGGGTCGGGTCCCAGGGCAGGTTCTTGTAGAACCAGGGGCCGATCACGAGGTTGTCCTTCTGGCCCATCACGAGCTCGTAGCCCGTGGGCGCGGCCTTCACGGCCTCGCCAATGCCGATGGTGCCGCCTGCGCCGGCCTTGTTCTCGGCGACCACGGTCCATCCGGCCTGTGCGGCGAGCCGGCTGGCCACGAGGCGCGCGAGGATGTCGGTGCCGCCGCCGGGCGGAAAGGGAATGATCAGGCGGATCGGCCTGTCGGGGTAGGCCGGGGCCTGCGCCTGCGCCGCACCAAGGGTCAGCGCGAACGCGCCCAACAAGGAAAGCAGTTTGCGCAACATGGTGCGGGAGGTCCGGTTTTCTCAGGCGTCGCGCACGTCGGCGACCGGCTGCGCGCCGAAGTCTGCGCGCTCCAGCCAGGCGAGCACGCGCGCGGCGGCGTCGGCGGGCGATGCGAGCCGGCCCTCGGTCTGGAGGCGGGTGAAATTCTGGTGGTCCGGAAACGCCTCGGGCATGGCGCTGCGCAGCTGCTCCTGCATGCCGGTGTCGATCACGCCGGGGGCCAGCGCGCAGATCTTGGCGCCATGGGGCTTGAGGGCCTCGTCCAGCGCCACGCAGCGGCTGAAGTGGTCCATTCCCGCCTTGGCCGCGCAGTACGCGGCTTGCGAGGCCATGGCGCGGCGCCCCAGTCCCGAGGAGACGTTGAGCACCTTGCGCGGCAGCGTCCAGGCGTCGGTGGCGCCGAGGAAGGCCGCAGTGAGCTGCATGGGTGCCTCCAGCCCGACGCGCAGGGCACGGGCCAGGTCGGCGCAGTCGCTGCCCGACAGGGGCGCGATGCGCGGGATCAGGCCGGCGTTGTTGATCAGCGTGGCGCTCGCAAAGTTTGCCGGGTCTTGGGCCGCAAGCCAGGTTGCAAGGCGCTGCGCGGCCCGTTCGCCCTGCGCCAAGTCGTGCTGCCATTGTTCGATGGTGGCGCCCGCGGTCCGGGCCTGTGCGTCCAGTTCGGCGTTCGCGCTGCGGGCGATGCAGATCACGGTGTTGCCGCTGCGCAGCAGCTGCCGGGCCAGAGCCAGGCCCAGGCCGCGCGACGCGCCGGTGAGGATGTGGAGGTGGCTGTGGTGGGGCATGCCGCGATGGTAGCGTGCTCCGTTTTCAGGACGCGCTCAGGGCGTGTCGTTGCCCCCCACGAGCCGCCGTACCGTGGCGCAGAGTTCCTGCAGGTCGTCGGGTTTGTGGATCAGCGCGCGCGCGCCCTCGGCCAGGGCCGCCTGCTCGATCTCGGCGGTGATGTAGCCCGAGGCCAGCGCCACCGGCAGGTCGGGGCGGATGCGGCGCGCCGTGCGCACCAGATCAACGCCGCAGAAGCCGGGCATGCTGTAGTCGGTGACGAGCAGGTCGTAGGCCCAGGGGTCGGCGCGCAGTGCGGCCGTGGCGGCGTGCGGGTCGGTATGGCCGCTGACCTCGTAGCCCTCGCGGCGCAGCAGGCGCTGCATCAGGTTGACCAGGGCCGGGTCGTCGTCCACGTACATCACATGGCGCTTCCTGTGCAGTGCGGCGCCGGGGGCGGATGGTGCCACCGGCTCGGGCGCTGTCTGCAGGGGCTGCGCCGCTGGCGTGCCCTGGGGCGCGAGCGGAAAGTACAGCGTGAACCGGCTGCCCTGACCCGGCGCGCTGTGCACGTCCACCGCGCCTTCGTGGGTGCGCATCACGCCGTGCACCACGGCCAGGCCCAGGCCGGTTCCCTGGCCCACGGGCTTGGTGGTGAAAAAGGGCTCGAAGATGCGCTCCTGCGTTGCCGCGTCCATTCCGGGGCCGCTGTCACGCACGCTCAGCGCCACGTAGTCGCTGCACGCCAGACCCAGGCGCTTGATCAGGCGCTGGTCGGGCCGCACCGTGCTGGCCTCGACGTGGATGCTGCCGCGCTGCGCGCCGATTGCGTACACGGCGTTGGTGCACAGGTTGAGCAGGGCCTGCTCGGCCTGCGTGGCGTCCGCCAGAATGGGCGGCAGGCCGGCCGGCAATTGCATGTGCAGCGCGATCGCGGGGGGCAGGCTGACGCGCAGCAGGCGCCCGGTGTCGTGCACCACGTCGGCCAGCGCAACGGCCGCGCGGCGCGGGGGGTCGTTGCGGCTGAAGGTCAGGATCTGGCGCACCAGGTCGCGCGCACGGCGCGCGGCCTGGTCGATTTCGAGCAGGCTGTCGCGCACCGGTGAACCCGGCGCGCAGTCGGCCTTGGCGAGTTCCAGATTCCCCAGGATCGCGCCCAGGATGTTGTTGAAGTCGTGCGCAATGCCGCCGGCCAGGGTGCCCATGGCCTGCATCTTGTGCGCTTCGCGCAGTTGCGCCTCGAGCGCGCTGCGCTGCGCCTCGGCCTTCTTGCGCCCGCTCAGGTCGCGCGCGAACACCGTGGTGCTCTCGCCCTGCGCGTGGTGCTCGAACGCCACGCCGACCTCCACGCTCAGCTCCTTGCCGCCGGCGGTGCGCGCGCGCATCTCGTGCGGGCCGCGCTGCGCCAGCACCACGTCGGGCAGAAAGCGCTCCAGCTTGCTGCCCAGCGCGTCGCCGGCGGGGCATTCGAACAGCGCCGCCGCCGTGGGGTTGAACACCGTGATGCGCTGGTTCCGATCGACGCAGAGGATGGCGTCGAACGCCGCGTCGATGACGGCTGCGAGCCGCTGTTCGCTCGCGTGCAGTTGCTCGTTGCGCTGGCGCAGCGCCTGGCGCTCGGCGAGCAGCGGGCCTTGGTCGATGACCGCGCAGAGGAATTGCGGCCGGGGCGGGCCGTCGCTTTGCGGCGCCTCGATGCGCGTGATGTGCAGGTCGCCGGTGATCCAGGTTCCCTCGCCGATCGGGAACACCACCTCCTTGGCCTCGCTGTGGCCCTGCTCTGCGGCCTGGGCAAAGGCTGCGCGCACGCGCTGCGCGTCCTGGGCGCGCACAAAGGGCATCAGGGCCGTGAGCGGCCGGTCGCGTTCGCCGGGCTGGAACGAGCGCTGCGCCATCGAGTTCGCCTGCACCACCATGTCGTGTTCGTCGAGCACCATGAGCGCCAGCGGAACGCGTGCGAACAGCGTCTCGAAGCGTTCGCAGGCGCTCTCGGCCACCGCCTGGCTGTAGCGCAGGACCTTGTTCTGGCGCTCCAGTTCGGCGACCAGGCTGGCGTCGCACGGGGCTGCCGGCGTTGGCGCTGGCGGGGCGCTGCGGTGCGCCGCAGGATCCAGAAAGGACAGGTCCGGGACGCTCATGGCAGGGTCGGCCAAGCGCAAGCCATGGGACAGGCGCGCGGGAGGGCGCGCGCCGCGCGATGCTGGGGGCCGGGACGCATGGCGCGAGTGTACTGCCCCGCAAATGCCGGGGGCCTGCACGCCGCGGGGGCACGGGACAGCCCCCGTTTTCAGATACCTTCTTGATGCAGCTAGGTATAAATCCCGGTCATCTGGTGCAAATCAGTATCTGTCATGGCAATTTGCGTACCAATCGGACATGGCCACGTTGGTATCGTTGGCGCCGTCCATGTTGCGCATGCGCCCGGCGTTGGACGGCAGATTCCATACCCATTTCCGCAGGAGACACCCCGATGCCCCATTCCACCCATGCTGCTGCGGCGCCCCGCCGGTGGACCGCCGCCGCGTTGGCCCTGGTACTGTGCGCTGGCGCGAGCGCGCAGACCGAGCTCGTGATCGCCACCGTGAACAACGGCCACATGATCGAGATGCAAAAGCTCAGCCGGCACTTCGAGCAGGCGCACCCGGACATCAAGCTCAAATGGGTCACGCTCGAGGAGGGCGTGCTGCGCCAGCGCGTGACGACCGACATCGCCACGCGGGGTGGGCAGTTCGACGTCATGACCATCGGCATGTACGAGGCGCCCATCTGGGGCCGCAAGGGCTGGCTGCAGGAGTTGAAGACCGACGCCGCCTACGACGTGGACGACCTGCTGCCCGCCATACGCAACGGCCTGTCGATCGACGGCAAGCTGTACGCGGCCCCGTTCTACGGCGAAAGCTCGATGCTCATGTACCGCAAGGACCTGCTGGACAAGCAGGGGGCGCAAATGCCCGAGCGTCCGACCTGGCCGCAGGTCCGGGCGCTGGCCGAGAAGCTCCACGACCCCGGCAACGGCGTGTACGGCATCTGCCTGCGCGGCAAGCCGGGCTGGGGCGACAACATGGCCTTTCTGACCACGCTGGTGAACACCTTTGGCGGCCAGTGGTTCGACATGCAGTGGAAGCCGCAGCTCCTGAGCAAACCCTGGAAGGAGGCGATCAGCTTCTACGTGGACCTGCTCAGAAACTACGGCCCGCCCGGCTCGTCGGCGAACAGCTTCAACGAAATTCTGGCGCTGACGAATTCCGGCAAATGCGGCATGTGGGTTGACGCGACCAGCGCCGCCTCGTTCGTGAGCGACCCCAAGCAGTCCAAGGTGGCCGGGCAAATGGCCTTTGCGCGGGCGCCGATCATGTACACGCCCAAGGGCGCGAACTGGCTGTGGTCGTGGAATCTGGCGATTCCTGCGGGCTCCAGGAAGGTCGATGCGGCGCACAAGTTCATCATCTGGTCCACGAGCAAGGACTACGTGCAACTGGTGGCCAAGACCAACGGCTGGGCGAACGTGCCCACCGGAGTGCGCAAGAGCACCTACGCCAACCCCGAGTTCCAGAAGGCCGCGCGCTTTGCCGCTGCCGAAAAGCTGGCCATCGATTCGGCCAATCCCACGGACTCGACGCTGCCCGAGAGCCCCTATGTGGGCGTGCAGTTTGCCGCCATCCCCGAGTTCCAGGCCATAGGCATCGCCGTGGGGCAGCAGATGAGCGCGGCGCTCGCGGGAAGGACCTCGGTGGACGCGGCGCTCCAGGCCAGCCAGATCCTGACCGAGCGCGAGATGAAAAAGGGCGGCTACTACAAGTGAGCGGCCCGGCGCTGGCTGGCGTTCTTGGAGTGCCGACCCCCGCTGCGCCTTTTTCGGAAAATCCCATGAACCGCTTGCTCCCCCGCCTGCTGCTGACGCCGGCCATGGCCACGCTCTTTCTCTGGATGAGCGTTCCGCTGGCGATGACGATCCATTTCTCGTTCATCCGCTACAACCTGCTGCAACCCGAGCAGTCGGGCTTTGCGGGGCTGGAGAACTTCGAGTATTTCGTCACCGACCCATCGTTTGGTACGGCGGTGCTGAACACGCTGCTGCTGCTCGGCAGCGTGATCGCCATCACCGTGTTGCTGGGCGTGGCGCTGGCGCTGTTGATCGATGCGCCGTTTCCGGGGCGGACTCTGGTGCGGCTGCTGCTGATCGCGCCCTTCTTCGTGATGCCCACCGTGAACGCGCTGCTGTGGAAGCACATGATGATGAACCCCATCTACGGGGTGCTGGCGCAGCTGTGGATGTTCTTTGGCGCGCAGCCCGTGGACTGGCTCACCGATTACCCGCTGCTGTCCGTGGTCATCATGGTGGCCTGGCAATGGCTGCCGTTTGCCACGCTGATCTTCATGACCGCGCTGCAGAGCATGAGCCACGAGCAGCTCGAAGCCGCGCGCATGGACGGCGCCAACTCGCTGCAACAGCTGCGCTACCTGTACCTGCCGCATCTGGCGCGCCCGGTGGCGGTGGTGGTGATGATCGAGCTCATCTTCTTGCTCGGCATCTTCGCCGAGATCTACACCACAACGGGCGGCGGTCCGGGCGACGCAAGCACCAACGTGACCTTTCTGATCTTCAAGCAGGCGCTGCTCAACTTCGACGCCGGCGTGGCCTCGGCCGGCGCGCTGTTCGCGGTGCTGCTCGCGAACGTCGTCGCCGTGTTCCTGATCCGCATGGTCGGCAAGAACCTCGACCAGTGAGCCGCACCATGAACCGCACCATGGGCACCACCCGACGCCGTTCCTGCCGCCCCCTGGGCATGCTGGCGCTGCGCACCACGGCGGCCTGGGGGGCCGCGCTGCTGCTGTTCTTCCCGCTCGGCTGGCTGCTGCTCACCGCCTTCAAGACCGAGTTGCAGGCGATCTCGGTGCCGCCGCTGCTGTGGTTCAGGCCCACGCTCGAGAGCCTGTACGCCGTGCAGGAGCGCAGCGACTACCTGCTGTACGCCAGGAACTCGGTCGTCACCAGCGTGCTGTCCACGCTGCTCGGCCTGGCGCTGGCCGCCCCCGCGGCCTACGCCATGGTGTTCTTCAAGGTGCGCCACACCCGGGACATCCTGATGTGGATGCTCTCGACCAAGATGATGCCCGCCGTGGGCGCGCTGGTTCCCGTCTACGTGCTGGCGCAAAAGAGCCAACTGCTCGATACGCAGCTGGTGCTGATCATCGTGTTCGCGCTGTCCAACCTGCCGATCATGGTCTGGATGCTGTACACGCACTTCAAGGACATTCCGCACGAGATTCTGGAGGCCGCGCGCATGGACGGCGCCACGCTGTGGCAGGAGCTGCGCCTGGTGCTGCTGCCGCTGGGAATGGGCGCTCTGGCGTCCACGGGCCTGCTGTGCCTGGTGCTGTCGTGGAACGAGGCCTTCTGGAGCCTGAACCTGAGCGCCGCCAAGGCGGGCACGCTGGCCACGCTGATCGCCTCGTACTCCAGCCCCGAGGGGCTGTTCTGGGCCAAGCTGTCCGCCGCCTCGCTGATGGCCATCGCACCCATCGTGGTGTTTGGCTGGTTCAGCCAAAAGCAGCTGGTGCAGGGCCTGACCTTTGGCGCCGTGAAGTAGGGCGCCGGCCAGGGCATGGAGAAGAACCGGACTGACCGGACGACCTGCTCCCTTTCACTTCCTTGACCCCCATCTCCCATGACAACCGACCCATCCCCCTTGACCATCCTGCACCTCGGACTGGGCGCGTTTCACCGCGCGCACCAGGCGCTGTATTTGCAGCAATTGCACGCGCTGGGCGACCACCGCTGGGTGCTGGCCAGCGGCAACCTGCGCCCCGACATGCAGCAGACCATCGCCGCGCTGCAGGCGCAGCAGGGCGCGTACACGCTGGAGACGGTCAGCGCGCAGGGCGTGCGCAGCTACACCCGGGTCGAGTCGATCCGCAGGGTGCTCGCATACACCCCCGACCTGGCCGCTCTGGTGGCGCTGGCGCAGCAGCCGGGGACGCGCATCATCTCGTTCACCGTGACCGAGGCCGGCTACTACCTGGACAGCCGCGACCAGATCGACTGGGACGGCGCGCCCGAACTGCGGCAAGACCTGCAGGCGCTGCGCGCGGGCAGCGGCAGTGCGGGCGGCGGGGTGGTCTGCACCCTCTACGGCGCGCTCAGCGTCATGCTGCGCGCGCGCATGCGTGCGAACGCGGGCGCCGTGACGCTGCTTTGCTGCGACAACCTGCGGCACAACGGCGATCGCACGCGCAGCGGCCTGCTGCAATTCGTGCTCGCGCTCGGCGACGCTGAACTCGCGCACTGGATCAGCATGCACAGCACCAGCCCCAACGCCATGGTCGATCGCATCACCCCCCGGCCGACCCCGGACGTGGTGCAGCGCGTGCGCCAGGCCACGGGCCGCGACGACCCCGCCGCGCTGATGGCCGAGAGCTTTATCCAGTGGGTCATGGAGGACCGCTTTGCGCATGGCCGCCCCGCGTGGGAGCGTGTGGGCGTGGAACTGGTGGAGTCGGTGGTGCCGTATGAGGAGGCGAAGATCCGCCTGCTCAACGCCACGCACTGCTGCATCGCCTGGGCGGGAACGCTCGCCGGCTACCGCTTCATCCACGAGGGCACGCAGGACCGCGCGATCCGCCAAATGGCGTTCGACTACATGACCGACGACGCCATCCCGGCGCTCAGTCCCAGCCCGCTGGACCTGGCCCGCTACCGCGACGTGGTGCTGGAGCGCTTCACCAACCCGGCCATCGAAGACAGCAACCAGCGCGTGGCCATGGACGGCTTCAGCAAGATCCCCGGCTTCATCGCGCCCACCATCGGCGAGCGGCTGGCGCGCGGCGCGGGAATTGCCGGCGTGGCCATGCTGCCGGCGCTGTTCCTGGCCTATTTGCAGCGCTGGCACGCGGGGCAAATCCCGTACCCCTACCAGGACCAGACCATGGACGCGCACGCGGCGCACGCGCTCTGCGCGGCGCCCGACCCCGTGGCGGCCTTTGCCGCCGACCGCGTGTTGTGGGGCAAGCTGGCGGGTGACGCGCGCCTGACCGACGCGCTGCGCAGCGCGTACCAGCGCGTCGTCACCTGGACCCGGGAGCGCAGCGCATGACCTGGGCACCGATCCCCCCCGCGCAGCGCCTGCGGGGCCGGCATGCGCTGCTCACCGGCGCTGCCGGCGGCATGGGCCTGGCCGTGGCGCAGGCCTATCTGCAACAGGGCGCCCGCTGCAGCGTGGCCGACCTGGGCGCGCACGCCACGCCGGAGCTCGTCGCGCTGATGGCGCAGCACCCCGACGCGCTGCACTACCTGCGCAGCGACGTCACGCAAGCGGCGCAGATCGACGCGCTGATCGGCGCCGCCGCCGCGCGCTTTGGCCCCGTGAGCACGCTGTTCAACAACGCCGCGATCTTCGACATGGCGCCGCTGCTGGAAAGCGACGAAGCCATGTACGACAGGATTTTTGCCGTGAACGTCAGGGGTGCCTTCTTCGTCATGCAGAAAGTGCTCGCGCACATGCTGCGGCACGGCGTGCGGGGCGGGGCGGTGATCAATATGGCGTCGCAGGCCGGGCGCCGCGGCGAGGCGCTGGTGGCGCATTACTGCGCGAGCAAGGCGGCGCTCATCAGCTACACGCAAAGCGCGGCGCTGGCCATGGCGCCGCATGGCATCCGCGTCAACGGCATCGCGCCCGGCGTCGTCGATACCGCCATGTGGACGCAGGTGGACGCGCTCTTCGCGCGCTACGAGAACCTGCCGCCGGGCGAGAAGAAGCGCCGCGTCGGCGCGGCCGTCCCGCTGGGCCGCATGGGCACGCCCGCGGACATCTGCGGCGCCGCGGTCTTCCTGGCCAGCGACGAGGCGGCCTACGTCACCGCGCAGACCTTGAACGTGGACGGCGGCAACGTGATGTCCTGACCCCAGCCACCGTCCGCCCTCATGCCCCAGGCCCTTCCCCGCCAGACCCGGCCCGAGCTCGAGCACGACTGCTCGCGCTCGACCGAACTCGGCTACGAGTCCCCCGAGACGGCGGGCTTCATCCGCTGCCTGGCGCACGGTTTTCCGACGCCGCTGGCGCGCTGGCACTACCACGACGAGTACGAACTGCACCTCATCACGAGCACCTCGGGAAAGGTGTTCGTGGGCGACTGGATCGGGCAGTTCCAACCCGGTCAGCTGGTGCTCACCGGGCCGCGCCTGCCGCACAACTGGATCAGCATGGACCTGCCCGAGGGCGGCGTTGCCGAGCGCGACCTGGTCATACAGTTCCAGCACGCGCCGATTCTCGCCAGCAGCCAGTTCATCCCGGAACTGCGCGAGTTGCTGCCGTTGCTCGAGCGCGCGCGCCACGGAATCGAATTCTTCGGCCTGCACGCGCAGGCGGTGCAACATTGGCAGCGCATCAAGGCCTGCCAGGGGCTGGCGCGGCTCGCCGCGTTCTGCGGCTTCATGAGCGACTTGCTGCGCTGCACCGACTACCGCCTGCTCTCGAACACGCAGCTGCAAAGCGCAGACAGCGACACCCAGCTCGAGCAGATCAACGCCATCGTGAGCCGCATCACCGACCATCTGGCCGACCCGCTCCCGGCCGCCGCTCTGGCGCAGGAGCTGGGAATGTCGCAGAGCCGCTTCTCGCGCTTCTTCCGCCGCGCCACGGGCAATACCTTCACCAACTTCGTGAACCTGGTGCGCGTGAACCGCGCCTGCCAGCTGCTCCTGGAGACCGAGCGCTACATCACGCACATCGCCTACGACGTGGGGTACAACAACATGGCCAATTTCAACCGCCGCTTTCTGGACACCAAGGGCATGACGCCCAGCGAATACCGCAGGCAGGGCGCGGGGCGCTTTGGCACGGGATGATCTCTGCTGCTGCCTTGGCACCAAGAGGCAACCGGGTCTGAAATAACGAGGAGAGGCGCCCATGAAATTCCCGGTCACCCTGACCCCGGATGAAGCCGATGGTGGCTTTGTCGTGACTTTTCCCGACATCCCTGAAGCCATTACCCAGGGCGAGACCGCCGGGCAAGCCCTGGCAATGGCGCAGGACGCACTGGAGACGGCAATGGAGTTCTATTTTGAAGACAAACGCGCTGTCCCTGTGCCGTCAAAACCCGGGCGTGGACAGCCTGTCGTCGAGCTTCCCGCGAGCGTGTCGGCCAAAGTTTTGTTGCTCAACGAAATGGCGCAGCAGGACATCCGTCCGGCTGAACTGGCCCGGCGCCTGAACACCACCCCTCAGAAAGCCTGAGCCCCAAGCGACTTGTGCCAAGCCGCCAGCCCGGGCCGGCATGGACCGGCCGATGTTCCTACAATGCCCCCTCGCGCCGTGCCCGACGGCATGCATCGGCCCTGGAGCCAATGCATGATGGAATTTCAAACCACGAGGAACCCCCACCATGGAACACACCCTGCCCCCGCTTCCCTACGCCATCGACGCACTGGCACCGCACTACAGCCAGGAAACCCTGGAGTACCACCACGGCAAGCACCACAACGCCTACGTGGTGAACCTGAACAACCTGCAAAAGGGCACCGAATTCGCATCCATGGCGCTCGAAGAAATCGTCAAGAAGTCAAGCGGCGCCATCTACAACAACGCGGCCCAGATCTGGAACCACACGTTCTTCTGGAACTGCATGGCCCCGCAGGGCGGCGGTGAGCCCTCGGGCGCGCTGGCCGCCGCCATCACCGCCAAGTGGGGCAGCTACGCGGCCTTCCGGGAGGCGTTCGTCAAGAGCGCCGTGGGCAACTTCGGATCGGGCTGGACCTGGCTCGTGAAAAAGGTTGACGGCAGCCTGGACATCGTCAACACCGGCGCCGCCGGAACGCCGCTGACCAGCGCCGACAAGGCATTGCTGACCGTGGACGTGTGGGAGCATGCGTACTACATCGACTACCGCAACCTGCGTCCCAAATTCGTCGAAACCTTCCTCGACAAGCTGGTGAACTGGAAGTTCGCACAGGCCAACTTTGCCGCTTGATCCGGCCGGTCACGGGCGCTGGAACGGCGCGCCGCCGAGCTTGGCGCCGGCCCGGATCCCCCTTTGGGCAAACCAGCCCTGGTTCATCTCCAGCACATAGCGCACGGGCTTGGCAGAGCAGTGCTCGTCCAGCGCCCGGGGCTGCATGTCCTCCAGGTTCACGATGCTGCCGTCGTCCGCAACGAATGCGGCCGTGAGCGGCAGCAGCGTGTCCTTCATCCAGAAGCACTGCCGCGCGGGCTGCTCGAAAACGAACAGCATGCCCTCGTGCTGCGGCATCTGCTTGCGGTGCATGAGCCCGATCTGGCGTTCCCGGGGCGCGAGCGCGACCTGGGCGTCGATGCGGTGCAGGCCCGCGCTGAGTTCGACCCGGCGCAGATCCAGCTGCGGCCCTTCCTGCGCCGCGAGCACGCTGGCCACCAGCGTCAGCGCTGCTGCGGCGCGGCGTGCGAGGCGGGCGGCGGCCGTGGAGGGCAGGGGGGCGGGGGGGAGAGCGGTCATGGGCGCGGCTTTCGGATGGGCATGGACAAGGAATGGACGGCGCTGCGGGCGCTGGGCCCGGGCGCGCAACGATAGCAGCGCCGAATGCCGTCAGCGGGTGCGTCGATGGATTCGCGTGGCGCTGCTGCCGATAGTACGGCGCAGCGCAGGCGGGGCGCTACCATTGCGCACCCGATCCCCGGCGCCGCTGCCCCTGCCATGACCCACACCACCGAATTCGCCCCCGGCCTCGTCGTTCAGGGCGTCGTGCCCCCGCTGTCCCTGTCCGGCTACAAGCTCATCGCCTTCGACATGGATTCCACCCTCATCAACATCGAGTGCGTGGACGAGATCGCCGACGCCGTGGGCCGCAAGGCCGAGGTCGCAGCGATCACCGAGGCGGCCATGCAGGGCGTGATCACCGACTACAAGGAAAGCCTGCGCCAGCGCGTGGCCCTGCTCAAGGGCGTGCGCGTGCAGCACCTGGAGCAGGTGTACGCGGAGCGCCTGCGCTTGAATCCCGGCGCCAGGGAACTCGTCAGCGCCGCGCAGGCCGCGGGCCTGAGCACGCTGCTGCTGTCCGGCGGCTTCAGCTTCTTTGCCGACCGCGTGCGCGCGGTCCTGGGGATCGACTTTGCCCGCTCCAACGTGCTGGAGGTGGAAAACGGCCAACTCACCGGCCGCATGCTCGACCAGGTCTGGGGCGACATTTGCGACGGCGCGCAAAAGCGCCGCACGCTGCTGGAACTGGCGTCGCTCATGGGCATTTCGCCGGCGCAGACGATTGCCGTGGGCGACGGCGCGAACGACCTGCCGATGATGGACGCTGCGGGCCTGTCCGTGGCCTACCACGCCAAGCCCGCCGTGCGCGCGCAGGCCAAGGTGGCCATCACCCGGGGCGGGCTCGACCGCCTGCTCGAGGTGCTGCGCTGAGCGGCCCCCTGCGTCTTGCTCCCTGCGCTTGGGCGCCCATGGCATCCACCACCGACCCTCCGCCCGATCATCCGCGCCCCCGCGGTCCGGCCGACCTGTTCTGGTCCTTCAGCTGGCTCGCGTTGCAGGGCTTTGGCGGCGTTCTCGCCGTGGTGCAGCGCGAGTTGGTCGAGCGCAAGCGCTGGCTGAGCAACGAGGAGTTCGTCGAGGACTGGGCGGTGGCGCAGATCATGCCCGGGCCCAACGTGGTCAACCTGAGCATCATGCTTGGCGACCGCTATTTCGGTCTGCGCGGCGCGCTCGCCGCGTTCGCCGGCATGCTGACGCTTCCGCTCATACTGATGCTGACATTGGCCGTGGCGTATGCCGGGCTCGCGAGCCAGCCGGCAGTCGCCGGTGCGTTGCGCGGCATGGGCGCCGTGGCCGCAGGGCTGATCGCCGGGGTGGGAATCAAGCTCTTCGTCGCGCTCGGCAAGCACCCGCTGGGCCGTCCATGCTGCGCGCTGCTGGCGGCGCTGACCAGCGTGGCCATGGTCGCACTGCGGCTGCCGCTGTTCTGCATCCTGCCGGTCCTGGGCGGCGCAGCCTGCGCGCTGACCTGGAGAAAGCTCGCGCCATGACCCCCGCCGTGCAATTTGCCGCGTTCGGCGCAAGCGACTGGTTGCAGCTGTTTCTGTACCACCTGTCGCTCTCGCTGCTGACGGTGGGCGGCGTGCTCCCCGTGGCACCCGAGATGCACCGCTTTCTGGTCGAGCGGCAGGCTTGGCTGAGCGACCCGCAATTCAGCGCGTCGATCGCCATCGCGCAAGCGGCCCCCGGCCCGAACGTGCTGTTCGTCGCCCTGCTGGGTTGGAACGTCGGGATCAACGCGGGCGGCGGCGGCATCGCCAGCGGACTGCTGGGCGCTCTGGGAATGGCCCTGTGCATGCTGGGCGTGCTGCTGCCCAGCAGCCTGCTGACCTGGAGCGCCGCCCGCTGGGGCCAGCGCAACCGCGCACGGCGGGCCGTGCGCGCCTTCAAGCAGGGCATGGCGCCGGTGGTGATCGGCCTGCTGCTGGCCACCGCCTGGGTGCTCGCGCGCGCGCATGGCGTGCCTGCGACCGACTGGCCCCTGTGGCTGCTGAGCGCCGCGAGCATGCTGCTGGTATGGCGCACCCGGCTGCACCTGCTGTGGCTGCTCGGTGCCGGGGCGCTGCTGGGCGCGCTGGGCTGGGTGTAGAGCGTGTCTGTCCTTGCTACCGGCGCGCCGCGTCACCCCCCATGGCCCTGACCCTCGATTCCTCTGCCATCACCCACGGCATACAGCTCGCAGTGGCGCCGGTGTTCCTGCTCACGGCCGTCGCCGGAATGATCGGTGCGGTGGCCAGCCGGCTGGCGCGCATCATCGACCGCGCCCGTGTGGTCGAAGACCGCGCCGGCGCCGATCCGGAGCTCCTGGCCCGCGCGCACGGCGAACTCGCCGAACTGCGGCTGCGCGGGCGGCTGGCGAATGGCTGCATCGGGCTGCTCACCCTCTGCGCGTTCCTGATCGGCGTGACCATCATCCTGCTGTTCCTGGGCGAGACCACCGACTTCCAGGGCAGCCGGCTCGCCGTGGCCGGTTTTCTGGCCGGGGTGCTGTCGTTTTTGCTGGCGCTGGTGTGTTTTCTGGCCGAGACGCTGCTGGCCACCCGGCTGCTGAACTTTCCCCTGCTGCGCGCAGGGGCGAAGGACCGGGAAAAGCGCTGAGAGCGTGTGCATTCTTCATGGCTCAGGATCAGGCGTGGTGCCTCCATATCGAAAGAACCCCCATGTCTCTCACCGGTAAACACATCCTGTCTTGCGACCTCTTCGACAGGGACATGCTGGAGGAACTGTTCCTCCTGGCCGACCTGCTGCAACCGGTCGCGCGGGGCCACAGAGTCTGCCGCGTCCTCGAGGGTGCGGTGCTGGGGAGTCTGTTCTTCGAGGCGAGCACGCGCACCCGTCTGAGCTTCGACTCGGCCTTTCTTCGGCTCGGCGGCGCGGTGTCGGACACCACCGGGGTGACCGTCACGTCGATTACCAAGGGCGAGTCGCTGGCCGACACCAGCCGGGTGGTGAGCGGCTACTTCGACGTCCTGGTCGTGCGCCATCCGGACGAACAAGCCGTGCACGAGATCGCGAGCGCCACCCACGTCCCCGTGCTGAACGGCGGCAACGGCGGGGGGGAACATCCCACGCAGGCACTGCTCGACCTGTATACGCTGCGCAGCGAATTCGCGCGCATGGGCAAATCGCTCAAAGGCAGCCGCATCGCGCTGATCGGCGACCTGCGCCATGGGCGCACCGTCCACTCCCTGCTGCGCCTGCTGAGCCTGTACGAAGGGCTGAGCATCGTCTGCGTGTCCCCGCCCAGCTTGCCCATGCCGCGCGAACTGCTCGACCGGGCCGCTCGCCGCGGGCACCGGATCGAGGAGACGGACAATGCGCCGGTCGGTCTGAAGGACGCGGACGTGGTCTACGCCACGCGCATCCAGAAGGAACGGTTCACCTCCACCGAGACGGCGTTCGACTACAGCGCAGACTTCCGCGTCGACGGCGCATTGGTGAACGGCGTCTGCAAACCGGAAGTGGTGATCATGCACCCGCTGCCGCGCGACAGCACCGCTGGCGCGAACGACCTCAGCAACGACCTCGACCAGGACGTGCGGCTGGCGATCTTTCGGCAGACTGATGCCGGCATCCCGACCCGCATGGCGCTGTTCGCCTCCGTGCTCGGCGTAGCCCATCAAGTGGGGTCCTCATTGCGCGACGCGGACTGGTATCGACCGAAATACATCGGCCCCAACGACGCCCCTTTCTATTCGCTTCAATGACGCAAGCGAACTACGGCCGGTTTTCCGCCGGTGTATGCTGCCGGCCTCCCATGCAGACCATTGCCATCACCCAGGGCGACCCCGCCGGAATCGGCCCCGAGGTCGTGGTCAAGGCGTTTCGCGACGCACCGGACACGCTGCGCGGCTGCTTCGTTGCAGGCGATCTGGCGACCCTGCGGCGCGCCGCGCAGACGATCGGGCACCCGGGTTTTCCGGGGCTTCCCGTGGCACGCATCAGCGCTCCCGAGCGGGCGCTGGAGATGCCGCCGCGCTGCGTTCCGGTGCTGCAACTGCCGGGAATCCCGGGCCCCCAGCCCTGGGGGCAGATCGGCGCCGCCGCGGGACGTGCCGCCGCCGCCAGCGTGCTCTGGGCGGCACGCGCTGCGCTGCGCGGCGAGGTGGCGGCGCTGGTCACCGCGCCGCTGCACAAGCAGTCGCTGGCAGCGGCGGGCCTGGCCTTTGCGGGGCATACCGAGCTGCTGCAGGCCGAGGCCGCAACGCACCGGGGCCTGGCGCTGGAGCAGATGCCGGTGCGCATGATGCTGGTGAATGACGCGCTGCGCACCGTGCTGCTGAGCGTCCATGTGTCGCTGCGCGACGCCATCGCGGCGCTCAGCTTCGACAGGCTGTTGCAGACCTTGCACATCACGCACGCCGCGCTGTCGCGCAGCCTGGGGAAGGCGCCGCGCATGGCCGTGGCGGGACTCAACCCCCACGCGGGCGAGGGCGGCTTGTTTGGCCGCGAGGAGATCGAGGTCATCGCCCCGGCGATCGCCGCCGCGCGCGCGCAGGGTCTGGACGCGCAGGGGCCGTTTGCGCCCGACACGGTCTTCATGCGCGCGCGCGCAACGCCGCAGCATGCCGCCGCATTCGACGTGGTGATCGCGATGTACCACGACCAGGGGCTGATCCCGGTGAAGTACCTGGGCCTGGACAGGGGAGTGAACGTGACGCTGGGGCTGCCCCTGGTGCGCACCAGCCCCGACCACGGAACGGCCTTTGACATCGCCGGGCAGGGGGTGGCGGACGCCACCAGCCTGATCGAAGCCGTGCGCATGGCGCGCGCGCTGGCGGCGCAGCCCTCCAGCACGCACGCCTGAAATCGGCGCGCAGCGCGCAGCAGCAGGCCACTCCCGGGCGTGCAGGGGACGTGGGCCCGGAAAATACCCCTTTTCACTCCGCTACAATTGCCGGTTGACTCCCACCCAGCGATGTTCATCGAGGCTTCCCATGAGTGACATTCCAATCGACCCCGAAAAACGGACATGGCTGATTGCCTCCGGCTGCGCCGGGGTGGTGGGCGGCGTGGCGACCGCGGTTCCGTTCGTGAGCAGCTTCCAGCCCTCCGAGCGCGCCAAGGCTGCGGGTGTCGCCGTCGAGGTGGACATCTCCGCGCTCAGGCCCGGGGAAAAACTCACCGTGGAATGGCGCGGCAAGCCGGTCTGGATCGTCCGGCGCACGCCCGAGCAACTCGCCGAACTGCCCAAGCTCGACGCCCAGCTTGCCGACCCCGAATCGAAACGCAAGCCCGCCGAGCTGACCCCCGAGTACGCGCGCAACGAGGCGCGATCGATCAAACCGGAAATCTTCGTCGGCGTCGGCATCTGCCCGCACCTGGGTTGCTCGCCCTCGGAGCGCTTCCAGCCCGGCGCCCAGCCCTCGCTGCCCGACGACTGGAAGGGCGGCTTCCTGTGCCCCTGCCACGGCTCCACGTTCGACATGGCTGGCCGCGTCTACAAGAACAAGCCCTCGCCCGACAACCTCGAAGTGCCCCCCCACATGTACCTCTCCGACACGCGCCTGCTGATCGGTGAAGAAAAGAAGGCCTGAACGGAACGCGCCATGGCTGAATTCAAGGAAATCTCCCCCAACGCCCCGGCGGGAGCGAAGCTCGCGAACTGGCTGGAAAACCGCTTCCCGACCGCGTTCGACGCCTACCGGACGCATATATCGGAGTACTACGCTCCGAAGAATTTCAACTTCTGGTACATCTTCGGCTCGCTCGCGCTGGCGGTGCTGGTGATACAGATCGTGACCGGAATTTTCCTGGTCATGCACTACAAGCCCGACGCCAGCCTGGCGTTCGCCTCGGTCGAGTACATCATGCGCGACGTGTCCGGGGGCTCGCTGATCCGCTACATGCATTCCACCGGCGCGTCGGCGTTCTTCGTGGTGGTCTACCTGCACATGTTTCGCGGCCTGATCTACGGCAGCCACCGCAAGCCGCGCGAGCTGGTCTGGATTTTCGGCTGCGCGATCTTCCTGTGCCTGATGGCCGAGGCCTTCATGGGCTACCTGCTGCCCTGGGGCCAGATGTCGTACTGGGGCGCGCAGGTGATCGTGAACCTGTTTTCCGCGGTCCCCTTCATCGGCCCCGATCTGGCGCTGCTCATCCGCGGCGACTACGTGGTCGGCGACGCCACGCTGAACCGCTTCTTCAGCTTCCACGTGATCGCCGTTCCGCTGGTGCTGCTGGGTCTGGTCGTGGCGCACATCTTGGCGCTGCACGACGTGGGCTCGAACAACCCCGACGGCGTGGAAATCAAGGGCCCGAACGCGCCCCGGGACGCCAACGGCAAGCCGCTCGACGGCGTTCCCTTCCACCCCTACTACACGGTGCACGACATCTTCGGATTCAGCGTGTTCCTGATGGCGTTCAGCGCCGTGGTGTTCTTTGCGCCCGAATTCGGCGGCTATTTCCTGGAGTACAACAACTTCATTCCCGCCGACCCGCTCCAGACCCCGGCGCACATCGCTCCGGTCTGGTACTTCACGCCGTACTACTCGATGCTGCGCGCCATCACCAGCGAGATGGTGTACGCGCTCATCGCCTGCGTTCTGGCCGCCGCCGGCCTGGGCGTGCTGAAGGCAAAACTGCCCGGCGTCGTGCAGGCAGGAGTCGTCGGCACCACCGTGGTGGCCGTGGCGCTGATGCTGTCGATCGACGCCAAGTTCTGGGGCGTGGTGGTGATGGGCGCTTCGGTGCTCATCCTGTTCTTCCTGCCCTGGCTGGACCGCAGCCCGGTCCGGTCGATCCGCTACCGCCCCGACTGGCACAAATACCTCTACGGCGTCTTCGTGATCAATTTCCTGGTCCTTGGCTACCTGGGCGTGCAGCCACCGTCGCCCATCGGGGAGCGCGTCTCGCAACTGGGAACGCTGTTTTACTTCGGCTTCTTCCTGCTGATGCCCTGGTGGAGCCGCATCGGCGAGCCCAAGCCCGTGCCCGAGCGCGTGCGGTATGTGGCGCACTGATCCCGGAGAGCCACGCACCATGAAAAAAATCATCCGCACGCTGATCGCCGCATTCGGCTTGGCTGCCGGTGTCGTGCACGCCGCCGGCGACGAGGCCATCTCCTGGGACCGGGCGCCGAAGCAGACCACCGACTTGGCGTCGCTGCAGAACGGCGCCAAGCTCTTCGTCAACTACTGCCTGAACTGCCATTCGGCCGCGTTCATGCGCTTCAACCGCCTGCGCGACATCGGCCTCACGGAGCAGCAGATCAAGGACAACCTGCTGTTCACCACCGACAAGGTCGGCGAGACCATGAAGGCCGCGATCGACCCCAAGCAGGCCAAGGAATGGTTTGGCGCCAACCCGCCCGACCTGACCCTGATCGCGCGCTCGCGCGCGGGCCACGGCGGAACGGGCGCCGACTACCTGTACACCTTTTTGCGCAGCTTCTACCGCGACGACACCAAGGCCACCGGCTGGAACAACCTCGTGTTTCCGAGCGTGGGCATGCCGCATGCCCTGTGGCAGTTGCAGGGCGAGCGCCACCCCGTGTTTGAAGAGCATGAAAGCCACGGCCACAAGACCCGGGTGTTCAAGGGCTGGGAGCAGGCCACGCCGGGAAGCATGACGCCCTTGCAGTTCGACGAGAACATCGCCGACTTGGTGAACTACCTGCAATGGATGGGCGAGCCGGGACAAAACACCCGCCGGCGCGTGGGCGTGTGGGTGCTGATCTTCCTGGGCCTGCTCACGCTCACCACCTGGAGGTTGCACGCCGCCTACTGGAAGGACGTCAAGTAACGTAACGCGCCGAGGCACCTCGCGCGAAATCGCGTGGGGTGTTTGGGGACATGAACAGAGTGGGCGTGCTCCCACTCTTTTGATTTTTAGGAGCCTCCCACCATGATGGTGCTTTACTCGGGTACGACCTGTCCCTTTTCCCACCGCTGTCGTTTCGTGCTGTTCGAAAAGGGCATGGACTTCGAAATTCGCGATGTCGATCTGTACAACAAGCCCGAAGACATCGGCGTGATGAATCCCTACGCCCAAGTGCCGATTCTGGTCGAGCGCGACCTGATCCTGTACGAGTCGAACATCATCAATGAATACATCGACGAGCGCTTTCCCCACCCCCAGCTCATGCCCGGTGACCCGGTCGATCGGGCCCGCGTGCGCCTGTTCCTGCTAAACTTCGAAAAGGAGTTGTTCATGCATGTGCACGTGCTCGAGTCGCGCGCGACCAAAGGCAATGAAAAAGCGCTGGACAAAGCGCGTTCGCACATCCGCGACCGTCTGACGCAGCTGGCACCGGTGTTTCTGAAGAACAAATACATGCTTGGCGACAGTTTCTCCATGCTCGACGTAGCGATCGCGCCGCTGCTGTGGCGCCTCGACTACTACGGAATCGACCTGAGCAAGAACGCCGCCCCACTGCTCAAATACGCCGAGCGCATCTTCTCGCGCCCGGCGTACATCGAGGCGCTGACCCCTTCCGAGAAGGTCATGCGCAAATAATCCAATCCATCCCCACTGCCGCATTCACCATGACCGCACAGGAAACAACGTCCACGCGTCCCTACCTCATTCGCGCGTTGTACGAATGGTGTACCGAAAACGGCTTGACGCCCTACGTCGCGGTGCGTGTGGACGACTCCGTGCACGTGCCGTACGAGTATGTGAAGAACGGCGAGATCATCCTGAACGTCAGCTACGACGCGACCAGCGCGCTGCAACTGGGCAACGAGTTCATCGAATTCAAGGCCCGGTTCGGCGGCAAGCCGCGCGAGATCCGGGTTCCCGTGGGCTGCGTGGTCGCCATCTACGCGCGCGAGAACGGCCAGGGAATGGCGTTTGCGCCGCCTTCGGACCGGTCGGCCAGTGACTTCGCGTCGCCCGGGCCTGCGCCCACCGACGCGCTGCCGTCGCAGACCCGCATGGTCCATCTGGTATCCAGCGACGACAACCCGGAGGGGGACGATCCCCCCCGACCTCCCCCGATCCCCGGCGGCACCCGCCCCGCGCTCAAGCGGGTCAAGTAAGCCCCTTGGACATCCTTGGCACGATATTTGGGCGCGATAGAATCCCGCCTGCGCCGGTTTAGCTCAGTGGTAGAGCAACCGCCTTGTAAGCGGTAGGTCGTCAGTTCAATCCCGACAACCGGCACCATTTATCTGCGCCGCTTTCCGCCTTCATGATGGCTGCCAAGCGGCAGGGGTTTCAGGTTTGGACTTTCAAACGAATCGCGTTGACTTCCCAGCCCCGGCTGCGCAGGTGCGCCTGCAAGGCGGGCAGCAGCTGGCGCATTTTTGCCGCTGCGGCGTTGCCCCTGACCAGCAGGCACCAGTTGTCTGCATCGATCGGGCCCGGCTGTATCGCCGGGCGCAGCGCCGCAGGAATCAGCGATTCGATGGCCCTGAGCCGATCACGGGAGTCGCGCGCCAGCGCCGCGAGCTTGGCCAGCGCGGGGGATTCCTCGCTGGCCTGCTGCAAGGTGACGGCGTGGTGGCGGCGATGCATGGTGTGGTGCCTTCGGGCGGGGAGGGTTGCAAGTGCACTTGATTATCATGGACACCCGGCTGGCGCGTAGCCGGGCCATTCATCTGTCGGGCATGCGTTTGCTGCTCGCGGGTCTGGCGCTGGTGCTGGGCCTCGTGCTGCTCGCGGTGAGTGTGTACCACGGGGTGTTTGCGCGCGGCGCGCGCGCGGACTGGTCCGGCGTCGGCCCGCTGGCGCGGCTGTCGGTGAGCGACGGGGCGACCGAGCGCGACCGCTTCATGCGCGCGAATCTTGACGCCATGGCGCGCCGCGTGGGGGAAATGCAGGCCCGCGTGCTGCATCTGGAGTCACTGGGCGAACGCGTTCTGGGTCTGGCCGGAATGGCGCCCGCAGACATCCCGAAAACCGATGGCCGTGGCGGCGTGCTGGTGGGCGCGCACCAGCTGTCGCTGCAAGAGCTCGGGTCCATGCTCGACGACCTGGAGCGCCTTGCCGGCCAACGCTCGGACCTGATGACCGTGCTCGAATCGCGGCTGCTCGACCAGCGCATCCGCAAGCAGATGATTCCCACCCAGGAGCCCGTCGCGGGGCGGCCCGCGGGCTCCGGTTTTGGTTGGCGCATAGACCCGATCACCGGCCAGTCGGCGCTGCACACCGGCCTCGACTTCCAGGCCGACGCCGGAACCCCGATCCTGGCGGCCGCAGGTGGCGTGGTGGTCACGCAGGAATACCATCCGGCCTACGGCAACATGGTCGAAATCGACCACGGCAACCAGTTGCTCACGCGCTACGCGCATGCGTCGCGCACGCTGGTCCGGCAGGGCGACATCGTGCGCCGGGGGCAGAAGATCGCCGAGATCGGCAGCACGGGGCGCTCCACCGGACCGCATCTGCACTTCGAGGTTCTGGTGCAGGGGGTCTTCCAGGACCCGCAGAAGTTCCTCAGCGCCGGCGCCGCGGACGGCGCCGCGCAGTTGGCCGCCCGGTCGGCAGCAGCGGGCAGGTAAAATCGCCGCCGCGGTGTTTTCTGTCCGGATGATCCCGGTCGGAAACCCACCCGGACCCCACAATTTCATCCAAGGAATTTCGGTCGTTTGGCGCGCTGGACGGCAGCACGCCGGCGGCCCTGCGCGCATGGTCACCCAGCTTCTCACCAAAATATTCGGCAGCCGCAACGACCGGCTGCTCAAGCAATACCGCAAGACGGTGGTCCGTATCAACGCGCTCGAGCCCGAGTACGAAAAGCTGTCGGATACGCAGTTGCGCGCGAAGACGCAGGAGTTCAAGGAGCGCGCGGCCCGGGGCGAGGCACTCGACAGCCTGCTTGCCGAGGCCTTTGCCGTGGTGCGCGAGGGCTCCAAGCGCGTCATGAAGATGCGGCATTTCGACGTGCAGTTGCTCGGTGGCATGGCGCTGCATTTCGGCAAGATCGCCGAAATGCGCACCGGCGAGGGCAAGACCCTGACCGCAACCCTGCCGGTGTACCTCAACGCCCTGTCGGGCAAGGGCGTGCACGTGGTCACCGTGAACGACTACCTGGCCCAGCGCGACGCGCAGTGGATGGGGCGCCTGTACGAATTTCTGGGTCTGAAGGTGGGGATCAACCTGCCCCTGCTGTCGCGCGAGGAAAAGCAGGCCGCGTACCGCGCCGACATCACCTACGGAACGAACAACGAATACGGCTTCGACTACCTGCGCGACAACATGGTCTACGAGGCGCGCGAGCGCGTGCAGCAAGGCCTGCATTTCGCCATCGTCGACGAGGTGGACTCGATCCTCATCGACGAGGCGCGCACCCCGCTGATCATCAGCGGCCAGGCCGAGGACCACCGGGCAACGTACATCGCCATGAACCTGGTCGTTCCCTTGCTCGTGCGCCAGGAGGGCGAGGCCGACCCGCGCACCGGCGAGGGCGTGACCCAGCCCGGCGACTTCACGCTCGACGAAAAAACGCACCAGGTGTTCCTCACGGAGCAGGGCCACGAGAGCGCCGAGCGCATCCTCGCCAGCCAGGGCCTGATCGCCGAGGGCGCGTCGGTGTACGACCCGGCGAACATCGCGCTGATGCACCACCTGTACGCGGCGCTGCGCGCCAGGCACCTGTACCACCGCGACCAGCACTACGTGGTGCAAAACGACGAGATCGTGATCGTCGACGAATTCACCGGCCGCCTGATGCCGGGCCGCCGCTGGAGCGAGGGCCTGCACCAGGCGGTCGAGGCCAAGGAGGGGGTGGAAATCCAGGCCGAAAACCAGACGCTGGCGTCGATCACGTTCCAGAACTATTTCCGTCTGTACGGCAAGCTCGCCGGAATGACCGGAACGGCCGACACCGAGGCCTACGAGTTCCAGGAAATCTACGGCCTGGAAACCATGGTCATTCCCCCGAACCGCCCGAGCCGGCGCGACGACCAACTCGACCGCGTGTACAAAACCACCCGCGAAAAATACGCTGCGGCGATCAGCGACATCCGCGAATGCCATGAGCGCGGCCAGCCGGTGCTCGTGGGAACCACGTCGATCGAGAACTCCGAGGTCATCGACCAGCTCCTGAACAAGGAGGGCCTGCCGCACCAGGTGCTCAACGCCAAGCAGCACGCCCGCGAAGCGGACATCGTCGCGCAGGCCGGTCGCGCCGCAATGATCACCATCGCCACCAACATGGCCGGCCGGGGGACGGACATCGTTCTCGGCGGCAACGTCGAAAAGGACGTGGCCGCGATCGAGGCCGACGAGACCCTGTCGTCGGCCGATCGCGCAACCCGGATCGCCGCATTGCGCGCGCAGTGGGAGCTCGACCACGAGAAGGTCAAGGCCCTGGGCGGCCTGCGCATCATCGCCACCGAGCGCCACGAATCGCGCCGCATCGACAACCAGCTGCGCGGCCGCTCGGGCCGCCAGGGTGACCCCGGATCGTCGCGCTTCTACCTGAGCCTGGACGACGCGCTGATGCGCATCTTCGCGGGCGAACGCGTGAAGGCGATCATGGACCGCCTGAAGATGCCCGACGGCGAGGCCATCGAAGCCGGAATCGTGACGCGCAGCATCGAATCGGCGCAGCGCAAGGTCGAGGCGCGCAACTTCGACATCCGCAAGCAATTGCTCGAGTACGACGACGTGGCCAACGACCAGCGCCGGGTGATCTACCAGCAGCGCAACGACATCCTGGACGTGAGCGACCTGTCGGACGTCATCGCGGCCATGCGCGAGGACTGCCTGACCGACTTGGTGCGCCAGTACGTTCCCGCCGAATCGCTGGAAGAGCAGTGGGACCTGCCGGCCCTGGAAAAGCTGCTCGCCGACGAATGGCAGCTGCCGATCGCCCTGCAGCAGGAACTGCAAGCCGACAGTGCCATGAACGATGAGAAGATTCTCGACAGGGTGCTGCAGGCGGCCCGCACCGCCTTTGACGCCAAGGTCGAACAGGTGGGCCGCGAGAACTTCACGCAGTTCGAGCGCATGGTGCTGCTGCAAAGTGTGGACTCGAACTGGCGCGACCACCTGAGCGCGCTGGACTACCTGCGCCAGGGAATCCACCTGCGCGGCTACGCGCAAAAGCAGCCCAAGCAGGAGTACAAGCGCGAGTCCTTCGAGCTGTTCCGCCAGCTCATCGACGAGGTCAAGAACGACGTCACCAGGACCCTCATGAAGGTGCAGGTCCAATCGCAGGCGCAGCTCGATCAGGCCGCGCAGGACCGCCGCGCCGAAGGCATCACCAACGTGACCTACACCGCGCCCACGGAGACCGGCGAGGCCGAGACCACGGCGCAGGCGCAGATGATGGCGCTGCCCGAGGAGAGCATGCGCGTGGGCCGCAACGCCCCCTGCCCCTGCGGCAGTGGCAAGAAATACAAGCACTGCCACGGCAAGCTGGCCTGAGCCGGCGCGCCCCGGTTTTCCCGTTCATCGGCCGCCGTTTTTCAGAAAGTCCCCCATGCCCGTGAATCTCCTGGCCCCCGTCGCCGCCGACCTGCAACCGATTGCCGGCGTGCGCATCGGCGTTGCCCAAGCCGGTATCCGCAAGGTCGGGCGCAAGGACTTGAGCGTGTTCCTGCTCGACGAGGGCGCGAGCGTGGCGGGGGTCTTTACCCAGAACCGCTTCTGCGCCGCGCCGGTGCAGATCTGCCGCGAGCACCTGGCCAGCGGCCAAGCCATACGCGCCCTGCTGGTGAACACCGGAAACGCGAACGCGGGCACCGGCGCCGACGGCCTGGTGCGCGCGCGCGCCAGCTGCACCGCGCTGGCGCGCAGGCTCGAACTCGCGCCCGAGCAGATCCTGCCGTTCTCCACCGGCGTGATCATGGAGCCCCTGCCGCATGAGCGCATCGAGGCGGCCCTGCCTGCGGCCCTGGCCGACGCGCGGCCGGAGCACTGGGCGCGTGCCGCCGAGGCCATCATGACCACCGACACCCTGCCCAAGGCCTGCTCGGCGCAGCTGCCAATCGGCGGCGCCACGGTCACCATCACGGGAATCAGCAAGGGCGCGGGGATGATCCGCCCGAACATGGCGACCATGCTCGGCTTCATCGCCACCGACGCCCGCGTGCACCCCGCAGCGTTGCAGCAACTGGTGCACGCGCTGGCCGAGGACTCGTTCAACCGCATCAGCATCGACGGCGACACCTCGACCAACGACTCCTTCATGCTGCTCGCCAGCAACCAGGCCGCGCACGCTCCGATCACCGACTTGGCCAGCGCCGAGGGCCAGGCCCTGGCCGCGGCCATGCTCGGCGTGGCGCAGAAGCTGGCGCAGGCCATCGTGCGCGACGGCGAGGGCGCGACCAAGTTCATCACCGTGCGCGTCGAAGGCGGCCGGAGCGGCGCCGAATGCCGCCAGGTGGCCTACGCGATTGCCCACTCGCCGCTGGTCAAAACGGCGTTCTACGCGAGCGACCCGAACCTGGGCCGCATCCTCGCGGCCGTGGGCTACGCGGGAATCGCCGACCTCGACCCGGGAGGAATCGACCTGTACCTGGACGAGGTGCACGTGGCCGCGCACGGTGGGCGCAACCCCGCCTACCGTGAGGAAGACGGCCAGCGCGTGATGCAGCAAAGCGAGATCACGGTGCGCGTGCTGCTCGGCCGCGGGAGCGCGGCGGACACGGTCTGGACCTGCGACCTCGGCCATGAATACGTCCGCATCAACGCCGACTACCGGTCATGACCCTCCTCCCATGCAGCGCACATGAATGAAAAATTTGAGCATCTGATCGAGCGCGCCGAGCAACTCTTCGCGCGCATCGAGTCCATCCTGCCCCGAAGCCTGGGCGCGCCGGACTGGTCGGCCGCGATTGCCTGGCGCTACCGCAAGCGCAGCAGCGGGCATGGCACGCTGGAGCCGGTGCGCCACCTGGCGGCGATGCGCCTGGCCGACCTGCGGGAGATCGACGAGCAAAAGGAGAAGATCGAGCGCAACACCCGGCAGTTCGTCGCCGGCAGACTGGCGAACAACGTGCTGCTCACCGGCGCGCGCGGAACGGGCAAGTCCTCGCTCATCAAGGCCTGCCTGAACGCCTACGCACAGCAGGGCCTGCGCCTGATCGAGGTCGACAAGACCGACCTCACGGACCTGCCCGACATTGTTGACGTGGTGTCCGAGCGGCCGGAGAAATTCATCGTCTTTTGCGACGACCTGAGTTTTGAAGACGGCGAGCCGGGTTACAAGGCCTTGAAATCCATCCTCGATGGATCGGTGGCCGCAGCCACGCCGAACGTGCTGATCTACGCCACCAGCAACCGGCGCCACCTGCTGCCCGAGTACATGGCGGAAAACCTGGCGCATACCCGCGCCGACAACGGCGAAGTGCACCCCGGCGAGGCGGTGGAAGAGAAGGTCTCGCTCTCGGACCGCTTTGGCCTGTGGCTGAGCTTCTACCCCTTTGGCCAGGAGGAGTACCTGGCCATCGTCGCCCAGTGGCTCGCGGCGCTGGGCGTGGACGCTGCGGCGATTCCCGCGGCCCGTGCGCAGGCGCTGCTGTGGGCGCTCGAGCGCGGATCGCGCAGCGGCCGCGTGGCCTACCAGTTTGCGCGCGACTACGCGGGGCGCCACGGTGACTGAGGCCACCCCGGCGCCCGCGCCCGGCGCCGGACGCGGGCGCACCGAGGTGGCGGTGGGAATCCTGCTGCGCGCCGACGGCGCGGTGCTCCTGTCCACCCGCCCGCCGGGCAAGCCCTGCGCGGGTTACTGGGAGTTTCCGGGCGGCAAGATCGAGGCCGGAGAGACGGTCGAGCAGGCGCTGCGCCGGGAACTGATCGAAGAACTGGGCGTGACCATCGGCCCCGCCAGCGTCTGGAAAATTACGCAGCATGACTACCCGCACGCGCTGGTGCGCCTGCACTGGTGCAAGGTCCGGCAATGGACCGGAGAGTTTGAAATGCGCGAAGGCCAGTCCATGGCCTGGCAGCAGATGCCCCCGACGGTAACCCCCGTGCTGCCCGGCGCCTACCCGGTCCTGCAATGGCTCGCCGAGGAGCGCGGCCAGCGGTTTGCCATCGAAGAAGCGCAACGGGCTGGCGGTGCTGCCTGAGCAAGAAATGCAATCCATGCATTCGCGCCCAGGGCAAGAGACCAAGCAAGGGTTAACACGTGCCGCCGGGTTTTACGCCAGATGGCTGGCGGCCATGTCTTTGTCACCGTGTCCCTGGGCCAGGGCGCGTTCGAAGCGCTGCAGGCCGGCGATGGCGACGTCGGCCTTGATTCCAGTTTGGCGCGCGGCTTCAGCAATGAGCCGGCTGTCCTTCACGGCGTTGTCCACGCTGAAACTGGGCATGTAGTTGTTGGACAGCATGGCCGCCCCCTTGAGCTGAAAGTACGCGCAGTCCATCGGCCCGCCGCTGACCACGTCCATGACCTGCGCCGGATCCACACCCAGCCCCTTGGCCAGCGCCAAGCTTTCGGCCAGGCCATGGGTCAGTGCGAAGGCCCAATGGTTCAGCGCCAGTTTCAGGCGGCTGCTCTGCCCGGCATGCTCGGATACCCACAGCGTGCGCTTGCCGATGGCGTCGAACAACGGCTGCACCGCCGCGCGCTGCGCGAGCGGACCAGAGGCCAGAATCACCAACTGGGCCAGTTCAGCCGGTTGGCGAGTACCTTGCACCGGCGCATCGTAGTACACCAGCTGCTGCCGGGCAGCAAGGCCAGCCAACTGCTCAGCCGCGACCATCCCGACGGTGCTCAATTGCAGCCAAATGGCGTCCGGCGCAAAGTGACCGCTGCCTGCGGCCATGACAGAGGCGACGCCATCTCCATCTTTCAGCACGGTCACGATGTGGCTGGCTTGGCTGACCGCTTCGGCCACGCTCGTGCATACCTGCAGATTCTGTTCGGCAAGCGCCTGTGCCTTGGCAGGGGTCCGGTTCCACACCTTGACCTTGAAGCCCTTGGCGGAGAGGTTGCGCGCCACTGGCGCACCAATTGGGTATTTCGGCGAGCGTGACCATCCATTTCGGCATCGTGACCGCCGATTTCGGAACCGTGACCGCCCATTTCGGTGACGTGACCGAGGGACGACTGATCACCGTTTGAAGGTGCTCGTCAGCCTGTCAAGGGCGCTGGTGCTGGTGTTGCGTATGAACCACGGGTTTGGGCATAGCGTCGCGGTCTTTTGGCCGCAGCGCATATGCCACAGCAACGAATCAACATACGCATGATCAAAGACATCCTCAGACTCAAGTACAGCGCCAAGCTGTCGCATGAAGCCATCGCGCGCAGCCTCGGTATCTCCAAGGGGGTCGTGGCCAAGTACCTCGGCATGGCCGGCGCTGCCCGGCTCGATTGGGCCGCAGTGGCCGAACTCGACGAGGCCGGACTCGAACGCCGGCTGCTCGGGCGCAGTTCGGCCGAGACGGCGGTGATCCAACCCGACTTCGCCCATGTCCACATCGAACTGCGCCGCAAGGGCGTCACGCTGATGCTCTTGTGGCAGGAGTACCGCGCTGCCCACGAGGGCCGACGCACCTGGGCCTACACCCAGTTCTGCGAGCACTACAAGACCTTCACCAAACGGCTCAAACGCTCGATGCGCCAGCACCGACGCGCTGGCGAGAAACTGTTCATCGATTACGCCGGCTCCACGCTGGCGTTGGCCGACGGCTCACGCGCGCAGGTGTTCGTGGCTGCGATGGGAGCATCGAGCTACACCTTTGCCTGCGCTACCACCGATCAGAGCATGCGCTCGTGGCTCGCTGCCATGGCCCGTGCGCTGGCTTTCTACGGTGGCGTGCCGCAATTAATTGTGCCCGACAACCCGCGTGCACTCGTCTCCAATGCCTGCCGCTACGAGCCCCAAATCAACGAGACCGTGCGCGACTTCGCCCGCCACTACGGCGTCTCGATCCTGCCGGCACGCCCGTACTCGCCCCAGGACAAAGCCAGCGCCGAATCGGCCGTGCAAGTCGTCACCCGCTGGATTGTGGCCCGGCTGCGCCACCAGGTGCTGGCCGACGTACACGCTGCAGACGCAGCGCTCTCGGCACTGCTGCCTTCACTCAACGAGCGGCCCTTCCAAAAGCTCGATGGCAGTCGCGCCAGCCTGTTCGCCGCGCTCGACAGTCCGGCGCTGACGAGCCTGCCGGCGCAACCCTGGCAGTGGGCCATCTTCAGGACCGTCAAGGCCCACATCGACTACCACGTCGAGGTCGAGCGCCATCGCTACAGCGTGCCGCATGCGCTGGTGGGTTTGGAACTGCAGGTGCGCATCACCGACGCGCTGGTGGAGGTGCTGCACCGCGGTCAACGTGTGGCCAGCCACGTGCGCAGCAACCAGCGCGGCGGCTTGACCACGCGCGATGAGCACATGCCCGCAGCCCACCGGGCGCACAAGCAGTGGACGCCCGAGCGGCTGATCCACTGGGGTCAGGGCATCGGTGCGAACACGGGCCAATTCGTCGTGCAGTTGCTGCACAGATTCCGTCATCCCGAGCACGGTTATCGCAGCTGCCTGGGCCTTCTGAGCTTGGCCAAGCATTACGGCCCGCAACGCCTGGAAGCGGCCTGCACGCTGGCTCTGGAGTTGCACGCCGGGCACTACCGCCATGTGCGCGAGATTCTGTTCAACGGACGCGACCTGATCGCGCGCAATCACAGCGCGCCCGAGTGGGTGGCACCCGCGCACGAGAACCTGCGCGGCGCGGCCAACTACCAATGATGCGTGTCGTCACGCGGACTGCCGACGGCACCGAATTCCCCGAACCAGAGAACCCGAACATGATGATGAACAACACCCTGGCGCAGCTGCGCGAGCTCAAACTCGTAGGCATGGTCAGCGCCATCGAAGAGCAACTGAGCAGCAGCGCGAGCACCACGCTGAGCTTTGAGGAGCGGCTGGCGCTGATGGTCGATCGGGAGGTGCACCATCGCACCGACAAGCGCCATGCGGCCCTGCTCAAACGGGCACGGCTGAAGTACCCGCAGGCCTGCATCGAAGACGTGGACGGCCGTGCCGGGCGCGGCTTTGAGCGGCCAGCGCTGATGAGTCTGGCGCTGTCGCGCTGGGTCGAGGAAGGCAGCGCGCTGCTCATCACCGGCCCCACCGGCTCGGGCAAGTCGTGGCTGGCCTGTGCGCTGGCGCAGTACGCGTGCAGGCGCGGGCAATCGGCGCTGTATCTGCGCGTGCCGCGACTGGCCGAGGAACTGCGCATCCTGCACGGCAACGGCGGCTTCACGCGCTGGCTGGCGACGCTGGCGCGCACCGACGTACTGCTGCTCGACGACTGGGCGCTGGCAGGGCGATGTCCCAGTCGTAGTTGGAACTTGAGGCGGCGGTTTCCGGCGAATTCGACAGAATCGGATTTGCCAACGTCAACTGAAGAACCGAAGGAAACCGCCATGAAGGATCGTAAGTCAAAGAGCAATCTGAAGGTCGTGCATCGCAACGACAGGGCACAGGTCAAGCGGGTGCTGGCCGACAGCGGCCAAGCGCTGTTGCCGATGCTGGAGTTGATCGAAGGAGCGCGAGCGAGCATCGAGGAGCTGATGCATGAAGCGGCCGTTGGTCTGGTCGAGCAACTGCTGGTGCTTTCAGCGCAGGACCTCGCTGGTGCCAAGCAACGTGGTCGCGAGGCGGGGCCGGTGCTGTGGCACGGCGCCCAGCGCGGCGTGATTGGCTTGGCCGAGCGGCAGTTGCGCGTGCAGCGTCCACGGCTGCGCGACAAGAACGGGCGCGAGGTGCGAGTGCCGGCCTATGAGCGGCTGCGCAACCATGCGGATGCTGCGACGCGCGTGCGCGATATTCTCATTGCAGGCGTCTCCACGCGTCGCTACGCGCAGGTGCTGCCCGAGGCAGCGGGCACGGTGGGGGTATCCAAGAGCGCCGTCTCTGGGCACTTCGTGGAGGCCAGCGCCGCGCAACTGGCCCAGTTCAACGAGCGCAGCCTGATCGATCTGAAGGTGCTGGTGATCTACATCGATGGCATCATCGTGAACGGCCACCATATCATCGCCGCGCTGGGCGTGGACGATGCCGGCGACAAGCATCTGCTGGGCCTGAGCCTGGGGGCCAGCGAGAACGCGCAGGTGGTCAAGGACCTGCTGCGCCGACTGATCGAGCGCGGACTCGACGCCACGCTGTCGTACCTGTTCGTGATCGACGGCTCCAAGGCGCTGCGTAGCGCCATCGACGAAATGTTCGGCAAGCAAGCACGTGTTCAGCGTTGCCGCACGCACAAGCTGCGCAATGTCCTGGAGCGGTTGCCCAAGACCGAGGCCGCGCAGACCAAGGCGGTGATGACGGCCGCCTACAAGCTGGGCGCCAAAGAGGGCATGGCCAAGCTGCAAAAGCAGGCGCAGTGGCTGCAGCGCGAGCATGCCGGCGCGGCTGCGTTGTTGCTGGAGGGCTTGGAGGAAACCTTCACCGTCAATGCCCTGGGCCTGCCGCCTTCGCTCACGCGGTGCCTGTGCACGACCAACATTATCGAGAATCCCAACGGCATCGTGCGGCGCACGAGCCGGCGCGTCACGCGCTATCGCGATGCCGACATGGCGCTGCGCTGGACGGCTGCAGGGTTCATCGAGGCACAGAAGTCGTTTCGCAAGATCCAGGGGGTCAGGGACCTCTGGATACTGGAGACTGCATTGGGCCGCCGCAACTCCGACTCTGACCTTGCCGAGCCAAGGGAGGCCGCATAATCTCACGCCCCGCCGTCACAGGTTGCAACTATCTGGGGGACATCGCCCCCAACCCGCTACGACGACGCATCGCCGTGGGGCGATGGAGGAATTGCCGTGCGATTGGCCTCAGCGACAAGGTTCGGAGCGCTGGCGGCTATGCTCGCTTCGATATGGGTCAGCACGGTTTCGATCATGCGCCGGAGATGCGGCACAACGCGACCGGCGGTTGCAGGCAAATAGGCGAATGGCCAGCTCTCCTGCATGTAGCTGCATTGCGTCATCTCCAACTGCACCGCGTGGATGCCTCCCACCGGATCGCCATACTGGCGTGTGATGTAACCGCCCTTGAAGCGACCATTCAGCACTGCCGTGTATCCGGCCGCAGCGCTGGCGATGCTCAGGAGCGCATCAGCCAATGGCTGCTCGCAACTCGTGCCATCGGCCGTACCCAGATTCAGATCGGGCAGTTTGCCGTCGAAGAAGCGTGGGAGCACCGAGCGGATCGAATGTGCGTCCCACAAGGCGACGGCGCCATGCGTTGCTCGGAGACGATCGAGCTCGTTTCGCAGCGCCCGGTGGTAAGGCTGCCATACGGCTTCACGCCGCGCCGCAATTTCTCCCTCGCCCGGTAGATCTGCCGCTTCATAGACGGGTGACTGGTCGAACGTGTCGATGGGGCAGAGTCCGGTCGTGTCCTGGCCGGGGTAGAGGTTCTGGTTGTCAGGCGGTCTGTTCAGGTCGATCACGTAGCGCGAGCGCGTGGCGACGAGCACGGAAGCGCCGAGTTCGGTGACAGCAAAGTCATAGAGCCGTTCGAGATGCCAGTCGGTGTCGGGTACCCGGCGCGCTTCGGCCGTGAAGCGTGCCGCGAGCCCGGGTGGCACGTGTGTACCGACATGCGGCATCGAGATCAGCAACGGGCGGGTGCCTTGGCGCAAGCGGAACGCGGGCTCGGTGGTGTCGAAGTTCATCGGGCAATCTCCAGACTTTGCTCGGTAGGCCAGCACGGCACGCATGCCAACAGTGCGGCCGCAACTGTCGACGCGAATGCCATGCTGATCTGCTCGTCTACCCACCAGACGCCTTCACCCTCGAGCAGAAATTGTTGGTCGCCCTCCCTGCGCCCGTCTATTTCCACTGCTTCTCGTCATTCACCCAGAGCCCACCGGGTAAGCGTCCCGGCTTGATGAAGGCGTCGACGACATTACCCAGGACGGTCGAGACGTTGTTGTTGAAGCCGTTCACGGGAAGAGCTTGGCCGAACGCGATGGAACCGCCGCAGAACACCGCCCCGTTGTTGGGCGATCCGAAATAGGTCATGTCGGCGCGAATACGATAGTCCTGCGAACCGCTCAGACCCGGATAGGGATAGAGAATTTCCTCGATCGACAGCAGGTAGTTGTCACTGTGGCCACCTGAAGACGCGATGATGCGAGTGTGCGGTGGTGTCCCGAGGGTGAGGTCGTAGCGATCGAGCTCCAGGCCTGCCGCGCCGCCGTAAGCGAGGCCGCTGTCTCCGATCATCTCGCCTTCCACACCTTTCATGATCCAGTCGACAGTGCGGTGGTAGCTGTCGGGCATGCGTCGATACGGACGGCTCGTCTCGAAGCCCTCCGCGATGAAGCCGACGCCGAACGTCTTTTGCGGTGGCCGCCCCAAGTTTTTCCACAGGCCGCTCTTCTGACCGGTAGTCGCAAGGTAGTGCTCGCCGGGACGCGCGTTCCAGGCGCGCATCCCCGAGTCGCACTTGCGCACCTCCATGACTGACGGCGCGTCATCACGAAATGCGACGTTCCAGTAGTAGCCGTTACCGCCCATGTAGACATAGCGGCCGCCAGTGGCAATGAAGTCTTCGGTGGCGTCCAACATGCGCTCGGAGTAGTACTCCGGGTGGGTGCCGCTGATGACGCACGAATATGTCTTCAATGCGGCAACACCTTCGCGGTGCAGATCTTCGTCGGTCAGCACCTCGTAGTCGTAGCCCTTGTGCTCCAGCCACGCGACGATCGAGAGATCGGCCGGAAACTGCCAAGTCACGCCCATGCTGGAAATGCGGTGCTTGGGCCGCATGTTGACGATCGGGCGGCGGTAGGAGCTGTAGCAGACGCCATTGCCGTCTGACCAGTGATCGTAGGTCGAGAGGCCAAACTCGTCCTTCTTGTACATCTCGATGTCGATCTCGGTGACGATCGGTGGTTGCCCCGTCATTGGCTGGATGATCTGTGCGTCGAAGCTCAGGTGCTCATTCCCGTAGGCCATGTAGCTGGCGGTCGGAATCAGCAGCGCGAGGGGCGCCCTTGCGACCTTCGGACGCACGAAGAAGACGATGTGCTCCTCGGCCAAACCGATGCCTGGGCCGGCGCGCAAGCGCATCGCGTAGACGCCGCTCTTCATCTCCGCCGGCAATGTGACCTGCTTCGTGCGCTCCCAGTTGCAGTCGATCATCGCGTCGGCGTGGAATTCGACGCCGCCGTATTCTTTCGGGTTCAAGCGGAAGCAATCGTTGTGACCGCTCCAGTTCCAGCCGGTCTGTGCGCGGACGGGTCGGTTGTAACCCTCGGCATGCAAGCCGTGCGGGCCGGCATCGTGCACGGTGTCACCGATACCCTGATCGGTGTAGCCGATCGAGGTGTCCCAGTAGGCGACCAGGTCCTTGCGGTCCGGCTCGCCACCCTTCATCAGGTAAGCCAGTTCGTCGCGAGTCAGCGCGCGATCCCACACCATCGGGCGATCGACCTTGCCGGAGTACATCTGCGAGACGAAGCGACCGCGCGACTCGTGCCAGTCTTGCGAGCCGGCGATCAGGAAGGGGGTCTCCGGCAGATTGCGCTGCCGGAACCGGAAGATCTCACCGACGTGCGAGCGGTAGTCGATCGGACAGACCGCTCCGAGCAGGCTGTTGTAGCGATTGGCCACGCTCTCATGGTGCACGGTGGCACGGCCGCTCGACGCGTCGAAGGTGGCCGCGACGAAATACCACTGCCGCGCCATCATCGGGACTTCAGTCTGCACGTAGTCGACTTCGCCATTGCCGCCGACCCAAAATTCGAGGTGACCGGCCGGATTCAATCCGAGCGCATAGCCTTCGTTTTTGACATTGTCCCAGCGGCCCATCATGGCCTGCCGCACGCCCGCCAGCGGCAGGCCTGGGAAGATGAACGCGCACAGTGTGATGCTTCCGTCGAGCGCGAGCTTGTGCTGCGGATCGGCAACTCGCAGGAACGAACCCACCTGTGTGTACTGCTTCTTCACTGCCCACGCGCCGTTGCCTTCGCAGCCGATCTCCTCATCGAGATACCCGGGCCCACTCGGGTGCTGGTCGCCGTGAATCAGCCGCACCAGCTGCGCCTGAACCTCGCGCGTTCCGTCGGCCGTGACGTGAAAGTCGATCGTGTCTCCCGGTCGTACCGAGATCTGATCGGCGTAGCCGAATAGTTTGACGTTTGCCATAGGGGCTCCGGGGTTCCTCAGGACTCCATCAGGTCTTGCACACGGCGCAGAAATACACCGTGGTAAGCCTCTTCTTGCGTAGCGTGGATCTTGTCTTCGACGATGCGCGGCGCGACACCGCGGTGCCCGGACAACGCGACGATGCGATACGCCTTGAACGGCTCGACTGCGACGATCGCGTACTTGTCGTTCAGCGGTGCGCGGCGGAAGTACAGCAAGAGCCGTTCGAGTGGCTCGCTGTGCTGGCCAAGCGGGCAGCGGCGATGCTCTTCGATCAACTCAGCCGAGACCAACTTCTTCAGGTAGTCGCGCTGCATCTTGTCGTAGCGGCGCCAATAGAGCATGTCCTTGTCGAGGGTTTCAGTGGCTTCTTCGGGTAGCATTTCGCCTCCTTTTTCGGAACGGATCGAGCGCCTTTCGCTCTTCTTCTTGTCCCGCCAGGCGCGGAACTGCTGCTTGATGCCGAACAGGCCCTGACGCAGGAACAACACCACGCCGAGCATGATCAAGCCGATCAGAATCAGCCGGATCGGGCCGAGCGGCATCAAGGCCTTGTCGAGAAATACGACGATCAGCGCACCGACGACGGCGCCTTCGGCGCGCCCGATGCCGCCAATCACGAGCATGCCCAGACCGAGCAACACGGTGTCGAAACTGAAGATCGAGAACGCCACCCCGCGGTAGTGCGCCGTATAAAAGCCACCGATGAAGCCGAGCGCGATCGACGAGATCACGAACACCATGATGCGTGCGCGCCGGAAGTTCACGCCGGTGGCTTCGGCAAACGCCTCGCGCTTTTCCGGCGCCATTCGCAGGATGCGGCCGAGCCGCGTGCCGTTGACTGCACGGAACAATGCCAATGCGAGCAACATCAGCACCAGCGCTGCATAGAACGCGAGTAGCGACTGGTTGTCGGCAGTCCATGATTCTGGGATGTAGGTGTCCGCTCCGTAGAGACCGCCGCTGGCCGAACCAAACGCCTTCGACTGCAGTGTGTAGACGCGACACAGTTCATTCAGGCCGATCGTCAGCAGGGCGTAGTAGAAGCCGTCCAGCCGCGTCGCTGGGATCGCGATGATCATGCCGAAGACGAGTCCGATCCCTCCGCCTAAGAAGGGCAGCAAATACCACGGAATATGTAGATAGATTGACAACCACGCCGTGCCGAATGCGGCCGATCCGACCACCGCGTAGCTCGCCAACGAGTAGATGCCGGCTGTGCCGATGATCAGCATCCAGCACAGGTTGATGGCGGCGTAGATCGCAAAGATCGCGCCCGCCGCGAGCAACGTGCCGCGAAAATCCGACGGCAGATACAGCGGCATCAGGAAGAGTGCAGCCAGCCCCATCATCCACCAGATCGGCCGCTTGTCGACGATGGTCTTCTCGCGGCGCAAGGTCTTCGGGTTGTACTCGCCGCGGATGTGCAGAATCCGGCGACGCGTTGGCCAGTAGCGAATCTTGTTCCACAGCGAGTCGCCGTGCCCGCCCCATTTGTAGTAGTAGCGCAGGCGGCCTACCGGCAGCATCGGCGCCTTCGATTCACGGGTCGCGTTCCAGGGTTCCTGCGGCGGGCGATAAGGATGCGCCGGGGTCTCCGCCTCGGCCCGATCGACTCCCCAGCCGAATAATGGATTGCGCCAGATGTTGCTCATGTTCAGGCCTCCCGCGCCCGGTCTACGATGCCGGCGATGCCGCGCGGGCGGATCAGCAGGATCACGATGATCAGCAAAAACTGCGTGATCAACACGTACTGGCCACCCAGCACGACGCCGGTGACCGCTTCATTGAGCCCGAGGATCGCGGCCGCGACGATCGCGCCTTGCACGCTGCCGAGGCCGCCGCAGAGCGCGATGCTGACGCCCTTGATCATCGGGGTCAGGCCACCAAACGGCGAGATGTAGTAAGTCTGCGAGAGCAGCACAGCGGCCAGCCCCGCCATCGCGCCGGTGATCGCCATCACGTAAAAACCGGTGCGACGTACACCGATGCCGACGATAGCGGCTGCATGTGGGTTCATCATCATTGCGCGGATTTCGAGGCCGCGCCGGCTCGACCGCATCCACAAGACGACCACAGCGACGAAGCCGATCGAGACCAGCACATTGCCAATCTTGTCGGCTGTCAGTGCGGTGTCGCCAAGCATCACGCTGCCGCTGCCGAAAATCTCCGGCAGGTTTTTCGACAAGGGTCCGAACACCCAAAGCAGCGTCTGCATGCCGATCAGGCTGATAGCCAACGTGGCGATCATGCCGCGCACCGGGAAATTGGGTTTGTCGTGGATCGGAATGAAGGCCAGCGCGCAGACGAATACACCGGCCAGCGCGCCGGTTAGCACGCCGGCAGCCAGCACCACGGCGCCGTTGTCGGTGACGTATTGCGCCGTCATCCATGCACCATAGCCTGCCACCGCGTAGATGAAGCCGTAGGCCAGATTGATCAGACCGACGCTCGACCACGTGATCGAGATCCCGATCGCGAGCGTGCCGTAGATGCACGCCAGCACGACGGTGTTGATGAGGACGAATCCCAGATCCGCGAGTTCCATGCTCATTTCTCCCGCGTAGTCTGAAAGCCGAGGTGTGCCGAGGCTTCACCTTTGAGTTTGCCGACGTGCATGCCGATGATCCGATCAACGCGGCCTTCGAGCAGTGCCACGTTCTGCTCGGCGATCACCATCGCCGACGTGCCCAGGTCGACTGACATCAATGCATCCATCACGCCCTTTCCGATCTTCGGTGCGAGGCCGAGGGACGGCTCGTCGACCAGGAACAGCGAAGCCTCAGCCATCAGACCGCGGCCAATCGAGACCATGCGCCGCTCGCCACCGGAGAGCCGACCGACCGCGGTGCGCATCAGCTTCACGAGGGGTGGGAAAATCGCGAGCACGCGCTCCTTGCGCTGCGCCCGCTCGCGCCACGCGCGTGGCGTGAACGCTCCGGAATCGAGGTGCTCTTCGACGGTCAGCCCGTGGAAGATTTCGTCGCCTTGCGGGATCAGCGCGAGTCCGCGATGAACGATCAGGTGCGTGTAGCGACCCGGACCCTGGCTGCGCGTGCGGCCGACTTCATAGCCGTTCAGGCGGATCGAGCCACGCTGCCAGCCAGTCAAGCCGGCAATGGCATAGAACAGCGTGGACTTGCCGTGACCGTTAAGACCCACGAGACCGACTCTTTCGCCCGCGTTGACGCTGAAATCCAGGTCATGGAGCACGCGCATCGGGCCGTAGCCGGCGGACAGTCCTTTGACGTTGAGGACTTCGGTGCGCGGTGGCGCGCTTGCGGTCGATTCGCTCATGTCAACGCTCCTTCGACCACGTTCTCGAAATAGGCGGCGTGAACCTTCGGGTCCGACAACACGTGGGCGAGCGAACCTTCGGAGATGGTCTCGCCGGCGTCCATCACCATCACCCGGTCGGCGATGGTCTCGAGCAGTTCGATACGGTGTTCGACGATGATGACCGAGATGTTCATGTCCCTGGACAGGAGCCGGATGTGCTGGTCAATCTCGTCGACCTCGGAGTTGATCAGGCCGGCCGCCGGCTCGTCCATCAGCAGGATCTTTGGGCGCCGCATCAGCAAGCACGCAAGCAGCAGCTTGCGTCGATCCAGCGCATCGAGCTTCAGCGTCGGCACGTCGGGCGCGACCTTGAAGCCGACCACCTCGGCACCGTACTCGGCGTCGAAGCGCGTGAGGTAGGGCTTGTAGGCTTGACGCGCGGCCTTGAAGGTCTCGCCGACCGTCAATTCGTCGGGCACGACCGGCGTCTGGAAAGTACGGCCGATGCCCAGACGCGCGCGTTCGTGCAGCGGCAGCGCCGTCACATCTCGGCCCTCGAACACGACCTGGCCGCGCTTGGGCCGAATTCGCCCTGAGAGCACCTCGAACAGGCTGGTCTTGCCAGCGCCGTTAGGGCCGATGATGCCCAGCACCTCGCCGCGACTGACCTGCAGGCTGATGCTGTGAAGGATCTGTCGGCCGCCCAGGTCGAGCGCGATGTCACGGCAGCCAAACAGGGCCGCGGACGAAGTGTTGGTGGAGATCACGATCTCAACTCCACCAGGGTGCCTTCTGCAGCGCAGACTCTTTGATGTCATACGGGAACACGATCTTGTGTTCCTTGTTCTGCACCTGCACGTAGAGCTGGCTCATGCCCGCTTCCAGTGTCTTGGCCGAAACGTCGTAGCCGTTGTCGGGGAAGTGCGCCGCCTCTTGGTACGAGTTGCGCATGTCCATCTGTCCGCAGACGCCGCGGTAAGGGTTGGCACGTATCCACTCGCAGACTGCCTTGAAGTCCTCGGGGTTCTTGGTCGCTTCCCACGCAGCCTTCAGGTAGTAGACGATGTCGTAGCCGTTGCCGGTATAAACGAGACCCATGATTCCGGGGAAGCGCTTCTTGTACTTAGCGCGGAAGTCGTTGCCCTTCTTGTCGCCATAGACGCCGAGCACGGTGCTCCAGCAGAAGCCATTTGCCGCTTCGCCGGCGAGCGTCAAGAACTCGGGTTGCGAAGGACCGTACTGCAGATAGACCAGCGAGTCCTTGACGGGGTTGGCGCGAAACTGCTTGCAGAACGCTGCGTACTCGGCGGCCACCCAGTGGTCGATCATGATCGCGCCGGCGTCCACTTCCTTCAGTTTGCGGATCACCGGGGCCCAGTCCTGCACCGGGAACTGGATGTCCGTCACAGCGGCGAGTTGGAAGCTGCTCTTCTTCAACGCCTCCTGACAGGCTTTCGATATCGTCTGGCAATAGCCAACCTGCTCCTGAACGATGTGCACCTTTCGATTCTTCGGCTTCCAGGCGCCGGACTTTTCCATCGCTTCCAACCACAGCGGATAGGTGTAGCCGTAGTGCACTTCCGAGGGGTCGGTCTGGAAGACGTGGCTGTACTTCGCCGGGTTGGCTTTGAACACTTCGGTCGCGGCGCGCTGCGTGTTGCCCTGCAGGTACGGGGCCTTGTACTTGGCGGACTCGTCGATCGCCGGGATCGGCGCGAACATAAAGGCGTTGGAGATGGCGTGCACCTTCGCGTCGATACACGCGGCGATCGCCTGCTTGCAACTCTCGGGCGAGAGCTTGTCGACGTCGGTCTTGAAGAGCTTCAGCGGTCGACCGAGGATGCCGCCGGCCGCGTTGATTTCTTCCATCGCGAGCGTGGTGCCCTGCCAATGGTCGTTGTCGTCGGCCACGCCCGCCGCAGCGGTCTGGCATGTCGGCACGCCCAGCAAAATGGGCTTGCCGGATTGCGCGAAGGCCGATCCGATGAGACCCGGTGAAAATTCAGCCGCCGCAAGACCCGCCGCTGCGGCGCCCAGAATACGACGGCGATTGCGATTCAGTTCATTGGCCATAGCCACTCTCCTTCAGTTCAAGCAGTTGAGACGCGCACTCACTCCTCGACCCGATGGACTTTCGTCCTACCGTGATCGACTCTTCACTCGAGACGTTTCCGCGGTTAGACGGCGAGTTGTTGCCCGGGAATCCATTCGGTGCCGGCCAGCGGCACCCGCGCCATCGCGGCGGCTTCCATGGTCAGCGCCACCAGGTCCTCGGGCTCGAGGTTCAAGAGGTGCGATTTGCCGCAGGCGCGCGCGATCACTTGCGCTTCCATCGTGATGACTGACAAGTAGTTCGCTAGCCGCCGGCCGGCCAGCACTGGGTCGAGTCGCTCGGCGAGTCTCGGGTCCTGAGTGGTGATGCCCGCCGGGTCGCGGCCTTCGTGCCAGTCGTCGTAGGCACCGGCCGTGGTGCCGAGCGCGTTGTAGTCGGCTTCGTGCGCCGGGTCGTTGTCGCCGAGCGCGACCAACGCCGCTGTTCCGATCGCGACCGCGTCGGCGCCAAGCGCCAGAGCCTTGGCCACGTCGGCGCCGTTGCGGATGCCCCCTGAGACGATCAGCTGTACCTTGCGATGCATGTTCAGATCCTGCAGCGCCTGCACCGCCGGCCGGATTGCCGCGAGGATCGGGATGCCGACATGCTCGATGAAAACTTCCTGCGTCGCCGCTGTGCCGCCTTGCATGCCGTCGAGAACGACAACATCCGCGCCTGCCTTCACCGCAAGGGCCACGTCGTAGTACGGTCGCGTCGCCCCGACCTTCACGTAAATCGGCTTCTCCCAGTCGGTGATCTCGCGCAATTCGTGCAGCTTGATCTCGAGATCGTCGGGGCCGGTCCAGTCGGGGTGACGGCAGGCCGAGCGCTGGTCAATGCCCTCGGGCAGGCAACGCATCTTCGCGACGCGGGCACTGATTTTCTGGCCGAGCAGCATGCCACCGCCACCGGGTTTTGCGCCTTGGCCGATGACCACCTCAATAGCGTCCGCCTTGCGCAGGTCGTCGGGATTCATGCCGTAACGCGATGGCAAGTATTGATATACGAGGATGGACGAATGGCCGCGTTCCTCGGGCGTCATGCCGCCGTCACCAGTGGTCGTGCTGGTGCCGACCGTACTAGCGCCCCGGCCGAGCGCTTCTTTCGCGCGACCCGACAGGGCGCCGAAGCTCATGCCAGCAATCGTCACTGGCGTCTTCAGGTGGATCGGCTTCTTCGCGAATCGGGTGCCGAGCACAACATCGGTACCGCAACGTTCGCGATAGCCCTCGAGCGGGTAGCGGCTGATAGACGCGCCGAGAAACAGCAGATCGTCGAAGTGCGGCAGCTTGCGTTTTGTGCCGGCGCCGCGGATGTCGTAGATGCCGGTCGCCGCGGCGCGGCGGATCTCCGCGAGCGTGTGCGGGTCGAAGGTCGCCGAGAAACGTGGCGGAGTGCGCGGCGGCGCCGAATGGTGGTCGCTCATCTCAGTAAGCCCCTGCGTTGTCGACATGGAAGTGGTAGAGCGTGCGGGCCGAGCCGTAGAGTTTGAATTCATCGGGCTTTGCCTCACTCTTGTTGGCACGCTCGAGTAGAGACGCAAGGATCTTGCGATCGTCCTCGCCCATCGGCTTCTCTTCGCAGTCGGCTCCCAAGCTCTTGACCTTGCCACGCACGAAGATGCGCGCCTCGTAGATCGAGTCGCCGAGTGCCTCGCCCGCGTCACCCAGCACAACCAGGTTGCCGGCCTGGGCCATGAACGCCGAGAAGCTGCCCACAGAGCCGCCGACCACGACATCCGCGCCCTTCAGCGAGATCGCGCAACGCAGCCCGGCGTCGCCGTCTATGACCAGCAGACCACCTTGCGCAGTTGCACCTGCGGCGTTCGACGCAAAACCCTTGACGTGAACCTTGCCGCTCATCATGTTTTCGGCGACGCCTGTGGCCGCGCTGCCGGTGATGGTGACGCTGGCCTTCTGGTTCATGCCGGCGGCGTAGTAGCCAGCATGGCCGTCGATCTCAACCTCCACTGCGGCGTTCAGGCCCGCAGCGATCGCATGCGCGCCATCGGGGTTGCTGATCGAGATCTGCATGCTGCCGTCGCGGAGGGCGTCGCCATGCAAAAACTGGTTCACCTCGCGCAGCGGGGTCTGCGCTAGGTCGAAGTTCAAGCTTTCCATACGTACATCTCTTCCGGTCCGGGTTCAAAAATGTTGGCGTTCTTGATGCCCGGCAAGTGGGCAAGCGAACGAAACTCCGAGGCGATCGCGACGTAGTCGTCGGTCTCGGCGACGATGGCTGGTTTGCACGCGAACGGGTCGCGCACAAGAGCAAGCTTGTCGGAAGTGCCCATCAGCAGCGTGTAGAAGCCGTCAAGTGTCTTGAACGCGTGCTGGAGTGCCGCCTCCAGATCGTCGCCTTCGCGCAGCCGCCATTCGATGAGGCGGCAGGCGGCTTCGGTGTCGTTGTCGGTGTCGAAGTGGATGCCCAGCGGTTCGAGCGTGCGGCGGATGGCGTGCGCATTCGACAGGGAACCGTTGTGCACGAGGCAGAAATCTTCGCCGGCAGTGAACGGGTGTGCACGGTCGGGCGTCACGGCCGATTCGGTGGCCATGCGCGTGTGCCCGACGAGGTGCGTGCCGGTCATCGACGCGAAGCCGTAGCGATCGGAGACTTGGCGGGGCGAGCCGACGTCCTTATAGAGGTCGATTGCGCGCCCGGTCGAGAGCACGCGCAGCTTCGGATGGTGCTGTTTGATCCAATTACGCACGGCTGCGGGGTCACCGCCTACGGTCAGCACCGCGTGGTTGCCGTTCGCCGAGGCTACCGCCTCGATGCCGAGGTCCCGACCGAGCGCGTTCGCGAACGTTGCCCAGTTGTACGCCGAGCCTTCTTCGGTGAAGCCGGCGTAGACACTGATCTTGCGTTCCGACGCATCGACCGGCGTGCCGAACACCGCGAGCCCGGCCGATTCGGGGCCGCGATCGGTCATCCCGATCAGCATCGGCACCATCAATGCCCCCAGCTGTGCCTGCAGCGCAGGCTTCTTCACCAGCAATCCAACGATTCCACACATCGCGTGCTCCAAGTCGTGATCAAAAAAATTCGAGGTAGCTCTTGATTTCCCAGTCCGAGACGTGCCGCATGTACTCGATCCATTCCATGTGCTTCAGACGCAGGAACTCGTCGGCAACGGGGCCAAGCGCGTTCATCATCAGCGGGTCGTTCTCGAGCGCGACCAACGCCTCGTGCAGGTTTTGCGGCAACAGGCCGATGCCAGCTTCGCGTAACTGCGCCGCGCTGTAGTCGTAGAGGTTGTCGTTGTTGGGCGCGCCGGGGTCGAGATCCTGTTCGACGCCGTCGAGGCCGGCCACGATCACCGCGGCGGTCGCGAGGTACGGGTTGCAGCCCGCGTCGGGCAGCCGCAGCTCGATGCGCCCGCCGGGGCCTCGCAGCATCGAGGAGCGGTTGTTGAGGCCATAGCTGATGTAGGCCGGAGCCCAACTCGCGCCCGTCAGGGAACGACCGACGACCAGTCGCTTATAGGAGTTGACCGACGGGCAGCAGAGTGCTGTCAGCGCCGGCGCGTGCTTCAGCAAACCCGCGGTGAACTGATAGCCAAGCTTGGAGAGCTGCAGCCCGCGTGGGTCGCTCTTGTCTTCGAACAGGTTCGTCTTGCCCTCGCCGAGGCTCATGTGCATGTGCATGCCGTTGCCCGGGCGATTTGCGAAGGGCTTGGGCATGAACGAGCAGATCAGCCCCAGATCAGAGGCCAGTTCCGAAGCGGCCATCTTGAACAAGACATAGTGGTCGCAGGAACTCAGGCAGTCGGTGAAGGTGTAGTTGATTTCAAACTGGCCGTTCGCGTCTTCGTGGTCGATCTGGAAAACATCGACGCCGGCTGCGCGCAGTGCCTCGGTGAGTCGCTCCAGGAAAACGCGCGTCCGCGACAGCCCCTTGTAGTCGTAGCAGGGCTTGTTCAACGTGTCGGTGGGATCGCAGGGTTCGATCTGACCGCCGATCGATTTCTTCAGGACCGAAAACTCGGGCTCGAGCCCGGTGAAGAAGGTCCAACCACGTGCCGCGATCCGCTCAAGCTGCTTCTTGAGCAAGACGCGTGTGTCGTACGCATGTGGCTTGCCGTTCAGGTGGCCATCGCAGACTATGCGGGCGTAGCCCGGTTGCCACGGCACGGGAGTCAAGGTGGAGGGATCACCGACCGCCATGTAGTCGGGGCCGTTTGGTGTGATGCCCATGCCCCAGATCGCGAACCCCGCAAAGCCCGCACCATCCTTGAGGATGTGATCGTAGTGCTCCACCGGCACCGACTTGGTCTTGGCACAACCGTGGATGTCCACGAACTGCGCCAGCACGTACTTGACCGAGTTGTCGCTGAAGAACTGCTGGACTTCACCAGGATTCATTTCGGGCCTTTCCTTGATCGATCGGGGCGCGGGGTCACTAGGCTGTGAGAGGTGCATCGGAACCATGCGCGGTCAGATCACTCGATAACTCAGTGTAGGCCAAGAGTTTCATATACGTCAACAAAAATTCTACCGGGGAAACACTGACGAACGCATCGGCGACGTCTGACGCCCGGCAGCCGGTGCTGGTCGAAGTGCTTACACTCGATCATCGGACGCAAGGAATTCAAGGCTTCTATGGACGACAAGGTGCGCGAGGGCAATGCGCCTTCGCTTGAAGATTCGATCGGCAGTGCAATCCGCAAGCTGCGCTTGAGAGATGGGTTGACGATCGCGCAGGTGGCCGAAAAGGCCGACGTCAGCCGCGGCATGCTGTCAAAAATCGAGAACGGTCACGCCGCAGCGGGAACGGATACCCTGGCAAGAATCGCGCGGGCGCTCGGGGTTTCAATGTCGATGCTGTTCAGCAAGTACGATGCGTCCGCCACCGAGGCGCAACACGTCAAGAAGGGGATGGGCATGGAGGTCGTGCGGCGCGGCACGAAGAGCGGCCACACCTACCATCTTCTGGCCTACAACCAGGGCCCCGTGAAGGTGTTTGAGCCATTCCTGATTTCGATGGACGACGACTCCGAGCGCTATCCGACGTTCCAGCACCCGGGCACGGAATTCCTGTACATGTTGGAAGGCGAGCTCGAGTACCGCTGCGGCCAGCAAACGTACCTGCTGGAGCCCGGGGACTCGTTGACCTTCCAGGGCGAGGTTGTGCACGGGCCGGAGCGGCTGGCGAATTTTCCGATCCGCTTCCTTTCGATCATCATCTATCCGCGCACCGCGGATTGACCGCGCGACGCAACTTCAGGGTTGGATGGAGCGCTTCGACGGGCGGCGTGGTGGCGCTGAGGATCGAGGCGTGGGGAGTGAACCGCCGCGGGGGGTCGATTGAGGCGCCATTGCGACGGCGTCATTCGCCAACATCGGCATGCTGTCCTTCATCGCAGGGATGATGTCGCTCTGCAGCACCGAGCGCGTGAGCCGGACCACTTCGTCGGCCATGCTGGCCCACTCCGCCTCTCGACAGTAGACGAAGAAGTCGCGTCGCCCCAGGTGCGATGGCGGCATTGCGAGCAACTGCACGTCCTTGAGCCATCCCCGCGATTGCCATAGGCACAGCGGAGTGCTGATCGCCCAGCCCAGGCCCGCCGCCACGAGGCTGAGCAGCGGTTCGGTGGTGTCGAAATCGAAGCGACGCTCGGCATCCACTCCAGCGTGACGCAGAAAGCGCTCGATCTGTTGGCCGATCACCGAGCGCGGGCTGTAGCGGGCCATTGGCAAGGCGCCGCAGCGCACTTTCAAGTCGGCCACCGTGCGCAGCGGGCGCAGCGCGGCACCCTTGGGGAAAACCGCGACCCAAGCCTCGGAGAAGAGCGGTCGCTGCGTGATTCGGGGATCTTCGATCGGGCTGTCCGTGCAGATGACAATGTCGAGCTCGCGGGCCTGCAACTGAGCACTGAGCGCAGGCGTCAGGCCGGACGCCATCTGCAAGTGACGCGCAGCGCCGGACAATCCACGCACTATCGCGGGTCCAAGGGTCGCGGCAAATGAATCGACGCAGCCAAGCCGGATCTCCGCGTGCTCCTGGCGCACGCGCTGACGCAGCGTCTGGCCGACCGAGCGCGCCTGATCGATCAGGTCTGAGCCCATCCGCTCCAGCATCCGACCCGCATGGGTGGGGCGCGCAGGCCGCACGTCGCGGTCAAACAGCAGCACGCCGTAATCCCGCTCCAGGCTTCTGATCAGCTGACTCACCGCACTCTGACTCACATCGAGCCGGTGCGCGGCATGAGCCATCGAGCCGGCGTCGCAGACGGCGACGAAAGCCTCGATCGCATGCAGATCGGGGAGGCTGCGCAAACGGCGCTGCGCTCGCTCGGGAGACACCGCCTCTGATAGGGCGACGCTGGGTGCTTTCATGACGGACTCCTCGTCGACAAAGATGACAAGACTGCAGATCTCGATAATGTACACATTCTCATCTATTGAATAAGTATTGCTTCATCTATCAGGCCTGCACTTCGACACTCCTAAGCTTCTTCGCTTGTTGACTCACACAGGGGACGGCCATGGAAAACTACGACGCGATCGTCATCGGCGCGGGGGTCATCGGCAGTTCGGTGGCCTATCACCTGGCCCGGCAAGGCTGCAGGCGGGTGCTCGTGCTGGATCGAAACCAAGTGGGTGCGGGTACTACGTCGCAGTCAAGTGGGATTCTGCGGACGCACTACTCCGTGGTTCAGAACGTAGAACTGGCCAAGGCATCGTGGCAGGTGTTCAAGAACTTCGCAGGCTATCTCGGCGACGACGAAGCGTCGGCCGGTCTGGTGAAGTGCGGATACCTGATCGCCGCCCCCAATGGCGACAAGCTTGAGCCGTTGCGCTCGGCCCTGGCGAATCAGGCGGCCATGGGAATCGAGGTCAGACTACTCGGCCGCGATGAGGCACGCAGCCTCCTGCCCATCGCCCGATTCGACGACGCCGCGCTGATCGGCTACGAACCCGAGGCGGGCTTCGCAGACGCGTACCTGGTGGCCACCGCGTTCGCCCGTGCGGCGCGCCGCCTGGGGGTGACGATCCGTGAAGACGTAGAAGCGCAGCAATTGCTGGTGGAAGCCGGTAGGGTCGTCGGCGTCGAGACCAGTAAGGGGCGCTTTCTGTCTGACACGGTGATCAGCACGCAGAACATTTGGGCCCGCGATATCGAGCGTTGGACGGGGATCGCAAGCCACGTCTCCGCCGAGCGGCATAGCGTGTTTGCGCTTGAGGGCCCGGAAGCCTATACGTTTCAGATGCCGGTCTACAAGGATCTTGGATCACCCGGGATGCTTTATTGCCGCAGCTACGGTGGCAAGCAGATGCTGGTTAGCGAAGGCATCGTTGGAGAGAAACTGCCTTCCGCTGACAACGAGCAGGGCGACATCAGCATGGATTACATGATCGAGGTCGGTGAACAGGTGGCGAATCGTTTTCCCAGTTTCGAGACGGCCGGTGTGGCCTCTTCGTGGACCGGGGTCTACGACGTGACTCCGGACTGGAACCCTGTCCTCGGTCGATTGCCGGACATTTCCGGCCTGGTGGTCGGCTACGGCTTTTCCGGCCATGGCTTCAAGCTCTCGCCGGCCGTGGGCAAGATCCTTGCGCAAGAGGCGCTCGGGATAACCACCGACATCGAACTCGCGCCTTATGCCCTCGAACGCTTTCGCGCCGGCCATCTGCTCACCGGCAAGTACGGCTCGGGCGCTGTCTCCTGATCATTCCCGTTTGTTGAAGGAAATCCATGAAGGTTCTCGTTCCGGTTAAACGCGTCGTCGACTACAACGTGAAGGTCCGCGTGAAGAGCGATGGCAGCGGGGTGGACATTGCCAACGTCAAGATGAGCATGAACCCGTTCGACGAGATCGCGGTCGAAGAAGCGGTGCGGCTCAAGGAAAAGGGCCTGGTGAGCGAAGTCATCGCCGTGAGCTGCGGCGTGACCCAGTGCCAGGAGACCCTGCGCACCGCCATGGCGATCGGCGCCGACCGCGCCATCCTGGTCGAGACCACCGACGAGATCCAGCCTCTGGCCGTCGCCAAGCTCCTGAAGGCCCTCGTCGACAAGGAACAGCCCGGCCTTGTGATCCTGGGCAAGCAGGCCATCGACGACGATTGCAATCAGACCGGCCAGATGCTCGCCGCGCTGTGCGATCTGCCGCAGGCCACCTTCGCCAGCAAGGTCGAGCTGAGCGCCGATTCGGTCAGCGTGACCCGCGAAGTCGACGGCGGCGCCGAAACGCTGAAGCTCACGCTGCCGGCGATCATCACCACCGACCTGCGCCTGAACGAGCCGCGTTACGTGACGCTGCCCAACATCATGAAGGCGAAGAAGAAGACGATGGAGGTGCTCAAGCCCTCCGACCTCGGCGTCGACATCAAGGCGCACCTGAAGACCTTGAAGGTCAGCGAGCCGCCGAAACGCAGCGCCGGCATCAAGGTGCCCGACGTGGCCACGCTGGTCTCCAAACTGAAGAACGACGCGAAGGTGATCTGAGATGGCGACGCTGGTTATTGCCGAACACGACAACGCCTCCGTCAAGGGCGCGACCCTCAACACGGTGACCGCTGCCGCCAAATGTGGCAGTGACGTGCATGTGCTGATCGCCGGCAGCAACGCCGGTGCTGCGGCGGCCGCGGCCGCGCAGATCGTCGGTGTTGCCAAGGTTCTGCACGCCGATGCCGCCTACTTCGAGCACGGGCTGGCCGAGAACATCGCCGCGCAGGTGCTGGCCATCGCCAAGGACTACAGCCACATCCTGTTCCCGGCCACGGCTGCGGGCAAGAACGTCGCACCCCGCGTGGCGTCCAAGCTGGACGTGGGACAGATCTCCGACATCACCAAGGTCGACGCCGCAGACACCTTCGAACGCCCGATCTACGCCGGCAACGCGATTGCAACCGTACAGAGCCTGGATGCGATCAAGGTCATCACGGTGCGCACGACCGGCTTCGACCCGGCGGCGGCTACCGGCGGTTCGGCCGCGGTCGAGACCGTTGCTGCAGTGGCCGATTCGGGCAAGTCGAGCTTCGTCGGCAGCGAGATCGCCAAGAACGACAGGCCCGAACTCACGGCGGCGAAGATCATCGTCTCGGGTGGCCGGGCGCTGGGCAGCAGCGACAAGTTCAACGAGGTGCTGACGCCGCTGGCCGACAAGCTCGGCGCGGCGCTGGGTGCGAGCCGCGCGGCGGTGGATGCGGGTTATGCGCCCAACGACTGGCAGGTCGGGCAGACGGGCAAGATCGTAGCGCCGCAGCTGTACATCGCGGCGGGCATCAGCGGGGCGATCCAGCATCTGGCGGGCATGAAGGACTCTAAGGTGATCGTGGCGATCAACAAGGACCCGGAGGCCCCGATCTTCAGCGTGGCCGACTATGGCCTGGAGGCGGATCTGTTCTCGGCCGTGCCGGAGTTGGTGAAGGCGCTCGGTTGAGCGGAATCACCCAGAGCATTGACGTTGAGATCGCACACGTTATTGGGTACGCCTTCTCCGGACATGGTTACAAGGTCTCCCGGAGATCGACCGAATCCTGACGCTGGGAGGCTCTCGGCTTCCCGACAAACTTGCCTCTCTCCCCGTTCAGTCGAGGGCTTCCACACTGCCGGTCCGCTGACTGGGAGATGCGGACCAGGCGTCGTCTCTTGAGGCGTTAAGGGTCGCAGCTGAATGCTGCGAAGACACATGAACATTCTTGCGTTGCCTGCCGGGATAACACGCTTCGTCGTCGCCGACATGCCGCCCGAGACTTGGGCAAACGGTGGTGGGACCACGCGAACAGTAGCGAAGGCCTCGGGGCCGACGCACGATGATTGGATTTGGCGCGTCAGTGTCGCAAAGATCGAGCAATCGGGACCTTTCTCGGTCTTCAATCGAACCGATCGACAGCTCACCCTGCTGGAGGGTACCGGCTTGACGTTGGAGACGCCCAAGGCTACCACGGGCCTACACAAACCAGGCGATTCGCTGTGCTTTGCGGGAGATGTCCCCGTCCGCGCAACATTGGCACACGGGCCGGTCGACGCCTGGAACGTGATGTGGAAACGCGGTCTCGCTAGCTGCCATTCCACTCTGTACATCGGCGCTAGCGGCGAACTGCTCGAACTCGGCCAAAGCGTCGAGACAATTGTCGTGGTCTTAGAGGGCAGCGACGTTGTCCGACTTCAGGGTGACGGCTGCGAGGTAGATCTGTTGCCAGGTGAAGGCATCTGGTTGAACACTCACATTTCGCCGTTCCAGATCCGCTCAGGCGCAAGCGGGTGCGCAGTTCTTGTGACTCAGGTGAAGGTGGAGACCTGAAGGACCGAGCGCGGGAGAAATCGTGTCTCCTGGTCGGCTCGTCGCGAAGACACGGGCGGACAACCCAACCACCAGACGCACGAGTTGCAACTTAGGCGGGCCGGTCGTCGTCGCTATGCGGTCGATTCCGGAGAACGATCTCACGCAAATTTTCACTCAGCAGATACGCGTCCGAGCGGAAGTTCGGAAGAAGCGGTCGAACCTCCGCGGCAAGTAGGTGGGCTCGCTCCGCACCAAGTGCTTCGCAAAGGCTCTCCATGTATTGTGGGATGCTCTCCCAGTCCGTCACTGTCGTCTCGCTGATCTCCGCATGGAACTGAAATCCGTACGCGCAAACTCCCCAGCGCATAGCCTGCACGGCGCACGCATCGTTCTCCGCGAGCACCACGCTACCGGCTGGCACGCGCGACACCTCGGCGCTATGCCATTGAAAGACTCGCCTCAGCGACGAGAAGCCTTCGAACATCGCGTCGCAAGCACCTTCGGCGGTGAGTTCGATTTCAGCGAGCCCAACCTCGGGCTCCTCGTCGTTTCGTGTGGAAACCAACATGCACAATAGCCGCTGGTAGTGGATGCTGGAGGACAGGTCGTCTTGGGCCTGTCCACAGGTCCACCAAGTTGATGTTGAACATGGGAGTGTCTGATGGGTGTTGAACTGGAAGCGCTGTTCACCAATGCGCTGGGCCTGCAAGCGCCGTGGGTTGTCGAGAACGTCAAGCTCAACACCACCGACCGCCGGATCGACTTCGAGATTGGCTGCCAAGGCGCTGGCTTGGCGTGCCCGGCCTGTGGTGCTGGAGCACAGCCCATTCATGACCGGCTGCTCCGCTCTTGGCGTCATCTGGACTTCTTCCAGTTCGAGACCTGGCTGCATTGCGAGGTGCCGCGCATCGCGTGCAGCGACTGTGGCAAGACCACGCAGATGCTGGTGCCCTGGGCCCGTCCAGGCTCGGGCTTCACGGCGGCCTTTGAAGCATTCGCCTTGGCCCTGTGTCGTGACTTGCCGGTGAGCCAGGCGGCGGCATTGCTGCGCTGTTCTGACAAGCAACTGTGGCGGCGCATCGAGTTTTATGTCGAGCAAGCCCGCGCCCAAGAACGTTTTACGGATGTACGCACTGTGGGCATCGACGAGACCAGTATGCGCCGGGGACAGAACTACATCACCGTCGTGCATGACCTCGATGCCAAACGACTGCTGTTCGCCACCGAGGGACGCGATCACAAGACGGTGCTCGATTTTGTTGACGATCTGAAGGCCACCCCTTTCAAGGTCTTGGAAACCGATTCCGCTAAGCTCATATCCCCTGGACACACATGAGGCAAGCGATGCTGGAAGAGGTACTGAAGCGATTCGAGAAGCAAGCACCGATCAGCGTGATGGCCCGTGTGGCGCTGGAGCGGGCGATCGATCCGGATTGGGTCGACGAAGTGTTCGAGGCAAGCCGGCAGCGCCAGTACCCCAGAGAGTTGTTGTTTTCCACGGTGGTGGAAATGGTGACGCTGGTTTCGCTGGGTTTGCGCCCATCGCTGCATGCGGCGGCCAAACAAGCGGGCAATCTGCCGGTGTCGCTGGCCGCGTTGTATGACAAGGTCAAGCGCACCGAGCCGGCCATTGTGCGTGCCCTGGTGCACGGCAGTGGCGAACGTTTGCAGCCGGTGGTGCAAGCCATGGGAATGGAGCCCAGCTTGCCAGGCTGGCGTTTGCGTGTGCTCGATGGTAATCACCTGCCGGCCAGCGAGAAGCGCTTGGCGCCATTGCGCGAGCAACGAGGCGCAGCCCTGCCGGGATACAGCTTGGTGGTGTATGACCCCGACAGTGGCTTGGTGCGCGACATCATTGCGTGCGAAGACGCGTACACGCAAGAGCGTTCGGCGACGGCCCCATTGCTGGCCAGCGCTCAGGAAGGCGAGTTGTGGATAGCCGATCGCAACTTTTGCACGCACACCATCGTGCAAGGTTGGCACGACGCCAAGGCCGGTTTTATCGTGCGTGAACATGCAAAGCATCCCAAACTGCTCAAAGTAGGGGCGATGCAGTTGTGCGCACGCATCGAGACGGGCGAAGTCCATGAGCAGGCCATTGAGATCAGGCAAGACCAAGCGCCGTGGCGGCGCATCGAACTGCGCTTGGACACACCCACTGAAGCGGGCGACACAACCATCGCGCTGTGGAGCAACTTGCCATCCACGGTGAGCGCGCAGCAGATTGCGCAGTTGTATCGCAAGCGCTGGCGGATCGAGGAGATGTTCCAGCGGCTGGAGTCGGTGTTGCACAGCGAACTGCGCAGCCTGGGTCATCCGCGCGCAGCGCTGCTGGGTTTTGCGGTGGCGGTGCTGGCCTACAACGTTCTGTCGGTACTCAAACGCAGCGTGGAGCAGGCGCATCGCGATGACAGCAAGCCCGCCTTGGACGTATCGACGTACCACCTGGCGGTCAATCTGCGCAGCAGCTACGAAGGCATGTTGATCGCGCTACCAGCTGTGCACTGGACAACATGGTCATGCGCTGAACCCCAGCGCATCGCTGAACGTTTGCTGGAACTGGCCAGCCATCTCAATCCACGCACCGTCAGCACCGCCAAGCGCGGTCCCAAGACCAACAAGCCCAAAGGCTACGTTGATGCCTCCATTGCTCGATCTCATGTCTCTACCGCTCGGGTGCTCATGGGAACTTGCTCACCAACACCTTGAAAGGGGTGGATCTGAAGGCCCATGGTGGCGACAGCGAGCAGGTCAAGCATGTGTGCATGGACATGAGCGCGGCCTACGCCAAGGGAGTGGGGTTGGCGTTGCCGCAGGCGCAGATCAGCTACGACCGGTTCCATGTTGTGGCGATGGCCATGGATGCGATGGACCAGGTGCGGCGCACGGAGATGGCACAGGACGCCCCGGCGGTGCGAGAAGCCTTGGAGTCGGCAGTTGACAACGATGAGCACAAGACGCTCAAGCAACTGATGTGGGGGATGCGGCGCAACCCCGAAAGCTGGAGCGCCAAGCAAACCGACGCAATGCATTGGTTGCAGCGCTCCATGCTCAAGAGCGCGCGGGCGTGGCGGTTGAAGATGGCGTTGCGCGCGGTGTATGCGAGGGCCAAGGAGCACAACAGCGAACAGCAGGCGAGTGTCGAACTGCAGGCTTGGTTGAGCTGGGCGTTCAGATGCCGGCTGGAGCCGTTCAAGAAGCTGGCCAGAAGCCTCAAGGAACGCTTTGCTGCGGTGGTGCGCGGCATGTTGGGGCATCGCAGCAACGCCTACGTGGAGGCCATGAACGGACTCTTGCAGCAGGCCAAGCGCGCAGCCCGTGGGTTCCGAACGAGCGACAACTTCATCACCATCGCCTACCTGCGCATGTCCAAACTCAAGCATCTGCCTGTCAGCCCGTTTGCGCCCGTTGGGGGCACATGAGGTTGTTGTGTTCCACACGAAACGACGAAGGGCCGGTGCCAGCCACAGGCGGCTTGCGTCTGGCACAAGGCGGCAGACTTCAAACGCGATGAAATCCGGGGTGTGGCCCACCCAGTGGGCGATCGCCGTATGAGCGGCCGCGTTGACGGAGATGATCCACGTGGTCGGTGCCGGGGCGCGTCTGGCTGTAGCAGCGCATGCTCAGCGAGGGGACAGCACAAGGTTAGCAGTTACGATGCACGCAACAAGGCCGTCCATTTGCGCAGCAGGGCCGCGCACTAAAACTGCGCTCCCTCGACCAGAAACTGCACCCTGCGCTCGCCCTTCCACTCGTTGACGTCGAGGCGGAAGGCCAATAGCACGCGCGCGGGCAGGGGCTCGGTGCGGCCAAACCAGATGCCGTTCACCGGGCGGCCCTGGTGCCTGAGTTTGAGCGAGAGGTGCTTTTCGCCGACCAACCGCTGGCTCAGCACCTCGACCTCTTCGCTGAAGGTGGGCGGAGCAAAGCCCTGGCCCCAGACCTCGCGTTGCAGGGTATCGACCAGGTCGGCGCGGCAGTATTCGGGCGCCAGCGGGCCGTCGGTTTCGATGCGCCGCGTGAGGGTGCCGATGTCGAGCCACTCCTGCGCCACCTGGGCCAGCGCCTGGCCGAACAGCTCGAAGGTCGGCCCGGCCAGCGTGCAGCCGGCGGCCATGGCATGGCCGCCGAATTTCAGCAGCACGCCCGGGTGGCGCTTGGCCACCAGGTCGAGCGCATCGCGTAGATGAAACCCCACGATCGATCGGCCCGAGCCCTTGAATTCATGCTCCCGGCCCGGCGCGCCGCTGGGCGCAAACACGAAGGTCGGGCGGTGCAGCCGGTCCTTGATGCGCGCGGCGACGATGCCCACCACGCCCTCGTGAAAGCCGGGGTCGAAGACGCTGATCGCGGCGGGCGGCTGCGCGCTTTCGTGGACCAGGCCTTCCGCCATGCGCAGGGCCTGCTCGCGCATGCTGCCTTCGATGGCGCGGCGTTCGCGGTTGATTCCGTCGAGCAGGCCCGCGAGTTCGGCCGCGCGGCCGGGATCGTCGGTGAGCAGGCATTCGATTCCCAGCGTCATGTCGGCCAGCCGTCCGGCGGCGTTGATGCGCGGGCCCAGGGCGAAGCCCAGGTCGAGCGTGCTGGCCGCAGCCACCTTGCGCCCGGCGGCGTGGAACAGCGCGGCCATGCCGGCGGGCATGGCGCCGGCGCGCACGCGCCTGAGTCCCTGCGCCACCAGGCGCCGGTTGTTTGCGTCGAGCCGGACCACGTCGGCCACGGTGCCCAGGGCCACCAGCGCGAGCAGGGCGTCGAGCCGGGGCTGTGCGGGCTTGCCGGCGCCTGCTGCAGCAGGCGTGGCGCCCGGGGACTGGAACACGCCGCGCGCGCGCAGTTCCGAGCGCAGCGCCAGCAGCACGTAGAACATCACGCCCACGCCGGCCAGCGCCTTGCTCCCGAACGTGCAGCCGGGCTGGTTGGGGTTGACGATGGCGTCGGCCTGCGGCAGTTCGGCGCCGGGCAGGTGGTGGTCGGTGACGAGCACGCCAAGGCCCAGCGCCTTGGCCTCGGCCACGCCGTCCACGCTGGCGATGCCGTTGTCCACGGTGATCAGCAGGTCGGCGCCGCGCTCCCTGACGCGGCGCGCGATTCCCGGCGTCAGGCCGTAGCCGTCGATCACGCGGTCGGGAACCAGGTAGTCCACGTGCCTGGCGCCGAGCATGCGCAGGCCGCGCACGCCCACGGCGCAGGCGGTGGCGCCGTCGCAGTCGTAGTCAGCAACGATGAGCAGGCGCCGGTTCTGCGCCAGCGCGTCGGCCAGCAACTGCGCGGCCTGGGCCATGCCCTTCAGGCCGTCCGGCGGCAGCAGGCGGGCCAGGCCGTCGTCGAGCTCGTCCCGGGCGCAAACGCCGCGTGCGGCGTACAGGCGTGCCAACAGCGGGTGGACCCCGGCCTGCTCCAGCGCCCAGGCGGCGCGGGGGGGAATCTCGCGCGTTATTATTTTCATAGCATCGCTTGCAGGTCGGTCATGCGCAGGGGTTTGAAATAGCTCCGGATCCGCTGCACCAGTCCGCGCGGGGCGCTGTGCCAGCCGATGGCATGGCATTCGCCGCAGAGTGTCAGGCGCACGCTCTGGCCGCTTGCGGCCTGGCGCAGCAGTTCGGCCACGGGGCCTGCGTCGAGCGTGGTCCAGGCGCTGCCCCAGGCGCTCCAGTCTGCGCGCAGGGCCGCGTCGCGCAGGGCGTGCGACAGCGTGGGCAGCGGGGCGCCCGGGTCGGGGGCAGGCCGGGGCAGGGGGCCTGCGCCGTGCACCCAGAAGGCGTTCACTGGCGGCTGCGCGCGTTCGGCGCGCGCGCCGTTGAAGGCGTGGGTGTGCAGCAGCATCTGCATTTCGCTGTGCAGGCGGTGCAGGGGGCGGGCCGCGCGCGCGTCGGGCAGCCAGGGGCGCAGGTCGCGCAGCAGCGCCCGCTCCAGGGACGCGGTGGCGAGCGTGGCGAACCACTCGCTGCGCGCGAGCCAGCGCGTGGGCTGGTCGTAGTGCAGGTGGATTCCGTCCTGCGCAAACCAGGGCGCGACGATGGCCAGCAGCGCGCGCGACGCGGCCTCGTCCAGGCCCAGCGCCTCGGGGTCGCACAGGCTCACATGGTCGGCACCGACCTGCCACTGGCAGGGCGTGACGAAGGCCCAGGCCTGGGCGTCGGCGGGCAGGCCCAGGGAATGCCGGTGCCAGGCGGCCCAGGGGATGCGTCCGTCGGCGCAGGGCAGTCCCAGGGCCTGCGCCAGCGCGCGTTCGTGCGGGGTGGAGTAGCTGGTTTGCGCACCGCTGACCGCGGGTTGCATGGTGAGCCGGGCGAGCAGCCGTTGCAGATGCGGCAGGGCCAGGCCTTGCAGGGTCTTGTGGCAGGCCTCGGATGCGCCTGCGGCGTAGGCAATGATCAGATGGGCAGGGGCCGGCATCCGGGTATTTTGCGGGATGCCACAATCTGCCCCGGACTGCGGCGGGCAATCGCGCACCGCGCAGGCTTTTCACCACCATGCAAATTCCCTACGAACTGGCGCTGGGCTGGCGCTACACGCGCGCGGGCCGTGCCACGCGGCGCAATGGCTTCATCTCGTTCATTTCGGGCGTGTCCATGCTGGGCATTGCGCTCGGCGTGGCGGCGCTGATCATCGTGTTGTCCGTGATGAACGGCTTTCAAAGGGACGTGCGCGACCGCATGCTCAGCGTCGTCTCGCACGTCGAGATATTTGCGCCCCAGGGCGCGGCGCTGTCTGATCCGGATCGCACGCTGGCGCAGGCCCGGCAGAACCCCGAGGTCATCGGCGCCGCGCCGTTCGTCGCCGCGCAGGCGCTGCTCGCGCGGGGCGAGGACATGAAGGGGGTGCTGGTGCGCGGCATCGACCCCGCGCTGGAAGGCGCGGTGACCGACCTGGCAGCAGTCAACGAAGGGCTGCTGCAGCAGTTGGTGCCCGGCGCGTTCCGCGTAGTGCTCGGCCGCGAGCTGGCGCGCGCGCTGGGCGTGCGCGTGGGCGACGCGGTGACCCTGATCGCACCGTCCGGCCAGGTCACGCCGGCCGGCGTGGTACCGCGCCTCAAGCAGATGAAGGTGGCGGGAATGTTCGACTCGGGCCACTACGAATACGACTCGGCGCTGGTGCTGCTGCACCATGAGGACGCGCAGCGCATCTTCCGCCTCGAAGGCCCCACGGGCGTGCGCCTCAAGCTGCGAGACCTGCACCGCGCGCGCGCGGTGGCGCTGGAACTGACGCACAGCCTGAGCGGGCGCTTGCTGATCCGCGACTGGACGCAACAGAACCGCACCTGGTTTGCCGCCGTGCAACTCGAGAAACGCATGATGTTCATCATCCTCACGCTCATCGTCGCCGTGGCCGCGTTCAACCTCGTCTCGACGCTGGTCATGAGCGTCACCGACAAGCGCGCCGACATCGCCATCCTGCGCACGCTGGGCGCGAGTCCGAAGAGCATCATGGGCATCTTCGTGGTGCAGGGCGCGCTCGTGGGCGCGATCGGCACGCTCGCGGGCCTGCTGCTGGGCCTGGGGGTCGCGTGCAACATCGACGTCATCGTTCCGGCGATCGAGCACGCGCTCGGTGCGAGCTTTCTGCCCAAGGACATCTACCTCATCAGCCAGATGCCCAGCGAGCCGCGCAGCAGCGACATCGTTCCCATTGCCGCCATCTCGCTGGTGCTGGCCTTCGTGGCCACGCTCTACCCGAGCTGGCACGCGAGCCGGGTGAACCCTGCCGAGGCGCTGCGCTATGAATGACCGGAACGACCGCCCCGCACTCGCCGATGCAGGCATTGCGTCGCCCTCCGGGGGGGAGCAGCACGCCCTGCCTGACGCCACGCCGGTTCTCGAAGCCCGGGGCCTGAGCAAGCGCTTTACGCAAGGCGGCCTCGACGTGAGCGTTCTGCGCGGCGTTGACCTGCGCATCCATGTGGGCGAAACGCTGGCCATCGTGGGCGCTTCCGGGTCGGGCAAGAGTACCCTGCTGCACCTGCTTGGCGGCCTGGACGCGCCGAGCTCGGGCAGCGTCCACCTCCAGGGGGAGGCGATCTCGACCCTGCCCGCGCAGCGCCAGGGCGAACTGCGCAATCAGCACCTGGGGTTCATCTACCAGTTCCACCACCTGCTGCCCGAGTTCAGCGCGCTGGACAACGTCGCCATGCCGCTGCGCATCCGCCGCGAGCCGCTGGCGCAATGCCATTCCCGGGCGCAGCGCGTGCTCGCGTCGGTCGGCCTGGGCGAGCGCCTGCAGCACCGCCCGGCAGAACTCTCGGGCGGCGAGCGCCAGCGGGTGGCGATTGCGCGCGCGCTGGTGGCGCGGCCCGCGTGCGTGCTGGCCGATGAGCCGACCGGGAATCTGGACCGCAGCACGGCCGATGGCGTATTCGATCTGCTGCTGCAACTGGCGCGCGGGCAGGGGACGGCGTTCGTTCTGGTCACGCATGACGCGTCGCTGGCGGCGCGCTGCGACCGGGTCGCGCGGCTGGTGGCCGGGGTATTGGTCACGGCCTGAACCGCGCCCCGAGCATCAGGTGTAGCGCTTGGCGCGCAGGTTCTCTTTCATCTGCTGCAGGGTCGGCTGCAAGCGGCTGCCGATGCGCAGCGCCACGCAGGTCGCGAGCACGTCGATGATCAGCAGGTGCAGCAGGCGCGACACCATCGGGCTGTACTGGTCGTAGCTCTCCGGGTGGTCCGCCGCCAGATGAATCTGGCAGCTGCGGGCCAGCGCAGAGCCGCTGGCCGTGATGGCGATGGTGGTGGCGCCGTTCTTGCGAGCGATGTCGGCGGCGTCCATCAGGTCGCGCGTGCGGCCCGAGTTGGAGATGATCACCGCGCAGTCTTGCGCGCCCAGCAGCGTGGCGCTCATGACCTGCATGTGGCCGTCGCTGGCGGCGATGGAGGTCACCCCCAGGCGGAAGAACTTGTGCTGCGCGTCCTGCGCCACGATGCCGGAGTTGCCCACGCCGTAGAACTCGATGCGCCGGCCCGTCTTCCAACTGGCCGCAATGGCATCGGCCGCCCGTTTGATGGCCGCGGTGCTGGCGGCGTTGCGGTACTGCAGGAAGGCCGCAGCGGCGTTGTCCACCACTTTCACGAGCACGTCGCCGGTCTTGTCGTCGGCGTCCACGCTGCGGTGGACGAAGGGCACGCCCTCGCTCACGCTGCCGACGAGCTTGAGCTTGAAATCGGCCAGCCCGTCGTAGCCCATGCTGCGGCAAAAGCGCACCACCGTGGGCTTGCTCACCTGCGCGCGCCGGGCCAGCTCGCGCACGGGCAACCGGGAGAAGGCGCGTGCGTCGCTCAGCACCAGCCTGGCCACGCGCTGCTCGGCGGGCGGCAGTGACGGCAGGGAGGCGGTGATGCGATGGAGCATGTCAGTTCTTCGACAAAGGGGCAGGGCGGCCATGGGCACCCTGCGGGGCGGTGCGTGAACGTATTGGAACTGAGTTTCCATGGCTCCGCGCGCATTGGCTGCCATGCGCGGCCACAGGGCGCTGCGGGGGCGGGTGGAATAATGACGCCATGAACCAACTCGATGCCCTCAAACAGTTCACCACCGTGGTTGCCGATACCGGCGACTTCAGGCAATTGGCGCAATTTCGACCCCGCGACACCACCACCAATCCGTCATTGATCCTCAGGGCCGTGCAAGGGCCCGAGTACGCGCCGCTGCTGCATGACACCGTGGCGCGCTGGAAGGGGCGCGCGCTCGACGAAATCGCCGACCGCCTGCTGGTGCGCTTCGGCTGCGACATCCTGGCGCTCATCGAGGGCCGTGTTTCGACCGAGGTGGACGCGCGCCTGAGCTTCGACACCCAGGCCACCGTCACGCGCGCCGAGCGCATCGTCGAGCTGTACCAGGCCGAGGGCGTGCACATCGACCGCGTGCTCATCAAGATCGCCGCCACGTGGGAGGGCATACAGGCGGCGCAAACACTTGAGCGGCGCGGAATCCATACCAACCTCACGCTGCTGTTTGCGTTTGCCCAGGCCGTGGTCTGCGGCCAGGCCAGGGTGCAGCTGATCTCGCCCTTTGTCGGGCGCATCTGCGACTGGCACAGAAAGCAGGCCGGCGCCGGCTGGGACGAGGCCGCCAACGCCGGCGCGAATGATCCGGGCGTGCAGTCGGTGACGCAGATATACAACCATTACAAGCGCTTTGGTATTGCCACCGAGGTGATGGGCGCGAGCTTCCGCAACCTGGGCCAGATCAGGGCGCTCGCGGGCTGCGACCTGCTGACCATTGCGCCCGAGCTGCTGGCGCAACTGGCCGCCAGCGATGCGCCGCTACAGCCCGCGCTCGACGCCCAGGCGGCCAGGGGAATGGACCTGCCTGCCGTGCACTACGACGAGGCCGGTTTTCGTTATGCGCTCAACGAGGACGCGATGGCGACGGAAAAGCTCGCCGAAGGCATTCGCGCTTTCGCGGCAGACGCCGCGCGGCTCGAGCAGCTGATTCGCGCCGTCTGAATCGCTCTGCGAACCAGTTCCGCACGTGGCCCCAATGCAACACACAGGGAAAGCCCTGATGGGGTGATGAATCGATGTAATTAGATTACCGACTTCGCCGATCGGCAATGGTTTTCACGGCGCGACAAAGAATCAGAAGTCATATCGGGGAGGTGAGGGAATGGAAAAGACGACAGGGGTAGCTGCATTCGCGGCGCTGTCTGCCAGCGCGGGGGAGGTCGAGGTTCTGCGCGGGAGGACCCCGGGGTGCGAGGCCAGGTACAAGGGTCCCGCTCCGGTGCGCACGGAGCGGTTTCACGCCCGTGCCCGGTGCTCCGTCCAAGGATTTTGCCGAAGCCGCCAAGGGCAGCAGTTTGGTGCCCGGTGCGGTCCAGGGCATGGCGATTGCGCCCGCGGGCGCTCTCAGGAATGTGGTCAGCCCATTTCGGACTGATGACAGGGAGTGGCGTTGCTGACGCCATAAAAAAAATCGCGGCCGCCGCGAAAACCAAATGGAGCTCTTCAATGATGAAAAAACGCCTTACTGCCGTGGCCTTGGCCGCTGCATGCGCCACCAACGGCGCAATGGCACTGGATGTCGCGGGATTTGAAATCACGGGTTACTCACGCGGGGGGCCGGTGTTCGGCTACTCCGACGACGTTAAAGGGGGACTCTCCCTGGGCGGAGACCTGCAGAAATACCGTCTGGGCAACGAAGGGGATTACGGCATCGAAGTCGGCATTGCGCGCAGCTTCGAGAGCGGTGGCGTCAAGTGGAGCGTGAACTACATGCCCAGCAAGTGGGGCAGCGGCGACGTCGCCACCGAGATGGCGTACGTGGAGATGAGCGGCCTGTCCTTCCTGCCCGACGCCAAGTTCTGGGCTGGCCAGCGCCGCCTGCGCATCGAGGACGTGCACATCGTCGACAACGTCCTGGTGAACTACGGCGACTACCAGGGTGCCGGCGTGACCGATATTCCCCTGGGAGGCGCCAAGCTCGGCCTCGGCGTGTTCACCGGCGACCAGTTTGACAAGCGCCTGCCCAGCGGCGTGAAGGCGAACCGCTTCAACGCCGATTTCTCCGAGATCAAGGTCAACCCGGGCGGCAAGCTGCGGGTGCTGCTGACGGCCGTCGGCGGCAAAGGCCAGGTCGGTGGGGGTTCGGGATCAGGTGTTTCGCTGCTGCACAACCAGTCCGACCTCGGGCTCAAGGGCATGAGCAACTCGATGTTCCTGCAAACCTCGCGCGGCCATGCGCGCATCGACGGCGAGTTCGAGTCCATCGACGGCAAGAGCGTCGGCAAGAAGGCGCTGCGCATTGCCGACGCGATCGGCTGGCAAAGCGGCCCCTTCGGCGGCCAGGCGCTGATCGGCTACCAGACCGGCAGGGCCGACGCCGTCGGAGCGGTGACGACCAAGGATTTCTCCTTGGGCGGACGCGCATCGTATGCCTTCACAAAGAATTTCAAGGGCCTGACCGAGGTCTCGACCACCACGCGCAAGAGCGCGGGGATGCCGAACCAGCGCCTGAACAAGTTCACGCTGGCCGGCGCCGTGGCGTTGTCGGAAGATTTCTGGTCGCGCCCCGAACTGCGGTTGTACGTCACCAAGGCCAACTGGAATCGCCCCGCTGCGATGGCGAATGCGGCCAGCTTTGGTGCCAATGGCAAGACCTCGCGCACGCTCATGGGCTTGCAGTACGAAGTTTGGTGGTGATGCCCATTTCCAACTCCGGACACTCCATGAGTCCGTGCTGATTGGTCAGTGATTGGTGTGGGTTACTCTTTGGGGGCTGCAGGCCCCCTTTTTTTTCGCGCCGCAGAAACATTCCCGAAACGATTCATGAAGTCACCGCGTTTGCTGGCCGACATCGGCGGCACCAATATGCGCCTGGCCTGGCAGGAGCGGCCGGATGGCCCGCTGCACGACACCCGCGTTCTGCCCTGCGCAGGCTACCCCACGGTGCACGCTGCGATCGCCGCGTATCTGGCCGGGGCCGCAATCGCCGCCCCGCACGAGGCGGCCCTTGGCATGGCCAACCCGGTGACGGGCGACCTGGTGCGCATGACCAACCACAGCTGGAGCTTCTCGCAGAGCGCCCTGCGCGAGGCGCTCGGGCTGCGGCGGCTGATCGTCGTCAACGACTTCACGGCGCTGGCGCTGGCGCTGCCCCTGCTCACCCCCGACCTGCTGCGCCAGGTGGGCGGCGGCGTGGCGGTCGCGGGCAGCGCGGTCGCGCTGCTCGGGCCGGGAACGGGGCTCGGGGTCTCGGGGCTGGTGTTCCCGCCGGGCGCGCACAGCGGCGTCCCCCTGTCGGGCGAAGGCGGGCATGTGAGCGTGGCCGCGCAGACGCCGCTGGAGTTCGAGGTGCTGCGCATCCTGCAGGCGCGCTACGGCCATGTGTCGGCCGAGCGCGCCGTGTGCGGCGCGGGGCTGGTGGACCTGTACCACGCGCTGCGCCAACTGGGTCAGTCGGGCGCAGCCGGGGTCGATTCCGCCGCGCAGGTCAGCGATCTGGCCTTGCAGGACGGGGATCCGCTGGCCTTGCAGGCGCTGGAACTGTTCTGCGGCTTTCTGGGCAACGTCGCGGGCAATCTGGCGCTCACGCTGGGCGCGCTCGGCGGCGTCTACATCGGCGGTGGAATCGTGCCGCGCCTGGGCACCTGGTTCGATCGCTCGCCGTTTCGCGCCCGCTTCGAGGCCAAGGGGCGCTTCCAGCTCTACTTGGCGGCGATTCCGTGCTGGGTCATCGACCCCGGCGCGACCCCCGCGTTGTACGGCGCGGCGCGCGCGCTGGACATTGCGGGTGCGCAGGGGCGCTGATCCCCGTGCGCGCGCTTGGCGAGCTGCGCGTGCCGTCTGTCAGACCTCTTCGCTCCAGCAATGGCCATCGCGCGCAATCATCGCGCTCGCCGCGCTCGGCCCCCAACTGCCCGCCGCATACGGCCGTGGCCTCACCGGGTCGTTCTTCCAGTGCTGCAAGATGGGCTCGACCCAGTGCCAGGCCTGCGCCTGCTCGTCGCTGCGCACGAACAGGTTCAGGCGGGCGGCGATCACGTCGAGCAGCAGGCGCTCGTAGGCACCCACGCGCTCGGTGCCAAAGCGCTGCTCGAAGTCCAGGTTCAGGTGCGCCTGCGACAGCGCGAGCTCGCCCTGGTGCTGCGCCGCACCCTGCGCCAGCAGGTGCAGTTCCAGCCCGTCGCGGGGCTGCAGGTTGATGACCAGCCGGTTCGCCGCTCCTGCGGGTGTTTTGAAGATCGGGTGCGGAACGGGGCGGAAGTTGACGACGATGTGCGCGTCGCGCCCCGCCAGGCGCTTGCCGGTGCGGATGTAGAACGGCACGCCGGCCCAGCGCCAGTTCAGGATCTCGGTGCGCAGCGCGACAAAGGTTTCGGTGCGGCTGTCGGGCGCCACGCCCTTTTCCTGCCAATAGCCCGCAACCGCCTGGCCCTGCACGGTGCCCGCGGCGTATTGCCCACGGATCACCTGCTGGCCGATGCTCTCCGCGGTCCAGGGCTTGAGCGATTGCAGCACCTTGAGCTTCTCGTCGCGGATGGCGTGCGCGCCGGAGTTGATCGGCGGCTCCATGCCGATCGCGCACAGCAGCTGCAGCGCATGGTTTTGCACCATGTCGCGCAGCGCGCCGGTCTGGTCGTAGAACGCGCCGCGCGTCTCCACGCCCAGGTCCTCGGCGATGCTGATCTGGATGTTGGCGATGGTTTCGCGCCGCCACAGGGGCTCGAACAGCGCATTCCCGAAACGCAGGGCGAACAGGTTCTGCACCGAGGGCTTGCCCAGGTAGTGGTCGATGCGGAAAACCTGCTCTTCGCCGAACACGCGGCGCAGGGTGTCGTTGATCGCCTGGTTCGATTGCAGGTCGTGGCCCAGGGGCTTTTCCAGCACCACGCGGGTTGCGGGGCCGTTCAGGCCCACGGCCGCGATCTGCTCGCACACGGTGGTAAACAGGCTCGGCGCGATGGCCAGGTACATCACCACCGAATCGGCGGCGCGCGCGTTCAGCATCTGCGCCAGGCGCTCGTAGTCCTGCGCCTGCGACAGGTCCATGCGCAGGTAATGCAGCAGGGCCGCGAAGCGGGCAAATTCGTCGGGCGTGGGGCGCTTGGCGAGTTCCACGCCGTCAAAGCGCGACTGGATCAGGCTGCGGTAGCGTTCGTCGCTCAGCGTATCGCGCGCCACGGCAATGATGCGCCCGCCCGGCGGCAGCGTGCCGTGCCGGAACGCCTGAAACAATGCGGGCATGAGCTTGCGCCAGGCGAGGTCGCCGGTGCCGCCAAACAGGACGAGGTCGAAACCCATGGTGTCTCCATGAAAACTGGTTCAGGGGCGTGATTTTGCAGGCTCCGGATTGTAATCATGTTACATGGCGCTCATGCGCTCTGTCCTTGCGTGAACGCCTTTCATCGCATGCGTGAAAAACCGGGCGGCGGGGCTGCCATGTAATCAAGTTACTGGCTACCATTGCTACCATCGCGCTGTCCCCGACCCGACCCCATGCATTCCAACCGATCGATGTCCACGCCCATGCCCACGCCCATCCGTTGCGACCAGACTGCGCCCTGGCCCCTGCTGGCGGCCCATTTCTCGGCCCGGGGCCAGCGCCTCGACCTGCGCCAGGCCTTCGCGCAGGATGCGCAGCGCTTCGAGCATTTCAGCCAGTGCGCGCCGCACCTGTTTGCCGACCTGTCCAAGAACCTCTGGGAGCGCGACACCGAAGCCCTGCTGCTCGACCTGGCGCGCAGCTGCGGTCTGGAGCAGCACCGCGCTGCGCTGCTCGCCGGGCAGGCCGTGAACAGCACCGAGAACCGGGCCGCGCTGCACACGCTGCTGCGCCGCCCCGCGGGCCTGGCCTGGCCCGGCGATCGGCCCGAGACGGCGCAGCGCCTGGCCGACGTACACGCCACGCTCGACGCCATGCTGGCCTATGCCGAGCGCGTGCGCGGCGACGACGCGATCACCGACGTGGTGAACATCGGCATCGGGGGCTCGGACCTGGGCCCGCACATGGCGGTGCTCGCGCTCGAGGAATTCCGCATTCCCGGCAAACGCTTTCACTTTGTCTCAAACGTTGACGGGCATGAACTGCACAGCGTGCTCCAGGGCTTGCGCCCCGAAAGCAGCCTGTTCCTCGTGGCCTCCAAGACCTTCACCACCGACGAGACCATGACGAATGCGCGCTCAGCGCTGGCCTGGTTTGCTGCGGCGGGCGGGCGCGATGTGGCGCGGCATTTTGCCGCGCTCACCACGCACACCGAGGCCGCGGGCGCGCTCGGAATCACCACCTGCTTCGGCTTCTGGGACTGGGTGGGCGGGCGCTACTCGCTGTGGTCGGCGATTGGCCTGCCGCTGGCCATTGCCATCGGGGCGCAGGGCTTTCGCGATCTGCTCGCGGGCGCGCACGCCATGGACGGGCATTTCCGCAGCGCACCGCTGGCGCAAAACCTGCCCGTGCGTCTGGGCCTGCTCGATGTCTGGTACCGCAATTTCCATGGCTTTGCGAGCCGCTGCATCGCGCCCTACCACGCGGCGCTGCGCCGCTACCCGGCCTACCTGCAGCAGTTGGAGATGGAGAGCAACGGCAAGCGCGTTGCGCAGGACGGCGCGCCGCTGGCCCACGCGACAGCGCCCGTGCTCTGGGGCGAGCCCGGAACCAACGGCCAGCATGCGTTCTTCCAGATGCTGCACCAGGGCCGGGACGTGCTGCCGCTGGAGATCGTCGCCGTGCGCCAGGCCGCGCACCCCCTGCCCGGTCACCACGAGAAACTGCTCGCGAACGCGCTGGCGCAGGCCCAGGCGCTGATGCTCGGCCAGGCCAGCGCGGACGGGCATCGGCACTTTCCGGGAAACCGGCCCAGCACCTTCATCCTGCTGGAGTCGCTCAGCCCCGCGTCCCTGGGCGCGTTGATTGCGCTGCAAGAGCACCGCGTGTTCGTGAGCGGCAGCCTGTGGGGCATCAACAGCTTTGACCAGTGGGGCGTGGAACTGGGCAAGACGCTGGCCAAGGACCTTCGGCAGCGGCTGGCCAGCGGCGACGCGGCCGGTCTGGACGGCTCCACGGCGGGGCTGCTGCGCCGGCTGCGCGCAGGCGCATGACGTTTAATTTACCGAGGAGAGACGAATGACCGCAGCCCGGCCGGACTTCCGGTCCAGCGAATTTCTGCGCGCGCACAGCCGCGAAATCATGGCCTTCTACGACCCCGTGGCCACCGACCCCGACGGCGGCATGTACCACTTCTTTCTCGACGATGGCACGGTATACGAGCAGCGCACGCGCCACCTCGTGAGCGCCACGCGCTTCGTCGTGACGCACGCCATGCTCTACCGCATCACGGGGGAAGAGCGCTACCGCAGAGGCGTTCTGCGCGCGCTGTGGTTCGTGCGCACGGCGTTTCTCGACCGTGCCAGCGGGGGCTACGCCTGGCTCATCGACTGGCACGCGGGCGCCGCGACGCCGCTCGACGCAACGCGCCACTGCTACGGCATGGCCTTTGTGATGCTCGCCTGCGCGCACGCGCTGCAGGCCGGCGTTGCCGATGCGCGCGGCTGGCTCGCCGAGTCCTTCGAGATGGCCGAACAGCACTTCTGGCAAGCGGACGCGGGCCTGTACGCCGACGAGGCCGACAGCGGCTGGACCCTCACCGGCTACCGCGGCCAGAACGCCAACATGCACGCCTGCGAGGCCATGATCGCGGCCTTCCGCTTCACGGGCGAGCACCGCTACATCGAACGCGCCGAGCAACTCGCGCAGGGAATCTGCCAGCGCCAGGCGATGCTCTGCGGCGGCTGGGTGTGGGAACATTTCCATGCCGACTGGTCGCCGGACTGGGACTACAACCGCCACGACCGCAGCAACATCTTTCGCCCCTGGGGCTACCAATTGGGCCACCAGACCGAGTGGGCCAAGCTGCTGCTGCAACTCGACACGCTGCACCCTGCGCCCTGGCATCTGCCCTGCGCCCGGCGGCTGTTCGACACGGCCATCGAAAAGGGCTGGGACCAGGCGCACGGCGGCATCTTCTACGGCATGGCGCCCGACGGCAGCATCTGCGACGACAGCAAATACCACTGGGTGCAGGCCGAGAGCCTGGCCGCCGCCGCCTTGCTCGCGCTGCACACCGCAGAGAAACGCTATGCGCACTGGTACGAGCGCATCTGGGACTACTGCTGGACGCATTTCGTGGACCACAAGCATGGCGCCTGGTTCCGCATCCTCGACGGCGCGAACCGGAACCACACGCGCGAAAAAAGCAACGCCGGCAAGGTGGACTACCACAACCTGGGCGCGTGCCACGACGTGCTCATGGCGCTCCAGGCACATGACAAGCAGCGGCTCTGAAACCTGCCGCAGCAGAGCCTGCCCTTGCCCCGGAGGAGGAGGGCGGGTCTTCCCGTTTTCTCGCCACTTGCCAGCCCCATGAACTCCCGCACCCGGCGCTCTGCGCGCGCAAACATCCACCCCAGCGCGCACGTGGCCGAGACCGCCGTCCTGGACGGCGCGGTGACGGTCGGGCCGCAGGCCGTCATCTGCCACGGCGCCGTGCTGGTCGCCGAGGGCGGATGCATAAGCGTCGGGCACAGCAGCATCGTGATGGAAAACAGCGTGCTGCGCAGCACGTCCTTCGCCGATTGCACACTGGGCAACAACGTGCTGGTCGGACCGCATTGCCACCTGTCGGGCTGCCAGATCGAGGACGAGGTGTTCGTTGCGACGGGCGTGTCCATATTCAATGGCGCGCACGTCGGGCAGGGCGCGGAACTGCGCATCGACGCCGTGGTCCACCTGTCCACCCGCGTGCCCTGCGGCGCCACGGTTCCCATCGGCTGGGTTGCCGTGGGCGATCCGGCGCAGATTCTTCCGCCCGACCAGCACGACGCGATTTGGGCCGTGCAAAAGGGCCTCGACTTCCCCATGAAAGTGTTTGGCGTAGACCGGCAGGCCGCTGCGCAAGACAGCGTGGTCAAGCGCATCACCGAGCGCTATGCGCAATTCCTGTTGCGCAGGAACAAGGGGAGCTGAGCGACGGCCGTGGCCCCGCTTTCAGGCTGCGATGCCGTGCGCCGGCTGCGTGTCCGTCCCCGTGCCGCAGGCATGGCAGAAACGGACAAAGGCGCTCTTGCGGGTGCGGCAATGGTCGCAGTGCTGAAACAGGCAGATGCCGCAGTGCGCGCAGAAGTCGATTTTCTCGTCCCGGCTGTCCACCGGGCGCTCGCAGCCCGGGCAAACGTTCTGCGCCAGGCGCGCCAGGGCCACGTCGTAGCCGAGTTCCTTGCGGCGCTCCTGGTCGGGCAGGGACTCGACCTGCTTTTGGCGCTCCAGGTAGCGGGTGAGCGCCAGGATGGCGGAGCGCCCCACCAGCAGCGTCACCACGATGCCGACCGTATAGCGCACATAGCCGCCGTAGCTGGGCAGGTAGGGCACCAACTCCACGAAGAAAGCAAACAGCGCAAAAAAGATGAAGCCCCACACGAATGGCCAGTAGGTGCCCTTGCGCTTTCTGACGTACAGCCAGCCCGCCAGCGCCAGCAGCGGCAGGGTAAGCGCCAGGCGGTACAGGAACACACGCAACTCCAGCTTGCGGCGCTCGGAGTTCAACTTTGCGTGGGCTTCGGACTCCAGCCGGCTCAGGTGCTCCTGCGCCGCTGCAGCGCCCTGGCGCGCGTCGAGTGCGGCCTGCTCCTGGCGCTCGACCGCTTGCTCGGCCTTGCGCTCGATGCGCTTGAGGGCGTCCAGCGCCTGGGTGCGTGCGATGACTTCCGGATTCTGCTCGGAGCTCTGGGTCACGCTGCGTGCGGCCAACCAGTTGTTGAAGGTCTCGCGCTCGGCCCGGCTCTCGTTGTGCGCCTTGTCGCGTTGCAACTTGGCCTGCTCCAGCGCGGTCTCGGCATCGCGCTCGGCCCGGCGCGCATCCCGCATTTGGTCGCGCAGGGGCTGCGTTGCCTGCATGTCCAGAAAGTCATCCACCTCCAAGGGGGTTTCGACCTTGGGCAGGTCGCTCATGAGGGTGTTGCCCAGGCCGATGAGGAAACTGGAAAACACCAGCGCCACCAGCCACAGGCCACGCCGGAACCATTGTTCGGACAGTCTCAGGGATTTACTCATGGGCTTCTTTCCAGTACGCCGAGCGTCCAGACCACCCAGACGTCCTTTTCGAGCAGATGGGTGGGACGGCCCGTCTTTTCCCGGGCCTGTTCCAACACGTCGTCCTGGTTCTCCCGATTGAGGGCAAAGCAGGACTCATCCACGGATTGCTTCTTCGCCAATGGCCCTTGCCATCCAGGATGGCAAGGTGGCGCGCGCCAATGTCAGCGTCTGCCAATCGGAGGGTGGCAGTGTGCTGTGCAAGGTGGTCAGCGCTTTGCCCGCATGGGTCGGCCCCAGCCAAGCCAGCGCGCGCACGGCCGCACCGGCCAGCCCGGATCCCGGCGCCAGCATCCAGCGCGGAGCGTGTTTGAGCATGACCTCGGCGCGCCCGAGCTTGAGCTTGCGGGTACGTCCCGAGGTCAGGTAGACCTGCCGGATTGGCAACTGCTGCAGTCAGGCCCAGCGCGTTTGCCGCGTGGGCCCCGTGGGGCGTCACGACCTCGCCAGTTTGGGCGGCCAGCGCTTGCACCACCTTTTCGGGCGCCGGCGCACGCGTCCCGAACCGGCTCGACACTGGTGTGACATAGCTGCCACGCACGACACGCAGCAGCCGGCCTTCCTTGGCGAGCCGGGACAGCGCCTGATCGACAGCGGCACGGCTTGCGAGGTGCAGGAACTCCTTGGGCGACAGCACACCTCCCTCGGCGAGGGACTGTGCGTGCAGCAAGATGGATTCGGGGAGCAGTTTCATGGCCACGTCCGGAGCTGGATATCAGAACAATATCCCTGTTTCTGACATTGTCCTGGGTCACCCGCCCAGGGCGGAATCCGGACACAAAAATCAAGTCGACAATGCGCGCACCACGGCGTCCGCGCACAGCGCCATCAGGCCGCCGGGCAGCAGGCCGAGAACGAGGATCAGGGCGCCGTTGAGCGCGAGCACCACGCGCACGTCGGTGGGCGCCGAGACATTCGCCGCCGTCAGCGGGGCGTCGAAATACATGAGCTTGACCACGCGCAGGTAGTAGAAGGCGCCAATCAACGACATGAGCACGGCAAACACCGCGAGCGCGATGTACCCGCCCTGGCCGGACGCGAGCAGCGCTTGCAGCACCGACAGCTTGGCGTAGAAGCCGACCAGCGGGGGAATTCCGGCCATGGAGAACAGGCACAGGGCCATGACGCCGGCGTACAGCGGGCTGCGCTGGTTGAGGCCGGCCAGGTCCGAGATTTCTTCGCTCTCGAAGCCCTCGCGCGCCAGCAGCAGGATCACGCCGAACGCCGCCAGCGTGGTCAGCACATAGGTGAGCACGTAGAACATGGCCGCGCCGTAGGCGTTCTCCACCGCTGCCGCGTCAACATGGCCGTTCACCACGCCGGACATCAGGCCGAGCAGAACGAAGCCCATCTGCGCGATGGTCGAATACGCCAGCATGCGCTTGAGGTTGGTCTGCGCAATGGCCGCCAGATTGCCCACGAGCAGCGACCCGATGGCCAGCAGCGCGAGCATCTGCTGCCAGTCGATCGCCAGCGGCAGCAGGCCATCGACCAGCAGGCGCAGGGTGATGGCAAAGGCCGCGAGCTTGGGCGCGCCGCCGAGCATCAGGGTCACGGCGGTCGGGGCGCCCTGGTAGACGTCGGGAATCCACATGTGAAACGGCACCGCGCCGAGTTTGAACGCCAGGCCCGCAACGACGAACACCAGGCCGAAGATCAGCACCTGGTGCCGGATCTGGCCGGCGTTGATGGCCTTGAACACCTGCCCGATGTCGAGCGACCCCGTCGCGCCGTAGAGCATCGACATGCCGTACAGCAGGAACCCGCTGGCCATGGCGCCGAGAACGAAGTACTTCATTGCGGCCTCGGTCGCCGTGGCGTTGTCGCGGCGCAGCGCCACGAGTGCGTAGCTCGACAGCGTGAGCAGTTCCAGGCCCAGGTAGAGCACCAGGAAGTTGTTGCCGCCGATCATGATGAACATGCCCAGCAGGGAGAACATCGACAGCGTGAACAATTCGCCGCCGCGCAGCATGCCGCGGTCCGCCGCGTAGGGGCGGCCGTAGACCAGCGTGAGCATCGTGGCCACGCAGGCAAAGCACTTGAGCCAGTTGCCCATGGCGTCGCTGACCAGCATGTTGCCAAAGCCGTAAAGGGTGTTTCCACTGCTCGCGTACAGCGCTTGCAGCACGGCCACCACGGCGAGCGTGAGCATGCTCAGCGCATAGGTTGCGCCGCGGCGTGCGCTGCTGACGTTCAGATCGACCAGCGCGATCATGCAGGCCATGGCCAACAGCACGATCTCGGGGTAGATCACGAGCCAGCTGATGTTGTCTATCATTTTGAATTCCTCCGTCCGCTCAGTTCAGCTTGGACAGCGCGACATGCCGCAGCAGTTGCGCCACCGAGGCGTCCATCACGTCGGTGACGGGACGGGGGTACAGGCCCATGGCCAGCACGGCGCTGGCGAGCAGGGCGAGCACGAGGAATTCACGCCGGCCAATGTCGCTCAGCCCGCGGACGCTGTCGTTCACCACCGGGCCCAGGTACACGCGCTTGACCATCCACAGCGTGTACGCGGCGCCAAAGACCAGCGCCGTGGCGGCGACGAGCCCGATCCAGAAGTCGGCCTTCACGGCGCCCAGGATGACCATCCATTCGCCGACGAAGCCCGCGGTTGCGGGCAGTCCGCAATTCGCCATGGCGAACAGCAACGCGAACGCCGTGAACCGCGGCATGGTCTCGACCACGCCGCCGTAGGCGGCGATCTCGCGCGAATGCACGCGCTCGTACAGGACGCCGATGCACAGGAACATGGCGCCCGAGACGAAGCCGTGCGCGATCATCTGCACCAGGGCGCCCGAGACGCCGAGTTCGTTGAACAGGAAAAAGCCCAGGGTCACGAAGCCCATGTGCGCCACCGACGAGTAGGCGACGAGCTTTTTCATGTCCGTCTGGACCAGGGCCACCAGGCCCACGTAGACCACCGCGATGAGCGACAGGGTGATCATCAGCCAGGCCCATTCGCGCGCGGCGTCGGGGGCAATCGGCAGCGAGAAGCGCACGAAGCCGTACGCGCCCAGCTTGAGCATGATCGCCGCCAGAACGGCGGAGCCGCCGGTGGGCGCCTCCACGTGCACGTCCGGCAGCCAGGTGTGCACCGGCCACATCGGTACCTTGACCGCAAACGCGGCGAAGAAGGCGAAGAACAGCAGGGTCTGCGCCTGGCCGCCGAGCGGCAGCCGGTGCCAGGTGGCGATGTCGAAGCTGCCGCCCGACTGGTTGTACAGGTAGATCAGCGCGATCAGCATCAGCAGCGAACCGAGCAGCGTGTACAGGAAGAACTTGAACGCCGCGTAGATCTTGTTCGGGCCGCCCCAGATGCCGATGATCAGGTACATCGGGATCAGCGTGGCCTCGAAGAACACGTAGAACAAAATTCCGTCGAGCGCGCTGAATACGCCGATCATCAGGCCCGAGAGGATCAGGAACGCGCCCATGTACTGGTTCACGCGCTCGGTGATCGCCTCCCAGGACGCGAGCACCACGATCAGCGTGATGAAGGCCGTCAGCGGAACGAACCACAACGAGATGCCGTCCACGCCCAGGTGGTAGTGGACGTTGAAGCGCTCGATCCAGGCCGCTTTTTCCACGAACTGCATGGCCGCGCTGCCCGGATCGAAGCCGCCGTACAGGGGCAGGGTGACCAGGAAACCGAACGCGGCCCCGAGCAGCGCCATCCAGCGCACCATGGGCGCATGCTCGTCGCGCCCGATGGCGAGCAGCAGCGCGCCGAAGGCAATCGGGATCCAGATGGCAAGACTCAACAAACCCATTTTTGTTCTTCTCCTACTTGTTGAGCCAGACGAAGTACGTCATGAGGGCAAAAACACCCAGGACCATCACCAGCGCGTAGTGGTAGAGATAGCCCGTCTGCATCCGGCGCACGACGCCCGCGACCCAGCGCACCAGCTTCCAGGAGCCATTCACCAGCGCGCCGTCGATGAGCGCCTGGTCGCCGCCCTTCCACAGACCGGTGCCCAGCGCCCGCGCGCCGCGTGCCAGGAGCTTTTCGTTGATCCAGTCGAGGTAGTACTTGTTTTCCAGCAGGCCGTGCAGCGGCCGCAGGCGCGCCGCGATCGCGGCGGGCAGCGCGGGCCTGCGCAGATACATGTAGTACGCGAGCGCGACGCCCGCGAGCGCGAGCCACAGCGGCGCCGCCTGCAAGCCGTGCAGGGCCATGGCCCAGGCGCCGGGAAAGTGCGCGGTCATTTGCGCCATCGACGGGTGCCGGGCCGCGTCCACCACGATGGCCCCTGCGAAGAAGTCACCGAACAGCATGGGCTCGATGAACAGCAGGCCCGCGAGCACCGAGGGAATCGCCAGCAGCACCAGGGGCACCGTCACCACCCAGGGCGACTCGTGCGGCGCATGCGGGTGGGGGTCGGCGTGCCCGCCATGGTCATGGTCATGGTGTGCATCCGGGTTCTGGTCGTAGCGTTCCTGGCCGTGGAACACCAGGAAGTACATGCGGAACGCATAAAAGGCCGTCACGAAAACGCCGGCCAGGACGGCGAAATGCGCAAACCCCGCGGCGGGCAGGCGGCTCAAGTGGACCGCGTCGATGATGCTGTCCTTGGAGTAAAAGCCCGCGAACAGGGGCGCTCCGATCAGTGCCAGCGAGCCCAGCAGCGAGGTGATCCAGGTGATCGGCATGTGCCGGCGCAGCGCGCCCATCCAGCGCATGTCCTGGTTGTGGTGCAGGCCCATGATGACCGAGCCGGCGCCCAGGAACAGCAGGGCCTTGAAAAACGCGTGCGTCATCAGGTGGAACACCGCGGCCGAATACGCCGAAGCGCCCAGGGCCACCGTCATATAGCCCAGTTGGGACAGCGTGGAGTAGGCCACGACGCGCTTGATGTCGTTCTGGACGATTCCCAGAAAGCCCATGAACAGCGCAGTGATCGCGCCCACCACCAGGATCAGGTTCAGCGCCGTGTCGGACAGTTCGAACAGCGGCGACATGCGCGCCACCATGAAGATCCCTGCCGTGACCATGGTCGCGGCGTGGATCAGCGCGGAGATGGGCGTCGGGCCTTCCATGGAATCGGGCAGCCACACGTGCAGCGGGAACTGCGCGCTCTTGCCCATGGCGCCGACGAACAGGCAGATGCAGATCGCGCTGATCAGCATCCAGTCGGTTCCCGGGAGCGTGAGGCCGCCGAGCCGCCCGGCCTGGGAAAATACCTCGGCGTAGTTCAGCGTTCCGGTGTAGGCCGCGATCAGACCGATTCCCAGGATGAAGCCGAAGTCGCCCACGCGGTTCACCAGAAAGGCCTTCATGTTGGCAAACACCGCCGACGGCTTGTGGAACCAGAAGCCGATCAGCAGGTACGACACCAGGCCCACGGCCTCCCAGCCAAAGAACAGTTGCAGCAGGTTGTTGCTCATGACCAGCATGAGCATGGAGAAGGTGAACAGCGAGATGTAGGCGAAGAAGCGGTTGTAGCCCGGGTCCTCGCGCATGTAGCCAATGGTGTAGACGTGCACCATCAGCGACACGAAGCTGACCACCACCATCATCATTGCGGTCAGGCCGTCAATCAGGAAGCCGACCTCCATCCGCAGGCCGCCGGCGAGCATCCAGGTGTAGAGCGTTTCGTTGAAGCGCGCGCCGTCCAGGGCCACGCTCTTGAGCGTCATGGCCGACAGGACGAAGGACACGAGCACCCCGGAAACCGCCAGGCTGTGGCCCAGGCGGCGGCCGATCCGGTTGCCGCCAAGGGCCGTGCCGAAGATTCCGGTCAGCACGGCGCCCGCCAGCGGAGCCAATGCGGCGGCCAGGAGCGTTGAAGCAGAGAGGGTTTGACTCATTCTTGAGAACCTTGGGGGAATACTGCGGTGCCGACCCGTCAACCCTTGAGGGTGTCGAGGTCTTGCGCGCTGATGCTCGAGCGGTTGCGAAACAGCAGCACCAGGATGGCCAGACCGATGGCCGACTCGGCGGCCGCCACCGTCAGGATGAAGAACACGAATACCTGGCCGTGCATGTCGCCCAGGTAGTGGGAGAAGGCCACGAAGTTCGTGTTCACCGCGAGCAGCATCAGCTCGATCGCCATCAGCAGCACGATCAGGTTCTTGCGGTTCAGGAAGATCCCGACCACCGCCAGCGCGAACAGCATCGCCCCCAGCGAGAGGAAATGGCCCAGGGTCAGCGTCATGCGGTTTTCTCCTCGGCAGCTGGCGGCTTGGCCGGAACGTCGGCGTCCGCCTTGCGCGTGGCGGCAAACTTGAGCACCTGCAAACGGTCGCGGGCGCGTACGCGGACTTGCGCCGAGGCGTCGATGGCCTTGCTGTCCTTGCGCTGGCGCAGGGTCAGCGCGATGGCGGAGATCATGGCCACGAGCAGGATCACCGCCGCGATCTCCACCGGGAGCAGGTATTCGGTATAGAGCAGCCTGCCCAGCGCCTGGGTGTTCGAGTGCGCGGCATCGACGACGGCCGACTTGGGCTCGTCCATGCCGCGAAAGCCGCCCATCAGCACGGCGGCCATCTCCAGCGCAATCAGCGCGCCCACGGTCGCGGCCAGCGGAAAGTGCTTCCAGAAACCCGTGCGCAGGCGGTCGATGTGGACGTCGAGCATCATCACCACGAACAAAAACAGCACCAGCACCGCGCCCAGGTACACCAGCACCAGCGTGATCGCGAGGAACTCGGCCCGGAGCAGCAGCCAGACCGCAGCGGCCTGCGAAAACGCAAGCATCAGGTAGAGCACCGCGTGCACCGGGTTGCGCGCGGTGATCACGCGCAGGGCGGCAAACAGCAGCACGGCCGAAAAGAGGTAGAAGAAACCGGTCTTGGCGTCCATGAATCGGGTCTTTATGGAAAGTCGGGTCCCGCAGCGTTTAGCGGTACTTGGCGTCGGCCGCCCTGGCCGCGGCGATTTCGGCCTCGTAGCGGTCGCCAACGGCCAAGAGCATGTCCTTGGTGAAGTACAGGTCGCCGCGTTTCTCGCCGTGGTATTCGAAGATGTGCGTCTCGACGATCGAGTCCACGGGGCAGCTTTCCTCGCAGAAGCCGCAGAAGATGCACTTGGTCAGGTCGATGTCGTAGCGCGTGGTGCGGCGCGACCCGTCGGCGCGCACGGTCGATTCGATGCTGATCGCCACGGCAGGGCAGACGGCCTCGCACAGTTTGCAGGCGATGCAGCGCTCCTCGCCGTTGTCGTAGCGGCGCAGCGCGTGCAGGCCGCGAAAGCGCGGCGAAAGGGGCGTTTTTTCTTCCGGGAACTGCACCGTCACCTTGCGGCGAAAGGCGTAGCGCCCGGTCAGGGCCATTCCCTTGAACAGTTCGACGAGCAGAAAGCTCTTGAAGAAATCCTTGAGCGAAAAAGGTGCGGCAGCAATGGCAGTCATCGGGGTCCTCTTATTGCCAAATGTTCCAGGGCGAGAGCAGCCACCCGCCAACGATGAGCAGCCACACCAGCGTGACCGGAATGAAGACCTTCCAGCCCAGGCGCATGATCTGGTCGTAGCGAAAGCGCGGGAAGGTGGCGCGGATCCAGATGAACATGGACACCACCAGGAAGGTCTTGATCCCGAGCCAGATCCAGCCGGGGACCGCATTGCACAGCGCGCTGTCGATGGGCGGCAACCAGCCGCCCAGGAACAGCAGCGTCGCCAGGATGGAGACCAGCCACATGCTCGCGTATTCGGCCAGGAAGAAGACCGCAAAGCCCATTCCGGAGTACTCGACCATGTGCCCGGCGACGATTTCCGCCTCGCCCTCGACGACGTCAAACGGGTGGCGGTTGGTCTCCGCCACGCCCGAGATCAGATGCACCAGGAAAATCGGCAGCAGCGGCAGCCAGTTCCAGGACAGGAAGTTCAGGCCCTTGTCCGCGGCCATTCCGCGCCCCTGCCCGAGAACGATCTCGGTCAGGTTCATGCTGCCCGAGACCATGATGACCACCAGAAAGCAAAAGCCCATGGCGATCTCGTAGCTCACCATCTGCGCCGACGCGCGCAGCGCGCCCAGAAAGGCGTACTTGGAGTTCGACGCCCAGCCGGCAATGATCACGCCGTAGACCTCGATGGACGTGATCGCCATGACCAGCAGCAGGCCGGCGTTGACGTTCGCCAGCGCCACGTCGGGGCCAAAGGGAATCGCCACCCAGGCGGCGAGCGCCGGCATGATCGCCATGACCGGACCGAGCACGAACAGGCCCCGGCTCGCGGCCGCGGGGTGGATGATTTCCTTGGTCAGCAGTTTCAGGGCGTCGGCAATGGGTTGCAGCAGGCCGAAAGGGCCCACGCGGTTCGGACCATGGCGCACCTGCATGAAACCCAGCAGCTTGCGTTCCCACAGCGTCAGGTACGCGACGGCGCCCATCAGCGGGACCAGGACGCAAACGATCTTGAGCAGGATCCAGAGCACCGGCCAGGCCATGCCGCTCCACCAGCCCACCGCCAGCAGGTTGCGTCCCGTTTCGTAGAGCGCGTCGATCATGCGGCGACTCCTTCGGCGGCCTGGCGTGCGTCGGCCGTGCGTTGCAGCGACGCCGCGCGGCGTACCAGGCTGTCGAGTTGGTAGATGGAGGCGACCACGGGTTCGCTCGCCACCCCGGTCAGCGGGGTGGACTGCGCGGCGTTCGAGACGGCGTTCGACAACTGGTCGGCCGGCAACTGCGTGACGCTGCCCGCGGGCGCATTCGTTGCGCGCGCCAGCACCTCCTGCGCGCTCTCGAAGTCAAAGCCGGGAACCTCCAGCAGATTCGCGAGCACGCGCAGCACCTTCCACGCGGGACGGGCTTCGCCCGGCGGGCGGACCACGGCGTGAAAGCTCTGCAAACGGCCTTCGGCGTTGACAAAGCTGCCCGAGGTTTCCGTGAATGCGGCGATCGGCAGCAGCACGTCGCTGAATTCCATATTCGCCCGGAACGGGCTCAGGGTCACGACCATTTCGGCCGCGGCCAGCGCTGTCGCGGCCCGCACGCCGGCGGCCGAGTCGTGCACGGGTTCGGTGTTGAGCAGCAGCGCGGCCTTCAGCGCGCCGCCGAGCATTTCACCGGCGTGCAGGCCGCCGTTCACGGGCCAGGCGCCCGCAAACTGCGCGCCCACGGTGTTCGCCGCTTGCGTGAGGTAGCCGACCGTGGCCCCCGTGTGCGTGCCAATCCAGTTGGCAAGCGCGAGCAACTGCGTGGCCTGGGCGTGGTGCGCGGCCGCATTGCCGAGCAGCACGGCCTTGCGCTCACCGCCGAGCAGGGAGCGGGCGATCGCGGTTTCCGCGGCGGTATCGGACCCATCGGACCCATCGGCCCCATCGGACGAGAGCACGCCCTGCGGCGCAGCGATGCCCTTCTCCCGCGCGAGCGCTGCGGCAATGCCACCGAGCGCCCGCACCCATTGGCCGGCGCCGTGCACCACCAGCCTGTGCGCGACCGGCAGGGCCCAGTCGCGCGCCACCGAGTCGAGCGCGCTGACCTCGCAACCATGGCGCGCGGCCTGGCGGATGCGCTGCGCAAACAGCGGATGGTCCTTGCGCAGGTTCGACCCCACGACGAGCACGCGCTGCAGCGTCGAGAGCGCAGCGATCGAGGTCCCGAGCCAGCGAATGCCCTCGGGGGCGGCGAATTCGGCGTTGCGCAGGCGGTGGTCGATGTTGTCGCTGCCCAGGCCACGCAGCAGCGCCGCTGCCAAGTAGAGCTCTTCGAGCGTGCTGTGCGGGCTGAGCAGCGCGCCAATGCTGCCCGCGCCATGCGCGCTGCGGATGCTGCGCAGGCCCTGCGCAACGTACTCCAGCGCGCTCTGCCAATCGACCTCCTTCCAGACCCCGCCCTGCTTGAGCATGGGCCGGGTCAGGCGGTCCTCGGCGTTCAGCGCCTCGTAGGAGAAACGGTCGCGGTCGGCGATCCAGCATTCGTTGACGGCCTCGTTCTCGAACGGCAGGACGCGCATCACCCGGTGGTTCTTGACCTGCACGATCAGGTTCGCACCCGTGGAATCGTGCGGGCTCACCGAGCGCCGGCGCGACAGCTCCCAGGTCCGGGCGCTGTAGCGAAAGGGCTTGCTGGTCAGCGCGCCGACCGGGCAGATGTCGATCATGTTGCCCGACAGTTCGGAGTCCACCGTGCCGCCCGTCACCGTGGTGATTTCCGCATGCTCGCCGCGGTGGATCATTCCCAGTTCCATCACGCCGGCCACCTCCTGACCAAAGCGCACGCAGCGCGTGCAGTGGATGCAGCGGTTCATCTCTTCCATGGAGATCAGCGGGCCCACGTCCTTGTGCGGGACCACGCGCTTTTCCTCCGTGTAGCGCGAGGAACTGCTGCCGTAGCCTACGGCCAGGTCCTGCAACTGGCATTCGCCGCCCTGGTCGCAGATCGGGCAGTCCAGCGGGTGGTTGATGAGCAAAAACTCCATCACCGAGCGCTGCGCGCGGATTGCCTTGTCGCTGTGCGTGCGCACCACCATGCCTTGCGCGGCCGGCGTGGCGCACGCGGGCATGGGTTTTGGCGCCTTCTCCACGTCAACCAGGCACATGCGGCAGTTGGCGGCGATGGAGAGTTTCTTGTGGTAGCAGAAGTGCGGAATATAGGTTCCCGCCTTCTCGGCCGCGTGCATCACCATGCAACCTTCGGCGACCTCCACCTTGCGACCGTCGAGTTCAATTTCAAGCATATGTGTTTCCCGCGATCAGCCGGCGGGCTGGACGGGCTGGGCCGTCCGGCTCTGGATCAGGGCCTCGAACTCGGGGCGGAAATGCCGGAGCATGGCGCGCACCGGCATCGCTGCGGCGTCGCCGAGCGCGCAAATCGTGCGCCCCTGGATATCGTCCGCGACCGAGTTGAGCAGGTCCAGGTCGTCCGCGCGGCCCTGTCCCTTCCGGATGCGCTCGAGCACGCGCCACATCCAGCCCGTGCCCTCGCGGCAGGGCGTGCATTGCCCGCAGGACTCGTGCGCGTAGAAGTACGACAGGCGCAGCAGGCTCTCGACCATGCAGCGCGAGTCGTCCATCACGATCACGGCGCCGGAGCCGAGCATCGATCCCGCCTTGGCGATGCTGTCGTAGTCCATGCTGCATTCCATGATCACCGCCGCCGGCAGCACCGGCGCCGAAGAGCCGCCGGGAATCACCGCCTTGAGCGTGCGGCCCGCGCGCACGCCCCCGGCGAGTTCGAGCAGCCTGGGAAACGGTGTGCCCAGGGGCACTTCGTAGTTGCCGGGCTGCTCCACGTCGCCCGAGACCGAGAAGATCTTCGTTCCGCCGTTGTTCGGCTTGCCGCACGCAAGGTACGCGGCCGCGCCATGGCGGATGATCCACGGCACGGCCGCGAAGGTCTCGGTGTTGTTGATCGTCGTGGGCTTGCCGTACAGGCCGCAGCTCGCGGGAAACGGCGGCTTGAAGCGCGGCTGGCCCTTCTTGCCTTCGAGCGATTCGAGCAGGGCGGTTTCCTCGCCGCAGATGTACGCGCCAAAACCATGCGCTGCGTGCAGCTCGAAGCCAAAGCCGCTGCCGAGGACGTCGCCGCCCAGATAGCCCGCGGCGCGCGCCTCGCCGAGCGCTGCCTCGAAGCGTTCGTAGGTCTGGAAGATCTCGCCGTGGATGTAGTTGTAGCCCACGGAGATGCCCATCGCGTAGGCCGCGATGGCCATGCCCTCGATGACGACGTGCGGGTTGAACTGCAGGATGTCGCGGTCCTTGCAGGTTCCCGGCTCGCCCTCGTCCGAATTGCAGACCAGGTATTTCTGGCCCGGAAAGGCGCGCGGCATGAAGCTCCACTTGAGCCCGGTGGGAAAGCCCGCACCGCCGCGGCCGCGCAGGCCCGACTCCTTGACCATGGTGATCACCTGCTCCGGGCTCAGTCCCGCGCTGCCGTCCTTGCCGAGAATGCGGCGCAGCGCCTGGTAGCCGCCGCGCGCCACGTAGCCCGCAAGGCTCCAGTTGCTGCCGTTCAGGCCGGCGTAGATCTGCGGTTCGATATGGCGGCCATGAAAGCAGGTTTGCACGCCCGTCGCCCGGAACTCGGAGAGAATTTGTTGCGCTGTGCTCATGGCCCGTCCTCCGTGCGAAGCGCCACCGTGCCCTCGGCCTGGCGCAGGCCATCGACGAGCTGATCGAGCTTGTCGGGGTCCATGAAACTGCACATCGTGCGGTCGTTGACGAGCATCACGGGTGCGTCGGCGCAGGCGCCCAGGCATTCGCACTGCTGCAGCGTGAACAGGCCGTCGGCCGTGGTCCCGCCCATAGACACGCCGAGCTTTTGCTCCAGATGCTGCAACGCCTGCTGACCCCCGCGCAGCTGGCAGGGCAGGTTCGTGCAGACGTTGAGCTTGTAGCGGCCCGCCGGCTGCTGGTTGTACATGTTGTAGAAGGTCGTGACCTCGTGCACGGCAATCGGCGCCATCCCCAGGTACTGCGCGACCGCCGCCTCGCTCTCGGCGCTGACAAAGCCCTGCTCCTGCTGCACGATGGCCAGGCAGGCCATGACCGCAGACTGCTTCTGGTCTGCGGGGTACTTGGCCACTTCCCGCGCAAAACGCGCACGCGTCGTTTCGTCAATCATCGGTCAATCTCTCCGAACACGATGTCCATGGTGCCAATGATGGCCACGGCGTCGGCGAGCATGTGGCCCCGCGCCAATTCATCGAGCGTGGCCAGATGCGCAAAACCGGGCGCGCGGATCTTCAGGCGATAGGGTTTGTTCGCGCCATCGCTCAGCAGATAGATGCCGAACTCGCCCTTGGGGTGCTCCACGGCGGCGTAGGCCTCGCCCTCGGGAACGTGAAAGCCCTCGGTGAACAGCTTGAAATGGTGGATCAGCTCCTCCATGCGGGCCTTCATCGATTCGCGCCCTGGCGCCGCCACCTTGTGGTTGTCGGTGATCACCGGGCCGGGGTGCGCGCGCAGCCAGTCCACGCATTGCGCGATGATGCGGTTGGCTTCGCGCATCTCCTGCACCCGCACCAGGTAGCGGTCGTAGCAGTCGCCCGTGCGGCCCACGGGAACGTCGAAGTCCATGTGCTCGTACACCTCGTAGGGCTGGGTCTTGCGCAGGTCCCAGGCGACGCCCGATCCGCGCAGCATGGGGCCGGTCATGCCAAGGTTCAGCGCGCGCTCGGGCGAGACCACGCCGATGCCCACCGTGCGCTGCTTCCAGATGCGGTTGTCGGTGAGCAAGGTCTCGTACTCGTCCACGCAGCCCGGAAAGCGCTGGCTGAAGTCGGCGATGAAGTCCAGCAGCGAGCCCTGGCGGTTGCGGTTCAGTGCCGCGATCGCCCGGGCGTTGCGGATCTGGCCGGCCTGGTACTGCGGCATGCTCTCGGGCAGGTCGCGGTACACGCCGCCGGGACGGAAATACGCCGCGTGCATGCGCGCACCCGACACCGCCTCGTATATGTCGAACAGGTCTTCGCGCTCGCGGAAGGTGTAGATCAGGATCGTCGAACTGCCGCAGTCGTTGCCGTGCGAGCCGAGCCACATCAGGTGGTTCATCAAGCGGGTGATCTCCGAGAACAGCACGCGGATGTACTGCGCGCGCAGCGGCACTTCCAGGCCGAGCAGTTTCTCGATCGCCAGGCAGTACGCGTGCTCGTTGCACATCATCGAGACGTAGTCGAGCCGGTCCATGTAGGGCAGGGACTGGATATAGGTCTTGTGCTCGGCGAGCTTTTCGGTGGCGCGGTGGAGCAGACCGATGTGCGGGTCGGCGCGCTGCACCACTTCGCCGTCGAGTTCCAGCACCAGACGCAGCACACCGTGCGCCGCCGGGTGCTGTGGACCAAAGTTCAGGGAGTAGTTCTTGATTTCAGCCATGGTGGATCACAGGGGCGCGCCGCGGCGCAGGCCTGCATACGATTCCTCGCGGACGATGCGCGGCGTGTTCTCGCGCGGCTCGATGCTCACGGGCTCGTAGACCACGCGGCGCAGTTCGGCGTCGTAGCGCATTTCCACATGGCCGGACAGCGGGAAGTCCTTGCGCATCGGGTGGCCGACGAAGCCGTAGTCGGTGAGGATGCGGCGCAGGTCGTCGTGGCCGTCGAACACGATGCCAAACAGGTCGAAGGCCTCGCGCTCGTACCAGTTCGCCGAATTCCACAGCCCGGACACGGAGGCCAGCAGCGGCAAATCGTCGTCCGGGCAGAACACCTTCACGCGCAGGCGCTGGTTCAGGCTGACGGACAGCAGATGCACCACCACGCAGTAGCGCGGCCCCTCGTGCACCGCGTCGGCGTACGTGGAGTAGTCCACGCCGCACAGGTCGATCAGTTGCTCGAAGCGGCAAGCCTCGGCGTCGCGCAGCACGCGCATCGCGTCGAGGTAGTCGGCGGCGGCGAGCAGCACGCTGACCTCGCCCAGCACCCGCGTGCTCTGGCGCACCCGGGCGCCGAGCGCCGCGCAGACAGTGTCCTGGAGTTTTTCTGGCCGAATGGCAACAGCGCTCATCATCGATCCTTCAAGCGCGCGCAATGGTGTGCGTGCGGCGAATTTTTTGCTGCAACTGGATGATTCCGTAGAGCAGCGCCTCCGCCGTCGGCGGGCAGCCGGGCACGTAGACATCGACCGGAACGATGCGGTCGCAACCGCGCACCACCGAATAGCTGTAGTGGTAGTAGCCGCCGCCGTTGGCGCAGGAGCCCATGGACAAAACCCAGCGCGGCTCGGACATCTGGTCGTAGACCTTGCGCAGCGCGGGCGCCATCTTGTTGCACAGCGTTCCGGCAACGATCATCAGGTCGGACTGGCGCGGGCTCGCGCGAAACACCTCGGCGCCAAAGCGGCCGATGTCGTAGCGCGCCGCAGCCGAGTGCATCATCTCGACGGCGCAGCAGGCCAGGCCAAAGGTCATCGGCCACAGCGAACCGGTCTTGGCCCAGTTCACCACGGCGTCGTAGCTCGTGGTGGCAAAGCCCTGCTTCATCACGCCTTCAATCATTGCATCCTCCTTGGTTTGCTGCGGCCCGCTCATTCCCAGTCCAGCGCCCCCTTTTTCCACTCGTAGACAAAGCCCACGATCAGCACGGCCAGGAAGATCAGCACCGCCACGAAGCCGGTGCCGCCGACCTCGCGCAGCGTCACCGCCCAGGGGAAGAGGAACGCGATTTCGAGATCGAACAGGATGAACAAAATGGCCACGAGGTAGTAGCGCACGTCGAACTTCATGCGCGCGTCTTCGAAGGCTTCAAAGCCGCATTCGTAGGGGGAGTTCTTCGCGGCATCCGGGCGATTCGGGCCCAGTATGCGGCCGATGACGAGGGGGACGACGCCAACCGCGCTGCCGACCAAGATGAACAAAAGGACGGGGAGGTACTGATCGAGGTTCATCTTGCGGATTGGATCATCGCTGTGGCCCTGCCAAGCCATGCGGGCAGGCCTTTGCTTTGTTCTGGTGCCGTCGGCGAGACTCGAACTCGCACAGCTTGCGCCACTACCCCCTCAAGGTAGCGTGTCTACCAATTTCACCACGACGGCTGTCTTTCGCGTCCGGATGGCATGAGGAACCCTGCGGTTTTGGCTGGTCCGGACAATCGGCGATTCTACTCCGGAAAAACCCTGTGGGCTCTCTGCGATCTCCAGATTATTTGGTCGGAATCTGCGCGGCGCCCGAGGCCGGCGTCGCTGGTGGCGCGGTGGCGGCCGACGCGGCGTCCGCGGGCTGCGCGGCGGCGGCGGCAGGGGCCTCCAGCACGCTGCCCGAACCTGCGAGGCGGGCGTGGCCAAAGTACGCCAAGGCCAGCGTGGAGGCGAGGAACACCGAAGCCAGCACCGCCGTGGTACGCGACAGGAAGTTGGCGCTGCCGCTCGCGCCAAACAGGCTGCCCGAACTGCCGCTGCCAAACGCCGCGCCCATGTCCGCGCCCTTGCCGTGCTGGATCAGGATCAGACCGATCATCACCAGCGCCGCGAGCATCTGCACGGCGAAAATCACATTCACGATCACGTTCATTCTTTGCCCACTCCTGATGCGATGACTGCGGCGCCATGGGCCGCGGCAATGATTGCCAAAAAATCGGGGGCCTTGAGCGAGGCACCGCCGACCAACCCCCCGTCGATGTCGGGCTGCGCCAGCAAGGGCGCCGCGTTCGCCGCGTTCAGGCTGCCGCCGTAGAGCAGGCGGATGCGCCCGGCCTGCGCGCTCGCGGCGCGCAGTTGCGCGCGCAAAACGGCGTGCACCGCCTGCGCCTGCGCGGGCGACGCCGTGTGCCCCGTGCCGATCGCCCAGACCGGCTCGTACGCCAGCGCCACTTCGCTGATGCAATGGCCGTTGCGCTGGATCACCGCCGCAAGCTGGCGCCTGACCACGGCCTCGGTCTGGCCGGCCTCGCGCTCTTGCAGCGTCTCGCCCACGCAGACGATGGGCGTCAGGCCCGCAGCCAGCGCGCGCTGCGCCTTCTGCGCCACCACTTGGTCGGTTTCGCCGTGGTACTGGCGGCGTTCCGAATGCCCCACCAGCGTGTAGCGCACGCCAAAGTCCCTGAGCATGGCCGCGGAGACCTCGCCGGTGTACGCGCCCGCTTCGTGCTGCGACACGTCCTGCGCCGCCAGCGCGAGCACCGTTCCCGCAGTCAGCGCCTGCACTTGCGCCAGATAGGGCGCGGGCACCGCGAGCGCCAGGTCGCAGGCCGCGTCTCCGATTCCGGCGAGGATGGCGTGCAACAGGGCCTCGTTCGCCGCCAGGTCGCCGTTCATCTTCCAGTTGGCCGCGATGAGTTTTTTCTTGTCGTTCATGGTGACCAGGTCAAAACAATTTTTCCGATATGCCGATTCGATTCCATCAGCGCATGCGCCTGCGCCGCATCCGCCGCAGAGAACGTGCTGTGAATCACGGGACGCACCTGGCCCGAGGCCAGCCGGGGCCAGACCTGCTCGCGCAGTGCGCGCGCAATCGCCCCCTTGAACGCCACGGGGCGGGGGCGCAGGGTCGACCCCGTGATCGTGAGCCGGCGCCGCAGCACCAGCCCCGCGTCGAAGCCGCTGCGCACGCCGCCTTGCACTGCGATGATGGCGATGCGGCCATCCTCGGCCAGGCATTCCACTTCACGCGCCACGTAGTCGCCGGCGACCATGTCGAGCACCACGTCCACTCCCTTGCCCTGCGTGATGCGCCGGACCTCCGCGACAAAGTCCTGCGTGCGGTAGTTGATCGCCTGTTGCGCGCCCAGCGCCAGGCAGGCCGCGCATTTCTCGTCGCTGCCCGCGGTGGCGATGACCGTGGCGCCAAAGGCCCGCGCCAGCTGGATGGCCGCGACGCCGATACCGCTTGTCCCGCCCTGCACCAGCAGGCTCTCGCCCGCCTGCAAGCGGCCGCGGTCAAAGACATTGCTCCACACCGTGAAAAAGGTCTCGGGCAGCGCGGCCGCCTGCACATCGCTCAGGCCCTCGGGAACCGGCAGGCATTGCACGACCGGCGCGACGCAGAACTCGGCGTAGCCGCCGCCGGCAAGCAGCGCGCAGACGCGGTCGCCGACCTGGATTCCCGCCTCGGCCATGGCCGCAGAGTCCCCCGACTCGACCACGCCGGCGACTTCCAGCCCCGGAATGTCCGACGCGCCCGGTGGCGGGGCGTAGTGCCCGAGCCGCTGCAGCACGTCGGGGCGGTTCACGCCGCTGGCGCGAACGCGGATCAGCAGTTCGCCCGCGCCCGGCTGCGGCACCGGGCGTTCGCCCGGGAGCAGCACCTCGGGCTTGCCAAAGGAGGTGATCTCGACAGCGCGCATGCTGCGGTTCATCGATGCATGGGGTTGAGAAATGGTGTGGGCTGCCCGCCTGGGTGGCGGGCGCAGCCCAAGACAGAAAAGCTCAGTCCAGGACCTGCCTGGACGCCGCGTCGTCGTCGGGCTGCTGCAAGGGCAACTGCTGTTGGTGCTGTTGCTCCACCGGCTGGCGCCCCGCGTCACGCCCCTGGTGGCGCGGCTCGCGCTCGGCAAACGCAGGGCGGTCGCCGCTGCCCCCGGCGGGGCGCTCGGCGAGCACCTTCATCGACAGCTTGATGCGGCCCTTTTCGTCGGTCTCCATGACCTTGACCTTCACGACCTGGCCCTCGCTCAGGTAGTCGGAGACCCGCTCGACGCGCTCGTGCGCGATCTGGCTGATGTGCAGCAGACCGTCCTTGCCGGGCAGCAGATTGACCAGCGCGCCGAAGTCCAGAATCTTCGTCACCGCGCCCTCGTAGATCTTGCCGATCTCGACCTCGGCCGTGATCTGCTCGATGCGGCGCTTGGCCTCGTCGGCCTGGGCGGCCTGCGTCGCGGCGATGGTGATCGTTCCGTCCTCGCCGATGTCGATCTGGCAACCGGTTTCCTCGGTCAGCGCGCGGATCACCGCACCGCCCTTGCCGATCACGTCGCGGATCTTCTCGGGGTTGATCTTCATCGTGTAGAGCTTGGGCGCGAAGTGCGACACCTCGGCCTTGGACTCGCCCATGGCCTCCTGCATCTTGCCCAGGATATGCATGCGCGCCTCCTTGGCCTGCGCCAGAGCCACCTGCATGATCTCCCGGGTGATTCCCTGGATCTTGATGTCCATCTGCAAGGCGGTGATTCCCTCGGTCGTGCCGGCGACCTTGAAGTCCATGTCGCCCAGATGGTCCTCGTCGCCGAGGATGTCGGTGAGGACGGCAAAGCGGTTGCCGTCCTTGATCAGGCCCATGGCGATGCCCGCGACATGCGCCTTCAGCGGCACGCCTGCGTCCATCAGCGACAGGCAGCCGCCGCAGACCGAGGCCATCGACGAGGAGCCGTTGGACTCGGTGATCTCCGAGACCACGCGCAGCGTGTAGGGGAACTCTTCCTTGCTCGGCAGCACGGCCGCCAGCGCGCGCTTGGCCAGACGGCCGTGGCCGATCTCGCGGCGCTTGGTCGAACCCATGCGGCCCACCTCGCCGGTGGCGAAAGGCGGCATGTTGTAGTGCAGCATGAAGCGGTCCTCGTACTCGCCCGCGAGCGCGTCGATGCGCTGCGCGTCGCGCTCGGTGCCCAGCGTGGTCACCACCAGCGCCTGCGTTTCGCCGCGCGTGAACAGCGCCGAGCCATGCGCGCGGGGCAGCACGCCGCTGCGGATTTCGATGGCGCGCACGGTGCGCGTGTCGCGGCCGTCGATGCGCGGCTCGCCCGCCAGGATCTGGCTGCGGACGATTCCGGCCTCGATGTCGAACAGCATGCCCTCGACCTTCGTGGCGTCGAACCCCAGGCCCCCGGCCGCGAGGTCCGCGAGAACGGCGGCGTAGGCTTCGCGGCAGGCCTGCGTGCGCGCCTGCTTGTTGCGCAGCTGGTACGCGGCGCGCAGCCGGTCGTTGGCCAGCGCCGTGACCTTGGCGATCAGGGCCTCGTCGCGGGCGGGCGCCGCCCACTGCCACACGGGCTTGCCGGCCTCGCGCACCAAATCGTGGATCGCGTCGATCACCACCTTGCCCTGCGCATGGCCGAACACCACGGCGCCGAGCATGATTTCTTCGGGCAACTGCCGGGCCTCGGATTCGACCATCAGCACGGCGGCCTCGGTGCCGGCGACGACCAAGTCCAACTGCGAGTTCTTGCGCGCCGTCGGGCCCGGGTTGAGCCGGTACTCACCGTCGATATAACCCACGCGCGCGGCGCCGATGGGGCCGTTGAACGGAATGCCCGAAATGGCCAAGGCCGCGCTGCTGGCGATGAGCGCGGCGATGTCGGCGTCCACCTCGGGGTTCAGCGACAGGGTGTGGATGACCACATGCACTTCGTTGAGGAAGCCCTCGGGGAACAGCGGACGGATCGGGCGGTCGATGAGCCGGCTGGTCAGCGTCTCGTGTTCGCTGGGCTTGGCTTCGCGCTTGAAAAAGCTGCCGGGGATCTTGCCCGCTGCGTAAGTCTTCTCGATGTAGTCCACGGTCAGCGGGAAAAAGTCCTGACCGGGCTTGGCCGACCTGGACGCGACCACGGTGGCCAGCACCACGGTGTCGTCGATAGCCACCAGCACCGCGCCAGAGGCCTGGCGGGCGATTTCGCCGGTCTCCATGACGACGGTCTTGTCGCCCCATTGGAAGGTCTTGCTGACTTTGTTGAAAATACCCATGTCGAACTCCTGTTGTAATGGCTGGCAGCACGCTGCCGGATGGTCTTCGAGGGCAATTCACAGAACACGATGCCATTCCAGTGGAACTGCCACCGGGGGCGCCAAGCCCATTGGAATGACACAGCTTCGCTCTGTTTCGCAGCCCCGAAGCAAAAAACGCCTGAGAGCGGCCCCAGGCGTCTTTGTGCAGTGAAGTATTACTTGCGCAACCCCAGCTTGGCGATCAGGGCGGTGTAACGGTCTGCGTCCCGGGCCTTGAGGTAGTCGAGCAGCTTGCGCCGGCGGCTGACCATGCGCAGCAGGCCGCGGCGACCGTGGTGGTCCTTGGCGTTCGCCTTGAAATGCGGGGTCAGCTCGTTGATGCGGGCAGTCAGCAGGGCCACCTGCACTTCCGGGCTGCCGGTGTCGTTGGCCGAACGGGCGTTCGCCTTGACGACCTCGGCCTTGATGGAGGATGCGATCATGATTTTCCTTGGAATGGAGCGGCCCGCCGCTGACGACAGACCACGGTTTTGACTTGCGCCAGCAGTTGGAACGGCCGCCGGCGTGCGTTTTGCACCATGCAAAACCGGGGAATTATAGCCCGAGCCAGATCCTGAGCCGCTGCGAGCCTTGTCCAACGTGGTGAGTCGGAAGGGGCGGTTCCTCCGGCGTGATGCTCGTCATGGGGCAACATTTCCAGCGTCACCACCATGCACGGAACGAACTTTCATGGCGTGCTCAGGCGGCTATGGACGACTGACGGGCGTTGCATGGCCTTGGCACCAACTGTTTCCACTGGTTCGTGCCGCCCGGCGCGCAGCTGTGCTACATTGCCCGCCATGCAAGCGCACGGCAGGTCTTACTTCTGGTCCTTTATCTCGCCCCCCGGCGGATGAGAGGCGCGCGCGCAAGCAGACACGAGCTCCCCCTACCAACCGCCGACGCTCCCGGGCCCGGCGGTTTTTTCGTTTTTCAGCCCTTCCGCTCTCATTCATCACGTCTCCACGAGGAAGCCCCATGACGGCCCAAGCCACCCCCTCCAGCGATGCCTGGTACCGCAGCGTCGAGAAAACCAGCCAGACCGACGACGAACGCATCAAGGACATCACCGTGCTGCCCCCTCCAGAGCATCTGATCCGCTTTTTCCCGATCCGCGCAACGCCGGTCGAGACGCTGATCACCCAGACCCGCAAAAGTATCCACCACATCATGGCGGGCAAGGACGACAGGCTGTTGATCGTCATCGGTCCCTGCTCGATCCACGATCCGGCGGCCGCGCTCGAATACGCACGCCGCCTCGCGGCAGCGCGTGCGCAGTACGCCGACACCCTGGAAATCGTGATGCGCGTGTACTTTGAAAAGCCGCGCACCACGGTGGGCTGGAAGGGGCTCATCAACGACCCCTACCTGGACGAGAGCTACCGCATCGACGAGGGCCTGCGCATTGCGCGCCAACTGCTCATCGAGATCAACCGCCTGGGCGTTCCGGCCGGCAGCGAGTTTCTGGACGTGATCTCGCCGCAATACCTCGGTGATTTGATCAGCTGGGGCGCGATCGGCGCGCGCACCACCGAAAGCCAGGTGCACCGCGAGCTGGCCTCGGGCCTGTCCGCGCCCATCGGCTTCAAGAACGGCACCGACGGCAACATCCGCATTGCCACCGACGCCATACAGTCGGCGGGCCGGGGGCACCACTTCCTGTCGGTGCACAAGAATGGCCAGGTGGCCATCGTCAACACCAAGGGCAACAAGGACTGCCACGTCATCCTGCGCGGCGGCAAAGTCCCGAACTACGATGCCGCGAGCGTCGCCGCCGCCTGCAAGGACCTGCAGGCCGCCAAGCTGCCCGCTACGTTGATGGTCGATTGCAGCCATGCGAACAGCAGCAAGCAGCATGAAAAGCAGCTCGACGTGGCGCGCGACGTCGCGGCGCAACTCGCAGGGGGATCGCGCAGCGTTTTCGGCCTGATGATCGAAAGCCACCTGAACGCGGGGGCCCAGAAATTCACGCCGGGCAAGGATCTGCCGGTCACGCTCGAATACGGCAAGAGCATTACCGACGCCTGCCTGGGTTGGGACGATTCACTGCGGGCCCTGGCGGATCTGGCGCACGCCGTGCAGGCGCGTCGCGCACACTGAGCGCTTGGACTGTGCCGCTGACGGGGTGACCGGGTGGCCGCCGCACGGGTGCTTGGGCGCGGCATTCAGCCCTGGCGATCCCAGTCAAAGCGCAGGGGTTCGCGGGCCTGGAACCGGGCCACGGCCTGCTGGTGGTAGTCGGTGCTGTGGGCCACCGTCTGGGCGTAGGCCTCCATCTCGGCCATGGCGTGGGCGTCAAGCTGGAAAGCCTGGTTCATGATTGACTTGGCCATTCCCAGGGCCGCCGTGGAGGCGTCGGCAAAGCGCGCAGCGAGCGCGCGCGCCCGGGTTTGCAACTGCGCCTCGGGGACGATGTCGTACACGATGCCCAGCGCACGCGCTTCCTCGGCCGCCATGGTGCGCGCGGTGAACACCAGTTCCTTCGCGCGCTGCAGGCCCACGATGCGCGGCAGCAACTGCATGGCGCCGAGGTCGGGGACGAGCCCGATGCGACCGAACACGGCGCAAAAGCGCGCGCGTGGCGTGGCCAGAATGAAATCAGCGGCCAGCGCCAGGCTGAACCCGGCGCCAAAGGCCGGACCGTCAACGGCGGCAATGACGGGTTTTTCCATATTCATCAGTTCGGGGAGCCAGCGGTGCAGTTGCCGGATGCGCTCGCGCCAGGCCATGCCGCCCTGCGTGGCGTCGAGCATCTGGGTAATGTCGCCGCCGGAGCAGAAAGCGCTCCCCGCGCCGCTGAGCAGCACGGCGTGCACGGTGTCGGCGTCGCGCACCCGGGCAATCGCTGCGGCCAGTTCCTCGCGCATCTGCTGGCTCAGGGCGTTGCGCGTCCGGGGGCAGTTCAGGGTGATTTGGGCAATGCCCTCGGAGCAATCGAGCAGGACGGCGGCTTCGGTCATCGGGATTCATTCCAACAAGAATGGCGCGCGGTAGCCCGGTAGTCGATTGGCGTGCTGCGCGGGAGGGCAGGGGCCCGGATGGGCTCAGATCGGGTTCTGACCGAACAACGTCGGCCGGACTCGGGCACCTCATCCTATGCGACCATGACCCATGCGGGCATCGGGCATACCGCCACGCGGACCTGCATGCCGGATGCTGCGACGGCATCCGATAATGGGGGCCGCCGATTGGTCGCAAATTCTTTGCGTCTGTGTTCTTCGGACTCGGGCTGACAGCGCTTGCGGGAACTCAAGCAGCGGCCGGCCTGTCGTAGCCGATGTGCGGTCAGCGCAGCCACCGGCCGGCCTGGACGGTGCTACCTGCGGTTATCGCCGCCCTGCAGAACAGGGGCCGGGCATCGTTGACAATGCTGCGCTGCGCAAAAATTCCAAGACCCTTCCGCAACGACTCTTCCATGAACTCCCCAAACATGTCCATCGTCTCTCTGGTGCTGCACGCCAGCTGGGTGGTGCAACTCGTCATGCTGCTGCTGCTGGGCGTATCCGTCGCCAGCTGGGCGGCGATTTTCCGCAAGCTGTTTTCCTTGAAGCGCGTGAAGGCGCTGAACGAAGATTTCGAGCGCGAATTCTGGTCCGGCACCAGCCTCAATGAGCTGTACGCCGGCGCCGCCCGAAACGCCGCACGGATCGGCCCCATGGAACGCATCTTTGCCAGCGGAATGCGCGAGTACCAGAAGCTGCGCGAGCGCCGCATCATGGACTCGGGAACCCTGCTTGACGGCACGCGCCGCGCCATGCGCGCGAGCTTCCAGCGCGAGATGGACATGGTCGAATCCAGCCTGTCGTTCCTCGCCTCCGTGGGCTCGGTGTCTCCGTATGTGGGTCTGTTTGGCACGGTTTGGGGCATCATGCACGCCTTCACGGGCCTGGCCGGAATGGAGCAGGTGACGCTGGCCACCGTGGCCCCCGGGATTGCCGAGGCGCTGGTGGCCACGGCCCTCGGCCTGTTTTCCGCGATCCCGGCCGTGATTGCGTACAACCGCTTTGCGCGTGACATCGACCGCGTGGCCACGCACCAGGAGACCTTCATCGAGGAGTTCTCCAACATCTTGCAGCGCAATCTGGGCGCGCAGCCCGCACACCACTGACTCTGAAGGAACCCGTATGCGGACCATGTCCACCACGGCGTCGCGCAGTCGCCGCACGATCAACGAAATCAACATGGTGCCGTTCATCGACGTGATGCTGGTGCTGCTCATCATCTTCATGGTGACGGCGCCCATGCTCACGCCGGGAACGATCGACCTGCCCCGCGTGCGCAAGAAGAGCCAAGACCTGCCCCGGGTGATGGCGCAGGTCATTGTCCAGAAGGACGGCTCGCTCCAGTTCAAGACGCCCGAGGCCAGCGTCAGCCTGAGCCGGCGTGAAATCGGTGACGCAGCGCTCCGCTGGCAAAAAAGCCGGGGGCAGGACGGCGCGGTGCTCATCAGCGCCGACAAGGGCGTGCCCTACGAAACGGTGGTCCAGGCCCTGGACGCGCTGCACCAGGCGGGCGTGCAGCGCGTCGGTCTGTCCGTCAGACAAGGTGTCTGAACCGAACCCGCCCCGCGTGAATCAGACGCCCATGCACGCGCACGACGACCACGACCAATTTGCCCCGCCCCGCGCGCCTGCGCGCCTGCGCGCCATCGTGCTCGCGGTGCTGGTCCACGCGGTGTTGATCGGCGCACTGACCTGGGGGGTGCATTGGAAGAACAGCGCTGACACGCCTGCGGTGGAGGCGCAGCTGTGGGCCGTCGTGCCCGAACACGGCGCCGCACCTGCACCGCAGCCGGTCACGCCACCGCCGCAGCCGCAACCGGTTACGCCCCCCCCTCCGCCGCCGCGTGCCGAGGAAGAGCCCGACACCCGCGTGGCCGACATGGCCATCGAACGCGAGAAAAAGCGCCTGGAACAGGAGCGCAAACGCAAGGAGGAAGAGCGGCGCAACCGCCTGGAGCAGGAAGAGCGTCAGCAAAAAGCGCAGCGCGAGCAGCAGCTTGCCGAGCAAAAAAAGGCCGAGCAGGACAAGCAAAAGAAACTCGCCGAAGACCGGCGCAAGGCCGAGGCGGAGGCCAGACAGCTGGCCGAACTGCGCGAAGCCAACCTGCGCCGCATTCAGGGCATGGCGGCGGGCACCACCGGCAGTGCCCAGCGCAACGCGGGGCCTTCGGGCAGCTATGGCGATAAGGTGGCCGCCAAGGTCAAGTCGAACATCGTGTACCCCGACGCGCTCTCGGGAAACCCGCGCGCGGTGGTTGAGGTGCGGGCCGCCCCCGAGGGCAGCATCGTGGGCAAGCGCCTGATTCAGTCCAGCGGGAACAAGGCCTGGGACGAGGCCGTGCTGCGCGCGCTCGACAAGACCGAGACGCTACCGCGTGATGTGGATGGGCGGGTTCCCCCTGCGCTGGAAATCGGCTTCCAACCCCGGGATTCCCGAGATTGAGCCGGAGGCGCTACCGTGCATGAGCCGGAGCGCTGCGGCGGGAATCGAAGATCAATGGTCGGCGTGGCGGGATTCGAACTCGCGACCCCTTGCACCCCATGCAAGTGCGCTACCAGGCTGCGCTACACGCCGAAAGAGGGTGGATTATAGGCAGAAAAATCCCCCGTCCGGATCCAGCAGTGCACGAATTTCAAATAACTCCTTGCGCACTGCATCCGCGTCCAGCAGGCCACCCTGGGCATCGGTGCCTGGCGCGCACAGACTCTCCTCCGGCGTTCCGGGTGCTTGCGCATCGGGCGCCGCGGCATCGAACCCTTCGGGCTCCTGCTCTTGCAGGCGATTGCGCGCCCCGTTGATGGTGAAGCCCTGCTCGTACAGCAGGTTCCGGATGCGGCGAATCATGAGCACTTCATGGTGCTGGTAGTAGCGTCGGTTGCCACGGCGCTTCATGGGGCGCAGTTGGGTGAACTCCTGCTCCCAGTAACGCAGGACATGGGGCTTGACGCCGCACAGCTGCGCCACCTCACCAATCGTGAAGTAGCGCTTGGCCGGGATCGAGGGAAAGGGTGTGTCCATGGGGTGCTGGATTCAGCAAGTCAAGCAGAAAAAACCGGCAAGCGTACCGCAGACGCACGGGGCTACGCAATGCATTCACGTGGCGGTCGCGATCTGGATCTGTTCCTTGAGTTTGCTGCTGGCATGAAACGTCACCACCCGGCGTGCGCAGATCGAAATCGCCTCGCCGGTGTGCAGATTACGCCCCGGACGGGGGAGCTTGGCGCGGGTCTGAAAATTGCCAAAGCCCGTCAGTTTGACGTCCTGGCCCTGCGCCAAGCTGTGCGTGATCAGCGCGAAGAACGCGTCGATCATGTCCTTGGATTCGCGCTTGTTCAGGCCGATCTGCTCGAACAGCAGGCCGGCCAGTTGCGCCTTGGTCAGCGCCGGGGTCTCCAGGCTTTCGACTGCCAATTCGAGCATGGCTTCACTCCTTTTGAAAACACCATCAGACACGCAGCCTGGCGCCCGTGCACTGGGCCAGCCGGGCCACCACCGCCTGCACTGCGGCGTCGATTTGCGCCTCGGTCAGCGTGGCCTCGTCGTGCCCCAGGGTCAGGCGCAGGGCCAGGCTTTTCTCACCTGCTGCCAAGCCACTTGCGGGCGTTTCTTCGCCCGCACGCCGGGCCTTCGGGCGGTACAGATCAAACAGCACGGCCGCGCGCAGCATGGTGCCGGGTACGGCCTGCTGCGCCGCGGCCATGATCTCGGCGTGCGTCACGCGCTCGGCGACCACCACGGCCAGATCGCGCTCCACCGCCTGCTGCCTGGGCACGGGCTGGAACCGGGGCAGCACGCGCTGCTGCACGGCGTCGAGCGCCAGTTCGAACAGCACCGGAGCCTGCGGCAGTTCCCACGACTGGCGCCACCGGGGATGCAGTTCACCGAGAAAACCGATGGTGTCCCCGTGCAGCAGCACGCGCGCGCAGCGGCCGGGGTGCATGGCGGGGTGGCTGGCCGGCTCAAAATCGGCTTGCAGCGGGGCCAACAGCGCCTCGACGTCGCCCTTCCCGTCGAAGAAATCGACGGCCTGCTCCTTGCGCCCCCATTGCAGCGCATCGTTCGGGCCGTAGGCCAGGGCGGCGACGCGCATGGGCTGGTGAATGCCTTCCACGGTGCTGTCGCTGGCGCGCACGCTGGCGTCGCGCAGGAACACGCGGCCCAGTTCGAACACGCGCACGCGCTCGCTGCGGCGGTCCAGGTTGAACTGGAGTACCTGCAGCAGCGAACCGAGCAGGGTCGAGCGCATCACGCCCATCTGGCTGGCGATGGGGTTGAGCAGTTTGATGGGCTGGGTATTCGCGGCGAGTTCATGCTCCCAGCGTTCCTGCACGAAGCTGAAGTTGATCGTTTCCTGATAGCCCAGGCCCGCCAGCGCGCGGCGCACGGCAAATGGGCTGCGCCGGGTCTCGGTCGCAGGCCGGGGCGTGATCGGTGCCAGGGGGGGCGTGTCGGGCAGCTTGTCGTAGCCGAGCGTGCGTGCCACTTCCTCGATCAGGTCTTCCTCGATCGCGATGTCAAAGCGGTACGCGGGCGGCGTGACCGTGAGGCAGCCCTCGCCCGGCACCACGGGCAGGCCCAGGCGCTGCAGCGCGTCGGCGCATTGCGACTGCGTGAGCGGCATGCCGATGACCTTCGCGGCGCGCGCCACGCGCAGCGTTACGGGCTGTGGCACGGGCAGGTTCAGGATCTGGTCGTCAACGGGTCCGCAGACGGTCTGCGGCGTTGCGCAGATGTCGATGACCAACTGCGTGATGCGCTCGATATGCTCCACGGTCAGGCTCGGATCGACGCCGCGTTCGAAGCGGTGGCCGGCTTCGGTCGCGAAGTGGAAGCGGCGCGAGCGCCCGGCCAGCGCCTTGGGCCACCAGAACGCGGCCTCGATGTAGATGTTGCGCGTATCCTCCGACACCGCCGTGGCGGCGCCGCCCATGATTCCGGCCAGCGATTCGACCTGCTGCGCGTCGGCGATCACCCCCACCTTGTCGTCCAGCGTGACGCGGCGGCCATCGAGCAATTCGAGTTGCTCGCCGGGCCGGCCCCAGCGCACGTCCAGGCCGCCGTGGATCTTGTCGAGGTCAAAAATATGCGAGGGGCGTCCGAGTTCGAACATCACGTAGTTGGAGATGTCCACCAGCGGCGCCACGCCGCGCTGACCGCAGCGCGCCAGGCGCTCGAGCATCCACTGCGGTGTGCGGGCGCGGGCGTTCACGTTGCGCACGATGCGGCCGGAAAAGCGCCCGCACAGGTCGCTGGCGCTGACCTTCACGCGCAGCGTGTCGCCGAGACCGGCTGCGACTGCGGGAAACGGGGGCTGCTGCAACGGCGCGCCGGTGAATGCCGAAAGTTCGCGCGCAACGCCATGGACGCTCAGGCAATGCGCGAGATTGGGCGTGAGCTTCAGGGTGAACAGGGTGTCGTCCAGGTCCAGGTGCACGCGGATGTCCTGGCCCGGAGGGGCGCCGGCGTCGAGTTCGAGCAAACCGCCGTGCTCTTGCGACAGCCCGAGTTCGCGGGCCGAGCACAGCATGCCCTGGCTTTGCACGCCGCGCAGTTCGCTTACCCGAATCAGAATGGGCTTGCCGCCCTCACCGGGCGGCAGTTCGGCGCCCACCAGGGCGCAAGGCACCTTGATTCCCGCGCGGGCGTTCGGCGCGCCGCACACGACGTCGAGCAAGGCCGCCTGCCCCACGTCAACCTGGCACAGGCGCAGGCGGTCGGCGTCGGGGTGGCGCACGGCCTGCCGGATCTCGCCCACCACGACCTTGCTGAAAGGCGGCGCCACGGGGCGCAGTTCCTCCACCTCGAGGCCGGCCATGGTCAGCGTTTCGGCCAATTCGGCCGTCGTCAGGGGCGGGTTGCAGAACGTGCGCAACCAGGATTCAGGAAATTGCATGCTCGGACTCTGGTGGGTAGCGGGGCGCGGCCACCGGGAGCGCGCCCCGCGGAAGGAATCTGCGGTATCGGCTTTACTGGAACTGCGACAGGAAGCGGATGTCGCCGTCAAAGAACAGGCGCAGGTCGTTGACGCCATAGCGCAGCATGCTCAGGCGGTCTGGTCCCATGCCAAAGGCAAAGCCGATGTGCTTCTCGGGGTCGAGTCCCATGTTGCGCACCACGTTGGGATGCACCTGGCCCGATCCGGCCACCTCCAGCCAGCGGCCCGCGAGCGGCCCGGTCTGGAAGCGGATGTCGATCTCGGCGCTGGGCTCGGTGAACGGGAAGAAACTGGGGCGAAAGCGCAGCACCAGGTCTTCGTGCTCGAAGAACGTGCGGCAGAAGTCGGTGAAGACGACCTTCAGGTCCTTGAAGCTCACGTTCTCGCCAATCCACAGGCCTTCGCATTGGTGGAACATGGGCGAGTGCGTGGCGTCGCTGTCAACGCGGTAGGTGCGGCCCGGGGCGATCACCCGGATCTCGGGGATGGACTGGCCCGCATCGAGCGCCGCCCGGTGCTTCTTCACATGCTGCAGCGCGTGGCGGATCTGCATGGGGCTGGTGTGCGTGCGCAGCAGGTTGGGCGCGCCGGCGCTGCCGCCCTCGACGTAGAAGGTGTCGTGCATGGAGCGCGCGGGATGGTCCTCGGGCGTGTTCAGCGCGCTGAAGTTGAACCAGTCGGTCTCGATCTCGGGACCTTCGGCGACGTCGAAACCCATGGAGCCGAAGATGCCCTGGATGCGCTCGAGCGTCAGCGACACCGGGTGCAGCCCCCCCGGTCCGCGCTGGCGGCCCGGCAGGCTCACGTCCAGCGCTTCGGCCTCGAGCTGCGCCTGCAGTTCGGCGTCGGCCAGGGCCTGGCGGCGTGCGTTCAGGGCCTCCTCGATGGCCTGCTTGGCCGCATTGATGGCTGCGCCGCGGGCTTTCTTTTCCTCCACGCCAAGCTGCGCCAGGCCCTTCATGAACTCGGTCACGCGGCCCGAACGGCCCAGAAACTGCGCCTTGGCGTTTTCCAGATCGGCCGGGGTGGCACTTTGGGCAAAGCGTTGCACCGCGCTCTCGACCAGGGAATCCAACTCATTCATGGCAACTCTTGAAAATGCACGAGGGCCAGCGCCTTTTCACAAGCCCTGACCCTCGTTGTTTGTCTGCGCGGCAAGCGAACCAGTGTTCTGCCCCGCGTCATGTGCCGATCTTCGCGCGGCAGGACACCAGGTCACCGGTCGTGAACACTCAAGCCGCCAGCCTGGCCTTGACCTGCTCCACGATGCTGCCAAAGGCCGCCCTGTCGTGCACCGCGAGGTCGGCGAGCATCTTGCGGTCGATCTCGATCGAGGCCTTCTTCAGGCCGTCAGCGAACTGGCTGTAGGTCAGGCCCAGTTCCCGGGCGGCGGCGTTGATGCGGGCAATCCACAGTTGGCGGAATACGCGCTTCTTGGTGCGGCGGTCGCGGTAGGCGTACTGCCCGGCCTTCATGACCGCCTGTTTGGCGATCCGGAAGACATTGCCGCGGCGACCACGGAAACCCTTGGCAAGGGCGAGAACTTTCTTGTGACGGGCACGGGCCGTTACACCACGTTTGACGCGAGGCATGTGAGTACTCCTTGTTCGTCGGTTGTCAAAGGCCGGCGCCCGGCAGCATCTGTGCAATGGAGCCCATGTCGGCCCCATGCACGGCAACCGAACCCCGCAGGTGGCGCTTGTTCTTGGTGCTCTTCTTGGTCAGGATGTGGCGTTTGAAGGCTTGGGCGCGCTTGACGGTACCACCGGGACGAACACGGAAGCGCTTCTTCGCGCTGCTCTTGGTTTTCATTTTGGGCATGTGACTGCTCCTGTTCATTGTGCTCGTGAGGCGTTTGCAAACCGATCTGCAAACTTGTTGGCCCCGAGCCACTTTTGTCGAAGTGGCTTTCGCCCTTCGTTCGGCGCCGCCGTGGCAGCGCCTGCGAACACCAGCGCCTTGCGGGCGTGGCGCGCGCATTCTCTCAGATTCCCGAATACTCCCGGATTCGGCCGTCAGGCCGTAGCGCCCGTTGCGGAAGCGGCTTCCGAAGCCGGTTTGGCAGCCGCCGGCTTTTTCTTGCCCGGGGCAATCATCATGATCATCTGGCGGCCTTCCAACTTGGGAAACTGCTCGATGATGATGCTGTCAGCCAGATCGTCGCGGATACGATTCAGCAGGGCCAAGCCCAGTTCCTGGTGCGTGATTTCACGTCCCCGGAAGCGCAGCGTGATCTTGCACTTGTCGCCATCGGCCAGGAAGCGGCGGATGTTGCGCATCTTGATGTTGTAGTCGCCATCATCGGTACCGGGGCGGAATTTGACTTCCTTGATTTCGATGACCGTTTGCTTGGCCTTGGCCTCGGCCGCCCGCTTTTGTTCCTGGTACTTGAACTTGCCATAGTCCATCAGGCGGCATACCGGGGGTTTCGCCGTGGCAGCGATTTCCACCAGATCCACGTCCAACTCACCCGCCATGCGCAGGGCTTCCGTCAGACTCACGACGCCCAGAGGCTCGTTTTCCGGCCCGGAGAGGCGGACCTCCGGAGCCAGGATTTCCCGGTTCAGGCGGTGCTTGCGCTCTTCGCGGTGGCGACGATCACGAAATTCAGTAGCGATGACTATCTTCCTTTAATTCAAATGCTACAAATTATGTAGCTACAAACGCGTGCATGGCTGGCGCCAAAGAATTCATGCATACCAGAATCAGACTTTGGTGGCGATGTCCTGGGCGATCAGTTCGGCGAAAGCTTCAACGGACATCACGCCGAGGTCACGGTTGCCCCGGCCACGCACTGCGACAGCGCCTGCGGCCTTTTCCTTGTCGCCTGCGACGAGGATGTACGGCAGCTTTTGCAACGAGTGCTCGCGTATTTTATAGGTGATCTTCTCGTTTCGTAGATCGAGCGCAACCCTGAGGTCTTGACCCGGCAGCATTTTTTGCAGCTTTGCGGCAATTTCGCGACAGTAGTCGGCCTGCGCGTCGGTGATGTTGAGCAGCGCCAACTGCACCGGCGCAAGCCAGACGGGGAGGGCGCCCGCGTAGTGCTCGATGAGCATGCCGATGAAGCGTTCCATGCTGCCCACGGTGGCGCGGTGCAGCATCAGCGGGCGCTTGCGGCTGCCGTCCTCGGCCACGTACTGCGCGTCCAGGCGCTCGGGCAGGTTCGGGTCGATCTGTAGCGTCCCGCACTGCCATTGGCGGCCCAGCGCGTCCTTGAGCGTGTATTCGATCTTCGGGCCGTAGAACGCGCCCTCGCCTGCAGCGATCTCGAACGCGCAGCCCGAATGGCGCAGGCCGTCCATCAGCGCCTTCTCGGCCAGGTCCCAGGATTCGTCCGTGCCGATGCGCGCATCGGGCCGCGTCGCCAGCTTGTAGATGATGTCGGTAAAACCGAAGTCCTTGTAGACCTTTTGCACCAAGGCCGTGTAGTTGGCGCACTCCTGGAGCACCTGCTCCTGCGTGCAGAAGATATGGCCATCGTCCTGCGTGAAACCGCGCACGCGCATGATGCCGTGCAGGCCACCCGTGGGCTCGTTGCGGTGGCAGGCGCCGAACTCGCCGTAGCGCAGCGGCAGATCGCGGTAGCTCTTGATCCCCTGCTTGTAAATCAGGATGTGGCCGGGGCAGTTCATCGGCTTGAGCGCATAGGCGCGCTTTTCCGATTCGGTCGTGAACATGTTGTCGCGGTACTTGTCCCAGTGGCCTGTTTTCTCCCACAGGCTCTGGTCCAGGATCTGCGGGCCCTTGACCTCCTGGTAGCCGTTGTCGCGGTACACGCGGCGCATGTACTGCTCCACCTCCTGCCACAGGGCCCAGCCCTTGGGGTGCCAGAACACGGTGCCCGGCGAGTGCTCGTCCAGGTGGAACAGGCCCAGCTCGCGGCCCAGCCTGCGGTGGTCGCGCTTCTCGGCCTCTTCGAGCACGCGGAGGTATTCCTGCAGTTCCTCCCGGCTCGCCCAGGCCGTGCCATAGATGCGCTGCAGCATCTCGTTGCGGTGGTCGCCGCGCCAGTAGGCGCCCGCCACCTTCATGAGCTTGAAGAATTTCAGCCGGCCCGTGCTGGGCACATGCGGGCCGCGGCACAGGTCTTCGAAATGGCCTTCGCGGTACAGGCTCAGTTCTTCGCCGCCGGGGATTGCGGCAATGATCTCGGCCTTGTAGTGCTCGCCCAGGCCCTTGAAGTAGGCCACGGCCTCGTCGCGCGGCAGCACGCGGCGCACGACGGGCTCGTCCCTTGCGGCCAGTTCCTGCATGCGCTTCTCGATCGCCGCCAAGTCTTCGGGCGTGAAGGGGCGCTGGTACGCAAAGTCGTAGAAGAAGCCGTTTTCGATCACCGGACCGACGGTCACCTGCGCTTCGGGGAACAACTCCTTGACGGCGTAGGCCAGCAGATGGGCCGTGGAGTGGCGGATCAGTTCCAGCCCTTCGGCGTCCCGGGCCGTGATGATGGACAGCGGGCTGTCCGCCGTGATCTGGTGGCTGGTGTCCACCAGCCTGTCGCCAATCTTGCCGGCCAGGGCGGCCTTGGCCAGCCCCGGGCCGATGGATGCCGCCACCTCGGTCACCGTCACGGGGCCCGGAAATTCGCGCTGCGCGCCATCGGGGAGCGTGATCCGAATCATGGGAGTCATTCTTTCCTTGCCAATGGGGCGCGTGCGCCAGGCCCGGCAACAAGCATGGCGCGCATCCCCTCTGCTGCTTTACGTGGAGGATGCACAGAGACGCCGCTCGAGCGCTGCATTCATGGCACCAAAGCCACGCTCGGTGTCATGCCGAATGCTGTGGAATATGGGTGCAGACAAGAGACCGGAGAAAGCCTCGCTATGCGTCAGTTCGGTTCTTGCATTCGGCAAGGACCGAAGGTCGAACTGGTGCAGGCCACAGAAAAGCCATGTGCTGCCTTTCCAGGACCCACGCCATGCCAGCGATTGCGCGGGGACCAGGGTGAGCAGTGTCGCTTCAAAGGTTTGGCGTTTGGGGGGCTGCAAGATCACCGCAATGCGCAAGGACGCACCCAGCGTGCACTGCCCGGAAATCTCGACGATAAACGGATTCCAGGAAGGGTAATTTGCAAAATCCGCGAGTACGGCCCATACGTCGTTCACAGGTGCGTCCATCTGGATCCGGGTGGTGATTTTCTTGGTCATGACGGGGGGCCATCCCGTACCGGTGCGTACGGCCAGCCTCAGCGGCCGGGGGAGTGATCTCGTGGAATGAATGGGCGCGCATCTTACCTTGTCGGAACATGACGCGAACTGCTTGCGTTTCCTTTCGTGCTGCCATTTGCGGGTCAGGACACCCGTGCGGGTGCTCACCGCTCTCTGGAAGGAAGCAAGGAATCGGCACCGGCGGCTTGAAAGTTCATGAGCCGCAGCCCCTCTACCTCGTCGCTGAGCGGCGGGTAGTCGCGCCAGTGCGGCAGGTTGTAGTGCCACCACTCCTTCGGGTTGTGCGCAAAGCCGCTGGCCACCATCAGGCCGAGCAATAGCGCGCGGTTGCGCTGGGCCACGATCGGCACGTCGATGCGGCCGTGGCCGGACTGCGCCGTCATGTCGTCAAAGTCGGTGCCCATGTCCAGCGGCTCGCCCGCGCTGTTGGCCAACGTCAGGTCAACCGCCACGCCCCGGCTGTGCATCGGGCCCTGGCGTGGGTCGGCAACGAAGTTCGGGTCGGGTAGCACCTTCCACAACAGCCATTGGGCCGCCACCGGGCGGTAGGCGTCAAACACGCGCAGCCGCAGGTTCTGCGCTGCGGCGAGCGCAGCGGCGCGCAGCAGGGCCTGCAATGCATGCGGATGCAGCAAGGCGACCGTGCGCTGGTAGATGGGCCGCCGGGTCAGGTTGTCGGCGCTGGCATAGAGCAGGTCGATGTCGATCGAAGGATGAGAAATGGTTTCGAGAAGCATGGGGTCATGGGTGGCGTTCATGCGGGGAGCGCATGCAAGGGCACTGCGCAGTCGCTCGCGTGCACGGATGGCGCTGCTTGCAGCCACGGCAGTGTAGACGCAGCCGTCGCGGGGCCGGCCGGGTGAGCGGCGGATGGCAGAATGCCGCCATGTTCACAGGCATCGTCCAGGCCACCGCCGCCATCGCCGCGGTCCACGCGCGCGCGGGGCTGCGCAGCCTGCTCCTGGAATTCCCCGCGGGCTTCTGCGAGGACCTGGGCATCGGCGCGAGCGTGTCGGTCGATGGCGTGTGCCTCACGGTCACCGGGCGGCCCTCGCCGACCGCGGCCGCGTTCGACGTGATGCAGCAGAGCCTGAACCTGACCACGCTGGGCGATTACGCGCCGGGCGAGCGCGTGAACGTGGAGCGCGCTGCCAGGGACGGCGCGGAGATCGGCGGGCACCCGCTGTCGGGGCACATCGACTTTGCGGCCACGCTCGCCGGGGTGCGCGCGGCCGAGGGCAATCTGGTGTGGCGCGTGGCCGTGCCGCCCGCGTTTTGCAAATACCTTTTTGCCCGGGGCTACATCGCCGTCCATGGTGCGAGCCTCACGCTGTCCGAGGTGAACCGCGCCGAAGGCTGGTTCGAGGTGTGGCTGATTCCCGAGACGCGCCGCGCCACGGTGTTCGAGCACAAGCGCGCCGGCGACCGGTTGAACATTGAGATCGAACGCAGCACGCAGGTGCTGGTGGATACCGTGCGCGAGGCGGTGCACGAAAGCCTGGGTCGCCTGCAGCCCGTGCTGGAGGAATTGCTTGCGCAAAAGGGCCTGGCGCTCGAAGACTTCGTGCCGCCGGCGTGGCCACCGCACGCAGGCGGGCCGCCTGCTGCGCCGTGAGTCCGGCGTGTGTAGCCGGGCTCGACGAGCAGGGCCCTGCTCGTCGAGCAACACATCGTGCACCGCCGGGTGGATCGGCGGCTTCGGTCTGTCCGCATGAAGTGATGGTGCGCGCGCCATACCCCGAGACTCTCGCATGAACTTTGACCTCACAGAAGAACAAAGCGCCTTTGCCCGGAGCGCGCGCGCCTTTGCCCGGGCTGAATTCGCGCCCCACGCCGCACGCTGGGACGCCGAGGCCATTTTCCCCAGGGAGGCGATTGCCCAGGCCGGAAAGCTCGGTTTCTGCGGCCTGTACGCTCCCGAGGCTGCGGGCGGTCTGGCGCTGCCCCGGCTCGACGCCACGCTGGTGTTCGAGGAACTGGCGGCCGTCGATCCGTCGACCAGCGCCTTCATCAGCATCCACAACATGGCAACCTGGATGCTCGGCACCTGGGCCACGCCCGCCGTGCGCGAGCATTGGGGTCCGCTGCTGAGCGCGGGCGAAAAGCTGGCCTCGTACTGCCTGACCGAACCCGGTGCGGGATCGGACGCCGCGGCGCTCAAGACCCGGGCCGAACGGGTGCGCGACGAATACCACATCGATGGCAGCAAGGCCTTCATCTCGGGCGCGGGCAGCACCGACGTGCTGCTGCTCATGGCGCGCACCGGCGGCGCAGACTCGGGCGCGGGCGGAATCAGCGCGTTCGTGGTTCCGGCCGACGCCGCGGGAATCAGCTATGGGAAAAAGGAGCACAAGATGGGTTGGAACAGCCAGCCCACGCGCAGCATCCGCTTCGACGGCGTGCGCATCCCCGCCGACCACCTGCTCGGCCGCGTGGGCGAAGGCTTCAAGATCGCCATGCAGGGGCTGGACGGCGGGCGCATCAATATTGCTGCCTGCTCGGTCGGCGCGGCGCAGGGCGCGCTCGAAGCCGCCCGGCAGCACATGCACGAGCGCTGCCAGTTCGGCCAGCCGATCGCGCACTTTCAGGCGCTGCAGTTCAGGCTCGCCGACATGGCCACCGAACTGGTCGCCGCGCGCCAGATGGTGCGCCTGGCGGCGAGCAAGCTCGACGCGGGTGCGCGCGACGCCAGCACCTATTGCGCCATGGCCAAGCGTTTCGCCACCGACGCGGGTTTTGCCGTGTGCAACGAGGCGTTGCAACTGCACGGCGGCTACGGCTATATCCGCGAGTACCCTCTGGAGCGCCTGCTGCGCGACGTGCGCGTGCACCAGATCCTCGAAGGCAGCAATGAAATCATGCGCGTGATCATTGCGCGGCGCATGCTCGACGGCGACGCCCCGGATACCATCCGTTAGCGTTGGACCTTGCCCCTTGGACGGCCGGCGCAAGCGGCATTTTTTACCGAAAAACGGGAGACAAGCGCATGAAAATCGCATTCATCGGCCTGGGCAACATGGGCAGCCCCATGGCTCTGAACCTGCACCAGGCAGGCTACTCGGTACAGGCGTTTGATCTCTCACGCCCCGCGTGCGACAGGCTCGCCGCTGCGGGCGTTCCGATCGCCGCCGATGCCGTCGCGTCGGTACAGGGCGCGCAGATCGTGATCAGCATGCTGCCCGCGAGCCGGCATGTCGAAGCGCTCTTTCTGGGGGATGGCACGCGGGCGGGCCTGTTGCCGCTGCTCGCCGCGGGCACGCTGGTGATTGACTGCTCGACCATCGCCGCAGCGGCCGCGCGCAAGGTGGCTGACGTGGCGCATGCCCGGGGCGTTCTGTTCATCGACGCCCCCGTCTCGGGCGGAACGGGCGGCGCCGTGGCAGGTTCGCTGACCTTTATGGTGGGGGGCGACGCCGCAGCGCTGGAACGCGCGCGCCCGGTGCTGGAGAAGATGGGCACGAACATCTTCCACGCAGGCGGCGTGGGCGCGGGCCAGACGGCGAAGATCTGCAACAACATGCTGCTGGGAATCCTGATGGCAGGCACCAGCGAGGCCATCGTCCTGGGCGTGGCCAACGGCCTGGACCCCAAGGTATTGAGCGAAATCATGCGCCGCAGCTCGGGCGGCAACTGGGCGCTGGAGAAGTACAACCCCATGCCTGGCGTGATGCAGACGGCTCCTGCCGCCAAGGGCTACACCGGTGGCTTTGGCACCGACCTGATGCTCAAGGACCTGGGCCTGGCGCAGGAGAGCGCGACCGCGGTGCAGGCTGCCACCCCCCTGGGCGGACTGGCGCGCAGCCTGTACGCCGCGCACAGCCTTGCGGGCAACGGCGCGCTGGACTTCTCGAGCATCATCTGCATGCTGCAAAAGCGCTGAGGCGCAGAGGCCATCGGCCATCAGGCCAGGGTATGCAGCGGAATGTCTTGCGCCTGCGCGAGCGCGTCGAGCTGCGCGCGGGTCTGCGTGCGCAGGAACCCGGCGATCGCCTGGTGCGTGGCCGGGGCGTGGAGCCGCAGCGCGTCCCCGGTGGCGGGCAGGCCGGCGGCGGCGCACAGGCGTGCGGCAAAGTGCGGCTCCAGCGCGGCCACGGCGACCCGTCCGTCGGCGCAGGGGTAGACGCGGTAGCCCGCGTGCCCGCCGCCCACGGGGCCCTCGGGCGTGGTCAGGCCCCAGTCGCGTGGCAGGGCCAGCCAGGCTGCGGCGTCCGCCAGCGCGACCTCGATGCACGCGCCGGCGCCGGTGTGGGCGCGCTCCAGCAGGGCTTGCAGAACGGCCTCGCTGGCCATCAGGGCGCCGCCCATGTCGGCGTAGAGCGTGGGCGGCATTTCGTCTCCCGTGACCAGGCCGGCCTTGGCCAGGTAGGTCAGATCGTGGCCCGGCTCTTCGGCGCGTTCGCCCGCGGTGCCCACGATGCGTATCAGCGACAGGCGGGGGTAGCGCGCCTGCAGGGTGTCCTGGTCCAGCCCCAGCCGGGCCAGCGCAGACGGCCGAAAGGAGGTGAGCAGCGCGTCGCTGCGCGCCAGTTCCGCGTGCAGGCTGGCCTGGCCTGCGGGCGTTTTCAGGTCCGCGTACAGCAGCCGCACCCCCGCGTGCAGCGTGGCATGGACCGCGGGGTCATGGCTGGCCATGGGGTCGACACTGCATTGGCCGGGGGCGGGTGGGGATTCGAGCTTGCTGCATTCGGCGCCCATGCGCGCGCAGCGCATCAGCGCCGCAGGGCCGGGCAGATTCAGCGCCAGGCTCAGGATGCGGGTGTTGCGCAGCGGTTGGGGCAGGGCAGGGGGCATGGGGCGGTGCTCTTGCGCTGCCGTCAGAGCACTTGCGCAATGGCCCGGCAGACGTAGCCCATGTTCCTGTCGTTGAGCGCGGCCACGCACATGCGGCCGGTGTCGGTGCCGTATACGCCGAATTCATTGCGCAGGCGCAGCATTTGTTCGCGGCTCAGGCCCGAGTAGCTGAACATGCCGATTTGCCGGGCGATGAATCCCATGTCCTGCGGCACGCCGGCGGCCTTCAGTCCATCGACCAACTGCTGGCGCACGGCCTGGATGCGCGTGCGCATGTGCGTCAGCTCTTTCTCCCACAGGGCGCGCAGTCCGGGGTCGTTCAGCACGGCGGCGACCACGGCGCCACCGTGGGTCGGGGGCGTGGAGTAGTTGGCGCGGATGACGATTTTGAGCTGGCTCAGCACCCGGCTGGCTTCCTGCTTGTCGGCGCAGAGCACCGACAGGCTGCCCACGCGCTCGCCGTACAGGCTGAGGTTCTTGGAAAACGAGGTGGACACGAGGAAGTTCAGGCCGGCAGCGACACATTTGCCGATTACCGCGCCGTCTTCGGCGATTCCCTGGCCAAAGCCCTGGTAGGCCATGTCGAGGAAGAGCGTGAGGCCCCGAGCCTGGAGTACGGCGATGACTTGGTCCCACTGCGCGGAGTCGAGGTCGCAGCCGGTGGGGTTGTGGCAGCAGGCGTGCAGCACGACGATGCTGCCGGGGGCGGCAGCGTTCAGGTCCGCGAGCAAGGCTTCGATGTTCAGGCCGCGCTTTGCGGCGTCATAGTAGGTGTAGCTGCCGACGGCAAAGCCCGCCTGGGTGAACAGGGCGCGGTGGTTTTCCCAGCTCGGGTCGGAGATCAGCACCCGGGCGTCGGGGCTGAGCTTTTTCAGGAAGTCGGCGCCGATCTTCAGGCCACCGGTGCCGCCGATGGCCTGCACGGTGGCCACGCGGCCGGATTGGACGGGCTCGCTGTCGGCGCCGAACACCAGGCCCCTGACGGCCTGGTCGTAGGCCGCGATGCCGTCGATGGGCAGGTAGCCGCGCGCGCTGGGGGCGCGCATCAGGTTTTTCTCGGCAGCCTGCACGCATTCCAGCAGGGGCAGCTTGCCGTGCGCGTCGAAATAAACGCCGACGCCCAGGTTCACCTTGTCGGCCCTGGTGTCGGCGTTGAACTGCTCGCTCAGGCCCAGGATGGGGTCGCGCGGGGCCATTTCGACGGCGGTGAACAAGGACATGAGAATTCTCCAGAGCTTGGTCGATGGCAAAGCAAAGTGGTGTTACCGTGCCGGGTTGGGTCAATTCTAGTGCGCTGGAGAGGCCCGCCCATCCCCACCGCTGAGCGCAACCATGCCGGATATCACACAGGCCCTGACGGATAAGCAGGACGGCGAATTCGTTCGTTTTCCCGATTCCCCTTTTGAATTGTTCCAGCCCTACCCCCCGGCGGGCGATCAGCCCGAGGCCATCGCCAAACTGGTCCAGGGGCTGATCGACGGCGAGGCATTCCAGACCCTGCTGGGCGTGACGGGATCGGGAAAGACCTTCACCATGGCGAACGTCATTGCCCGCATGGGGCGCCCGGCGATCGTGTTCGCGCCCAACAAGACGCTGGCCGCGCAGCTGTACAGCGAGTTCCGCGAGTTCTTCCCGAAGAACGCGGTCGAGTACTTCGTGAGCTACTACGACTACTACCAGCCCGAGGCCTATGTGCCGCAGCGCGATCTGTTCATAGAAAAAGACAGCGCGATCAACGAGCACATCGAGCAGATGCGCCTGAGTTGCACCAAGAGCCTGCTGGAGCGGCGCGACGTGCTGATCGTGGCCTCCGTGTCGGCGATCTACGGCATCGGCGAGCCGCAGAGCTACCACCGCATGGTGATGACGCTGCGCGTGGGCGACGGACTGGGCCAGCGCGAGGCGATTGCGCAACTCATCCGCATGCAGTACCAGCGCAACGATGCCGATTTTTCGCGCGGCAAGTTCCGCGTGCGCGGCGAGACCATCGACGTGTTCCCGGCCGAGCACTCCGAGCTGGCCCTGCGCATCGAACTGTTCGACGACGCGGTGGAAAGCCTGCAACTCTTCGACCCGCTCACCGGGCACATCAGGCAAAAAATCCCGCGCTTTACCGTGTACCCCGGAAGCCATTACGTGACGCCGCGCGACAAGGTGCTGGCGGCGATCGAGACCATCAAGCTGGAACTCACCGAGCGCCTGGCGCAACTGCTCGCCGACGGCAAGCTGGTGGAGGCCCAACGGCTCGAGCAGCGCACGCGCTTCGATCTGGAGATGCTCGTCGAAGTGGGGCATTGCAAGGGAATCGAGAACTACACGCGCCACCTCTCGGGGGCGGCGCCGGGCGACCCGCCGAGCACGCTGACCGATTACCTGCCCGGGAACGCACTGATGTTCCTCGACGAGAGCCACCAGATGATCGGCCAGCTCAACGCCATGTACAGCGGCGACCGCTCGCGCAAGACCACGCTCGTCGAGTATGGCTTTCGCCTGCCGTCGGCGCTGGACAACCGGCCGCTGAAGTTCGAGGAGTTCGAGCGGCGCATGCGGCAGGTGGTCTTTGTCTCGGCCACGCCCGCCGGCTACGAGAGGACCCACTCCGGTCAGATCGTGGACCAGCTGGTGCGGCCCACCGGCCTGGTGGACCCGCAGGTCGAGGTGCGCCCCGCGACGCACCAGGTCGACGACGTGCTGCAGGAAATACGCATCTGCGTGGAAAAGCGCGAGCGCGTGCTCATCACCACGCTGACCAAGCGCATGGCCGAGCAGCTGACCGACTACCTGACGGACAACGGCGTGAAGGTGCGCTACCTGCACAGCGACGTGGACACGGTCGAGCGCGTGGAGATCATTCGTGACCTGCGCCTGGGCGCGTTCGACGTGCTGGTGGGGATCAATCTGCTGCGCGAGGGGCTGGACATCCCCGAGGTGTCGCTGGTGGCGATCCTGGACGCCGACAAGGAGGGCTTTCTGCGCGCCGAGCGCAGCCTGATCCAGACCATAGGCCGCGCGGCGCGCAATCTCAATGGACGCGCCATCCTGTACGCGGACCGGATCACCGACTCCATGCAAAAAGCCATGGGCGAGACGGAACGCCGCCGGACGAAGCAGATCGCGCACAACGTGGAGCACGCCATCACGCCGCGCGGCATCGTCAAGCGGGTCAGAGACCTGATCGACGGCGTCCACAGCGAGAAAGCGGGCAAGGACGCGCAGCGGCTGGAACAGGAAGCCATGCAGCGCGCGCAGCTGCAGGACATGTCCGAAAAAGATTTGGCGCGCGAGATCAAGCGGCTCGAAAAACGCATGCTCGAGCACGCGCGCAATCTGGAGTTCGAGCAGGCGGCCCAGATGCGCGACCAGCTCACGCGGCTCAAGGACCAGGCGTTTGGCGCGCATGGCGGCGATGCGCTCGCCCTGTGACGGGGCGGGCATATGGATTCACTGAGCAAATCGACGGGCGTACGCGCCTTAACCCGACTAATTTACTAGGGATTTGTGCTAGACTCGCACGAAACATTCAAAAACAAAAGCCCCATAAAGAGCAGCCTTGTTGCAAGCCCCTGTTCGGGCAACGGTGTGCGGCCAAGGGCGCGGGGGGGTGGTAGGGAGGTGGTGCCTCACTGACCATCAGGCCAGCGAAGGCGGTTTCCACAACGAACAAGCCTTGACAAGGAGCTTGCGATGCGTCTTACAACCAAAGGCCGTTTTGCGGTCACCGCGATGATCGACTTGGCACTGCGCCAGGACAATGGTCCTGTCACTCTGGTTGCAATCAGCCAACGGCAGGAAATTTCTCTGTCGTACCTGGAGCAACTCTTTGGCAGGTTGCGCCGCAATGAAATCGTGCAGTCCGTCCGGGGACCCGGCGGCGGCTACAAACTGGCCCGCGATGCGGCCGACATCACGGTGGTGGACATCGTCGTGTCGGTGGACGAACCCCTCGACGCCACGCAGTGCGCTGGCAAGGAGAACTGTCTGGGCGAGGCCGGCCGTTGCATGACGCACGAACTGTGGTCGGCGCTCAACCAGCGCATGGTGGACTTCCTCAATTCCGTGAGCTTGAAGAAGCTGGTCGACGATCAACTCGCCAAGGGCTTTCAGATTGAAGATCGACGAGTGACTCGGCGTTCGATCTCGACATTCCCCGTGCACCAGTCCGCCTGTGCGAGCACGACCCATTCGGTGTTCACACTGAACAATGCCTTAGTGAAATCCTGATCCCCGGAATTGCCCTGAGCGTGTCCGCACGCATCTTTTTTCGTTTTTTGCCGGTTTGTTTGCCAGCCAGAAACCTCTACTGAGCCAGCCATGAATATGACACCGCACTTTCCCATCTATCTCGACTACGGCGCCACGACCCCGGTAGACCCCCGCGTGGTGGACGCCATGGTCCCCTGGTTGCGCGAGCATTTCGGCAACCCGGCATCGCGCAGCCATGCCTGGGGTTGGGAGGCCGAAGAGGCCGTGGAAAAGGCCCGCGCGCAGGTGGCAGACCTGATCGGCGCGGACCCGCGCGAAATCGTCTGGACCAGCGGCGCCACGGAGTCCACCAATCTGGCGCTCAAGGGCGCGGCGCAGTTCTACAAGAGCAAGGGCCGGCACCTGATCACGCTCAAGACGGAGCACAAGGCCGTGCTGGATACCATGCGCGAGCTTGAGCGCCAGGGTTTCGAGGCCAGCTATCTGAATGTGCAGGAAGACGGTCTGCTCGACTTGGACGTCCTGCGCGCCGCGATTCGTCCCGACACCGTGCTGGTCAGCATCCTGTTCGTGAACAACGAGATCGGCGTGATCCAGGACATCGCGGCCATCGGCGCCCTGTGCCGCGAAAAAGGCGTCCTGCTGCACGTCGACGCGGCGCAGGCCACGGGCCGCGTCGAGATCGACATGAGCCGGCTGCCCATCGACCTGATGAGCATGACCGCGCACAAGACCTATGGCCCCAAGGGAATCGGTGCCCTGTACGTGCGCCGCAAGCCCCGGGTGCGCCTGGAAGCCCAGATGCACGGCGGCGGGCACGAGCGCGGCCTGCGTTCGGGCACCCTGCCCACGCACCAGATCGTGGGCATGGGCGAGGCATTTCGCATTGCCAAGGCAGAAATGGCCGAGAGCAACGCCAAGGCCCGGGTGCTGCAGCAGCGCCTGCTCGATGGTCTCAAGGACATCGAGCAGGTCTACATCAACGGCAGCCTGGAGCACCGTGTGCCGCAGAACCTGAACATGAGCTTCAACTTCGTCGAAGGCGAGTCGCTCATCATGGGGATCAAGGGGTTGGCCGTTTCCTCGGGTTCTGCCTGCACCTCGGCCAGCCTGGAGCCCAGCTACGTGCTGCGCGCCCTGGGCCGCAGCGACGAGTTGGCGCACAGCAGCCTGCGCATGACCATCGGTCGTTTCACCACGCAAGAGGAGATCGATTGCGCCATCCTCGCCATCCGCGAGAACGTGGCCCGTCTGCGCGAGCTCAGTCCATTGTGGGAGATGCACCAAGAAGGCATCGACATCAGCAGCATTCAGTGGGCTGCACATTGAACGCACTGAATTTTCCCGAAGATTTCTGAAACATTAAGGAGGATACACATCATGGCTTACTCGGAAAAAGTGGTTGACCATTACGAAAATCCGCGCAACGTGGGTTCGTTCGACAAGGGCGACGATTCGGTGGGCACCGGCATGGTCGGCGCGCCCGCCTGCGGCGACGTGATGAAATTGCAGATCAAGGTGAATCCGGAAACCGGCGTGATCGAAGACGCACGTTTCAAGACCTATGGTTGCGGTTCGGCCATTGCCTCGTCGTCGCTGGTGACCGAATGGGTCAAGGGCAAGACGCTGGCGCAGGCGACGGCGCTCAAGAACAGTGAGATCGCGCAGGAGTTGGCGCTGCCGCCCGTCAAGATCCACTGCTCCATCCTGGCCGAAGACGCGATCAAGGCCGCCGTGCTCGACTACCAAGCCAAGCACGCCGCGCTCAGCGCAACTGCCGCCTGAGTGTGTCATGGCCATTACGTTGACAGAGGCCGCCGCCCGGCATGTGAGCCGCTACCTGGCGCGCCGTGGCAAGGGGCTCGGCGTGCGCTTGGGGATCAAGACCACCGGTTGCTCGGGGCTGGCCTACAAGCTGGAGTACGTGGACGACAGCAGACCCGAGGACGTCGTGTTTGAAAACCATGGCGTCAAGGTGCTCATCGACCCCAAGAGCCTGGCTTACATCGACGGGACCGAACTGGATTTCGTTCGCGAAGGTCTGAACGAGGGCTTCAAGTTCAACAACCCCAAGGAGCGTGACCGCTGTGGTTGTGGAGAAAGCTTCCGCGTTTGAGGCTCCGTTCCCCCGCTCGTTTGCCATCCAAACCGCCACCGCGCTGTGTGCTGGCGGTTTTTTTCTTGACCCCTGACCCCCCTCTTGACCCGTTCGATCGCTCCTGCTGCGCATGAATCTGCAATCTGACGACTTTGAACTGTTTGGCCTGCCGCATCGTTTCCAGCAGGAGCGCAGCGCCATCGACGCGCGCTGGAAGGAATTGCAGCGCCAGGCCCATCCGGACCAATTCGCCGCGCAGGGCGCAGCGGCACGGCGCGTGGCCATGCAATGGTCGGTGCGCATCAACGAGGCTTATCGGCGCCTGAAGGACCCGCTGCTGCGCGCTGCCTACCTGTGCGAACTGCATGGCGCTGCGGTCCGTTCGGAGGACAACACCGCCATGCCCGCAGCCTTCCTCATGCAGCAGTTGCAATGGCGCGAGGCCCTCGAAGAGGCATCGGCCGTGCAGGCGCTGGACGCGCTGGACGCCGCGGTGCAGCAGGCGCGCAGTGCGGCGCTCGCCGAATGCGAGCGTTTGCTGGACCAGCAGCAGGACCATGCGGCGGCGGTCCGCCAAGTCAGAGCCCTCATGTTCATTGCGCGCTTTGCCGACGACATCGGGCGTCGCCGGGAGCAACTGGGACAATAGCGCTTGAGTGTTTTTCCCTTCGCGAATCCGGCCGTTGCACTGGCGGATTCCACCCTGTCGAGATCCAGAATTTCATGGTGCTTTTGCAAATTTCCGAACCCGGGCAATCCCCTGACCCGCACCAGCGGCGCGTCGCCGTCGGCATCGACCTGGGGACCACCCATTCCCTGGTGGCCACCGTGCGCAATAGCGTGTCCGAATGCCTGCCTGACGCGCAGGGCAGGGTGCTGCTGCCCTCGGTCGTGCGCTACCTGGAAGAAGGCGGATGCCAAATCGGCCACGAGGCGTTGGCCGCGCAGGCCCGCGACGCGCGCAACACCATTGCTTCGGTGAAGCGCTGGATGGGGCGCAGTCTGAAAGACCTCGTGGGCGCGGAGAAACTGCCCTACGACTTCGTTTCTGCGCGCGGCGGCTCAGCGCAGGGCATGCTCAGCCTCGCCACGGTGGCTGGAAACAAGTCGCCCGTCGAGGTCAGCGCCGAGATTCTGACGGCCCTGCGTGAGCGCGCCGAAGACAGCCTGGGCGCCCCCTTGTACGGCGCGGTGATCACCGTTCCCGCGTACTTCGACGACGCGCAGCGCCAAGCCACCAAGGACGCCGCGAGACTTGCGGGCATCCACCTGCTGCGCCTGATCAACGAGCCCACGGCCGCGGCCATCGCCTACGGGCTGGACAACGCGAGCGAGGGCGTCTACGCCGTCTACGACCTGGGCGGCGGCACTTTCGATATCTCCATCCTGCGCCTTGCGCAGGGTGTGTTCGAGGTCATCGCGACCGGCGGCGATTCCGCCCTGGGCGGGGACGACTATGACGCCGCGCTGGCGGACTGGGTCTTGCAGCAGGTCAGGCAGCAGGCCACGACGCCGGCGGACAAATTCGCCGTGCGCATGGCGGCGCGGACCTGCAAGGAGGCATTGACGGCCAGCGATCGGGCGGCATTCAGTGCCGATACATCGGACGGCGGCGTGCATTTCGACGTGCGCAGGTCGGACTTTGACGCGCTCACGGCCGACTTGACCGCCCGTTCCATGGCGGCCGTGCGCCGTGCGCTGCGCGACGCGCAGCTCGCGTGCGACGAGGTGCAGGGCGTGGTGCTGGTGGGGGGCTCCACGCGCATGCCGCAGGTGCAGCGCGCGGTGGCCGAATTCTTTGGCAAAACCCCCCTGACCAACCTCGATCCGGACCAGGTGGTGGCCCTGGGCGCGGCCGTACAGGCGCAGCATCTGGCGGGCAACACCCCTGCGGGCGAGTTGCTGCTGCTGGACGTGATTCCCCTGTCTCTGGGAATCGAAACCATGGGGGGACTCGTCGAGCGCATCGTCGAGCGCAACGAGAGCATTCCCACGGCAAAAGCGCAGGACTTCACCACCAGCCAGGATGGCCAGACCGCACTCGCAATCCACGTCGTGCAGGGAGAGCGCGAACTGGTGCAGGACTGCCGCAGCCTGGCCCGGTTCGAACTGCGCGGAATCCCCCCGATGGTCGCCGGCGCTGCGCGCATCCGCGTGACCTTTGGCGTTGATGCCGACGGCCTCCTGAGCGTGAGCGCGCAGGAGCAGGTCAGTGGCGTGCAGGCGCGCATCGACGTGAAGCCCTCGTATGGCCTCTCGGACGAGCAGATCGCGCGCATGCTGCAAGACGGCTTCGCCGCTGCGGCGCAGGACCGGCAGGCCCGCTCCGTGGTCGAGGCGCGGGTCGACGCGCAGCGCATGCTCGGCGCCACACAGGGCGCGCTGGACGCGGACGGCGATATGCTCACGCCCCGCGAGCGCGCGGACATCGAAGCCCTGATGCGCGCGCTGCACGGCCAGCGCGACTGCGACGACGCCGCCGCCATCGAGGCCGCCACCGACGCCCTGACCAGGGGAACGGAAGCGTTTGCCGCCCTGCGCATGAACCGTGGCATCCAGCGTGCGCTGGCCGGCAGAAACGTGCAAACCCTTTGAAGAGCCCCGGCCCAGCAGAACCGCAAGCAGCCCCATGCCCGTCATCAAGATCCTTCCCCACCCCGAGTACTGCCCCGCAGGCGCAGAAATCAGCGCGCCGGCCGGCACGTCGATCTGCGAGGCCCTGCTCGAAAACCACATCCCCATCGAGCACGCCTGCGACATGAGCTGCGCCTGCACCACATGCCACGTGATCGTGCGCCAGGGGCTCGATTCGCTCGGCGCGGTCGAGGAAGAGGAGGAAGACCTGCTGGACCGGGCCTGGGGGCTGGAGCCCCAGTCGCGCCTGTCCTGCCAGGCCATCCTGGCGCAGCAGGATTTGCTGCTGGAGATTCCCCGATACACCATCAACCACGCCAAGGAACAGCACTGATGTCGCGGCAAATCGTTCTGGATACGGAAACCACGGGCCTGTCGGCCGACAATGGCGATCGCATCATCGAACTGGGCTGCGTGGAATTGCTCAACCGCAGGCTCACGGGAAACAACCTGCACCTGTTCTTCAACCCGGACCGCGACAGCCATGAAGACGCGCTCAAGGTGCACGGCATCAGCAACGAGTTCCTGAAAGACAAGCCCCGATTCGCCGAGGTGGTGGAGCGGGTCATCGAGTACCTGCGGGGTGCCGAGGTCATCATCCACAACGCGGCCTTCGACCTGGGTTTTCTCGACAAGGAACTCGCGCTCACGGGCCGTCCCGCGTTCCGCACCCACATAGCGAGCGTCACCGACACGCTCGCCATGGCCAGGGAGATGTACCCGGGCAAGCGCAACTCGCTCGACGCGCTGTGCGAGCGGCTGGGGGTGAACAATTCGGGCCGTATATTGCACGGCGCCTTGCTGGACGCCGAACTGCTCGCCGACGTATACATCCATCTGACCCGGGGCCAGGACGCATTGCTCATCGCCGACGACGCGCAGGAAAGCGCTCACGGCCTGAAAGTCACGGCCATCGATTTGCGTGCGCTCGTGCTGCCCGTCGTGCACGCGAGCGCGCAGGAACAGGTGGCGCACGCCGAGGTGCTGGCACAGATCGACAAGGCCAGCGGCGGCAAGACGATCTGGCGCAGCCTTGGGTCTGTGCCATAATCCGCAGCCGCCACAGCGTGGCACGGGTGATTAGCTCAGCGGTAGAGCACTGCCTTCACACGGCAGGGGTCACATGTTCGATCCATGTATCACCCACCATTTTCCGGTCGCCACTTGTTTAATTTGCGACAGACCACTTACAATCGATAACCCTTTGCGGTCCCGTCCTGTGAGGAATTCCAGGCAGATGACTAAGATGATCTGCATTCTCCGGCGAGGGATTCACAAACATCTTCGTTGCTTCACCGAAAGGCTGACATGACTGCTTCCGACACCACCCCCCCCACCACCCAGAGCGAACTGGAAAAGCTGGTCTCCGATTTGCGGGGACTTTTGGCCAGCAAGAACCTGGATACGATCCCTGAAATCAAGCTCCTGCGCCAGCGCCTGGACGATGGCATGCACAACGTGCGCGAGTTGGCCGTGCGCGCCGCCCAGGACGCCGCCCGCCAGGCGAAGGAGGCCGCTCAGGCCGCCGACCGCTATGCGCACGACGAGCCCTGGCGCGTGGCCGGCGCGGCGCTGGCCATGGGCGCTCTGGTCGGTTTCCTGCTCGCACGCCGTTGAGCATGACGGTACGCCAACGGGGCCGCGCATGAACTGGCTCGCGCTTCTCGGGCTGGAGGGATTCGTTGCCCGCTGGCGTACGCATGCGATCGAAGGCGTCATCGCCGCCGAGGACCGGATGGAACTGGCCCGCCTCGAGTGGCGGGACTGGAAACGGCGCCTTCAGCAAGTGCTCGTGCTGACCATCATGATCGCCGGGCTCACGATGGTGGCCCTGACCATGCTGTCGCTCGCCGTGTTGGTGCATTTCTGGGATACCCCCGAGCGCAGGCTCGTGGCCTGGCTGGTCGCGGGCGTATGGTCCGTGGCATGGACTGCCACCCTGGTGGGCCTGGTTTGCGCGGTACGGTGCGCGGGCCATGGCTTCGCCCTGACATGCCGGGAACTGGCGCAGGACTGGCGCGACATCAAGGAGCGCCTGTGACGAGCCCTCTCAGCACCCCGACGGAACTTCGGCCCACGGCCGAGCAGCAGCGCGTGCTCGAGCGCATCGAACAGCAGCGCGAGCGCCTGCGTGCGCGCCGGGCGGCCCGTGTTCAGTTGCTGGCCATGGCCGGCGGGCACGAGCGCGTAGCGGGCGGTATGGACGAATCCCTCGCGTTGCGCGCCGTGGGTTTCGCACGCGAGCACCCGTTGGCGCTGGCTGCGCTGGCGGGTGTGGCAATCGCCGCCGGGCCGCACAAGCTGATGCGCTGGGTCGGGGTTGTGCTGCCCCTGTTGCTGCGCCTTGGGCGCTGACCGGTCCGGTCAGGCCATGGCCTGAATCGCCCTGGCCGCCTGCGCGACCAGAGCCGGACCTGCGTAGACCAAGCCGGTGTAGATCTGCACCGCGTCGGCGCCTGCGCGGATCTTGCTTACTGCGTCTTCGGCGCTCATGATTCCGCCTACGCCAATGATGGGAAAGCGCGGCCCCAGGGCCGCGCGCAGTTGGCGCACCACCTGGTTGCCGGCGTGCAGCAGGGGCGCGCCGCTGAGCCCGCCGATTTCCTCGCCATGGCGCATGCCCTGCACCGCCGTGCGATTGAGGGTGGTGTTGGTGGCGATCACGCCGTCCATGCCGTGCCGTTGCAGCGTGGCCGCGATGACCGACACCTGCGCCTCCTCCAGATCCGGCGCGATCTTCACGAACACCGGAACGCGCCGTCCCTGCTGGTGGGCCAGGGCCGCGCGGCGCGCGGCGATGGCACCGAGCAAGGCGTCCAGGGCGGCGTCGCCCTGCAGGGCGCGCAGGTTCTGCGTATTCGGCGAACTGATGTTCAGCGCCACGTAGTCCGCGTGCGGATACACGCCTTCCAGGCCGCTCAGGTAGTCGCCGGTCGCGTCCTCGATGGGGGTCGTGGCGTTCTTGCCGATGTTCAAACCCAGCAGCGCAGGATGCCTGCGGCGCTGCGTGCGAGAGCCGGCCTGCCGCACGTTGTGCACGAAGGAATCCAGGCCCTCGTTGTTGAACCCCAGGCGGTTGATGAGTGCCCGGGCTTCGGGCAGGCGAAACATGCGCGGCCTGGGGTTGCCCGGCTGCGCCTTGGGGGTGACGGTGCCCACTTCCACGAAGCCGAAGCCCATGGACGCCAGCGCATCGATGCAGCGGGCGTTCTTGTCCAGGCCGGCAGCCAGGCCGACGCGGTTGGGAAAGACCAGTCCGGCCAACTCCACGGGGTCGTCCACCGTCTCATGGCACCAGGCCCATTGCAGCGGCGTGCCCTGCCCGCGCGCGAGCAGGTCCAGGGTCAGTTCGTGGGCGGCTTCGGCGTCCATGCCGAAAAGAAAGGAGCGGGCGAGGGCGTAGGGAATCAGGGACATGGAGGGGAGGGATAATCCGCGCATTGGCCCTGAATTCTCCCATGACGACCACGACCGCCCTGTCCCAAGACGAACTCAAAACCCTGGTCGGCCGCGCCGCACTCGAATACGTGCTGCCCGGCGGGATCGTGGGGGTGGGCACCGGCTCCACCGTTGACAGGTTCATCGACGCTCTGGCGGAAATCAAGGACCAGATCGTGGGCGCCGTTTCCAGTTCGGTGGCGAGCACCCGGCGTTTGCAGGCCCTGGGCATTGCGGTGTTCGATGCGAACGAGGTGGAATCCTTGCCGGTGTACATCGACGGTGCCGACGAAATCGACGGCAACGGCCATATGCTCAAGGGCGGTGGCGCCGCATTGACGCGCGAGAAGATCGTGGCGGCGCTGGCCAGCCGCTTCGTCTGCATTGCCGATGCATCGAAACGGGTGCCGGCGCTGGGGCGGTTTCCGCTGCCCGTCGAGGTGATTCCCATGGCGGAAAAACACATTGCCCGCCGTTTTGCGGCAAAGGGCGGGCAGGCGAGTCTGCGCCTCGTCGGGGGCCAGCCGCTACTCACCGACAACGGCCAGCATATTCTGGACGTCCGGGGCCTGTGGATCACGGATCCGCTGGCGTTCGAGTCGGAAATCAACCAGTGGCCGGGGGTGGTCACCGCGGGCGTGTTTGCGCAGCACAAGGCGTCGGTGTGCCTGCTGGGAACGGCCCAGGGCGTGAAGACGCTGACGTACCCAAGTTCCTGAAGCGGTAGCCCGCGATCCCGTGGATCAAGCCACCGGCTGGGCCAGCCACTCCTCGGCCAGTTTGACCCAGTAGGTCGCGCCCAGCGGGATCAGCGCGTCGTTGAAGTCATAGCTCGGGTTGTGCAGCGTGCAGGGGCCGCCGCCGTGGCCCATCTCGCGGTGCGCGCCGTCGCCATTGCCAATGAAGCAGTAGGCGCCCGGCTTGGCCAGCAGCATGTAGGCGAAGTCTTCGGCGCCCATGGTCGGCTCCTGCACCAGTACCCGCTCTTCGCCGACGATTCCCGCCATGACCTTGCGCGCGAAGTGGGCCTCCGCAGCCGAGTTCACTGTGGGCGGATATTTGCGCACGAACTCGAATGTGCACCGCGCGTCGTGCGCGGCGCAGCAGTGCTCTGCCACCTGCTGCATGCGCTTTTCGATCAGGTCCAGCACCCCGGTCGTGAAGCTGCGCGCCGTGCCCCGCAACTCGCACCGGTCGGGAATCACGTTGCTGGCCTCGCCCGCGTGCATCATGGTCACCGAGATCACGCCCGCGTCCACGGGCTTTTTGTTGCGGCTGATGATGGTCTGGAAGGCCTGCACCATCTGGCAGGCGATCAGCACCGGGTCGATCCCCGTATGCGGCAGCGCGGCGTGGCCGCCCTTGCCGTGGATGGTGATCCTGAATTCGCTGGTCGATGCCATCACCGGGCCGGGGCTCACGGCAAAGCTGCCCATGGGCATTCCCGGCCAGTTGTGCATGCCGAAGACGGCCTGCATGGGAAAGCGCTCGAACAGGCCGTCTTCGATCATCACGCGGGCGCCGCCGCCGCCCTCTTCTGCGGGCTGGAAGATCAGGTACACGGTGCCGTCGAAATCGCGCTGCCGGGAAAAGTGCTGCGCCGCGGCGAGCAGCATCGCCGTGTGGCCGTCGTGGCCGCAGGCGTGCATCTTGCCTTGGTGCTGGCTGGCGTGGGCAAAGGTGTTGAACTCCTGCATCGGCAGGGCGTCCATGTCGGCGCGCAGGCCGATGGCCCGGCCGCTGGCGCCGCCGTCGCGCCCCAGGACGGTGGCGACGACCCCGGTCTTGCCCAGCCCCCGGTGGATCGGCAGACCCCATTCGCTGAGCTTTTGCGCGACCACGTCGGCGGTGCGCACTTCTTCGAAGCACAGTTCGGGATGGGCGTGGATGTCGCGGCGCACTGCGGCAATGCGGGCCGACTGGGTGACGATGGAGTCTATGACGTTCATGGTGGGGCCTTGTTGCCCCGCAGTCTAACCAATCTGGCGCATGTCAAGATGCTTGTCGCTTCATTCAGACAGTCATCGGCCAAATCACGGCGGCATGGAAATGAATGCAACACCGCCGAACAAATCCGGGCGGGAAAACAAGGTTCATGGGCTCACGATCAGCACGGGCCTGACCTGGACGACGTGACCCGCCTGGATGCCTTCTCCGTCGATGACTTTGTAGGCCTCGGACATCAGTCCCTCGACGTTTTGGCGCACCATGTGCACGGGAAAGCGCAGGCCCGCCGCGAATGGGTCCCAGTCGTAGCTGCCGAAAGTGCAGGCCAGGACCTCGTCCATTGGCAGCGTCCTGAGGAAACGCAGCGCTCCTTCGAGACAGACGCCGGACGCCAGCAACAGCCCGCGCGGCAGGCCGCCCAGATCCTGATACAGGCGGGCCATGGCGACCTCGGCCTGGTTCACGTCGTAGCCGCAGCGGATGAGTTGCTGCTCCTGAACGGGACCCAAGCGGCGACGCGCGACCTCCGAGAATCCGAGGACCCGTTGCTCGGTGGCGAATTCACCGCGGATGCCGCCCAGGAAGTACAGCCTGTTGCGTGCGCGATCAGCGGGCTCTGCTGAGCGCGCGATGAGCAGCCGCGTGAGTTCGGCCGCGCCCCAGCGGTTGTCGCTGGTGATCGATGGCGCCTTCTTGCCAGGCAAGTCCACGTTCACGTGCCGCACCCGGTGCCGCATGCACAGCGCGCTCACGCCATCGGGATGGGTGGCACCGGTGACGATCAAGTGTTCGACCTGGTAGGAGATCAGGGTCTGAACGGTCCGGACTTCGATCGCGGGGTCACGCAATGTGCTCACCACCATGGGATGCAGGCCACGCTCGCGCGCCATGCGCTCGAAAGCCTGCGACAACACGCCGAAGAAGCGGTCTTCGTGGGTCGGAATCATCATGCCGATGAGCCCTGAACGATTGCGTCGCAGACCACTCGCCTGCCGGTTCAACGCGTAGCCCTTGTCCTGTGCGAGTTGCTGCACGCGCTTGGCAGTTTCTTCGCTGATGCGGCGTTGCTGCCAAGTGCCATTGAGGCTGGCACTGACTGTGGATGCAGAGGTTCTCGCCAAGGCAGCGAGGTCGTAGATCGTCGATTTGTGCGAATTCACCATGGGACTGGATTTTCTTGTGCGCTGCGTGCGCCGGACGCCGGACGCCGGACGCCGTCTGGAGGAACGAGGAAACGCCCACCCGAGCGCGGGCATGCGATTGGAACAGGGGCGAGCGCCGACGGATGCCTCGCATGCCTTCGCCGCGACGCTGCAAGCGCCGAAGAAAGGGCGGGGAAAGCTGTGCGGGCTACCTGTCAGAAGCGCTCGATCGCGTACGGCGACATGTCGATCGGCGTCTTCTCGTTTGCGAGGATGTTTCCAATCAACTCGCCCGTCGTCGCCGACTGCGTGAGACCGAGATGCCCATGTCCGAAGGCGTAGAGCACGCTTGCGTTTTTCGGCGAAGCGCCGATGACAGGGAGCGAATCCGGTGTCGCGGGACGGTGTCCCATCCACTGCGTGGGATTGCTCTCGCCCAGACCAAGCAGGTATTTGCGGGCAAGCCACAGCAACGCGTCGCTGCGCCGGTAGTTGGGCGCCGCTTCGAGACCGGCGAATTCTGCTGCTCCACCGATGCGAAGCCCAATGGCCAGGGGCGTTGCCACGAACTTGTGCTCCGCAAAGATCACTTCGCGATTCAGAAGGCTTGCGCTTGCTGGAAGGGTGGTGTTGTAGCCGCGCTCGCTTTCCAGGAGGGCTCGGTCGCCGATGGTCTTCGCAAGGCGGGCGGACCAGGCGCCGCCTGCCACCACGACCTTGTCACCCACAACGCTTTGGCCTCCTTCGAGATCGACGGCCGGCTTGGAAGCGTTGCCGAGATTCAGGCTCGTTGCACTGCCCGTGACGAACTGGGCGCCCAAGGCCCGAACCCGTTCACGAAGGCCCATGACGATTCGCTGCGGATCGTCGATGTGGGCCCAATCCTCCAGCATCACGCTGTGCTGGAACACGGGTGCCAAGTTGGGCTCAAGCGCTTGCAACTCGGCCGCGTCAACGGATCGCCAGCGTACGCCGAGCGCGCGTTTGAGCCGCCATTCCTCGGCATCGCCGCTAAAGGCCTGGCTCGTCTCGTAGACTGTCAGTGCGCCCCGCTTGTGCAGATCCCCGCCCATGCCCGTGTCTGCCAGCACAGCTTCGAAGTCCCGCAGCGACCGCTTGTTCAGCGCTGCAAGCGCATTCGCGATGCGCAGATAGTTCGCAGGCTCCGCCACTTTGCGCAGCGCCAAGAACCAGGGCAGCAACTTCGGCGCGTGGCTGGCACGCACCGCCAATGGCCCCAGTGGGTCAAGCAGCCAGCGCAACGGCCTGAGGCCCAGACCGGACAGGTTCAGAGGCGCGCATTCACTCACGGCGATCGCGCCAGCGTTGCCATGGGAGGCCCGGTCGCCCTCGAAATCACGATCGACCAAGGTCACCTGAAAACCCCGGCGTTGCGCTGACCAAGCACAACTCAGGCCGACAACGCCGGCGCCCACGATGATCAACTCAGCCATTGCGCGCCGACCTTTCTGTGTACTTGTGTGTTGTCACGACGGCGCTGCGATGGCAGACAGTGCTCGGCCGAGCGTTCACTTGAGCAGGAAACCGTTGTGGAGCGGGTCCCGATCATTGACGAAGATCGTGTTGAGCCCGGTCACCCGCGCCCAACCTTCGACACTCGGACGGATGCCCTCGTAGTCGCCCACCTTCACGCGCTCCAGGGCCACGCCGTTAAAGGTGGTGCCGATGATGCTTTCGTGGACGAATTTGTCGCCAATACCCAATTGACCCTTGGCCACCAACTGAGCCATCCGCGCCGACGTTCCCGTTCCACAAGGAGAGCGGTCGATTGCCTTGTCGCCATAGAACACCGCATTGCGCGCGCAAGCGCCCGCCATGCGCGGCTTGCCCGTCCACATCACATGGGACAGGCCTTGAATCTCCGGCGTCTCCGGGTGAACAAAGCGGTATTTTTCGTTTGCTCTCCGGCGCAGCGCCGGGCTCAGGCGTTGAATGTCCGAGGGCGTGAGTGCTTCCAGGTCGGCATACGCCGGCTGGCTCTCGATAATCGCGTAGAAATTGCCACCGTAGGCGACATCGAATCGGACGGGTCCCAAGCCGTCCATCTCTACCGACAAATCGCAGGAATGCAGGAAGGAGGGCACGATGGTCAAGCGAACTGAATCGACGTGTTCACCATTGAGGGTGTAGTGCGCAAGCACCAAGCCAGCGGGCGTATCCAGCCGCAGAACACCCGGCTCACGCGGCTGCACCAGGCCATGCTCGATGATGAACGTGACGGTTCCGATCGTTCCATGGCCGCACATCGCCAAGCAGCCGCTCACCTCGATGAACAAAATGGCAACGTCGCAATCCGGCCGTGTTGGCGGGTACAGGATGGTTCCGGACATCCCTTCGTGGCCACGCGGTTCGAACATCAGTGCCGTGCGGATCCAGTCAAAGTTGCGCTCGAAGTGTGCGCGCCGCTCGATCATGGTATTGCCGACGAGTGCGGGCGCACCTCCAGAGACGAGACGTACCGGATTGCCACAGGTGTGGCCATCAATACAGAAGAAGGTGTGGTTCATACTCGGCCTTTCATGGAAGGGGTTCAGTTCAGGACGCGCTGCAGGAACTGGCGCGTACGCTCTTCGCGCGGCTCATTGATCACCTGCTTGGCAGGGCCGACCTCGCACAGGGTTCCCCGATCGAAGAACGCCACGCGATCGCCGCTTTCTCGGGCGAACGCGATGTCGTGCGTGACCACGATCATGGTCATGCCTGTTGCCTTCAAGTTGCGCATCGTGTCGAGCACTTCGCCGACGAGTTCGGGATCAAGCGCAGAGGTCACTTCGTCAAAAAGCATGTAGTCCGGCTTCATCGCCAGCGCGCGGGCAATGGCCAGACGCTGCTGCTGTCCGCCGGAGAGTTTGGCGGGGCGCAGGTCCGCGCGCGCTCCGAGGCCTACGTAGGCTAGTACCGACGCCTAGGATTCATGGAACATGAGTAAAATCATGCGATCACCAATTGATGACCAGGGGTGTTGCTATGCGCCAGACCGAACTGCACTTGACCAACAAAGACCGCAAAACGGTGGGCAAGATGCGCAGCAAGGGACTGCATCATTCGCGAGAGGTCAACCGTGCGCATGTGCTGTGGTGCTTAGATCAGAACGTTCCGGAGTCCCAGATCATGGCCGTGCTGGGGATAGGGAGGACCACTGTGTGGCGCACACGCTTGGCGTATCTGGAAGGTGGACTAACGTTGGCGCTGTTCGATTTGAAGCGCTCAGGTGGGCCTTGCAAGTACGACACGGACGACGAAGCGCGGGTGGTGGCGCTGGCTTGTTCGGCACCTCCTTCGGGGCGCAACCGCTGGACGCTGATGGAGCTCGAACACGCTATACGCCAAGAGCCTGGCCTCAGTTGCATGGGTCGGGATACCGTGCGACGCATACTAAAAAAAACTACTTGAAACCCTGGCGCAGGGTGATGTGGTGCATCGGCCTGCTGACGCAAGAGTACCGGCGGCGCATGTACAACGTGCTTAGGCTGTACGCCAAGCCGCTGCGGGCAACTGAGCCAGTGATCTGCATCGACGAGAAGAGTCTTCAACTCGTCGAGCACAGCCGTGCACCGCTGCCGATGGATCGGGGCAGTCCTGCCAAGGTGGACTACGAATATGTGCGTAAGGGCACGAGCAATCTGTTTGTGGCTGTCGAACCCAAGGCAGGCAGGCGCGTAGTCACGGTGACTGAACGCCGGTGCAAGGTGGATTTCGTAGCGTTCGTCCAAGAGTTGCTGACGAACAACTACGCCAATGCGCGCCGGGTTCATCTGGTTTTGGACAATCTGAACACACACTTCAGAAAGTCCTTCGAGGACGTGCTGGGCAAGACAGCGGCAGACAAGCTCTTGCGCCGAGTGGACTTTCACTACACCCCCAAACACGCCAGTTGGCTGAACATGGCCGAGGTTGAAATCAGCGTCCTGAGTCGTCAGTGCTTGGACCGACGGATGGGCAGTCGAGAATTTCTGCGAGACGAAGTCGATGCGTGGCAGCAGGCTAGAAACGCTCAGCGGCGAACCATTGAGTGGAAGTTCACGCGGCAGGATGCGGATGAAAAATTGGGACGCCATTATGTTTCATAACTCCTAGGCGTCTGTACTAGATGTTCACGCGCCAACTCCAGTGCCTGGGCACGAGGCATCTTCTTCACGACACGCGGGGCCAGCGCAACGTTCTCCAGTGCCGTCAGATGCGGAAAGGCGTTGTACTGCTGGAATACGATGCCAAGCTTCTGGCGAAGCTTGTTCAGATCAGTGGATTTGCCATGTACGTCTATGCCGTCAACAACGATCTGCCCCCCTTGAATCGGCTCAAGACTATTAATGCATTGCAAGAGGGTTGATTTACCCGAACCGCTCGCACCGATCAAACAGAGCACTTCACCGCGCTCAATGGTGAGGTCGATTCCTCTGATCACCTCGATCGCCCCGAAGGACTTGCGGACAGCCTTGATTTCAATCATGACGAATACTCCGAGCTGAAAAACAGATGAAAAGAGCAAAAGGCACTGGCCAACTCATGCTTCCATCCTCCGTTCCACGGCCAGGCTGTAGTGGGAAATCGGGTAGCAAATGAGGAAGTAAGCGACACCAACGCCGGTAAGCAACAGCAGCGCTTCGTTGGTGCGTGTGATCAGGATTTGAGCGGCACGCAGTAATTCGATGTACCCCACGACGCTGACCAGTGCGGTGTCCTTCGCCAGACCGATCAAAGTGCCGATCCAGCCAGGAAACACCGTGCGCACTGCGAGCGGCATCGATACGAGGCGAAGTTCCTGCCAGTACGACATACCCAGTGAACGCGACGCCTTCTTCAACTCTGGTCGCACCGAGCGCAGTCCCGATCGGACCAGTTCAGACGTCAGCACCGCCATGTAAAGGCTCAAGGTGAGCACGCCAATTTCCAACGGTTCGAGCGCTGAACCGAAGGCCGCGAATGCACTGTTGATCAGGATGAACTGGATAATGAGCGGAATGCTCCGGGTCACGTCCACGTACGGTGCCAGAAGATGACGAGCGGCAGCACTGCTTTCGCGCGCCCAGCCGATGACACCACCCAGTAGCGTGCCGAAGACTCCCGCGAGAACGGTCAGCAGGATCGTCCGCCAGAGTCCCTGCAGCACAAACTGCAGGTCAGACCACTGGAGTTCGGAATATGCAAGCTGAAATTGCATGCTTCTACCCCTGACTCAGAAGGCGCCAAGCCGACAGACGCGCACCCAAAGTGATCAGCTTTGAGATCATGTAATAGATGGCGGCCGCGACGATGAAGAACTCAAAGGTACGGAACGATTCTGATTGCGCTGCCTGCGTCGCCCCGGTCAGTTCACGGACCCCGATGATCGAACCGAGCGACGTATTGAGCAGCGCCCAGTTCAGCTGATTGATGAACGGGAAAAAAACCAACACAAAAACCTGCGGAAAGATCACGTGCAGATAGGTTCGTGGCGTGGACAGGCCCAGCGAGCGGGCCGCAGCCATTTGCGTAGGCGCAACAGAGGCGAGTCCACCGCGGAAGATTTCTGCCAGGTAGCCCGCGTTGTTAAAGCTGATGGCCACCAGCAACGCGGCGAAGCTTGGAATGTCAATTCCGATCGCACCCAGTCCGAAATAAGCCATATAAATCTGGAACAGCGCAGGCGTATTGCGCGACACTTCTACCCACGCGGTAGCGAAGTAGTGCGCTGGGCCGGCGCTGCGCCGGCGCATCAGCGCGAGCGGCAATGCAAGGCAAGTCCCGATGAGCATGGACAGCGCAGTAGCCTCAATGGTCAGCACCGCGCCTTCCAGCAAGACAGGCAGTTTGTTCCAGACAACGGACCAGTAGAACGTGTAATAAAACATGGGGTGATCCGTTTTAATCAAGCGGTGAGGAAGTGTCAGTAGTCAACGCCTTCAACGTTCAGCGCAGGGGCCTTGCCGTCGCCGAAGTAAGTCGCGTAAAGTTCCTTGTAGCGACCCGTGCGGACCTGGTTCCAGACAAACACGTTCACCCAGCGCATCAGATCTGTATCTGACTTGCGCACGGCGATGCCCGCCAAGTCGGCTGGCGACGGCGCAGGCCCCTTCGTCACCAGACTGGGAAATTGGCCGCTCTTGATCAGCGCGCCCGCAGTGCCCGCGCTCACGATCACGCCGTCGATCTTCCTCTGTGTCAACGCGAGGTAGGTTTCCGACTCGCTGCCGTAGCCGGTGAACTTGCCTTTCGGGTTCTTCCACTGATCGAAGCGGGCCCGCAATTCCTGCTCCGTGGTGGTTCCGGTGACGCCACCAACCGAGCGGCCCTTCAGATCATCGAATTTTTGGACGCCCGAATCCTTGGTCGTCAGCACGACATTAATGAAACTGACATACGGCTGCGAGAACGCCACCGTCATGGCGCGCTGTGGAGTCACCGAAGTGGAAGCAACTAAAACGTCAATGCGGTTTGACACGAGCGCCGGGATCCGTTCTGCGGACGGCGTTTCGACGATCTGGGCCGTGACGCCCAGCGACTTCGCCATGTCCTTGCAATAGGCGACGTCGTAGCCTTCCGGCTCGTTTTGCGCAGTTCTGAAACCGGCTGGTGGAAAGTCGAGTTGGACGCCGCAGCGCAGCGTCTTGGTAGCCAGGATCTTGTCCAGCGTGGACGAAGATTGCGCCAAGGCCGCGCCTGACGACATGGCGCCCGCGGCGATCGTCACAGCAATGGCTGCGGCCCGCACTTGGAGTGATTTCAGTTTCATGATTTTTCATCCCGTTGCGTTCAATATTCCAGCGACTTGAGGTCAGCCAGGGTCTTTTTGGTGATGGCAATCGTGTGATCGCGTTCCTCACCCACCAAGTTCAGCCGGGGTGGCTTCACGGTTTCTGCTGTCCCGCTGGCGATGTTCTCGGCCAACTTGATGTGCTGTACGAGTTTGACAACGGTGTCCAGGAGGAACAGCGGATCCAGGGCCGCGTAGAGTCGGCGGGCCTTGCCAAAGTCGCCTGCGACAAGGAGTTTCAACAACTCGACTGCTGCCTTTGGCGTGGCATTGGCCATACCCGAAACCCAGCAAGTGACGCCCAGCGCCGCGCTTTCAACGATGAGGTTGTCAACGCCGCAGACGACAGCCAGTCGATCCCCGAAGCGCGAGATCAGGTCGGTGATGCGATGGGTTTCATAGGACTCCTCCTTGATCGCGACGATGGTCTTTTCCTCCAGCAGTTGCGCAATCACGTCGCGAGTGAGATCGACGCCATAGCCGCGCGGGTTGTTGTAGAGAAGAATGGCCAGCCCACTGGCGCGCGCCACCGTTTTGTAGAACTCGACGGTTTCGTAGGTGTCCGACTTATAGGTCAGGCCGGGGAAAACCATTAGGCCGTCCACGCCCATCTTTTCAGCTTCCTTGGCGAAAGCGACGGCTTTTTCGGTGCTGGTTTCGGCCAACCCGGAGACGATGGGCACGCGACCTCTGACTGCTTCCTTGGCTGTGCGCAGAACGGTCCGCTTTTCTTCGGGGGAGAGTTGGGCGTTCTCGCCCACCATGCCCATCATCACAACGCCGCCGACGCCGGCGTCGATCAGGCGTTCGAGGCCCGCCTTGATGGCATCGACGTCCAGTGTGAAGTCGGCGTTGAGCTTGGTCGTCACGGCGGGGAAGACGCCTTTCCAGTCGATGGGGGTCATCAGCGCTAGTCCTTTCAGGAGCGGGTTGCCGCAGGGTGCGGAGGGGATCCAATTGCAGATTGGATACAATATATTATCGATTGAAGCACGGGAAAATCGCCATTTACATTGGGGTTTTCACTATGTTCCCTGAGCCTGAAGCGCGCGACAAAATCTGACCCAAGTTTGTCACTTCCCCCATTCAATCCCAATAAAATCAACAACTTGGAGAGATTTCCCGGTGGGTATGGCACTCCATTTCGTAGCTGCCTGCTTGGTGATGAGCCAACGCAAGCGGATGGTGGCTGCACCAGCGGGCAGTCGCTGCGGTCGCGCTTGGCCTGGCTCTGCGGCGGCTCCGCCCTCGAAGGACGCGACGACGTTGCCAGCAGCTACAGCGATCTGCGGGCGGTTCCGGCCCGGTGGGGGTACATGCGCAACACCCGTACCAGCCCCCTTGTGACAAGGCTGGGACCGCCTTCAAACGATGATCAATCGCCCCTCGATCACGTCACCGAAACGGGCAGTCACGCTCACCGAAATACCCACCCCGGTCCATGCTCTCGAATTCCATGGCTGAAATGTGCTATATCCTTGAAACGAACCCGCGCCCAGACGAGCCAACATGCCGATGCAATCTACTGAAACCAAGGTTCTCAAACCGACGTCGTCCCCATCCGCATTTGAGCAAGACGGATCGGCCCGTATCCATATTGACCGCGTTGTGCGAAAAACGGCTGTGGAACTGGTGGTCGGCGAGCTTCGGTCGAAAATCCTCTCAGGGCAAATCGCACCAGGTTCTCCCCTGCGGCAGGAGGCGCTGGCCGAAGAGCTTGGTGTCAGTCGCATTCCATTGCGGGAGGCGATCCGTTTGCTGAGTTCGGAGGGACTGGTCGACCTGTATCCTCACAAGGGCGCATATGTCTCGATGCTGTCGAAGGACGAAGTCAGGGAGTTCTTTGACCTGCGTCTGCGTCTGGAGCCTTGGCTGTTCCATGAATCTGCAATGCGCATCTCCATGGCGGAACTTGACCGGGGCGAGCGGCTGGTTGAGCAGATGGACACTGCTGGTGCGCAGGAATGGGGAACGCTCAACTGGGAACTGCACGAACTGCTATACAGCGCTGCGCGCCGACCTGCCGCAATGAACGTGATACGCACCTTGCATGAAAAATCGGAGCGTTATTTTCGATTCCAGGTGGTCAACGCGCCCATCCGAGAACAAGCACACGGCGAGCACCTGGCCTTGATTGTGCTGTGTCGTCAGCGCCAGGCAGACAAGGCCCAGAAAGCGTTGGAGCAGCACATTGCCGACGCTGCAGAGCAAATCATCGCCATCGTTGACCGATTGCTCGACGAAGCACCTGTCCGGCACGTGTCAAGATAGTTGTCGCTTTGGCCATGCTGCTGGCAGCGCATCGAGGCTGCGAACGGGCTCGCACACAGGGAATCACTGCGGTGCAGTCAGGCCAACTGCTGCGTTGGATAAGACGCTACCGTGCCCTGTTGGATGAGGGGCAAGCGCTCAACCCGCAGCGTGTCAAGGAGCAGGGCAAACGCGGACGGGCCAAGCAGTCGGATGCGTTCAATTTGCTGCGACGCCTGCGCGATCATGAATCAGGTCAGCGAGAACTTGCTTCGCAGCGGCTCTTGGAGAAAGTCAGGCGCATGTTCAGCATTTGTATCGAGGCCCCCAGGACGGCCACGGCACCTGCGCCGCTCGCCAAGATCCAGACCGGCCAGTGCAGAATCAGCAGGAAGCCTCCCACGGCGGCACCGATGGCACTGCCCAGATAGAGCGCGGACTCATTCAGCGCAATCGCCAAGTTGCCATCGCCTTGCGACTCTCGCGCTTTGATCAACTCGTTGTTCTGGGGAACTTGCAGCGCCCAGCCGACAGCGCCCCAAATGGCGATGGGAAGCATCACGAGCCAGGCCCCGCTGGATGCCGCCGCAGGCAGAAGGAGCAGCGCGGCGGCCAGGATGACCATGATGCTTAGCGTCAGTGTCGGTCCTTTGATTCGGTCCACCAAGGGGCCGATCAGGAAGCTTCCAAGGACGCCACCGACGCCCCACGCCCACAGATAGGGCGTCACGGAATGAATGTCGCCATATTCGGGTGCCGCCAGCAAGGGGGCGATGAAGGTGTACATCCCCAGGCTGGCAATCGCTGCAAGCAACGAAACCAGCAAGATGACCATCACATGCCCGTCCGTCAGCAGGGCCAGTTTGCGCTTCAGAGGAACGGATGGCGCTGCGGCTAGCGCGGGCAGCCGCAACGCGAGTCCGAGCCAGGCGATCAGTCCCAAGGCGGCGACCAGCCAGAGTGCCGATGCCCAGCCCAGGCGCTCGGCCAGCAGCAGGCTCAATGGGACACCCAGAACCGTGCCGCTGGCCATCCCCCCCATGATGACGGCGATGGATTTGCCGCGTTGCTCTGGCCGCGAAAGGGCCGTCGATGCCGCGATGCCCGTGGCCAGATACACGCCGGCACCAACGCCAGCAATGGCCCGAAAGGCCAACAGCAGCGTGAAGTTCGTCGTTACCGCACTGGCCGCGTTGGCCAGCACAAAGAGTCCGAGCGCCAACAACAGGCCCCCACGCTGTCGATGGGCGGGCAGCAGCGCGACGACGACGGGCGAACCTACTCCGTAGGCCAGCGTGAACGCGGTAACCAGTTGCGCCGCAATGGCGACGGGCACCGCAAAGGCATGCTCGATCATGGGGATCAGGCCGGCCATGACATAGGACGCCATGCCCAGTGCGAATGAGCCGAGCGCGATCAGGTAGACGGGTGATTGGGACTTTACGGACATGGCGGTATTCCATAGAACAGGGAAGGAACTCAGTTGCACCGGGCGAGTGCGCTCGTTTGCGAAACCCTTTCGGCTTCTGGGACGGCTCTGTACGGATTCTGCTCACATGTTATGGGGATTACAATTTAGCTACTTATGCTGCTACTAGAGGTGATGGAATGAGTCTCATTCGAAACATGGAGCGCACCCGCAGTGACCTGTCCGAGTTTCTTCGGAGCCGCCGAGAGCGGCTGACGCCTGCAGACGTGGGATTGCCCTCATGTAACCGTCGCCGCACGCCTGGTCTGCGACGCGAAGAGGTCGCCGCCCTCGCGGGCGTCGGGTTGACCTGGTACACGTGGCTGGAGCAGGGACGCGGTATCAGCGTATCTGTCGCCTTCCTGGAAAGCCTGTCGCGGGTACTGAAGCTGGACGCGGCTGAACGTCGCTACCTGTTTCTGCTGACCCAGCAGCGCCCGCCCCCGGAACCTGGCAAAACGTGGTGCGTGGTGCCGCAATTGGTACACCGCCTGATGGGCGACCTTGTCCTGCGGCCGGCCTATGTCCTCAACCTGAGGTGGGACGTTCTGGCATGGAATGCCGCTGCAGAGCGCGTCTTCCATTTCGATTCCTGCTTGCCGGGGCGGCGCAACCTGTTGTGGTTGCTGTTCACTGATCCCGCCACCCGTGAACTTTTCGACCCATGGGAAGAACAAGCGCTGCAGTTGCTGTCGCGCTTCCGGCAGGATTTCGTCAAGGCGACTCAGGAACCCGACATCTGCGCACTGATCAAGGACCTTGAAAAGGTCGATCCCGATTTCAAGACGTGGTGGCAACAACAGGACATCCATGGACCCCACAGAGACTTTCCCCATCTTCGGATCAAGGGCATCGGCCAAGTGGAGTTCGAGAGCACCATGCTGACGATTGACGAAAACCGCCATCTGCGCCTGATCTACTATGCGGCGTTGAACGACAAGCCTGAAAGCCTGGCGTTTGAGAATTGGCTGGCAGACGGTGTCGGAGAGCCGAAATCAACTCGGTGATATCCCTCGTTGATGCCCAAACGCCCAAGACACCCGACCATCCCGCACCGGCGCGTGTCAGGATAGTTGTCGCCTCATTCAAACAGCCATCGGCTGAATTTTTTTACCCCGCATTCCCGCTTCAGGGTTAGCACGGATCGCGCGCCCGAGTCCTGCACCTATAGTTGCACAATCGGTTGTGTTCTCCGAACGACTCGGGAGCGAAAGCGCTATCTGGCGCACCGATCGGCCCTTCCCACGGGCAGGAACGCCTCTTGAAGAAACCGGATGGAGACAAAAAAATGAAGCACGCATTCAAGCGCAGCGCCCGCCTGCTGGCGTTCACCGTGCTATGGGTGGGCAGCAGCCTGGCAGCGGCCGAGGACGTGTCGGTGGTCGTGAAGATCGGCGGCATTCCATGGTTCAACGCCATGGAGCAAGGGATCCGGAAGGCCGGCAGCGAGCTCGGCGTGCAAGCCGGCATGATCGGGCCGACCGAAGCCGATGCCGCGCAGCAAGTGCGCGCAGTGGAAGACCTGATCGCCCGAAAGAGCAAGGTGATCGCCGTGGTGCCCAACGACGCCAAGGCCCTGGAGCCGGTGTTCAAGCGCGCCAGGGATGCGGGCATCAAGATCATCACGCACGAGTCCCCGGAGCAAAAGGGGGCGGACTGGAACATCGAGCTGACGACGGTCGCCGGCTTCGGTGAGCGGCATATGGAATCGCTGGCCAAGGCCATGGCAGGCCAAGGCAAATACGCCGTGTTCGTGGGATCGCTGACGGTGCCGTTGCACAACGCCTGGGCAGACGCCGCCATCGCCCACCAAAAGAAGAATTTTCCGAAGATGCAGTTGGTCGCCGACCGTTTTGGCGTTGCCGAGAACCTCGACGAGTCGCATCGCACGGCGCAAGACCTGATGCGCGCGCACCCCGACCTCAAGGGTTTCCTGGCCTTCGGCAGCCAAGGCCCCATCGGCGCAGGCCGTGCGGTTCTCGAGGCCGGAAAGACGGACAAGGTCGCCGTCGTGGGCCCGTTCTCCCCGGGCCAGGGCGCCAAGTTGGTCAAGGCCGGTGCCATCCGCGAGGGCTTCATCTGGAATCCGTCGCTCGCCGGCGAGGTCATCGTGCGCGTCGGCAAGATGCTGATGGATGGCCAGGAGCCGAGCGATGGCATGGAGATCCAGGGCCTGGGCAAGGTGCTTGTCGACAAAGAGCGTCGCAGCATCCTGGGTCAAAAGCTCGAGACCATCAACAAGGAATCCATCGACCGCCTGGTCGGCATGGGCCTGTAAGAGAACCTGGGCTGCACATTGGCTGACGTGAACCCATCAAGCGCCAGCGCGCCCTTCATCTCCATCTCGAACGTGACGATGAAGTTTGGCGGGTCAACGGCGCTGCATGCGTTGGACTGGGAGGTTTTCCCCGCTGAAGTGCACTGCCTGATGGGCGAGAACGGCAGCGGCAAGTCAACCACGATCAAGGTCTTGGCGGGGATTCATCGGCCCGAACCGGGGGCCGTGCTCGAGATCGACGGCAAGCGCCATGCGCGGCTCACGCCGGCCTTGTCGAAGGCGCTCGGAATTCAGGTCATCTACCAGGACCTGGCGCTGTTTCCAAACCTCAGCGTCGCGGAAAACATTGCGCTGGAGGCCGCGCTGGGTTCCTGCGTCCGGCGGATCCGCCCGGCAGAGCAAAGCAAAACGGCGCGCTCGGTGATGCAGGCGCTGGGGGTGACTCTGCCCCTGGAGACGCGGGTCGGTGACCTGCCCATTGCCACGCGCCAATTGGTGGCGATCTGCCGCGGCATGGCCAGCCATGCCCGGCTGCTCATCATGGATGAGCCCACGGCGTCGTTGACGCGCACCGAAGTCAACGCGCTGCTCACCGTGGTTCGTCGCCTCAAACAGGATGGCGTGGCCGTGGTCTTCGTGAGTCACAAACTGGACGAAGTGATCGAGATCGCCGAGCGCGTCACGGTGCTGCGTGACGGCCGCAAACGGGGCACCTGGCCCGCTCGCGAACTCGACGACCGCAAGCTCGGTGAACTGATGACCGGCTTGCGCATCGAGCACGCCGTGCACGCGCGCCAGTTCCCGGACACGCAGCCCCTGCTGCAGGTGAAGGGACTGAGCCGCAAAGGCGAGTACCGGGACCTGAGTTTCGACGTGAAGCCGGGCGAAATCGTCGGCCTGCTCGGCTTGCTCGGGGCCGGGCGCACGGAACTCGCGCTGACGCTGTTCGGCATGCGCGCGCCAGACGCCGGAGAACTGCTTTTCAACGGCAAGGTTTTGCGTGTGCGCAGCAATGCGCAAGCCATTGCCGCGGGCATCGCCTACGTGCCGGAGGACCGTTTGGGCATTGGCCTGAACATGCGCCAGTCGGTCCAGGACAACATGGTCCTGGCGGTGCTGGGGCGCATGAGCAATCGCTGGGGCTGGTTGCCACCACGGCGCCGCACGGACATGGCCGCCAGTTGGTGCGAGCGCCTGCGGATCAGGATTCCCTCGCTCGATGCACCGGTCCAGCAGTTGTCCGGCGGGAACGCGCAGCGTGTGGTGCTGGCCAAGTGGCTGGCCACGGAGCCCCGGCTGCTGATCCTCGACGCGCCCACCGTGGGGGTGGACATCGGCAACAAGCAGGGCATCTACGAAATCGTGCACGCGCTGGCCCACCGGGGCGTGGCCGTGTTGATGATTTCCGACGAGGTGCCCGAGGTCTTCTTCCACTGTGACCGGGTTCTGCACATGCGTGCCGGGCGACTGGTCGGGCAATTCGTTCCCGGTGTCCATACCGAGTCGGAGATCCGGGAGCGCGTCTATGCATGAGCCGTGGTCCGGCCGTTTGCGCCGAACCGTGAAAACCCCCGAGGGCTACCTCAGCGCGCTGCTCGCAGTGCTCGTCCTCTTCTTCGGTGCGCTGGCTCCGGGCTTTCTCAGTTCGGGCAACGCGGTCAACCTGATCGAAGGCTGCTGCGTCACCGCGATCATGGCCATTGGCCTGTTGGTGGTCTTGGTGGTCGGTGGCATCGACATCTCGTTTGCTGCCACAGCGTCCGTGGCGCAGTACCTTGCGGGGTATCTGGCGACCCGGGCGCACTGGCCGATGCCCCTGGTGATCGCCGCGAATCTGCTCACCGGAGCGCTGCTCGGGGGCTTGAATGCCCTGCTGATCGACAGGCTGCGTGCGACCTCGATCATCATCACCATCTCCACCATGAGCCTGTACTTCGCCTTGCTCATGTACTTCACCGGCGGACGCTCGATTTATGACCTGCCCGCCTGGTGGAGCGACCCCGTCGTGCTCTGGCAGTGGAGCGGCGAGGGCGACACCACGGTGCGCGTGACCCTGCCGATTCTGGTGCTGCTGGTCGTGGCGGCGCTCACCGCCTGGCTGCTGAACCGCACGGCACTGGGACGGCAGGTCCACGCCGTTGGCGGCAATCCGGAAGCAGCGCGCCGCGTGGGGGTGCGCCTCTTGGCCGTGCACCTGTTCGCCTACGGCTACCTCGGCCTGCTGGCCGCCCTGGCGGGCCTTGTCCAGGCCCATCGCGTTGGCGAATCGGTTCCGAATGCGCTGGTCGGGGGCGAGTTGTTCGTGCTGGCCTCGGCCGTCCTGGGGGGCGCGAGCCTCACGGGCGGCACCGGAACGGTGGGCGGCGTGCTGCTGGGCATCGTGCTCCTGGCCGTGCTGCGAAACGGCTTGAACCTCATGGGGATCTCGCCCTACTTCTTCCAGGTATTGCTGGGCTTGGTGGTGCTGGCGTCTGCCGCAGCCACCGGGCGCAAGCATCGGCGCCCCAGGGACGCCATCGCTTGACTGCGGGAGCGCCCGAGCACCATGGACATGCCCGATCCCGCGTTGTCGGCTTCTGCTGCCGGGTCTTCCCGCCGCATCCGGACGCATGCCTGGCTGCGCAGCGGCGGGCCGGGCGGTTTGCTGGCGCTGTTGCTGCTCCTGTGCGCGGGCTTTTCGATTGCGCTGCCGGACCGTTTCCCCACGTGGCAGACGGTCGAATCGATTCTGCTGCAGGTGCCCGAGCTGGGCCTGCTCGCCTTGGCCATGCTGCTGCCCTTGATCAGCGGCGGCATCAACTTGGCGATCATTGCCAGCACCAATATGGCCGCTCTGGCGATGGCCTGGGTGCTCACCGGCGGCCTGGGGGACTTTGGCGGACAGGTCGGTCTGGCGATCGCCGTGGCAATGCTGCTGGGCGGCTTGCTGTGCCTGGTCGTCGGGGTGCTCTCGGGTTGGCTCGTGGCGAATATGCAGGCGCACCCGATCCTCGTGACCCTGGGCACGATGTCCTTGGTGAACGGGGTGTGCGTGTGGCTCACCCGCGGCAAGCCGATCGCGGGCTTCCCCGAGGAATTCCAGATGATCGGGTCGTTGGCCTTCTTCGGGATCCCGCTGCCTTTCTGGATCTTCATGGGCGCGTCCGTGCTGCTCGCCATCTACCTGGGGCGCACGCGGTATGGGCTGGCTGTCTACATGCTGGGCTCGAACCTGGAGGCGACGCGCTATTGCGGCGTGAACACGCGCCACGTGCTGATCGGCGTCTACACGCTCTCGACCCTGCTCTGCTGGATCGCGGCGATCCTGATGATGGCCCGCTTCAATTCCGCGAGCGCTGGCTACGCCCAGTCCTATCTGCTGGTCACCGTGCTGGCGGCCGTTTTGGGCGGCGTGGATCCATTTGGCGGCTTCGGCAAGGTGTCTGGCCTGTTTGTCGCGCTGCTGGTGCTGCAGGTCATCTCCAGTGGCGTGAACCTGCTGGGCGTCAACGCGCAGCTGACCCAGGCCATGTGGGGCGCAACCATGGTGGGCGTGATGGCGGTCCGCTACCTGGCGGAGCGCCGGCGCGAGCAGCGCGCGCCCGCGCCGGACACCGCCCCTGCGGATTGACGCATTGCATTCCTGTTGACCCCTTTTTCCTCTGTCCTTCCACGCATTGCCCCAAGGAGCCTTTTCATGAATCCGCTCGGTATCCACGCACTTGTCTGGGCCGGTGACCTCGGCCCCGAATCCACCCGCCGGGTCATCAGCCAAACGCGCCGCGCGGGCTACGACCTGATCGAACTCTCCCTGCACGGCTCCCAGCTCATGGACCTGGCCCTGACCCGCGATCTGCTGCAAGAGCACGGGCTGCAAGTCGGCTGCTCGCGGGGACTGACGTTTGCGGCCGACGTGTCGAGTGAGGATCCGCACGTGGTGGCCCGGGGTGTGGCGCTGCTGGAGGAAGGCGTCTCGATCACCCATGCCCTCGGGGGCCATTACTTCGGCGGCATCCTGTATGGCGCGATGGCCAAGTACGCGCATCCCTGCACCGTGCAAGGGCGTCGCAATGCAGTCGCTGCGGTGAAACGGGTGGCCGCGTTCGCGGGCGAGCGCGGCGTCACCCTGGGCCTCGAGGTCGTGAACCGCTACGAGAGCAACTTGCTCAACACATCCACCCAGGCGCTCGCGATGATCGACGCAGTGGGCGCCCCGAACGTGAAGGTCCACCTGGACACCTACCATATGAACATCGAAGAAGTCGATTTCATGCAGCCCGTGCTGGCCTGCCGGGAGCAACTCGGCTACGTGCATATCGGTGAGAGCCATCGCGGCTACCTCGGCTCGGGCACGATCGACTTCGCGCAATTCTTCAAGGCCTTGGCGCTGATCGACTACCAGGGCGTGGTCACCTTTGAAAGTTTCTCTTCGACCGTGGTCAACGAGGAGCTCTCCAACGCGCTGGCCATCTGGCGCAATCTGTGGGGCGACGGAATGGACCTGGCGCTGCACGCGCATGGCTTCATGGTGCAGGGCTTGCATGCTGCGCGCATGGGCTTGGCGCACTGTGCGCCGGCCAAGTAGGCGCCTGCGTCGGCGAGCATGCTGGGCACGGTGCGCGCCTGACGCAGCAGGGGAATCTCCATTACCTGCGCTGCGCCAGCAGCACGTCGGCGTTCTGCGGCGTGATCGGGGTCCATGGAATGTTGTAGACCCGGGCCGCGCCGTCGTCCCACTTCAGCCCCGCGGTGCCGTACTGCGTCCAGAGGGCCGCGCGCGGCTTGTAATCAGCGCCGATCAGCTTGCGCAGCAGCACGTCGAGGGAACCCTGGGCCTGCGCGTTGGCGTCCTGCAGCACGCTGACCATGGTGCCGACCTTGACCGCGCGCAATGCGTCGCTGACGCCATCGATGCCGGCGGTGGGAATGCTCTTGGGATCGATGCCCTTGGCCTTCACGGCCTCGATCGCGCCGAGCGCCATCTCGTCGTTCTGGCCGATGATGCCGTTGATCTTGCCGGCATGCGCCGTGAGCCAGTTTTCGGTCAACGCCAACGCCTCGGCGCGCGACCAGTTTGCGGTCTTCATTTCCAGCAATTTCACGTTGGGGTATTGCGCCAGCGTGTTCTGGTTGCCCCGGCGCCGCTCTATCTGCCCCGACTGTCCGATCGGGCCTTCGAGGATCACCACGTTGCCCTTGCCGCCCATGGCCCGGATGACCGCCTCGGCTTGCATTTCGCCGGCGATCACGTCGTTCGATCCGACGTACGACAACAGCTTGTCGCTGTTCACGCGGGCGTTCGATCCCACCACCGGGATGTTCGCCTGGCTCGCCTTGGACACGGCCTCGGCGCCGGCCTGTACGTCGATGGGCACGAACAGGATGCCGTCGTACTTTTGCGTGATCATGGTCTCGAACTGGTTGTTCTGCGTCAGCGCGTCGTACTTGCCGTCGAACACCGTGAGCTTGACGCTGCCGTCCTTGACCAGCGGGTGTTCTTTGAGCGCATGGACCCACAGTTGCATGAACTCGGCCTTCAGGCCGTACACCGCAGCGCCGATCTTGTAGGCTTTCTTCGCCGCCTGCTGGGCCAGCGCGGGCCCGGTGGCGAGCAGGGAAAGTGCCAGCGCCAGTGCAGCGCGGCGGGTGGTTTTTTCAATCTGTGCTCCTTGGGTTTTTTCGCGGGATAGGCAGGTCTCAGGCCTGCTTCTTGCGCGACGCATCGAGCAGCACGGCCGCCACGATGATCACGCCCTTGATGACCTGCTGGTAGTACGAGGACACGCCCAGCAGGTCCAAGCCGTTGTTGATGACGCCGATGATCAGGGCCCCGACCAGCGTTCCGGTGAGCGTGCCGACGCCGCCGGTGAGGCTGGTGCCGCCGATGACGACGGCGGCGATCGCGTCGAGCTCGTACGCCACGCCGGCCTGCGGCAACGCCGAGGTGGTGCGCGCGGCAAGAATGATCCCGGCCAGCGCCGACAGCAGGCCCGAGATCGCGTACACCCAGAAGATCACCCACTTCGTGCGGATGCCGCTGGTGCGCGCGCTCTTCTCGTTGCCGCCGACGGCGTAGATGTACCGGCCAAAGGCCGTGTATTTGAGGATGAACCAGAACAGCGCGAAGGTGACGGCCAGAATCAATACCGGCACCGGCAGGTCGCCGACCATGCCCTGGCCGATGAAACGCATGGACGGTGCCAGACCCGCGATCGGCATGCCGTCGTTGTAGATGAAGGTCAGCCCGCGGGCCACGCTCAGCATGCCCAGCGTGACCACGAAGGGCTGCACCGAGAGCCGCGCCACCAGCGCGCCGTTGAGCATTCCCAGCAGCAAGCCGGCGCCCAGCCCCGCGGCCAGCGCGAGCGGCAGGTTGGCGCTGCTGCCGCTGGCGAAGCTGGCCGCGACCAAGCCGGAGAACGCCAGCAGCGATCCCACCGACAGGTCAATGCCCCGGGTCAGGATGACGCAGGTCATGCCGATCGCCAAGATGGCGTTGATCGAAGTCTGGCGCAGCACGTTGACCCAGTTGCCCCAGGTCAGGAAGCTCTCCTCCACGATGCCCAGGACCATGCAGAGCACGGCAAAGGCGATGAAGATGCCGTAGTCGGCCAGCAGATGGCGCCAGCGCGGCTGCGGCCTGGCGTCGATGGGGGGTGCTGCGTGTGTGGTGGCGGCTGGCGTGGACATGGGGGGCTCTCAGGAGGCAAGGTGCAGCAATTCTTCCTGCGTGGCATCGGCGATCGCAACGGTCTGTGCCAGCCGGCCCTTTCTGAAGATGGCGATGCGATCGCTCAGGGCCAGCAGTTCGGGCGCTTCGGACGAGACCACGATCACCGCGCCGCCCTGGGCGGTGAATGCTTCGAGCAGCGCATAGACCTCGCGCTTGGCGCCCTCGTCGATGCCGCGCGTGGGCTCATCGCACAGCAGGCAGACCGGCCGGGTCGCCAGGCAGCGCGCAAGCACCACCTTTTGCTGGTTGCCCCCGGACAGGCCCGAGACGGCCATGCGCGGCGTCGCCAGCCGGATGCGCAGGCGCTCCACCATGCTGGCCACCAGAGCGCGCTCGCGGCTGCGCTGCACCACGCCGGCGCGGGTCAGCGCAGGCAATGCCGCCAGGCTCACGTTGTCGGCCACCGACGAAGTCAGCACCAGTCCGGTGGCCTTGCGGTCCTCGGTCACCAGCGCCAGGCCCTGGCGTATCGCCTGGTGCGGCTGGCCGACTGGCAGGGGCTTCCCGCCCAGCCGCACCGAACCGCTGTCGGGCGTGGTGATGCCGTAGACGCAGTGCAGGAATTCGCTGCGCCCCGAGCCCATCAAGCCATAGATTCCGAGCACTTCACCGGGGGCGACCTGCAGGCTGATGGCGTCGAACTCGCCGGCGCGCCCCAGCCCCTGGACCGAGAGCAGCGCCGGCGCAGTGCGGGCCCTGTGCTCGCGCGCCGTGCTCTGCAATTCGCGCCCGACGATCTGGCGCACCAAGTGGCGGCGGTCGATGTCGGCCAGCCGCCCGGCCTCGACGAAGCCGCCGTCGCGCAGCACGGTGTAGCTGTCGGCGATGGCGAAAACCTCCGACAAGCGGTGCGACACATAGACCACGCCCGCGCCCTGCGCCGTGACTTCCCGGATGGCACGAAACAGCGTTTCAACCTCTTGCTCGCCGATGGCCGAGGTCGGCTCGTCCATGATGAGAACGCGGCTCGCGTGGCTGAAGGCCTTGGCGATCTCCACCAACTGCGTCTGCGCCAGGCTCAGCCGATGCATGGGCGCGCGCGGATCGATGCCAAAGCGCAGCCGCTGCAGCAGCGCGCCGGCCTGCGCGAACAGCCGTGCGTAGTCGATCACTACGCCGGCCCTGCGCGGCTCGCGGCCGAGAAAGATGTTCTCGGCCACGGTCATCCCGGGAATCGGCGACAGTTCCTGCGTGATGATGGAAATCTTCGCCGCCAGCGCTTCGGCCGGGCTGCTGAAATCGACGGCGACGCCATCGACCTGCATCGTTCCCGCGTCGCGGCGCAGCAGGCCCATCAGGATGTTCAGCAAGGTCGACTTGCCCGCGCCATTGCCGCCGCACAGCGCATGCACCGAACCGGCGCGCAGCGTCAGACGCCCGTCGCGCAACGCCGGCACGCCGTTGAAGCACTTGGCAATGCCCTGGGCCTGGACCAGCAGGGCGGCGGCGGGGGAGGGGGACATGACACGAGTCTGTGCTCTTTGCATGGGCGGCAATTACGCATTCTGTAAGCGCGTGTCGCAACCTGGGAAACCCCATGGCCCATGGCCCTCCCGGGACAGGCCCGGCGGCGGGCGCTACGCCCACTGGGCCCCGGCTTCGGCGAGCAGGTCGCGCAGGATGGAGCGGTGGCAGCGCGTCGCATCCTCGCAGTAACAGCCCACGGAAAAATACGCGTCGTGCGACAGACGGGCCAGCAGCGCCAGCGTGTGGCGCTGCTCCGGTGTGGCCATTTCGCTGCGGTATTTTTTGCCGAAGGCTTCCCATGCGCGCGGGCTGGAGGCCTGCTGGGCCTGCTTGACGGTCTCGGCGCTGGGCGCGAGGTTGGGGTACCACACGTCGTACCAGTCCTGCAGCGCAAATTGCGCCTTGGGCACCCCGCGCGGCGGCCGGCGCACGGCGCCGATGCGCACGCCTTCGCCGTCGATCCGGGGGCTGCCGAGTTGGACGATGCGAAGCGGCATGGCGCTCTCTCCTGTGCGGCGAATGGTCGGCCATTGTCGTGCGATGCCGGCGGTGGTGAACAATCGGTATAACCATGCCCTCGGGATTTCTGATGACCAAACCGACCGCCGCCTCCTGCCTGCACCAGCCCTTGGCCGAGCGGCTGCGCCCGCGTGCCCTGGGCGAGGTGGTCGGCCAGCAGCACCTGCTGGGCGCGGGAATGCCGCTACGGCTCGCGTTTGAATCGGGGCGCCCGCACAGCTGCATCCTCTGGGGTCCGCCGGGCGTGGGCAAGACCACCATCGCGCGCCTGATGGCCGGCGCGTTCGACGCGCAGTTCATCAGCATCAGCGCCGTGCTCGGCGGGGTCAAGGACATCCGCGAGGCGGTCGAGCGCGCCGAGGCCGCGCGCGACGGGCTGATGCGCCAGCGCACCATCGTCTTCGTCGACGAGGTGCACCGCTTCAACAAGAGCCAGCAGGACGCCTTCCTGCCGCACGTGGAAAGCGGGCTGTTCACCTTCATCGGCGCGACCACCGAGAACCCCTCTTTCGAGGTCAACTCCGCGCTGCTCTCGCGCGCCGCCGTCTACGTGCTGCAACCGCTGTCCGTGCAGGATTTGCGCCAGATCATGGTGCTGGCGCAGGCGGCGGACGCGCTGCCGGCGGTGGAAGACGCGGCGATCGAGCGCTTGACGGCGTACGCGGACGGCGACGCCCGCCGCCTGCTGAACACGCTCGAAACCCTGTCCATGGCTGCGACGCAGCAGCAGCGCGAGCAGATCAGCGACGCCTGGCTGCTCGAGGTGCTGGGCGAGCGCATGCGGCGCTACGACAAGGGGGGCGAGCAGTTCTACGACACCATCAGCGCGCTGCACAAGTCGGTGCGCGGATCGGACCCCGACGCGGCGCTGTACTGGCTGGTGCGCATGCTCGACGGTGGCGCCGACCCGCGCTACATGGCGCGCCGCCTGGTGCGCATGGCGGCCGAGGACGTGGGCCTGGCCGATCCGCGCGCGCTGCGCCTGGCGCTGGACGCCAGCGAGGTCTACGAGCGCCTGGGCAGCCCCGAGGGCGAACTGGCGCTCGCCGAATGCGTGCTGTATCTGGCCGTGGCGCCGAAGTCGAACGCGGTCTACACGGCCTACAACGCCGCGCGCGCCTGGGTCGCAAAGGACGGCACACGCCCCGTTCCCCTGCATTTGCGCAACGCGCCCACGCGGCTCATGAAGACGCTCGACTACGGCCGGGGCTACCGCTACGCGCACGACGAGGAGGGGGGCTTCGCCGCCGGTGAGAACTACCTGCCGCAAGGCATGCCCGCGCCTGGTTTCTACCAGCCCGTGGAGCGGGGCCTGGAGATCAAGATCGCGCAGAAGATGCGCGCGCTGCAGGCGCGCAATGCGTCGGCCGGCGGCGCGGACGATGGCGGCGGGGATTCCTGACGGCCTGCGAGCATGCGCCAGCCAAGGGGAATCCCCTGCGGCGGGGCCGGTGGTGTCTCGCTACAATCAGGCGCGCAAGCCCGCACGGTGACGGTGGTATCCCTGATCCCTGGCGGGTTTTTTGCTACACAGGAAAACCGGCAGGGTGCGGCGATCCCGATGCCCGCGCCGGGTGCACAACGGACGAGAAACGGACAAAGGAGACCCCCTCAAATGGACATCTTGCTCCAACAGATCATCAATGGCCTGGTCCTCGGCAGCATGTACGCCTTGATAGCCCTGGGCTACACGATGGTGTACGGCATCATCCAGCTGATCAATTTTGCCCACGGTGAGGTGCTCATGGTCGGCGCGCTGACCAGCTGGAGCTGCATCGGGATGATGCAGGCGGCCATGCCCGGCGCGCCCGGCTGGCTCATCCTGCTGCTCGCGACCATCAGCGCCTGCGTGGTCGCAGCGGCGCTCAACTTCGCGATCGAAAAAATCGCCTACCGGCCCTTGCGCAACAGCCCGCGGCTGGCTCCGCTGATCACCGCCATCGGCATGTCGATCCTGCTGCAGACGCTGGCGATGATCATCTGGAAGCCGAACTACAAGTCCTACCCCACGCTGCTGCCGAGCACGCCCTTCGAGGTCGGCGGCGCGTACATCACGCCCACGCAGATCCTGATTCTGGGCGTCACGGCCGTGGCCCTGGCCACGCTGGTGTACCTGGTGAACTACACCCGCCTGGGCCGCGCGATGCGCGCCACGGCGGAGAACCCGCGCGTCGCCGCGCTCATGGGCGTGCGGCCGGACATGGTGATCTCCGCCACCTTCATCATCGGCGCCGTGTTGGCCGCGATCGCCGGGATCATGTACGCGTCCAACTACGGCACGGTGCAGCACACCATGGGCTTTCTGCCGGGGCTGAAGGCTTTCACGGCGGCGGTGTTCGGCGGCATCGGCAACCTGACCGGCGCCGTGGTCGGCGCCATCCTGCTGGGCCTGATCGAGGCCATCGGTTCGGGCTACATCGGCACGCTCACGGGCGGTCTGCTGGGCAGCCACTACACTGACATTTTTGCGTTCATCGTGCTCATCATCATCCTGACCCTGCGCCCCTCGGGTCTGCTCGGTGAGCGCGTGGCCGATCGCGCCTGAGGAGCCCCGCACCATGAAATACGGCAAAACCCGCTGGATCATCGGCGCCGCCGCGCTGCTCGTGCTGCCGCTGATCCTGCAATCCTTTGGCAACGCCTGGGTGCGCATCGCCGACCTGGCGCTGCTGTACGTGCTGCTCGCGCTGGGCCTGAACATCGTGGTCGGCTACGCCGGCCTGCTGGACTTGGGCTACGTGGCCTTCTACGCCGTGGGCGCGTACCTGTTCGCGCTCATGGCTTCGCCGCACCTGGCGGAAACTTTTCCCGCCTTCGCCGCGATGTTCCCGAACGGCCTGCACACCTCGCTGTGGCTCGTGATACCGCTGGCGGCGATGCTTGCGGCGTTCTTCGGGGCGCTGCTGGGCGCGCCCACGCTGAAGCTGCGCGGGGACTACCTGGCGATCGTCACGCTGGGCTTCGGCGAAATCATCCGCATCTTTTTGAACAACCTGGACCACCCCGTGAACCTGACGAATGGGCCCAAGGGCCTGGGCCAGATCGACTCGGTCAAGATCTTTGGTCTGGACCTGGGCCGGCCACTGGAATTGTTCGGCTTCGACCTCAGCTCGGTCACGCTGTACTACTACCTGTTCCTGGCCCTGGTGCTGGTCTCGATCGTCATCTGCCAGCGCCTGCAGGACTCGCGCATCGGCCGCGCCTGGATGGCCATCCGCGAGGACGAGATCGCCGCCAAGGCCATGGGCATCAACACCCGCAACATGAAGCTGCTGGCCTTTGCCATGGGCGCCTCGTTCGGCGGTGTCTCGGGCGCCATGTTCAGCGCCTTCCAGGGCTTCGTCTCGCCCGAGTCGTTCGGCCTGATGGAGTCGATCATGATCGTCGCCATGGTGGTTCTCGGCGGCATCGGGCACCTGCCCGGCGTGATCCTGGGCGCCGTGCTGCTGTCGGCGCTGCCCGAGGTGCTGCGCTACGTGGCCGGCCCGTTGCAGGCGATGACGGACGGGCGTCTGGACTCGGCAATCCTGCGCCAGCTGCTCATTGCGCTGGCCATGATCAGCATCATGCTGCTGCGGCCCCGGGGCCTGTGGCCGGTTCCCGAGCACGGCAAGAGCCTGGCGCGCAAGACCTGAACCCCGCGGAGGCAAGAGCATGGAAGAGCACAGCAAGAATCCGGCGGGCGAGGTAGTGCTGCGTGTGAGCGGCGTTTCCAAGCGTTTTGGCGGCCTGCAAGCCCTTTGCGGGGTGGGGGTCTGCATCGAGCGCGGTCAGGTCTACGGCCTGATCGGCCCCAACGGCGCCGGCAAGACCACGTTCTTCAACGTGATCACCGGCCTGTACAGCCCCGACGACGGCAGCTTCGAGCTCGCCGGCCGGGCCTACAAGCCCGCCGCAGTGCACGAGGTGGCGAAGGCCGGAATCGCCCGCACGTTCCAGAACATCCGCCTGTTTCCCGACATGACGGCGCTCGAGAACGTGATGGTCGGGCGCCATATCCGCACCCGCTCGGGCCTGCTCGGCGCGGTGCTGCGCACCAAGCGCTTCCGGCAGGAAGAGCAGGCGATTGCCGGGCGCTCCCGGGAACTGCTCGACTACGTCGGCATCAGCAAGTTTGCCGACTACAAGGCGCGCACCCTGAGCTACGGCGACCAGCGCCGCCTGGAGATCGCCCGCGCGCTGGCCACCGACCCCCAGCTGATCGCGCTCGACGAGCCCGCCGCCGGAATGAACGCCACCGAGAAACTGCAACTGCGCGAGCTGATCGACCGCATCCGCAACGACAACCGCACCATCTTGCTCATCGAGCACGACGTGAAGCTGGTGATGGGCCTGTGCGACCGCGTGACGGTGCTCGACTACGGCAGGCAGATTGCCGAGGGCACGCCCGCCGCCGTGCAGAAGGACGAGAAAGTCATCGCCGCCTACCTGGGCACCGGAGGACATTGAGCATGACCGAAAAATCCAGCGAGTTGCTGCTGCGGGTCAAGGGCCTGAAGGTGGCCTACGGCGCAATACAGGCCGTCAAGGGTGTGGATTTCGAGGTGCGCGCGGGCGAGCTGGTCTCGCTCATCGGCTCCAACGGCGCCGGCAAGACCACCACCATGAAGGCCATCACCGGCATCCTGGCCATGAACCAGGGCGAGATCGAATACCTGGGCGCGGGAATAGCCGGCCGGGGCGCGTGGGAACTGGCCGGGAAGGGCCTGGTGATGGTTCCCGAGGGCCGCGGCGTATTCTCCCGCATGAGCATCACCGAGAACCTGCAGATGGGCGCCTATACGCGCAGCGACAAGGCCGGGATCCTGGCCGACATCGAGAAGGTGTTCGGCATCTTCCCGCGCCTGCGCGAGCGCCGGGGGCAGTTCGCCGGAACCCTGTCGGGCGGCGAGCAGCAGATGCTGGCCATGGGCCGCGCGCTGATGGGCCGACCCAAGCTGCTGCTGCTCGACGAGCCCTCGATGGGGCTGTCGCCGCTCATGGTGGACAAGATCTTCGAGGTGGTGCGCGAGGTCTACGCGCTGGGCGTGACCATCTTGCTGGTCGAGCAGAACGCGAGCCGCGCGCTGGCGATCGCCGACCGCGGCTACGTGATGGAGTCCGGACTCATCACCATGACCGGGGCCGGCCGGGACCTGCTGAACGACCCCAAGGTGCGCGCCGCCTACCTGGGCGAGTAAGCGGGGACGGTGTGTCGTCAGGCTTTGGCGGACGGCTCCAGGCAATGCCCGACAGCACCCCGCTCCAGCAGGTCGCGCCGGCCGAACCCGCAGCGGCGCACGAGCCGCCCGTGGTCGACGTGCAGGGCCTGTGGACCTGCTTCGGCAAGGGCGACGCAGCCTTCACCGTGCACCAGGACCTGCAACTGCGTGTGCAGCGCGGCGAAATGCTCTCGCTGGTGGGGGGCTCGGGCACCGGCAAGACGGTGCTGCTGCGCCAGATCCTGGGCCTGACCCAGCCCACGCGCGGTCAGGTCACGGTGCTCGGGCGCCCCGCCCGCGAGATCGGGCGCGCGGGCGCCGCAAGCCGCGTGGGAATGCTGTTCCAGCACGGCGCGCTGTTTTCCGCCTTCAACGTGCTCGACAACGTGGCCTTTGCGCTGCGCGAGCAGGGCACGCTGCCCGACGACCTGGTGCGCGACGCGGCGCTGGTCAAGCTGCGCATGGTGGGGCTCGAACCCGGGCACGCCGCGCGCATGCCGGCGGACCTGTCCGGCGGCATGGTCAAGCGCGTGGCGCTGGCGCGCGCGCTCATCATGGACCCGCCGCTGCTGCTGCTCGACGAGCCCACTGCGGGGCTGGACCCGAACAGCGCCGACGACTTCTGCGCGCTGCTGCGCGCGCTGCACGCGGCGCTGGGCCTGACCGTGGTCATGGTCACGCACGATCTGGACACCCTGTTCGCGCTCAGTACCCGCGTCGCCGTGCTGGCCGAAAAGAAAGTCATCGCCAGCGGAGCGCCGCGCACGGTCGCGCAGTGCGCGCACCCCTTCATCGCGCAGTTTTTCATGGGCGAGCGCGGCCGGCGCGCCATGGCCCCTGTGCAGGCCAGCGCGGCAGACAAGGAACCCATCTGATGGAAAACAAATCACACGCCCTCGCTGCGGGCATCTTCGTGCTGCTGGTCAGCGCCTTGCTGGTGGGGCTGACCGTCTGGCTCACGCGCGACGTCGCCGCCTACGTGCACTACGAGATCTCCACCGAGGACGGCGTCAGCGGCTTGCAGCCCCAGGCTGCCGTGCGCTACAAGGGCGTGGCCGTGGGCAAGGTCACGCACATCGGCTTTGACCCGAAGGTCAGCGGCAACGTGCTGATCCGCATCGCCGTCGACAAGCAGGCGCCCATCGGCCTCAACACCTACGCCATGCTCGGCTACCAGGGCGTCACGGGCCTGTCGCACGTGCTGCTCGACGACGCCGACAAACCCTACCCCGCGCTGCCACCGGGCCCCGGCGACCTGCCGCGCCTGCGGCTCAAGCCCTCGCCCTTTGGCCGACTCGCCGAGCAGGCGCCCGACACGCTGAGCCAGGTGGCAGAAGCCGCGAGCCGCCTGAACGAGATGCTCGGCGACGAGAACCAGCAGCGGTTGCGCACGGCGCTGGAGCGCATTGGTCAAGCCGCGGGCAGTGTCGATACGCTCACCCGGCGGCTCGACGCCAGCGTCACCCAGGGCCTCGATCCGGCACTCGCCGCGCTGCCCCCGCTCGCCGGCGACGTACGCCAGACCCTGGAAACGTTGCAGCAGGCCGCCGCCAGCGTATCCACCCTGACCGCGGACCTGGGCAGGACCCGGCAGCGCCTCGACGCAGAAGGCGGCGCCATCGATCAGATCAGCGTCGGCGCCCGCTCCCTGGCCCGCGCCGCCGAGCAACTCAGTACGAGCACGCTGCCGCGCGTGGGCCGCGCGGCGGACGCCACGGCCCGCGCCGCACGCCAGATCGGCCATGCCGCAGGTGGAATCGGCGACAACCCGCAGATACTCCTGCGGGGAACGGGTCACGTCCCGCCCGGCCCCGGCGAGCCCGGCTTTGCGCAGCCCTGAGAGAGCCCCATGAACGCCATGCAAAACACAGCGGCAAAAAAACCTGGTTGCGGCGCAGGAAGAATCGTCCGCCTGGGATGGCTCGTCCTCCCGGCGCTCAGCGGCTGCTCGACACTGCTGGACGCGCCCGTGCGCCCCGTGCACTACGACTTCGGCCCCGGCTCCGTGGTTGCGGCGCCGGCCGAGCAGCGCGCACCGCTGCCCGCGTTGGCGCTGGCCGACGTGCAGGCACCCGGTCTGCCCGAGGGCAGCAGCGCCGTGCTCTACCGCCTGGCCTACGCCGATGCCCGACAGCTGCACGCTTACAGCCAGGCGCGCTGGAGCCAGCCGCCGGCGCAATTGCTGCAGCAACGCCTGCGCGAACGGCTTGGCCAGCGCCGCGCCATCCTCCGGGACGACGACGCAGGGGCGCCGGTGCGCGACACGCTCCCCCAGGGCGGCAGGCTGCCGCTGGTGCTGCGCGTGGAGTTGGAGGAATTCAGCCAACGGTTCAGCAGCCCGACCGAAAGCGCTGCCGTGGTCCAGCTGCGCGCCACGCTGATCGAACGCGGCCCCGTGGGCGAAACGCTGCGCGGGCAGCGCGTATTCAGCGTGCAACGGCCCGCAGGCTCGGCGGACGCCGTGGGCGGGGTGGCTGCGCTGGTCCAGGCGTCAACGCAGTTGGCGGACGAGCTTGCGCAGTGGGTGGAACAGATCGGGCCCTGAAGCACCGTTCCCGGACGGGGCCTGCCCGATTCAAACGCTCTCGTGGTGCACGACGCCGTGGGGCAGCAAGCGCCTGAACCGCTCCCGCAGGGCGGCGGCGCGCTCTGCGCCAGCGGCCAGAGTGACTTCTTCAAACAGGGCGTTGCCCACGTCGAGCATTCCCACAGGGTCCTTGGCGGCGCGCAGTGCCTCACGAAAATGCTGCGCCTGCGCGGGGTCGCGGCGCGCAAACAGCCGCTCGCAGATGTCGAACAGGTACATGCGCGCACCGGCCAACGAGCGCGCAGGGCTGCCGGGTTTGGGCTTCCGAACGAAACTGGCCGTGAGGTAGCCCTGGCGCAAAAGGCTTTCGACGATCTGCGCTCCGCCGCCGTCGTACATGGCCTGCAACTCGCACAGCGGCTTGTCCTGCGCCAGCAACAACAGCGAGCGTTCGCGCAGGCTCAGGGTGCGCATGCCGGGTGAGAGCTCCAGACGGGCTTTTTCCGTTTTTTTCAACAGCATGTCAGCGATTGTGACAATTTGACGTGACACTTCCGTGACATGACCGGGGTGGCGCTGCTCTTTTGCCGGGCAGCCGACGCATGTGGAAACCAACAGGGCGATCCTGCGCGGCGCTTCAGACCAGCGCAAAACCCTGGGCGCCCCGGGGCATGTCACAATCGACGGCTCTCATAAGGCTTTTGCGCACATATGCTGCTACCCGATTGGGCCGTACTGAACGCCGCCATCGACTGGCTGGGCCATGGCCTGTGGCGCCTGGATTGGTGGCAGGTCGTTCTGTACACCCTGGCGACGACGCACGTCACCATTGCGGCGGTCACGATCTTCCTGCACCGCGCGCAGGCGCACCGGGCGCTGTGGCTGCACGCGATTCCCGCGCATTTCTTCCGCTTCTGGCTGTGGCTCGGCACGGGCATGGTGACCAAGGAGTGGGTCGCCATCCATCGCAAGCACCACGCCCGGTGCGAGAGCCCGGACGACCCCCACAGCCCCCAGACGCGCGGACTGCGAACCGTGGTGTGGCGTGGCGCCGAGCTGTACCGCACCGAGTCCGGGAACCAGGAAACCATCCGGCAATTCGGCCACGGCACGCCGGACGACTGGCTGGAGCGCAATGTCTACACCCGCTACGACTGGCAAGGCGTGGGCCTGATGCTGATTCTGAACCTGGCCCTGTTCGGCGCGCTCGGCGCGACCGTGTGGGCCGTGCAGATGCTCTGGATTCCGTTCTGGGCGGCCGGCGTGGTCAACGGCGTGGGGCACTACTGGGGTTATCGCAACTTTGAAGTGCGCGACGCGAGTACGAATATCCTTCCCTGGGGAATCCTCATTGGCGGCGAAGAACTGCACAACAACCACCACACCTACCCCACTTCGGCGAAGTTTTCCGTCCGGCGCGCTGAGTTCGACCTCGGCTGGGTCTACATCCGCATGCTGCGCAAAGTCGGTTGGGCCACGGTCCGCAAGGTGCCGCCCAAGCTGCAACTCGGCGAGCTCAGGCCCGTTGCCGATGAAAAAACCCTGGAAGCCCTGATTGCCAACCGCTACGAGGTGATGGCCGGCTACGCACGCGGTATCCGCCGGGTGTGCAAGGAGGAAATCGCCGCGCTGCAGGCGCGCCAGGCCGACGCTTCGGTCCTCAAGGCCGCCAGGCGCTGGTTGCACCGCGATGCGGAGAAGGTTCCGGCCGGGGCCCTGCCGCAACTCGCGCAGGTACGCGCCGCGTACCCTGCGCTCGACAAGCTGGTGACCATGCGGGAGGAACTGCGCCAGTTGTGGAGCGACACCGCGCAGTCGCGCGCGCAGCTCACGGCAGACCTGCAGGCCTGGTGCCGCCGCGCAGAAGAAAGCGGCGTTGCCGTGCTGCGCGATTTCTCGATCCGCCTGCGTGCCGCGCACGTCTGACCTTGCGCTGCCTGCGATCAGCCCCTCGGGCGCGCGCTGCAAGCCAGGGGCTATGGCCGCAGATTCCCCGGCATGAAGTACAGCAGCACGCAGGTCATGATCAGGTAGCGGAAAAATTTGCCCACGGCCATATAGGCCAGGCAGGGCCAGAACGGCAGCTTCAGCCAGCCCGCCACGGCGCACAGCGGGTCACCCACCATGGGCAGCCAGCTCAGCAGGCAGGCACGGGCGCCAAAGCGCCTGAGCCAGTTCAGCGCCCGGGTCTCGGTGGCATTCCTGCGGACCTTGTCGAGCACCTTGTGCGCGCCCAGGCCCAGCCACCAGCTCAGGCCACCTCCGAGCGTGTTGCCTGCCGTGGCCACGAAGATGGCGGGCCAGAACAGATCGGGGTTGATCTTCACGAGGCCAAAGACTGCGGGCTCCGATCCCAGTGGCAGCAGCGTGGCCGAGACGAACGACACGGCAAACACCGTGCTCAGGCCGAACTGCGGCAGCGCCAGCCATTCGAGCAGTTGGTGCATCCAGATTTCCATGGGCAGGAAGTGTAGGCGCCGAGCATGCCCGGAAGAAGTTTTCTTGCGCAAAATGCGCGGCAGCGCCGGATGCACGGTTTGCCCGCGGGCGCTGCTGCGCGCAGTCGATCCTCCCGGGTCGCCCGATAAGATAATCGCGCGATGGCCGACGTATTTGAACAGCCCACGCTCTTGCAGCGTCTTGCGCCCCTGCTGCGGGGGTTCGACCTGCCCCTCATCCTGCTGGTGTTCCTGTTGGCCTGCGCCGGATTGCTGGGCATGTACTCCTCGGGCTACGACCATGGGACGCGCTTTGCCGACCATGGGCGCAACATGCTCATCGCCGGCGCCATTCTCTTCCTGGTGGCCCAGGTGCCGCCGCAGAAAATCATGGCGTGCGCCGTGCCACTGTACGCACTGGGCGTGTTGCTGCTGGTGGCGGTGGCGGTGTTCGGCATCACGAAGAAGGGCGCGCAGCGCTGGGTGAACGTCGGTGTCGTCATCCAGCCGAGCGAAATCCTGAAGATCGCCATGCCGCTGATGCTCGCCTGGTGGTTCCAAAAGCGCGAGGGCGCCTTGCGTCCGCTGGATTTCGTTGCGGCCGGGCTGCTGCTGGCGCTTCCGGTCGGGCTGGTCATGAAGCAGCCCGACCTCGGGACCGCGTTGCTCGTGCTGGTGGCCGGTCTGTCGGTGATCTTCTTTGCGGGCCTGTCGTGGCGGCTGATTCTCCCGCCCGCGCTGATCGGCGGCGCGGGGATCCTGACCCTGGTGCTGCTGGGGGACTCGCTGTGTGCCGAGGGCGTGCGCTGGCCGGTGCTGCACGACTACCAGCAGCAACGCATCTGCACCCTGCTCGATCCGACCCGCGATCCGCTCGGAAAAGGTTTCCACATCATCCAGGGGATGATCGCCATCGGCTCCGGTGGTGTCTGGGGCAAGGGCTTCATGGCGGGAACGCAGACGCACCTGGAGTTCATCCCCGAGCGCACCACCGACTTCATCTTCGCCGCGTTCTCCGAGGAATTCGGACTCGCGGGCAACCTGTTCCTGATCGTCTGCTTTCTGCTGCTGGTCTGGCGCGGTCTGACCATTGCCGCAGGCGCCAGTAGCCTGTTCGGGCGGCTGATGGCAGGGGCGGTGTCGGTGACCTTCTTCACCTATGCCTTCGTGAACATGGGAATGGTCAGCGGAATCCTGCCGGTGGTGGGCGTTCCGCTGCCCTTCATCAGCTACGGCGGCACCGCGATGGTCGTTCTCGGCTTGGCGCTGGGCATTCTGATGTCGGTGGCGCGGGAGGCGAGATCGCCTTTCCCGGCGCTGTAGATCAGGGCTCGAGCTGTTTGCCACGCGTCTCCGGCAGCGTCAGTGCGGCGAGGATCAGCACACCGTAGGCAATCGCGGCGAAAACGCCGATCGCATGACCGAGCGGCATGTGCTGGCTGGCCAGGCCGATCAGGAAGGGGAAAAGGGCGCCGACGGCACGGCCCACGTTGTAGCAAAACCCCTGGCCGGAGCCGCGCACCCGCGTCGGGAACAGTTCGGTCAGGAAAGCGCCCATTCCGCTGAAAACCCCGGAAGCGAAAAAGCCGAGCGGCAAACCAAGGAACAGCATGGCGGTGTCGCCCACGACCACGTTCGTATAGGTCAGCGCAATGCCCAGCGCACCCAGCGCGAACAGAATGAAGTTGTTCCTGCGGCCAATCCTGTCGGTCAGCAGGGCGCTGCTCAGGTAGCCGGCGTAGGAGCCCACGATCACCATGGCCAGGTAGCCCCCGGTGCCCAGCACGGTCAGGTGGCGCTCGGTCGTCAGAAAGGTCGGCAACCAGGTGGCGATCGCGTAGTAGCCACCCTGCGCGCCGGTGGTGAGCAGCGAAGCGCGCAGCGTGACGCTGAGCAGATCGCGGGAAAAGATGTCGGTGAAGCGCGCCGCCGTGCCGGGGGCGGCGGATTCGTGCGCCTTGTGCTGTTGATAGATTTCCGGCTCGCGCACGAAGCGCCGGATGAAGATCACGAAGACCGCAGGCAGCACGCCGATGATGAACAGCGCGCGCCAGGCGAGTTCTGCGGGCAGCAGCGAGAACACCAGTGCGAACAGCAGCGCCGACAGGCCCCAGCCCAGCGCCCAGCCGGCCTGCACCAGGCCCACGGCCTTGCCGCGGTCCCGGGCGCGGATGATCTCGCCCATGAGCACCGCGCCGGCGGTCCACTCGCCGCCGAAGCCCAGGCCCATGAGCGCGCGCGCCACCAGCAACTGCCCGAAATTCTGTGCCAGACCGCACAACAGGGTGAAGAAGGCGAACCACAGAATGGTCAGCTGCAATGTCTTCACCCGGCCGATCCGGTCCGACAGGATGCCGGCCGCCCAGCCCCCGACCGCCGACGCCAGCAGGGTGGCGGTGCCGATCAGCCCGGCGTCCGCCTTGGTGATTCCCCAGATGGCGATGAGCGTCGGAATCACGAAGCTGAGGAACTGGGTATCCATCGCGTCGAGTGCGTAGCCGACCTTGCAACTCCAGAAGGTGCGTTTTTCCTGCCGGGACAGCGGGTGGTACCAGGAAAGAAAGCCGCTGCGGGGTTCCGTTGCCCTGTGGGCAGGCTCATTTGGGGTCGTCATCTGTGTCTCCAATGTCGTTGCTTGGTTTCTACGGTGCGGCCGGCGCAGGCTGGCCATCGATGCTCAGAAAACCGCCAGGCGCTCGTTCGGGATGTCCGTGATCAGCATGTGCCCGGGCTTGTGCGCGATGGCCAGGGGCAGCCGGGCGCTGCGGATCGCTTCCTGCGGGGTCACCCCGCAGGCCCAGAACACCGGGGTTTCGTCCGGCAGAACCTCGACCGCATCGCCGTAGTCCGGGCGCTGCAGGTCGCCGATGCCAATCAGCGCCGGGTCACCGAAATGCACCGGTGCGCCATGCACCGCGGGAAAGCGGCTGCTGATCTGGATCGCGCGGATCGCGTCGGCGGCCCTGAGCGGGCGCATCGACACGACCAGCTGGCCGCCGAACGGCCCAGCCGCCTTGTTCGGAATCTGGCTGCGGTACATCGCCACGTTCTTGTGCTGCGCGACGTGCCGCAGCGCGATTCCGGCACGCAGCAGCATCTGCTCGAACGAGAACGAGCAGCCGATGGCAAACGCCACCAGATCGTCCTGCCATACCTCGGCCAGCGAAGGCAGTTCCTGCGCCAGTTCGCCGTTGCGGTACAGGTAGTAGCCCGGCAGGTCGCTGCGCACGTCGATCCCGGCGCCCAGCGCCGGCAGCGCCCACTGCCCGGGCTCGCCCACCGCGAGCAGGGGGCAGGCTTTCGGGTTGAGGGCACAAAAGCGCAGGAAGTCGCTGCTCACGGCGTGCGGCAGGACCACCAGGTTGGCTTGCGCGAAATCGCCGCAGAGGCCCGCCGTGGACGCACGAAAGCGCCCTGCGCGGACGGTACGGCGGAATTCGGCTGGGGTCATGGCTTGTCTCGTGGGGCAATGGCTACGATCGCCCTGCAAGATAGGGGCAAGAAAAAATGGACGCCAGCTACTTTTTATGGCCCTTGCTGTATAGGATTTGTTAACGACCGGTCCGCTGCAATGAACATCCGCTTTCTCGAGACCCTCGTCACGCTGGCGCAGCTCAAGAGCTTTCGCGCCACTGCGCGTGCCCTGCACGCCACACCCGCGGCCATCTCGCTGCGCATCCGGAGCCTGGAGGAAGGGCTGGGAACGGAGTTGGTCGATCGCAGCGGCAGAGAATTTCGCCTGACACCGAACGGCGAATACCTGCTCGGCCACGCCAAGGCCGTCGTCGCCGCCGCGCGCAGCATGCGGGCCGCCGCGCACAAGGAGAATCCGGTCCAGGGCCGACTGCGCCTGGGGGTGATCGAAACGGTGGTGCACAGCTGGTTGTCGCGTTTCGTCGGGCTGCTGAGCGCGCAATACCCGCAGGTGGAGATCGAGCTCATGGTGGACACGAGCAGCGTCTTGCAAAAGCGCCTGCTGAGCGACGAACTGGACCTGGTCGTGCGTGTGGAAGGGATCGATCGCCCGCAGATCGTCTCGACCGCGTTGGCGATCTGCCCGGTGCAGTGGATTGCGCACAGGGACCTGTTGCCACCGCGTCCGCAGCAATTGGCCAGGCAGGTCCTGCAACACCCGATCCTGAGCTTCGCGCGTGCAACGGTGCCGCAGCGCGCGTTGGAAGAGGTCGTCGCGCAGCTCGCCGGGCGCGAGGGCGTCCCGGTGGCGCAGACGCGGATCACCTGCTCGCCCTCGGTCGCCGCCATCGTGCGCCTGGTCAGGGACGGCTACGGAATCGCGGCGATCCCGGGCCTGTTCGTCAGCGACTACCTGGACCGCGGGGAATTCGTCGAGTTGGCCCCGCTCCCACCGCTGCCCGCGATCGCCGTGACCCTGTGCCGCAACGCCCAGGCGCAGGGGCTGACCCATGCCGCGGCCCAGGTGATGCAGCGGGCCTGCACCGAGTTTGGCCAGGAGACAGCCCCGCGCTTTATCGGCGTGCTGTGTTGAGCGGGAGGGTAGGGCGGCTGCGCCCGTGCACCAGCGCGCGCCGCAGGGCAGACAGGTTCTAAAATCCCCCGATGACTCTCCACCCCCCCCACGCCACGCCCCGGCGCGCAGCCACCCGCCAGCGCATCGATATTGCCCGCGAACTGCTGCTGACTCCCTTTGGTCTGGACGAAGGCCATCTGGCCCGCGCGCTGGCCGAGATCCGCGCCCACCAGGTGGACGACGCCGACCTGTACTTTCAGTACACGCGCAGCGAGGGCTGGGGCCTGGAAGAGGGAATCGTCAAGACGGGCTCTTTCAGCATCGAGCAGGGGGTGGGGGTGCGCGCGGTAAGCGGCGAGAAAACGGCGTTTGCCTATTCCGACGACATCTGCGAGGCGGCGCTGCTCGACGCCGCGCGCACCGTGCGCTCCATCTGCGCGGCAGCGCAGGCCGGCCGGGTGCGGGTGGCGCGCCCCAAGCTGGCTGCGGGCCGCAGCCTCTATCCGGGCGTCGATCCGATCGCCTCGCTCGACAGCACGGCCAAGGTGGCGCTGCTCGAGAAGCTGGAGCGGCGCGCACGCGCCAAGGATCCGCGCGTGACGCAGGTCATGGCGGGCCTGGCCAGCGAGTACGACGTGGTGCTGGTTGCCCGGGCCGATGGCACGCTGGCCGCGGACGTGCGTCCGCTGGTGCGCCTGTCGGTGACGGTCATCGCCGAGCAGGGCGGGCGCCGCGAGCAGGGTTTTGCGGGCGGTGGCGGACGCTTCGATCTGAGCTGTTTCGACGACGCGCAGATTGACCGCTACGTCGATGATGCGGTGCAGGCCGCGCTGACGAATCTGCAGGCGCGCCCCGCCCCGGCAGGCGAGATGACCGTGGTGCTCGGCCCCGGCTGGCCTGGCATTTTGCTGCACGAGGCCATAGGCCATGGCCTGGAGGGGGATTTCAACCGCAAGGGGTCGAGCGCCTTCAGCGGTCGGGTCGGTCAGCGTGTGGCGGCCCGGGGCGTCACGGTTCTGGACGACGGCAGCATCGCCGAGCGCCGCGGCTCGCTGAATATCGACGACGAGGGCCATGCAAGCCAGAGCAATGTGCTGATCGAGGACGGCATCCTCAAGGGCTACCTCCAGGACACACTCAACGCCCGCCTCATGGGCGTGGCGCCCACGGGCAACGGCCGGCGCGAAAGCTACGCGCATATCCCCATGCCGCGCATGACCAACACCTATATGCGCGGGGGCGACAGAGATCCGGCGGAGATCATCGCCAGCATCAAAAAGGGGCTGTACGCGAGCAACTTCGGCGGCGGGCAGGTCGACATCACCTCGGGCAAGTTCGTGTTCTCGGCGAGCGAGGCCTATTGGGTGGAGAACGGCAAGATCGAGTACCCCGTGAAGGGTGCGAGCATCATCGGCAGCGGGCCCGAAGCGCTCAAGAAGGTCAGCATGATCGGCAACGACATGCGCCTGGACAGCGGCGTCGGCACCTGTGGCAAGGAAGGCCAGAGCGTTCCCGTCGGTGTGGGGCAGCCCACCCTGCGCATCGAAGGCTTGACGGTGGGTGGCACGGCCTGAACTCCCCTGCACCAGACGAGACGCGCCGACAGAGCCCACCCTTCGCCCTCCACGCACACCCATGCACACTGCCATGCCAGCCTCTTTCGCTTCCCTCTCCTCGCGCGCAAGCCCCTGCGCGCTCACACGGTCGCGGCTGACCCCCCTGTTGCTGGCCGCGGCAATGGCACTGGCCGCTGCAGCCGCCTCGCAAGACGCGCAGGCGCGCAGCAAGAGAGCGGACCCGTCCGCACCCGGCGGGCCGACCCAGGCGAAAAAGCCATCCGCGAAAATCAAACACCAGCGCAGTCCGTCCGAAGAGAGCAGCGCGCAGCGGGACCGGCGCCTCTACCGGGAATGCCAGGGGCGCCCGAACGCGGGCGCCTGCCTGGGCTATACGAAGAAACCGTGAGCCCCGCGTCCGCGGCAAGCGCTCAGAAGTGATCCCGCCCCTGCAGACGCGCGAGGATGCGCACATCGTCCCCCACGCGGTCCAGCGAATGAAAAGCCAGCGTCTGCGCCTGCGATAACGCGGCCAGGGGCGCAAGCTGCGCCATGCCAAAGCCCTCACCGACCAGCCGGGGGGCCAGGTACAGCAGCAGTTCATCCACGCATCCCGCGTGCAGCAGCGAGCCATTGAGCTGGTACCCCGCCTCGACGTGCAACTCGTTGATCTCCCGGCGTCCGAGGTCGCGCACCATGGCCACCAGGTCCACCTTGCCCCGCACGTCCGGCAGCAGGCTCACCGTCGCGCCGCGCTCCTCGAGCGCGCGCCTTTTGGCGTCAGGCGCGACGGCGGCGTAGATATGGACGGCGCGCTCGGCGCCGAAAAGAGCCGCATCGAGCGGCACCTGCAAGGCACTGTCGACCAGCACCAGCGCAGGCTGCCGATCCGTTGGCACCGCGCGCACGTCCAGCCGGGGGTCATCGGCCAGCACCGTCCCGATACCGGTCAACACCGCGCAGGCCCGGGCCCGCCAGGCATGCCCGTCGGCGCGTGCGGCAGGCCCCGTCAGCCATTGGCTGACACCGCTGTGCAGCGCCGTCACCCCGTCCAGCGACGCCGCCACCTTCATGCGCACCCAGGGCGTCTTGCGCAGCATGCGGCTGAAAAACCCCATGTTCAGCGCGCGCGCGGCCTGCGCGCCAGATCCGACCTCGACCAGCACGCCAGCGGCGCGCAAACGCGCAAACCCCTGTCCGGCGACCAAAGGGTTCGGATCGGCAATGGACGCCACGACCCGGGCGATTCCCGCGTCCACCAGCGCATCGCAGCAGGGCCCCGTGCGCCCGTGGTGCGCACAGGGCTCGAGCGTGACGTAGGCCGTTGCACCAACGACACAGTGCCCGCATTCCGCCGCATTGCGCAGGGCCATGATTTCGGCGTGCGCGCCCCCTGCACGCTGGGTCGATCCGCGCCCGAGAACAAGCCCGCCGGAATCGGCAATCACACAACCGACGCGCGGATTGGGCGACGTGCGGTACAGGCCCTCAGCGGCCAGTTCCAGCGCTTGGGCAATGCAGTCCGAGTCCGACATAGAACCAAGAAGCCTAACAAAGAAACCTGACGCCGGCGATCGGCGGTCAAACCGGGTGCATGAACGGTAGGTGCCGATTCACAGGCACAAAGTTTACAATCAATTAACCCCATCCATCACCTTGGCACAAAAAATCAACCCGTATGACAAACCGAGCCTGTCCCCCCCGCCGAAACCCGGGATACCGGGCGTTCCCAAGGCGCGCGCCGAAAGGCTTTGGCCTGATCGAAGTGCTCGTGGCCATCGTCATATTGACCTTCGGACTGCTGGGCGCCGTAGGAATGCAGGCATTCTCCATCCAGGCCACCCGCGACGCACGCCTGCAGGCCCAGGCCGTTGGGCTCGCGGTGGAACTCGCGGAAATGATGCGCAGCAACAAGGCCATCGCCGTCAAACCCAATATTGCAGATAACCCCTACTTGGTCGCGTCGACGACGATGGCGTCCCCGAACTACTGCCTCAGCGTTTCCAGCGCCGCCACGGGCTGCACATCCACAACCGACGTGGCACGCGCAGCAATGACCGACTGGCTCGCCCGCGTCGCCGCAGAATTGCCTGGCGCCAGGGTCCGCATCTGCTTTGACGACGCGCCCTATGACGCCCAGAGCGGCCTTGCTCAGTGGAACTGCTCGGCTACTGCCACGCAGGGAATTGTGTTCATCAAGATCGGCTGGACCCGAGCAAGCACCGACAAAAGTGCAACCGGCGATGCCGCCCTGGAAAGAGCCGACGTCCGCCCCTCGGTCATTTTTCCGGTCACTGGCGGGACCACCCCATGACGCTGCAACCGACCTCCCTCTCCTCGGGCCATCGGCAGGCAGCGGCAGGCATGACCCTGATCGAACTGCTGGTGGCCATGGCGCTTGGCCTGTTGATCACACTGGCTGCCACTGCCGCTCTGCTGGTTGCACGCCAGGGTTTCACTGCGGTCGATGCCGGATCGCAATTGCAGGACAACGGCAGATTCCTGCGCAGCATCGTCCAGCGGCTCGTGGCGCAGGCAGGCTACAGGGACCTGCGGTTCATCTCGGAAATGGCACAAAAATCGAACGCCGGCGCACTGCTGGCGCCCGACGTCTTTGGTCTGAACAACAGTTCGCGGGCTTCGGGCAATGCATGGAATCAAGGGACTGCACGCACGGCAGGCGAAGTTGGTTATGGCAGCGACATTCTGGTGCTTCGCTACCAAAGCAGTTCCAGGACTGCCGATGCAGCGGTGTCCGACAGGACGATGATCGACTGCGCCGGCGTCGCGGCGACAGCCGCACCGACGGCAGCGGGCGACAAATTGCTGAGTATTTTTCATGTGGGGGTCGGGAGCGACGGAGAACCAGCCCTCATGTGCACCCGACTGGGTACCGGAAGTACCGCTTACGATACCCAGCCACTGCTCTCGGGGGTGGAAAACTTGCAACTGCTGTACGGAGTCGACGGTATTGCTCCGGGCAACACGGCAGTCCCTTCAGCAAGTACCGCAGACTCGGTGCCAGAGCGCTATTTGCGTGCAGACCAGTTGACGGTGTCTGGTAATGACCAAGCCACGTATGCAAACTGGCGTCGGGTGCGCAGCATCCGCGTCGGCGTCGTGCTTCGGGCCTCCCCCGGATCGGCAATCGACCAGAGCAGCCAGACCTTTTATCCGCTCGGAATTTCAAAGGGCTCGGCGGGTGGAGCCAAGGGTTCCGCCTTTGCAGACAACGCCAATGATCCAGGCACCGTATACACCCCCGTAGCCGATGGCCGTTTGCGCCAAGCGATAACTTTCACCGTGCATTTGCGCAACTCCCAGGGCGACTGATATGGCTGATATGGCGATTTATAAGCCGGGGCTGTGGCCCGCATCTTCCGCGAGCGCAAGAAAGCTCAGGTCAGAGCGCGGTTTGTCACTGATCATCGTCATGTTGATACTGATCGTGGTTTCGCTGCTGGGGATTGCCGGCGCACGGATTGCCATGATGGCGGAGCGCGGTACCCGCAATGACAGGGACCTGCAGATCGCCTGGCAAGCGGCAGAGGCGGCGCTGGTCGATGCGGAGATGGATATCGAAGGTCAGCCAGCCAGTTCCACCAACAAGAGAAACGCGGTCTTCAAGCAGGGCGACGTCGATTTGAGCCAATTCGTCTCCGGTTGCGGCTCCACGGGAACAAGCATTGGACTATGCAGTCTGAACCCCAAGGAAGAAAAACCGGCCTGGCTGGCCGTCAACTTCGAAAAAACCGGCACCGATGCAAGAACGGTGGAATTTGGAAAATTCACAGGTCGAAACTTCCCGGCGGGCGCAACGGGCATACAGCCGGTAAAACCCCCGCGCTATGTGATTGAACCCATTCCCGATGAAGAAAGTACAATGATCGACACCCCCGCAAAGAAAAAATTCCTGTACCGCATAACCGCCATGGGTTTTGGTCCCAAGGGCGACACACAGGTTGTGCTTCAGATGATTTACCGTAATTAAAATTTCCGAGAGGACTTCATATGCCTGCATCCACCGTGCGTAGAGACGTGCCAGAGCTGCACAAGCGGCACCCGAAAAGCCTTATGGCTTGGTTGGCTTGGGCTGTTGTGCTGCCCATGTCCATTGCCGTTTCTTGGCTGGCCATCGGCAGCGAAGCGCCGCCCACGATTCAAAAGATCGCCTTGGCCAGCGCCCCCTTGTATGCCACGTCTACGGTAGACAAACCGACCATGACGCTCGCACTGTCCGTGGAATTTCCAACGGTAGGGGCTCAATACAACATCCTGGGAAGCGAAGATGATGATGATGACTCGTATACGACAGATAAAGAATACCTTGGTTATTACGATGCAGAGAGTTGCTACAAGTACATCGACGATCCGCAAGAAAGGCCCACTGCATCACAGAGCAAAGCGGATTACAAACGCTTTGACAAGGTTGGCAATGCAGATGGAAGAAAATGTACCGATGCATTCAGTGGAAATTTTTTGAACTGGGCATCCGGTTCTGCCATTGACATGCATCGATTGGCGCTTTCGGGGGGGGATCGCTATATCGACACGAAAGACTTGACCATTCTGCAACGCGCCGTATTACCGAACGGTAATCGCGATTGCATGTGGAATAACCTGGATTACTTTCCGTCAAAACAACTCAAAAAAGATGGCGGTGGTGTCGGCACCTATTTCGGTGCAGTCCCCGCAATCATGATTACGGCTGCGAATGGCAATGACATCTATGTCGCCAATATGCTCAACCGTATTTATTTCGGAAGGACCAGAGGAGGGTGGTGCAACGATACGTCGAGTTATAAACTGGGGGCAAAAACCAATACCACCCGTGTCAACACTGTCTGGAACCAGGTGATTCAGCCTCGTTCTGTTACTCAAGGTCCTTCCTGGATAGAATGCGCTAACGAAGGCGGAGTCTGCGATTTCTCTGGAAACAGGGAAGTCATGTTTGGAGTAGCAAACCAATGGTTTTCTGTCTACGCACACAATGGCGTCGACTGCACGGAAGATGTAATGGTAAAACCTGGTCCCGGGTCCGCCAACAGGCGTCCAGGGACACTCAGGAAATGCTTCATTACTCAGCACAATGGCCCCTGGGGAAGGCGCCCGGTATCTCCGGAACCAACGAACGCCATGAGTTTGAATTCCGATGGCTATTTTTACGCACGCGTGCGGGTATGCGACGTTGATTCTTCAGGCAAGCTTCAGGATTCCCGCAACTATGACTTCTGTGAAAAATATCCCAATGGAAATTACAAACCAACGGGTGTCATCCAGAAATACAGCGAAAAAATGCGCTTCGCAGCATTTGGTTATCTTCTGGATAATAATAGTCGATATGGTGGCGTCCTGCGCGCTCCGATGAAATATGTTGGTAGCAAGACCTATGATATCAGAGGTTACGAAAATTCTGCATCCGGAAATAATCCGAATACCGAATGGAATGCCCAAACCGGCGTGTTTATCGAGAACCCCGACAGGAATAATAATTATCAAAACAGTGGAATCATCAACTATCTGAACAAGTTTGGCCGCTCCGGCATCGTACCCGGCGTGTACAAAGTTTTCGACCCTGTCGGAGAGCTTTATTACGAGGCACTGAGGTATCTTCAGGGACTTCAGCCAAGCCCCAATGCAATCAAAGAACCCATCGACTCCACAATGGCAGACGGATTCCCTTATTTCAAGAAATGGGATGACCCGTATGGCAATGGACGCACGAATGGAAGCGATTACTCGTGCGTCAAGAGCAATATCGTTGTAATTGGAGACGTTGGCACCCATGATAGCGATAGAATGCCCACCGTAGATATTCAAAACAATATTCCGGACATCCGTGAATGGCGTGATATCGTTCGGAATTTCGAGAATAAGAGAGAAACTGTCAATTATTTCGATGGACAGGGCACAAGGCAGAGAATTTCCAATCCAAACAGTGCAAATCCCAATTCACCAGGTGGTACCACGGGTTTGATCGTGGGTGCTGCGTACTGGGCCAGAACGCATGATATCCGAGGCACTGACTGGACGAACAAAGTCGATATGCAGCGTCCAGGCCTGCGGGTCAAGACATTTACCTTCGACGTGAATGAGGCTGGTCGTCAAAATAATGACGCACAACGCCGTACCAGAAATCAGTTTTTCTTGGCTGCAAAATATGGCGGATTTGAAACGGATCCTGCCAATTCCGCCGGAAAGCCCTATAACACCCAGGGCAATCCCTTCAAGGACCAGACCGGCGCTGACAACAACAAGGTCTGGGAAAAATCCAATGAACCGGGTGAGGCCGACACCTACTATTTTTTCAACACAAGCAAACCATCGCCCGCGCGGGATGTCCTCTCGGCGTTCAATGACATCTTCAGCCGGACATCGAGCAGCATGCACAGTGTGGCTGGTGGCGGTCTGAGCACGGGCAGCAAGATCACCCAGGGCACGGAGTCGTATGCGGCCAAGTTCTCCACCAGCAATTGGAGCGGTGACGTCATCGCCAAGCCGATCACCCAGGATGCGAGCCATGCGAATGCGCTCGTGCTGGGCCCCCCCCGCTGGAGTGCCGCGCATCAGTTGGACACCATGTCATCGCCGGCTGATACGCGAAAGATCTTTGTGGGTCAGTCAAGAAGCAGCACATCCAATCCCTATCCCGTGGCGACCGAATTTACGTGGGACAAAATCGACAGGGCCTTGAAAGAGCATCTGGACAAGGTGAAATCGTCGGCTGCTGCGGATGGAAAGGCCAAGGACCGACTCGCGTACCTGCGCGGTGAGCGCAGCAAAGAGGGCAACCCGTTCAGGAAGCGCGACTCCCTGCTGGGGGACATCGTGAACTCCAATGTCTCGTATTCCGGCGCGCCATCCAAGGCCTTTGGTGGTGATGGGTACGTGGCTTTTCGCAAGAAATACGACGCACGCACCCCCGCCGTGTTTGCCGGCGCCAACGATGGCATGCTCCATGCCTTCAATGCAAGAACCGGAGACGAATTGTTTGCGTACATCCCCAGTTGGCTGGGACGCAATCTGTCCGCTCTGACAGTCCCTGACTTTGTCAACAATCATCAAAACTACGTGGACGCCCCCTCGGTGGTTGCGGAAACCCAGGTAGCGAATACCGGTCAAGATACCGACTGGAAGACGGTGCTGGTCTCCGGGACGGGCGGTGGTGGCTCCGGCGTGTTTGCACTCGACGTGACGGAACCGGACAAGTTCGACGCGAGCAAAGTCATGTGGGAATTTACGCGCGCCAATGACCCGGACATTGGTCAGGTGGTGGGAACGCCAAAGGTCATGAAAATCAAGACCGGAAACGCTACGGCCACCGCCAGCGCAAGCTATCGTTGGTTTGCTGTGGTGGCTAGCGGCGTGAACAACTATGTACCCGACGGCGACGGCAAGTTCAGCAGCACGGGCAAGCCTGCGCTATTTTTGCTGGCGCTCGACAAACCGGGAATGGAAGCCTGGACGCTGGGAACAAACTATTTCAAAGTGTCGGTACCCATCGACACTGCTCCGAATGCCACCAACGCCACAGGCCTGGCGAATTTCAGCGCCTTGTACGGAGCACAAGGCGAAATGACCGACATCTACATGGGTGATCTCCATGGCGCACTCTGGAGACTTCAGTTTGCGGACAAGCCGGTGGCGGACTGGAACATGGACAAACTGTCGTTCTTCAACAAGGGCACACAGGATAGTCCGACCGCGTATCCGCTGTACATCGCGCGCACTGACGACGCCACACCCCAGGTGCAACCCATTTTTGCCGCACCGACCCCCTTTGCCGGCCCCATCGTTGAAGGGAAGGGGTCGTTCTACGTGGTGTTTGGTACCGGAAAGTACATGGAACCGTCGGACAATGGTCAAACGCCCACACAGACCATCTACGCCATTTATGACAACGGCTCCACGACGGCAGACTCGACCTCCGGGCTGAGTGTGATCACGGGGCGCAAACGCCTTCAGAAAGGGGTGGTGGATGCGACGAGCAAGACCGTGGCTGTCGCGGACTTCCAGTGGGGGCGTCCCCGTGTCGATGCCGACGGGGTCAGCAGTCCACGCGCGGGTTGGTACTTTGATTTGTCCTCCGGTGAACGCGTTGACCAAGCGGCTCTGAATATGGGCGCCCTGTCGGCTACCATCCATACGAAGATACCCCCCGGTGCGGGTGCTGCATCCACCGCATCCTGTTCCGCCGGATCAGGCGGCGGAAATCAGTATTTTCTGAATATCGGCAAGGGAGCTGGAAGCTATGTGCCTTCCAATCTGGGACTGCTGGGCCCGCCGGTCCTGCAGTCCAGCGACAGTGATGTCACGGTGACGGACAGTGACAGCACGGGCCGGCGCATTCGCACGACGACCTTGCATCGTTTCACGCAAATGCAGGGTGGTATCGACACCAGTGCTCCATCTGTCAAGCTCACCGAGGTGATCGGCCGGCTGAGTTGGCGAGAAATATTCAACTACCAAGAAACGAAGAAATGAATCAAAAACACCCTCTGCGGGCCACCCGAGAATCTTCTTGCGGGTTCACACTGATCGAACTCATGATCGTGGTGGCGGTCGTCGGGATACTCGCTGCCATAGCGTATCCCGCGTACACGGACTCGGTCCTGAAAGGGCGCCGGGCCCAGGGCCGGACCGCCGTGGTACAGCTATTGCAGCAACAGGAGCGCTATATGACCCAGAGAAACTGTTATCTTGCCTTCAGCACCAACCAAACGACAGGTGCGGCCACCGTCACTGCGTCTGCTGAATGTGGAGTGACCGCAGCGACGACCGTGCCATTCAAAATCTTTTCCGGTGATGCATTGGCGAACTCGCACTACATTCTGAGCGCGCAAGCCTGCCCGGCGGCCAGTGCTGCGACGGCACCGTCCATCGCAGATTGTGTGCAGGCGGTCGCGACCCCGATCCGCCCGGATCCCGCTGGCGGAGACCTGCGCATGACCAGTACCGGGGCAAAAGACTGCACGGGTACCACGTCCAGACTCTGTTGGCCATGATGCACAAACGTACCGACCCGAGCGGCCGCAATGGCGGTTTCACGCTCATCGAACTGATGATCACCATTGCGCTTGCCGCGGTGCTGATGACACTGGCTGCGCCAAGCTTTGTTCAATATCAGCGCAACTCCGAGCTGACATCGATCACGAACTCGCTCCTGACGGCCATCAATGCGGCCAAGAGCGAGGCCATGAAGACTGGTAGAAATGCCTTTGTGAGGCCGCGTGCAACGCTCTGGACAAGTGGCTGGATCATTTATGTCGACACCAACCGTGACAATACATACACAAATGGTACGGACACCACGGTGCAGACGCAGGAAGCGATAAAAGCTTATTTCAATATCACGGGCACTGGCATTGCTGCGGGTTCGACCCCCTATATCGAATTCAACGGCTCCGGGTACACCATTGACCAGACCGGGTCGCCCGTGGCCCTGAACCTGTCGATTGCGCGAACCGACGCCGCCAACGCGTCGGAAGAAACACGGCGCATCGTCGTGGCGCGCACGGGCCGGGTGAGGGCCTGCAAACCAAGCGCGGATACGAGTTGCACCGATTCGGCTACGCAATAGGGTCCACCGGAAAACCCATTTCGTTATACACAAGTCTCCTGAACCTGAAGCTCGCGACAGAACCTGATGCCAGCGGCAAAGTCAAGAATGCGTTGCATTCCCAACCAGATGGTCTTGACTCCGGGCTCACCATCGCACTTTCGCGCAAGAAAGCCCCCCAGTCTGGCAATCAGCCGCACCACCTCGTTGAGCGTGGGCGGTTCCTTGGGCAACTCTTGCTTGTTCAGGATGTACGCCGCTTTCCATTCGTCGGGCTCGAACATCAGCTGCGCATCCAGTTGCGGGCAGCTACGCCCCAGCCGCATCAGCCGGGCAATGCGCCACGCCACCACCATGTACAGCACCACCGCGCGTTCTATCTTGCTGACACTGCCCAACTGCAAGGCTTCGATCCGGCAACCGTTCTTGAGCACATGGAAGAACATTTCGATCTCCCAGCGCGCCCGGTACCAGTCGATCATCCGGGCGGCCTGCTCCAGGGTCTCCACGGGCAAGTTCGTCAGCAATCTCCATTCGATGGGCTTTTCGCCATTCGCCAGCGCCTCTTCCCGGGCAACGATGCATGTGGCCTGCACAAACCCGCCGTGGCCATCGGGCAACTTCAGCGCTTGCGCCCACACTTGCTGTACCACTTCACGAGGGCGCGACCCCTGGCGCGAGGCAAGTGTGAAACGAATCTCTCCCTGCGACTCGCCCGCCGTCACCCGGTTCCACTGTTTGTCGTCTTCTTCTTCGAGAACCCGGTTGTGTTTGCTGCGCAGCAACCAGTCCACTGGATTGCCCAAGTCACGTGCTCGCACCATCAGGGCCATGATGTCAGCCTCGCGGTCGGCCACGTAGACCAGTCGTGTATTGGGCAACTGCGGGGCCATCTCGGCCAGTCGTTCGTAGCCCTCGATCCAGCGCAGGCTTTCGCTGACGCCAGGACGGCTACCATCGCTGTGGCGCGGCTGTCGTGCCCACATCCACGCATCGAGCACACCCAGCGGCTCGCGCGAGGTGGAGATGGCGTACGTGGGGTGCAGGTACATGCCGCGCTGGGCCTCGTAGCTCAGTGGCCCCAACCCCTTGGCCTCTTGCCCATTGAAGTTCAATTCGGTGGTGTCCTGGATGCACAAAACATGCTCGTGCGCCGCCATGCGGGCCACCGAGTTTTCGATGTGCGGCGCCAGGATGTCTTCCCACTGAACCGCCTCATTGCCAAAGAAGCGGTAGGCCCCGATGGTGTCGGCCCAATCGCCGCAGGCTTGGGGAATGCTGGCTGTGGGCTTGGCACTCAAGCTCTCGATCAGGCGGATCGCACGCTCTTTGCGCCTGGGGTCCCCCAGGTTCATGCTCTTGAATTCCGTGACTGTCCAGTTCATTGTATGCTTTCGCTATGAAATGAGTAGCATAGCTCATGCGAGGGGGCTTGTGTATAACGAGATGCGGAAAACCCGCAACCCCGGCATCGGTGCGTCAATGGATTGCTAGCTGACGAAAAATGTTCAACTACCAATAATTGAAACAACGATTGTTGACTCTTTACATCAGATTCAACAGCTCCGGGTCCATCGACCAAGCCGGGTCGTCCATGGCCCTGAACCTGCGCGAACCGACGCCACTAACGCGTCGAAGAAAACACGGCGCATCATCGTGGCGCGCACGAGCCGGGTGAGGGCCTGCAAACCGGGCACGGATACGGGGTTGCATCGATTGCTACGGGGTAGAGCATCCTTCCCCTCGTAATCCGGCTTTGGAACGTCGGAGGGTGTCGGCATGGCGCGGGTACAGTGGACAAGTTGCTTGTCTCGTTTCGCAGAGGCCAAATAGTTACATCGACAGTACAAACGACATGAATGTGACTGCCAATACGAAGCCAAAATCTGTTCCGTATGAAAAATCGGACCTCCCATGCTTTCCCCTGCATTCTGATCCCGATTTATCGGGGGGTAAAAAATCGCGCGGCGCGAGGCTTCAGCCTGATCGAAGTGCTGGTGGCCATCGTTATATTGGCCTTCGGAATGCTGGGTGCCGTGGGAATGCAGGCATTCTCCATCCAGGCCAACCGCGACGCGCGCCTGGAGGCCCAAGCGGCTGCGTTTGCGACGGAACTCGCGGAAATGATGCGCGGCAACAAGGTCATCGCCGTCAAACCGAATAGCGCGGACAACCCCTACTTGGTCGCGTCGACGACGATGGCGTCCCCGAGCTACTGCCTCAGCGTTTCCAACGCCGCCACGGGTTGCACGTCCACAACCGACGTGGCACGCGCAGAAATGACCGACTGGCTCGCCCGGGTCGCCGCAGAATTGCCCGGCGCCAAGGTCCGCGTCTGCTTCGACGGCGCGCCCTATGACGCTCAGAGCGGCCTTGCGAAGTGGGACTGCTCGGCCGCTGCCACGAATGGAATCGTGTTCATCAAGATCGGCTGGACCCGTGCGAGCACCGACAAAAGTGCAAGCGGCGATGCCGCCCTGGAAAAAGCCGACACCCACCCGCCCTTGGTCATCATTCCGGTGACTGGCGGGATCACCACATGACACTGCAGCCGACATCCCCCCCGCCGGGCCATCGGCAGGCAGCGGCAGGCATGACCCTGATCGAACTGCTGGTAGCCATGGCGCTTGGCCTGTTGATCACACTGGCTGCCGCTGCCGCCCTGTTGGTTGCGCGCCAGGGTTTCACCGCGGTCGATGCCGGATCGCAATTGCAGGACAACGGCAGATTCCTGCGCAGCATCATCCAGCGGTTGGTGGTGCAGGCAGGCTACAAGGACTTGCAGTTTGCCGTGGACACGGCACAAGCACCGGGTGCCAGCGCTCTGCTGCCACCGGACATCTTCGGTCTGAACAACCGTTCACGAGCTCCGGGTGATGCATGGAACCAAGGCACTGAACGCACTGTCGGCCAAATCGATTATGGCAGCGACATTCTGGTGCTCCGCTACCAAAGCAATTCCATGGACGTCGATCCAACGGTATCCGACAAGACGATGATCGACTGCGCCGGAGTCGCGGCGACAACCGCACCGACGAAAGTGGACGACGAATTACTGAGTATTTTTCATGTGAGGATTGGGCGCAACGGAGAACCCACCCTCATGTGTTCCCGGCTTGGTGCCAACAGCACCACCTACGACACCTACCCACTGCTCTCCGGGGTGGAAAACTTCCAACTGCTCTACGGAGTCGATGGTGTTGCCCCTGGCAACACGGCGGTCCCACCTGCGAGTACCCCAGATTCAGTGCCTGAGCGCTATCTGCGCGCGGACCAACTGACAGTGGCCAATAATGACAAGGCCACTTACGCGAACTGGCACCGGGTGCGCAGTATCCGCGTCGGTGTCGTGCTGCGGGGCCCCCCTGGCTCGGCAATCGACCGGAGCAGCCAAACCTTTTATCCATTCGGAATTTCAAAGAGCTCGGCGGGTGGAACCAAGGGTTCCGCCTTTGCTGACAGCACCAATGACCCTGGCACCGCATACACTCCCGTAGCCGATGGCCGCCTGCGCCAGACGGTGACTTTCACCGTGCATTTGCGCAACCCCCAGGGTGAATGGTGATATGGTGACCTGCACTCCAGGGCTACGGTCCCTATCTTCCTCGGGCGCAAAGAGCGGCAGACAAGCGCGCGGCTTGTCATTGGTCATCGTCATGCTGATACTGATCGTGGTTTCGCTGCTGGGGGTAGCTGGTGTACGGATTGCAATGATGGCGGAGCGGGGTACCCGCAATGATAGAAACCAGCTAATCGCCTGGCAGGCAGCAGAAGCGGCACTCGTCGACGCGGAAATGGATATTGTAGGTCAACCTGCAAATTCCACCAACAAGAGAAATGATGTCTTCAAGCAGGGTGCGATCGATTTCAGCAAGTTTCTCAGCGGTTGCGGCTCCTCGGACAAAAGCACTGGATTGTGCAATCTGAATGCCACGGGGAAAGCAGCCTGGCTTGCTGTTGATTTCGAAAAAACCGGTCCCGATGCCAAAACAGTGGAGTTTGGAAAATTCACAGGCCGCACTTTCCCGGCGGGCGAAAAAGGCATACAACCGAAAAAACCACCACGCTATGTGATTGAAGTCGTTCCCGACAAACATGGATCCAACTCATACAGAACGACTGCTCCCAATAGTGGCACAGGTCCTTCCTATGTGTACCGCGTGACCACCATGGGTTTTGGTCCCAGTGGCGATACACAGGTCGTGCTGCAAATGATTTACCGTAATTAAAATTTTCGGGAGGGTTTCATATGCCCGCATCCACCGTGCGTAAAAGCACGCCAGGTCTGCCGAGTTTGCACAAGCGCTACCTGCAAAGCCCTGCGGTCTGGCTGGTTTGGGCTGTGCTGCCCATTGCCATTATCTCCTCTTGGCTGGCCATCGGCAGCGAAGCGCCTCCAACGATTCAAAAAATCGCCTTGGCCAGCATCCCCCTGTATGCCACGTCTACGGTAGACAAACCTGCCATGACGCTCGCACTGTCCGTAGAATATCCAACGGTAGGGGCTCAATACAACACCCATAGCAACATCCCTGGAAACAAAGAAAATGATGACACGTATACGACAGACAAGGAATATCTTGGTTATTACGATGCAGAGAGTTGCTACACGTACATCGACGATCCGCAAGAAACGCCCGCTGCACCACAGAGCAAAGCGGATTACAAACGCTTTGACAAGACGGGCAATGCAAATGGAAGAAAATGTACCGATGCCTTCAGTGGAAATTTTTTGAACTGGGCATCCGGTTCTGCCATCGATATGCATCGATTGGCGCTTTCAGGGGGGGACCGCTACATCGATACGAAAGACTTGACCATTCTGCAGCGCGCCGTAATACCGAACGGTAATTCCGACTGCATGTGGAATCATTCATTTTACTTTCCGGCAAAACAACTCAAAAAAGATGGCGGTGGCGCTGGTACTTATTTTGGTGCAGTCCCCGCAATCATGATTACGGCTGCGAATGGCAATGACATCTACGTCGCCAATGCGCTCAACCGTATTTATTTCGGAACGACCAAAGGAGGAAGTTGCACTGATACGTCGAGTTATACACTGGCGAAAAAAACCAATACCCGTATCCGTATCAACACTGTCTGGAACCAGGTGACTCTTCCCCTAAATTTTACTACAACAATTTATTGGCAAGAATGCGCTGACGAAGGCGGATTCTGCAATTTCTCTGGAAATAGGCAAATCATGTTTGGAGCAGGAAACCAATGGTTTTCTGCCTACGCAACCGATGGCGTCGACTGCAGGGAGGACGTATTGGTCAAACCTGGTCCCGGGTCCACGAATAACCGCCCGGGGACATCCAGGAAATGCTTCATGACTCAGTTCAATGGCATTGGAAATGGCGGCTGGAGGCGCCCTGCATTTCCAGCACCAACGAACGCCGTGGGTTTGAATTCCGATGGCTATTTTTACGCACGCGTGCGGGTATGCGACGTCGATTCTTCCGGCAAGCTCCAGGATTCCCGCAGCTATGATTTCTGTGAAAAATATCCCAATGGAAATTACAAACCAGCGGGTGTCATCCAGAAATACAGTGAGAAAATGCGTTTCGCAGCATTTGGTTATCTTCTGGAAACACAACGGTATGGTGGTGTCCTGCGCGTTCCAATGAAATATGTTGGCAGCAAGACCTATGATATCAGCGGTCACGAAAATTTCGCATCCGGATCTAATCAGAATGCCGAATGGGATGCTCAAACCGGCATATTTTTCGAGAACCCTGACAAGGACAATAATTATAAAAACAGTGGAATCATCAACTATCTGAACAAGTTTGGACGTTCCGGTCTGTACAAAGCTTTCGACCCTGTCGGAGAGCTTTATTATGAGGCGCTGAGGTACCTTCAGGGACTTCAACCAAGCCCCGCTGCAATCAAAAAAACCATCGACTCCACAATGGCAGACGGATTTCCTTATTTCGAGCAATGGAACGACCCGTATGGCGATGGACGCACGAATGGAAGCGATTACTCATGTGTCAAGAGCAATATCGTTGTAATTGGAGACGTTGGCACCCACGATACCGACATAATGCCCACAAAAGATATTCCAAACAATATTCCGGACGTCCGTGGCTGGCGTGACATCGTTCGGAGTTTCGAGAACAAGGAAGAAACTATCTATTATTTCGATGGGCAGGGCACAAAGCAGAAAATTTCCAACCCAAACAGTGCGAATAACAATTCACCAAGTGGTCCCATGGGTTTGATCATGGGTGCTGCGTACTGGGCCAGAACGCATGACATCCGAGGCACTGACTGGACGAACAAAGTCGATATGCAGCGTCCGGGCCTGCGGGTCAAGACATTTACCTTCGACGTGAATGAGGGGGGTAATCAAAATGATGACACACGACGCCGTACCAAGAATCAATTTTTCCTGGCGGCAAAATATGGCGGATTTGAAACAGATCCCGCCAACTCCGCCGGGAAGCCCTATAACACCCAGGGCAATCCCTTCAAGGACCAGACCGGCGCTGACAACAACAAGGTCTGGGAAAAACCCAATGAACCGGGTGAGGCCGACACCTACTATTTTTTCAACACAAACAAGCCATCGCCCGCGCGGGACCTCCTCTCGGCGTTCAATGACATCTTCAGCCGGACGTCGACCAGCATGCACAGTGTGGCGGGTGGCGGTCTGAGCACGGGCAGCAAAATTACCCAGGACACGGTGTCGTATTCGGCCACGTTCTCCACCAGCAATTGGAGCGGTAACGTCATCGCCGAACCGATCACCCAGGACGCGAGTCATGCGAATGCACTCGTGGTAGGCCCCCCCCGCTGGAGTGCCGCGCAACAGTTGGACACCATGTCATCGCCGGTTGACAAGCGAAAGATCTTTGTGGGTCAGTCAAGAGGCAGCACATCCAACCCCTATCCCGTGGCGACCGAATTTACGTGGGACAAAATCGACAAGACCTTGAAAGAGTTTCTGGACCAGGTGAACCCGTCGGCTGCTGCGGATGGAAAGGCCAAGGACCGACTCGCGTACCTGCGCGGTGAGCGCAGCAAAGAGGGCAACCCGTTCAGGAAGCGCGACTCCCGGCTGGGGGACATCGTGAACTCCAATGTCTCGTATTCCGGCGCGCCATCCAAGGCCTTTGGTGGTGATGGGTACGTGGCTTTTCGCAAGAAATACGACGCACGCACCCCCGCCGTGTTTGCCGGCGCCAACGATGGCATGCTCCATGCCTTCAATGCAAAAACCGGAGACGAATTGTTTGCGTACATCCCCAGTTGGCTGGGACGCAATCTGTCCGCTCTGACAGTCCCTGACTTCGTCGACAATCACCAAAACTACGTGGACGCCCCCTCGGTGGTTGCGGAAGCCCAGGTAGCGAATACCGGTCAAGATACCGACTGGAAGACGGTGCTGGTCTCCGGGACGGGCGGTGGTGGCTCCGGCGTGTTTGCACTCGACGTGACGGAACCGGACAAGTTCGACGCGAGCAAAGTCCTGTGGGAATTTACGCGCGCCAATGACCCGGACATTGGTCAGGTGGTGGGCGCGCCAAAGGTCATGAAAATCAAGACCGGAAACGCTACGGCCACCGCCAGCGCAAGCTATCGTTGGTTTGCCGTAGTGGCTGGCGGCGTGAACAACTACGTACCCGACGGCGACGGCAAGTTCAGCAAAACGGGCAAGCCCGCGCTATTTTTGCTGGCGCTCGACAAACCGGGAACGGAAGCCTGGACGCTGGGAACAAACTATTTCAAAGTGTCGGTACCCATCGACACGGCTCCGAAGGCCACCGCCACAGGCCTGGCGAATTTTAGCGCCTTGTACGGAACACAAGGCGAAATGACCGACATCTACATGGGTGATCTCCATGGCGCACTCTGGAGACTTCAGTTTGCGGACAAGCCGGTGGCGGACTGGAGCATGGACAAACTGTCGTTTTTCAACAAGGGCACACAGGACAGTCCTGCCGCGTATCCGCTGTATATCGCGCGCACTGGTGATGCCACACCCCAGGTGCAACCCATCTTTGCCGCACCGGCGCTCTTTACCGGCCCCATCGTTGAAGGGAAGGAGTCGTTCTACGTGGTGTTTGGTACCGGAAAATATCTGGAACTGTCGGACAATGGCCAAACGCCCACGCAGACCATCTACGCCATTTATGACAACGGCTCCACGACGGCAGACTCGACCTCCGGGGTGAGCGTGATCACGGGGCGCAAACGCCTTCAGAAAGGGACAGTGGATGCGACGAGCAAGACCGTGGCTGTCGCGGACTTTCAGTGGGGACGTCCGCGTGTCGATGCCGACGTGGATAGCAGTCCCCGTGCGGGTTGGTACTTTGATTTGTCCCCCGGTGAACGCGTGGACCAAGCGGCTCTGAACGTGGGCGCCCTGTCGGCTGCCATCCATACGAAGATACCCCCCGGTACGGGTGCTGCATCCACCGCATCCTGTTCCGCCGGATCAGGCGGCGGAAATCAGTATTTCCTGAATATCGTCAAGAACACAGGAAGTTATGTGCCTTCCAACCTGGGACTGCTGGGCCCGCCGGTCCTGCAGTCCAGTGACAGTGATGTCACGGTGACGGACAGTGACAGCACGGGCCGGCGCATTCGCACGACGACCTTGCATCGCTTTACGCAAATGCAGGGCGGCATCGACACCAGTGCTCCGCCCGTCAAACTCACCGAGGTGATCGGCCGGCTGAGTTGGCGAGAAATATTCAACTACCAAGAAATGAAGAAATGAGTCAAAAATCCCCCCTGCGGGCCCGCAAGGAATCTTCCTGCGGGTTCACACTGATCGAGCTCATGATCGTGGTGGCGGTCGTCGGGATACTCGCTGCCATAGCGTATCCCGCGTACACGGACTCGGTCCTGAAAGGGCGCCGGGCCCAGGGCCGGACCGCCGTGGTACAGCTATTGCAGCAACAGGAGCGCTATATGACCCAGAGAAACTGCTATCTTGCCTTCAGCACCAACCAAACGACAGGTGCGGCCACCGCCACTGCGTCTGCTGACTGTGGAGTGAGCGCAGCGACGAGCGTGCCATTCAAAACCTTTTCCGGTGATGCATTGGCGAACTCGTACTACATACTGAGCGCGCAAGCTTGCCCGGCGGCCAGTGCTGCGACGGCACCGTCCCTCACGGATTGTGTGCAGGCGGTCGCGACCCCGATCCGTCCGGATCCCGCTGGCGGAGACCTGCGCATGACCAGTACCGGGGCAAAAGACTGCACGGGTACCACGTCCAGACTCTGCTGGCCATGATGAAAAAACGTACTGACCCGAGCGGCCGCAATGGCGGTTTCACGCTCATCGAACTGATGATCACCATTGCGCTTGCCGCAGTGCTGATGACACTGGCTGCGCCAAGCTTCGTCCAATATCAGCGCAACTCCGAGCTGACATCGCTCACGAACTCGCTCCTGGCGGCCATCAACGCGGCCAAGAGCGAGGCCATGAAAACCGGCAGAAATGCCTTTGTGATACCGCGTGCAACGCTCTGGACAAGTGGTTGGATCATTTATGTCGACACCAACCGTGACAATACATACACAAATGGTACGGACACCACGGTGCAGACGCAGGAAGCGATAAAAGCTTATTTCAATATCACGGGCACTGGCATTGCTGCGGGTTCGACCCCCTATATCGAATTCAACGGCTCCGGGTACACCATTGACCAGACCGGGTCGCCCGTGGCCCTGAACCTGTCGATTGCGCGAACCGACGCCGCCAACGCGTCGGAGGAAACACGGCGCATCGTCGTGGCGCGCACGGGCCGGGTGAGGGCCTGCAAACCAAGCGCGGATACGAGTTGCACCGATTCGGCTACGGAATAGGGTCCGCCGGAAAACCCGCAACCCCGGCATCGGTACGTCAATGGCTTGCCCGGCGTTTGGGCTCCTCGTCGTTTCGTGTGGAAACCAACATGCACAATAGCCGCTGGTAATGGATGCTGGAGGACAGGTCGCCTCGGGCCTGTCCACAGGTCCACCAAGTTGATGTTGAGCATGGGAGTGTCTGATGGGTGTTGAAATGGAAGCGCTGTTCACCAATGCGCTGGGGCTGCAAGCGCCGTGGGTTGTCGAGAACGTCAAGCTCAACACCACCGACCGCCGGATCGACTTCGAGATTGGCTGCCAAGGCGCTGGCTTGGCGTGCCCGGCCTGTGGTGCTGGAGCACAGCCCATTCATGACCGGCTGCTCCGCTCTTGGCGTCATCTGGACTTCTTCCAGTTCGAGACCTGGCTGCATTGCGAGGTGCCGCGCATCGTGTGCAGTGACTGTGGCAAGACCACGCAGATGCTGGTGCCCTGGGCCCGTCCAGGCTCGGGCTTCACGGTGGCCTTTGAAGCATTCGCCTTGGCCCTGTGTCGTGACTTGCCGGTGAACCAAACGGCGACATTGCTGCGCTGTTCTGACAAGCAACTGTGGCGGCGCATCGAGTTTTATGTCGAGCAAGCCCGCGCCCAGGAGCGGTTTACGGATGTACGCATTGTGGGCATCGACGAGACCAGTGTGCGCCGGGGGCAGAACTACACCACCGTCGTGCATGACCTCGATGCCAAACGACTGCTGTTCGCCACCAAGGGACGTGAGCACAAGACGGTGCTCGATTTTGTTGACGATCTGAAGGCCCATGGTGGCGACAGCGAGCAGGTCAAGCATGTGTGCATGGACATGAGCGCGGCCTACGCCAAGGGAGTGGGGTTGGCGTTGCCGCAGGCGCAGATCAGCTACGACCGGTTCCACGTTGTGGCGATGGCCATGGATGCGATGGACCAGGTGCGGCGCACGGAGATGGCACAGGACGCCCCGGCGGTGCGAGTGGCCTTGGAGTCGGCAGTTGACAACGATGAGCACAAGACGCTCAAGCAACTGATGTGGGGGATGCGGCGCAACCCCGAAAGCTGGAGCGCCAAGCAAACCGACGCAATGCATTGGTTGCAGCGCTCCTTGCTCAAGAGCGCGCGGGCGTGGCGGTTGAAGATGGCGTTGCGCGCGGTGTATGCGAGGGCCAAGGAGCACAACAGCGTACAGCAGGCGAGTGTCGAACTGCAGGCTTGGTTGAGTTGGGCGTTCAGATGCCGGCTGGAGCCGTTCAAGAAGCTGGCCAGAAGCCTCAAGGAACGCTTTGCTGCGGTGGTGCGCGGCATGTTGGGGCATCGCAGCAACGCCTACGTGGAGGCCATGAACGGACTCTTGCAACAGGCCAAGCGCGCAGCCCGTGGGTTGCGCACGAGCGACAACTTCATCACCATCGCCTATCTGCGCATGTCCAAACTCAAGCATCTGCCTGCCAGTCCCTTCGCGCCCGGTGGGGTCACATGAGGTTGTTGTGTTCCACACGAAACGACGAAGGGCCCTGATAAGCGTGACTACTGGGTCACGCGCCATTTCATGATCTATGTCGATAGCTTTGGTTGCCTGGAGGTCGTTGCCGAGTCTGCATTGCTGGACGAAGGCGCCAAGAACTCGGGTGGCACATGATCGGTCAGCCAGACGTTATTGTCCGCGAAGAAGAACTTGAAGCCCTCTTCATGCATGCGGAGTGCTTCAATTTTCAAAACGACGGGTACGCCGTGCCGTGCTCCGACATGTTGCGCTGTTGCATCCTCCAGCGACAGATGCACTTGTTGCCGGGCTTGTGGTTTCAAGCCCTCGGACAAGATGGAGTCCAGGAATCTTGCCGCTGTCCCGTGATAAAGCAGGGTCGGAGGTGTTTTGGGTGGCAAGCCAAGATCAATGGAAACGGAATGCCCTTGTGCAGCACGGATATTCAAACCGTCCACTGACAATGTGAAACGCTGCTTGTCGCTGGACTGGACCAATCTGAGCAGGTCTTCGTGCCCTAATTGCATTCCGGCGGCACGGGCCTTTGCAATCAGTTCGTCAACATTGGCCCAGCCATGGGGGTTCAGCGTCAGCCCTATGGAATCCGGCTTGTGGCGCAAAACAAAGCTCAATCGCTTGCTGAGTTGGATGTCGTTCATTGCTTGTTTGTTGGCTTTGGGTTCGATTGTCGGTGAACGATGAACTCTTGCTGACTGCAAAGCCAGCGTCCTGCGATTGACTTCAGTCGGCTCCTCATCCCAAGCCCCGATCACTGCGCCGCAAGAATCGCCGAGCGGGCCGCGACAAAGGCCCGGGCTGCGGTCTCGTGCAGCGCGTGGCGGCCCCGGGAGGTGCGGCGCACGCCGGCGACCCAGGTGCTGTCGATGCCCGCGCTGCGCGGGCTGCCGAATACATGCGCCGAGAGCATGCGGTGCGCGGGCAGTTCGCGCAGCGCCGCATGCTGCGCGTCGAGCACCACCAGGTCCGCCTGCTGGCCCGGTGCCAGGCCGCCGATGGGGCGCCCTGCGGCCTGCGCTCCGCCTTGCAGCGCTTGCAGGGTCATGGCGCTGGCCGTCTCGGGCTGCGCGGCGTTGGCGAGCAGGTTGCGCTGGCGGCGCACCAGGCGCTGGCCGTATTCGAGCAGCAGCAGTTCTTCGGCCGCGTTCACGCAGGCGTGGCTGTCCGAGCCCAGGCCCCAGCGGCCGCCATGCTGCAACCACAGCGGCATGTCGAAGATGCCGTCGCCCAGGTTGGCCTCGGTGCTGGGGCAGATTCCGGCCACGGCGCCGGTGCGCGCGGCGGCGGCGTATTCGTGCGGCGTCATGTGCGTGGCGTGCACCAGGCACCAGCGCGCGTCCACGGGGGCGTGTTCGAGCAGCCATTGCACGGGGCGCTGTCCGCTCCAGGCCAGGCAGTCGTCCACTTCCTGCGTTTGCTCGGCAATGTGGATGTGGATGGGCGCCTGCGGGATCAAGCTGGCCAGGCCCTGCAGGGCGGCGCGCAGGCTGTCCGGCGCAACGGCGCGCAGCGAATGCGGCGCCAGGCCCAGCGCCGCTCCCTGCGCTTGCGCGGCGGGCGCGAGGCGCTCGAGCAAGGAGAGCATGTCGTCGGTGCTGCGGATGAAGCGGGCCTGCTGCGCGCGCGGCGGCTGGCCGCCAAAGCCGCTGCTTTGATAGAGCGCCGGCAGCAGTGTGATGCCGATTCCCGCAGTGCGCGCGGCGCGCAGCAGCGCCAGCGACAGCGTGGCGCCGTCGGCGTAGGGTCGGCCGCCGCGGTCGTGGTGCAGGTAATGGAACTCGCACACGGCGGTGTAGCCCGCCTCGAGCATCTCCACGTAGAGCCAGGTGGCGATCGCCTCCAACTGCTCGGGCGTGATGCTCGCCGCAAAGCGGTACATGTGCTCGCGCCAGCTCCAGAAGCTGTCCTGGCCTGCCGTGCGGTATTCGGTGAGGCCGGCAAACGCGCGCTGGAAGGCGTGCGAGTGCAGGTTGGGCATGCCCGCAAGCAGCGGCCCCGGGGCCTGGGGGACGCCGGCCAGCGGCGCCGCGTCGCTGCTCCCGCACGCCACGCCGGTGATGCGCCCTGCCGCGTCCCACTGCACGAGCACGTTGCGCGCCCAGCCGCCGGGCAGCAATGCGTCGGCAGCGAAGAGGCTGCGTTGCGGATCAGGCGCCATCATGGGGACTCCCCTTGGCGGCGATTCCCAGGCCGTCACGGGCCACGCGGCCCTGGCGCACGATGGTGCATGCGGGCTTGTGCCCGTACCAGTAAACGAGTTCGGCGGCTTCTGCCAGGGGCCAGAGGACGAAGTTCGCGGGCCGGCCCGACGCGATGAGGCCGTGCGAGTCCTGCAGGCCGAGCGCGCGCGCCGCCTGCGTGGTGATTCCCGCAAGCGCCTCGGGAACGGTCAGGCCAAACAAGGTACAGGCCATGTTCGCCATGAGCAGCAGGCTTAGCGCGGGCGAGGTGCCGGGGTTGTGGTCGGTGGACACGGCCATGGGAACGCCCGCGGCGCGCAGGGCTTCGATGGGCGGCGGCTGCGTGTCGCGCAGCGTGTAGTAGGCGCCGGGCAGCAGCACGGCCACGCTGCCGGCGGCTTGCATGGCGGCGATGCCTTCGGCCGACAGGTGTTCGAGGTGGTCGCACGAGAGCGCGCCATGGCGCGCCGCGAGCGCCGCGCCGCCCATGTCCGACAGCTGTTCCGCGTGCAGCTTCACGCGCAGGCCCAGCGCCTGCGCGGCTCGGAAGACCTGCCCGGTTTGCGCCAGCGTGAACGCGATGCGTTCGCAAAATACATCCACTGCGTCCACCAGCCCCTCGGCAGCGAGCGTGGGCAGCATGTGTTGGCAGACATGGTCGGTGTAGTCCTGGCGCCGGCCCGCGTACTCGGGCGGCAGCGCGTGTGCGCCAAGGAAGCTGGTGCGCACGGTCACGCCCAGCGCCTGGCCCAGGCGGCGGGCCACGCGCAGCTGCTTGCGCTCGTGCTCCAGCGCCAGGCCGTAGCCGGATTTGATTTCGATGGCGCACACGCCCTCGGCCAGCAGCGCCTGCAGGCGCGCAGCGGCGAGCGCGAACAGCGCGTCCTCGCTGGCCGCGCGCGTGGCACGCACCGACGCCGCGATGCCGCCACCGGCCCGGGCCAGTTCCTCGTAGCCCGCGCCCGCCAGGCGCAGGGCGAATTCGTTCGCGCGCTGCCCGCCGTAGACCAGGTGCGTGTGGCAGTCGATCAGGCCCGGGGTGGCCAGCGCGCCCTGCGCGTCAAAGTGCGGCAAGGCGCCGAAAGCCGCGGGCAGTTGCGCCCGCGGCCCGACCCAGCGCAGCACGCCGCCCTGTACCACCAGGCAGGCGTCCGCGCCCGCGGGGATGGGCGCGTCGGCCTGCGTCAATTCGGCCACCGGGCGCAGGCCCTGCCATACGCCGTCGGCGTCGGGGGGCGGGGGAGGGCGCGTCTCGGCGTCGTGCATCTGCATGCCTGTGTTCATGGTGGATTTTGCATGCCTGTTTCGCGCGCAGTGCGGCGCTCCAGCGCAATCCAGGCCAGGGCCGGGGCGGCGCCCGCATCCTGCGTGTCGCCCGGTGCGTCCAGGGGCTCCAGGCGCTCTGTCCCGTCGGCGCGCCCGTCCATCCACCAGAGGCCCTGTCCCGCCGTCAGCACGCGCGTGTCGCCGGTGCCGGTGCTGCATCGCCACGCGCCTTGCAGCACCAGGCCCAGGCCCGCAGCGGCGCGCGCGGGCGGCGCTGCGGTGCGCAGCAGTTGCAGCGTGCCGCTCCAGACGCCCCGGCGCAGCATCAGGTTGAGGTCGGTTGACGTGCCTGCCAGCAGGCGGCATTCCACCGGATCGTCGCCGGAGAACGCAAAGGGCTGCCAGCGTGTATCGAGCGCGTGCTCCCAGCGTCCGTTGGCAGCGCGCAGCTGCACGCCGCCGCCGCTGAGCAGCATGATCTGCCGGTCCACCCCGGGAAACGCCGAGAACGGCCCGGGCGCTGCGATGCGGGCCACGCTGATGCGCCATGCAAACTGCTCCATGCCCGCTGCGGGCGGCCAGCAGGCCAGCTCCCGCGTGCTGCCGCCGCCATTCTTCCAGGGCAGGGCGGCGATGGTGGCCAGATCGAAGAAAGGCATCGGCGGATTCAGGTGCGCCCGAGAACGGCCTGCAGAAAGGCGCGCGTGCGCTCTTGCGTGGGCCGGGTGAAGATGCTCGCGGGGGCGCCGGTCTCGATGATTTTTCCGCCGTCCATCACGGCGACCACGTCGCCGACCTCGCGCGCAAAACCCATCTCGTGGGTCACGACCAGCATGGTCATGCCTTCGCTGGCCAGCAGCTTCATTACCTGCAGCACCTCGCCGACGAGTTCCGGGTCGAGCGCGGACGTGGGTTCGTCGAAGAGCAGCACGCGCGGCGCCATGGCCAGCGCACGCGCGATGGCCACGCGCTGCTTTTGCCCGCCCGACAGGCTCGCGGGCATGGCGGCGGCCTTGTGCTCCAGGCCCACCTTGGCGAGCAGCGCCCGGGCGCGCTCCTCGGCGTCCCGGCGCGTGAGGCCGCGCAGCTTGCGCGGGCCCAGCGTGATGTTGTCGAGTACCGACAGGTGCGCAAACAGGTTGAACGACTGGAACACCATGCCCACCTCGGCGCGCAGGGCGTTCAGCCCGGACTCGTCGAGCATGCGGCCGTCCTGCACCAGCAGGCGCCCGCAGACCTCGACGGTTCCGCTCTCCGGCCGCTCCAGGCCATTGCAGCAGCGCAGCAGGGTGCTCTTGCCCGAACCGCTGGGGCCTATCAGCACGACCACCTGCGACGGCAGCACGTCGAGGTCCACGCCGTCGAGCACGCGCTGGTCGCCAAAGGATTTGCACAATCCGTGCACGTGCACGATGGGCCGGGCGGCCGGATCGCAGCCCTCGGGCAGAGGCTCGGTCATTGCACCATCCCCCCGGCGCGCAGGTGCAGCTCGATGCGGCGCAGCAGCAGCGCGGTGGCACCCGTGAGCAGGAAGTACACCACGGCGATCGCCAGGTACACCTCCAGCGAGCGGTACGAGACGCTGATGATCTTCTGCCCCTCGTGCATCAGGTCATGGATGGTGAGCAGCGAGACCAGCGCCGAATTCTTGATCAGCGCGATGAACTCGTTGCCCAGCGGAGGAATCATGCGCAGCACCGCCTGCGGCAGCACCACGCTGCGCATGGCCAGCCCCGAGGACATGCCGATGGAGCGCGCGGCCTCCATCTGCCCCTTGTCAACGGACGCGATCGCGCCGCGCACGATCTCCGACACATACGCGCCCGCGTAGATTCCCAGACCGATCACACCGCACGCGAACGCGGGCAACAGAATGCCGAACTGCGGCAGGCCAAAGAACAGGATGAACAACTGCACCAGCAGCGGCGTGCCGCGGATCGCCGCCACGTAGGCCGTGCACAGGCCGTAGACCACGCGGCGCCGTGGATCGAGGCGGCCAATGCCCACCAGCAGCCCCATGGCGCAGCCGAGCAACAGCGCGGCGGCGGTGATTTCCACGCTCACCAGCGCGCCCGAAAACAGCTGCGGTGCAGCCGCCCAGACGGGAGAAAAATCGAGTTCCATCACGCGCTCCGGCAAGCAGTTCGGGCCAGCGGGTTCAGGGCTTGGCCGCGCTGCTGCCGAACCATTTTTTGACGATCTCCGCGTAAGTGCCATCGGCCCTGAGGTTGGCGATCGCGGCGTTCACGGCCTGCGTCAGCTCCGGCGTGTCCTTGCGCAGCGCCATGCCGTATTCCTCGGTGGTCAGCGGCGCGTCGAGCACGCGCAGCCCGGAGCGGGTGCGCACATAGTGGAAGGCGGCGGGCTTGCCGGTGACGGCGGCGTCGGCGCGGCCGATATCGACCAGGTTGAACATCTCCTGGTTCTTCTCGACCTCGACGCGCTGCACCCCGGGGTGCTGCTGCGTGAGAAAGCCCACCGACTTGGTGCCGACCTGCACGCTGACCTTTTTGCCGTCCAGGTCAGCCGGCTTTTTGATCGCCGTATTGCCTTCCCTGACCAGCACCACCAGGCCGCCGGTGTAGTAGGGGGCGCTGAAATCGACCACCTTGCGGCGCTCGTCGGTGATGTAGATGGCAGAGACCGCCATGTCGAAACGCTTGGAGAGCAGGCCGGGGATCAGGCCCTTGAAGTCGATGTCCACCCATTCGAGCCGCCGACCCATGTTTTTCGCGACGGCCTCGACCAGTTCGATGTCAAAGCCCGTGCGCTTGCCGTTGTCGACAAACTCCATGGGCGCGAACGTGGCGTCCGTGCCCACGCGCAGCGGACTGTCTTGCGCCTGCGCGCCCGGGCCGCACAAGACGAGGGCAGCCAGGCTGAGCAGAAAAAAGGGACGACGCAGGTTCATGGGGAACTACTCCTTGGTGGGTGGGGGAAAGAATCAATGCGCAGCGAGCTTGCGCGAAATGCGTGCCGCGGCGACCGCGGCCATGCCGATGAGCGCGGCCTCCTGCCCCTGGGCGCGCAGGATCGGCGCCATCAGCGTCATCGCGCCAGCGGCCTGCCGCGCCGTGCCGAACAGGGGCACGCTGACGCCCCAGACGCCCGCATCGACCACGCCCGAACTGACGGCGTAGCCGGCCCTGGCGACGCCCTCGAGAGCGGCCAGCGCGCTCTGGCGTTCAGCGCTGGCGGCGCCGTAATGCCGGTCCAAAAAAGCATCGCGCGTGGCCGGGGCCGCGTGCGCGAGCAGGCACTGGGCCGAGGCCCCGAAGCGCAAGGGCACGCTGCGCCCTTTCTCGAACGAACAGCGCAGCGCCTGCGTGCTCTCGACCATGTCCAGGCACACCACGCTGTCGTTTACGGCCACCACCAGGCCCACGCTTTCGCGCGACTGCCGGGCCAGCGCCTGCATGTCCGAGCGCGCCTGCTGCACCAGATGCGATGCCATGTCAAAGCCCAGCGCCAGTTGCAGGCCGAGCGGCCCGGGCGCGTAGTGCCCATTGCCTTCGAGCACGAAGCCCCAGGACTTGAGCCGCGCCAACTGGCGGTACAGCGTGCTGCGCGCCAGACCCGTGCGCTCCATCAGCTCTGCGGCCGACATCAACCGGCCATGCTGCGCCAGCACGGCGAGCACGTGCAGTACGCGGTCGGCGGCGGCAACGGGGCGCGCTTCGGGGTTGGGCATGGGGGGAGTATCAAAGGATTGCGCGCATATTCAAGTGCTGCATTCCCGTCCGATGGGAATGCGGCTTTCTTTTGGCTCGCGTCCATGGTCCAAGATGGATGCAACGAGACGCTCCATCTACGCGCACAAGCTACCGTTTCGGCACGCATCCGGGGAGGTGTATTGGTACAACTACCAAGCTGTCAAACAGCCCCTCAGGCCTAGCATCCAGGCGCTGCGGCCCAGGGCAGGAAGCGAAGCAACGGCACCCCCGTCCGGGATCGGGGCCTACGAGGAAAAGGGAAACGGGATGAATGATTTCTGCGGTAAATCCGTCGTCGTCACTGGCGCCAGCATGGGCATGGGGCGGGCCTGCGTCGAACGGTTTGTCCGTGGGGGGGCGCAGGTCCTGGCGATCGCGTCGGATGCGGCGTCGCTGCGCCAGTTGCAAGAGGACATCCCCGCGTCCGTGCGGGGATTCCTGGCCGACGTCCGCCACACTGCGGCCATGGAAGAGGCCATGGCGCAAGCCGCCCGGGCATGGGGCGGAATCGACGTGCTGGTTTGCAGCGCAGGCATTCAACGCTACGGCACGGTGGTAGACACCCCCGAGGCGACGTGGGACGAAGTCATCGACGTCAACCTCAAGGGCGTCTTCCTCGCGGCCAAGCACGCCATCCCCTGGATGAAGCCGCGCGCTGGCGGCGCCATCGTCGCGATTTCCTCGGTGCAGGCCTTTGCCTCACAAACGCAGGTTGCCGCCTATACCGCGAGCAAGGGCGGAATCAACGCGCTGGTCCGTGCCATGGCACTGGACCACGCGCCAGACAACATCACCGTGAACACCGTATGCCCCGCCTCCGTGGACACCCCCATGCTGCGCTGGGCCGCAGACATCCACAAAGGCACAGCCAGTTCCGAGGCAACGCTGGCCGCCTGGGGAAAGGGCCATCCGCTGGGGCGCGTCGGCCATGCGTGGGAAATAGCGGAGGCGGTCGCATTTCTGGCCGGAAGCAACGCCCGATTCATTACCGGGACTGAATTGAAGATCGACGGGGGTGTGCTGTCGAAACTGGGCATCGCGTTGCCGGAATGAGCCCTATGAGCAGCCCGTACAGAATAAATATTTGACATCCCAAGACTTTGCAGCGAAACAATATGAAGCGTCCAAAAATTACCGATGTGCGTGCCACCACCATTGCGCTTCCTCTGGAGGCACCATTGCGCCATTCCAGCGGTGCCCATTGGGGACGATTCGTCCGGACCATCGTCGAGGTTGACACCGATGTCGGAGTCACCGGACTGGGTGAAATGGGCGGGGGTGGAGAGAGTGCGGAAGCCGCGTTCCGTGCACTCAAAAGCTACCTCGTCGGACACGATCCGTTCGAGCTTGAAGCCATGCGCTTCAAAATCACCAACCCCACGGCAAGCCTGTACAACAACCGGACCCAGCTGCACGCGGCGCTTGAATTCGCCTGCATCGACATCGTGGGGAAAGTGCTGAACATACCGGCGTACGACCTGCTGGGGGGAAAGCTGCGCGACGCCATACCGTTTGCCAGCTACCTTTTCTTTCGCTTGCCGAATCAGGAAAATGGACAGGGCGAGGTACGCACCGCCGACCAACTGGTTGAGCACGCTCTGGCGCTGAAAAAGCAGCATGGATTCCAGGCACACAAGCTCAAGGGGGGCGTGTTTCCGCCAGATTATGAACTGGAAGCATTCCATGCATTGGCCCATGCAGTCGGATCCGATCCGGTCCGCTACGACCCCAACGGCGCGCTCAGTGTCGAAGACGCGATCCGATTCGGCCGCGGCATCGAGAATCTGAAGAACGACTACTTTGAAGACCCCACCTGGGGATTGAACGGCATGCGCCGTGTGCGCGCCAACGTGAAGATTCCCCTGGCCACGAACACGGTGGTCATCAATTTCGAGCAATTGGCCGCAAACATACTGAATCCCGCAGTCGATGTCATCCTGCTGGACACCACATTCTGGGGCGGCATACGCCCATGCATCAAAGCGGCCGGTGTTTGCGAAACGTTCCAACTCGGTATTTCTGTGCATTCCTCGGGTGAACTGGGCGTACAGCTTGCGAGCATGCTGCACATGGGCGCCGTCATCCCGAACCTGGTTTTCACGGCAGACGCCCACTACCACCATCTGATGGACGACATCATTCTCGGAGGGCCGATGAAATACCAGGACGGCGCCATTCAGGTTCCCACTGGCCCGGGCCTGGGCGTGGCATTGGACCGGGACAAACTCGGTCAATACGCTGACTACTACAAATCCACCGGTGGCTATCCCTATGACCGGGATCCCGCACGCCCAGGCTGGTTCTCTCTCGTGCCCAATACCCGGTGGGCGGACCCTGCGGACTCTCGACCCGTGAAGTACTGAGGCACGATACGGCGGCGGTTCCTTGGCCGTCATGCTCGACAAATGGCGGCAAAAGAAAAATCACCTGAACTGAACCTTTTCTGCGCCCATCGCTCTGTCGATCTTTGAAAACACCGTAGACTCGGGCAATGCCCCAGTTTTTTTATACGAATCGGGAGAGAGTTTCATGGCCATTGACGATGTGCGTTGTGTCGCCCCCACGGGAGATTTTTGCGGTGAAGGCGCCGTGTGGAGCAGCACGGAGGCGGCAGTTTACTGGACGGACATCCCCCGCTTCCTGATCCACCGCTTTGATGTGGCGAGCACGGCGGTACTGACATGGCAGTTCGATGAGCCCGTCGTTGCGCTCGCGCTCAGCAACGAGCCCGGTCGGTGGCTGGTGGCGCTGGGGTCGCGGTTGATCTGGTGGTGGCCCGTCGGCGATCGGCGCGAGGACCATGGTTTCCAACTTCCCGGATGGCCGCAGGTGCGCTTGAACGACGGCCGCGCCGACCCTCTGGGCAATTTCTGGGTCGGCTCGATGCGCAACAACGTGCTGGCCAATGGCGACGCGGGGGAAGCGGGGGGGAACGAGGGCAAGATGTACAAGATCACGCCCCAGGGCGGCGTCAGCGTGCATATCGAAGGCTTGGGCATCGCCAACACCATCTGCTGGAGCCCGCAAGCGTGTACCTTCTACACCGCCGACACGCTGGCCAACCGCGTTTGGGCGTATGCCTTCGATCAGGGTAGCGCGACCCTGGGCGCGGCGCGCGAGCACCTGTCCGGCTTTGGGCGCGGCTTGCCCGATGGCTCCGCCATGGACGCTCAGGGCTACCTCTGGAATTGCCGTTACGGCGGTGGCTGCATCGTTCGGGTGGCCCCCAACGGGGAGATTGACCGCGTGGTCGATATGCCGGTGAGCAACGTCACCACGGCCACCTTTGGGGGCGCAGACCGACGCACTCTCTACATCACCAGCGCCGCTGCCGGTCGCGGTCCCGGCGAGCGTCTGGCGGGCTCTCTGTGGGCCTTGCGCTGCGAAGTGCCGGGTTTGCCGGAAAACAGGGTGCATTTGCCTGGCTGACGGAGCCGGGTTGCACGATGCATGAATGAATACTTTCTACGAAGAAATCGTCGAACCAGAACCCGAACAGGTCGAGCCCTTGCGGAGCGCGCTGAAAGCCTTCAACGCGTCCCAACTCGGCGACTATGGCGCCGAGACGCTTCTGATCACTGCCCGCTCGGAATCCGGTGATTTGCACGGCGCGGTGTATGGTTGGTTGCGGTTCGGGTGGTTATATATCCACCTGCTCTGGGTTGATCCGGCGATGCACCGGCGCGGTATTGCAAGCGCACTCCTGGAAAAAATGGAAAGCTACGCCGCATCCCGTGGCATCCGGCGCGGCAGGCTTGCAACGTCCGATTTTCAGCCAGGATACGACCTATACCGGAAACGCGGCTGGACCGTGTATGCCAAAGTGCCCATCCTGCCCGATCGCGATACGGGCGTTGACCTGCATGTCGAATACCTGATGTGGAAGCACTGGGATGTTCAGGACGAGAGCCACGGGAAGGGCGTCCGATGACGGTGGCGCCGCGCCGGCCCGCGTTGCCGGGGTCGAACCCCAACGCAGCCGTCCACGCCACAGTGCATGGGCAGGAACTGCCATCCTCCAATTCAATTGGCACATTATTTCCAAGAATAATTTGCGCACGGCTTCGATTCGAGCTTGACCATCATGATTCATGTAGATTGTTGTAATAATTCAGGATTAAATACGTCACCCAAGCAGAAAAAATACTCACGATTATTGTGGCAAAATCATGAGACATAAAATGAGCCCCACGTATCTGTTGGGTAATGCCAAATATACCACCCAGAAAAATGCCTGGTATAAGACAATAAAAATTGCGTTTCCCGTAGATGAAACAAAATCCATAATACAGGGACAAGAAACCATATCCCCCAGAAGCATGGCCCGAAGGAAAGCAATGTGCGGGTGGATAGTTTGTAGAAAAAACATTCCACAATGATAAATTTGACGACTGACCGCCAAAAATCAAACTATTCCAGGGACAAGCCCAGGTGGATACATTTTTCAATAGGCTGGTCAAAATTATCGCCAACAAAGATGAAATTATGACGAACTTGCAAAGTTTATAAGGTTTTTTATCATGTACAAATTTGAAAGAATAATAGAGATAGCCAAGCAGTATTATAAAAATTCCAAGGACGAATTTCGCTCCTCCTTTATGAAGTACAACTTCCAGAAAAGTATTATTTCTGTAAATCCATTTGTGTTTTGGGCTATAAAAATGAGATGCCAATGTGTGATCCAGTGTGGTCTGCTGGAATGTTGCCATCAACAAGATGAACAAGATGGACGGCAAAATCATGTCAAATACTATGACTTTCCTTCGGATTTCCATTTGGATTTTTTAATTTGTCCGGTGTTGATCAACGACGACGCCAACAGCCGGCCCCCAGTCTAGCCGTCCATGCCACAGTGCACGGACAGGAACTGTCGCATCCGCGCAGTGGCCAGGTCCGGGTTGGACAGTGCGCCGCAGGCGTCGGCGAGCGCGAAGACCCGGGCGTAGTGGACGACTCCGCGGGCAGATTGCAGGCCCGCGGCCATTGAGAAATGCTTTTGGTGGCCGTTGAGCCAGGCCAGGAACACCACGCCGGCCTTGTAGTGGCGGGTCGGTGCACGGAAGATTTCGCGCGAGAGGGCCACCGTGGGGTCGAGCAGGCGGCGAAATTCCTGCGTGCGCCCGGCGGCGAGTTCGGCGAGCGCTGCTGCGGCAACGGGGGCAATGGGGTCGAAGATTCCCAGCAGTCCGTGGGAATGGCCCGCGCCGTCGCCGGCAATCAGCTCCGCGTAGTTGAAGTCGTCGCCGGTGTACATCTTCACGCCCGGGGGCAGGCGGCGGCGCAGTTCCAGTTCCCAGCGGGCCTCGAGCAGCGAGACCTTGATGCCCTCGACCTTGGCCGCATGGTCCGCAATCAGCCGCGCCACGGTGTCGAGCGCCGTCGCCAGGTCGGCAGAGCCCCAGTAGCCGGCCAGCGCCGGGTCGAACATGGGCCCCAGCCAGTGCAGTACCACGGGCTGCGCGCAGTCTTGCAGGATGCGGCCGTACAGCGCGTGGTAGTCGTCGGCTCCCCGGGCCGCCTGGGCGAGCGCGCGGCTGGCCATGAGGATGACCTGGCCGCCTTCGGCCTGGACCACGTCCAGTTGCTCGCGGTACGCGGCCTCGACCTGCGCCAGGCCAACCTGCGGCCCCGGGGCGAGTTGGTCGGTTCCGACCCCGCAGGCGAGTTCTCCGCCGACGCTGCGCGCGTGGCGCACGCTGCGCCGGATGAGTTCCCGCGCCACCGGCCAATCGACGCCCATGCCACGCTGCGCGGTGTCCATGGCTTCGGCGACTCTGAAGCCGAGCCCGTAGAGGTGCTCGCGGAAAGCCAGCGTCGCGTCCCAGTCCAGCGTCGGCGATGCGTCCCAGGGGTCGGCGCTGGCCAAGGGGTCGATGACCACGTGCGCTGCGGCGTACACGCTGCGGTTGAATCGGGCCGGTCGGTCCGCGGGCCCGATCGGACGGGCTTGGAGCGCGTGGACTCGAGTCGAGCCGTCGGCTTGGGGAAGGTGGATTTGCATGCGGGCGTTCTCCAGGGGACGTGCGCGGCCCGCTCAGATGCGGCCCAGGATGTGGTCGGCGGCTTTTTCCGCGAGCATGATGGTCGGCGCGTTGGTATTGCACGAGGGCAGGCAGGGCATGACGGATGCATCGACGACGCGCAGGCCGTCGATGCCGATGAGCCTCAGGTCGGGCGCGACGACGCTGTGCGCGTCGCTTTCCGGGCCGATCCGGCAGGTGCCGACGGGGTGGTGGTCGGTCTTCGCGTGGGCGCAGGCGTAGGCGTACAGCTCCTGCGCGCTCTGCCGCCCGGGGCCCGGCAGCACCTCGGCCCTGACGTAGCGCTGCAGGGCCGGCTGGCGCATGATTTCGCGCGCGCACTGCAGGCCCGCGATGGCCATTTCGCGGTCCTGCGGGTGCGCCCAGTAGTTCGGGTCGATGAGCGGCGCGGCGGCGGGGTCGGCGCTGGCCAGCCGCACGCTGCCGCGGGACTGGGGGCGCAGGTAGGCGGTGTTCAGCGTCACCCCGGCGTTGCGCATCTTCGCCATTCCGGCCTCGATCCCCGAGCCCAGGCCCAGGTGGAACTGGATGTCGGGGGAGCGCGCTTTGTGCGCCGGGTCCGCGTACCAGAATCCCCCGGTCTCGAACAGGCTCGACGCCACCGGCCCCTTGTGCAGCAGCAGGTACTGCAGGCCGGCCCAGGCCGCGTGGTGCGGGCGGTTGTATTTGTCGTACGTGTGGTCGCCGGTGCATTCGGCAATCACGAACAGGTCCAGATGGTCTTGCAGGTTCGAGCCCACACCGGGCAGCTCGTGCTGCACGGCCAGGCCCAGGCTGTGCAGGTGCGCGCCCGGGCCGATGCCGGACTGCATCAGCAGCTTGGGCGAGCCGATGGCCCCGGACGAGACGATCACCTCGCGCCGGGCCCGCACGGTCACGGGCGTGCGGCTCTTGCCGACCAGCAGTTCGACGCCGACCGCGCGCCTGCCTTCGAGCAAGACCTTGAGCACCCGGGAGTGCAGCCTGACCTTCAGATTCGCACGGCCCCGGGCCGGATCGAGGAATCCGGTGGCCGCGGACGAGCGGCGCGCGTTCAGCTGCGTGAGCTGGTAGTAGCCCAGGCCGTCCTGCGCAGCGCCGTTGAAATCGGGGTTGAACGGGATGCCAAGCTCCTGCCCGGCCTGAAAAAAAGCCTCGCAAATCGGCAAGGGGCTGATGGGGTTGGACACCCCCAGCGGGCCGCCGTAGCTGTGGTAGTCGTTGGCAAAGCGCTGGTTGTTTTCCGAGCGTTTGAAGTACGGCAGCACGTCGGCATGGCTCCAGCCGGACGCGCCCGCGGTGCGCGCCCAGTCGTCGTAGTCCGCGGCCGCGCCGCGGGTGTAGAGCTGGGCGTTGATCGACGAGCCGCCGCCGATGAGCTTGGCCTGGGTGAAGCGCAGCACCCGGTCCTGCAGATGCTTTTGCGGCACCGTGTTCCAGCCCCAGGAGCCAATGCCCCGGGTCATCTTGGCAAAGCCCGCGGGCCAGTGGAAGAACGGGTGCCAGTCCGAACCGCCGGCCTCGATGAGCAGCACGCTCAGCGCCGGGTCTGCGCTCAGGCGGTTGGCGAGCACGCAGCCCGCGGAGCCGCCGCCCGCGATGACGTAGTCGTAATGTTCCATCTTCATAGCCGTGGAATCGAGAGCGCGCCGTCCACGCACAGGACGCTGCCGCTCGCAAACGCCAGCTGCCCGAGCGCGAGCGCGCGCACCGCGCGCGCCACGTCGTCGGGCTGGCCCCAGCGGTGCATGGGGACCAGGCCCTGCGCGATGCGCTGGTCGTAGTCGGCAGACACTGCCTGCGTCATGGGCGTGCGGATGACGCCCGGCCGGATTTCAAACACGCCGATCCCCGCCGCCGCCAGGCGCAGCGCAAAGAGCTTGGTGAGCATGGACAGGCCCGATTTCGAGAGGCAGTACTCCGCGCGCTCGACCGAGGCCATGTCCGCGCTCACCGAGGACAGCGTGACGATGCTGCGCGCTGGCGCCGCCGCGGGCGCCGGCGTTTGCAGCATGTGGCGCGCGACCGCCTGGGTCATGAAGAACGTGCCGCGCAGGTTCACGCCGAGCACCCGGTCAAACGTCTGGGGCGGGACCTCGAGCAGGTCGCCACGGCGCGGTGAGCCGATTCCCGCGTTGTTCACCAGGGCCACGATCGGCCCGCCCCAGTCGGTGATCGCGTCCACCAGCGCCGGGTGCGCGCCGACCTCGGCCAGGTCCGAAGCGAAAAAGCGCGCGCGGCCTCCGTGCGCCCCGATGGCGTCCAGGGTCGCGTCCGCACCCTCCGGGCCCAGGTCGGTGATCGCCAGGTCGAACCCCTGCGCCGCCAGGTCGATGGCAATGGCCGCCCCGATTCCGCGGCGCGCTCCGGTGACCACGGCCAAGGCCCTTGCGGCGTGCATCAGAGCACCTGCTCCCGGATATGCTGGCCCACGCGCAGCGCCTGCGCAGCGACGGTCAACGCGGGATTCACCGCCGCCGAAGAAGGGAAAAAGCCCGCGTCCACCACGTAGAGGTTCTCGTGGTCCCAGGCCCGGCACAGCGCGTCGAGCGCGGAGGTTTTCGCGTCCGCGCCAAAGCGGACCGTTCCGCATTGGTGCGAGACCACCTCGGTGCCAAAGCCCTTGGCCAGCACCAGCGGATAGCCCGTGGCGCGCAGAATCTCCCGGCACTTGGCGACCCAGCGCTGATGCGCCCGGAGGTTGCTGCGCTTCCAGTGCAGGTTGATGGCGCCGTCCTCGCGCACGCTGACGCGGCTGTCCGGGTCCGGCAGGTCCTCGCTCTGCGCGTACCAATCGACGCTGTGCTGCGCCAGCAGGCTGCGCAGCATTTTCGGCAGATGGCCCAGCGGGCCCCTGAGCATGGGCTCGCGGATTTTGCCCAGCAGTTGCAGGCTGCCCAGCGGGTAGCCGTAGCCGTGCGTCGGGTCGCCAAAGTAGAAGTCATGCACCGCGAGCGTTTTGGGGAAGTGGGTGCGGTTGCGCCTGAGCGGGTGCACGGCCATCAGCGCCGTGGTGTTGTGCGTCATGTAGTGGCGCCCGACGACGTCGCTGCTGTTCGCCAGGCCCCGGGGATGCGCCCCGTTGGCCGAGCGCAGCAGCAGGGCCGCGGAGTTGATGGCGCCTGCGCTGAGCACGAACAGCTTGCCGCAGATGCGCTTGCGCACGCCGTCGTGCAACACGTCCACGGCCGTGATGCGCCGGCCGGAGTCGTCCGTCAGCAGGCGTTCGACGCGCACCCCGGTGCGCAGTTCGACGTTCGCGTGCTCCAGCGCCGGCCGGATGAGCCGCATTTCGGCGTCCCCCTTCGCGTCCACCTTGCAGGGCAGCGCGTCGCAGTTGCTGCAACGCAGGCAGCGGCCACCGGCGCCGAAGTCGATCGCGCTGGGCATGGCAAAGGGCGCGAGCCCCTGCGCCTGGAGCCGCTCATGAATCGCTTGCAGCACGGGTTCGTGGGGAATCGGTGGGTGCTCGAAGCCCGCGCTGCGCGCGGGCTCGGTCGGGTCGATCCCGGCCTGCCCGCGCACGCCGAAGAGGCGCTCGGCGAGCGCGTACCACGGCTCGAGCTGCGCGTACCGGATCGGCCATGCGGGGGACTCGCCCTCCTCGTGCTGCACGCATTCGAAATCGCGCTCGCGAAAGCGGAACATCGCCGTGCCGTAGAACTTGCTCAGCCCGCCGACGAAGTAGAACATGCCGGGGCGGAAGGCGCGGCCGTCGGCGTACCAGAGTTCCTGCGTCTTGTAGCGCTGCCGGACGAAGATCTCCTCCAGGTCCCAGTTCTGCGCCTCGCGGGGTAAGAACGGGCCGCGTTCGAGCACCAGCACCTGCGCGCCCGAGCCCGCGAGTTGCCAGGCCACGCTGCCGCCACCGACGCCGGAGCCGATGATGACGACGTCGCTCAGTTCGCGTTGTACGGACGACATCAGGCAATCCGTTCCTCGGATTGCGCGTCGAAGCACACCAGCTTGCGCAGGTCGATCAGGAACCGGGCGCGCTCGGACGCGTGCAGCGTGACGTCGGGGTCCAGGCGCACGGTGAACTCCTGCCCTCCCAGATCGAGCAGCGCCAGCGTATCCGCGCCGGTGGGCTCGACGACCTCGACCCGCGCCTCGACGATCGCCTGCTGCGCACCCGCGACCGCGTCCGGCGCGGCCAGCGCCACCGCCTCGGGGCGGATTCCGGCAATCACCGGCTGGCCGACGTAGCCGGCCAACGCCGGCGTGAGCAGCGCCTGCGGCAGCGCGATCTGCGCGGCGCAGCCGGGATGGGCTGCGTCGTCGAGCACGATGCACGGCGCAGCCGCGCCCGTCGCCTGCAAGCGGCCCTTGAGCAGGTTCATCCGGGGCGAGCCCATGAAACCGGCGACGAAGGTGTTTGCGGGCTGGTCGTAGACCTGCGCCGGGGTTCCGAGCTGCTGGAGGACGCCGCCCTTCATCACCGCGATCCGCGTCGCCAGCGTCATGGCCTCGATCTGGTCGTGCGTCACGTAGACGATGGTCGCCTTCAGGCGCTGGTGCAGCTTCTTGATTTCCGTGCGCATGCCCACGCGCAGCTGTGCGTCCAGGTTCGACAGCGGCTCGTCGAACAGATACAGCTGCGGCTCGCGCGCCAGGGCCCGGCCGATGGCGACGCGCTGGCGCTGACCGCCCGAGAGCTGGCGCGGCCGGCGCTCCAGAAGATGTTCGATCTGCAGCATCTTGGCGACCGACTGGACGCGCGCGGCGCGGGCCTCCTTCGGCACCTTGCGCATCTGCAAGGGAAATTCGATGTTCCGGGCCACCGTCATGTTCGGGTACAGCGCGTAGGACTGGAACACCATGGAGATGTTCCGGTCCGCCGGCCCCATCTGCGTGATGTCGCGCTGGTCCAGCTTCAGGCTGCCGCTGCTCGGCTCTTCCAGGCCGGCAATGATGTTCATCAAGGTGCTCTTGCCGCAGCCCGAGGGGCCGACCAGAACCAGGAATTCGCCGTCCGCCAGGTCAATGGAGATGTCATGCAAAATTTTGACCGGGCCAAAACTCTTTTGCACATGGATCAATTCGAGCGAGGCCATGGAACCCTTAACCTTTCACCGACCCGGCCATCAGGCCGCGAACGAAGTATTTGCCCGAGAGCAGATAGACAAAGAGCGTGGGCAACGCGGCGATGAACGCGCCCGCAAAGTGCACGTTGTATTCCTTGACCCCGGTGCTGCTGTTGACCAGATTGTTCAGCGCCACGGTCAGCGGGTACGAGCTGAAATCGCTGAACGACGCGCCAAACAGGAACTCGTTCCAGACATTCGTGAACTGCCAAATCACGGTGACCACGATGATGGGCGCGCTGTTGGGCAGCAGGATGCGGCCAAGGACGCCGAAGAAGCCGGCCCCGTCCATGCGCGCCGAGCGCACCAGCTCATTCGGAAAGGCCGCGTAGTAGTTGCGAAAGAACAGCGTGGTAAAGCCGATGCCGTACACCACGTTCACGAAGACCAGGCCCGTCACCGTTCCGGCAAGGCCCAGAAAACCCAGGGTTTTGGCCATGGGGATGAGGACGATCTGGAACGGAATGAACACCGAAAACAGCATGGCCGCAAACAGCGCGGGCGCAAAGCGCAGGCGAAACTGGGTCAGGACGTAGCCGTTGACCGCGCCAATGAGCGTGGACAGCAGCACGGCCGGCACCACGAGCAGGAACGAGTTCAGGAAATACGGCTTCAGCCCCGTGGGCTGCACGCCGATCTGCGCCGTTCCCCAGGCCGTGGTCCAGGGCTCGATGGTCCAGTTCATGGGCAATGCGAGCAGGCCCCCGCCACGGATTTCGTCGAGCGGTTTGAGCGAGTTCACGAGCATCACGTAGACCGGCAACAGAAAGACCAGCGCAAAAACCAGCAGCACCAAGTACAGGGCGACGCGGCCCGGGCGCAACGCGCCGGCGCGATGGGCAGGGGCGGCGGTGGCGGCGTCAGCCATTTTTCAGCTTCCTCATTTCGCTGTAGAGGTACGGCAGGACGACGGTGGCGATCGCGAGCAGCATCAGCACCGAGCTCGCGGCGCCCACCGCCATCTCGTTGCGCGTGAACGAGTACTGGTACATGAAGACCGACGGCAGCCAGGTCGAGCGCCCCGGGCCACCATTCGTGAGCGCGATCACGAGGTCATACGACTTGATCGCCATGTGCGCGAGGATCACGAACGACGAAACGAAGACCGGGCCGAGCTGCGGGACGACGATGTGCAGGTAAATCTGCCAGGTCTTGGCGCCGTCTACGCGCGCGGCGTTGACCTGCTCGAAGTCCACCCCGCGCAGACCCGCGAGGAACATGGCCATGACGAAGCCCGCGGTCTGCCAGACGGCGGCGATGACCACGCAGTAGATGGCCATCCCGCTGTCCTTGATCCAGCCGAAGGAAAAGCCCTCCCAGCCCAGCCCATGGATCGATCGCTCCAGGCCCACGCCGGGGTCGAGCAGCCATTTCCAGGCCGTCCCCGTGACGATGAAGGACAGCGCCATGGGGTACAGGAAGATGGAGCGCAGCGCGCCCTCGGCGTGAATCTTCTGGTCGATGAGAATCGCCAGACCCAGACCCAGCGTGAGCGAGCAGCCGATGTACAGGGTCGCAAACAGGCCCAGATTCGAGACCGCCACCCACCAGTTCTCCAAACCCAGCAGGCGCTGGTAGTTCGCCGTCCCGACCATCGCGTAGCTCGGCATCATGGTCGAGTTCGTGAACGACAGATAGAACGTGAACATCATGTAGCCGTAGACGCAGACCAGCACCAGCAGGGCGCTCGGGGTGATCAATAACCGGGGCAGCAGTTGCGCTTTCATGACCGTCTCTCCATGACCCGGACGCGGAGTGTTCCCCGTCCGGGTGCAGCCGGCTTTAGTTCTTGGCCGCGGAAAGCATTTCCGCGACGGCTTTCTTGCTGTCGATCTGGCCGTTGAAGTGGCGCGTGATGACGTCGTAGAACGCGTTCTTGATCGACGCCGGAACCGCGTGGCCATGGCCGATCGACCCCACCAACGTGTTCTTTTTGCTCGCCTCGGCCAGGTCCTTCATGCCCTTTTTGCCGCAGTCGTCAAAAGCCGTGTCGGGCACGTCGGTGCGCGCGGGAACGGAACCCTTGACGACGTTGAACGCGGTCTGAAACGCGGGATCCATGATCGCGCTGGCGAGCTTGATCTGCGCCGCCCCCTTGTCGCCGCCGACCTTGAACATCGCAAACTGGTCGGTGTTGAAGGACACGCTCCCCTGGCTGCCGGGCGTGCGAAAGCACAGGAAATCCTTGCCCGGGATCTTCTTGGCGTTGATGAATTCGCCCTTGGCCCAGTCGCCCATCATCTGAAAGCCCGCCTTGCCGCTGATGACCATGCCGGAGGCAACGTTCCAGTCGCGCCCGGAAAAGTCCTTGTCCACGAATCGGCGCAGCTGCGCCATGCGCTCGAAGACCTTCTCCGTGGTCGGCGAGTTCAGCGCCTTGGGGTCGAGTTCGACGAAGGCCTTGCGGTAGTAGTCGGGGCCGCCGGTGGCCAGCGCCACGCCGTCGAACACCGTGGCGTCCTGCCAGGGCTGGCCGCCGTGCGCGATGGCGATGAAGCCGGCTTTTTGCACCTTTTCCGCCGCGGCGATGAATTCGTCCCAGGTCATGGGCTCGGTCATGACGCCGGCCTTGGTGAGCACCTCCTTGTTCGCCCAGATCCAGTTCGTCGAGTGCAGGTTCACGGGCACGGCGATCCACTTGCCGTTGAACTTCGAGAACCGCTGCACCGCGGCCGGCACCACCTTGTCCCAGCCCTGTTTCATGGCCAGCTCGTTGAGGTCGCTCAGAACCCCCTGCTTGGCCCAGTCCGACAGGTCAAAGCCCATCATCTGCACGGCGGTCGGCGGGTTGCCCGAGGTCACGCGCGCGCGCACCGCGGTCATCGCGGCCTCGCCGCCGCCGCCGGCGACCGGCATGTCGTTCCACTTCACGCCCTGCTTCTCCAAATTGTCCTTGAGGACGCTCAACGCCGCCGCCTCGCTGCCCGAGGTCCACCAATGCAGGACCTCGACGCTCTGCTGCGCGGCGACGGGAAGTGCGAAGGCGGTTGCGATGCTCAGTCCAAGAATTTGTTTTTTCATGATGACGGTCTCTCTGAATGAAATGGAATGGAACAGGAAAGGCTCAAGGGAAGCGGCTCAGGCTTGCGCCAGATACCAGTCGGCGCGTGCGCCCAGGTGCATGTGCAGGGTTTTCGTTTCGGTGTAGTCCTCCGTGGCAAGTCGACCCAATTCGCGGCCAATGCCGCTCTCGCGGTAACCCCCGAAGGGGAGCTCCGCATGACCCTCGAGAAATGTGTTCACCCAGACCGTTCCGGCCCGGATGCGGCGCGCCGCCGTCAGGCAGGTATCGAAGTCCCGGCTCCACACGGCCGCGGACAGGCCGTAGAGCGTGGAGTTCGCGAGCTCGATGGCCTCGGCCAGCGTGCCGAAGCGCAGCACCGAGAGCACGGGGCCGAACACCTCTTGCTTGGCAATCGCCATATCGCGCGTCACGCCGGTGAGCACCGTGGGTTCGATGTACAGGCCCGGGCGGTTCATGCGTGCGCCGCCGAGCGCCAGCTGCGCGCCGTCCCTGCGCGCGCCCTCGATGTGCGCGAGGATGCTCGCCAACTGCTTGTGCGTCGTGATCGCGCCCACCTGCGTGCCCTCGGCAAACGGGTCGCCGACACGCACGTGCCGGGAGCGCTCGACGACCGCCGCCGAGAACTTCTCGGCAATCGCGTCCTGCACCAGGATGCGGCTGCCGCTGTTGCAGCACTGGCCGGCGTTGAAGAAGACGCCGTAGACCACCGCATCCACCGCGGCCTCCCAGTCGCAGTCGGCAAAAATGATCTGCGGATTCTTTCCGCCGAGCTCCAGCGCGACCTTCTTGAGCGTGGCGGCCGACTGCGCAAGCGCCTGCTTGCCCACGGCCGTCGATCCGGTAAAGGAGAGCATGTCCACGTCGGGATGCGTGACCAGCGCTTCGCCGACCACGCTGCCCTCGCCCACGAGCATGTTCACGGCGCCGGCCGGAACGCCGGCCTCGAGCAGGATCTCGCCGAGCATCAGCGTGGTGCCGGAGGTCACCTCCGCGGGCTTGACCACGCAGGTGCAGCCCGCGGCCAGGGCGAACGGCAGCTTCTGGCTGACGATGAGGAACGGGAAGTTCCAGGGGGTGATGATCCCCACCACGCCGATGGGCTCGCGCAGCACCACGCCCAGCGTCGCCTGGCCCAGCGTGTTGTAGCTGTCGCCGTGCAGGGTGCGCGCCAGGCTGGCTGCGTACTGCCACAGGTCGGCCGCGCCCTCGATCTCGGCCAGCGACTGCGCCAGCGGCTTGCCGTTCTCCAGCGACTCCATGCGCGCCAGCGCCTGCTTGCGCGCCAGGATGGTGTCGGCCACCTGGCGCAGGATGCGCGCGCGTTCGGCGCCCTTCATCTGCGGCCACGGTCCCTGGTCAAAGGCGCGCCGCGCGGCGGCGACGGCGCGCTGCGCGTCCTGCACGCCGGCCTGCGCGTAGACCGCGACCAATTGGTCGTGCGCCGGGGAGCGGCGCTCGAGCCGGGCCCCGTCGGCCGCGTCGCACCACTGGCCATCGATGAGCAGCCGGCCCTGGTAGGGGGATTCCTGATTCGTTCTTGCGTTCATGTCCGTTCCATGGGGCGGGAGTCAGTTCCCGGTGTAGTGGGGCGCGCGCTTCTCCCGGAAGCTCAGGACACCCTCTTTGGCGTCGTCGGTAAAGGCCGCCAGGGCTCCGGCCATGGCCTCCATGCTGGCCGCAGCGTCCTCCCCTGCGGCCGCGTTGATGAGTTGCTTGCTCAGTTGCATGGACACGGGCGCCCTGGCGCACATCTGGCGCGCCAGCTGCTGCGCGCGCGCGAGCGCAGTCCCCTGCGCGACGACCTCGTGCACCAGGGTGCAGCGCAGCGCGCCGGCGGCGTCCAGGCGCTCCCCGCTCAGGGCCAGGTACTTCGCCGGCCCCGGGCCGATCAGGCGCACCAGGCGCTGGGTTCCCGACCAGCCGGGGCAGGTGGCGATGCTTGCCTCGGGCAGCGCAAATTGGGCGCCCTCGGCGGCAATCCGGACGTCGCTCGCGACCGCCAGTTCCAGCCCGCCGCCGAAGGCGTGCCCGCCGAGCGCCACGATCACCGGCTGGCGCAGGCGCGCCCACTGGTCAAAAACCTGGTGCCCGCGGCGCACCCAGCTGCGCCACATGTCGAGCGGCCCGAGCGCGGCCCAGGCATGGACGTCGGCGCCGGCGCAGAACGCCCGCTCGCCCGCTCCCGTGAGGACCACGGCGCGCACGCTGCGGTCGGCCTCAAGCCTGCGCGCCGCGCCCTCGAGCGCGTCGAGCATCGTGGGCGTGAGCGTGTTGAGCTTCTGCGGACGGTTCAGGGTGACCGTCGCCACCTGCGCGTCGATGGCGATCTGGACGCTCTCATCCACCACGGCGCACCCCGGCAGTCTGGAGCACCAGCCCCATGGGCTGCTCCATGAAAAGGGCGGCGTCCATGGGCCGCAGGTCGTCGGCGACTTGCAGCGGCACTTCCGCCTGGTCCAGCACGTCCCTTTGCAGATCGACGCCGGGAGCGATTTCCGTGACCACCAGCGCGCCGTCGCGCAAAACGACGACGCAGCGCTCGGTGACGTAGCACACCTGCTGCCCGCGCTCGCGCCCGAGCAGACCGCTGAAGGTGATGTGCTCGGCGCTGCGGACGAACTTGCGCGTGCGGCCTTCCTGCACGATGCGCAGCCTGCCGCCGCCGACTTCGAGCCGCGCGCCGGCGGTGAAGAAGCCGGAAAAAACGATCCGCCGGGCGTGCGCGGTAATGTCCACGAAGCCCCCGCAGCCGGCGGTCAGATAGGGCTTCGCGCCGAGCTTGGAGACGTTCACGCTGCCGTTGCCATCGACCTGCAGGAACGACAGCAGCGCGATATCGAAGCCGCCGCCCTGGAAGTAGCTGAACTGCTGCGGCGAGGGCATGATGGCGTCGGCGTTCGCGGAGCAGCCAAACGCAAAGCCCAGCAGCGGCATGCCGCCGACGGCGCCCTGCTCGATGACCCAGGTGACCGCGCCGTGCAGGCCCTCTTCCAGAAGAATGCGCGGCACGTTCGCGGAAATGCCGAAGCCGAGGTTGGCCGCGTGGCCCGCCCTGAGTTCCAACGCCGCGCGGCGCGCGATGACCTTCTCCGCGCCCCAGGGCTGCGGCGCGAAGTGCGCCAGTGGCTGAAAAATCTCGCCGCTGATCGCGGGGTCGTAGAGCGTCTGGGTGGTCTGCATCTGCCCGGGGTCGAGGACGATGTAGTCCACCAGATTGCAGGGCACGCGCACGTCGTGCGGACGCAGCGTTCCATCCAGGACTTGCCGCTTGACCTGCGCGATCACGATACCGCCGTTGTTCCTCGCGGCAAGCGCCTGCTCGAGCCCGCCGAGCAGTGCGCCCTCGTGCTCGTAAGTCAGGTTGCCGCGCTCGTCCGCCGTGGTCGCGCGGATGATCGCCACCTGCGGGACGACGGCGGGAAAGTACAGCCAGTCGCGGCCGTCGAAACGCTCCTTGCGCACGACGGGCTGCGCCGCTGCGCTGGCGTTCATCGCGCAGCCCTGCTGCGCGGGGTCGGCGAAGGTTCCCATGCCCACCTGCGTCAAGACACCGGGGCGCCTGGCGGCCGCGTCGCGGTGCATGTCGAACAGGATTCCGCTGGGAATGTTGTAGGCCGCGACCGTGTCGCCTTCGATCATGCGCCAGATCGCGGGCATGGGCAGCGAAGACGGGCCGCTGGGATAGGAGCCCGCAAGAATGCGCCGCAGCAGCCCCGGCCGGGCCAAGTGGTCTATCCCCCGGATTCCGTACATGTCGCCGGCGGCGATGGGGCTCAGGGCGGTGAGGTTTCTTGGCGCGCCTTCTCTCTCGAAGCGCGCGCCAATGGCCTCGAGCACCTTGTCGGGGCAGCCCAGACCGCTGGAAGAGCTGATGCTGACGATGTCGCCGTCGCGCACGAGCGCGGCAGCCTGTTCCGGCTCGATGAGCTTGCTCACGTTGCTCGCCCTGTCACGGTCAAAGGATCACGGGCGTGCGCTGGCCCGTCTTGCAGGCGTGCAGCACGGCCACGGCGGTGGCCAGCGAACGGACCCCGTCCTCGGCGCTGGCTGCGGGCGGGCCGTCCCCGCGCATTGCGGCGCAGAACGCGGCGACGCCGCGCACGTAGAGGTTCTCGTGCGCGATGGGCAGCAGGGTTTCGCCGCGGGCATCGCGCAGCACGACCTCGCCCACGGGGTGCTGGGTCATGACGTTGCGGCCGACGAGCGAGCCGGATTCGCCGTGGATCTCGATTCCGGTCTGCGCGTGCCGGACGCTGAAGGCGTCGTGGATCTGCGCCAGCACCCCGTTGTCGAAGCGCACGACGGCCATGACCCCGTCTTCCAGACCCTGCTTGGCCAGCGCCGTCGATTGCGACAGGGCAACCACCTCGACCGGCTCGGCGCCGAGCAGGAAGCGCAGCGTGTCCGCGTCGTGCACGGTGATGTCCAGAATCACCCCGCCGCCGGCCTGCGGCCGCTCCAGGCGCCAGCCCTGCAGATGCGCGGGCAGGTAGACCGCGTGGAAAACGCGCGCGAACAGCGGTCTGCCGATGGCCCCCTGCGCAATCAGCTCGCGCATCTTGCGGTGCGTTGCCGCGTTGCGCAGGTGGTGGTTCGTCGCCATCACCACGCCGGCTGCCTGGCAGGCGGCGAGCATCTCGTGCGCGTCGGCCACGGTCAGCGCCAGGGGTTTCTCGCACAGCACGTGCTTGCCCGCAGCGGCGGCGGCAAGCACCTGCGCCTTGTGCAGCTCGTTCGTCGTGCTGATGTAGACGGCCTGCACCTGCGGGTTCGCCAAGAGCGCGTCCAGCGACTCGGGAACCGAAGCGATGGCGTTCTTGCGCGCGTACTCACGGCCGCGCTGCGCGCTGCTGCTCATTACCGCGACGACCTCGTGGCCGGCCTGTGCGCGGATGGCTCCCAGCATGTGCTCGGCGGCGATGGTACTGGCTCCGATGAGTCCCCAGCCGATGGGGGGTGCGGGGTTCTCCGGGGTCTTTTCCGAGTTCATGCACTGGCTTATTGGAACGGTTTAATGGATTATTGGAACGTTCCCATTGGATGTCAACAACAATCCTCCGGAAAATCGGAAACCAGGGGTAAGCACTGACAAGAGGGGTAAGAAAAATGGCGAAAAAAGGAGCACCCAACCCGCCAGGAATCAGGCTAGCCGGGAGCAGGGCAGGGCGTGGGGCAGGGCGCTCCCTGTGTCCGGTTTCCCATGGCGCATGGCCAGAGGGACGCCACGCAACGCGCCTTGCCAGGCCGCAGGCAGCGCCCCGGCGATGCACACGGAATGTCGCAATCAGGATAAACTGTTGGAACGATCCAAAACGTTCTCTTCGACGCTTCGCACAAGCAGTCAGTTGGAGAAAGGGCCGCCGCCTCCTGCAGGAAATGACACGCACGCCATGAGCAAGCAAACGCCAGGCTTTCGGGCCGCGACCATCCTCGACGTCGCGTCTGCGGCCAACGTATCCAAGTCCACCGTGTCGCTGGTGCTGCGCGGCAGCGAGCTCATTTCGGCGGAGACCTCGCGCCGGGTGCGCACGGCCGCGAGCAAAATCGGCTACGTCTACAACCGGCGCGCAGCAGAGCTGCGCAGACAGTCGTCGAACACCATTGGCGTCGTCATCAATGACCTGAGGAATTCATTCTTCGTCGAAGTCCTCGTGGGGCTCGAGCGCAGGCTTGCGGACGCTGGCTACACCGTCTTCATGGCGCATACCAACGAGGACCTGAACCGGCAGCAGCGCCTGCTGACCGTCTTGCGCGAGCAGGGCGTTGCCGGCATTGCCATCTGCCCGGCGCTCGCAACGCCGGCCTCGCTGCCCAGGACCGTCAAGTCATGGGGCATCCCGATGGTCGTGATGGTGCGCACGCTGGGGGTCGGAAGCTACGACTTCGCCGGGTCCGACAACTGCGCCGGCGTCCGCTACGCAATGAACCACCTCATCGGCAGGGGGCACGAGCACGTGGCCTTCCTGGGCGGCGTCACGGGCCCGGTCCTTCAGCAGCGCCTCGACGGGTACAAGGACGCATTGCACGCGCACCGCGTCGGCTTCGACCCGGACCTGATCGTGACGTCCCCGCCCACGCGCGAGGGCGGCCACGCCGCCATGCTGCATTTGCTCAGTAACCACAAGCGCGTGAAAGCCGCCGTCTGCTACAACGACCTGACCGCCTTCGGTGCGCTCTCGGCCCTGGGGGACTGCGGACTGCGCGCCGGGACCGACTTTGCGCTCGTCGGTTTTGACAACATCCTGGACTCGGCGCACTCGAACCCGCCGCTGAGCACGGTCGATGTCAAGTCCGAAGTGATCGGCGCCGAAGCGGCGCAGCTCCTGCTGGCCCGCATCAAGGCGCCCGGCACCCGGGTGCGGCGCTTCGTCCAAGCGCCGGCGCTGGTCCTGAGGCAGTCGGCATAAACGCATCCTTGGCGACTCCCCGGCGGCGTGCAGCGCATGCGACTGGTGATAATCCGCACGACCCCGGACCGCATCCCTCACGAGCCGCTTCATGCAAACCTCTGAACTGATTGGCTATCTGGCCGCTTCCTTCACGACCTGCAGCTTCGTTCCGCAGGCGCTGCACACCTTTCGCACGCGCGACGTGAGCGGCATCTCGCTGGGCATGTACAGCGTGTTCACGGCGGGCTTGGTGCTGTGGCTGATCTATGGGGTCACGTTGGCCGCCTGGCCCATCGTCGCGTCCAACAGCATCACGCTCGCGCTGGCCGGAACGATTCTGGGAATGAAGCTGCAGTACGGCGTGCGCCACCCGGGCGGTTGAGCGCGCCCGATCGCGCCTTCGGCTTATTCGGTGCAGCGGCGCAGCGTGTCCACCACCGGGCGCAGCAGCACCGCGCGCAGCCCCCACCAGCCGGCTGCCAGCGCGAGCACGGCCCCGGCGGCGGCGCCAGCCAGCGGCACCCAGGGCCTGATGTTCCAGCTGAAGCCAAACGCGAAACGCGCCAGCGCCCAGCCCACGGCCAGCGCCGCGGCACTCGCGAGAAAGCCCGCGAGCAGGCCGACGCCGGCGAGTTCGGCGCGCTGCACCTGGCGCAGCAGGCTGGCGCGGGCGCCCACGGCGCGCATGATCGCGTACTCGCGCGCGCGCTCCTCGCGCGTGGCGCTGACGGCGGCAAACAGCACCACCAGCCCGGCGGCGAGCGTGAAGGCAAACAGGAATTCCACCGCCCGGACGACCTGCTCCAGAACGCGCTGCAACTGGTCGATGGTGGCGCTCATGTCCACGTTCGTGACGTTCGGGAATTGGCGCACCAGCGCGTTGTCGAACCCCGGTGTGGCGGGCGCGCGGTACGCCGCGAGGTAGGTCAGCGGCACGTCCCGGAGCGCCGCCACGGGGTACATCACGAAGAAGTTCGCGCGCATGGACCCCCAGTCCACCTTGCGCAGGCTGGTGATGCGGGCCTCGTTCTGCACGCCGCCCATGTCGAAGCGCAGGCGGTCGCCCAGGTGCAGACCCAGCGTCTTGGCAAGGCCTTCCTCGACGCTCACGGCGCCTTCTTCGCCGGGCGTCCAGCGCCCCGCGACGATCGGGTTGTGCGCGGGCTGCTCGAGCGCGTTCGAGAGGTTGAACTCGCGGGCCACCAACTGCCCGGCGTGCTCGTCGGCGTAGCTGCCGGGGTCAACGGGTTTGCCGTTCACGGCAATCAGCCGGCCCCGCACCATGGGGTACCAGTCGTAGCGCGCCACCCCGCCGTCCGCGAGCGCCTGCCGGAAGGCCTGCGACTGCTCGGGCATCACGTTGATGACGAAGCGGTTCGGCGCATCCGGCGGGCTGGCCTGGCGCCAGCCGCTGATCAGATCGGTGCGCAGCAGCACCAGCAGTACCAGCGCCAGCAAGCCCAGGGCCAGGCCGCTGACCTGCAGCACGGCGTAGGCCGGGCGCGCCGCAATCTGCCGGGTCGCGAGCACCAGCCAGCGCGGCGCGGTGCGCTCGTTCACGCCCCTGCGCAGCAGCCTGAGCGCCACCCACGAGAGCCCGGCAAACAGCGCCGCGGCGCCGGCGAATCCGCCCACTGCCGTCAGGCCCAGCACCAGGTCGCGGCTCACCACCAGCAGCAGGCCCGCAAACCCGGCGACTCCCGCGGCCAGCACCGCGAGCGACGCCGGCTTGAGCCCGCCCAGGTCGCGCCGGATGACCCGCAGCGGCGGCACCCGGGCCAGTTGCAGCACCGGCGGCAGGCCGAACGCGAGCAGCAGCGTGAGCCCCATGCCCAGGCCCAGCGCAAGGGGCCACAGGCCGGGCGGCGGCAGGTCGGGGCCGATCAGGCCCGCGAGCAGCAGCACAAAGGCGTGGTGCGCGAGGTAGCCCAGCGCCGCGCCCAAGGCGCTGGCGATCAGGCCGACGAGCGCAAACTCGGTGGTGTACGCACCGGCGATGCTGCGCTGGCTCTGGCCAAGCACGCGCAGCAACGCTGCGCTGTCCAGATGCGCGGCAGCAAAGCTGCGCGCGGCCAGCGCCACGGCAACCGCGGACAGCAGCGCGGCGAGCAGGGCGACCAGGTTCATGAATTTTTCCGCGCGCTCGAGCGCCTGGCGCATTTCGGGGCGGCCGCTCTCGACCGACTCCAGGCGCAGTCCATGCACCCCGGGTTTCTTCGCTTCCGCCTCCGCCCATTCGCTGAACGTTTGGACGGCCGGCGCCGGCCCCGCCACGGCAAAGCGGTAGGACAGACGGCTCGCGGGTTGCACCAGGCCGGTCGCGGGCAGATCGTGCGCGTGGAGCATCACGCGCGGGGCAAAGCCAATGAAGCCGGTGCTCCGGTCGGGCTCGGTGACGATGATGCGCGCGATGCGCAGCTGCGCGTCGCCGAGCAGCAAGGGGTCGCCCACGGCGAGGTTCAGCGCGTCGAGCAGCGGCGCGTCCACCCACACCTGCCCGGGCGCAGGAATGTTGCGCGTGCTCTGCCCCGGCGCCCCGGGGAAATCGGCCACCGTGAGGCTGCCGCGCAGGGGGTAGCCGGGTTGCACGCTCTTGAGCGCCACCAGCCGGCTCGCGCCGCCCTGCGCGTCGCTGGCGCGCGCCATGGTCGCAAAGCCCAGCATGCTCACCGACTGCAAGCCCAGGGCCCGGGCGCGCTCGACGAAGGCCGCGGGGGTGGGGTGGTCGCTCGCCACCACGGCGTCCCCGCCGAGCAGTTGCAGGGCACCGTTGCGCAGCCCCCGCTGGTGGCGGTCGGCAAAAAAGCCCACCGCGGTGAGCGCGGCAACCGCCAGGGCGACCGCAACGATGAGCAGCCGCAAGCCGCCCGCGCGCAGGTCACGTACCAGGGTGCGCCCGCCGAGGCGCAAGAAATTCAGGTTCATGGCGCGCATCGTAGTCAGGTTCGTGGCACCCGGCGAACGCCCGGGCAGCGCATGCGGTTCGGGGTCAGGGTTTGGCGTCGCTCGCGCTGCGGACGGGGGCCGCGTCCAGGCGCTGCTCGAGCGCCTGCAACACCGGGGCGATCTGCGCGCCCACGTGGATCTGCGGGTTGGAAAAACCATCGTCCTTGCCCGCTTCGCGCTCACGCTGCGCGATCAGCGGGACGGCGTTGGCAAAGGCCTTGGTGAACGAATGCGTCTGGCGCAATTGCTCGTCGAAAACGGCCCGGCCGAAATAGGTGAGCTTCGAGCCGCTGCCGCAGCCGTAGGAAGTGTGCGTGGCGTCCGATGCCGTCATGATCAGGCTGTAATCGGTCGCCAGGGGCTCGATCCAGCCGCCCGAATAGCAGGCGGACACGGCGATCACGCGGTTGCGGATCCCCGCCGCGTCGAGCGCGGCGCGCAGCATCTCGGGCGTCACCGAGGCAACCTCCAGCGGGTCGAGCGCAGCCGTCAGTTCGTGGTCCAGCGCACCGTGCGAGGTCAGGTAGACCACGAGCAGGTCCTGCTCCCGGTCCATGCGCTGGCCCAGGGCGGCAATCGCCCGCTCCAGATTCTCTGGCGTGGCCCAGACGTGGGTGGCGGCGGTTTTTGCGTGGTTGAGCAGATGGAGCACACGGCCCCGGGCGTCGAAGCGCTCCTGCAGCAACGCGCTGACCATGCTGCTTTCGCGGCGGAACACGTTTTCCTCGGCGTACGGGGAGAACACCAGGCCATAGACGTCGACCAGGTCCGGGCGCTGCGCCGGCAGCGCATCGATCTGGCGCTTCCACAGCGCCTGTTGCTCTTCAAACACCGACTGCGAAAGCGCCATCCACGCGGAATCATCCTTGGCATCACCGGACTGCGCGGATGCCTCGGCCACGGCCCGGTGGTCCGGCAGCCAGGGCGAGTGCCATGGCAAACTCCAAAGCTGCCATAGGCGCATCCCGCTGACTGCACCCAGCACCACGAAAAGGGTCAGCGTGCGCGCAAACGAGCGGATGAAGCGCGCGCTCATCCGCGCCAGGGCCCAGAGTCCCCACACAGTGGCCACACCGTAGACCACCCAGTAGGCGATACTGCCCACGCCCCCATGCCAGCGCAGTGCGAGCCACACCAGCGAGTACAGCATCGAGGGCAGTATCGAGGCCCAAACCCACAAGACATACCAGGCGGCCAGCCTGCCCGAAGGGGTCGGTATACCGGGTGAGCGCGCCGGCGCCATGGCCCACCACGCCACCCACAGCATCAGCAAAGGGCTCCACATCGGCGCGAGCCAGCCGTGCAGGTTGAAGCGGACCGGGCCCGTCGCCTGAATCCAGGCAGCCGTCAACGACAGGGTGCTGTGGAACAGGACCAGAACCAGCAACTGCACCGGTGTCGGGCTCGCGGTCGCCGTGCGCGGCGGCAGGAACAGCGCGACGCGCAGACCTTCGCGCATCCAGACCCACAGGGGCAGGCGATCGGGCGGCTGCGCGCTTGCGGGACTCTCGGCTTGCGCGTCGGCCAGGACGCTGCCGGCGTTCAGATCGTTCATGTGCTCAGGGTTTGGCGTCGCTCGCGCTGCTGACGGGGGCCGCGTCCAGGCGCTGCTCGAGCGCCTGCAACATCGGGGCGATCTGCGCGCCCACGTGGATCTGCGGGTTGGAAAAACCATCGTCCTTGCGCGCTTCGCGCTCACGCTGCTGGATCAGCGGGACGGCGTTGGCAAAGGCCTTGGTGAACGAATGCGTCTGGCGCAATTGCTCGTCGAAAACGGCCCGGCCAAAATAGGTGAGCTTCGAGCCGTTGCCGCAGCCGTAGGAAGTGTGCGTGGCGTCCGATGCCGTCATGATCAGGCTGTAATCGGTTGCCAGGGGCTCGATCCAGCCGCCCGAATAGCAGGCGGATACGGCGATCACGCGGTTGCGGATCCCCGCCGCGTCGAGCGCTGCGCGCAGCATCGCGGGCGTCACGGGATCGACCTTCAGCGTCCCGTGCGCGGCCGTCAGTTCGTGGTTGCGCGCGCCGTGCGAGGTCAGGTAGACCACGAGCAGGTCCTGCTCCCGGTCCATGCGCTGACCCAGGGCGGCAATCGCCCGCTCCAGATTCTCTGGCGTGGCCCAGACGTGGGTGGCGGCGGTGGCTGCGTGGTTGAGCAGATGGAGCACACGGCCCTGGGCGTCGAAGCGCTCCTGCAGCAACGCGCTGACCATGCTGCTTTCGCGGCGGAACACGTTTTCCTCGGCGTACGGGGAGAACACCAGGCCATAGACATCGACCAAGTCCGGGCGCTGCGCCGGCAGCGCATCGATCTGGCGCTTCCACAGCGCCTGCTGCTCTTCAAACACCGACTGCGAAAGCGCTATCCAATCGAACGCCTCCTCTGCATCACCGGACTGCGTGGATGCTTTGGCCACGGCCTCGTGATCCGTATGCCACGGCGAATACCAGAACTGCCGCAGGCTGACCCAGGTGACCGCAGCCAGCACCACGGCAAAGACCAGCGTGCGTGCAAGCGAGCGGATGAACAGCATGCTCATCCGCACCACGATTCCGAACGTCCACGCGACGAGCACACAGTAGACCACCTGGATAACGATCCGGTCCACGTCCCCATACCACCGCACTACGGAAAACACCGGCGGATATATCAGCATGGGCGCCAGCGAGGTCCAAATCCAAAACGCATACCAAGCGACCAGCCTGCCCAGCGGAACTGGCTGGCCGGGCGAGCGCGCCGGCGCCATGGCCCACCACGCGATCCACAGCATCGGCACAGCGCTCCACATCGGCGCGAGCCATTCGCTCAGCTCGAACAGGGCCGGGCCCGCTACCAGGAGCCGGGTAGAGGCCAGCAACAGGGCTTGGCCACACAGGACCAGAACCAGCAACTGCACCGGTGTCGGGCTCGCGGTCGCCGTGCGTGGTGGCAGGAACAGCGTGGTGCGCAGGCTTTCGCGCACCCAGACCCGCAGGGGCAGGCGGTCGGGCGGCTGTGCGCTTGCGGGACTCTCGGCTTGCGCGTCCTCAGCCAGGACGCTACCGGCGTTCAGATCGTTCATGCGCGCATCGTAGCGATCCAGCCCCCTTCGCCGCGGGCCATAACCCGCAACTTGGTGCAACAGCTACCTGAGCTTGGTGCATTTGGCCATCCGGGCGGCGACCACCCGGTCAGTCCGCGGCAGGAACGATCGGCGGCCGCGCCAGTTCGGGCTGCAATACGAGCCGGTGCGCCCCGCTGTAGCAGACAAAGCGGCGGTGGGTTGCGCGCCCGATGGCGCACAGACCGAGCTGCTGCGCCAGCGTGTGGCCCATCTGCGTCATGCCGCTGCGCGAGACCACGATGGGAACGCCCATCTGCGCCGACTTGATGATCATTTCGCTGGTCAGCCGGCCCGTGGTGTAGAACACCTTGTCCGCGCCCGACATGGGCAGCTGCCCTGCCGGGTTGGCGTCGGCGCCGCCCGCTCCGGAATGCATCCACATCCAGCCTGCAATGGTGTCGATGGCGTTGTGGCGTCCCACGTCTTCGACAAAGATCAGCAACTCCTCGCCCCGGAACAGGGCGCAGGCGTGCACCGAGCCCGCAGATTTGTAGGTGCTCTCCTCGATGCGGATGGCGTTGACTATTGCGTAGAGCTGGCCCTGCGTCAGGCGCGCTGCGGGCAAGGCAATGTGCTCCACCGCGTCCATGAACCCGCCAAACATGCTGCCCTGCCCGCAGCCCGTGGTCACCACCTTGCGCGCGGTGCGCTCCTCCATGCGCGCCATGCCGTGGCGCGTGCGCACAGCGGCGGCCTGTACCTGCCAATCGACCGTCACGGATTCGACGTCGAAAACGGATTCCAGCAGGCGCTGATTGCGCAGATAGCCGAGCACCAGCAGTTCGGGCCGCGCGCCCAGCGTCATGAGCGTGACGAGCTCGCGCCGGTCCACATAGATCGTGAGCGGCCGCTCCGCGGGAAGCTGCACCTGTTCGTGCATGCCTTGCTCGTTGACCACCTCCACAAGGTGCGTGAGCGGGGCCTGGGCCCGGGTGAGGCGGGGTAGCACGGGTGGGGCGCAAGCGGGTGGTGACGCACGGCGGATCATGCGCCGAATATACGCACGCGGGCTCAGCGCTTCCAGCCGCGCAGCAAAACCCACTCGCAGCTCGCGCAGGCGAGCACCAGGGCGGCGTAGGTCGGCATCTTGCCGTCGTGCCCCCAGAGCATCAGGCCGGCGACCAAGGTGGCGACGCCGACCAGGAAAACGATGGCTGCGCGGCGCCTCCACGCAAGCGCCGCGGGCGCCCTGAACCGGATGCATCGCCCCGCGAGCGGCAGCAGCAAGGCCAGCGCGGCCGCGGGGGCGACGAAGTTGAGCAGGTGGTTGAGAACGTTCAGAAGCGTCATGAAACGGATGCCCATCAGGGCCTGACGGGACGGGAGCGGCCGGGCGGGTTGGCGATTTTATAATCGCGCACCATGGCAGTCTGGGCCCTCGGAATCAACCACACCACCGCGCCGCTCGATCTGCGCGGCCGGTTCGCGTTTGCGCTCGATCAGCTGACCCCCACGCTGCAGGGTCTGCGCCAGTCGCTCGGTAGCGCCAGCCGCCACCCCGGGGTCGAGACGGCGATCATCTCCACCTGCAACCGCACCGAGGTTTATTGCGCCGCGGGCGGGCAGTCGGCCATCGACCATGCGCTCGGCTGGCTGGCCCACAGCGGCGGCGTGAGCCCCACGCTGCTGCGCGCGCATGCCTACGCCCTGCAGGACGGCCTGGCCGCCCGCCATGCGTTTCGCGTCGCCAGCGGACTCGACTCCATGGTGCTCGGCGAGGCGCAGATCCTGGGGCAGATGAAGGACGCGGTGCGCGCCGCGGAAACCGCCGGCGCCCTGGGCACCACGCTGAACCAGCTCTTCCAGCGCAGCTTTGCGGTGGCCAAGGAGGTGCGCAGCAGCACCGCCATCGGCGCGCAGAGCATCAGCATGGCCGCGGCTGCGGTGCGGCTCGCGGGCCAGCTGTTTGAAGACCTCAGCCAAATCCGCGTGCTGTTCATCGGTGCGGGCGAGATGATCGGTTTGTGCGCCACGCACTTTGCGGCCAAGAACCCCCTGGGCATGAGCGTCGCGAACCGCACGCTCGAGCGCGGCGAAAAGCTCGCCGCGCGCTTTGGCGGCGAGGCGCTGCGCCTGGCCGATCTGCCCGAGCGCCTGCACCTGTTCGACGCCGTCGTCAGCTGCACCGCGAGCAGCCTGCCGATCATCGGCCTGGGCGCCGTGGAGCGTGCGCTCAGAAAGCGCCGCCACCGGCCCATGTTCATGGTTGACCTGGCCGTGCCGCGCGACATCGAGCCCGAAGTGAAGGCCCTGGGCGACGTCTACCTGTACACCGTGGACGACCTGGCGGGCGTGGTGCAGACCGCGCAGGCCAGCCGCCAGGCCGCCGTGGCGCAGGCCGAGGCGATCATCGACGCGCGGGTGCAAAGCTTCATGCACTGGATGGACCAGCGCAGCCCCGTGGACGGCGTGCTGTCGCTGATCCAGCAGCTCAACGCGCAGACCGACACCTGGCGCGCCGCCGAGATCGCGCGCGCCAAGAAGCGGCTCGCCCGGGGCGAGGGCGTGGACGCCGTGCTCGATGCCCTGGCGCGCGGCATGGCGCAGAAAATGCTGCACGGCACGCTGGCCGAGTTGCGCGCCAGCGACGCCCAGGTGCGCGCGCAGACGGCGCAGACCGTCGCGCGCCTGTTCCTGCGCGCGCAAAGCAAGAACGGCCTGTAGCGCTCCCCTGATTCCGCCCGCGCCGGCGCGCCTGATGGGCTCTGATCGGCGGGCAGCGCTTGAATATCCCGCAGCATTGGCTACGAATTCAGTAGCAACATGGATTCCCCGCATGAAACCCTTTCTCAGAAACCAGCTTGAGCGCCATGCCCGGCGTTTGACCGAACTCGATTTTCTGCTCTCGCGCGCCGACATCATGGCCGACATGGCGCAGTACCGCGCCATCGCGCGCGAGCATGCCGAAGTCACGCAGGTCGCGGGCCGCTACGCACGCTATCTGCAGCGCGAGGCGGACCTCGCCGGCGCGCGCCAGATGCTCGCCGACCCCGACCTGGCCGAAATGGCGCAGGAGGAAATCGCAAGCAGCCTGGCCGAATTACAGCAATTGCAGGACGCGCTGCAGTGCCTGCTGCTGCCCAAGGACCCGGACGCCGCGCGCAACGCCTTTCTGGAAATCCGCGCCGGAACGGGCGGCGACGAATCGGCCCTGTTCGCCGGCGAGCTCACGCGCATGTACACGCGCCACGCTGCGAGCGTCGGCTGGAAGGTCGAGGTGCTCAGCGAGAGCGCGGCCGAGCTCGGCGGCTGCAAGGAGACCGTTCTGCGCATCGAAGGCGAGCAGGTGTACGGCGCGCTCCAGTTCGAATCCGGCGGCCACCGCGTGCAGCGCGTTCCGGCGACCGAGACGCAGGGCCGCATCCACACCAGCGCCTGCACCGTGGCCGTGATGCCCGAGCCGGACGCGGCGCAGGCCATCGCGCTCAACCCGGCCGAACTGCGCATCGATACCTTCCGCGCCAGCGGCGCGGGCGGCCAGCACATCAACAAGACCGACTCTGCCGTGCGCGTGGTGCACCTGCCCACCGGCATCGTCGCCGAGTGCCAGGACGGCCGCAGCCAGCACGGCAACAAGGCCCGGGCGCTGCAAGTGCTGCAGGCGCGCATCCAGGAAAAGGAGCGCAGCGAGCGCGCCGCCCGGCAGGCCGCGCTGCGCAAGGGGCTGGTCGGCAGCGGCGAGCGCAGCGACCGCATCCGCACCTACAACTTCCCGCAAGGGCGCATCACCGACCACCGCATCCACCTCACGCTGTACAAGCTGCAGCAGGTGCTCGAAGGCGATCTCGGCGAACTGCTCCAGGCGCTGGCCCACGCACGCCAGGCCGAGCAGTTGCAAGAACTGGAGCGGGGCGCCGGTGCCTGAAGAAACGCCCGCGCCCCCTGCGACCCTGGCGCAGGCGCTCGCGCAGGCCCGCGCGCTGGGCCTCGAGCGCATCGACGCGCAGTGGCTGCTGCTGCACGCGCTGGGCCGCACCGACGCCGGCCGCGCCTGGCTGCTCGCGCACGACACGGACGCGCTCGACCCCGCCGCGCACGCGCGCTTCCTGGCCCTGTGCCAGCGCCGCGCAAGGGGCGAGCCCGTGGCCTACCTGACCGGGCACAAAACGTTCTACGGACTGCTGCTGGAGGTGGACGCGCGCGTGCTCGACCCCCGCCCGGACACCGAAACCCTGGTCGATTGGGCGCGCGAGGTGATCGCCCCCCTGTCCGCGCCGCGCATCGTGGACCTGGGCACCGGCAGCGGCGCCATCGCGCTGGCTCTGCGCCAACACTGCCCCGGCGCCCGGGTGCTCGCCGTGGACGCCAGCGCCGACGCGCTGGCCGTCGCCCGGGCAAATTCCGGGCGGCTCGGCCTGCCCGTGCAGTTCGCGCAGGGCGACTGGCTGCGCGCAACCCGGGGCCGGTTCGACGCCATTGTCTCCAACCCGCCCTACGTCCGCGCGCAGGACCCGCACCTCGCGGCCCTGCAGCACGAACCCCTGCAGGCCCTGGTCAGCGGCGCGGACGGCCTGCACGACATCCGCGCCATCGTGGCCCAGGCCCCCGAGCATCTCGCAGCCGGAGGCTGGCTGCTGCTCGAGCACGGCTACGACCAGGCCGCCGCCGTGCGCGCCCTGCTCACGGCCCGGGGCTTTTCCCTGGTGCAAAGCCGCAACGACCTCGCCGGCATCGCCCGCTGCACCGGCGGGCAGTGGCCTGCGGGCCAGACAATGAAATAATCCACCGCACCCGTCCCGGGCAGCGCGGCTGCCCCGGCCGCCCAGACCCCATTCCAGGAGAATTCCCCATGAACGACACCCAGCAACGCATAGACAGCCTCGTGAAATCCAGCGAAATCCTGCTGTTCATGAAGGGCAACGCCAGCTTCCCCATGTGCGGCTTTTCGGGCCGCGCCATCCAGATCCTCAAGGCCTGCGGCGTGGACCCCAAGGGCCTGACCACGGTGAACGTGCTCGAAGACGACGCGATCCGCCAGGGCATCAAGGAATACAGCCACTGGCCCACCATTCCGCAACTCTACGTGAAGGGGGAGTTCATCGGGGGGTCGGACATCATGCTGGAGATGTACGAGTCCGGGGAACTCCGGCAGGTGCTGAGCGCCCAGGCCCAGGGGGAGTGAGCCGGCGGACGCGCGGCGGTTCGGCGACCTGCTCATCGGCGCCGGCCCGGCGCGCATCACGAAAAAAATGGAACAAGCCTCGATCCTGACCTACCTGGCCGTGGTGGCCATGATGGTCCTCACGCCCGGGCCGAACCTCGCGGTCATTCTTCAGTCGGTCGCGGCGCGGGGTTGGCGGGGTGGTTTCGGCAACCTCTTCGGCATCGCGGCAGCGTTCTACTTCCACGCCCTGTGCTCGGTCATCGGCCTGACGCTGGTGCTCAGGCAGGCACCCGCGCTATTCACCGCCGTGAAAGCGCTCGGTGCCGCCTACCTGATCTACCTGGGCGCGATGAACCTGCGCATGGCATGGCGCGCGGCGGGCAGGGAGAGTGCGGCGGCACCCACCGCGGCAGCGACGCACTCCACCAAGGGAGCCTTGTTCGAGGGCTTCATGACGAATGCCCTCAACCCCAAGGTCGGGCTGTTCTACCTCGCCATCTTTCCCCAGTACATCGATCCGAACGAATCGGTATACGCGAAGTCCCTGCTGCTGGTGACGATTCACGCCTCCTTCGCGTTCGGCTGGTATGCGCTGCTCATCGTCGGCTTCGATCGCTACCGCAGGCGCATGGGCACGAGCAAATCCATGGTCATCGCGGCACGCCTGGTGATTGCCACCGTGCTGATCGGCCTGGGGCTGAAAGTCTTGATCACCTGAGGCAGGCGGCCCGCGCAGGCCCTGTCGGGCGGAACCTGAGACCCGCAGTTCTCAATGCAGGCTGAGCACCACCGGCGCGTGGTCGCTGGGCTGCGGGTTCTTGCGCGGGGCGCGGTCCACCACGCAGGCGTTCACGCTGCTGCGCAGCGCATCGCTCACCAGAATATGGTCGATGCGCAAGCCCCGGTTCTTCTGGAAACCCAGCATGCGGTAGTCCCACCACGAGTAGCTGTTCTCGGGCTGCTCGAACATGCGGAAGGCGTCCGTCAGCCCCAGCGCCAGCAGGGCCTGGAAATGCGCGCGCTCTTCGCTGGTGTGGTGAATGGTCTCGCGCAGGCCCTCGGGGTCGAAGGAGTCGCGGTCCTGCGGCGCCACGTTGAAGTCGCCCGCGAGCACCAGCCGCGGGTGCGCCGCCAGTTCGGCGCGCACCATGTCCTGCAGCGCCTGCAACCAGCGCAGCTTGTAGGCAAATTTTTCCGAGCCAGGCGCCTGCCCGTTGACGAAGTAAGCATTCAGCAGGCGCAGCGGCCCCGTGGGCAGGTCCAGCGTGGCCGTGATGGTGCGCGCCTGCTCGTCGCCAAAGGCCGGGATGTTGCGCACCACCGCGTGCAACGGGTGGCGGCTCAGGATCGCGACGCCGTTGTAGGTCCTTTGCCCGAACGCGGCCGCCTCGTAGCCCGCCTCCTTCAGCGCGGCGTGCGGAAACTTGTCGTCGCTGAGCTTGAGCTCCTGCAGGCACAGCGCGTCCACCGGGTGCGCGGCCAACCAGGCCAGCACCTGGGGCAGGCGCACCGTCAGGGAGTTCACGTTCCAGGTGGCAATCTTCATGGTTCAAGCGTTTTCTTTTTGATTTCAGGTACTTGCTGCGTGGATGTGCCAGCACCATGGTGTTGGCGGGGGGCCTTGTTCCGCGCAATCATAGTGTGGGTGCTGTCGGCCGTGATGCCGCTGGAACGCTTGTCGATCTGCGCCAGATCAAGCGGGCTTTCCTTGACCGGGCGGTAGATGGTCGAACGGGACACCCCCGGCTTGGCCTCGGCCACGTTGATGCAAATATCAAGCGTGCCAAGGAACTGGCCGCGATGCTGAAGAAATTACAGGAGAAACGGCAATGAGCAAGAAGCAACGCATCATCGATGTGGACAAACTGCCCGTGTTTGACGCCAGTGAATATCTGAACAGCGAGGAAGCCATGGCGGCATACCTGACCGACATTCTTGAAGCAAACGATACCGGCCTGCTGGCCGCCGCGCTCGGCGATATCGCCCGCGCTCGCGGCATGACGGAAATCGCCAAGGCCGCAGGCATCACGCGAGAAGCTCTGTACAGGGCTTTGCGGCATGAAAGCGAGCCGCGTTTCGAGACCATTAGCCGTGTTTGCACCGCGCTCGGCGTGCGGCTGGTTGCCCAACCTCTTGCCGTAGCAGCCTGACCGGACATGTGGCCCGAACACACCGGGTGCTGACGGACCCAGCCTGTGCAAGCACGACCCGAGCCCCCTCGATAGGCGCGGCGCGGGTGCGGGATCGTCCACCACCGCTTGCGTCCCGCAAGTATTCCTGCGCGCCGGGGCCAGCGCCCTCGCAAAAATCCCTGCTCACCGCGCTACGCCTGCATGCGCCCCGGCTTCTGAAGCTCAGCGCTACGACAGGTTGGAGCGTCGCTTGGCCATGCCAGGGACCGCCCCCACTCCGCCACGCGCCGGGCCGATAAGGGCCAGCCGCCCGCCCGCCGGTGGCCTGTCGCGCCAAGGCGACGCTCGGAGTCTTCCGAGGAGCGATACGCCCCGCGTTTTCACACCAACTCATGGTCCCCGGTGTCCCGGGCCTGGCACCTGCCCAATGACTAGGCGATGAGAGCAAGCAAAAACCTTGGCAAGTTGACTATTTTGTACAGGGTGACGGGGAAAAATATGCTACATCCTATTTGTATCTACAACTGTATGAGTTGAAAGCAGATGTCTGACAAACAGCTTGACGTACCGGTGGCTCCCCTTGCAATCGGCGAATCGCTTGGCTGACCCGGCACGCCGCATCCGCTGCGGCGCAGCCCCCGTGTCGGGAAGTCGTCCGACGCGGCCGACCGCCCCTGACGGGTCGAACGACACCAATCCCCAGGCATCGCTGCGCGCACTGGGTCATGGGGCAACGGCACGCCGCGGGCGCCCCATCCCTGGCTGGCATGCGGCGCCAAAGCGGAATCCAGAGGTCCTTACCGAACAAACAAAAGCACCATGAACAACGACACCCATACCAGTCCGGTGAGCCGCGACACCCAGGCAGATACCACGCCGCCCCAGTTGCTGCGCATCAGGAACGGCCTCTTGATCATGCACCCCGCTGCGGCGATCGGCGAGGTTTTCGATGTCGAACTCCAGTTCAGCGAACCGGTGACCGGCCTCACCGTAGCGCACCTGACCGTGCCCAATGGCACGCTCAGCGATTTGCGTTCCCGTGGTGGCGGCCAGATCTGGAACGCCCGACTGACCCCGACGGCCAACATCGTCGCTGAGACGAACGCCATCAGCGTGGTCAATCTCGACGGCGTACGAGACGCTGCCGGGAACAACGCCACGCTCGCCAGAGATTTCAGCAGCGAAAACTACATCATCGACACCGAGAGGCCGGTGCTGAACGGCGCCACGGTGAATAGAAACCGGTTGGTGCTCAGCTATACCGAAGCCAGCTCGTTCGGTTTGGAAACAAACCAAAAGGCGACCCCCGACGCATTCACGGTGCTCGTTGGGAATACCGCCAACGCGGTCATCATCGTCACCGTGAACGCCGTGGCCAAGACCGTCACGCTGACGCTGGCCCGCCCGGTGGGGCATGGCGATACGGTAACCGTCTCCTATGCCGACCCCACGACCGGCGACGACAGCAGAGCCACGCAGGACGCTGTCGGCAACGACGCGGCCAGTTTCACGGCCCAGCCGGTGCGAAACGACACACCAGCCGGCACGGGGCCCATGCTGAGCAGCGCCGCGGTCAACGGCAACCAGTTGGTGCTCAACTACACCGCAGCCAACCCGCTGGACGCGGCCCACACAGCGGTCGGCGCAAATTTTGAGGTGAACGTCGATGGCGCCGCCAACGCCGTCACCGCCGTCACCGTGGACGCCGTGGCCAAGACCGTCACGCTGACGCTGACCCGTGCCGTGGAATATGGCGCGACGGTCAGCGTCTCCTACACCGACCCCTCGGCGAATGACGACGCCAACGCCACGCAGGACCAGCAGGGCAACGACGCGGGGAGTTTCTCGGCCTGGTCGGTGAGCAACAACATGGCACCAGACGCCACGGCGCCCCGATTGCTCAGCATTGAGATCGACAATACCGTGCTGAAAATCGGCAGCCGGCCTGTCATTACCTTCACCTTCAGCGAAGCGGTGGACGGCTTCTCCTTGCGCAACCTGATCGTGCCCAATGGCTACATCACCAGCCTGATGCGGATTCCCGATGACTCCCGGATCTGGATAGGCCGCCTGCGCCCGTCAAGCGGCGTCACCGCTGACGGCAACACCATCATCGTACGCAACCTCATCGGTGTGAGGAATGAGGCAGGACAAACCGCTGCACTCGCCAACGACTTCACCAACCCCAGTTACATAGTCGACTCCGTGCGACCCGTGTTCGAGCGCGCCACGGTCAGCGGTGAGCAGTTGGTGCTCTACTACACCGAAGCAAGCACGCTGGACGCGACGAACAAGGCGCCACCCGGTGCCTTCTCGGTGCTCATCGGGAACGCTGCGACGCTCGTCACCACCGTGACCGTGAACGCCGTGGCCAAGACCGTCACGCTGACACTGTCCAGAGCCGTGGCACACGGTGATGTGGTAACTGTCGCCTACACCGACCCCACGACACCTGTCTCCAACAATCCCGCAACCGGCGACGACATCAACGCCACGCAGGACGCCGTGGGCAACGACGCGGCCAGTTTCACGGCACGGCCCGTGGAAAACGAAACACCAGACACCGCGGTACCCGTGCTCGCGAGCGCCACGGTCAACGGCAACCAATTGGTACTGAGCTACACCGACACGTCGACGCTGGACGCGGGGAACAAAGCGGACCCGAATGCCTTCACGGTGCGCGTCAATGGCAACGCCAACGCCGTCACCGCCGTCACCGTGGACGCAACGGCCAAGACCGTCACCTTGACGTTGGCCACGGCTGCGGTGTATGGCGATGTGGTCGCCGTCACCTACACCGACCCCACGGCGAACAACGACGCCAACGCCACGCAGGACGCTGCGGGCAACGACGCGGTCAGTTTCACGGCACGGCCAGTGGAAAACAGGACCACAGACATCGCGGCGCCTGTGTTCGCGAGCGCCACGGTCCACGGCGACCAGTTGGTGCTGAGCTACACCGATACGTCCCCGTTGGACGAGCGCAACAAAGCGGACCCGAATGCCTTCACGGTGCGCGTGAATGGCAGCGCCAACATCGTCACCACCGTCACCGTGGACGCAACGGCCAAGACCGTCCTGTTGACGCTGGCCAGAGCCGTGGCGCATGGTGACGTGGTCAGTGTCTCCTACACCGACCCCACGGACGACGACGACGTCAGCGCCACGCAAGACATTGCGGGCAACGACGTGGGCAGCTTGACGCCCCACGGCGTGACAAACGAGACACCAGACACCATGGCGCCCGTGCTCGAGAGCGCCACGGTCAACGGAACCCGGTTGGTGCTGCGCTACACCGACACGTCCCCGCTGGATGCGTACAACATAGCGGCTCCGAATGCCTTCACGGTGCGCGCCAATGGCAGCGCCAACGCCGTCACCACCGTCACCGTGGACGCGGTGGCCAAGACCGTCACGTTGACGCTGACCAGAGCCGTGGCGCATGGCGACAGGGTCAGTGTCACCTACACCGACCCCACGGGCAGGAACGACGTCAACGCCACGCAGGACGTTGCGGGCAACGACGCGGCCAGCTTGATGGCCCAGGTCGTGGAAAACGAGACACGAGACACCGTGGCGCCCGTGTTCGAGAGCGCTACGGTCAACGGAATCCAGTTGGTGCTGCGCTACACCGACACGTCCCTGCTGGACGCGCGCAACAAAGCGGCTCCCGATGCCTTCACGGTGCACGTCAATGGCAGCGCCAACGCCGTCACTGCCGTCACCGTGGACGCAATGGCCAGGACCGTCAAGCTGACGCTGACCACGGCCGTGGCGTATGGCGATCGTGTCACTGTTGCCTACACCGACCCCACGGCCGGCAACGACGCCAATGCCACGCAGGACATTGTGGGCAACGACGCGACCAGTCTCACGGCACGGACAGTGGGAAACGTGACACGCAATACCACGGCGCCCGTGCTGGAGAGCGCCGAGGTCAACGCAAGCGAGTTGGTGCTGCGCTACACCGATACGTTCCCGCTGGACGCGACCCACAAAGCGGAGCCGAGCGCCTTCATGGTGCGCGTCAATGGCAGCGCCAACGCCGTCACCGCCGTCACCGTGGACGCAATAGCTGGGACCGTCAAGCTGACGCTGACCGCGGCCGTGGTGCATGGCGATAGTGTCACTGTCGCCTATACCGACCCCACGGCCGGCGACGACGTCAACGCCACGCAGGACGCTTCGGGCAACGAAGCGGCCAGTTTCACGGCACGGGACGTGGAGAACGAGACACCAGACACCGACGCGCCCCGGTTGATGAACATCTTGATCGAACGCAACACCCTCAGACGGGGCGAAATGACCACCGTCAAGTTCATCTTCAGCGAAGAAGTGTTCGGCCTCACTGCGGGCAACGTTGCCGTGGAGAACGGCAGGCTGACGAACCTGCGGCGCCAGATCGACAAGCCCATCTGGCTCGCCGACCTGACACCGAATGACGTGGCCACGGCGCATAACAACATCATCCGCGTGAGAAATCTCGTGGGTGTACAGGACCTTGCAGGCAATACGGCCGCGGAACCAACGAGCAGCATCCAGGCCGTCTACAGCATCGATACCACGTTGCCCCAACTGGCCCCGGACGGCATCACGATCATCTACTCCGACACTGCCGACACCACCCTCAGACAGGGGGAGACAGCCACTGTCCGCATCACCTTCACCGAAGCCGTGGAAGGCGTGGAAAACGCCGTGAGTGCGTCCCATGGCACGCTCAGCGCACCGACCCGCAGCACCGACGGCCGGACCTGGACTTTCACCCTGACCCCGGCAGCCAACACCACGGCGCGCGACAATGAAATCACCCTGGAAATGTTCCAGGTGACCGACTTGGCGGGCAACTCGGGCGAGGCCCCCGCAGACGCACCGGGTGCATTGGACGGCATCGTCAGCAGCAGCAACTACAGCGTCGACACCGTGCGGCCCGCGCTCGCGAGCGCCATGGTCAATGGTCGCCAACTGGTGCTGACCTACACCGAAGTGACCACGCTGGACGCGATCAACAAGGCGGCTCCGAATGCCTTCACGGTGCGCACCAACGCCAACGCCAACGCCAACGCCAACGCCGTCACCACCGTCACCGTGAACACAGCGGCCAAGACCGTGACGCTGACGCTGAGCAGCGCCGTGGCGCATGGTGATACGGTCAGCGTCTCCTACGCCGACCCCACGACCGGCGACGACACCAGCGCCACGCAGGACGCTGCCGGCAACGACGCGGCCAGCTTCACGAATTCGCCGGTGCGCAACGAGACACCAGACACCACACCGCCCGAACTGGCCGCCACCGGCCACACGATCGACCATACCCTCATCGGTCCCGGCCAGCCAGCGATCACCACCATCCAATTCAGCGAAGCGGTCAAGGGCTTTGGCACGGAAGACGTGATCCTGGAGCCAGGCGGCGGCAGCGTGAGCGAAGTGACCGCCGTGAACCCCGGCGCCGGCGGCCGCAGCGACACCTGGCGGGTCACGATACAGGCCCCGGCGAGAGGCGTTGCTGCGAAGAACGACGACAGCGTCAGGGTGAACCTCCGTGGTGTGATCGATGTCGCGGGCAACGCGGGCGTGAGGACGGCGACCGTCCCCGGCATCCGCTACGACGTCGACAACATACCGCCCACCGCCACCATCACACTCAGCGACTACCGGCTCGCGGCCGGAGAAACAGCAGAGGTCACTGTCCAATTCAGCGAAAGAGTCACCGGCTTTAACCTCTCCCAAATCTTGGCGGACGACGGCAGTCTGAGCAATCTCAGAACCAGTGCCGACGGCCTGACCTGGACTGCCACACTGACCCCGACTGCCACCGGAGAGCAAGGGACCGACTTCCACATCTGGATGGGGACCAACTACGGCGCCGTGTGTGACTTGGTGGGCAACGCACTCTGGCCTTTCGCCAGAAGCGCCGTGTACACCCTGGACCGTGTGACGCCGCAGCTGGCCGCCAGCGGCCACACGATCAGCCACACGGCGCTTGGGCCCGTGCAGCCAACGACCAGCGTCACGATCAAATTCAGCGAAGTGGTCAAGGAATTTGGCACGGACGACGTGACCCTGGCCACAGGCGGTGGCAGTGTGAGCGCGGTGACCGCAGTGAGCCCGGACGCAGACGGCAACAGCGACACTTGGCAGGTGACGATAGCAGGGGGCACAGGAACAGCCGCGAGCAACGGCATCACGGTGAACCTTGCAGGGGTGCGCGATATTGCGGGCAACGCAGGCGTTGACACGGCAACCGTGCCGGGTCTGAGCTACAGCGTAGACAACACGGTGCCCACGGCAACCATTACGCTCAGCGACAACCGACTGGCGGCAGGAGAAACGGCCGAGGTCACGATCGCGTTCAGCGAGAGAGTCACTGGATTTGAGCTCGAAGACCTTGCAGTGGGCAATGGCACGCTGAGTAATCTCAGGGCCAACGCCGACGGAAGGACCTGGACGGCCACGCTGACCCCCATGGCCACGGGCGCCGAAGGAGCCGAGTTCCACGTCACGCTCAATGCTGCCACAGCGAATGTGCGCGACCTGGTGGGCAACGCATTGCAAGCCAACGTCAGCAGCGCCGCATACACCCTGGACCGTGTGGCACCGCAACTGGCCGCCAGCGACCAAACGATCAGCCATACGGCGCTTGGACCTAACCAGCAAACGACGAGCGTCACGATCAAATTCAGCGAAGCGGTCGGGGGCTTTGGAATAGACGACGTAACCTTGACTGGCGGCAGCGTGAGCGCGGTGACCGCAGTGAGCCCGGGCGCCGACGGCAGCAGCGATACCTGGCAGGTAACGATAGCCGGGGGAACCGGAACAGCCGCGAGCAACAGCATCACGGTGAACCTTGCAGGGGTGCGCGATATTGCGGGCAACGCAGGCGTTGACACGGTAACCGTGCCGGGCCTGAGCTATAGCATAGATAACACGGTGCCCACGGCGACGATCACGCTCAGCGACAACCGGCTGGCAGCAGGAGAAACGGCCGAGGTCACGATTACGTTCAGCGAGAGAGTCACTGGATTTGAGCTCGAAGACCTCGCAGCGGGCAATGGGACGCTGAGCAATCTCAGGGCCAACGCCGACGCAAGGACCTGGACGGCCACGCTGACCCCGACGGCCACGGGCGCCGAAGGAGCCGAGTTCAACGTCACGCTCAATGCCGCCGCAGCGAATGTGCGCGACCTGGTGGGCAACGCATTGCAAGCCAACGTCAGCAGCGCCGCATACACCCTGGACCGCATGGCACCGCAGCTGGCCGCCAGCAACCAAACGATCAGCCATACGGCGCTTGGACCCGACCAGCCGACGACGAGCGTCACGATCAAATTCAGCGAAGCGGTCAAGGGCTTTGGAATAGACGACGTAACCTTGACTGGCGGCAGCGTGAGCGCGGTGACCGCAGTGAGCCCGGGCGCAGACGGCAGCAGCGACACCTGGCAGGTGACGATCGCCGGGGGCACAGGAACAGCCGCGAGCAACGGCATCACGGTGAACCTTGCAGGGGTGCGCGATATTGCGGGCAACGCAGGCGTTGACACGGTAACCGTGCCGGGCCTGAGCTACAGCATAGATAACACGGTGCCCACGGCGACGATCACGCTCAGCGACAACCGACTGGCGGCAGGAGAAACGGCCGAGGTCACGATCGCGTTCAGCGAGAGAGTCACTGGATTTGAGCTCGAAGACCTTGCAGTGGGCAACGGGACGCTGAGCAATCTCAGGGCCAACGCCGACGCAAGGACCTGGACGGCCACGCTGACCCCGACGGCCACGGGCGCCGAAGGAGCCGAGTTCCACGTCACGCTCAATGCCGCCGCAGCGAATGTGCGCGACCTGGTGGGCAACGCATTGCAAACCAACGTCAGCAGCGCCGCATACACCCTGGACCGCATGGCACCGCAACTGGCCGCCAGCGACCAAGCGATCAGCCATACGGCGCTTGGACCCGACCAGCCAACGACGAGCGTCACGATCAAATTCAGCGAAGCGGTCGGGGGTTTTGGAATAGACGACGTAACCTTGACTGGCGGCAGCGTGAGCGCGGTGACCGCAGTGAGCCCGGGCGCAGACGGCAGCAGCGACACCTGGCAGGTGACGATAACTGGAGGCACAGGAACAGCCGTGAGCAACGGCATCACGGTGAACCTTGCGGGGGTGATGGATATTGCTGGCAACGCCGGCGTTGGTACAGCAACCGTGCCGGGCCTGAGCTACAGCATAGATAACACGGTGCCAACGGCAACCATTACGCTCAGCGACAACCGGCTGGCGGCAGGAGAAACGGCCGAGGTCACGATTGCGTTCAGCGAGAGAGTCACTGGATTTGAGCTCGAAGACCTTGCAGTGGGCAATGGCACGCTGAGCAATCTCAGGGCCAACGCTGACGCAAGGACCTGGACGGCCACGCTGACCCCGACGGCCACGGGCGTCGAAGGAGCCGAGTTCCACGTCACGCTCAATGCCGCCGCAGCGAATGTGCGCGACCTGGTGGGCAACGCATTGCAAGCCAACGTCAGCAGCGCCGCATACACCCTGGACCGCGTGGCACCGCAGCTGGCCGCCAGCAACCAAACGATCAGCCATACGGCGCTTGGACCCGACCAGCTGACGACGAGCGTCACGATCAAATTCAGCGAAGCGGTCAATGGCTTTGGCACGGACGACGTGACCCTGGCCACAGGCGGTGGCAGTGTGAGCGCGGTGACCGCAGTGAGCCCGGGCGCCGACGGCAGCAGCGATACCTGGCAGGTAACGATAGCCGGGGGAACCGGAACAGCCGCGAGCAACAGCATCACGGTGAACCTTGCAGGGGTGCGCGATATTGCGGGCAACGCAGGCGTTGACACGGTAACCGTGCCGGGCCTGAGCTACAGCATAGATAACACGGTGCCCACGGCGACGATCACGCTTAGCGACAACCGACTGGCGGCAGGAGAAACGGCCGAGGTCACGATTGCGTTCAGCGAGAGAGTCACTGGATTTGAGCTCGAAGACCTTGCAGTGGGCAATGGCACGCTGAGCAATCTCAGGGCCAACGCCGATGGAAGGACCTGGACGGCCACGCTGACCCCGACGGCCACGGGCGCCGAAGGAGCCGAGTTCCACGTCACGCTCAATGCCGCCGCAGCGAATGTGCGCGACCTGGTGGGCAACGCATTGCAAGCCAACGTCAGCAGCGCCGCATACACCCTGGACCGCGTGGCACCGCAGCTGGCCGCCAGCAACCAAACGATCAGCCATACGGCGCTTGGACCCGACCAGCTGACGACGAGCGTCACGATCAAATTCAGCGAAGCGGTCAATGGCTTTGGCACGGACGACGTGACCCTGGCCACAGGCGGTGGCAGTGTGAGCGCGGTGACCGCAGTGAGCCCGGGCGCCGACGGCAGCAGCGATACCTGGCAGGTAACGATAGCCGGGGGAACCGGAACAGCCGCGAGCAACAGCATCACGGTGAACCTTGCAGGGGTGCGCGATATTGCGGGCAACGCAGGCGTTGACACGGTAACCGTGCCGGGCCTGAGCTACAGCATAGATAACACGGTGCCCACGGCGACGATCACGCTCAGCGACAACCGACTGGCGGCAGGAGAAACGGCCGAGGTCACGATCGCGTTCAGCGAGAGAGTCACTGGATTTGAGCTCGAAGACCTTGCAGTGGGCAACGGGACGCTGAGCAATCTCAGGGCCAACGCCGACGCAAGGACCTGGACGGCCACGCTGACCCCAACGGCCACGGGCGCCGAAGGAGCCGAGTTCAACGTCACGCTCAATGCCGCCACAGCGAATGTGCGCGACTTGGTGGGCAACGCATTGCAAACCAACGTCAGCAGCGCCGCGTACACCCTGGACCGCATGGCACCGCAACTGGCCGCCAGCGACCAAGCGATCAGCCATACGGCGCTTGGACCCGACCAGCTGACGACGAGCGTCACGATCAAATTCAGCGAAGTGGTCAAGGGCTTTGGCACGGACGACGTGACCCTGGCCACAGGCGGTGGCAGTGTGAGCGCGGTGACCGCAGTGAGCCCGGGCGCAGACGGCAGCAGCGACACCTGGCAGGTGACGATCGCCGGGGGCACAGGAACAGCCGCGAGCAACGGCATCACGGTGAACCTTGCAGGGGTGATGGATATTGCGGGCAACGCAGGCGTTGGTACGACGACCGTGCCGGGCCTGAGCTACAGCGTAGATAACACGGTGCCCACGGCAACCATTACGCTCAGCGACAACCGATTGGCGGCAGGAGAAACGGCCGAGGTCACGATCGCGTTCAGCGAGAGAGTCACTGGATTTGAGCTCGAAGACCTTGCAGTGGGCAATGGCACGCTGAGTAATCTCAGGGCCAACGCTGACGGAAGGACCTGGACGGCCACACTGACCCCGACGGCCACGGGCGCCGAAGGAGCCGAGTTCCACGTCACGCTCAATGCCGCGAACGCCAATGTGCGGGACCTGGTGGGCAACGTATTGCAGACCAACGTCAGCAGCGCCGCATACACCCTGGACCGCGTGGCGGCGCAGCTGGCCGCCAGCGGCCACACGATCAGCCATACGGCGCTTGGACCTGACCAGCAAACGACGAGTGTCACGATCAAATTCAGCGAAGCGGTCAAGGGCTTTGGCACGGACGACGTGACCCTGGCCACAGGCGGTGGCAGTGTGAGCGCGGTAACCGCAGTGAGCCCGGGCGCAGACGGCAGCAGCGACACCTGGCAGGTGACGATCGCCGGGGGTACCGGAACAGCCGCGAGCAACGGCATCACGGTGAACCTTGCAGGGGTGATGGATATTGCGGGCAACGCAGGCGTTGGTACGACGACCGTGCCGGGCCTGAGCTACAGCATAGATAACACGGTGCCCACGGCGACGATCACGCTTAGCGACAACCGACTGGCGGCAGGAGAAACGGCCGAGGTCACGATTGCGTTCAGCGAGAGAGTCACTGGATTTGAGCTCGAAGACCTCGCAGCGGGCAATGGGACGCTGAGCAATCTCAGGGCCAACGCCGACGGAAGGACCTGGACGGCCACGCTGACCCCGACGGCCACGGGCACCGAAGGAACCGAGTTCCACATCACGCTCAATGCCGCCACAGCGAATGTGCGCGACTTGGTGGGCAACGCATTGCAAACCAACGTCAGCAGCGCCGCATACACCCTGGACCGTATGGCACCGCAGCTGGCCGCCAGCGACCAAACGATCAGCCATACGGCGCTTGGACCCGACCAGCTGACGACGAGCGTCACGATCAAATTCAGCGAAGTGGTCAAGGGCTTTGGCACGGACGACGTGACCCTGGCCACAGGCGGTGGCAGTGTGAGCGCGGTAACCGCAGTGAGCCCGGGCGCAGACGGCAGCAGCGACACCTGGCAGGTGACGATAGCCGGGGGCACAGGAACAGCCGCAAGCAACGGCATCACGGTGAACCTTGCAGGGGTGCGCGATATTGCGGGCAACGCAGGCGTTGGTACGACGACCGTGCCGGGCCTGAGCTATAGCGTAGATAACACGGTGCCCACGGCAACCATCACGCTCAGCGACAACCGGCTGGCGACAGGAGAAACGGCCGAGGTCACGATTACGTTCAGCGAGAGAGTCACTGGATTTGAACTCGAAGACCTCGCAGCGGGCAATGGGACGCTGAGCAATCTCAGGGCCAACGCCGACGCAAGGACCTGGACGGCCACGCTGACCTCGACGGCCACGGGCGCCGAAGGAGCCGAGTTCCACGTCACGCTCAATGCCGCCGCAGCGAATGTGCGCGACCTGGTGGGCAACGCATTGCAAGCCAACGTCAGCAGCGCCGCATACACCCTGGACCGCGTGGCACCGCAGCTGGCCGCCAGCAACCAAACGATCAGCCATACGGCGCTTGGACCCGACCAGCTGACGACGAGCGTCACGATCAAATTCAGCGAAGTGGTCAAGGGCTTTGGCACGGACGACGTGACCCTGGCCACAGGCGGTGGCAGTGTGAGCGCGGTGACCGCAGTGAGCCCGGACGCAGACGGCAACAGCGACACTTGGCAGGTGACGATAGCCGGGGGAACCGGAACATCTGTGGACAACAGCATCACGGTGAACCTTGCAGGGGTGCGCGATATTGCGGGCAACGCAGGCGTTGACACGACGACCGTGCCGGGCCTGAGCTACAGCATAGATAACACGGTGCCCACGGCGACGATCACGCTTAGCGACAACCGACTGGCGGCAGGAGAAACGGCCGAGGTCACGATTGCGTTTAGCGAGAGAGTCACTGGATTTGAGCTCGAAGACCTTGCAGTGGGCAACGGGACGCTGAGCAATCTCAGAGCCAACGCCGATGGAAGGACCTGGACGGCCACGCTGACCCCGACGGCCACGGGCGCCGAAGGAGCCGAGTTCAACGTCACGCTCAATGCTGCCACAGCGAATGTGCGCGACCTGGTGGGCAATGCATTGCAGACCAACGTCAGCAGCGCCGCATACACCCTGGACCGCATGGCACCGCAGCTGGCCGCCGACCCAACTATCAGCCATACGGCGCTTGGACCTGACCAGCCAACGACGAGCGTCACGATCAAATTTAGCGAAGCGGTCGGGGGCTTTGGAATAGACGACGTAACCTTGACTGGCGGCAGTGTGAGCGCGGTGACCGCAGTGAGCCCGGGCGCAGACGGCAGCAGCGACACCTGGCAGGTGACGATAGCAGGGGGCACAGGAACAGCCGCGAGCAACGGCATCACGGTGAACCTTGCAGGGGTGCGCGATATTGCGGGCAACGCAGGCGTTGATACGGTAACCGTGCCGGGCCTGAGCTACAGCATAGATAACACGGTGCCCACGGCGACGATCACGCTTAGCGACAACCGCCTGGCGATCGGAGAAACGCTCGGGGTCACCGTTCAATTCAGCGAAAGAGTCAGCGGTTTCGATCGCAGCGACCTCACCGTGGGCAACGGCACGCTGAGCGATTTCAGCAGCAGCGACGGAGGCCGGACTTGGGCCGCCACGCTGACCCCAACGGCCACGGGCGTCGAAGGAACCGAGTTCCACATCACACTCAATGCCGCCACGGCGAATGTGCGCGACTTGGTGGGCAACGTATTGCAGACCAACGTCAGCAGCGCCGCATACACCCTGGACCGCATGGCGGCGCAGCTGGCCGCCAGCGGCCACACGATCAGCCATACGGCGCTTGGACCTGACCAGCAAACGACGAGCGTCACGATCAAATTCAGCGAAGCGGTCGGGGGTTTTGGAATAGACGACGTAACCTTGACTGGCGGCAGCGTGAGCGAGGTAAGGGCAGTGAACCCTGGAGCTGACGGCAGCAGCGACACCTGGCAGGTGACGATAGCCGGTGGCACCGGAACATCTGTGGACAACAGCATCAAGGTGAACCTTGCAGGGGTGATGGATGTTGCGGGCAACGCCGGCGTTGGTACAGCAACCGTGCCGGGCCTGAGCTATAGCGTAGACAACACGGTGCCTACGGCAAGCATTACGCTCAGCGACAACCGGCTGGCAGCAGGAGAAACGGCCGAGGTCACGATCGCGTTTAGCGAGAGAGTCACTGGATTTGAGCTCGAAGACCTTGCAGTGGGCAATGGCACGCTGAGCAATCTCAGGGCCAACGCTGACGGAAGGACCTGGACGGCCACGCTGACCCCGACGGCCACGGGCGCCGAAGGAGCCGAGTTCCACGTCACGCTCAATGCTGCCACAGCGAATGTGCGCGACCTGGTGGGCAACGCATTGCAAGCCAACGTCAGCAGCGCCGCATACACCCTGGACCGCATGGCACCGCAGCTGGCCGCCAGCAACCAAACGATCAGCCATACGGCGCTTGGACCCGACCAGCTGACGACGAGCGTCACGATCAAATTCAGCGAAGCGGTCAAGGGCTTTGGCACGGACGACGTAACCCTGGCCACAGGCGGTGGCAGCGTGAGCGCGGTGACCGCAGTGAGCCCGGGCGCAGACGGCAGCAGCGACACCTGGCAGGTGACGATAGCCGGGGGCACAGGGACATCTGTGGACAACAGCATCACGGTGAACCTTGCAGGGGTGCGCGATATTGCGGGCAACGCAGGCGTTGATACGGTAACCGTGCCGGGCCTGAGCTACAGCATCGACAACACGGTGCCCACGGCAACGATCACGCTAAGCGACAACCGACTGGCAGCAGGAGAAACGGCCGAAGTCACGATCGCGTTCAGCGAGAGAGTCACTGGATTTGAGCTCGAAGACCTTGCAGTGGGCAATGGCACGCTGAGCAATCTCAGGGCCAACGCTGACGGAAGGACCTGGACGGCCACGCTGACCCCGACGGCCACGGGCGCCGAAGGAGCCGAGTTCCACGTCACGCTCAATGCCGCGAACGCCAACGTGCGCGACCTGGTGGGCAACGCATTGCAGACCAACGTCAGCAGCGCCGCATACACCCTGGACCGTGTGGCACCGCAACTGGCCGCCAGCGACCAAACGATCAGCCATACGGCGCTTGGACCCGACCAGCCAACGACGAGCGTCAGGATCAAATTCAGCGAAGTGGTCAAGGGCTTTGGCACGGATGACGTGACCCTGGCCACAGGCGGCGGCAGCGTGAGCGCGGTGACCGCAGTGAGCCCGGGCGCAGACGGCAGCAGCGACACCTGGCAGGTGACGATAGCCGGGGGCACAGGAACAGCCGCGAGCAACGGCATCACGGTGAACCTTGCAGGGGTGATGGATGTTGCGGGCAACGCCGGCGTTGACACGGCAACCGTGCCGGGCCTGAGCTATAGCGTAGATAACACGGTGCCCACGGCAACCATCACGCTCAGCGACAACCGGCTGGCGACAGGAGAAACGGCCGAGGTCACGATTGCGTTTAGCGAGAGAGTCACTGGATTTGAGCTCGAAGACCTCGCAGCGGGCAATGGGACGCTGAGCAATCTCAGGGCCAACGCCGACGCAAGGACCTGGACGGCCACGCTGACCCCGACGGCCACGGGCGCCGAAGGAGCCGAGTTCAACGTCACGCTCAATGCCGCCGCAGCGAATGTGCGCGACCTGGTGGGCAACGCATTGCAAGCCAACGTCAGCAGCGCCGCATACACCCTGGACCGTATGGCACCGCAGCTGGCCGCCGACCCAACTATCAGCCATACGGCGCTTGGACCTGACCAGCAAACGACGAGTGTCACGATCAAATTCAGCGAAGCGGTCGGGGGCTTTGGAATAGACGACGTAACCTTGACTGGCGGCAGCGTGAGCGCGGTGACCGCAGTGAGCCCGGGCGCAGACGGCAGCAGCGACACCTGGCAGGTGACGATCGCCGGGGGTACCGGAACAGCCGCGAGCAACGGCATCACGGTGAACCTTGCAGGGGTGCGCGATATTGCGGGCAACGCAGGCGTTGACACGGTAACCGTGCCGGGCCTGAGCTACAGCATAGATAACACGGTGCCAACGGCAAGCATTACGCTAAGCGACAACCGGCTGGCAGCAGGAGAAACGGCCGAGGTCACGATTACGTTCAGCGAGAGAGTCACTGGATTTGAGCTCGAAGACCTTGCAGTGGGCAATGGCACGCTGAGCAATCTCAGGGCCAACGCCGACGGAAGGACCTGGACGGCCACGCTGACCCCGACGGCCACGGGCACCGAAGGAACCGAGTTCCACATCACGCTCAATGCCGCCACAGCGAATGTGCGCGACTTGGTGGGCAACGCATTGCAAGCCAACGTCAGCAGCGCCGCATACACCCTGGACCGCGTGGCACCGCAACTGGCCGCCAGCGACCAAACGATCAGCCATACGGCGCTTGGACCTAACCAGCAAACGACGAGCGTCACGATCAAATTCAGCGAAGCGGTCGGGGGCTTTGGAATAGACGACGTAACCTTGACTGGCGGCAGTGTGAGCGCGGTGACCGCAGTGAGCCCGGGCGCCGACGGCAGCAGCGACACCTGGCAGGTGACGATCGCCGGGGGCACAGGAACAGCCGCAAGCAACGGCATCACGGTGAACCTTGCGGGGGTGATGGATATTGCGGGCAACGCAGGCGTTGATACGGTAACCGTGCCCGGTCTGAGCTACAGCGTAGACAACACGGTGCCAACGGCAACCATCATGCTCAGCGACAACCGGCTGGCGGCAGGAGAAACGGCCGAAGTCACGATCGCGTTCAGCGAGAGAGTCACTGGATTTGAGCTCGAAGACCTTGCAGCGGGCAATGGGACGCTGAGCAATCTCAGGGCCAACGCCGACGGAAGGACCTGGACGGCCACGCTGACCCCGACGGCCACGGGCGCCGAAGGAGCCGAGTTCCACGTCACGCTCAATGCTGCCACAGCGAATGTGCGCGACTTGGTGGGCAACGCATTGCAAGCCAACGTCAGCAGCGCCGCATACACCCTGGACCGCATGGCACCGCAGCTGGCCGCCGACCCAACTATCAGCCATACGGCGCTTGGACCCGACCAGCCGACGACGAGCGTCACGATCAAATTCAGCGAAGCGGTCGGGGGCTTTGGAATAGACGACGTAACCTTGACTGGCGGCAGTGTGAGCGCGGTGACCGCAGTGAGCCCAGGCGCAGACGGCAGCAGCGACACCTGGCAGGTGACGATAGCCGGGGGCACAGGAACAGCCGCGAGCAACGGCATCACGGTGAACCTTGCAGGGGTGCGCGATATTGCGGGCAACGCCGGCGTTGGTACGACGACCGTGCCGGGCCTGAGCTATAGCGTAGATAACACGGTGCCCACGGCGACGATTACGCTAAGCGACAACCGGCTGGCGATCGGAGAAACGCTCGGGGTCACCGTTCAATTCAGCGAAAGAGTCAGCGGTTTCGATCGCAGCGACCTCACCGTGGGCAACGGCACGCTGAGCGATTTCAGCAGCAGCGACGGAGGCCGGACCTGGACGGCCACGCTGACCCCGACGGCTACGGGCGTCGAAGGAACCGAGTTCCACATCACACTCAATGCCGCCACGGCGAATGTGCGCGACCTGGTGGGCAACGCATTGCAAGCCAACGTCAGCAGCGCCGCATACACCCTGGACCGCATGGCGGCGCAGCTGGCCGCCAGTGGCCACACGATCAGCCATACGGCGCTTGGACCTAACCAGCAAACGACGAGTGTCACGATCAAATTCAGCGAAGCGGTCGGGGGCTTTGGAATAGACGACGTAACCTTGACTGGCGGCAGCGTGAGCGAGGTAAGGGCAGTGAACCCTGGAGCTGACGGCAGTAGCGACACCTGGCAGGTGACGATAGCCGGGGGCACCGGAACATCTGTGGACAACAGCATCAAGGTGAACCTTGCAGGGGTGATGGATGTTGCGGGCAACGCCGGCGTTGGTACAGCAACCGTGCCGGGCCTGAGCTACAGCATAGATAACACGGTGCCAACGGCAAGCATTACGCTAAGCGACAACCGGCTGGCAGCAGGAGAAACGGCCGAGGTCACGATCGCGTTCAGCGAGAGAGTCACTGGATTTGAGCTCGAAGACCTTGCAGTGGGCAATGGCACGCTGAGCAATCTCAGGGCCAACGCCGATGGGAGGACCTGGACCGCCACGCTGACCCCGACGGCCACGGGCGCCGAAGGAGCCGAGTTCAACGTCACGCTCAATGCTGCCACAGCGAATGTGCGCGACTTGGTGGGCAACGCATTGCAGACCAACGTCAGCAGCGCCGCATACACCCTGGACCGCATGGCACCGCAACTGGCCGCCGACCCAACTATCAGCCATACGGCGCTTGGACCCGACCAGCCGACGACGAGCGTCACGATCAAATTCAGCGAAGCGGTCGGGGGCTTTGGAATAGACGACGTAACCTCGACTGGCGGCAGTGTGAGCGCGGTGACCGCAGTGAGCCCGGGCGCCGACGGCAGCAGCGACACCTGGCAGGTGACGATAGCCGGGGGTACCGGAACAGCCGCGAGCAACGGCATCACGGTGAACCTTGCAGGGGTGATGGATGTTGCGGGCAACGCCGGCGTTGGTACAGCAACCGTGCCGGGCCTGAGCTATAGCGTAGACAACACGGTGCCCACGGCAACCATTACGCTCAGCGACAACCGACTGGCGGCAGGAGAAACGACCGAGGTCACGATCGCGTTCAGCGAGAGAGTCACTGGATTTGAGCTCGAAGACCTCGTAGCGGGCAATGGCACGCTGAGTAATCTCAGGGCCAACGCCGACGCAAGGACCTGGACGGCCACGCTGACCCCGACAGCCACGGGCGCCGAAGGAGCCGAGTTCAACGTCACGCTCAATGCCGCGAACGCCAACGTGCGCGACCTGGTGGGCAACGCATTGCAGACCAACGTCAGCAGCGCCGCATACACCCTGGACCGTGTGGCACCGCAACTGGCCGCCAGCGACCAAACGATCAGCCATACGGCGCTTGGACCCGACCAGCCAACGACGAGCGTCAGGATCAAATTCAGCGAAGTGGTCAAGGGCTTTGGCACGGATGACGTGACCCTGGCCACAGGCGGAGGCAGCGTGAGCGCGGTGACCGCAGTGAGCCCGGGCGCAGACGGCAGCAGCGACACCTGGCAGGTGACGATCGCCGGGGGCACAGGAACAGCCGCGAGCAACGGCATCACGGTGAACCTTGCAGGGGTGCGCGATATTGCGGGCAACGCAGGCGTTGACACGGTAACCGTGCCGGGCCTGAGCTACAGCATAGATAACACGGTGCCCACGGCGACGATCACGCTCAGCGACAACCGACTGGCGGCAGGAGAAACGGCCGAGGTCACGATCGCGTTCAGCGAGAGAGTCACTGGATTTGAGCTCGAAGACCTTGCAGTGGGCAACGGGACGCTGAGCAATCTCAGGGCCAACGCCGACGCAAGGACCTGGACGGCCACGCTGACCCCAACGGCCACGGGCGCCGAAGGAGCCGAGTTCAACGTCACGCTCAATGCCGCCACAGCGAATGTGCGCGACTTGGTGGGCAACGCATTGCAAACCAACGTCAGCAGCGCCGCGTACACCCTGGACCGCATGGCACCGCAACTGGCCGCCAGCGACCAAGCGATCAGCCATACGGCGCTTGGACCCGACCAGCCGACGACGAGCGTCACGATCAAATTCAGCGAAGCGGTCGGGGGCTTTGGAATAGACGACGTAACCTTGACTGGCGGCAGCGTGAGCGCGGTGACCGCAGTGAGCCCGGGCGCAGACGGCAGCAGCGACACCTGGCAGGTGACGATAGCCGGGGGCACAGGAACAGCCGCAAGCAACGGCATCACGGTGAACCTTGCAGGGGTGCGCGATATTGCGGGCAACGCAGGCGTTGGTACGACGACCGTGCCGGGCCTGAGCTATAGCGTAGATAACACGGTGCCCACGGCAACCATCACGCTCAGCGACAACCGGCTGGCGACAGGAGAAACGGCCGAGGTCACGATTACGTTCAGCGAGAGAGTCACTGGATTTGAGCTCGAAGACCTTGCAGTGGGCAACGGGACGCTGAGCAATCTCAGGGCCAACGCCGACGCAAGGACCTGGACGGCCACGCTGACCCCAACGGCCACGGGCGCCGAAGGAGCCGAGTTCAACGTCACGCTCAATGCCGCCACAGCGAATGTGCGCGACTTGGTGGGCAACGCATTGCAAACCAACGTCAGCAGCGCCGCGTACACCCTGGACCGCATGGCACCGCAACTGGCCGCCAGCGACCAAGCGATCAGCCATACGGCGCTTGGACCCGACCAGCTGACGACGAGCGTCACGATCAAATTCAGCGAAGCGGTCAAGGGCTTTGGCACGGATGACGTGACCCTGGCCACAGGCGGCGGCAGCGTGAGCGCGGTGACCGCAGTGAGCCCGGGCGCAGACGGCAGCAGCGACACCTGGCAGGTGACGATAACTGGAGGCACAGGAACAGCCGCGAGCAACGGCATCACGGTGAACCTTGCAGGGGTGATGGATATTGCGGGCAACGCAGGCGTTGACACGGCAACCGTGCCGGGCCTGAGCTACAGCATAGATAACACGGTGCCCACGGCAAGCATTACGCTCAGCGACAACCGACTGGCAGCAGGAGAAACGGCCGAGGTCACGATCGCGTTCAGCGAGAGAGTCACTGGATTTGAGCTCGAAGACCTTGCAGTGGGCAACGGGACGCTGAGCAATCTCAGAGCCAACGCCGATGGAAGGACCTGGACGGCCACGCTGACCCCGACGGCCACGGGCGCCGAAGGAGCCGAGTTCCACGTCACGCTCAATGCTGCCACAGCGAATGTGCGCGACCTGGTGGGCAACGCATTGCAAACCAACGTCAGCAGCGCCGCATACACCCTGGACCGCGTGGCACCGCAGCTGGCCGCCAGCGGCCACACGATCAGCCATACGGCGCTTGGACCCGACCAGCCGACGACGAGCGTCACGATCAAATTCAGCGAAGCGGTCAAGGGCTTTGGCACGGATGACGTGACCCTGGCCACAGGCGGAGGCAGCGTGAGCGCGGTGACCGCAGTGAGCCCGGGCGCAGACGGCAGCAGCGACACCTGGCAGGTGACGATAGCCGGGGGAACCGGAACAGCCGCGAGCAACAGCATCACGGTGAACCTTGCAGGGGTGATGGATATTGCGGGCAACGCAGGCGTTGACACGGCAACCGTGCCGGGTCTGAGCTACAGCATAGATAACACGGTGCCAACGGCAAGCATTACGCTAAGCGACAACCGGCTGGCGGCAGGAGAAACGGCCGAGGTCACGATTGCGTTTAGCGAGAGAGTGACTGGATTTGAGCTCGAAGACCTTGCAGCGGGCAATGGGACGCTGAGCAATCTCAGGGCCAACGCCGATGGAAGGACCTGGACGGCCACGCTGACCCCCATGGCCACGGGTGCCGAAGGAACCGAGTTCAACGTCACGCTCAATGCCGCCACAGCGAATGTGCGCGACCTGGTGGGCAACGCATTGCAGACCAACGTCAGCAGCGCCGCATACACCCTGGACCGCGTGGCACCGCAGCTGGCCGCCGACCCAACTATCAGCCATACGGCGCTTGGACCCGACCAGCCGACGACGAGCGTCACGATCAAATTCAGCGAAGCGGTCGGGGGCTTTGGAATAGACGACGTAACCTTGACTGGCGGCAGCGTGAGCGCGGTGACCGCAGTGAGCCCGGGCGCAGACGGCAGCAGCGACACCTGGCAGGTGACGATAGCCGGGGGCACAGGAACAGCCGCAAGCAACGGCATCACGGTGAACCTTGCAGGGGTGCGCGATATTGCGGGCAACGCAGGCGTTGGTACGACGACCGTGCCGGGCCTGAGCTATAGCGTAGATAACACGGTGCCCACGGCAACCATCACGCTCAGCGACAACCGGCTGGCGACAGGAGAAACGGCCGAGGTCACGATTACGTTCAGCGAGAGAGTCACTGGATTTGAGCTCGAAGACCTCGCAGCGGGCAATGGGACGCTGAGCAATCTCAGGGCCAACGTCGACGCAAGGACCTGGACGGCCACGCTGACCCCGACGGCCACGGGCGCCGAAGGAGCCGAGTTCCACGTCACGCTCAATGCTGCCGCAGCGAATGTGCGCGACCTGGTGGGCAACGCATTGCAAGCCAACGTCAGCAGCGCCGCATACACCTTGGACCGCATGGCACCGCAGCTGGCCGCCGACCCAACTATCAGCCATACGGCGCTTGGACCCGACCAGCCGACGACGAGCGTCACGATCAAATTCAGCGAAGCGGTCAAGGGCTTTGGCACGGACGACGTGACCCTGGCCACAGGCGGTGGCAGCGTGAGCGCGGTGACCGCAGTGAGCCCTGGCGCAGACGGCAGCAGCGATACCTGGCAGGTAACGATAGCCGGGGGAACCGGAACAGCCGCGAGCAACGACATCACGGTGAACCTTGCAGGGGTGATGGATATTGCGGGCAACGCAGGCGTTGACACGGTAACCGTGCCGGGCCTGAGCTACAGCATAGATAACACGGTGCCAACGGCAAGCATTACGCTAAGCGACAACCGGCTGGCGGCAGGAGAAACGGCCGAGGTCACGATCGCGTTCAGCGAGAGAGTCACTGGATTTGAGCTCGAAGACCTTGCAGTGGGCAACGGAACGCTGAGCAATCTCAGGGCTAACGCCGACGGAAGGACCTGGACGGCCACGCTGACCCCAATGGCCACGGGCGTCGAAGGAGCCGAGTTCCACGTCACGCTCAATGCCGCGAACGCCAACGTGCGCGACCTGGTGGGCAACGCATTGCAGACCAACGTCAGCAGCGCCGCATACACCCTGGACCGCGTGGCACCGCAACTGGCCGCCAGCGACCAAACGATCAGCCATACGGCGCTTGGACCCGACCAGCTGACGACGAGCGTCACGATCAAATTCAGCGAAGCGGTCGGGGGCTTTGGCATAGACGACGTAACCTTGACTGGCGGCAGCGTGAGCGCGGTGACCGCAGTGAGCCCGGGCGCAGACGGCAGCAGCGACACCTGGCAGGTGACGATAGCCGGGGGTACCGGAACAGCCGCGAGCAACGGCATCACGGTGAACCTTGCAGGGGTGATGGATGTTGCGGGCAACGCAGGCGTTGACACGGTAACCGTGCCGGGCCTGAGCTACAGCATAGATAACACGGTGCCCACGGCGACGATCACGCTAAGCGACAACCGGCTGGCGGCAGGAGAAACGGCCGAGGTCACGATCGCGTTCAGCGAGAGAGTCACTGGATTTGAGCTCGAAGACCTTGCAGTGGGCAATGGCACGCTGAGCAATCTCAGAGCCAACGCCGACGCAAGGACCTGGACGGCCACGCTGACCCCGACGGCCAGCGGTGCTGAAGGAACCGAGTTCCACGTCACGCTCAATGCTGCCACAGCGAATGTGCGCGACCTGGTGGGCAACGCATTGCAAACCAACGTCAGCAGCGCCGCATACACCCTGGACCGCATGGCACCGCAGCTGGCCGCCGACCCAACTATCAGCCATACGGCGCTTGGACCCGACCAGCTGACGACGAGCGTCACGATCAAATTCAGCGAAGCGGTCGGGGGCTTTGGCATAGACGACGTAACCTTGACTGGCGGCAGCGTGAGCGCGGTGACCGCAGTGAGCCCGGGCGCAGACGGCAGCAGCGACACCTGGCAGGTGACGATAGCCGGGGGCACAGGGACATCTGTGGACAACAGCATCACGGTGAACCTTGCAGGGGTGCGCGATATTGCGGGCAACGCAGGCGTTGATACGGTAACCGTGCCGGGCCTGAGCTACAGCATCGACAACACGGTGCCCACGGCAACGATCACGCTAAGCGACAACCGACTGGCAGCAGGAGAAACGGCCGAAGTCACGATCGCGTTCAGCGAGAGAGTCACTGGATTTGAGCTCGAAGACCTTGCAGTGGGCAATGGCACGCTGAGCAATCTCAGGGCCAACGCTGACGGAAGGACCTGGACGGCCACGCTGACCCCGACGGCCACGGGCGCCGAAGGAACCGAGTTCCACGTCACGCTCAATGCCGCGAACGCCAACGTGCGCGACCTGGTGGGCAACGCATTGCAGACCAACGTCAGCAGCGCCGCATACACCCTGGACCGCGTGGCACCGCAACTGGCCGCCAGCGACCCAACGATCAGCCATACGGCGCTTGGACCCGACCAGCCAACGACGAGCGTCAGGATCAAATTCAGCGAAGTGGTCAAGGGCTTTGGCACGGACGACGTGACCCTGGCCACAGGCGGCGGCAGCGTGAGCGCGGTGACCGCAGTGAGCCCTGGCGCAGACGGCAGCAGCGACACGTGGGAGATCACGATAGCCGGAGGCACAGGAACAGCCGCGGGCAACGGCATCACGGTGAACCTTGCGGGGGTGCGCGATATTGCGGGCAACGCAGGCGTTGACACGGTAACCGTGCCGGGCCTGAGCTACAGCGTAGACAACACGGTACCCACGGCGACGATCACGCTTAGCGACAACCGACTGGCGATCGGAGAAACGCTCGGGGTCACCGTTCAATTCAGCGAAAAAGTCAGCGGTTTCGATCGCAGCGACCTTACCGTGGGCAACGGCACGCTGAGCGATTTCAGCAGCAGCGACGGAGGCCGGACCTGGACCGCCACGCTGACCCCAACGGCCACGGGCGTCGAAGGAACCGAGTTCAACGTCACGCTCAATGCCGCCACAGCGAATGTGCGCGACTTGGTGGGCAACGCATTGCAGACCAACGTCAGCAGCGCCGCATACACCCTGGATCGCATGGCACCGCAACTGGCCGCCAGCGACCCAACGATCAGCCATACGGTGCTTGGACCAAACCAGCCGACGACGAGCGTCACGATCAAATTCAACGAAGCGGTCAAGGGCTTTGGCACGGACGACGTGACTCTGGTCACAGGCGGCGGCAGCGTGAGCGCGGTGACCGCAGTGAGCCCTGGCGCCGACGGCAGCAGCGACACGTGGGAGATCACGATAGCCGGAGGCACAGGAACAGCCGCGGGCAACGGCATCACGGTGAACCTTGCAGGGGTGATGGATGTTGCGGGCAACGCAGGCGTTGATACGGTAACCGTGCCCGGTCTGAGCTACAGCGTAGACAACACGGTGCCCACGGCGACCATTACGCTCAGCGACAACCGGCTGGCAGCAGGAGAAACGGCCGAGGTCACGATCGCGTTCAGCGAGAGAGTCACTGGATTTGAGCTCGAAGACCTCGCAGTGGGCAATGGCACGCTGAGCAATCTCAGGGCCAACGCCGACGGAAGGACCTGGACCGCCACACTGACCCCGACGGCTACGGGCGAGAAAGGGAAAGACTTCTACATCAGGCTCAACGCCGCCACAGCCAGCGTGCGCGACCTGGCGGGAAATGCATTGCAGACCAGCGCCAGCAGCGCTGCCTACATCCTGGACCGCACGGCGCCCGAACTGCTCAGTATCACGATCGACGACACCGCGCTGAAAATCGGCGACCAGGCCACTGTCACCATCCGCTTTAGCGAAGCGGTTGATGGTTTTACCAAGGACCACCTGACCGTGCCCAATGGCGCGCTCAGCGCGCTGACGCGCAGTCCCGACGGTCGGATCTGGACCGGCACCCTGACCCCGGCGGCCAATACCACGGTGATCGGCAACACCATTCGCGTGCGCAACCTCGACAACGTAAAGGATGAAGTCAACAACGCGGCCATCGTCGTCAACGGCCTCGCCAGTGCCAACTACGTCGTCGACACCATTGCGCCTGTGCTGCACAGCGCCAAGGTGAAGGGAAACCAATTGGTGTTTACCTACACCGAAGAGACTGCGCTGGACGCAAACCACAAGGCGCCCACCAGAGCCTTCACGGTGCTCGTGAACGGCGTGGTCAACTCCGTTACCGAAGTCTCCGTGAACGCAACGGCCAAAACGGTCACGCTGATGCTGACCTCTGCCGTGGAGTATGGCCAGACGGTGACTGTTTCCTACGCCCCCCACACATCCCGCATGGCCGGTGGTGATAGCGCCACGCTGGACACGGCAGGCAATGCTGCGGGCGGCATGGTGAACCAAAGAGTGGACAGCTTTCCAACTGGCGAATCCACGATGCCGGAGCCTGGACCGGCACCGGCGCCTGGACCGGCACCGGTGGTTGGAGCGGGACTGACCCCTGGACCGGCACCGGCGCCTGGGCCGGGACCGGTGGTTGGAGCGGGGCTGACCCCTGGACCAGCACCGGCGCCTGGAACGGGACTGGCGCCCGGACTAGCCGACACCACGGGGCCCACGCTCAACAGCATTACGCTGGCCAACACCTCCCTGACGCTTGACGAGGCCACCATCGTCACCTTCACCTTTAGCGAAGCGGTCGATGATTTTGATGCCAGGGACATCGACCTGAGCGACGCCAACGGAACGCTGGGTCAACTGAGCAGCACCGACGGTGGAATCACCTGGACGGCGGTCTTTACGCCCACGGCCAACGTCAACGCCGCGAGCAATGTGATCCGCATGGAGATGACGGGGGTGAGCGACGCCGCAGGCAACGCCGGAGTGGGCCAAGCCAGTAGCGATAACTACACGATCGATACCCGGTCCGCACACCCACTCGGAGGGCTGGACAAGAGCAAGGACACTGACCGCGACAACATAGTCGATGTCGTGGAAGACGATGCTCCCGGAATCGCCGGTTCCTTGAACGCGGTTGGTGACGGCAATGGCGATGGCATCGCGGACAGTACGCAATCCGCTGTGACGTCGACCCGTTTCATCCTGAGCCCGACGGCAGAAAGCAACCCCGGAAATGCGCCGTACACCCCGGTGACCCTGGTGGCTTGCAGCAAGGGCGGAAAAATCGACCCCGACAGCAGTGTGCGCATCACCAGCCTGGTTCAGAAGGACTCGCCGCTGAATCTGTCCCAGGAGATGCAAATGCCCATCGGGCTTACCAGCTTCCGGGTGCTGCTGGCCCGAGGCCACAGTGAGGCCTTCAGCCTGTACGTGGATCCGACGTTGGGAATCAACGGTTATTGGAGGAAGGACGGCCACGGAGTCTGGGTGAACCTGGCCAGCGATCCCTATGGCGGCAAGATGGAACTGGAGGGCGATCGACTCAGGCTCGACTTCTCGATTACCGATGGGGGCGAGTACGACGCCGATGGCAAGGCCGACGGCGTCATCACCGCCCCCGGTGGGGTGGCGAAGATGCCGCTGTCCATCGTCGGGCAGGGGTCCGACGTGGGACAGTTTGAGTCTTGGTTCTGACGAACTCGGGCAGCGTGCACGCATGCCGGCCGCTCTGGCCGCATGCGGCAGTGGCGCTGAAGCTGGGCCCGGTGTTCGGCGCCCCCGCAAGCGTTGCGCCGGTGGCGTTGCCTCTGTCCGACAGGAGGGCAAGCCGGGGGCTGCCGTCAGAGCCAGAACCCGTTGTGCGCCATATCCGATGCCAGCCCCACGATGGACAGCGGCATATGCCCTGCGGCGCTGGGGGCGGTGATGACGCCGTCGGCCTTGCCATCCATGTCGAACTGCCCACCATCGGTAATCGAGAAGTCCAGCCGCAGACGCTCGCCTTCGGTTGCCATCTTGCCGCCGTAAGGCTCGCTGGCCAGGTTCGTCCAGGTGTCGGTGTTGTTCTTGATCCAGTAGCCGTTGACGCCCGTCTCCCGGTCCACATACAGGCTGAACTTCTCGCTGCTGCCGGAGGTGTCCAGTTCGACCTCGAAGCGCAGCTGTGCGATCGGCATCTCCAGCCCCTGGGGCGACTCGGCGGGAGCGTCCTTTTGCTCCAGACTGGTGATGCGGTCGTTGTTTCCGGGGCTGACATTGCCGTCCTGGCTGTCGGCCACCAGGGTGATCGAGGTGCTGGAACCGCCGACCGCCGTGACGTTGATCGAGCCGACTGCGGCCTGTGCGCTGTCCGCGATGCCGTCTGCGTTGCCGTCGCCGGTCGCCACACCAGCGGGGCCGGTGGCCTGATCTTCCTGGGCGTTGGGAGCGCCGTCGTTGTCTGCGTCCGACGCCACGTGGCTTGGTGCGGGTGGGGGTGGGGGCGTGAGGTTGTTCACGCTCTGGTCGTGGAAGTTGGCTGCGTCGTTGCCTGCCTTGTCCTGCACCACGGGGCCGGTCGTCGTGGGCTTGGTGTAGCTGACGGTCAGCACCTCACCGTTGGCCACGGCGCGGCCAAGCGTCAGGGTGACGGTCTTGGCCGCCGCGTCCACGCTGACGCTGCTGACGGGAATGGCCGTACCCGCGGCGCCGCTCACCGCAAAACCTGCAGAGCCATCCAGCGGGGTCCCGTCCAGGTCGTTGCGTTCGGTATAGCTGAGCACCAGATGGGTGCCATTGACCATGGCGCTGCTGAACACCGGGGCTGTGCTGTCCGTGAGGTTGTTCACGCTCTGGTCGCGGAAGTCGGCTGCGTCGTTGCCGGCCTTGTCCTGCACCACGTGGCCGCTCCCGGGCTTGGTGTAGCTGACGCTCACCGCCTCATCGTCAGCCACGGCGTGGTCAAGCGTCAGGGTGACGGTCTTGGACTTCGCGTCCACGCTGGCGCTGGTGACGGGAATGGACTTACCCGTTGTGTGGCTCACCACCGCAAAGCCTGCGGAGCCATCCAGCGCGGCCCCGTTCAGCTCGTTGCGTTCGGTATAGGTGAGCACCAGAAGGGCGCCATCGACCGTGGCGCTGCTGAACACCGGGGCCGTTCTGTCTGGTGTGAGGTTGGTCACGCTCTGCTTGCTGAAGTCGGCTGCATGGTTGCCTGTGTTGTCCTGCACCACGTTGCCGGTCGTCGTGGGTTTGGTGTAGTTGACGGTCACCGTTTCACCGTTGGCCACGGCGCGGTCAAGCGTCAGAGTGACGGTCTTGGCCGCCGCGTCCACGCTGGCGCTGCTGACGGTAATGGGCGGACCCGTGTCGCTGCGTACCGTAAAGCCTGCAGAGCCCGCCAGCGGAGCTCCGTTCAGGCTATTGCGTTCGGTATAGGTGAGCACCAATTGGGTGTCCTTGACCGTGGCGCTGCTGAACACCGGGGCCGTGCTGTCTGGTGTGAGGTTGGTCACGCTCTGCTTGCTGAAGTCGGCTGCGTCGTTGCCTGCCTTGTCCTGCACCACGTTGCCGCTCCCGGGCTTGGTGTAGTTGACGATCACCGTTTCACCGTTGGCCACGGCGCGGTCAAGCGTCAGAGTGACGGTCTTGGCCTTCGCGTCCACGCTGGCGCTGCTGACGGTAATGGGCGGACCCGTGTCGCTCCTTACCGTAAAGCCTGCAGAGCCCGCCAGCGGGGCTCCGTCCAGGCTGTTGCGTTCGGTATAGGTGAGCACCAGAAGGGCGCCATCGACCGTGGCGCTGCTGAACACCGGGGCCGTGCTGTCTGTGAGGTTGGTCACGCTCTGGTCTCTGAAGTCGGCTGCGTCGTTGCCTGCCTTGTCCTGCACCACGTTGCCGCTCCCGGGCTTGGTGTAGTTGACGGTCACTGTTTCGCTGTCGGTCACGGTGCGGCCAAGCGTCAGGGTGATGGTCTTGGTCGCCGCGTTCACGCTGGCGCTGTTGACGGCAATGCTCGTACCCGCGGGGCGACTCACCACCGCAAAGCCTGCGGAGCCATCCAGCGCAGCCCCGTCCAGTTCGTTGCGTTCGGTATAGGTGATCACCAACTGGGTGCCATCGACCGTGGCGCTGCTGAATACCGGGGCCGTGCTGTCTGGTGTGAGGTTTTGCAGGCTCTGGTTGCTGAAGTTGGCTGCGGCGTGGGATGTTTCGTCCTCCACCACGTTACCGGTCCTGGGCTTGGTGTAGCTGACGGTCACTGCGTCACCCTCGACCACGGAGCGGCTGAGCCACAAAGTGACATACCCATTGCCAAGCCAGTATCTAGTCACGACCATGTGGTCGATGGACTTGGGTTTGCCATTGACGAGCACCGTATAGGCTGTGCTGTCCGGAACGCTCCCGCTTCTCAAGTCCCCCCCGGTGTAAGCGAGCGTTAGCTCCGCACCGTTAATTGAGCTGTCATCGACGATCAGCACCGGGGCATCGATGTTGTTGAGCACATCCTGGTCCGCAAAACCCTGCGCGTCATTGCCTGCCACGTCCTGCACCCCATGGCCGCTCGCGGGTGGGGTGTAGCTGATTTTTATTCCATCCTGCTCGGTGATGGCGCGACTGAGCTTCAGGGTAATGGTCTGGGCCTTTGCATCTACGCTGGCGATGCTGACGACGGTAATGGCCGTGCCCGTGGTGCTGGTCACGGTAAAGCCTGCGGCGTCGATGTTTCTGTCCAGATCGTTCGGTCCGTCGTACGTGAGCACCAACTGGTCGCCAGCGGCCGTGGGGGTGTTGGCGCCCGTGATGATGAGTTTTGGGGCCTTGGTGTCTGATGCCATGGTATTCCTTCGATGCCGGGGGCTGAATCGGATGGGGGCGCCTATTCCTTATGGCCTCATGCGGACTCAATTCAGAAGAAGGGTATGGGCACACCGGGGTGGATAAGCGCATGTTTCATTTGAGTCTGCAATATTGCACTCCTGCGCCGTTGGCCGATGCCTGATCAAGATATGTACTTCGTTTGCTTCGATACGGGAAATTTTCTGATGATCACGCACCCTGAATGGGTACACGGTATTCAAGCCATCTTATGGTTGTTGAATTTGTTTCGCGTAAGCCCTGGTGACAAATTACAGGCGACAAATCGATTTATTTTTGTGTCGAATGCAACTGCTCGGAACTCTCTGGCCGCAGGGGATGATTGCCGCTCCCATGCATCGGCTCTTGGAGCCCGGCATATTCAGCCAGACACCAACGGAGTGAACTGATCCTGGAGCAATGGGCCATGTTGCAGACACCAGGGCGTTGTTGCATACATCCATGCGCCGCATGGCGCGCGGACGTTTGTGCGCAACGGCGGCGGCGTGCTTTTTTCCACTGCGGAACGGACCGCAACCCACGAGCCCGGCCCAGCGCGGCCTACCGTGTGGGCTCCCTGCCGGCTACGGTGGTTTCAATAGCTTGGACACCGGCGCCGGCCTGGCAGGGGTTGGGCCTGAGCGCCTGCCCTGCACCGCCAGGAAAGGGCAGGGCGCTGCGCCCCGCGAGTCGATCCGGTCAGCTGCGCTCCAGCCAGAGCTTGCCGCCCGTGGCCCAGTTCTCGCGTTTGACGTCGGTGATCAGGATGTCCACGGACTCGGGCGATCCGCCGAGTACCTCGACGCTGACGCGGGTGATTTCTTCGACCAGCTTTTTCTTTTGCTCGCGCGTGCGGCCTTCCATCATCTCGATGTGGTACGTGGGCATGGGGGGTCCTTTCGGGGGTGTCGTTGGGCGTTGGTTCAGGTTGTTTGCGCTGCCTTGCGCTTCAGGCGCCAGGCGTGCAGCAGGGGTTCCGTGTAGCCACTGGGCTGCACCAGTCCCTGGAAAACCAGGTCGCAGGCGGCCTGGAAGGCCAGGCTGGTGTCAAAGTGGCCGGCCATGGGCTGGTACAGCGGGTCGCCGGCGTTTTGCCGGTCCACCACGGCGGCCATGCGCTCGAAGGTGGCGCGCACCTGGGCGGGGCTGACGACGCCGTGGAGCAGCCAGTTGGCCATGTGCTGGCTGCTGATGCGCAGCGTGGCGCGGTCCTCCATCAGGCCCACGTTGTGGACGTCGGGCACCTTGGAGCAGCCCACGCCCTGGTCCACCCAGCGCACCACGTAGCCCAGAATGCCCTGCGCGTTGTTGTCCAGTTCCTGCTGCCGGTCCGCGGCGCTCCAGTCCGGGTGGGTGCTCACGGGCACGGTGAGCAGGCCGGTGAGCAACTGCTCGCGCGCGGCGTCGGCGTCGGTCTTTTCCAGTTCGATCTGGATTTCGCTCACCTTCACCTGGTGGTAGTGCAGCGCGTGCAGTGTGGCGCCGGTCGGGCTCGGCACCCAGGCGGTGTTGGCGCCGGCCCGGGGGTGGGCGATCTTTGCCTGGAGCATCTCGGCCATCCGGTCGGGCATGGCCCACATGCCCTTGCCGATCTGCGCCCTGCCGCGCAGGCCGCAGCCCAGGCCCACGAGCACGTTGTTCCTCTCGTAAGCCTGGATCCAGGCGCTGGTTTTCATGTCGCCCTTGCGCAGCATCGGGCCGGCGTGCATGGTGCTGTGGATCTCGTCGCCCGTGCGGTCCAGAAAGCCGGTGTTGATGAAGGCCACGCGCGCGCTGGCGGCGGCGATGCAGGCCTTGAGGTTGACGCTGGTGCGGCGCTCCTCGTCCATGATTCCGAGCTTGACCGTGTTCGCGGGCAGGCCCAGCAGCTGTTCCACGCGGGCGAACAGCGCGCTCGCAAAACCCACTTCGGCGGGGCCGTGCATCTTCGGCTTGACGATGTAGACGCTGCCCTTGCGCGAGTTGCGGATTTCCGCTGCCTGCTCCTTGCGCAGGTCGTGCAGCGCGATGGTGCTGGTGAGCACGGCGTCCATGATGCCTTCGGGGATTTCGCGCTCCCGGCCCTGCGCGTCGGTGTAGAGGATCGCCGGGTTGCTCATCAGATGGCCCACATTGCGCAAAAACATCAGCGCGCGGCCATGCAGGCGCACTTCGCCGCCCCGGGGGGCGGTGTAGATGCGGTCGGCGCTGAGGCCGCGCGTGAAGGTCCGGCCGTCCTTGGAGACCGGCTCCGTCAGCGTGCCCTGGATGATTCCCAGCCAGTTGCCGTAGCCCAGCAGCTTGTCCTGGGCGTCCACTGCGGCCACGGAGTCTTCCAGGTCCAGGATGGTGGAAAGCGCCGCTTCCAGCACCAGGTCGCTCACGCCCGCAGCGTCGGCCTGGCCGATGGGGGTGCTGCGGTCGATCCGGATGTCGAGGTGCAGGCCGTTGTGCTGCAACAGCACCGCGGACGGGTCGGCGGCGCTGCCCTGGTAGCCCCGGAACTGGCCGGGGTCCGCAAGGCCCGCGGCGGCGCCGCTCCTGAGCGCGACCACGAGTTGCCCGCCGGCGACGCGGTACCCGGTCGCGTCCCGGTGCGAAGCGCCAGTCAGGGGCGCGTTCTCGTCGAGCACCTGGCGCGCAAAGGCAATCACCTTGGCGCCGCGCACGGGGTTGTAGCCCGGGCCCTTTTCTGCGTCGCCGGCGTCGGGAATCACGTCGGTGCCGTACAGCGCGTCGTACAGGCTGCCCCAGCGCGCGTTGGCCGCGTTCAGCGCGTAGCGCGCGTTCAGGATGGGAACCACCAGCTGCGGGCCGGCCTGCGTGGCCAGTTCGTCATCGACCTGGTCCGTCGTGGCGCGCACGCCGGCGGGCTGGGGCACGAGGTAGCCGATCTTCTCCAGAAAGCCGCGGTACGCCGCCACGTCCCCGATGGGGCCGGGGTGCGCCTTGTGCCAGCCGTCGAGTTCGGCTTGCAGGCGCTCGCGCTCGGCCAGCAGGGCGTCGTTGTGCGGCGCCAGATCGGCGACGATGGCGGCAAAGCCCTGCCAGAAAGCGGCGCTGTGGACGCCCGTTCCGGGCAGCACCTTGTCTTCTACAAAGCGCAACAGGGGGGTGGCCACTTGCAGGCCGTGGACGGTGGTGCGGTCGGTCATGGGAATGGGATGTCGGGACGTTGGGAGGGGGGGAATCGGGGCCCGTCTCTGCGGGGCGGACTGACTGTATCGTCAGACCGGCGTGTACGCCAGCCGCACGTAGATGGGCGCAAAGGCCTCGGCCTGCGTGATCTCGATCAGCGTTTCCTTGGCCAGTTCCAGCAGCGCGATGAAGGTCACGACCAGCACGCTGCTGCCCTTTGCGGGCTCGAACAGCGCCTCGAATTCGACGAAGCGGTGGCCCTGCAGCGCCTTGAGCACCAGGCCCATGTATTCGCGCACCGAGAGCTCTTCGCGCGTGATCCGGTGGTGCTGCACGAGCCTGGCGCGCCCGAGGATGTCGCGCCAGGCCGCCTGCAAATCGGCCGCGTGCACATCGGGAAAGCGCGCTTGCAGGCTTTGCGCGGCGCACACCTGGGCCCTGAGGAAGTCGCGCCCGTACTGCGGAATTTGCGCCAGGCGCAGCGCGGCCAACTTCATTTGCTCGTACTCCAGCAGGCGGCGCACGAGCTGCGCGCGCGGGTCCTCGGGCTCTGCGCCCTCGGCCTGCTTTCTGGGTGGCAGGAGCATGCGCGACTTGATCTCGATCAGCATGGCCGCCATCAGCAGGTACTCGGCGGCCAGTTCCAGGTTGCGGCTGCGGATTTCGTCCACGTACGCCAGATACTGGCGCGTGACGCCCACCATGGGGATGTCGAGGATGTTGAAGTTCTGCCTGCGGATCAGGTAGAGCAGCAGGTCCAGCGGGCCTTCGAAGGCTTCGAGAAAGACTTCGAGCGCGTCGGGCGGGATGTACAGGTCGGTGGGCAGAGCGAACAGCGGCTCGCCATACAGGCGCGCCAGCGCCACCTGGTCGACCACCACGGGCATTGCGCCCGCGTCCAGCGGGGGCGTGCCTGGCGCATCGGCAGCCGCGGCGACCATGGATTGCTGTCGGATACGCAACGCTCAGCGCGGGAATATCCTGCGCCCGACCCTCGCATCCCAGGGCAGGGCCCGACCGGCCTGGAGCGGCTCGATGGACTGCGGGGTGGCGGATGGGGGCGCGGGGCGGCGGAGAATGGACATGGACGGAGAACCTCTGGGGCCCGGATTCTACTGGGCGGCGTTCTCATCCCGGGTGCACGGCGCGGCCTGCGCGGCCAGCTGCAAGCCAAAGCCCGAGCGCTCGATCAACGAGCGCGGCTGCTCGTGCAGATGGATGACGCAGAGTCGCCCGCCGCGCGCGTTCACGGCCCGGAGGATCTGCACCAGGGCGTCGAGCCCCGTGGTGTCCAGCGCCACCAGCTCGCTGGCGTCGAGCACCAGCTCCATTCCCGGCGGTCCGGCTTCCACGGCCTGCACGATGGGGTCGATCTTCGCGGCCGCGCCGAAGAAGAGCGCGCCGTGCAGGCGCCAGGTGGCGCCGGGGTGCGGCGCGGCGCCGGCCTCGGACCCGGACTCGGACTCGGGTTGGCGCTCCACGCGAAACAGCGCGCTCATGCGCCGCACGAACAGCGCGCAGGCCAGGAACAGGCCCACCTCCATGGCGACGATCAGGTTGAACACCACGGTGAGAAAGAACGTCCCCAGCATCAGCAAGCGGTAGTGGTTGCTGAAGTGGCGCAGGCGCACGAACTCGTGCCACTCGCCCATGTTCCAGGCCACGTACAGCAGGATTCCCGCGAGCACCGCGAGCGGAATGTGCAGCGCCAGCGGCGCGGCCAGCAGCACGATCAGCGCCAGGGTCAGCGCGTGCACCATACCCGCGACGGGCGAGGTGGCGCCCGCGCGGATATTCGTCACCGTGCGGGCAATGGTTCCGGTGGCGGGCATGCCGCCGAAGAACGGCACCACCAGGTTGGCCAGGCCCTGGGCCATCAGCTCCTGGTTGGGGTCGTGCTTTTTGTGCTGCGGGTCGCTCGTCAGCTGGTCGGCCACGCGCGCGCACAGCAGCGATTCGACGGCGCCGAGCAGCGCGATGGTGACCGTCGGCGTGACCAGCAGGCGCACCGTCTCCCACGAGAAATCGGGCAGCGCAAACCCCGGCAGCGTCCGCGGAATGCCGCCAAAGCGCGAGCCGATGGTCTCCACCGGAAACCCGAGCGCCCAGGCCAGCAGGCTCAGCGTGACCAGCGCCACCACGGGCGCGGGCAGGTGCGCGAAGCCGTGCACGGTGTGGCGCTCGAGCACCTGCATCACGGGCGAGCCCTTCATCGTCAGCCGGGGCCAGACGAACAGCCCGACCACGCAGGCCGTACCCAGCCCGAACGCGTAGGGGTTGAAGCTGTCCATATGCCGCACCAGCGCGCGCATCTGCGAGAAGAAGTCGCCCGGCATGTGCTCGATCGACAGGCCCAGCCAGTCCTTGGCCTGCGACAGCGCGATGAGCACGGCGATGCCGTTGGTAAACCCGATCACGACGCCCACCGGGACGAAGCGCACCACCGTGCCCAGCCGGAAAAGCCCGAGCAGCAGCAACAGCACGCCCGCGCAGGCCGTGGCGATCAACAGGTTGGCCACGCCGTAGCGATTGACGATGTCGTAGATGATGACGATGAAGGCGCCCGCCGGCCCGCCGATCTGGGCGTTGGTGCCGCCCAGCGCCGAGATCAGAAAGCCCGCGATGATCGCCGTCCACAGCCCGGCCTCGGGCTTGAGGCCACTGGCAATCGCAAACGCCATGGCCAGCGGCAGCGCCACGATGCCCACGGTGACGCCGGCACCCACATCCGCCAGCCAGCGGCCGCGGTTGTAGCCGCGCAGCGCGTCGATCACGCGGGGGCGAAAGGCAAGCGAGAACGACATGGCGGCGGGCCCGATGGGCGGCAGGGACGTTCAGCTTGCCGCAGGGCGGGCGCAGGGGAGGGGATGCGGGCGGTGCATGGTGGCTCCCAGTGTAGTGGGCCACCGGGGACGCCCCTGTTTTTTTCCGGCCATCGGGCGCATGGCCCTGAACTATTTGCAACTGCGCCCAGGGTCTTGAGCGGGCTGCGCAGACGAGGTATTTCATTCAGTCACCACGGAGCCCCGTCGCCGCAGGCCATAATCCGCGACCCGATGCAACAGCGATCCGACCTCAGCGCACGCAGCCACACCTGGATGGCTGAACCGATCTTGGCGCGATGGGCGATGCGGCGGACGCTCACGGCCCTGCCAGGCGGTTCAGGAACGGCAGCGGCCAGCCCGTCCGGCCCCGCGCCGGATTCCGCGCCCCTGCAACGCGTCGGCTGGAGGGCCCGCACATGAACATGAACGACCTGCCGGTGGGCGACATGCTGGCCCAGGCCTGGGCCATGCTGGCGTCGCATCTCGGCAGCGCCTGGAGCTGGTTGCAGCGGATCTGGGACGAGGCCCCGGTGCCGCTGCTGCTGGGGATCGTCATCGGTCTGGTGCTCGCGCGCCTGCTGCGCAGCCTGTTGCTCGTGATCGGGCTGATCGCGGTCGCTTTCGTCGTCGTGCGCATGGCCGGCATTTCTGTTCCCGGCTTTGGCTGATTGCCGCCGACGCCGGCAGCACGCGCTCGGCCGGGCCCATTTTTTGCGTGATGGCTTGGACCCCCTGGCGTTTTCCCTGTCTATACAAGCGTGCAGCAACTGCCATCATGGCAGCTTGGTCGGGGAGGCTGGGCTTTTGAAGACTTATTCCAACAGGAGCAGATAGATGAAGCGATTGCTTGTGAAATGGGCGCCGTTGGCCGCGGCTGCGGCATGCACGCTGGGTTTGGCCACAGCGGTCCGGGCGCAGGACGGCCCCGGCACCAAGGTGGTGCTCGGCATGTCCGGCTGGACGGGTTTCGCCCCCCTGACGCTGGCGGACAAGGCGGGCATCTTCAAGAAAAACGGCCTGGACGTCGAGATCAAGCTGATTCCGCAGAAGGACCGCCATTTCGCGCTGGCCTCCAAGTCCATACAGTGCGCCGCCACCACGGTCGAGACCCATGTCGCGTGGAACGCCAACGGCGTTCCCATCGTGCAGATCTTCCAGACGGACAAGTCCTACGGCGCCGACGGCCTCGCGGTGCGCGATGGCATCAAGGGCTTTGCCGACCTGCGGGGCAAGACCATCGGCGTGGACGCACCCGGAACGGCCCCTTACTTCGGCTTGGCCTGGATGCTGAGCAAGAACGGCATGCGCCTGAAGGACGTGAAACTCACCACGCTCTCGCCCCAGGCCGCGGCGCAGGCCTTCGTTGCCGGCCAGAACGACGCCGCCATGACCTACGAGCCGTATCTCTCCACGGTGCGCGAGAACCCCGGCGCCGGCAAAATCCTCGCGACCACGCTGGACTATCCGATGGTGATCGACACCGTGGGCTGCGCCCCCGCCTGGCTCAAGGAGCATCCGAAGGCGGCGCAGGCGCTGGCCGATTCCTATTTCGCGGCGCTGGACCTGATCGCCGCCGACCCCGCCCGGTCCAACGAAATCATGGGCGCGGCGGTCAAGCAGACGGGCGAACAGTTTGCCAAGTCGGCGTCCTTTCTGCGCTGGCAGGACCGGGCCGCGAACCAGAAGTTCTTTACCGAAGAAATCAGCGCGTTCATGAAGGACGCGACGGCCATCCTGCTCGAGGCCGGGGTCATCCGCAAGGCGCCGCAGGACTTGGCCGCCATGTTCGACGCGCGCTTCGTCAAATAGGCTCCGGCAGCCGCACCCCATGCCAGAGCGCGCCCTGTCCGCTGCGCCCCGGCCCCTGCGGCGCGCGCGTGCACTGGCGCCGTTGGCGCCGGTGAGCGCGCGCAGCCGCTGGCTGCTGGGCCTGGCCTTCTTCGCCGTGTTCGTCGCAATGTGGGCGTTTTTCACGCTCGGCGGATTCGTCTCGCCGACCTTTCTGGCCAGCCCCATCACCATGCTCAGCGAGGGCTGGCTGCTGTTCACCGAGTACGACTTCCTCAGGGACATCGGGATGACGGTGTGGCGCGTGGCCGGCGGCTTCGTTCTGGCCGCCGCCGTCGCCGTGCCGCTGGGCATTGCCATGGGCGCGTACAAGGGCGTCGAAGCGTTCTTCGAGCCCTTCATTTCGTTTTGCCGCTACCTGCCCGCGTCCGCGTTCATCCCGCTGCTGATCCTGTGGGTGGGAATCGGCGAGGCGCAGAAGGTCCTCGTCATCTTCATCGGCGCGGTGTTCCAGATCACGCTGATGGTCGCGGTCACGGTCGGCGGCGCGCGGCGCGACTTGGTGGAGGCGGCGTACACGCTGGGCGCGGGCCACAGGGGAATCGTCACGCGGGTGCTGATCCCCGGCGCCGCGCCCGAGATCGCCGAAACCCTGCGCCTGGTTCTGGGCTGGGCCTGGACCTATGTGATCGTCGCCGAACTGATCGGCTCCTCGTCCGGAATCGGGCACATGATCACCGACAGCCAGACGCTGCTCAACACCGGGCAGATCATCTTCGGAATCATCACCATCGGCCTGATCGGGCTGGTTTCCGACTTCGCTTTCAAGGCGCTCAACCAGCGCCTGTTTGCCTGGGGCCGCGTGCCATGAGCTGCGTTTCCATCGAAGGCGTTGCCCGCGTTTTCGAGAGCGCCCGGGGGCAGCGCATGCAGGCCTTGCAGCCGGTCGATCTGGAGGTGCGCGAGAACGATTTCCTCACCATCCTGGGGCCCTCGGGCTGCGGCAAATCGACGCTGTTGCGCATCGTCGCCGGATTGGAGCGCGCGAGCAGCGGGCGCGTGCTGCTCGATGGTGCGCCGGTCCAGGGGCCGGGCGCCGAGCGCGGCATGGTGTTCCAGAGCTACACGCTGTTCCCCTGGCTCAGCGTCGAGCAGAACATCTGCTTTGGCCTGCGCGAACGCGGCCTGCCCGGGGCGCAGCAGAGGGAGCGCGCCGCGTACTTCATCGCCAAGGTCGGGCTGCGCGGCTTCGAGCAGCATTTCCCCGGGCAGCTCTCGGGCGGCATGCAGCAGCGCACGGCGATTGCGCGCGCGCTCGCCAACGACCCCAAGATCCTGCTCATGGACGAGCCCTTCGGCGCGCTCGACAACCAGACCCGCGCGCTCATGCAGGAACTGCTGCTCGGCATCTGGGAGGCCGAGCGCAAGACGGTGCTGTTCGTCACGCACGACATCGACGAGGCCATCTTCCTGGCCAACCGCGTGGCCGTGTTCAGCGCCCGGCCCGGCCGCATCAAGACCGAACTGGCCGTGCCCCTGCCGCACCCGCGCGACTACCGCATGAAGACCAGCCCCGAATTCATGGACCTCAAGGCGCGCCTGACCGAAGAAATCCGCGCCGAGGCCATGGCGGCCGATGCGCGCTGAAGCCTGAAAAGTATCAGCGCATGAAACGGCGCTTTTCGCGCCATAGTGGCGTTACAAATCCTCGCGATACCTGAGGGAATCGCTGCGCCTGGCCCTGTCGCAAAATGCAACAGTTACATTTTATGCGACTGTTTCGCTGAGCAAAACATGGGTGTTTCGCCCTGCAAATATCAGCACATAAAACTGCGCTTTTCGTGCCCTGGCGGCGTTGCAAATACTCGCGATACCTCTTGGGAGTTGCTGCGGTTTGCGCCTTGCCATGGCGCGAAATGCAGCCATTTCATTTTGTTCTGCTATTTTCGGGGCAGAACACGCGTGCGTGCGATTTTAAATAATGAAACGTGATGGATGCGTTTCACTCTGTGGAGGTGTCCATTTTCACGTTTCTTAATCTGTCGGATCGCAGACTCGCCACCCACGCGCCCGCGCGTTGACTGTGTCGCGCAGGTAATAGTTTCAAAATAACACTCTGTATTACAATTTTTCGGCGGCCTGCGCTCTCCGCGCTACCCCGAGCGGGGAGAGCGGGGAGTCGCGCACACCACCAACTCTGTCCGTCGAATCCGCCATCCAAGGAACAACACCATGTCCGTCATCACAGCGCCCGCACCCATGACGGGAGCCCATACGAAGCGCGCAGCGAACAACACCGTGCCCGATGCCAGAGCGCCATCTTTCCATCTGCAACAAACCACGATCAGCGACGACAAACTGAGTCGGGGCGAGAGCGCCACCGTCACCCTGCGCTTCTCCCAAGCCATTGATGCGCGCAGTTTCAGCCTCGACGATCTGGTCGTGGGCGGGGGGGCGAGGCTGTCCAACCTGCACAGCACCGACGGCGGTACCACCTGGAAGGTCACGCTCACGGCCCCGGGGGTCCAGGACTCCCCCGCCAACCCCTCCGACGCCCGCGATTCGTCGGGCAACCAGATCAGCGTCAACCTCGCCGGCATGACCGACCTCGCAGGCAACGCCGGTGTGGGCCGGGCCGTCTCCACGGTGACCTACGACATCGACGTCCGGCGCCCCACGGCCACCATCACGCTGGCCGACAGCCTGCTCACCGCGGGGGAAACCACCACCGTCACCTTCACTTTCAGCGAGCCCGTCAGCGGCTTTGATGCCGGCGACATCAACCTCTCGGATGCCAACGGCACCTTGGGCCCGCTCACGCCCAACGCCAACCGCACGGTCTGGACGGCCAGCTTTACGCCCACGGCCAACGCCAGCGACGTGACGAATACCCTCCGCGTAAACCTCGCCGGCGTGACCGACGACGCGGGCAATGCCGCCACCGGCAGCGCCTCCAGCGACAACTACTTCGTGGACACCATGCGGCCAACGGCCACCATCACGCTGGCCGACACCGCGCTCACCGCGGGGGAAACCACCACCGTCACCTTCCGTTTCAGCACGTCCGTCACCGGCTTTGATGCCAGCGACATCAACCTCTCGAATGCCAACGGCACACTGGGCCCGCTCACGTCCAACGCCAACCACACGGTCTGGACGGCCACCTTCACGCCCACGGCCAACGTCAACGACACGACGAATACCATCCGCGTAAACCTCGCCGGTGTAGGCGACTATATGGGCAACTTCGGTGCCATCAGCGCCAACTACTCCGTGGACACCGTGCGCCCCACGGCCACCATCACGCTGGCCGACAGCGCGCTCACCGTGGGGGAAACCACCACCGTCACCTTCACTTTCAACGAACCCGTCAACGGCTTTGATGCCAACGACATCAACCTCTCGAATGCCAACGGCACGCTGGGCCCGCTCACGCCCAACGCCAACCACACGGTCTGGACGGCCACCTTGACGCCCACGGCCAACGTCAGCGCCGGGGCGAATACCATCCGCGTAAACCTCGCCGGTTTGGGCACCGATGCGGGCAGCACCGGTAGCGGCAACGCCTCCAGCGCCAACTACTCCGTGGACACCGTGCGCCCCATGGTCGCCATCAAACTGGCCGATAGCCACCTGACTGCGGGGGAAACCACCAGCGCCACCTTCCGCTTCAGCGAGCCCGTGACCGGTTTTGACGCCAGCGACATCGACCTCTCGCACGCCAACGGCAGGCTGGGCCCGCTGACGGCCAGCAAAGACGGCAGAACCTGGAACGCGACCTTCACGCCAACGAACGACGTCAGCGATGCGAGCAACACCATCCGCGTGAACACGAAGGGCGTGCGGGACTTGGCGGGCAACACCGGAAGCGGCGTCGCCAAGAGCGCCCACTACACCGTGGACACCCTCGCGGCCCCCACGCTGGCTGCCACGAATCCGATCACGATCAGCGACGACAGGCTGGGCCCGGGCGAGAGCGCCACCGTCACCATCCGCTTCTCCGAAGCCATCGATGCGAGCAGTTTCAGCCTTGCCGATCTGGGCGTGGGCGATGGCGCGAAGCTGTCCGACCTGCACAGCATCGATGGGGGCATCACCTGGGAGGTCACGCTGACGGCCCCGGAGCGCACGGACATCCCCTCCGACGCCTCCGATTTGACGGGCAACCAGCTCCGGGTCGTCCTCGCCGGCGTGACCGACCTCGCCGGCAACGCCGGCGTGGGCAAGGTCGTCTCCCCGGTTGCCTTCAAGCGCCCCATGGCCACCATCACGCTGCTCGAAAGTACCCTCACCGCAGGGGAAACCACCACCGTCATCTTCCGCTTCAACGAGCCCGTCACCGGTTTTGACGCCAGCGACATCGACCTCTCGCATGCCAACGGCACGCTGGGCCCGCTGATGGCCAACGAAGACGGCCAAACCTGGAGCGCCACCTTCACGCCCACGGACAACGTCAACGACGCGAGCAACACCATCCGCGTGCATACGAAGGGCGTGCAGGACCGGGCGGGCAACACCGAAGTCGGCACCGTCAGAAGCGCCAACTACACCGTGGACACCCTCGCGCGCCCCACGCTGGCCCGCACCGATCCGATCACGATCCACGACGACAAACTGAGCCAGGACGAGCGCACCACCGTCATCATCCGCTTCTCCGAAGCCATCAATACCAAGAGTTTCAGCCTCGCCGATCTGGGCGTGACCGGGGGCGCGAAGCTCTCCGACCTGTACAGCATCGACGGCGGCACCACCTGGGCGGTCACGCTCACGGCTCCGGGGATCGAGGACATCCTCGCGAACCCCGACGACGTCCGCGACTCGACGGGCAACCGGATCAGCGTCAACCTTGCCGGCGTGCGCAGCCTTGCGGGCCATGCAGGCGTGGGCAAGGTCGCCTCCACTGTTACCTACGGCATCGACGTCCAGCGCCCCACGCTCACCATCACGCTGGCCGAGAGCGCCCTCACCGTGGGCGCAAGCACCACCGTCACCTTTAGCTTCAGCGAGTCCGTCACCGGTTTTGACGCCAGCGACATCAACCTCTCGCATGCCAACGGCACGCTGGGTCCGCTGACGGCCAGCGAAGACGGCCAAACCTGGAGCGCCACTTTCACGCCAACGGCCAACGTCCACGCGGAGGGCAACGCCATCATCGTGAACACGCAGGGCGTGCGGGACTTGGCGGGCAACGCCGGAGACGGCATCGCCAAGAGCAACCCCTACAGCGTGGACACGGTGCCCGACCTCGTGCCGCCCGAACTCATCATGGAGGGTGCTGACGCCCCCCGGATCGAAGGCAACCGACTGGTGCTCAGCTACACCGAACAAAACAGCCTGGACGCGGCCATCCTGTACGGTAGCGCAGGCTTTGCGGTGCACAGTGCCACGGGAGTGGAAATCGGCGTCGGGATCGTCACCGTGGATGCAAACACCAAGACCGTCACCCTGACGCTCAGCCGCGCCGTGAACAACGGCGAACTGCTGATCGTCAGCTACGTCAAACCCGCGGACAGCCCTGGGGTGCAGGACACGGCGGGCAACGCTGCGGCGAACTTCGTCCATCTGTTCGTGAACGACCTCCCGCCCGCGTCAACCCCCGAGGGGCCGGACGCGGACCACGACAGCGTTTCCGACGTCCAGGAAGCACGGGCCGTCAGCACCGGGGGTGCCGTAACCGGCGACGGCAACGGAGACGGCATCCAGGACAGCGCACAAGCTACGGTCGCTTCGAAGACCGTTGCGACAAGCGGTGGTTCCACGGCATCGATCACCCTGGTCGTCGACAGCCCGGGTGGCTCCATCCCTGGCAACAACACCCGCATCGTCAGCCTGGAGCAAAACTTGGCCCACGGCTTCTCCTGGGGGCCGGGGACGGAGGTGCCGATCGGGTTGATGAACTTCGTCGCCACGCTGGAGACTGTCGGCAACGGTGCGAACTTCAGCCTGTATCTGGACCCGAATACGGACGGCAACGGTTATTGGGTGAGGGACGGAACCGCGGTGGGGGGCGACCCCCTCATCAGTCTCGCGGACATCGACGGTTATTGGGTGAGGGACGGAGCCGGCGTCTGGGTGAATCTGGCCAGTGCGTCCTACGGCGGCCAGATGACGAGCGAAGGCGAGCGGGTGCGGCTGGACTTTTGGATCCAGGATGGCGGGCAGTTCGACGCCGACGGCGTGGCCAACGGCAGCATCTCCTCCTTTCTGGGTGCGGCGGCGCGCATGCCACTGTCCCTCATGGGACAAACGACTGAGCCGGCGCCCGGCGGGGGCTGACTCTGAAAGCAGCCCCCGGCGGGTCCATCCCCCTCGGGGGCGCGACCGGGGGCAGCAGCAGCGGCTGCATCAACTTGTCACCCGTGATACAGTTTTCGGCGGGTTACCTCGCGCGCTCCGCGCGTTGCCCACCGTGGGGAGCAGTGCAAACCACTGACCCCTGTTCATCGAATCCACCGTTTCAAGGAGCAATACCATGTCCGACACCACAGCGTCCACACCGGCATCTTCCCCTTTGCAGCAAAACACGGTCAGCGACGACAAACTGAATCAGCCCGTGGGCAAACTCACGCTCGCATCACCCCCCGAGGGGTCGGATGCGGGCCGCGGCAGCGTTCCCGACGCCCAGAAAGAACGGACCGTCAGCATCCCGGGTGCCGTGACCGGCGACGGCATCCAGAACAGCGCACAGGCGGCAGCCGCTTCGAAGACCGTTGCGAAAGACGGCGACTCCACGGCCCCGATCACCCTGGTCGCCGACAGCCAGGACGGCAAGGTCAGCGCTGGCAGCAACACCCACATCGTCAACCTGGAGCAAAAGGCGGCCGCCAACTTCCCCGAGGGGGCGGAGACGCCGATCGGGGTGACGGACTTCTTTGCCACGGTGGAGACTGCCGGCGACAGTGCGAAATTCAGCCTGTACCTGGACCCGAATACGGACGTCAACGGGTACTGGGCGCTGAACAGCGCCGGCGTCTGGGTGAATCTGGCCAGCGAGTCCTACGGCGGCCAGATGACGGGCGAAGGCGAGCAGGTGCGGCTGGACTTCTCGATCCAGGATGGCGGGGAGTTCGACGCCGATGGCGTGGCCGACGGCAGCGTCTCCTTCATCTCGGGCGCGGCGGCGCGCATGCCGCTGTCCATCGTAGGGCAGACGGCTGAGTCGGCGCCCGACGCGGCCGGATTCTGAAAGAGCAGCCCCCGGGTTCATCCCCCTCGGGGGGTAATACCGGCGAAATACCGGGCGCAGACCCGGGTCGGTGAGCAGGGTGCAGGTACGCCCCAGCGCGGCATTGCACCTGCTCAACCCAGGCGGTACGCAGGCAGTACACGCCAGGGTGCGCAACCGTTTTTCCATCTGAACAACGCCGCCATCGCCACGCAGGCGCTGGCGGCGCTTCGCGTCTACCGCCCCGAGATGCGCGTTTTCGCGGGCCTCTGCAAGGACGGCAGGTCGCCGTCACCCAAGCGCGGGCGAGCTACGGGAAGCCATGTTTTAGAATCCCGCCTTGTCTGTAAAAGTTGCAATACATTTGCATTGTGACTTCTGTTCTCACTTCTTTCATCGACACACCCCTCTCGGGGACTTCGAAAAAAAGTTACTCCTGGATTGCAAAAGCCGCTGTATGATTGCGCAGGAAAGGCGCTATTCTTTCTCATCCACAACCCACCTCAGGAGGCTCTCGCATGATCCGCACTCTCTCCAACACCCGCCGCGCAACCCAGAAGCAACAACGTGGTCAAGGCATGACAGAATACATCGTGATTGTCGCGCTGATCGGGGTCGCTGCCATCGCGGTCTATCAGGCCTTTGGCGAGACCATCCGGGCGCAAATGTCGGGCATCGCCAACGAAGTTGCAGGCAAATCCGCGCAGACAGCCATCACTGCAGCCGGCACCTCGGCCAAGAAGGCCGATGACGAGCGCAAAGAGAAGGGCCTTGACGCTTACAAGAACAAGTAAAAGTAAGTAACTGCCCCATATGCACTGCATCGTCCCACATGGCAGGCGGAGAGCCGCCAGGCGGCAACAGCGCGGGCAGGCGCTGATCTACGGCATGTTTGTCGTGATCGGCGCCCTGGCTGCACTGTTCTTCCTGTTCAACACCGGCCAACTGTCCCAGGAAAAGACCAAGTTGGTGAACACAGCCGATGCAGTGGCCTACAGCGCCGGCGTGATGCACGCACGGGCGCTGAACTTCAGCGCCTACGGCAACCGCGCACTGGTCGCCAACGAGGTGCTCGTGGCCCAGATGGTCAGTCTGTCATCGTGGGCGCAGTACGCGGAAACCCGCGTGCAAAACCTGCCAAGCCAATTCCCCCACTGTCTCGATTCAAGCGGCTATTCATCGGCAGCTGGTGCTTTTCTTTACGGCGCCAAGTACGCGATCATGTGCTATGCCGTCGTGCAGTATCTGGGCGAGTACATAGAAGATGTAGCCAAGGAGGTGCCGGACCTGACGGAGAAAGTAGTGAAGGCGGTGGAACTCAACAAGAAGGCGATACAGCAAGCCCACAACCTGTTGCATGCCCCGCTCTATCTGCAGAGTCTGCGCGCCGACGTGATGCAGGACGTCGCCCGGGCCAACTACGCCAATGACGGCAGCGTGCAGGTAGAGCCCCTGGGTCCGGGCATGGCCTCGGCGCTGACCGACGACTGGGGCAGCTTCACGCGCAAGTACAGCGGCCAGGACCGCAAGCGCATGGCCGAACTGGCCCGTTATGCCGCACACACCGACGAATTCACACACAAGCGCAACTGGGACTCCTATGCAGCATTTCCGACCTGTCTTTTGCCCCTTGGCAGAAGCAGAGTGAGCCGAGGTGGAGGCACCGATCTGGTCAACTACGACGAGTGGATCGCGCAAGACACCGAATCCTTGTGGCAGGCGTACCCCCGCTTTTTGCGTTGCAAATACTGGGAAAGTCCCATCGCCTATGGCGAGCAGCAGGCGCATCCCAAGGGCCAGGACCAAGACGATTCCGGCGCCTCCTTGGGCGGCGCCCGAGACAACCCGGAGGCGTCGAGCATGGCATCGTCCTCGCACTGGACGGGCTACAGCGGCATCCCCAGCTACTACGATCTCAGCCAGCAGCAACTGGACAAGAGCGATCCCGCGCTGCGATTCAGCGTGCGCCTGGTCCGCGCACGCAGCGAGCTGCGCACCTCCGACGGCAAGAGCGAGATAAGGGCCAGCAGCGACAGCCGCATCAACGCCTACAAGAGCCAGGTGGCCAGCAACGTCATGGCCGCGGTGGCCACCTCCGAGGTGTACTTCGAGCGCCCATTCGATCAGCGCGAAAACCTCTACGGCAAGACCCTGGGCCGCCCCCGCGAACTCCCCAGCCTGTTCAACCCCTATTGGCGCGTGCGCCTGGTCCATTCCGAAACCGACGTGCAGGCGCAGCAACTGCTCCAGGGAGCGCACATCCCATGAACCGCACAACTTTCCGGGGTGCGCCGCAGCAGGGCCAGGCGCTGGTCGAGTTCCTCACCATTTCCGCAGCCGTCCTCGGCCTGTTCCTGCTGATGCCGATGATCGGCAAGTACCAGGACATTGCCCATGCCACGCATATGGCAAGCCGCTACGCGGCGTTCGACGCCACGGTGCACAACGATGCAAAAAACAACTTCAAGCCCGAGGCACAACTGGCCGAGGAAGTGCGCAGGCGCTACTTCAGCAACCCCGACGCGCCCATCAGGACCGGCGATGCAACCGGCGACGATTCCCAGACCCAGCAGAACCCGCTCTGGACCGACCCCCGGGGCAAGCCGCTGATCCGCAACTTCTCCGACGTCGCGGTCACTTTCGGCGAAGACGAGGCCCCCTCGCACAACCAGGCCTTCAAGGGCAGCAGCGACGGCAAGCCCTTCAGCCTGATGCCCCTGGCGAACCACAAGACGCTCGACCTGCAGGCCCGGGGCATCTACCGCGTCAACGTCTCCGTGCCCCTGGCCAACCTGCCCGAAGGCATCGTCAGCTACACGCCTTTCGACAAAATCGATCTGCGCATCACGCGCCATACCAGCGTGCTGATCGATCCCTGGGCCGCGGAATCGGTGCAGCAGACCATGGACCGCTTTGGCAAGCTCGTCCCGCTGAACAGCTTGTTCTCCCCGATCGAGGCGGCGCTGGGCATCGTCATCCCGCTCTTCGAGTTGGGGGAGGTATCGGCCCCCCAATTCGGGCGCCTGGAACGCTGGCAGGACGTGGTGCCCGAGGACCGGCTCAAGGCCGACGAGTCCAAGAACTGAACCCGCGCGACAGCAGACTTCAGGACCATGCAACAGGCCCTTCCACTACCGCGCCCGCCGGGTGCGCGAGCCGCTTCTGCGCGGCCAGGCAGGCCCCTGCCCCAGCGCGTCGGCCTGTGCCTTGGCCTGTTGTTGCTGGCCCTGGGCGCACCCGCCGCAAGAGCGCAAGCCCCCTGGCCCGAGGTCGCCCTGCCCGCGCAGGCCCAGAGCTACGGCGTCGGCCAGCAACTGGGAATAAACGGCCTGCCCATGCGCCTGACGGGCTTTGCCACCGAGGCCGCTCCGGAGCAAACCGCCGCGTGGTTTCGCCGCACGCTGGGCCAGCCCCTGGTGGAAACCCGCCTGGGTCGCAAGCAGATCCTGGGCCGCGCCGAGGGCGGGTACTACCTGACCGTGCAGATCGAGCCCGGCAGCGACGGTCGGGGCAGCCGGGGCATGGTCGCGGTCACGCAGTTGCCCAGTGCCCCGCAGCCGCAGACCCGGGAGACGGTCGCCCATTGGCGCCGCCTGCTGCCGGCAGGCACCCAAGTTACCAGCCACCTGCAAACGCAGGACAACGGCCGGTTCGCGACCCATCTCGTGGCGCTGAACCGGCACGGCGAGCAGCTCAATGCACAGCGGCTCGGCGCAGCCCTGCGCGAACAGGGCTACGTGCTCGAGCGCAGCATCACCACCGACACCATCGCCGGCTTATCCGAACAAGCGGCGGGCCTGACCCTGCTCTTCCGCGGCCCGGGCAAGGAGGCCATGGCCACCATCACGCGCGGCGCGCAAGGCCAGACCAGCATCGTGCTACTCACCAGTGTCCAGTTGGAGTCATTGCCATGAATCGTTGGCGTTTTTCCCCGCGCTATGCGCACCCCATGGACGCGGTCTCCAAGCCAGGGACGGCGCGGAATCGGCTTTGCCAGGCATTTGGCGTCGTCCCTTCGAGGCCGGTGCGCAGGCGCATCGGGGGCGCTGCATTGCAATGCGGCCAATCCTCGGTGGAGTACGGCGTGGTCTGCGCGGCCCTGGCCTTCGCGCTCGGCGTGGGCATGCTCGACGACAGCAGTGTGCTGCGCGAGTTGCTCAACGCCTTCCAACTCGCCTACCAAAAGTTCAGCTTCGCCATTTCGCTGCCCATCTGAGCCGCCCGCTTGGGCGCATGCCATGTCTTTCGTATCCCTTGTCCCACTTGTCCCATGAAACTCTCCCTGTCCCGAATCACCGCGCTGCGGCCCAACAAGACCTGGCTACTCTTTGGGGTGGCGCTGCTGATCGGCCTGCTGGCCGCCTTGGGCGCCCGCAGCTACCTGAGCAACTATATGGCGGCGATCGAGGCGCGGTCCAAGAGCAAGACCGCCGCCCTGCTGGTGGCCAAGCAGGGCCTTAAAAAGGGCGATGCCCTGTCCACCGACACCGTGGCGGTGCGCGATGTTCCGGTGGACTACGCGCATTCCAACGCCATCACGCCCGAGCATTTCGATCGCGTCGAGGGCCAGAGCGTCGAGCACGACGTCAGGGAGGGCGAAATCCTGCTCTGGAGCCTCATGCAGACCAAGAAGGCCCCGAGTTTCTCCGCGCGCGTCGGGATCGGGCGCCGCGCGATCACCGTGCACGTCGATGAGATCAACTCCATCTCCGGTCTGCTGGAGCCAAGCGACGCGATCGACCTGATACTCACGCTCGAGCAGGGCGGCAAAAAGACCACCTTCCCCCTGCTGCAAAACGTCCGGGTCATGGCCACCGGCCAACGCGTGGTGGACGACCCCAAGAGCGGCGAGCGGCGGCAGTACTCCACGGTCACGCTGGACACCACGCAGGCGCAGGCACAGAGCGTGGTCATTGCGCGCGAGGCCGGCAAGATCACGGCGCTGCTGCGCAATCCGCAGGACACGCAGGTCTTGGCGGAGGACAGTGCGGCGATGGCGGCGCTGCTGGGCCTCGCCGGCGACGTGCAGTCCCTGGCCAACTCCGCGGGTTCGACGGGCCGCACGGTGCCCGTGCTCTACGGAGGGCGCCGCAGCGACTTCAAGCCCGAGGAACTGACGCTGCGCCAGGCCGCGAACCAGGGCGGCGCCGATGAACCGGCCACGCGGGCCGCGCCGGTCGCGCCACCGTCCGGGCTGCTGGCCTTCAACCCCAAGCCAGACCAACCCCCGGGCAACCCCGGTGTATTGGTGATTGCCGTGCCACCCCGCGCGGCCCCATAACCTCCCCCCTCAGCTAACCCCAGGCAGACGTTTCTCCGCCCACCCATGTCCTATCGCACCATTCCGATCACCGCTACAGGCCGCGCATTGCGCTGGATCCTGGCCCTGGCCTGCGCCACGGCCCTGTCTGCCGGCGCCCAAACGCCGGTCCAAACACCTACCCAGCCAGCATCCGACACCACGGACCTTGCCGCGCCGCCCGCGCTCTCGCGTGGCGGCTTCGCACCGGCGCTGCGGGCCAAAAAACAGACTCCGGCGGCGGTTTCCGGTCAACCCTACCGCCCCATCCAGAAACCGGACGACCAGGCCCAGGTGCCCGAGATCGAAATGTTCGTCGGCGAGTCGCGCGTCTTTCCCAGCCCCGGCGTCGCGCGCATTGCCGTGGGCAATGGCAAGGTGCTCACGGCCGCCGCGCTCGACGAGCGCGAAGTCATCATCTTTGCCAACGAGGTCGGGACCTCCTCGCTGTTCGTGTGGAACGAGGAGGGCCGCTACCAGCGCGTCAAGATCAACGTCGTCCCCGGTGACACCAGCCGCTATGCGCGCGAGATCGCCGCGTTCCTGAGCACCATCCCCAACGCCAAGGCATCCGTCATTGGCGACAAGGTCATCGTCGAAGGCGACAGCCTGGGCGACACCGACCTCAAGAAGATCGAGGGCCTTGCAAAACACTATCCGCAGATCGTCAACTTCACCAACCAGATCGGCTGGGAGCAGATGGTGCTGATGGACGTCAAGGTCGTCGAGTTTCCGGTGAATGAACTGCGCGAAATCGGCCTGCGCTGGGGTTCCACGGGCGGCGCGAGCGTTGCCGGTCTCTGGTCGCCCGGCCGGCGTGGCCACCAAGGAGGCTTGGTCATCGGTGTCCAGAAGCCGCCCATCACCTCCGCGGACGGCAGTGAGCTCACTCCGCTGTCCGGGGGCCTGAACGTCCTGAGTGCGATCAATATGGGCCTGAGCGCCAAGCTCGACTTGCTGGCCCAGGAGGGCAAGGCCAGCATCCTGGCGCAGCCGCAGCTGTCGGCGCGCAATGGAGCCAAAGCCGAATTCCTCGCGGGCGGCGAATACCCCTACACCGTCCAGACCAGGGAAGGACCGCACATCCTCTTCAAGCCCTACGGAATCAAGCTCGACATCACGCCACGCGTGGATCGCAATGGGGTCATCCGCGCAGAGATCACCAGCGAAGTCAGCCACATAGACTCCTCCATCTCAACCGTTTCCGGGCCGGCGCTGAGCACACGGCGCACGAAAACCGAGTTCAACGTGCAAAACGGCGAAACCATGGTGTTGGCCGGGTTGATGTCGCGCAAGACCAGCGACAGCATCGACAAAGTTCCCTTTCTGGGCGACCTGCCGATACTCGGCGCGCTGTTCCGCTCCAAGCGCTTTCAAAACGACGAAACCGAGCTGGTGGTGTTCGTCACCCCGACGGTGATCAACAGCCAGTCGCCCGGCCTGATGCAGCGCGTCGAGCGCGCCACCGAGACCCTGCGCCAGCAGCGCCACGGCGCCGAGCCCTTCCTGACCGCGCCCGGCATCGCGCCCGCGCATCCGCCGCAGCTCGCGCCCGCCCCCGTGGCCAGCGCCAACGCCAGCATTGCCACGGCCATGCCCGCCCCCGCTCCGATCCAGCACCCCGACCAACTGGCCGTGCTGTCGGAAGGGAAAAATCCCCTGGAGCCCTTGGTCAGCAACTGGCGCGTGGTGCACGACGGCCTGGTGCTGCACGCCCGGCCCGACGCCGGCAGCGAGGTGCTGCTGCAACTGGGCCAGGGCAGCTTCGTGCGCGCAGCACCGCACCAGCCTCCGACTGCCACCGCCGCCCCGGGCTGGCGCGCCGTCGCGGTCGGCGCATTGCAAGGCTGGGTGCGCGACGCAAGCCTGCAACCCGTTGCGCACACGCCCAGCACCGCTGCACCGCCTGACGGCGCGCACGCCCGCCAGGCCCGGCAGGGCCAGGACATCGCCGCGCGCGAAGCCGCCGGCGGGGACGCCCACCCCACGCCCGGCAGCTACCGCGTCACCCTTGACGCGCTCGCGCTGCGGGTCACGCCCGACGTCAACGCGCCCGTGCTGCAACGCCTGGCGCTGGGCAGCGAGGTCGAGGTCCTGCCCCAGGCCCCTCAGGCCCAGTTCTCTGCGGTACAGGTCGATGGGCGGCGCGGCTGGGTCGAGACCCAGTGGTTGTTCCCCGTTTTCTAAGCCGCAGCCGGCCATGATCGATCTGGAAATCACCCACCCTGACGGCCCGCTCAAGCCCGTACGGGTGGCCGCTGTCCGCCAGCCGAGATGCAGGCTCATCGTGCGCCAGCGCAGCACACCAACGTCTATTGCGTCACATGGCGCGGTAGTAGTGCCATGAGCAAGCTCCTCTGCTTCAAGGTAGCCATCGCATGGATGGTGGTTCTCATCGCCAGCGCATCTTGGGCGCAATGTGGCGTCACACAAGACTGCACTCCGAACTCCCGGATCACCTTGCCAAATATCTGCTCGGCAAATATGTGTTTTGTGGACGCAGGATCCAAAATAAGGTACGAACAAAAAAACAACTGCATTTTTCTGGATGGTAGTCGCTGCAATGGTAAAGACATGAACACCGAGACAAAGTGCTGCGTCAAAGATGCCAAAACAGGAAAGAGCAAGCCTCGGGAGAAGCAACACACGGAACTGGACAAGAACTTCAAATGGGATATTTACGCAAAAGAATGCGAGGATATGCAACAAAGCCACGCAACGCCCGATGGATTGTGGGCGCAATGCAAGGTTGGTCAAAAGCATTCTGTAAGTGATGATTATCCCGTGGCGCGTGTTGAGCAGAATGGTTCGGCTCGATCCTATTGCATTGATGGGTGCAGTACGCCTCCGAAAGCCGTAAGTTTGGCAGTCTTTTTTGGATCATTCATATTTGCCGACAGGAATAATCCGACAGGAGCCGGCTCAGGCGGCGTCGGCAATGCATCCAGTTTTCTTTCTGCTTGCTCAGAACATGACAAGTGCTACCAAACTTGTAATTCCAACAATCAACAGACATGTGATAATGAAATGCTCTCAAACATGCGCGCTGTTTGTGCAAAGATTCCAGAAGATCATACAACGATTTTCGATAGGGGTTCGAAAAAACAAATATTCAACACCCATGATGCTTGCCTGTCGGCGGCCAATACCATGCACACGGGATTGAAATATTTTGGGTCAGATGCTTTCAGCCTGCGTCGCCAGCAATATTGTCAATGCTGTCGGGACAAAATTGGATTGCCACCACCTGTGGATCTTATGTCCCCGGGAAAACAGGATACTCCGAAATGAATACCGGGAAACGCATGAGTAATTTTAATCTCATTGCTCCGTAAACACGAATATCGAAAGTGATACAAGTCATGAAATCAAAATTCACAGCCGCCCTCTTTGTCCTCGCCACAACCCTCGATTCTGCAAGCGCAAAATTGGGTGTAGGAAGTATGACCCCTCAGCAAGCAGATCGACCCTATGCACAAATCATTCTGAAGGATGGAAAGTCTTTTTGGATATCTGCCGGGCAACTCAATGCAGACAGCGCGGTGGAGACTTTTCTTGTGATGCGGGGAATGGATTGCCGCTCCAAGGGAGAAACAAGAAAAATAAAAATGCCAGACAACTATATGGCACTGACGCCAGTGTCCGAATCCGTATGGCAAAACGCCTTGGTAATCGGAGCGAATTTTTTGGGTGAATGGAGCATGGTCCAGTTGCAGGCCAACCTGTCAGGCATCAGGAAGTCGCTGCCCTTGAGCGACGTGGGCGTCATCTGGGCAAGCGCATCGTCCAAGGCCGGGTACTTTATCGCAGGAGCCAGTATGAACAAGCAGCCCGTGCTCATGTATTTCAGTGCTGACCTCAAGAACCGGAAAATATTGAGCCAAGCCAATGATGGCAACGGCGAGGTATCGAGTGTCTTTGAAAGCCGTGGTCGTGTTTTTGCGCTATTCAACCGCCATGGTGACAGCAAGGACCAGAGCGCATCTCCCGGCGCGGAATTGCGCGAATATTCCGCTACCGGGACTCCTGTTTCGCGCACACCACTCAACGGCATAGCGTCCATCGGAACGGCGCTGAAAGATGGCGGTATTGCCATCAGCTACTGGATAGGCGAGCAGTTATTCATGGAGAAACGCGATGCAAACCTCTCTATCCTGTGGTCCACCAAACTGCATCAAAGCAATGGAATTGCTTCCATCAAAGGATACTTGCTGGAAGCCGGAAGCCATATTGCATGGGTTGGAGCAAACGACAACAAGCTACTGATACATCGTCTTGCACAAGACGGAAAGTCAATTCAGACGTCCATCGACACAAAAACCAATATCGGCATTCCAATTCCCGATATTTATTCAGTTTATTCGTCAGGGAACGATATTTATGTTCGTGGCGCGGCAGCGCGGTCCAAAAATCCACCAGAGAAAATCACCGAGTTCTGCTTTATAGAGCAACCTGATTCTTGAGACCACTGGTACAGAGCATGAAAAAAACGACACTTTCTCGGCATGGCTGCCTTGCTGCCCCGATGGCCAGTATTTGCACAGGAAATTCCGCATCAGGTATGGAGTCAGGCCCAGGCTTTGCGCGGGATACCCACGCAATCCGGAATGACGAATCCCTCGCTGTATGTGTTCTTCGATCCAAACTGTCCCTACTGCGCTCAATTGTGGTCAATACCGATTGACGGCAAGCCATTTCATGATCTTCCGTCCGTCTGGATACCCGTTGCGTATCTTTCGAAAAGCAGTCTTGACAAGAGTGCGGCATGCCTGCGAGGCGGCCGAAAGGAAGATTTGCAACTCAATTTTTCCAATTACAACCGGCAACAGCGCCTGGGCGGAATACCCGGCGTGCAACCCACCCGGGCGGAGCGTTCCGCTCTAAATTCCGCAGAAGCGCTATGGATTACTCTTGGTGGCGGAACCCCGATGCTTTTCTACCGCACGCGGCAAGGTGACGCCAAGGTGTTTATGGGCCTGACTTCTGAAAGCGATATGACCGCATTGGTTCACAAAATGGCCCTGCCCAATAGGTCCATGTAACCCGACTGCGCCCCATTCCACATCCCACAGGTCCTTACCAACGGAAATGCAACTTCACCATGATCGATCTGGAAATCACCCACCCGGACGGCCAGCAGCAGCGCATGCAGGTGCCGGACACATGCTCCATCGGCAAGGGCATGCACTGCGAGCTGCGGCTGGACAACTGGCGCATCAGCAAGGAGCATGCGCGTCTGCTCCAAAGTCCGGCGGGCGTACTGCTCGAAGATGGCGGCAGCTTTGGCGGCGTGCTCGTCAATGGCCAGCGCATCGACGCGCAGTACGGGCCCGTGCAGGCCAGCGACACCATCGGCATCGGCTCCTTTCGACTGCGCGTGCTTGGCCAGGAAACCATTCCCGGCCATACATCAGCATCAGCGCCCGCACGGCACGATAGCGCCGAATCCAAGGCCCCTTCGCCCGGCACCCGCGCCGCCGCACCACCACCCGACCTGATGGCTGCCACGGCAGCACCCTCCCTGCCGACGCTGCACACGCTGACCGACGCGGCGTCGCCGCTCGCGATCGAACGGGACCCATCCCTGCGCGCGCTCGAATTCGAATGGCGCAAGCGCCTGCACGCCAAGCTCATCGAGACCATGGACCTGCGCCGCCATGACGTCTCGGGCATGTCCGACGAGCACCTGCGCACCGAGGCTGGCGAGCTCATCGCCAGAATCATGCAGGACATGGACGCCGACATTCCGACTCCGCTCGACCGCGACTCGCTGCGCAAGCAAATCCTCGACGAGGCCGTGGGCCTGGGGCCGCTGGAGGAACTGCTCAGCGACGACACGGTGACCGAAGTCATGGTGAATCGCTTCGACGAGATCTACATCGAATGCGCAGGCCGCCTGCAAAAGCATTCGCTGACCTTCACCAGCGACCACGCCGTGATGGGCGTGATCGAGCGCATCGTCGCCCCGCTGGGCCGGCGCATCGACGAATCCTCGCCCATGGTCGACGCGCGGCTCAAGGACGGCTCGCGCGTCAACGCCATCATTCCCCCGCTGGCGCTCAAGGGCTCCACGCTGACCATCCGCAAATTCGCCAAGCGCAAGCTCAGCGCCGACGACCTGGTGCAGTTTGGCGCGCTCAGCCCGGCCATGGCCGACTTCCTGCGCATCTGCGTCGAGGCGCGCAAGAACATCATCGTCTCCGGCGGCACGGGCTCGGGCAAGACCACCTTGCTCAACATCCTGTCGAACTTCATCCCGCCCGGCGAGCGCGTCATCACCGTCGAGGACGCCGCCGAGCTCAAGCTCAACCACGAGCACCTGATCAGCCTGGAATCGCGCCCGGCGAACGTCGAGGGCAAGGGCGGGATCAGCATCCGCGAATTGGTGCGCAACACCCTGCGCATGCGGCCCGACCGCATCGTCGTCGGCGAATGCCGGGGCGCCGAGGCGCTGGACATGCTCCAGGCCATGAACACCGGCCACGAAGGCTCGCTGACCACGCTGCACGCGAACAGCCCGCGCGACGGACTGGCCCGGCTGGAGACCATGGTGCTCATGGCCGGAATGGAACTGCCGCTGGCGGCGATCCGCGAGCAGATCGCCAGCGCGGTGGACATCATCGTGCAGCAAACGCGCTTCTCTTGCGGCACGCGCATGGTCACGTACATCACCGAGATCAGCGGCATGGAAAGCGGCAAGATCCAGCTGCAGGACCTGTTCACCTTCGTGAACCGGGGCTACGCCATCCAGGCCAACGGCCTGAGCAAGGTGCAAGGGCAATTCAGCGGCTGCGACACGGTGCCGCATTTCTACGACGAACTGCGTGCCAGCGGCGCGGTGCTCGACCTGGACATCTTCCGCGGTGTCCCCGGGACCAGCACCGCCGGCGCCGGCGGCAACGCGCCGGGAGAAAGAGAGAGAGCATGAGCAGCCTCGCGCCGGACACCCTCTTTTTCGTGATCATCTCCGTGGTCGCCCTGTCGACCACGCTGCTGACCTGGCTGCTGATCGACATCGGCAGCTCCTCGCTGCGGCGCTACCGCGCCAGCTTTACCGAGCGCGCGGGCTTCCAGGCGGCAGAGTTCTTCCTGTTCATCGATCCGCGCAAGCTGTTCGTCGCCAACCTGGCGGTGATGGCGCTCGGCGGCGTGCTGGTGTGGCTCATCAGCGGCAGCGAACTGCTCGCGCTACCCACCTTCTTCGTGCTCGGACTGCTGCCGCGTTTCCTCTACCAGCAAATGCGCAAGCGCAGACTGCGCCGGTTCGAGGAACAACTGCCCGACGCGCTGATGATGCTCAGCGGCGGCCTGCGCGCGGGCGTGGGCCTGAGCAGCGCGATCGCGCAGCTGGTGGCCGAATCGAGCCCGCCGCTGAGCCAGGAATTCGCGCTCATGCTGCGCGAACAACGCCTGGGCGTGACGCTGGAGCAGGCACTGAATAACCTGAGCCGGCGCATGCCCACGCAGACCACGGTCCTCATCACCTCGGCCATGCGCATTGCCAACGAAACCGGGGGCAGCCTGGCCGAAACCCTGGAACGCACCTCGGTGACGATCCGCAGCCGGCTGCAAATGGAGGCAAAGATCGGCTCGCTGACGGCGCAGGGCAAGCTGCAAGCCTGGGTGGTCGGCGCCCTGCCCCTGGTGCTCATGCTCATCCTCAACAAGATGGAGCCGCAAGCCATGTCCATGCTCTGGCACACCCGCCTGGGCTGGGCCACGCTGGCCGTGATCGCGGTCTTCGAGTTCATGGGCGTATACATCATCCGCAAGATCGTCGCCATCGACGTTTAGGTTGAGCCCCATGGAACCGAACACCCTGATCCTCGCCCTGATCGCCGCGTCCGCCGGACTCAGTGCCGGCCTCGTGGCCTGGCTGCTCAGCCGCTCGATGGCCAGCGTCCCGTCCGAGGACCGCAGCTACAAGGACTCGCCGCCCCTGGCCTTTCGCCTGCTTTGGTGGCCCATCCAATGGATCAGCTACCTGCTGGCGCCGCAGCTCGGCGACGGCAAGGCCGTGCAGGCCATGCGGCTCAAGCTGCGCCAGGCAGGGCTGGACTACACCATGAGCCCCGCGCAGTTCATCGCCAGCCGCGTCATCAGCGCGCTGGTGGCGCTGCTGGTGGTCTGGTGGATCGTCTCCAGCTTCGACGGAGTGCCCATCGGCGCGAGCGCGGATGCCGAACCCCGGCATGTTCCCCGCGGCGTCTACGCGCAGGCCCTGGCCATCGGTGCGCTGCTCGGCTGGATCTACCCTGCGATCTGGATCCGGGACCGCATCGCACTGCGCCGGCGCGAACTGCTGCGCATGATGCCCTTCTTCCTGGACATCATCACGCTGTGCGTCGAGGCCGGGCTGAACATGCAGGGAGCGATCACGCAGGCCGTGGCCAAGGGCCCGCCGAGTCTGGTGCGCGAAGAGTTCCAGCGCGTGCTGCGCGACCTGCGCGCAGGCAAGGGGCGGGCCGAAGCGCTGCGCGACATGGGCGAGCGCCTGAACGAGCCCAGCGTGACGAACTTCATCATGGCCGTGATCCAGGCCGAACGCATGGGCATGAGCCTTGGGCCGGTGCTGCGCGCGCAGGCCGACCAAAGGCGCTCGGAGCGCTTTCTGCGCGCCGAGAAGCTGGCGATGGAAGCCCCCGTGAAGATGCTCTTTCCGCTGATCGCATTTATCTTCCCCTGCACCTTCATCGTGCTGCTGTTCCCGATCGCGATGAAATTCATGAACGCGGGGCTGTGATGACGGGCCAGCCGGAGCACCACGCACTGCAGATTCGCCAAGCCCGGGGCTTCTGGGGCCGCTTCATCGGTCTGATGGGCCGCAGCGACCCGCGCGGCACGGTGGCCGGCAACGGCAGCGCCTTGCTGATTGCGCGCTGCACCAGCGTGCACAGCTGCTTCATGCGCTACGCGTTGGACCTCGTCTACCTCGACACCCGGGGCCGCATCACGCGCCAAGTACCGGCACTGGCCCCCTGGCGGTGCAGCTGGGGCGGACCGGGCGCCGTCCATGTGCTGGAGATGCCCGCGGGCGCAATAGCCAGCCAGGGACTGGAGCCCGGCATGCAGCTGCGGCCTTGGCCGGTGGATGCGGGTGCGGTGCATGGTGTCTGCAGCGCCCGGTTTGTCAGGCCGGGACGTGAGGGCCATGAGGACCATAAGACAGCCAGCACACCGCCGTCCACCACGGCATACGGCCGTTGCAAGAAGGATCAAGACGACGCCAGTTCCCCATTCACCAGCAGCAGTTCCCGCGCAAGCACCACCGGGTGACGCGCGTTTCCCAACCCCTTTGTTTTTTTGATTGGACTCCCATGCCACATCCACGCTCATCCCCGAGACGCGCCATGGCGCGTCGTACCCGCTTCCTGTTCTGGCTGCTGGCCTGCGGCCTGACCCTCGTTGCCTGCAATGGGGGCGGTGACGCCTCTGATCCCGGGGTCATCGGTGGCGACGCCATAAACGGCGATATCTTCATTACTGCGGCCGGACCGCTGTGCGCCCAGCGCGAGATGGGCGGCAACTGCGTTCAACCTACCTCGTCATCCACCGATGAATTGGCGCTGCACAAGGCCATGACCGACCCTGACCCCAAGAGCCCGATGATCAACTTCGACATCTCGGGGTTCATCATCGAATCCCCTCTCACCAAGGGCGGCCAAGGCAGCATCGACATGAGCTACTCCTCCTACGGCTTGGCACGGCGTCATGTCCAGGCCGGGCGCAACAGCTTCATTGTGGATGGCAGGCGTTACGGGAATGCCAACCATCTGCGCAACACAGATATCTACTACACGCGCGAACAGGGTGGTGGCGGCGCCTACTTTACGTTCAACGAGGAGATGGGTCATAACCCGGCTTGGGACTTTTCCTTCGTAGAGGGCGAAGGCGTCACTAACAAGAAGGGAGGGGCCGGCTGGTATGCCAAGCTCGGATTGCTCACCGACCAGACCGATGCGCCCAGGACCCGGAAAGTGACCTATGTGGGTGCCTACTATTCATTGTCAGGTACGGCAAAGGACCTCAACGAGAACGGCACAGACGTTCTGAATATAGGCGTCACCTACGAGGCCGAGTTGGATCTGCACACGGGCTCGCTGAGCGGGGTCAGCATTGACTACACCGATCCCAAGGCGCAAAGGCACACGCGCCTGAAACTGCCCGATTTGACGTTCAAGCATTCGCGGCTATATGGCCTCTCAAAGACGCAGCGCATCGACATTGAGATTGATGGCCCCGGGGAGGATTTGCGCCCGGGGGCACCGCACCCGGATACCCCACGCACCCGACACGATTTCACCATTGAGGCGCTCGAAGGCGAGATCTTGGGCAAGCAGGCCGCGCTCATCCATCTTGTGGGCGCGGGACCCAAGGGGATTTTTCAGATCATGCTGTATCGAAAGGAATTGTCTGAGTTTATGGATGACCACGTCATCAACTACCCCCTGACCCCTGCCAAGCCCTGAACCCCAGCCCATGCGGGCCGCCCCAGCCTGAGAGAAGACCCATGCGCCAACACAGCACACCGACGACCGCTGCGCCACGCCAGCGCGGCAGCGCCATGATCGAGTTCACCGTGGTCGGCCCCATCATCACGCTGCTGGGGCTGGCCATGCTGCAATACGGCCTGGTGTTCTTCTCCAAAAACCAGATTAACCACGCGAGCTTTATGGCCGCGCGTGCGGGCAGCATGGCCCACGCCAAACTCCCGGACATTCGCGAAAGTTATCTGCGCGCGCTGGTGCCGCTGTACGGCGGGGGCCGCGACAGCGCGGAACTGGCGCAGGCCAAGGCCAAGGCGGCGGCCGACCTGCAGGGCAATCTGCGCATCGACCTGCTCAACCCCACACACGCGAGCTTTGACGACTGGAACGATCCCTGGTTGGAGCAAAAGTACAACGCGCGCGCAATACCCAACGCCGGCCTGGCGTACCGCAACAGAAACGTCGGCAGCCAATCGGGCCAGAGCGTGCAGGACGCGAACCTGCTCAAGATCAAGGTGACGCATGGCTACGAACTCAAGATTCCGTTGGTCCGCACCATCTACAAGCACTACCTGAAGTGGTTCGACAACGGCGGCGACAGTTTCCACAGCCAACTCATTGAGCAGGGCCGGCTGCCGGTCGTCACGCACGTCACGCTGCACATGCAAAGCGACGCCGTTGAAGGCGAGAGCACGGTTTCCAACCCGGGCGCAAGCAATAACGGCAGCCCCGTAAATCCGGGAGGATCGGATGGCCCAGGCGGCAAATCCCCGGCACCCGACTGCATCACCATGGGTTGCACGGTGCTCGATCCGGGTGGAGGCGACTCGGGTGCAGGCGGTGGTACCGGCGACGGTGCTGGCCCGGGCCCAGGCGGCGGCACCGGTGGCGCTGACAACCCGGGCACCGGCGGGGGAGACACGGACTGTGTCGGTACGCATTGCCCATCCTGTGGAGCCACCAAATGAACCCGAAGCAACTGCTGCACGCAGCCTGCCTTGTATGGGCGGTATTGCTCGGCCAAAGCGCATCGGCCGGTCCGCTCGACGGTCTGACCGGGGGCAAGACGCCGGGGACCTGCGACCCGAAACGCCAAAGCTGCATGCCTGGCACAGAAAAGCCCGATCCCGCCGGACCGGGCGGCGGGGTCTGCAGTCCTACGCCAGGCGGTGCAACCTGCGGCAGCCCGGGCCCCGCGAGCCAGGGCAACACCAGCGGCACGAACCAGGGCGCGGGCAACCCGATCAACGTCATCAGCGGCAACAAATACCAGCGCGAGGAAGACATGCCCGCGCTGCCCGGCCTGCTCGGTCTGGAAATCGTGCGCCACTACAACAGCCAGTACGGCCGCAGCAACGTGCCCCCGGGAATCCTGGGGCGCGGCTGGAAGCTCAGCTACGAAACCGATCTGTACGACATCGGGAACACCGTGCAAATCGTGCAGGCCGACGGCACACGCATCATCTTCAAGAAAACCGCGCAAGACCCCAGCCAGTGCGCCAGCGAGCAGCCGGACAACGGCGTGGTGAGCATCCGCAACGCGGGCAGAACGCCGCGGACCCAGCAATACCTGTGGCGCTGGACCGACGGGCGCGAACTGCTCTTCAACCACCGGGGCCGGCTCATGCGCATCAGCCTGCCCAGTGGCGAAAGCGTGCAACTGCAATACGGCGCCCAAGGCCGCTTGCAACAAGTCACCGACCCGCAAGGGCGCAAACTGCGGCTGAACTACCGGGAGGCCCGCCTGGAGCGCTACGAGGAATCGTCCCGGGCAATCGCCAAACCGCCGCGCTACGACGGCGTGCAAAGCATGGACAGCCCCGCAGGACGCTTCGAATACAGCTATGGCAGCGCCTTGCCGCAAGGCAGTGAACAGGCCAAGGTCCAGGAACCCCGAGAGCAGCAGGAACTCCAGGTGAGCGCGAACTTGGTGCAGGTGCGCCACCCCGCAGAACAGGGCAAGGGAATCACCCGGCACTACCACTACGAAGACGCGCGCTTCCCGACCCTGCTCACGGGCATTAGCGTCAGCGGCCAAGGCAGCGACGGCCGGCCGATGAACGAACGCATCGCCAGCTATGGCTACGACGCCAACGCGCTGGCGATCCGCAGCGTGCGCGGCGCACCCGACAGCGACACCGAAAAGATCACGCTCGACACCCGCACACCCAGACAAACCGTGCTGACGAATAGCCAGGGACAAAAAACCACCTACCGGCACGGAATCATTGCCATGCAATGGCGTTTGCTGGAGGTGCGCGGCGCAGGCTGCGCCAGCTGCGGACCGAGCAACGAGCGCTACCAATACGACGCCATGGGCCGGATAACCGAAGTGACCCAACTGGACCCGCAAGGCCAGCCGGTCAGCGGCAAGCGCACCGAGCTCGACATCTACGGCCGCCCGGTAAAAATCAGCACCGTGGCCTACACGAAGGGGCACGCGCAGCCCGCGCAATGGCAGCTGCGCTACGGCTACGCAAGCGCGCAATACGCGCCCGAACTGATCGCACGGCCCAGCGTGGTGCCCGGAAGGGAACAGCAAACGCGCATCCGCTACAACGCCGCAGGCCAGCCGACCGAGGTGACCGAAAGCGGATTCAGCCCGCTCAACCCCCAGGGGCGACCCATTGCCAACGCGGAGCAGGCCACGCCGATCAACCGCACGACGCACTACCGCTACGCCATGGTCGGCGGCAAGAGCGTGCTGGTAGAAATAGACGGCCCCCTGAAAACCCCGCAGGACAGCGACGTCACGCGCCTGGAATGGGACCGGGGCGGTGGCTTCATCACCCGCATCGAGCAGCCCGGCGGGCGGCGCAGCCAGATCGAACACGACCCGCGCACGGGCCTGATCACCCAGGTGAGCAACGAACAAAACGGGCAAACCCGGTTCCGCTACAACAGCGCCACCCAACTCATCAGCACCCGCAGCACCGGCCCGGGCAGAAGCCGACCCCAGGAACAAAGCTACCGCTACGACGCACTGGGCCAGCTCAGCGAAACCGGGCAAGGCAGCCTGGACGCAAACAACGACAGGGCCGAAGAAGCCTACCGTCCCCAGACCCGCCTGAGCGTGGACGCGCAGGGGCGTTTGCAATGGCAGGCAAACGCCCACGGCGTGATCGTGCACAACCGCTACGACAGCGAAAGCCGGCTGCTCGAGACCGGCCGCTACAGCGCCGGCATGGCGCAACAACAGCACTACCGCTACGACGCACAAGGCCAACTGTTGACCACCTGGGACAACACCGGAGCGGTGCTGCACATTGGCTACGACGCCCGGGGACAGATACAGGACCTGACCGACGGCGCAGGCCGCAACCGGCTGCTGCCGCCCCAACCCGGCATAGCCGGCGGACAGGGCGCACAGCCCATGCGCGACGATTTTGGCCGCACCGTGCGCACCAGCAACCCCGACGCAGGAGCCAGCATTTGGGAATACGACGCAGCAGACCGCCTGATAACCAACCGCGACGCCGCCGGCAACCAGGCGCACTACGCGTACGACCCAGCAGGACGCATCCTGCGCCAAGACATCAGCGACACAGCCGACCCGAAAAAAACCACCACCACAACCACCTGGCACTACACAGGCAGCCAACTCACTGCCCTCGAACATCCCACGCAAAGCGAGCACTACCAGCACGACGCGCAGGGCCTGCGAACCGAACGGCGCACCATCCGGCACCAGGCCGACGGCAGCACCCGAAACAGCCTCACGCGCTACACCTACGACGAACAAGGCAACGTACGTAGCACCAGCCTGCCCGACGGCAGCCGCCTGATCTATCAGCGCGACCCGCAGGGCCAAATCGTCGCCCTGCAGCGCAGCCGCATCCAGACCCGCTGGCTGCAATGGCTCAGCCCGCCGCAAACCATCGTGCAAGACCTCAAACGTGATCTGGTGGGATTGAGCCAGCTACGCACGGGCAATGGAATCGAAGCGCACTACCAGCGCAGCCAGGAAGGCGTACTGGCGCGCGTCGTGTACCGCCGGACGCAGCCAACGCGAACGGCGCGGCACGCGGCCGCAGCAGAACTGCTGGGCCAGACCAGCCAACTGCTGCTGGGAGTCCGCAGCGCACACGCCCAGTCCGCGCCGACCAAGCCCACGGACCACGAGACCGACACCGAAGCCCTGCCCGGCGCGCTGGGATTGGCAGCGGACCCGCAGGCGCTAATGGACCAACGCTACCTGTGGGATACGCGCGGCAACTTGCTGCACCGCGAGGACCGCGCGGGAGAATCCGCGCGCAGCAGCTACGCCTACGACGCGCGCAACCGCTTGGTCGCCGGAGTGCAGGCACAAGGGCAGAAAAACCAAGTCAACCGCTACCACTACGACCCCGACGAGCGGCGCGTGCTGAGCCAGCAGGGCGTAGAAACGCAGGACGAACTGGAAAAAGCCACACAGCAAACCCGCTACCCCGCGCAAAACCACCGCTGGAGCGAAGAACAAGCGCAAGGGGCGACTGCCGTGCTCGCACGCTACGACGCCAATGGTCAACCCACACAAATCGGGCAACGCGAATACCAATGGGACGCACTGGGCAAACTGACCGAGGTGCGCGAAAAAGGCACGAGCCTGGCCCGCTACCACTACAACCACCGGGGCGAGCGCATCAGCAAAACTACAGCCAGCAGCAACACAGCCTACCTGTACGAGGACCACCAACTCAGCGCCGAACTCGACGCACAGGGTCGGATCACGCGCCAATACATCTACTTGGCCAACAGACCCATAGCCATCATCGACACCCCCGCAGGCCGCCCACTGGCCGACGCCCCCCGCGGCGTGCTGGCCGATCTGAAAATCATCGTGCAAGGCTGGTTTGAGCAAGCAGAAAAAATTGCATGGCTGCACGCGAACCACCTCGGGGCCATTGAAGCGGCGACCGACGCACAAGGGCAACTGGTATGGCAGGCCAGCTACGCGCCCTTTGGGCAGGCAAATATCCGCACGGTGCGGCTGGATGCACAAGCAGAGCAAACGGACTTCAGGCTAAACCTGCGCCTGCCAGGCCAGTACGCCGACAGCGAAACCGGGCTGTACTACAACGGCCAGCGCTACTACGACCCCGAACGCGGTCAATACCTGACCCCCGACCCCCTGGGCACGCCCGACGGACCCAATCCCTATAGCTATGTGCGCTACAACCCGCTCAAATACATTGATCCGGATGGGTTGGTGCTGTTTGCGTTTGATGGGACGGGGAATAGCAAGGATAAGTCTGAACTTAGTAAGTCAGGAGATAGCATGACCAATGTGGTTTCTTTCCAAAATTACTACGAAAAATCAAATGGAGGAATTCGCTATATCAGTGGAGTCGGAACGACAGACATGAGCGATCCCACGCGTCCCATCGAGCCAAAAACATGTCTTGTTCCTTTAGTTATTCCTACCACCCAAGACAAGGGGTTAAATTGTACGGGACCAGAGAGAATTGAGCGCATGATTGAATATTTCAATACAGAAGCCAAAGACACAAAAGAAGATGAGACCATGCAGGTAGATATCATCGGATTTAGTCGGGGTGCTGCACAGGCACGTGATTTTGCTAACAGGATTGCGGAAAAAACGGATTCTAAAGGTTGGTATCGTTATAAAAACAAGAAGACGAAAGAGGAAGTCTGCAGAAAGGTCAACTTCCGTTTTATGGGTTTGTGGGATACGGTGTTGAGTACCAATTTTTCATCACATCAAAACTATCAATTAGCCATCCCTGCACAATTTTCCTATGTCGCCCACGCGGTGGCATTGAATGAGCATCGTGGTGATCCCAATTCACCATACCGACCGATGGCGAATGGGAAAAGTTCATGGGGTGAATTTCCATTGGAGTCCATCATGGGCACCGAGATACCAAAAGATAAAACCCGAATTGAACAGGGATTTATTGGCTCACACTCAGACATTGGTGGTGGTTACAAGGATAACTCCTTGTCCAAAGTAGCATTGGCATGGATGGTTGAGCAAGCCAGAAGCGCTGGAGTCGAGATGAGCAAAAAATCGATCGATATGCCACCCAATCCCGTATTGCATGACAAAAGTACCAATATAGCCTTGGGTGAAGCCACTGGCCGCCTTGAGGATCGGGATGTACGCTATACCGATGGTCGCAAGGTGAAGCAGCTTAAGATGACTGGTACAGGACTGACTTATGCAGAAATAAAAAAGCACAACCTTATAAGCTACACACCCCGCGATTTGGTTCCTCGTATAGATATGGATCCGTCTCTCCCTTTGCCTCCGGAAACAAAGTATCTGTATACAACCGATGAGACAGGTACTGTAAATATGGGAAGCTACCGGGATTGGTTGTCAAAAAATGGGTACAAGCTTGGAAATCTGGTGATCAAATAATTATGAAGAATACCAATATCTTGAGCAGACGCGCCACGCTAGTATATTATCGGCGGCAATTTCTGCCGATTCTGTTGTTGATTTTTTTGGTGAGTGGAGTCTATATTTTTCTGAGTCCGGAAGCGCGCCCATGGAACGTGTCCAATTTGACGCCTGAAGAAAAAATGCTGATCCATAAATATCGAGGGATTCGTGGAGGGGTCTTGTACATCAGTACGGTAGGTGAAGATAAAAATAATGTCACGATGCTTGATCAAAATGGTGAAGTATGGGAAGCTGCATTATCTCTTGGTGAAGGAGGTGATCGCCATTCAACCTATCCCGACGCCATGTCCATTCCCAGAACACTGCATGTGACATGGAGAACGGATGATGCAGAACCTCGAAAAAATCGCAATGGACTGCGTGAAGTTACTGCTGGCTATGAAGGGGGAACCATCCTTGGAGACTACACCGTCCAAGTTGCATCAAGGATTCCCGATGAAGTCTTGGACTTTATCCGTAAAAATGGTAGTTCGTTGTTGCGTCTCAAGATCCGCTTGGCGGATCATGGTGTATTGGTTGGCTGGGATGTGGAAGAGTGGTACAACGCGATAGGTGGACGAACTTATCGCTATGTAATGCCCGGCGGGGATTTCAGGGAACCGCAGAGAGATAATGGCGAAGTCGTTGAGCGTGGTTGGATGATCATGCCCGATGGAAAGAAGGTTGAGATGGATTGGACTAGATAAGCCATGAAAAATATCCCTCACCAGCCCAGCGTACTCCCCCACCATTTGCCAGCGGCCAGCCTGCCTGGATACCCGCACGCCCAGACAAACCGTGCTGACGAATAGCCAGGGACAAAAAACCACCTACCGGCACGGAATCATTGCCATGCAATGGCGCCTGCTGGAGGTGCGCGGCGCAGGCTGCGCCAGCTGCGGACCGAGCAACGCGCGCTACCAGTACGACACCATGGGCCGGATGACCGAAGTGACCCAGTTGGACCCGCAAGGCCAGCCGGTCAGCGGCAAGTGCACCGAACTCGACGTCTACGGCCGCCCGGTAAAAATCAGCACCGTGGCCTACGCGAAGGGGCGCGCGCAGCCCGCGCAATGGCAGCTGCGCTACGGCTACGCGCAGAACGCACACATCATCGTCTCCGGCGGCACGGGCTCGGGCAAGACCACCTTGCTCAACATCCTGTCGAACTTCATCCCGCCCGGCGAGCGCGTCATCACCGTCGAGGACGCCGCCGAGCTCAAGCTCAACCACGAGCACCTGATCAGCCTGGAATCGCGCCCGGCGAACGTCGAGGGCAAGGGCGGGATCAGCATCCGCGAATTGGTGCGCAACACCCTGCGCATGCGGCCCGACCGCATCGTCGTCGGCGAATGCCGGGGCGCCGAGGCGCTGGACATGCTCCAGGCCATGAACACCGGCCACGAAGGCTCGCTGACCACGCTGCACGCGAACAGCCCGCGCGACGGACTGGCCCGGCTCGAGACCATGGTGCTCATGGCCGGAATGGAACTGCCGCTGGCGGCGATCCGCGAGCAGATTGCCAGCGCGGTGGACATCATCGTGCAGCAAACGCGCTTCTCCTGCGGCACGCGCATGGTCACGTACATCACCGAGATCAGCGGCATGGAAAGCGGCAAGATCCAGCTGCAGGACCTGTTCCTCTTCGTGAACCGGGGCTACGCAATCCAGGCCAACGGCCTGAGCAAGGTGCAAGGGCAATTCAGCGGCTGCGACACGGTGCCGCATTTCTACGACGAACTGCGTGCCAGCGGCGCGGTGCTCGACCTGGACATCTTCCGCGGTGTCCCCGGGACCAGCACCGCCGGCGCCGGCGGCAACGCGCCGGGAGAAAGAGAGAGAGCATGAGCAGCCTCGCGCCGGACACCCTCTTTTTCGTGATCATCTCCGTGGTCGCCCTGTCGACCACGCTGCTGACCTGGCTGCTGATCGACATCGGCAGCTCCTCGCTGCGGCGCTACCGCGCCAGCTTTACCGAGCGCGCGGGCTTTCAGGCGGCAGAGTTCTTCCTGTTCATCGATCCGCGCAAGCTGTTCGTCGCCAACCTGGCGGTGATGGCGCTCGGCGGCGTGCTGGTGTGGCTCATCAGCGGCAGCGAACTGCTCGCGCTGCCGACCTTCTTCGTGCTCGGACTGCTGCCGCGTTTCCTCTACCAGCAAATGCGCAAGCGCAGACTGCGCCGGTTCGAGGAACAACTGCCCGACGCGCTGATGATGCTCAGCGGCGGCCTGCGCGCGGGCGTGGGCCTGAGTAGCGCGATTGCGCAGCTGGTGGCCGAATCGAGCCCGCCGCTAAGCCAGGAATTCGCGCTCATGCTGCGCGAACAACGCCTGGGCGTGACGCTGGAGCAGGCACTGAACAACCTGAGCCGGCGCATGCCCACGCAGACCACGGTCCTCATCACCTCGGCCATGCGCATCGCCAACGAAACCGGAGGCAGCCTGGCCGAAACCCTGGAACGCACCTCGGTGACGATCCGCAGCCGGCTGCAAATGGAGGCAAAGATCGGCTCGCTGACGGCGCAGGGCAAGCTGCAAGCCTGGGTGGTCGGAGCCCTGCCCCTGGTGCTCATGCTCATCCTCAACAAGATGGAGCCGCAAGCCATGTCCATGCTCTGGCACACCCGCATGGGCTGGGCCACGCTGGCCGTGATCGCCGTCTTCGAGTTCATGGGCGTATACATCATCCGCAAGATCGTCGCCATCGACGTTTAGGTTGAGCCCCATGGAACCGAACACCCTGATCCTCGCCCTGATCGCCGCGTCCGCCGGACTCAGTGCCGGCCTCGTGGCCTGGTTGCTCAGCCGCTCGATGGCCAGCGTCCCATCCGAGGACCGCCGCTACAAGGACTCGCCGCCCCTGGCCTTGCGCCTGCTTTGGTGGCCCATCCAATGGATCAGCGCACTGGTGGCGCTCATGGGCGTGCACATCATCCGCAAGATCGTCGCCATCGACGTTTAGCCCCATGGAACCGAACACCCTGATCCTCGCCCTGATCGCTGCGTCCGCGGGACTCAGTGCCGGCCTCGTGGCCTGGTTGCTCAGCCGCTCGATGGCCAGCGTCCCGTCCGAGGACCGCCGCTACAAGGACTCGCCGCCCCTGGTCTTTCGCCTGCTCTGGTGGCCCATCCAATGGATCAGCTACCTGCTGGCGCCACAGCTCGGCGACGGCAAGGCCGTGCAGGCCCTGCGGCTCAAGCTGCGCCAGGCGGGGTTGGACTACACCATGAGCCCCGCGCAGTTCATCGCCAGCCGCGTCATCAGCGCGCTGGTGGCGCTGCTCGTGGTCTGGTGGATCGTCTCCAGCTTCGACGGCGTGCCCATAGGCGCGAGCGCGGATGCCGAGCCCCGGCATGTTCCCCGCGGCGTCTACGCGCAGGCCCTGGCCATCGGCGCGCTGCTCGGCTGGATCTACCCTGCGATCTGGATCCGGGACCGCATCGCACTGCGCCGGCGCGAACTGCTGCGCATGATGCCCTTCTTCCTGGACATCATCACGCTGTGCGTCGAGGCCGGGCTGAACATGCAGGGAGCGATCACGCAGGCCGTGGCCAAGGGCCCGCCGAGTCTGGTGCGCGAAGAGTTCCAGCGCGTGCTGCGCGACCTGCGCGCAGGCAAGGGGCGCGCCGAAGCGCTGCGCGACATGGGCGAGCGCCTGAACGAGCCCAGCGTGACGAACTTCATCATGGCCGTGATCCAGGCCGAGCGCATGGGCATGAGCCTCGGGCCGGTGCTGCGCGCGCAGGCCGACCAGCGGCGCTCGGAGCGCTTTCTGCGCGCCGAGAAGCTGGCGATGGAAGCCCCCGTGAAGATGCTCTTTCCGCTGATCGCATTTATCTTCCCCTGCACCTTCATCGTGCTGCTGTTCCCGATCGCGATGAAATTCATGAACGCGGGGCTGTGATGACGGGCCAGCCGGAGCAGCACGCACTGCAGATTCGCCAAGCCCGGGGCTTCTGGGGCCGCTTCATCGGTCTGATGGGCCGCAGCGACCCGCGCGGCACTGCTGCCGGCGACGGCAGCGCCTTGCTGATTGCGCGCTGCACCAGCGTGCACAGCTGCTTCATGCGCTACGCGTTGGACCTCGTCTACCTCGACACCCGGGGCCGCATCACGCGCCAGGTACCGGCACTGGCCCCCTGGCGGTGCAGCTGGGGCGGGCCGGGCGCCGCCCACGTGCTGGAGATGCCCGCGGGCGCGATCGCCAGCCAGGGACTGGAGCCCGGCATGCAGCTGCGGCCTTGGCCGGTGGATGCGGGTGCGGTGCATGGTGTCTGCAGCGCCCGGTTTGTCAGGCCGGGACGTGAGGGCCATGAGGACCATAAGACAGCCAGCACACCGCCGTCCACCACGGCATACGGCCGTTGCAAGAAGGATCAAGACGACGCCAGTTCCCCATTCACCAGCAGCAGTTCCCGCGCAAGCACCACCGGGTGACGCGCGTTTCCCAACCCCTTTGTTTTTTTGATTGGACTCCCATGCCACATCCACGCTCATCCCCGAGACGCGCCATGGCGCGTCGTACCCGCTTCCTGTTCTGGCTGCTGGCCTGCGGCCTGACCCTCGTTGCCTGCAATGGGGGCGGTGACGCCTCTGATCCCGGGGTCATCGGTGGCGACGCCATAAACGGCGATATCTTCATTACTGCGGCCGGACCGCTGTGCGCCCAGCGCGAGATGGGCGGCAACTGCGTTCAACCTACCTCGTCATCCACCGATGAATTGGCGCTGCACAAGGCCATGACCGACCCTGACCCCAAGAGCCCGATGATCAACTTCGACATCTCGGGGTTCATCATCGAATCCCCTCTCACCAAGGGCGGCCAAGGCAGCATCGACATGAGCTACTCCTCCTACGGCTTGGCACGGCGTCATGTCCAGGCCGGGCGCAACAGCTTCATTGTGGATGGCAGGCGTTACGGGAATGCCAACCATCTGCGCAACACAGATATCTACTACACGCGCGAACAGGGTGGTGGCGGCGCCTACTTTACGTTCAACGAGGAGATGGGTCATAACCCGGCTTGGGACTTTTCCTTCGTAGAGGGCGAAGGCGTCACTAACAAGAAGGGAGGGGCCGGCTGGTATGCCAAGCTCGGATTGCTCACCGACCAGACCGATGCGCCCAGGACCCGGAAAGTGACCTATGTGGGTGCCTACTATTCATTGTCAGGTACGGCAAAGGACCTCAACGAGAACGGCACAGACGTTCTGAATATAGGCGTCACCTACGAGGCCGAGTTGGATCTGCACACGGGCTCGCTGAGCGGGGTCAGCATTGACTACACCGATCCCAAGGCGCAAAGGCACACGCGCCTGAAACTGCCCGATTTGACGTTCAAGCATTCGCGGCTATATGGCCTCTCAAAGACGCAGCGCATCGACATTGAGATTGATGGCCCCGGGGAGGATTTGCGCCCGGGGGCACCGCACCCGGATACCCCACGCACCCGACACGATTTCACCATTGAGGCGCTCGAAGGCGAGATCTTGGGCAAGCAGGCCGCGCTCATCCATCTTGTGGGCGCGGGACCCAAGGGGATTTTTCAGATCATGCTGTATCGAAAGGAATTGTCTGAGTTTATGGATGACCACGTCATCAACTACCCCCTGACCCCTGCCAAGCCCTGAACCCCAGCCCATGCGGGCGCCCCAGCCTGAGAGAAGACCCATGCGCCAACACAGCACACCGACGACCGCTGCGCCACGCCAGTGCGGCAGCGCCATGATCGAGTTCACCGTGGTCGGCCCCATCATTACGCTGCTGGGGCTGGCCATGCTGCAATACGGCCTGGTGTTTTTCTCCAAAAACCAGATTAACCACGCGAGCTTTATGGCCGCGCGCTCGGGCAGCATGGCCCACGCCAAACTCTCGGACATCCGCGAAAGCTACCTGCGCGCGCTGGTGCCGTTATACGGCGGGGGCAGCGACAGCACCGAACTGGCGCAGGCCAAGGCCAAGGCGGCGGCCGACCTGCAGGGCAATTTGCGCATCGACCTGCTCAACCCCACACACGCGAGCTTTGACGACTGGAACGATCCCTGGTTGGAGCAAAAGTACAACGCACGCGCAATACCCAACGCCGGCCTGGCAGACCGCAACAGAAACGTCGGCAGCCAATCGGGCCAGAGCGTGCAGGACGCGAACCTGCTCAAGATCAAGGTGACGCACGGCTACGAACTCAAGATTCCGTTGGTCAGCACCATCTACAAGCACTACCTGAAGTGGTTCGACAACGGCGGCGACAGTTTCCACAGCCAACTCATCGCGCAGGGCCGGCTACCGGTCGTCACGTACGTCACGCTGCATATGCAAAGCGACGCCGTCGAAGGCGAGAGCACGATTTCCAACCCGGGCGCAGGCAATACCGGCAGCCCCGTGAATCCGGGGGGATCGGATGGCCCAGGAGGGGGGCCGGGCGGCCCAGGCGGCCCGGGTGGCAAATCCCCGGCACCCGACTGCATCACCATGGGTTGCACGGTGCTCGACTCGGGCAACGGCTCGGGCACGGGCGCTGGTACCGGTGACGGTGGCGGCGCGGGCGGTGGCGGGAATGGCAATGGTGGATCAGGCGGAGCGCCAGCATGTTTTTGATGACACGAACACGGCGCGGCCTGCGCTCCCTTTTGTTGCTCTGGCTGGTGTTGGTATTGGCGCTTGCGCAACTGCATCCGCAAGCGGCACGGGCGCAAGCCACCAGCACGCCCGGGCAGGAAAGCGGGGGCATTGCCTGGAAAACCTGCACTCCCCCGGCCCTCTGCTTTGCGGACAAGGAGTCCCGCCAGCAGTGGGCCGCCAAGAACGACTGCAAGTTTCTCGAAGACGTCTGCGAAGGCACGCCCCCGGGACAGGACAACAAGGGAGCCAAGGACGAGGACCGGGGATTCTGGGGACCGATGTGGGACGAGGTCAAGGGGGCCCTGGTCTACGGCTACGAATTCGTCAAGGGATTGGTGCATGGCCTCAAGGAGCAGGTCACCGACCTGTGGGAGATGGTCAGCGACCCGGGCGAGGTCATTCGCGGCTTGGTCGAATTGGGCAAGGCCTTCTTCAATGACTTCGAGGGCACCTTGAAAATGCTCGCCGAATTATTGGGTCAGGAGACGATAGACACCATCAAACGCGCAACCCAGTGCGGTGCCTACGATTTGGGCAAGGTGGTCGGCCAATACGTGAATCCCGGCACCGTAGTCAAACTGGCCGTCAAATTGGCCAAGTACGGCGGCAAACTGGCCGATGCGGTCAAACACACCAAGCGCGACCTGGGCTGTGCGAGCTTTGCCGCAGCCACCCTCGTGCTGACCCCGCAGGGCATGCAGCCAATCGAGCAGATTCGCATAGGCCAGCAGGTGCAGTCACGCCATGAGCGCTTGTTTACCGAAGCACCGCAAGCCGTCACCAACACCTTTGCGCGCACGGCGCCGGGCTACTGGCTGCTCAGCACCGAATTTGATCAATTCAAACTCACTGAGGAGCACCCGCTCTGGGTACAGGGCAAGGGCTGGACGCAGGCTCAGCACATCACGGACAACGACGTAATCGCTGGCGCGCAGGGCGATGTGCGCGTGCTGAGCAATGAAGCGGTGCACCAACCGCTGCCGGTATATAACTTTAGCGTTGCCAAGACTGCCAATTACTTTGTGGGGTCTGGTGCGATATGGGCACATAACTCGGACTGTGATATCTCGATTCTTACAAAGGCATGGGCAAAACTGACGCCCCATGAAAAGGGGTTTATGGGGGAGAAGGCGGTTTTTGATGCTCTGACAGCAAAAGAAAAAGGGTTTGAACCTTTTGGAGGCAGCTTTAATTTTGATATGAAAAATCAGAATCCGGCGGATGCCATCAAGAACTGGCGCGGTAGACACGGTATTGATGGAATTTACAGAAGAAAAGTCAAAGATAAAGATGGAAAGGAATATTACGAGTATATACTTGTGGAATCCAAGGCGACAGGTGGTTCGAAAAATGACATCCCGGATGACGTTGTTGCGAAACTGGACATGACAAAAGAGAATGGTCGCCAGATGAGCAGGAAATGGATTGCAAACCATCTTCAAAAAATGGTTGATAGTAAAAAGATAAGTAAAAATGAGATGGATGATATATTGGGTGGATTGGATAATGGATCAACCAAGAGAGTTTATGCTCAAAAAGATGCCAATGGATCGACGTACCACGAGATTAAAGACGTGATGAAAAATGGAAACATTGATGAAGAGCAAGTGCGAGTTAGCAATGCAATTTGGAGCCCATAATGTGGAATAAAAAAAGACCGACGCGCGATCCAGACGTAATCGACAAAGAATTTTATAACAATAGATTGGAATATATTATCCATAGACGAATGCATTTGCTTGAAAATAACGGATATACAGATGAAATTCTTATGAGATTTCATTATGCAAGATTTAGGGAAATTGCAGAATACATGTTATATCTATATGGAGCGGGAGCGTCTCTTAGGGATATCTCCAATTACTTCGATGACGAAGGCTGGCCTGACTATCGGCACTCTGCTGAGTTTATAAAACTAAGGCCACTACCAGATGGCAAGCATCGACATCCAGGTTACTTGTCCGTGGATGAGTCCCCATTGAGATCGAGAAGGATTATCTCTTTTATAGCCTTTCTTGTCTGTATGGACAAGTCATCAGATCGATTGCATGATTATAAAAGCTGGATGTATGTTGAAATTCCATGCCGATTGATCGACGTTCTACTCAAATCATTTATTCCAAAATATCCATATCTACTGAACTATGAAGTCAGTCGCGAGCTTGAAAGTTGCCGTGAATGGTGGATGACGCCTTTGCTTGATGCACTGGCGCAGCCTCCGGAGCAGCGCTCAGCGGCATTGGCGGCGCATATGAGTAACTGGTACCGACTGATGCGTCCACTGGGTTGGGAGCCCAAGCACGCGCGCAGCGAGCCTTATTTCTTTTGCGATTTTGCCTTTGAAGTCGCCCTGGCCGTATGCGCATACGATATTGACGACAGCAGTTTCCGCGACCATCCCCATTACCCGCGCGATCTGGTCGATCATTACCGCGAGCATATCCGCCATACCCGCGACGCTTGGCGCGCCGAGGGCGTAGGCGCGGGCGTTGAACTGTTTCCATCCGCGCCGCCCAGGCGCATCGATTTGGCCCAGTCCAAGCGCAAAAACTTTGCCCGCTGGGTGGAACTGGCCTGCGACGGGTACGACGACGCCGTCGAAGACGTGCTAAAGACCTCGGGCAAGCCACGCAAGGTCGAAAATCTCTTTGGACTGCTTGAAACTTTGGCCAGTATCGGCCATGCCATCCAGGCCGATATCAAGGACAACGACAGCCTGAGTTGCCAAGCCTTGGACCTGACCGACGCGCGCGGCATCGGCCCCTTTGAAGCGCCCGTGAGCGACCCGCCCGAGGGCCCGGGTCGTTGCATGGCAATCCTGCGCGCCCTGGCCGCCTGGGTGACACCGCGCGGCTACCGGATGATCGATCTGGACGACGAAGACGACGCCTGGCACGCCGTGCTGGTCCGGGCCGAATACCACGAGGAATTCCTCGCGCTTAGCCGCTCGCTGGGCCTGCGCACGCGCACGCCGGAGCAGGTCTACGAGGACTGATGGCGGGCAAGATATTTTGATTTCCACATGCACGAGGACTTTTCATCATGATCAACAGTTTGTTTAATCTCTTTAAAAAAGCGGTCAGGACGGAGCCGCCCAAGCAAGCAACAAAGTCTATGAAAGGCAGTTTCAACCCGGATAGCAGAAAAAGTCCCACGGGGGCTTTCAGTGAATGGAGCGGAAAAAATGCCATTGATGGTCTATACAGGAAAAATACCGGGCTTAAAGATGGGGACGGGGACTATATTTATACTTATGTACTTTTGGAATCCAAGGCAACAGGCGGTACGAAAAATGGAATACCAGATGATACTGTCGCGAAACTGACCATGACCAAGCATAGTGGCCGTCAGATGAGCATCAAGTGGATATCAAATCATCTTGAGGATATGGTTAGAAAAGGAGAAATGAGCCAGAAGGAGAAGAATGCAATCATCCGTGGATTCATGAGTGGATCGGTAAAAAGAATTTATTCCCAAAAAGATGCCGATGGAACGACATACCATGAAATCAAGGATGTAATAAAACCGGATAACATCGTTAATGACGAACAAGTACGAGTAACCAGTGTTGCGTGGAAACCATAAACGAAATAAAGCGAAGGAGTTAAAAATGATGCGAAATCCAGATGCAAATGCAGATGATAAAGTATTTTGCGACGGAGAATTGGAGTCTCTTGCCAGCCGGTTTGAGCGTACGTGGGAAAATGAAAACTACACGGATGAAATTCTTGTAAATTTTCATTCTTGCATATTTGGGGAGGTTGTGGATTACATGAAGCGCCTATATGACAGAGGGGATCCTCTTGCAGATATCTGGAATTTTTTTGAGAAAAAAGGTTGGCCCGATTATCTGTATTCTGCAGAATTTATCAGATCCAGGCCATTGCCAAATGGCGAGCTGCGCTGGGCGGCGAATCGCTTGCATGTGGGTGAGTCATCGTCGAGAGAGCTTTTGTTTTTCATTACCATTTTGGTCTGCATGGATCATTCTCCGGAACGTTTGCACAATTATAAAAACTGGTTGAATGTTAACCTCCCATGCCGAATGATGGACGTTCTTATAAAATCATTCATCCCGGGATATCCATACTTGCCAAAGTATGAAGTCAGCAACTACCGTGAATGGTGGATGACGCCCTTGCTCGATGCATTGGCGCAGCCTCCGGAGCAGCGTCCAGCGGCGCTGGCGGCGCATATGGGCAACTGGCACCGGCTGATGCGTCCGTTGGGTTGGAGGCCCAAGAACGAGCGCAAAAAGTTTTACCATTTCCGCGATTTTGCGTTTGAAGTCGCGCTGGCCGTATGCGCCTACGATATTGACGACAGCAGTTTCCGCGACCATCCCCATTACCCGCGCGATCTGGTCGATCACTACCGCGAGCATATCCGCCATACCCGCGACGCTTGGCGCGCAGAGGGCGTGGGCGCGGACGTTGAACTGTTTCCATCCGCGCCGCCCAGGCGCATCGATTTGGCCCAGTCCCAGCGCAAAAACTTCGCCCGCTGGGTGGAACTGGTCTGCGACGGCTATGACGATGCCGTCGAGGACGTGCTGAAGACCATGGGCACGCCACGCCAGGTCGAGAATTTCTTTGAACTGCTTAACGCGCTGCAAGATGCGGGTCACGCCATCCAGGCCGATATCAAGGACGATGACAGCTTGGGCTGCCAGGCGTCCGACCTGAGCGACGCACGCGGCATCGGCCCCTTCGAAGCGCCGGCAAGCGACCCGCCCGAGGGCCCGGGGCGCTGCATGGCAATCCTGCGTGCCTTGGCCGCCTGGGTGGCACCGCGCGGCTACCGGATGATCGATCTGGACGACGAAGACGACGCTTGGCACGCCGTGTTGGTCCGGGCCGAATACCACGAGGAGTTTCTGGCGCTTAGCCGATCGCTGGGCCTGCGCACGCGCACGCCGGAGCAGGTCTACGAGGACTGATGGCGGGCAAGATATTTTGATTTCCACATGCACGAGGACTTTTCATCATGATCAACAGTTTGTTTAATCTCTTTAAAAAAGCGCTCAGGACGGAGCCGCCAAAGCAGGTGTCGCTGCGCGAGCAATTGGTGCCGCGCATCAGGCACGTGAGTTTTCTCAAGATACTGCAAGAGCACGGCGTTCCCGAGCAGCAGCAACCCGTGACCACGGCGCTGTGCGGGGAGTTGCTCGTGAGCTACGCCTTTGACCTGCCGGATCAATTCATCATGGCCTCACCGTCCCAGCTGGAACAAGCCGGTATTGCCGTCTCCGAGGTGCCTGCGCTGGCTTTGTGGAATCTGGCACGGCTGATGCCGCGGACTGAGCATTTTGACAAGCAGGGCTGCATGGTGGTGCGCACGGGCGGGGAACTGGAGGCCACGCTGCTGTTGCTCGACACCTTCATGGAATATATGCATGTCAACAGCCTGGGCAAGGAAATCGTGGCCGCAGTGCCGCGACGCGACTGCCTGCTGCTGTGCGACGCCAGGAACGCCGGGGCGCTCGCGGAGTTGGGCAGCCTGGCGGAGAAAATCTTCACCGAAGCGCAGGACGCCCACGCCCTCTCCGCGCAGAAAATGCTGCGCCGTGATGGCCGCTGGGAACTGTTTACGGGGCATTGAGCCTGGCACAGGGAGTACACAGTGACGATCAGCTATATCTTGGGAAATCTGTTGGGGCGTGCGCTGGTGAGCTACGCCATCGTGTGGGCCGTCTGCGTGCTGGCCTGCCGCTTTCGTTGGCGCGCGGCATGGCGCAGTTCGGTGCGCTGGTACAGCGGGCTCGCGGTGCTCGTGCTGACGCTGCTGGGCATGGGCGGCGCCCTGGTGCGTCAGGGAGCGGCGCTGTGACGGCCGCCGCATGCAGCAGGCGCCGCCGCCGGGTCATGGGCGCCACCGCGCTGGCGCTGCTGGGCGTATCGGCGCAGGCGCAGAAACAAGAACCGGCGCGCGCGCTGCGCGAAATGCAGATCCATCGTGTGGAGCCACTGGGTCTGGAGATATGGGTGGAAAACCAGCCTCCCTGGGAAACCAAGTCCACGAGCCAGCCCCATCCCGAATTTACGGCGCAGAGCCCGGACAATTACTTCCCGCCGACCGTCATGACCTATACGAGCTGGCCCAAGGAGCGCGTGGCGCAGAAGGACCTGGAGCAGGTCGCGACAAGCGCGATCCGCAGAGCCAGTCAGAACTTTGGCCTGAACCTGGGGCAGAGCCGTGGCCTGTCGCCCGTGGCGGCGAGCTACGGCGTGCTGCAAGGGTTTGAGGCCGATTTTGCCGGCACGGGCAATGGCCAGGAGTTGGACGTGAAGATTTTCATTGGCCACACGCCAGGGCGTTTTCTGGTGGTCTTGCTGGTCTACACCCAACGGGGAAAGCTGGGCCAACTGCGCGAGGTCTTGCGCCGTGCCTGGGGGAAACTCAAGTACCTCGGTGCATGATGCGCGCACCCGCGTGGGCTGGGTCACGCGGGCCGTGATCGCCGTCTTCGGGTGCGCGCTTCCCCATCCCTTTGTTTTTCTGATTGGATCCCCATGCCCCATCGACCCTTATCCCCGGGACGCGCCATCGCGCGCCATATCCGCTTCCTGTTCTGGCTGCTGGCCTGCGGCCTGAGCCTTGCCGCCTGCAATGGAGGCGGTGACGCCCAGGAACCCGGGGCCGTTGCGCGTGACGCAATGCACGGTGACCTCTTCATTGCTCCGGCTGGTGCGCTGTGCGCCCGGCGCGAGAGGGACGGCAACTGCGTCCAACCCACGTCGTCATCCACCGATGAATTGGCGCTGCACAAGGCCATGACCAACCCGGACCCCGACGCCCCGATGATCAACTTTGACAGCCCGGGCTACCTGATCGACGGTCTCCTCACCAAGGACAGTCAGGGCAACCCCGCCCTGACCAATCCCTCCCGCGACTTGGTGTGGCGCCATATCCAGGCCGGGCGCAATGGCTTCGTCGTGGATGGCAGGCGGTACGGGAATGCCAAACGCCACCCGTCTGCCGCAATGATCGATTACACAGGCGAACAGGGGGGAGGCGTCGCCTTGATGTTCAACCTGGAGATGGGTCAGAACCAGGCTTGGTCTTTTTCCTTCGCAGAGCACGGTTTGGTCAGCCACAGGGGAACTGCGAATTGGAGTACCTCGCTCGGACTGCTCACCGACCAGACCGATGCCCCCAGGACCCGAAAAGTGACCTATGTGGGTACCTACCATTCACTCTCAGGTACGGCAGAGCGGCTCGACGAGAACGGTAGTACGGATTTTCTGTATACACATGTCACCTACGAGGCCGAGCTGGATCTGCACACGGGCTCGCTCAGCGGGGTCCGCATCGACTACACCAATCCCGAGACGCAGAGGCATACGCGCCTGAAACTGCCCGATCTGACGTTCAAGCACTCGCGGCTGGAGGGCATCTCAAGGACGCAGCGCTTCGACATCGAGATCGATGGTCCCGCGGAGATCGATAGCCCCGAGGGCGAGCGTCCGAGGGCACCGCGCCCTGATACCCCGCGCATCCGACACGATTTCGCCATCGAGGCGCTGGAAGGCGATATCGTGGGCAAGCAGGCCGCGCTCATCAATCTTTGGGGCGTGGGATCCAAGGGGATTGTTCGCGTAGTGCTGGTACGCAAGGATTTGTTTGAGCTGATGGGGAAGAACCCCGTCATCCACTACCCCCTGACCCCTGCCAAGCCCTGAACCCCCGCCCGTGCAAGCCCCCTCCCTCAGAGCCAGAACCCGAGCAACTCCGCGTCGGACGCCTGCCCGGCGATGGACAGTGGCATGCGCGCCGCCGCGCCGCAGGGGGCGGTGATGGTTCCGTCGACCAGGCCGTTGGCGTCGAAGACGCCGCCGTCCTCAATCTGGAAGTCGAGCCGCAGGCGCTCGCCCTCGAGCACCATCTGGCCGCCGCAGGGCTCGCTCGCCAGGTTCACCCAGGTGCCGCTGGGGTTCTTCATCCAGTAGCCGTTGATTTCCTGCGCTGCGTCCACGTAGAGGCTGAAATGCCCGACGTGCGTGCCGATGGACAGTTCCGCGCGGAAATTGGTCAGTCCGATGGGCATCTCCAGCGCCGGGGGCAGGTCGGTGGGGGCGTCTTTTTGCTCCAGGTGGGTGACGCGTGTGCCGTGCTCGGTGTCGGACTTGCCGTCCTGGTCACCCCGGTTGTTTGCCACCAGGGTGGTCGTGGTGGTGGAGGGGGCAGTGTCCGGCGCGTTGCCCGGGTTGTCGCGTTCCTCCGGAGGGGGGGCTGCGGTGTTGGTCGAGCCGACCGTGGATTGTTCGCTGTCCTTGATTCCGTCTCCGTTGCCGTCGCCCGCCACGGGGAGCGAGCCGTCGGGGCGGGAGAGGCCGGGGACCCGGTCTTCGACGTTGCCGGGCACGCTGTCGTTGTCGCGGTCCGACGCGTTATTGCGGCTCGGGAGCCGGGGGTTGTCCACCGATTCGTCGGCAAGGCTCGCGGCGTCGTTGCCTGCGGCGTCCTGTATGGCGTTGGTGTCGTCGCCGGCCGTGGGGTTGGTGTACCAGAGTTTCATCTTCTGGCCGGGGAGCGCGGCGTGCTCCAACGTGAGCGTCACGGTCTTGGCCACGGCATTCACGGCGACTGCGGTGACGGCGTTGACTGCGTCATCCAAGCGCACCTCAAAATTTCCGGGAGCCGGGGGATGCATCGCATCGAGGGTCGTTCCCTCGGTGTAGCTCAGCACCAGCTGGTTGCCACTCGCCGTGGCGCGGTTGAACGTCGGGGCCACGGTGTCGACCGTGTAGTTTTCTGAATATCCGGGGGGCCCCTCGCCGGCGTTGCCGCTGACGCTGAGCACGCGGGAAGGGTCCAGCGTGACTTGGTTGGTGCTGGCCTCCACGTTCGCCGTGGGCGTCAGGGTGGCGCTCCAGACCGTGCCGTCTGCGTTGGCGCTCCAGTTGGACAGTGTGCCGTTGTTCGCGCTCGCGGCGGCGGAGATGTCCTGCACCGCCGTGTTGAAGTGGAAGCTGACGCTGGCGGTTTCTCCGAAGGCCAACATGCGCTCGTTGAGCATGATGGCGTTGCTCGCGAGCAGCGCGGGCCGCACGGTGTCCACGGCGTAGTTTGCGCTGGTGACGTCGCTGCCCATGGCCGGGTTGCCAGCAGCGTCCGTGACGCCGCCAAGGGTGTTCACGTGGATGGCGTTGGTCGCCGCCGTGGTGTTCGCTGTCGGGGTCAGCGTGCCGGTCCAGACCTTGCCGCCTTCGGATGCGCTCAGATCGGACAGCGTGCCGTGGGGCACGCTCAGGTTCGCCTTGCCAAAGCCGATCACCGCTTCGCTGAAGGTGATGGTGACGCTGGCCGTCGCGCCGGCCTTGAGCGCGCGGTCGTCGATGGCGATGCTGTTCAGCGTGGGCACGGCGGTATCCACGGCGTAGTTTTCGCTGGTGACGTCGCTGCCCATGGCCGGGTTGCCGGCAGCGTCCGCGACGCCGCTGAGGGTGTTCACGCTGATGGCGTTGGTCGCTGCCGTGACGTTCACCGCGGGGGTCAGCGTGCCGGTCCAGACCTTGCCGCCTGCGGACGCGGTCAGATCGGACAGCGTGCCGGCGGGCACGTTCAGGTTCGCCTTGCCAAAGCCGCTCACCGCGATGCTGAAGGTGATGGTGACGGTGGCCGTCTCGCCGGTCCTGAGCGCGCGGTCGTCGATGGCGATGCTGCTGAGCGTGGGCACAACGGTGCTCACGGCGTAGTTTGCGCTGCTCGGGCTGCCCGTGGCCAGGTTGCCGGCAGCGTCCGTGACGCCGCTGAGGTTGTTCACGCTGATGGCGTTGCTCGCCGCCGTGGTGTTTGCTGCCGGGGTCAGCGTGCCGGTCCACGTCAGGCCGTCGGCGCTGCGCGTGAGCGCGCCGAGCGTGCCATTGGGAGTGCTCAGGTGCGCGGCGCCAAAGCCATCGACCGCTTCGCTGAAGGTGACGGTGACGGTGGCCGTCTCGCCGATTTTCAGCGTGCTGTCGTCGAGCGCGATGTGCGTCAGCTGGGGCGCCACGGTGTCCACGCGGTAGTTGGTGCTGGTGACGTCGCTGCCCGTGGCCGGGTTGCCGGCAGCGTCCGCGACGCCGCTGAGGTTGTTCACGCTGATGGCATTGCTCGCTGCCGTGGTGTTCGCTGCCGGGGTCAGCGTGCCGGTCCAGCTCAGGCCGTAGGCGCTGCGCGTGAGCGGGCCGAGCGTGCCACTGGGAGTGGTCAGGTGCGCGGCGACCAAGCCATCGACCACCTCGCTGAAGGTGACGGTGACGGTGGTCGTCGCGCCGATTTTCAGCGCGCTGTCGTCGAGCGTGATGCGCTGCAACTGCGGCACCACGGTGTCCACGCGGTAGTTGGTGCTGGTGACGTCGCTGCCCGTGGCCAGGTTGCCGGCAGCGTCCGTGACGCCGCTGAGGTTGTTCACGCTGATGGTGTTCGCCGCCGCCGTGGTGTTGGCCGCCGGGGTCAGCGTGCCGGTCCATGTCAGGCCGTCGGCGCTGCGCGTGAGCGCGCCGAGCGTGCCACTGGAGACGCTCAGGTGGTCCTTGCCAAAGCCGGTGACCGCTTCGTTGAAGCTGATGGTCACGCTGGTCGTCTCGCCCGCCTTGAGCGCGTTGTCGCCGAGCGTGATGTGCGTCAGCTGGGGGGCCACGGTGTCCACGCTGTAGTTGGCGCTGGTGACGCCGCTGCCCGTGGCCAGGTTGCCCACAGCGTCCGTGACGCCGCTGAGGTTGTTCACGCGGATGGCGTTGCTCGCCGCCGTGGTGTCTGCCGCGGGGGTCAGCGTGCCGGTCCAGCTCAGGCCGTCGGCGCTGCGCGTGAGCGCGCCGAGCGTGCCACTGGGAGTGGTCAGGTGCGCGGCAGTCAGGCCACTGACCACTTCGCTGAAAGTGACGGTGAGGGTGCTCGTCTCGCCGATTTTCAGCGCGCTGTCGGCGAGCGTGATGCCGGTCAGCTCGGGCGCCACGGTGTCCACGCTGTAGTTGTCGCTGGTGACGTGGATGCCCACGGCGGCGTTGTTGGCAGCGTTTTTTACGCCGCTGAGGTTGTTCACGCTGATGGCGTTGCTCGCGGCCGTGGTGTTCGCCGCCGGGGTCAGGGTGCCGGTCCAGCTCAGGCCGTCGGCGCTGCGCGTGAGCGCGCCGAGCGTGCCATGGGGAGTGCTCAGGTGCGCGGCGGTCATGCCATCGACCGTCTCGCTGAAGGTGACGGTGACGGTGGCCGTCTCGCCGATTTTCAGCGCGCTGTCGTCGAGCGCGATGCGGGTCAGCAGCGGCGCCACGGTGTCCACGCTGTAGTTGTCGCTGGCGACGCCGCTGCCCGTGGCCGGGTTGCCGACAGCGTCCGCGACGCCGCTGAGGTTGTTCACGCGGATGACATTGCTCGCCACCGTGATGTTTGCCGTCGGGGTCAGCGTGCCGGTCCATGTCAGGCCGTCGGTGCTGCGCGTGAGCGCGCCGAGCGTGCCACTGGAGACGATCAGATGGTCCTTGTTGAAGCCGGTGACCGCTTCGCTGAAGGTGATGGTGACGGTGGCCGTCTCGCCCGCCTTGAGCGTGCTGTCGTCGAGCGTGATGTGGGTCAGCTGGGGCGCCACGGTGTCCACGCTGTAGTTCGTGCTGGTGACGTCGCTGCCCGTGGCGGCGTTGTCGGCCGCGCTTTTTACGCCGTTGAGGGTGTTCACGCGGATGGCGTTGGTCGCCGCCGCGGTGTTTGCCGCGGGGGTCAGCGTGCCGGTCCAGACCTTGCCGCCTTCGGTGGCCGTCAGCTCGGACAGCGTGCCAGCGGACAGGCTCAGGTTCGCCTTGCCAAAGCCGCTCACCGCTTCGCTGAAAGTGACGGTGACGCGGGGCGTATCGCCGATTTTCAGCGCGCTGTCGTCGAGCGCGATGCTCAGCAACTGCGGCGCCACGGTGTTCACTTGGTAGTTCTCGCTGGTGACGCTGCTCCCCGTGGCGGTGTTGTGCGCGGCGTCCTCGACACCGGCAAGGCTGCGCACGCTGATCGCGTTGCTCGCCGCCACGGTGTTCGCCGCGGGGGTCAGGGTGCCGCTCCAGAGCATGCCGCCTTCGGAGGCTGTGAGATCGGATAGCGTGCCGCTGGGCACGCTCAGATTCGCCTTGCCAAAGCCGGTCACCACCTCGCTGAAGCGGATGCTGACCTGGGTCGTGTCGCCGATCTTGAGCTGGCGGTCGGCTATGGCGATGCTCAGCAGCACGGGCGGCGTGGTGTCCGGGGTGTTGTTCTGTATCTGCCACTCGGCGAAGCTCACGGCGTCGTTGCCGGCTGCGTCCTGTATGGCGTTGGCGTCGTTGCCACTCGTGGGGTCGGTGTAGGAGAGGAGGACCGTATCGCCGTGGCCTACGGCGTTGTTGGCCAGCGTCAGCGTCACGGTCTTGGCCGTGGCATTCACGCTCACTGCGGTGACGGCGTTGGCCACGACTGTGCCATTGACGCGCAGCGCAAAGGTCCCGGTGGCCGCGACGTGCGCCGCATCCAGGCCGATCGCTTCGATGTAGCTGAGCACCAACTGGGTGCCATTCACCGTGTTTTCCGTGGCGTTGTTGCTGATCTGCGGGGGGCGTGTGTCCACCGTGTAGTCGCTGCCGGAATTGGACTGGCCCAGCCCGGCGTTGCCCGAAGGGGTGAGCACGTGGATCATGTCCACCGTGATGTGGTTGCCCGAGGCCTCCACGTTCGCCGTGGGCGTCAGGGTGGCGCTCCAGACCGTACCGCTTGCGTTGGGACTCCAACCGGACAGCGTGCCGTTGGGCGCGCTCACGGCAGCGGAGACGTTTTGCACCGGGATGTCGAAAGTGACGCTGACGGTGGCGGTTTCTCCGACGCACAGTGCGTTGTCGCTGATCGTGATGCCGTTGGCGGCGAGGTGGGGCCGCACGGTGTCCACGGCGAAGTTTTCAGCGGCCGGAAGGGTGCCCGTGAGCAGGTTGCCGGCAGCGTCCCGCGCATTGAGGAAACTTTTCATCCTGACGCTGTTGTGCGGCACGATGCTGTTCTCCGGCGGAGTCAGGGTGGCGGTCCAGACCTTGCCGTCCGTGGATGATTTCAGCTCGGACAGCGTGCCGCCGGAGACTTCCAGGTGATCCCGGTTGTTGAGGCCGAGCACCATTTCGTTGAAGGTGATGGTGACGGTGGCCGTTCTGCCGGCCCGCAGGTCGTGATCGCTTATGGCGAAGCTGATCAGCGTGGGCGGCGTGGGATCGATGGCGTAGGCGTTGCTGGAGACGGTTTTGAACAGGGGCCTGTTCCCAGCCAGGTCCATGATGCCGGCGAGGACGGTATCCATGGTGATGCTGCGGTTGCTCACCTCAACGCCTCTGTCCGCGGTCAGCTTGGCGTACCATTTCAGGCCGTTGTCGGAGACACTGAAGCTGCCCAGCGTACCGTTTTGCACGGTGAGGCTGCGCATGTCATCCTCGTCGAAACCGGTGACCGGTTCCTTGAATTCGACCATGACATCGGTGACTCCTCCCGGCAGCAGACTGCTGTCGCTCACCCGGATGTCGACGGTGGGCCTTGTGGCGTCGACGTCGTAGAGGATGCCCGGGACGTCCATCGTTCCCGTTCCCGCTTCGCCCGCGGCATTCGTCACGCCGGCAAGGTTCACCGCGACGGGGTTTTGGGACGTTGAGGGATTGTTCCACGTGAGCCCCGATGTGATGGTGACCAGCCAGGTGTCGCTGCTGCCGTCGGCGCCGGGACTGACGGCGCTCACGGTGGTCACTCTGCCAGCGCCCTGGGGCAGGCTCACGTCCGTTGTGTCGAAGCCCTTTATTGCTTCGCTGAATTTGACGGTGACGACGGTCGTCGTCCGGTCGAATCCGATGGCGGTTTCGCTGATCGAGTGGCCGGATGCGGCGAGGGTGGGTGCGGTCATGGTGCTTTTCCTTTTTCCTGTGATGGTTGGCGTGTGGTTTTCCGGGTTCAGCTTGGGCGTCGCCTGCCGTCCATGGACGCAGGGGGTCGTGCTCGTTTCATGGGTTCTGGCTCTGGCGGGCAGACCAGGCCACCGCGTGCGCGGCGCAGCACCGGGTTCGGGGCGCCGGGAGCGCGCTCTGGAATCAGCTCCTGGCGCATGGAGCGGGTATCCCTTGCGCAGCGAAGCCGGTCCATCAGAACCAGACCTCGTGCGCTTGCGCATCGGACGCCTGCCCGACGATGGACAGCAGCATGTGCGCCGCCGTGCCGGGGGCGGTAATGATCCCGTCGGTCTCGCCGTCGGCGTCGAAAGCGCCGCCGTCCTCGATCCGGAAGTCGAGCCGCAGGCTTTGCCCGTCCCGCACCACCTTGCCGCTGTAGGGCTCGCTCGCCAGGTTCACCCAGGTGCCGGTTCTGTCCCGCAGCCAGTAGCCGTTGGCGTGCTGCGCCGGGTCCACGTAGAGGCTGAAACTCTCGGTGTGTGTGCCGGGAGTCAGCTCTACCTGGAAGCTGGTCAGCCCGCCGAGCGCCTCCAGCGCCCGGGGCAGGTTGGGGGGGATCTTTTTCTGCTCCAGGCGGGCGATGCGTGTGCCGTGATCGGCGCTGGGCTTGCCGTTCTCGCTGCCTGCCACCAGGGTGGTGTAGGTGCTTGCCGGCGTGTCGTCCGAATCGTCTTCCTTCGAGGTGCTGACCGAGATGCGGATCGAACTCACCGAGGATTGTTCGCTGTCCCTGGTTCCGTCCCCGTTGCCGTCGCCCGCCACGGGGGCGGGTCCATGGGGGCGGTAGAGGCCGGGGGTCCGGTCCTCTATTTCGCCGGGAACGCCGTCGTTGTCCCCGCTCGGCTTGCGGATCTTGCTGGGCGGGGGGGCGGCAACGGTGTTCTTCGCTTCGTGCGCGCTGAAACTCGCGGCGTCGTTGCCGCTGCGGTCCTGCAGGGCCTCGGCGTCGTTGCCGGCCGTGGGGTCGGTGTACGAGAGCTTCACCGACTGGCCGTAGGCCACGGCGTGGGCCAGCGTCAGCGCCACGGTATTCGCCAGCGCATCTATGGCGACTGCGGTGACGGCGCTGCGCACGCCATCGACGAGCACCGTGAAGGCTTCGGGGGCCGGCTTGTGCTCGGCGTCCAGCGCGTTCGCTTCGGCGCAGCTGAGCACCAATTGGTCGCCGTTCGCCTTGGCGCTGCTGATCACCGGGGCCGTCGTGTCGGGTCCGCTGTGCACCACCATGTCCGTGAAGCCTGCGGCATCGTTGCCGGTCGCGTCCTGTATGGCTGCGGCGCCGGTGTCGGCCGGGGGGGCGGTGTAGGCAACGCGCACCGTCTCGCCGCCGGTCACGGGGGTGCTCAGCGTCAGGGTGACGGTCTTCGCTGCGGCATCCACGGCGACCGCGCGAACCGCGTTCACGACGCCGTTCACGTGCACCGCAAAGGCGGCGCTGTTCGCCGTGTGGACGGCATCCAGCTTGTTCGCTTCGGTGTAGCTGAGCACCAGCTGGTCGCCGCTGGCGCTGGCCATGCCGATGACCGGGGCCGTGGTGTCCGGTCCGTTGCCCACTTCCATGGCGCTGAAGCTGGCTGCCACGTTGCCCGTCGTGTCACGGAGGGTGGCGCTGCCGGTCGCGGGCCGGGTGTAGGCGACGCTCACCGCCTCACCGCCGGTCACGGCGGTGGCCAGTTCCAGCGTCACGGTCTTGGCCGCTGCGTCCACGCTCACGCTGGAGACGGCGTTTGCGACGCCATTCACGAGCACCGCAAAGTCCCCGGGGGCCGGCTTGTTGAGCGCGTCCAGGTCGTTTGCCTCGGTGCAGCTGAGCACCAGGCTCCGGCCGCTGATGCGTGCCTGGCTGATCACCGGGGCCGTCGTGTCGGGGGCGTTGCCCACCGCCATGGCGCTGAAGCTGGCGGCATCGTTGCCGGCAGCGTCCTGCAGGACGGCGTTGCCGGTCTCGGGTCGGGTGTAGGCGACGGTCACGGTCTCACCGCCGGTCACCGCGTGCTCCAAGGCCAGGGTCACGGTCTTGGCCGGAGCATTCACGCGCACCTGGGTGACGGTGTTGCGGACGCCATTCACGTGCACGGCAAAGGCCGTGGCGGGCGCGGTATGCGTCGCGTCCAGACCCAGACCGCTGGCTTCGGTGTAGGTCAATACCAGATCGTTCCCGCTGACCGCGGCGCTGTTGATCACCGGGGCCGTGGTGTCGGCTGCGCTGTTGTTCGTCACCTCCTGGTTCGTGAGCGTGTCCGCGCTATTGCCGGCCGCGTCCTGCATGAGGGCGTTGCCGCCCGCGGGCCGGGTGTAGCTGACGCGCACCGCCTCGCCGCTGTCCACGTCGCGGTTCAGGTGCAGCGTGACGGTCTTGGCCGTGGCATCCACCGTGACGTCGTCCACGCTGATGGCCACGCCGCTGGCGCTGTTGACTGCAAAGGCCGTGGCGGGGGCCGTATGGGCCGCGTTCAGACCCAGGCTGCTTGCCTCGGTGTAGCTCAGCACCAGATTGCGCCCGTTCACCGCGGCGCTGCGGAGCACCGGGGCCGTGGTGTCGGGAGCGGTGTTGTTCGTCACCGCCTGGGTGGTGATGTTGGCCGCGTCATTGCCGGCAACGTCTTGCAGCACGTTGTCGCCCGCGGGCTTGGTGTAGCTCAGGGTCACGGCCTCGCCGCTGTCCACGTCACGGCTCAGGTGCAGCGTGACGGTCTTGGCCGTGGCATGCACCGTGACGCTGTCCACGGCTATGGCGAGGCCGCTGCCGCTGCTCACCGCAAAGGCTGCGGCGCCGGCCGTATGGATTGCATCCAGACCCAGGCTGCTGGCCTCCGTGTAAGTCAGTACCAGATCGCGCCCGCTGACCGTGGTGCTGCGGAGCACGGGGGCCGTGGTGTCGGGAGCGGAGTGGTTCGTTACCGCCTGGTTCGTGAGGTTGGCCGCGTCGTTGCCTGCCACGTCTTGCAGCACGTCGTTGCCGCTTGCGGGTTTGGTGTAGCTGACGCTCACCGCCTCGCCGCCATCCACGGAACGGCTCAGGTGCAGCGTGAGGGTCTTGGCCGTGGCATCCACCGTGACGCTGTCCACGGCTATGGCGAGGCCGCTGGCGCTGCTGACTGCAAAGGCCGTCGCGGGAGCCGCATGGGCAGCGTCCAGACCCAGGCTGCTGGCCTCGGTGTAGCTCAGTACCAGATCGCTCCCGCTGACCGTGGCGCTGCTGAGCACGGGGGCCGTGGTGTCGGCTGCGGATTGGTTCGTTGCCGCCTGGCTCGTGAAGCTGTCTGCGTCGTTGCCGGTTGCGTCTTGCAGCACGTTGTTGCCGCTCGCGGGCTTGGTGTAGCTGAGGGTCACCGCTTCGCCGCTGTCCACGGAACGGCTCAGGCGCAGCGTGACGGTCTTGGCCGTGGCATCCACCGCGACGCTGTCCACGCCGATCGCGAGGCCACTGGCGCTGTGCACCGCAAAGGCCGTCGCGGGGGCCGTATTCGCTGCGTCCAGACCCAGGCTGCTGGCCTCCGCGTAGTTCAGTACCAGATCGCGCCCGCTGACCGTGGCGCTGCCCAGCGCCGGGGCCGTGGTGTCGGCTGCGGTGTGATTGCTCACCGCCTGGCCGGCGAGGTTGCCCGCGTCGTTGCCGGCAGCGTCCTGGAGCACGTCGGGGCCAGCCGCGGGCCGGGTGTAGCTGACGCTCACCGTCTCGCCACTGTCCACGGAACGGTTCAGGCGCAGCGTGACCGTTTTGGCCGTGGCGTTCACCGCGACGCTGTCGATGGCGATGGCCAGGCCGCTGCTGCTGCTCACCGCAAAGGCCGCGGCCGGCGCCGTATGGGCCGCGTCCAGACCCAGGCTGCTCGCCTCGGTGTAGCTCAGCAGCACGTCGCGTCCGGTGACCGTGGCGCTGCTGAACACCGGGGCCGTGGTGTCGGGAGCGGAGTGGTTCGTCACCGCTTGGCTCGTGAGGTTGGCCGCGTCATTGCCGGCTGCGTCTTGCAGCACGTTGTCGCCCGCGGGCTTGGTGTAGCTGAGGGTTACCGCCTCGGTGCTGTCCACGTCACGGCTCAGGTGCAGCGTGACGGTCTTGGCCGTGGCATCTACCGCGACGCTCTCGACGCCGATGGCAAGGCCACTGGCACTGCTCACCGCAAAGGCCGTGGCGGGGGCAGCATGCGCCGCGTCCAGACCCAGGCTGCTGGCTTCCGTGTAAGTCAGTACCAGATCGCGTCCGCTGACCGTGGCGCTGCCGAGCACCGGGGCCGTGGTGTCGGCTGCGGAGTTATTCGTTGCCGCCTGGCTCGTGATGCTGTCTGCGTCGTTGCCAGCTGCGTCCTGCAGCACGTCGGGGCCAGCCGCGGGCTTGGTGTAGCTGAGGGTCACGGCCTCGCCGCTGTCCACGGCACGGCTCAGGTGCAGCGTGACGGTCTTGGCCGTGGGGTCCACCGTGAGGCTATCGACGGTTATGGCGACGCCGCTGGCGCTGCCCACTGCAAAGGCTGCGGCGGGGGCCGTATGCGCCGCGTCCAGACCCAGGCTGCTGGCCTCCGTGTAGGTCAGTACCAGATCGCGCCCGATGACCGTGGTGCTGCTGAGCACCGGCGCCGTGGTATCGGCTGCGGAGTTATTCGTCACCGCCTGGTTCGTGAGCTTGGCCGCGTCGTTGCCGGCTGCGTCCTGCAGCACGTCGGGGCCAGCCGCGGGCCGGGTGTAGCTGAGGCTTACCGCCTCGCCGCTGTCCACGGAACGGTTCAGGCGCAGCGTGACGGTCTTGGCCGTGGCATTTACCGTGACGCTATCGACGGTTATGGCGAGGCCACTGGCGCTGCTCACCGCAAAGGCCGTCGCAGGAGCCGTGTGCACCGCGTCCAGACCCAGGCTGCTGGCCTCCGTGTAAGTCAGCACCAGATCGTGCCCGCTGACCGTTGCACTGCCAAGGACCGGGGCCGTGGTATCGGCTGCGGAGCCGTTGCTTACCGTCTGGTTCGTGAGGTTGGCCGCGCCATTGCCTGCTGCGTCTTGCAGCACGTCGGGGCCAGCCGCGGGCCGGGTGTAGTTCAGGCTCAGCACCTCGGTGCTGTCCACGTCACGGCTCAGGTGCAGGGTCACGGTCTTGGCCGTGGCATTCACCGTGACGTTCTCGACGGCTATGGCCAGGCCGCTGGCGCTGCTCACCGCAAAGGCTGTCGCGGGGGCCGTATGGGTTGCGGCCAGACCCAGGCTGCTCACCTCCGTGTAGGTCAACACCAGCTCGCGCCCGCTGACCGTGGCGCTGCCGAGCACGGGCGCCGTGGTGTCGGCGGCGGAGTTGTTTCTCAGCACCTCGTTCGTGAGGTTGGCCGCGTCGTTGCCCGCTGCGTCTTGCAGCACGTTGTTTCCGCTTGCAGGCTTGGTGTAGCTCACGTTCACCGCCTCGCCGCTGTCCACGTCGCGGCTCAGGCGCAGCGTGACGGTCTTGGCCAAGGCATTCACCGTGACGCTATCGACGGCTATGGCGACGCCGCTGGCGCTGCTCACGGCAAAGGCCGTGGCGGGGGCTGTATGCGTCTCGTCCAGACCCAGGCTGCTGGCCTCGGTATAGCTCAGCGCCAGAAAGTGCCCGTTGACCACGGCGGCGCTGAGCACGGGGGCCGTGGTATCGGCTGCGGAGTTGTTCGTTACCGCCTGGTTCGTGAGCTTGGTCGCGTCGTTGCCGGCCACGTCCTGCAGCACGTCGTTGCCGGTCGCGGGCCGGGTGTAGTTCAGGCTCAGCGCTTCGCTGCTGTCCACGTCACGGTTCAGGCGCAGCGTGACGGTCTTGGCCGTGGCGTTCACCGTGACGCTCTCGACGCTTATGGCGACGCCGCTGGCGCTGCTCACCGCATAGGCCGTCACGGGAGCCGTATGCACCGCGTCCAGGCCCAGGCTGCTGGCCTCGGTGTAAGTCAGTACCAGATCGTGCCCGCTGACCGTGGCGCTGCTGAGCACCGGGGCCGTGGTATCGGCTGCCGAGCCATTGATCACCGCCTGGTTCGTGAGGCTGTCCGCGTCATTGCCGGCAGCGTCTTGCAGCACGTTGCCGGTTGCGGGCTTGGTGTAGCTCATGCTCACCGCCTCGGTGCTGTCCACGTCACGGCTCAGGTGCAGCGTGACGGTCTTGGCCGTGGCGCCTACCGTGACGCTCTCGACGCTGATGGCGACGCCGCTGGCGCTGCTCACCGCAAAGGCCGCAGCGCCCACCGGATTTGCCGCGTCCAGGCCCAGGCTGCTGGCCTCGGTATAGCTCAGCACCAGATCACGCCCGCTGACCGTGGCGCTGCCGAGCACCGGGGCCGTGGTATCGGCTGCGGAGCCGTTGGTCACCGCCTGGTTCGTGAGGTTGGCCGCGTCATTGCCCGCTGCGTCTTGCAGCACGTCGTTGCCGGTTGCGGGCCGGGTGTAGTTCAGGCTCAGCGCCTCGCCGCTGTCCACGGCACGGTTCAGGCGCAGGGTCACGGTCTTGGCCGTGGCGTTCACCGTGACGCGCTCGACGGTTATGGCCACGCCACTGGTGCTGCTCACCGCAAAGGCCGCGGCGGGGGCCGTGTTGGTCGCGTCCAGGCCCAGGCTGCTCGCCTCGGTGTAGGTCAGCACCAGATCGTTTCCGGTGACCGTGGCGCTGCTGAGCACGGGGGCCGTGGTGTCGGCCGCGGAGCCGTTGGTCACCGCCTGGTTCGTGAGGTTGGCCGCGTCATTGCCCGCGGCGTCTTGCAGCACGTCGTTGCCGGTTGCGGGCCGGGTGTAGCCGAGGCTGACCACCTCGGTGCTGTCCACGTCACGGTTCAGGAGCAGGGTCATGGTCTTGGCCGTGGCGTTTACCGTGACGCTCTCGACGGTTATGGCCAGGCCACTGGCGCTGTTTACCGCAAAGGCCGTCGTGGGGGCCGTATGGGCAGCGTCCAGACCCAGGCTGCTGGCCTCCGTGTAAGTCAGCACCAAATTGCGGCCGCTGACTGCGGCGCTGCTGAGCACGGGGGCCGTGGTATCGGTTGCGGAGCCGTTGGTGACCACCTGGTTCGTGAGGTTGGCCGCGTCATTGCCGGCAGCGTCCTGCAGCACGTCGTTGCCGGTCTCGGGCCGGGTGTAGTTCAGGCTCAGCACCTCGGTGCTGTCCACGTCACGGCTCAGGTGCAGCGTCACGGTCTTGGCCGTGGCGTTGACCGTGACGTTCTCGACACTGATGGCGACGCCGCTGGCGCTGCTTACCGCATAGGCCGTCGCGGGGGCCGTATGGGTTGCGTCCAGGCCCAGGCTGCTGGCCTCGGTGTAAGTCAGTACCAGATTGCGGCCGCTGACCGTGGCGCTGCCGAACACGGGCGCCGTGGTATCGGCTACGGAGTTGTTCGTCACCGCCTGGGCCGTGAGGTTGGCCGCGTCATTGCCCGCTGCGTCTTGCAGCACGTCGTTGCCGGTTGCGGGCCGGGTGTAGTTCAGGGTCACGGCCTCGCCGCTGTCCACGGCACGGTTCAGGTGCAGCGTGACGGTCTTGGCCGTGGCGCTTACCGTGACGCTCTCGACGGTTATGGCCACGCCGCTGGCGCTGCTTACTGCAAAGGCCGCGGCAGGGGCCGTGTTGATGGCGTCCAGACCCAGGCTGCTGGCCTCCGTGTAAGTCAGCACCAGATCGTGCCCGCTGACCGTGGCGCTGCCAAGGACCGGGGCCGTGGTATCGGCTGCGGAGCCGTTGCTTACCGCCTGGTTCGTGAGGTGGGCCGCGCCATTGCCTGCCGCGTCTTGCAGCGCGTCGTTGCCGCTTGCGGGCCGGGTGTAGTTCAGGCTCAGCACCTCGGTGCTGTCCACGTCACGGCTCAGGTGCAGCGTGACGGTCTTGGCCGTGGCATTCACCGTGACGTTCTCGACGGTGATGGCCACGCCGCTGGCGCTGCTCACTGCATAGGCCGTCGCGGGAGCCGTATGGATTGCGTCCAGGCCCAGGCTGCTGGTCTCGGTATAGGTCAGTACCAGATCGCGGCCGCTGACCGTGGCGTTGCCGAGCACGGGCACCGTGGTGTCGGCTGCGGAGTTATTCGTTACCGCCTGGCTCGTGAGATTGGCCGCGTCATTGCCCGCCGCGTCTTGCAGCACGTGATTGCCGGTCTCGGGCCGGATGTAGTTCAGGGTCACGACCTCGCCGCTGTCCACGGCACGGCTCAGGAGCAGCGTGACGGTCTTGGCCGTGGGATCCACCGTGAGGCTATCGACGGTGATGGCCACGCCGCTGGCGCTGCTGACTGCAAAGGCCGTCGCGGGGGCCGTGTTGATGGCGTCCAGGCCCAGGCTGCTGGCCTCTGTGTAAGTCAGCACCAGATCGCGCCCGCTGACCGTTGCCGTGCTGAGCACGGGCGCCGTGGTATCGGCCGCGGAGTTATTCGTTACCGACTGATTCGTGAGGTTGGCCGCGTCATTGCCCGCTGCGTCTTGCAGCACGTCGTTGCCGGTTGCTGGCTTGGTGTAGTTCAGGGTCACCACCTCGCCGCTGTCCACGGAACGGCTCAGGCGCAGCGTGACGGTCTTGGCCGTGGCATCGACCGCGACGCTATCGACGGCTATGGCCAGGCCGCTGGCGCTGCTCACCGCAAAGGCCGCAGCGGGGGCCATATGCACCGCGTCCAGGCCCAGGCTGCTGGCCTCCGTGTAAGTCAGTACCAGATCGTGTCCGCTAACCGTGGCGCTGCCAAGCACCGGGGCCGTGGTATCGGCTGCGGAGCCGTTGCTCACCGCTTGGTTCGTGAGGTTGGCCGCGTCATTGCCGGCAGCGTCTTGCAGCACGTTGCCGGTTGCGGGCCGGGTGTAGCCGAGGCTCACCACCTCGGTGCTGTCCACGTCACGGCTCAGGTGCAGGGTCACGGTCTTGGCCGTGGCATGGACCGTGACGTTCTCGACGGTTATGGCCACGCCGCTGGCGCTGCTGACCGCAAAGGCCGTGGAGGGGGGCGTATGGGTGGCATCCAGACCCAGGCTGCTGACCTCGGTATAGGTCAGTACCAGCTCGCGCCCGCTGACCGTGGCACTGCCGAGCACGGGCGCCGTGGTGTCGGTCGCGGAGTTGTTTCTCACCACCTCGTTCGTGAGGTTGGCCGCGTCGTTGCCCGCGGCGTCTTGCAGCACCTTGTTTCCGGTTGCAGGCTTGGTGTAGCTCAGGGTTATCGTCTCGCCGCTGTCCACGTCGCGGCTCAGGTGCAGCGTGACGGTCCTGGCCAAGGCATTTACCGTGACGCTATTCACGGCGATGGCCAGGCCGCTGGCGCTGTTCACTGCAAAGGCCGTGGTGGGGGCTGTATTCGTCTCGTCCAGACCCAGGCTGCTGGCCTCGGTATAGCTCAGCGCCAGAAAGTGCCCATTGACCACGGTGGCGTTGAGCACGGGGGCCGTGGTGTCGGCTGCGGAGTTATTCGTTACCGCCTGGCTCGTGAGGTTGGCCGCGTCGTTTCCTGCTGCGTCCTGCAGCACGTCGTTGCCGGTCGCGGGCCGGGTGTAGCTCACGCTCACCGCCTCGACGCTGTCCACGGAACGACTCAGGAGCAGGGTCACGGTCTTGGCTGTCGCATCCACCATGACGCTATTGACGGCTATGGCCACGCCGCTGGCGCTGCTCACCGCATAGGCCGTTGCGGGGGCCGTGTGCACCGCGTCCAGGCCCAGGCTGCTGGCCTCCGTGTAAGTCAACACCAGATTGCGCTCGCTGACCGTGGCGCTGCTGAGCACCGGGACCGTGGTATCGGCTCCGGAATTGTTCGTCACCGCCTGGCTCGTGAGGCTGTCCGCGTCATTGCCGGCCACGTCTTGCAGCACGTTGCCGGTTGCGGGCCGGGTGTAGCTCATGCTCACCGCCTCGGTGCTGTCCACGTCACGGCTCAGGTGCAGCGTGACGGTCTTGGCCGTGGCGCCTACCGTGACGCTCTCGACGGTGATGGCGACACCGCTGGCGCTGCTTACCGCAAAGGCCGCAGCGCCCACCGGATTTGCCGCGTCCAGGCCCAGGCTGCTGGCCTCCGTATAGCTCAGCACCAGATCGCGCCCGCTGACCGTTGCCGTGCTGAGCACGGGGGCCGTGGTGTCGGCTGCGGAGTGGTTCGTCACCACCTGGTTCGTGAGGTTGTCCGCGTCGTTGCCGGCGGCGTCTTGCAGGACCTTGTTGCCGGTTGCGGGCCGGGTGTAGTTCAGGGTCACGGCCTCGCCGCTGTCCACGGCACGGTTCAGGCGCAGGGTCACGGTCTTGGCCGTCGCATTCACCGCGGCGCTATCGACGGCTATGGCCACGCCACTGGCGCTGCTGACTGCATAGGCCGTGGCGGGGGCCGTGTTGGTCGCGTCCAGGCCCAGGCTGCTCGCCTCGGTGTAGCTCAATACCAGATCGTTTCCGGTGACCGTGGCGCTGCTGAGCACCGGGGCCGTGGTGTCGGCCGCGGAGTTGTTCGCCACCGCCCGGTTCGTGAGGTTTTCCGCGTCATTGCCGGCGGCGTCTTGCAGCACATCGTTGCCGGTTGCGGGTTTGGTGTAGCTCAGGCTCACCGCTTCGCCGCTGTCCACGCCACGGTTCAGGAGCAGGGTCACGGTCTTGGCCGTGGCGTTTACCGTGACGCTCTCGACGGTTATGGCCAGGCCGCTGACGCTGCTCACCGCAAAGGCCGTCGTGGGGGCCGTATGGACAGCGTCCAGACCCAGGCTGCTGGCCTCCGTGTAAGTCAGTACCAAATTGCGGCCGCTGACCGCGGCGCTGCCGAACACGGGGGCCGTGGTGTCGGCTGCGGAGCTGTTGCTCACCGCCTGGTTCGTGAGGTTGGCCGCGTCGTTGCCGGCAGCGTCCTGCAGCACGCCGTTGCCGGTCTCGGGCCGGGTGTAGCCGAGGCTTACCACCTCGGTGCTGTCCACGTCACGGCTCAGATGCAGCGTGACGGTCTTGGCCGTGGCATGGACCGTGACGTTCTCGACGACTATGGCCACGCCGCTGGCGCTGCTCACCGCATAGGCCGTGGCAGGGGGCGTATGGATGGCGTCCAGGCCCAGGCTGCTCACCTCGGTATAGGTCAGCACCAGCTCGCGCCCGCTGACCGTGGCGCTGCCGAGCACGGGCGCCGTGGTATCGGCTGCGGAGCTGTTCGTTACCGCCTGATTCGTGAGGTTGGCCGCGTCGTTGCCGGCTGCGTCTTGCAGTACGTTATTGCCGGTTGCGGGCCGGGTGTAGTTCAGGGTCACGGCCTCGCCGCTGTCCACGGCACGACTCAGGCGCAGCGTGACGGTCTTGGCCGTGGCATGGACCGTGACGCTCTCGACGGTTATGGCGAGGCCACTGGCGCTGCTCACTGCAAAGGCCGCGGCGGGGGCCGTGTTGATGGCGTCCAGACCCAGGCTGCTGGCCTCCGTGTAAGTCAGCACCAGATCGTTCCCGTTGACCGTGGCGCTGCCAAGGACCGGGGCCGTGGTATCGGCTGCGGAGCCGTTGCTCACCGCCTGGTTCGTGAGGTTGGCCGCGCCATTGCCTGCTGCGTCTTGCAGCACGTCGGGGCCAGCCGCGGGCCGGGTGTAGTTCAGGCTCAGCACCTCGGTGCTGTCCACGTCACGGCTCAGGAGCAGCGTCACGGTCTTGGCCGTGGCATTCACCGCGGCGCTATCGACGGCTATGGCCACGCCACTGGCGCTGCTGACTGCATAGGCCGTGGCGGGGGCCGTGTTGATGGCGTCCAGGCCCAGGCTGCTGGTCTCGGTATAGGTCAGTACCAGATCGCGCCCGCTGACCGTGGCGCTGCCGAGTACGGGGGCCGTGGTGTCGGCTGCGGAGCCGTTGCTCACCGCCTGGTTCGTGAGGTTGGCCGCGTCATTGCCCGCTGCGTCTTGCAGCACGTTATTGCCGGTCGCGGGTCGGGTGTAGTTCAGGGTCACGGCCTCGCCGCTGTCCACGGCACGGCTCAGGTGCAGCGTGACGGTCTTGGCCCTGGGATCCACCGTGAGGCTATCGACGGTGATGGCCACACCGCTGGCGCTGCTCACTGCAAAGGCCGTGGCGGGGGCCGTGTTCGTGGCGTCCAGACCCAGGCTGCTGGCCTCTGTGTAAGTCAGCACCAGATCGTGCCCGCTGACCGTTGCCGTGCTGAGCACGGGGGCCGTGGTGTCGGCTGCGGAGTTGTTCGTCACCGCCCGGTTTATGAGGTTTTCCGCGCCATTGCCTGCTGCGTCTTGCAGCACGTCGTTGCCGGTTGCGGGCCGGGTGTAGCTAAGGGCTACCACCTCGCCGCTGTCCACGGAACGGCTCAGGCGCAGCGTGACGGTCTTGGCCGTGGCATCGACCGCGACGCTATCGACGGCTATGGCGACGCCGCTGGCGCTGCTCACTGCAAAGGCCGCAGCGGGGGCCGTGTGCACCGCGTCCAGACCCAGGCTACTGGCCTCCGTGTAAGTCAGCACCAGATCGTGCCCGTTGACGGTGGCGCTGCCAAGGACCGGGGCCGTGGTATCGGCTGCGGAGCCGTTGCTCACCGTCTGATTCGTGAGGTTGGCCGCGTCATTGCCTGCTGCGTCTTGCAGCACGTCGTTGCCGCTTGCGGGCCGGGTGTAGTTCAGGCTCAGCACCTCGGTGCTGTCCACGTCACGGCTCAGATGCAGCGTGACGGTCTTGGCCGTGGCATTCACCGTGACGTTCTCGACGGTGATGGCCACGCCGCTGGCGCTGCTCACTGCATAGGCCGTCGCGGGAGCCGTATGGATTGCGTCCAGGCCCAGGCTGCTGGCCTCGGTATAGGTCAGTACCAGATCGCGGCCGCTGACCGTGGCGCTGCCGAGCACGGGCACCGTGGTGTCGGCTGCGGAGTTATTCGTTACCGCCTGGCTCGTGAGATTGGCCGCGTCATTGCCCGCCGCGTCTTGCAGCACGTGATTGCCGGTCTCGGGCCGGATGTAGTTCAGGGTCACGGCCTCGCCGCTGTCCACGGCACGGCTCAGGTGCAGCGTGACGGTCTTGGCCGTGGGATCCACCGTGAGGCTATCGACGGTGATGGCCACACCGCTGGCGCTGCTTACCGCAAAGGCCGTGGCAGGGGCCGTGTTGTTCGCGTCCAGACCCAGGCTGCTGGCCTCTGTGTAAGTCAGCACCAGATTGCGCCCGCTGACCGTTGCCGTGCTGAGCACGGGCGCCGTGGTATCGGCCGCGGAGTTATTCGTTACCGCCCGATTCGTGAGGTTTTCCGCGTCATTGCCTGCTGCGTCTTGCAGCACGTCGTTGCCGGTTGCGGGCTTGGTGTAGCTCAGGGTCACGGCCTCGCCGCTGTCCACGGAACGGCTCAGGCGCAGCGTGACGGTCTTGGCCGTGGCATCGACCGCGACGTTCTCGACGGCTATGGCGAGGCCACTGGCGCTGCTCACTGCAAAGGCCGCGGCGGGGGCCGTGTTGATGGCGTCCAGGCCCAGGCTGCTGGCCTCGGTGTAGGTCAATACCAGATTGCGGTCGCTGACCGTGGCGCTGCTGAGCACCGGGGCCGTGGTGTCGGCTCCGGAGTTGTTCGTCACCGCCTGGTCCGTGAGGTTGGCCGCGTCATTGCCGGCAGCGTCTTGCAGCACGTTGTCGCCCGCGGGCCGGGTGTAGCTCAGGCTCACCGCCTCGGTGCTGTCCACGTCACGGCTCAGGTGCAGCGTGACGGTCTTGGCCGTGGCATGGACCGTGACGTTCTCGACGGTTATGGCCACGCCGCTGGCGCTGCTCACCGCAAAGGCCGTCGCGGGGGCCGTATTCACTGCATCCAGACCCAGGCTGCTGGCCTCGGTATAGGTCAGTACCAGTTCGCGCCCGCTGACTGTGGCGCTGCCGAGCACGGGCGCCGTGGTGTCGGCCGCGGAGTTATTCGTGATCGCCTGATTCGTGAGGTTGGCCGCGTCATTGCCCGCTGCGTCTTGCAGCGCGTGATTGCCGGTCTCGGGCCGGATGTAGTTCAGGGTCACGGCCTCGCCGCTGTCCACGGCACGGCTCAGGTGCAGCGTGACGGTCTTGGCCGTGGGATCCACCGTGAGGCTATCGACGGTGATGGCCACACCGCTGGCGCTGCTCACCGCAAAGGCCGTGGCGGGGGCCGTGTTGATGGCGTCCAGACCCAGGCTGCTGGCCTCGGTGTAGGTCAATACCAGATCGTTTCCGGTGACCGTTGCCGTGCTGAGCACGGGCGCCGTGGTATCGGCCGCGGAGTTATTCGTTACCGCCTGACTCGTGAGGTTGGCCGCGTCATTGCCCGCTGCGTCTTGCAGCACGTCGTTGCCGCTTGCGGGCCGGGTGTAGCTGAGGGTTACCACCTCGGTGCTGTCCACGGAACGGCTCAGGCGCAACGTGACGGTCTTGGCCGTGGCATCGACCGCGACGCTATCGACGGCTATGGCCAGGCCGCTGGCGCTGCTCACTGCAAAGGCCGCGGCGGGGGCCGTGTTGATGGCGTCCAGGCCCAGGCTGCTGGCCTCGGTGTAGGTCAATACCAGATTGCGGTCGCTGACCGTGGCGCTGCTGAGCACCGGAGCCGTGGTATCGGCTCCGGAGTGGTTCGTCACCGCCTGGTCCGTGAGGTTGGCCGCGTCATTGCCGGCCACGTCTTGCAGCACGTTGTCGCCCGCGGGCCGGGTGTAGCTCAGGCTCACCGCCTCGGTGCTGTCCACGTCACGGCTCAGGTGCAGCGTGACGGTTTTGGCCGTGGCATGGACCGTGACGTTCTCGACGGTTATGGCCACGCCGCTGGCGCTGCTCACCGCAAAGGCCGTCGCGGGGGCCGTATTCACTGCATCCAGACCCAGGCTGCTGACCTCGGTATAGGTCAGTACCAGATCGCGCCCGCTGACCGTGGCGCTGCCAAGCACGGGCGCCGTGGTGTCGGCCGCGGAGTTGTTTCTCACCACCTCGTTCGTGAGGTTGGCCGCGTCATTGCCCGCTGCGTCTTGCAGCACCTGATTGCCGGTTGCAGGCTTGGTGTAGCTCAGGGTTATCGCCTCGCCGCCGTCCACGTCGCGGCTCAGGTGCAGCGTGACGGTCCTGGCCAAGGCATTTACCGTGACGCTATTCACGGCGATGGCCAGGCCGCTGGCGCTGTTTACCGCAAAGGCCGTGGTGGGGGCTGTATTCGTCTCGTCCAGACCCAGGCTGCTGGCCTCGGTATAGCTCAGCGCCAGAAAGTGCCCGTTGACCACGGCGGCGCTGAGCAGGGGGGCCGTGGTGTCGGCTGCGGAGTTATTCGTTACCGCCTGGTTCGTGAGGTTGGCCGCGTCGTTTCCTGCCGCGTCCTGCAGCACGTCGTTGCCGGTTGCGGGCCGGGTGTAGTTCAGGCTCACCGCCTCGACGCTGTCCACGGAACGACTCAGGAGCAGGGTCACGGTCTTGGCTGTCGCATCCACCGTGACGCTATTGACGGCTATGGCGACGCCGCTGGCGCTGCTCACCGCATAGGCCGTTGCGGGGGCCGTGTGCACCGCGTCCAGGCCCAGGCTGCTGGCCTCCGTGTAGGTCAATACCAGATTGCGCTCGCTGACCGTGGCGCTGCTGAGCACCGGGGCCGTGGTATCGGCTCCGGAGTTGTTCGTCACCGCCTGGTCCGTGAGATTCGCCGCGTCATTGCCTGCCACGTCCTGCAGCACGTCGTTGCCGGTTGCGGGTCGGGTGTAGCCGAGGCTTACCACCTCGGTGCTGTCCACGTCACGGCTCAGGTGCAGCGTGACGGTCTTGGCCGTGGCATTGATCGCGACGTTCTCGACTGCAATGGCGACGCCGCTGGCGCTGTTGACCGCAAAGGCCGTGGAGGGGGGCGTATGGGCCGCGTCCAGACCCAGGCTGCTGGCCTCCGTGTAAGTCAGCACCAGATCGCGGCCGCTGACCGTTGCCGTGCTGAGCACGGGGGCCGTGGTATCGGCTGCGGAGTGGTTCACCGCCGCCTGGTTCGTGAGGTTTTCCGCGTCATTGCCGGCTGCGTCTTGCAGCACGTCGTTGCCGGTCGCTGGCTTGGTGTAGTTCAGACTCACCACTTCGCCGCTGTCCACGGCGCGGTTCAGGTGCAGCGTGACGGTCTTGGCCGTGGGATCCACCGCGACGCTCTCGACGCTGATGGCCAGGCCGCTGGCGCTGCTCACCGCAAAGGCCGCCGCGGGGGCCGTGTGGACCGAATCCAGGCCCAGGCTGCTTGCCTCGGTGTAGGTCAGTACCAGATCGTGCCCGCTGACCGTGGCGCTGCCGAGCACCGGCGCCGTGGTGTCGGCCGCGGAACTGTTCGTCACCGCCTCGCTCGTGAGGTTGGCCGCGTCATTGCCGGCCGCGTCTTGCAGCACGTCGTTGCCGGTCGCGGGCCGGGTGTAGCTCAGGCTCACCGCCTCGCTGCTGTCCACGTCACGGCTCAGGCGCAGCGTGATGGTCTTGGCCGTGGCGTTCACCGTGACCTTGTCCACGGCGATGGCGACGCCGCTGGCGCTGCTCACCGCAAAGGCCGTTGCGGGGGCCGTATTTGTTGCGTCCAGTCCCAGGCTGCTGCTCTCGGTGTAGGTCAGTACCAGATCACGCCCGCTGACCGTGGCGCTGCCGAGCACCGGCGCCGTGGTGTCGGTCGCGGAGTTATTCGTTACCACCTGGTCTGCGAGATTCGCTGCGTCATTGCCGGCAGCGTCCTGCAGCACGTTGCCGCTTGCGGGCCGGGTGTAGCGGAGGCTCACCGCCTCGCCGCTGTCCACGTCACGGTTCAGGCGCAGCGTGACGGTCTTGGCTGTGGCGTTCACCGTGACGCTGTCGATGCTGATGGCGACGCCACTGGCGCTGCTCACGGCAAAGGCTGCGGCATCCACCGGATTCGTCTCGTCCAGGCCCAGGCTGCTCGCCTCGGTGTACGCCAACACCAGATCGCGCCCGCTGACCGTGGCCGTGCTGAACACCGGCGCCGTGGTATCGGCTGCGGAGCTGTTCGTTACCGCCTGATTCGTGAGGTTCGCCGCGTCATTGCCCGCTGCATCTTGCAGCACGCCGTTGCCGCCCGCGGGCCGGGTGTAGCTCACGTTCACCACCTCGCCGTGGTCCACGGCACGGCTCAGGTGCAGCGTGACGGTCTTGGCCGTGGCGTCCACCGTGGCGTTGTCCACGGCGATCGCGAGGCCGCTGGTGCTGCTGACCGCAAAGGCCGTGGCGGGGGCCGTATTGATTGCGTCCAGCCCCAGGCTGCTTGCCTCGGTGTAAGTCAGCACCAGAGCGTTTGCGTTGACCGTGGCCGTGTCGAGCACCGGGGCCGTGGTGTCGGCTGCAGAACTGTTCGTGACCGCCTGGTTGATGAGGTTGTCCGCGTCGTTGCCGGCGGCGTCCTGCAGCACGTTGTCGGTCGTGGGCTTGGTGTAGTTCACGCGCACCACCTCGCCGTTGTCCACGTCACGGCTCAGGTGCAGGGTGATGCTCTTGCCCGTGGCATCCACCGTGACGTTGTCCACGCTGATGGCCACGCCACTGGCGCTGCTGACCGCAAAGGCCGTGGCGAGGGCCGTATGCGCCGCGTCCAGACCCAGGCCGCTCGCTTCGGTGTAGCTGAGCACCAGCTCGCGTCCGCTGACCGTCGCGCCGCTGATCACCGGGGCCGTGGTGTCGGGCGCGGAGTGGTTCGTCGTTGCCTGGTGCGTGAGGTTGTCCGCGTCGTTGCCGGCTGCGTCCTGTATGACGTCGGGGCCAGCCGCGGGCCGGGTGTAGTTCACGTCCACCGTCTCGCTGCTGTCCACGGTGCGGCTCAGGCGCAGCGTGACGGTCTTGGCCGTGGCGTCCACCGCGGCGCTCTCGACGCCTATGGCGACGCCGCTGCTGCTGCTCACCGCGAAGGCCGTGATGGGGGCGGTATGCGTCGCGTCCAGACCCAGGCTGCTCGCCTCGGTGTAGCTGAGCACCAGATCGCGCCCGGTGACCGTGATGCTGTGGATCACCGGGGCCGTGGTATCGGCTGCGGAGTTGTTGCTCACCACCTGGTGGATGATGCTGTCCGCGGCGTTGCCGGCGGCGTCCTGCAGGACCTCGTTGCCGCTCGCGGGCCGGGTGTAGCTCAGGTTCACGGTCTCGCCGTGGTCCACGGCACGGCTCAGGCGCAGGGTCACGGTCTTGGCCGTGGCGTCCACCGCGGCGCGCTCGACGCTTATGGCCAGGCCACTGCCGCTGCTGACCGCAAAGGCCGTGGCGGGGGCCGTATGCACCGCGTCCAGACCCAGGCTGCTCGCCTCGGTGTAGGTCAGTACCAGATCGTTCCCGTTGACCGTGGCCGTGTCGAGCACCGGCGCCGTGGTGTCGGCTGCGGTGCTGTTGCTGACCGTCTGGGCGATGAGATTCGCCGCGGCGTTGCCGGCTGCGTCCTGGAGCACGTTGCCGCTCGCGGGCCGGGTGTAGCCCACGCTCACTGCCTCGGTGCTGTCCACGTCACGGCTCAGGTGCAGCGTGACGGTCTTGGCCGTGGCGCTCACCGTGACGTTCTCGACGGCTATGGCCACGCCGCTGGCGCTGCTCACCGCAAAGGCCGTGGCGGGGAGCGTATGCGCCGCGTCCAGGCCCAGGCTGCTGGCCTCGGTGTAGCTCAGCACCAACTCGCGCCCGCTGACCGTGGCCGTGCTGAGCACGGGGGCCGTGGTGTCGGCCGCGGAGTTATTCGTTACCGCCTGGCTCGTGAGATTCGCCGCGTCGTTGCCGGCTGCGTCCTGCAGCACGTTGTTGCCGCTCGCGGGCCGGGTGTAGCCCACGTTCAGCGTCTCGATGCTGTCCACGTCGCGGTTCAGGCGCAGCGTGACGGTCTTGGCCAGGGCATTCACCGTGGCGCTCTCGACGCGGATGGTCAGACCGCTGCTGCTGCTCACCGCAAAGGCCGTTGCGGGGGCCGTATTCGTCTCGTCCAGACCCAGGCTGCTGGCTTCGGTATAGCTGAGCACCAGATCGCGTCCGTTGGCCGTGGCGTGCTCGAACGTCGGAACCGAGGTGTCGACCACGTAGTTTTCCGACTGCCCGGGGGTCCCCTCGCCGGCGTTGCCGGTGACGCTGTGCACGTGGGCAGGGTCCAGCGTGACCTGGTTGGTGCTGGCCTCCACGTTCGCCGTGGGCGTCAGGGTGGCGCTCCAGACCGTGCCGTCTGCGTTGGCACTCCAGTCGGACAGCGCGCCGTTGCTCGCGCTCGCGGCGGCGGAGATGTCCTGCACCGCCGTGTTGAAGTGGAAGCTGACGCTGGCGGTTTTTCCGGAGGCCAAGCTGCGCTCGCTGAGCGTGATGGCGTTGCTCGCGCGCAGCGCGGGCCGCACGGTGTCCACGGCGTAGTTTTCGCTCGTGACGTCGCTGCCCGTGGCCGGGTTGCCGGCAGCGTCCGCGGTGCCGCTGAGGGTGTTTACGCTGATGGCGTTGCTCGCCGCCGTGGTGTTGGCCGCCGGGGTCAGCGTGCCGGTCCAGACCTTGCCGCCTTCGGAACTGGTCAGATCGGACAGCGTGCCGTGGGGCACGTTCAGGTTCGTTTTGCCAAAGCCGCTCACCGCTTCGCTGAAGGTGATGGTGACGCTGGCCGTCTCGCCGGCCTTGAGCGCGCGGTCGTCGATGGCGATGCTGCTGAGCGTGGGCACGGCGGTGTCCACGGCGTAGTTTCCGCTGGCGACGTCGCTGCCCGTGGCCGGGTTACCGGCAGCGTCCGCGACGCCGCTGAGGTTGTTTACGCTGATGGCGTTGCTCGCCGCCGTGGTGTTCACCGCGGGGGTCAGCGTGCCGGTCCAGACCTTGCCGCCTTCGGACGCGCTCAGATCGGACAGCGTGCCGCCGGGCACGTTCAGGTTCTCCTTGCCAAAGCCGCTCACCGCTTCGCTGAAGCTGATGGTGACGCTGGCCGTCTCGCCGGCCTTGAGCGCGCTGGCGCCGACGGCGATGCTGGTCAGCGTGGGCGAGGCGGTGTCCACGGCGTAGTTTTCGCTGCTGACGGCGCTGCCCGTGGCCGGGTTGCCGGCAGCGTCCGCGACGCCGCTGAGGTTGTTCACGCTGATGGCGTTGCTCGCCGCCGTGGTGTTCGCTGCCGGGGTCAGCGTGCCGGTCCATGTCAGGCCGTCGGCGCTGCGCGTGAGCGCGCCGAGCGTGCCATTGGGAGTGGTCAGGTGTGCGGCGGTCAAGCCATTGACCGCTTCGCTGAAGCTGATGGTGACGGTGGCCGTCTCGCCGGCCTTGAGCGCGCTGGCGCCGACGGCGATGCTGGTCAGCGTGGGCGCTGCGGTGTCCACGGCGTAGTTTTCGCTGCTTGGGCTGCCCGTGGCCGGGTTGCCGGCAGCGTCCGCGACGCCGCTGAGGTTGTTCACGCTGATGGCGTTGCTCGCTGCCGTGGTGTTCGCTGCCGGGGTCAGCGTGCCGGTCCATGTCAGGCCGTCGGTGCTGCGCGTGAGTGCGCTGAGCGTGCCATCGGAGACGGTCAGGTGCGCGGCGCCAAAGCCATCGACCGCCTTGCTGAAGGTGACGGTGACGTGGGCCGTCTCGCCGATTTTCAGCGCGCTGTCGTCGAGCACGATGCTCAGCAACTGCGGCGCCACGGTGTCCACGCTGTAGTTGCTGCTGCTGACGTCGC
>NZ_QZCX01000020.1:0-372 GCF_026127385.1 Verminephrobacter aporrectodeae subsp. tuberculatae
GAGGTCGGTGATTTGGGCCAGGTTCACGCGAATCTTGTTGCCCGTCGAACTGTTGACGGAGGCAGGATTCAAGGCCTGCTCAATGGGCCCCGGGGCCGTCAGCGTGATCTCCCAGGTGGTGGTGCCGCCGCCGGTGCTGCGCAGGTTGGACAGCGTTGCGCCTCCGCCCACCGTCAGGTCGTCGATGCTGAAGCTGCTGGCGTCGATGTCTTCGGAGAAGCGGATGACGACGGTGGTGCTCTCGCCCAGGTGCAGTTTGTCGTCGGTGATCGTGATCGGGTTGGTCGCCGCCAGCGTGGGGCCCGTGGTGTCTGCTGGCGTGTCGTTGCGCACCGCGGTGGCCGCGAAGCTGGCCACGTCGTTGCCGGCAGC
>NZ_QZCX01000021.1:0-350 GCF_026127385.1 Verminephrobacter aporrectodeae subsp. tuberculatae
GACGCTGACGCTGAGTCGCGCCGTGGCCAACTCTGAGAGCGTGACCGTCAGCTACACCAAGCCCGAATCCGGCAACGTGGTGGAGGACGCTGCGGGCAATGACGCAGCGGACTTCAGCAGTCAGACTGTGACCAACAACACGCCTGCGCCCTCACCTTCCCCTGCGCCCGGGCCCGGGCCCGGGCGCAGGGGAAGGTGAGGGCGCAGGCGTGTTGTTGGTCACAGTCTGACTGCTGAAGTCCGCTGCGTCATTGCCCGCAGCGTCCTCCACCACGTTGCCGGATTCGGGCTTGGTGTAGCTGACGGTCACGCTCTCAGAGTTGGCCACGGCGCGACTCAGCGTCAGCGTC
>NZ_QZCX01000022.1:0-290 GCF_026127385.1 Verminephrobacter aporrectodeae subsp. tuberculatae
CGTGGTGTCTGCTGACGCTGATGTGTCGTTGGTCACCGCGGTAGCAGCAAAGCTGGCCGCGTCGTTGCCTGCGGCGTCCTGTATGGCGTTGGCGTCGTTGCCGGTCGTGGGGTCGGTGTAGGCCACGGTGACCGTCTGGCCGGGGGTGACCGCCGTGCTCAGCGTGAGCGTGACGGTTTTGGCTTGGGGCTCGACGCTGACGTTGGTGACGGCATTCGCGACGCCATTGACCAGCACCGTAAAGGCTCCGCTCGCCGGCTTGTGGGTCGCGTCCGCGTCCAGGTTGCCCG
>NZ_QZCX01000023.1:0-272 GCF_026127385.1 Verminephrobacter aporrectodeae subsp. tuberculatae
TCGATGCTGAAGCTGTTGGCGTCAATGTCTTCGGAGAAGCGGATGACGACGGTGGTGCTCTCGCCCAGGTGCAGTTTGTCGTCGCCGATCGTGATCGGGTTGGTCGCCGCCAGCGTGGGGCCCGTGGTGTCTGCTGGTGTGTCGTTGCGCACCGCAGTGGCCGCGAAGCTGGCCACGTCGTTGCCGGCAGTGTCCTGTATCGCGCGGGTGTCGTCGTTGGCCGTGGGGTCGCTGTAGGCAACGGTCACGCTCTGACCATGCGCCACGGGGGT
>NZ_QZCX01000024.1:0-263 GCF_026127385.1 Verminephrobacter aporrectodeae subsp. tuberculatae
GCTCAGCGTCAGCGTGACGGTCTTGGCCTGCGCGTCCACGGCGACCGCGGTGACGGCGTTCGCCGCGCTGCCGACGCGCACCGTAAAGGCATCGCCCGCCGGCTTGTGCTCCAGGGTCGCGTCCAATGGGTTCGCGTCGTTGAAGCGCAGCACCAGTTGGTTGCCGCGGACCGTGGCCGTGTCGAGTACCGGGGCCGTCGTGTCTTGCGCTCCGGTGTTCACGGTGTAGTTGGCGCTGCTGGCGCTGCCCACACCGGCGTAGC
>NZ_QZCX01000025.1:0-261 GCF_026127385.1 Verminephrobacter aporrectodeae subsp. tuberculatae
CCTCGCGCCTCCCTCCACGCTCAGGTCGGCGATGCTGAAGCTGTCGGGGGCTATGTCTTCGGAGAAGCGGATCGTGGCGGTGGTGCTTTCGCCCAGGTGCAGTTTGTCGTCACGGAGCGTGATCGGGTGGGTCGCCGCGAGCGTGGGGCGCTTGGTGTCGATGCTGTAGTTGGCGCTGTGGGTGATGCCCACCCCGGCCCTTTCGGCTGCGTTCCTGACCCCGGTCATGTTCACGCCGATGCTGTTGCTCGCGTCCTCCAC
>NZ_QZCX01000026.1:0-261 GCF_026127385.1 Verminephrobacter aporrectodeae subsp. tuberculatae
ACGGAGGACGCGAGCAACAGCATCGGCGTGAACATGACCGGGGTCAGGAACGCAGCCGAAAGGGCCGGGGTGGGCATCACCCACAGCGCCAACTACAGCATCGACACCAAGCGCCCCACGCTGGCGGCGACCAACCCGATCACGCTCCGTGACGACAAACTGCACCTGGGCGAAAGCACCACCGTCACGATCCGCTTCTCCGAAGACATAGCCCCCGACAGCTTCAGCATCGCCGACCTGACCGTGGAGGGAGGCGCGACC
>NZ_QZCX01000027.1:0-242 GCF_026127385.1 Verminephrobacter aporrectodeae subsp. tuberculatae
GGCAACGACGCAGTGAGCTTCAGCAACCAGGCCGTGACCCATGGCACGTCGGCAACAGACACCACGCCCCCGGTGCTGATCACCACCGGCGACCATCGCCCCAAGGTCACCGGCAACCAACTGACGCTGACCTACACCGACGCGAGCAACCTGGACGCCGCGAACACCGCAGCCGCCACGGCCTTTGCGGTGAGCAGCGCAGGCAATGCGGCCATCAGCGTGAACAGCGTGGCGGTATCGGG
>NZ_QZCX01000028.1:0-230 GCF_026127385.1 Verminephrobacter aporrectodeae subsp. tuberculatae
GTCAGGCTGCTGTCGGCCAGCGTGATGGTCACGCTGGGGAGCACGGTGTCGATGTCGTAGCGGACCGTGGAGTCCGCCGTGCCCACCCCGGCGTTGCCCGCAAGGTCGGTGATTCCTGCCAGGTTCACGCTTATCTTGTTGCCCGTCGTACTGCTGACGGAGGCGGACTCCGGGGCCTTCAGCGTGACTTCCCAGGTGGTGCCGCCGTCGGTCCTGCGCAGGTTGGACAG
>NZ_QZCX01000029.1:0-222 GCF_026127385.1 Verminephrobacter aporrectodeae subsp. tuberculatae
TCATTCAGGACGCGGCAAGCAACGATGCAGTGAGCTTCAGCGCAAAGCCCGTGACGAACAACACGCCGGCCACCACACCCGGAACAGACAACACGGCCCCGGTGATCAACACCGCCACGGTCAACGGCAACCAACTGGTGCTGACCTACATCGACGAGGGCAACCTGGATGCCACCAACACCGCAGCCGCCTCGGCCTTTGCGGTCAGCAGCGCAGGCAATC